>CABQGK010000021.1 GCA_902463725.1 uncultured Sutterella sp. | reverse complement strand
TCCCCCTCCAAGATTCATCTACCGATTTAGAAACTAGAGGGGGCGAGAGCTTGAGGCGCAAACAGTGGCGCTTAGCTACTCAAGTCGATAGGACGCTTTCTGCCCATGCCAGAGATCGCCGAGCCCAAGGCAACGCCCACAATGGCGGGCACCACCCATTCAAGGCCGACGCTCGATAAGGGCAGCGCCGCAATCACGTCATCCATTGCTGGCGTCGAAAGCCCAGCCATCTTGAGCGCGCCAGCGATACTGGTGATCGCGGTGAGCGCAATGGCACAGGGATAAACCGCCGGGCGGTGTGAAATGTGGTTATGAACGAGCGCGAGCACGATGAGCACAAGACTCACCGGATAGATCGCCACAAGCACCGGCACGGAGAGCTTGAGAATGAGCGTGAGGCCCGCGTTACTGATCACCAAGCTCGTAAGCACAAAGACCAAGAGCCAGCCCTTGTAACCCAAAAACGGCATGATTTCGCGGAAGTAGTTCGAGCAGCAGGAGAGAAGCCCCACGCAAGTGTTCAAGCACGCAATAAAGAAGCACGCCCCAAGAATCACCGTACCGAGCGGGCCGAACTGTACGCGACCGAGTTCGCTCAGTGTCTGTGCGCCGTTTTCAGCGGTAAAGTGCGCTGCCGAGGACTGCGCGCCAAGCCAAGCGAGCGCCCCGTAGACGAGCACAAAGAGCACCCCTGCGATGAGCCCAGCCTTCATCGTCTCAGAGACGACCGTCGACTCGTCTTTGACTCCAAAAGCACGGATGTTCATCGCAATTACGAGCCCAAAGTTGAGCGCGGCAAGCGTGTCCATCGTCTGGTACCCATCGATAAAGCCCGAGAGCAGTGGGTTATCCAGGTAGCGCCCTGTCGGAATCGAGAGGGTATTGGATAGCGGGTGCAAGAGCGTTGCGCCAAAGAGGATCGCAATGAGCGTCACGAGCATGGGGCCGAGAATTTTTCCCAAGCGCTGCGTGAGTTTCGAAGGGTCGAGCGCGATGAAGCCCGCGAGCACAAAGAACGCCACCGAGTAGAGCGCCTGCGCAAGTACCGCCCAATCGAGCCCCATCACGGTGCCGCTAAACGCACCCGAGCCACGGAAAAAGGGGCTCACCGCCATTTCAAAGGAGGTCGATGCCGTACGCGGAATCGCCAAGCACGGACCAATCGAGAGGTAAATCAGCAGCGTAAAAATCGAGGCAAAAATCGGATGCACACGGCTTGCGAGGTTGGTAAGACCGCCCGAGTTAGCCACGGCCATCACGCCGAGCACCGGAAAGCAAATGGCCGTAATGGCAAAGCCCACCATCGCAATCAACGTCGAATCCCCAGCAAGATAGCCGAGGTAGGGCGGGAAAATGAGGTTCCCCGCGCCAAAAAACATAGAGAAAAGCGTGAGCCCGATCAGTGCGCGGGCTTTGAGGGAAAGGGTTGATTTCATCATGTGTAATCGTTGTGGCGTGCGCCGCGAGTGCTGAATTCCCTGCGCAACCTTTGGGGAAGGAGCGCTAGAGAGGGCGAGGCTCGCGTAGAGTTTTTGAGTCGCTCTGGTCCTGCGTTCAAGTGCTAAAAACGCTCTACCACGTTGGGTTAGTGTGTTTGGGCTCGGGGCGTTTTCAGGGCTTTTGTACGAGTATCGTAGCGCCGCTCTAGCGCAATACGATCTGTCACAAGCATGCGCTTCGCCCGAACCACGAGAAGCACCATGCGCGATGTGAGGCCGCAAGGAGATTGTGCGCGGGAAAGCACTGTGCGAAAAGTTCCCCGAGTGGTAGCGCTGCTGATGCTACCAAAGGGTAGGGTGGCACTTTGAGCCCCTGCGTCAGACGGTACGCTCACATCAAAAACCCTGAAAGACTCAAGATTAACAGATTGTGAGGGCTCTGTTGCGGGTTTTCCCGTACTCTAAGTGTTTGTGCTTAGATTTCAGAGTCGCCAGCACCGCACAAAAAGAAACCCACTGCATCAAAACAGCGGGCATAAAAGAGGCTAGTGTCTGTAGCAGCTATGAGCAATGCGTCATAACTCACAGCCCGTATCCCTAGGTACGCTACAGAGACTACCGTCTGAAGAAGTAGGTCTAAATATTTAGACAATGAGACTATAGCGCAGTGCGCCCGCGCACGTCAATGTGTGCGCGGTGCGCAGGCCCGCGTTCGGGACGGTGTAGTGCACGTTTGCATGTGTTTTTGCTCAGGAATTTTGGGCGTCTTAGGGTTTTCCCTGTTGCCATAGACATGGGATGCGGAAGGCGCGTCGAAGGAAGAGGTGACTGAAAGCGAGGATAAGGCACTGATGTCATCTCCGTGCATGCAAACAAATCCGGCGCGTACAATCCTGTCTTTTGCAAACTCTGCCGTGATTCTGTTTTACGGCTTGGCCAGCTTTTCGATTTCTGTCATCGAGTGTTCGGCTACAAATGCATCAAAGTCGGACCGGTAGTTCTCAAGTAGACCTTTGCGGTATAGCTGGTACTCATTGATGGCAAAGGCTTCCGCCACAGCCTTGGAAACTTTTCCTTGGGGATCCTTCAAGAGGTCTTCTTCGTTGAACTGCAGGAAGGCGTCCAGGCGCTTCACCCAGTCGGCCATCGTCATCGGTATGCCTTTCTTTGCTTGGTTCTCAGCATAGTCTAGGTACATCGACACCAAGCGGTTGAGCTTCTCCATTTCTTCGCTACTGAGGTAATTCTTAGCAATCGTGACATCTGCCTTATAAATCCGTCCGTTCGGTGCATGCTTCCATGTCGTCAGTCCCATGTTGGGCTTTGTATGGTCAGCGCGTGAATAGATGATTTCTGCTGCCGTTTGATGAGTGGTTGCCCAATGTAGCTTGTTTTGTACCGTGGCAAAAAAGTGTCGGGTGATTTCGGCATTCCGGTTGTAGTCAACAGAGCATTGGGCGTAAATGTCCGTGATTTTCTGGTAGAACCGACGTTCGCTGGCACGAATGTCGCGAATGCGCTCAAGCATCTCATCGAAATAATCCTTCCCAAGGAAATACTCTGGGTTCTTGAGGCGCTCGTCATCCATGGAGAAGCCTTTGACGATGTACTCTCGAAGGATCTGTGTTGCCCAGATGCGGAAGGCGGTGGCACGTTTCGAGTTGACGCGGTAACCGACTGCGATGACGGCATCAAGGTTGTAGAGTTTTGTTTGGTAGCTCTTACCGTCCGAGGCAGTTGTCAACCAATCGTTGACAACTGAACTTTCGATGAGTTCGCCGTCTTCAAAAATGCGTCTCAGGTGCTTAGAGATGTTCTGCTTTGATGTGTCGAAAAGCTCGGCTAACAACTTTTGTGTTAGCCACAGCGTTTCGTTATAGAGAAGAGCGTCGACACGGATTTTTTCCGCATCGTCCTGATAGATGACGACGGTTCCTGCAGAGCCGTCGTGCAGAACAGGTTTATTTGCCATGAGTGATCTCTTCGAGGTTGAACTTTCCAGTAACAGCGCCGTTTTTAACGGTGAGTGTTAAGCAGGTTTCCGCTTTTACTTCCCAAAACATCTAGGTTTGTACGCCAAAATATCGATCCAGTAATAGGCAATCGTCCAGTACCCAAACATGAGTCAGAGGTAGCGTCCTCCGATACCCGTACGTTTGCCGCTACATGCCTCGGTGGTTTTCATTATGTGCGCAGATCGATAGGGTAATTCAATTTTTCAGTTGAAGTAATAACCTAAATATTTAGCTTTTCTGGAAGAGTTTTAAATATATAATTAACGTTTAGTGATATTTATTTCTTTATTTAATAAGTGATTATTTGATTTTTCAGTTTCCATAGATTTAGATTTTCTATTTCTTGTTCGGTTAATTTCTGCTCAATTATTTCAAGTAATTGATAGACCGACAGTTTATCTTCATAGCTCGGAAACCAATCATCTAAAATGACACGCCCAATGGCGCCTGTTTGTATAGATAATTGACACAGGCTCTTGGGTGATCTGCAAGCCAAACAGGGCTGTTTTTGGGGAAGTAACCCATATCATTGAGCCTTTTTGTGCCATCAATAATTCCAATATCTCCTAAAAGATGATTGGTATTGTGTTTTTGTCCCCAACCATAGATATAAAAATCTTGCGGATAAGCGTTGTCAGTTAACGCTGCGGCACTATGCCAATCACCTGTTCCATTTGGGCTATGAATATTGAGTGCCGCAAGGCTGCTCACATAGCAATTGGCCTGCGTTGGCGGAATCAGCAGCATTGTTGTCCTTGAAATGAATCATGCATATTTGAATTATCTTCAAAATCTGATTTTATGGCGCAAGCGAATAAATGGTTTTGGCTAGAAACCCAGATCGAGAGTCTCCGGCTTTCGCAGCGAGAGCATCAAGCCGCCTAATCGCACGAGTAGGAAGGCATATGTTTAGTCGCTCGGTTTTGTCAGACAATTTTCCAAAATCAATCTCGACTAACAGCCATAGACAATCTTTGAAGTAGTCGTCAGAGAGATGATCTTCAATATTTTTGGGTGTTGGGATTGGCCTACCATCATCAAGTTCACATTCCATCCAACCCAGAGCGGCATCTACCACCATTTTTTCAAGTTCTTCAATGGAATCTGCTTCAGTGGTGACGCCAGGGAGGTCTGGAACAACAGCGGAATACACACCATTCTCAAGCCACAATGCCACGGGATATCGCATTTTGCCACCTCTGCGTTAGTGAAGTAGAAGGTCTTAAGCCGGTCTGACGCTCGGCGCTTTTCACGGTCCGCATAGAATCAACTTTTCTTGGGTGCGGTACTGTAGCGTGACCTGCTTGCAGGATGCTAAAGATGTTATGGCTTCACGTAACGTGGTGAAGAAAGCCCACACCCATGTTAGGACAATTGATCACCTCAGTACTTGCCATCAAAGGAATTCCTCTGAAGATTGATCAACATTGTGTATTTTACACAAGGCGAGGCCTATTGTCACTGGATACCATGTTTTACCCATAAAAATCAGGGGCATCGTGTATACCCGCGGGTAAGGATTCTTGCTTGGGACTTGGAGCTGAAAAACGAAATGACAGATGCAGAGGCGAGGACTGAGCGAAGTCGGTGACTCACTCGCTGGGTGACGCATTTTTGAAGACGGAGAGTGCACCGAAAATTCAGTTGTCAACGATTAGTTGACAACTGCCTCGGGCGGCAAGACGAAGCGATGCTCTAGGCGTCCGAGTCGCAGCACGGACAAAAAAGAGCGGTGGCACACCTGTGTCTCTGTCCTCACAGGTGTGCCACCGCGGGGAAAGCCACAGCGGGCAACGTTCTTTGCGCGACTATGTCGGAAACTCAAGCGCTCGGAAC
>CABQGK010000020.1 GCA_902463725.1 uncultured Sutterella sp. | reverse complement strand
TTGATTGGCATCAAGAGTTTGATACTGCTAGGGATCTGTTTTTCGGGAGTTCAGGGAGCTAGTAGGCTACGTTTGCGGTATTACTGATGCCGCAAAATACATCAATATGGCGTCTTCTTAAAGCCAAGCATATCAGGGTCTAACCAGAAGTTTTTCACGAGGTTCACGAGCTTAGAAGTACCGCTCTCCTCTTCGGGCACTTCCTTACGCATCACACTCTCTTCGCGGGGTAACACCTCTTGTGCCTCGCTTGGCGGCGCGGGCTGAACAGATTCCTCAAATGCTGCAAGCCCTGCGGACTCACCCATCATCAGCCACTCAACATCAGCCACCAAGCGATAGCCTCGTTTGGGCACCGTCTGGATATACTCAGGCGCCTTACCTGCCGCTCGACCGTCCCTGAGGTTCTTGCGCAATTCGAAGATTGTCTGTGTAACTGCTTGATCGGTCACTGCCGAGCGATTCCACAAAGATGAGACCAACTCCTCGCGACTGATCACCTCCTTCGGATGCTTGGCGAAGAAAGTGAGCATATCGATCAATCTCGGGGGAAGCACAATTTCTTTGTCCGAGCCTCTAGTGAGGGTGTTCGTCGTGGCATCAACACGCCATTCGCCAACAATATATTTGCCATTAAACATACTGATAATCCTTCGCAGGGTTCTTGGCAACCCTTGCTACAGACAGGGAGTGAGTTGAACCATAAATTTGTCAAACTTGGATTATATGCAGTTCTTAGTGGGTTTGACCAAAACTATTTTCTCTAGGCATATTCACCTAAATAAAGTGATGAGGTCAATGTACCACCAGATGATACCAAATCATCCAATTATGAGAAGCATTCTCAAATAATGAGATTTTATCCACTCTGACAACCGCTAATCCTGGTTCACTGAAAAGCTGACAAAATGGGGGGGAGATGCCCTAGCAAGCGATCCGCGCTAACAGGCGCGCGAATGAGGACAGGTCACAATCTTAAAGAGACCAATCTCAATTCGCCACAGGGTTAACCCTAATTGTGCCGTGGGAAAACCTGAGGATAGGTTCTCAACCAACTGCCCAGAAATTGCCGGAGACTTGAGCTCAACGGCTTGCTACGCTTGATGTTGAGGCGTTTGGGCAGCATCTAAAGAGTTCTTGCGTCGCTTTCGACGCCCTGCAAAATGCAGGAAGTGTTAGTAACAGTGTAGCTTTCACTGGTCTGTACGTCAAACTTTTTTAAGCAAGCCCTTCCTTTGCTGACCAGGTAAGGTGCATCGCTAGGATAAATACAGAAAATACTCGTCAAAAAAAATAAATTCTACGCAAAAGCAGAATTAATATAAATAAGTGCATTTTCTGAAAATAAAATACATTTATTTATATATTAAAAAAGGGAGTATCTATTATTTAGATACTCCCTCTGCTTGCAATCAACAGAGTCGGGCGTTACCCGCTTTCGTGTTTTTGAACGTTTCCCCATGTCGATGCCTCCGAGCAATTAAAACGGACGGAAGAACCCAAGGCCATGAGCATTCAGACGAGCCATCGTACGTTCAGTCACGACGGGGATCGGTTGCAGGTTATGTTCCCAAGCAAAAAGCTGCAGAGCAGAAACACGGAGGATGTTAGCGAGTTCCGACTGCGTCAAGTTAAGACGACGACGGATGGATGCAAGAGTATTGCCTGTCATTTGCATGATCTCCATATAAAGTAAAGATAAGAGCATCTTGAAAGTCCCTAAAGTTACGCTGAGTGATATAAATTTTCCATCAGCTTGAGATTACTCTAGCACTTGCTACGGAAAAAATCCAGCCGACTTTACGACGAGGGATTAGGGAGTATCTCTTAGGGCTTGCGCCTCAGTATTTAGCCATGGACGCAATAGTAAACTATTGATATTAAAAGGAAATCATTAAAGAGCAACGAGAAAATACCCCACAAGCAAACACTATAATTCAAACTTTGCATTACAGTGTTTATAAAAAATTGATCATCTAGGTGATGGGTTTCCTTCGTAACGCGTGAAGAGAATGGTGGACGAACTCTCCCCAAGAGCACCCGCTACCCCCCCCCTCTGTGCGTCAAAAAATCGACCAGCACCCGCCTCTCTTATAGATTGAGTGCATCTGCGGCTCCCTTCAGATGTGCATCGCCCTCCATCAGAACGTCATGATCGCCGTCCACGGCAAATCTTTCTAGGAACGGCCGTGCAGCGCCTTCTGCGACCAATTTGCCCCCTTTTATCCAAGCTTTTACATAGTGACACCCCTGGCTCCAGTCTTTTGATACAACCCACTGTTGCATCAAACCTCAACATCCATGCCCGCAGGTGCCTCCCTCATAGCGTTTGCGCCAGCTTTATCAAGGCAAAATCAGCGACTAAAGCGAGACTTTATATAAAGTCAAAGTCCTGATATTTTTCTGATGTTTATTTCCGATGAAAATATGATGTCGATATTATTTTGATTTGATGTATTTATCCGGAAAAAGGTTCAGGATATCGGGCAAGAGGAAGGAACTCCCACCTTTCTAAGCATGATGTGGTCTCCATCCAAACTCTCCTCCTTCCTCTTCCTAATTCATCAACCCCTTTTGAGGCATGGATAAAATGTCATCAACTAAGAAAATCGGGCTCTTCGCCTGTACCGGCATTGTGGCTGGTAACATGATGGGCAGTGGCATCGCACTGCTTCCCTCCAATCTCGCAGGATTGGGTTCCATTGCTATTTTCGGTTGGATCATCTCGCTCATCGGTGCGCTCTCGCTCGCGTACGTGTTTGCGCGCTTGGCTACGGTTAATCCCCAGCAAGGCGGCCCGATTGCTTATGCAGGAGAAGTGAGTCCAACGCTTGGTTTCCAAACCGGTGTGCTTTACTACCATGCCAACTGGATCGGTAACCTTGCCATCGGTATTACTGCCGTCTCCTACCTCTCGGTTTTCTTCCCCATCCTCAACAACCCGATCGCTGCTGGTATTGCAACGATTGCTATTGTGTGGCTCTTCACGTTCGTCAACCTCTTGGGCGGAACTTGGGTTTCCAAGCTCACGACCATTGGCCTGATTGGCGTGTTGACCCCTGTGATTGGTACGGCCATTGCGGGCTGGTTCTGGTTTGATCCGGATATTTATGTGGCCAACTGGAACACCTCTGGTACGGGCGATATGTCTGCAGTCATTAAGAGCGTGCTCTTCTGCGTGTGGGCCTTCGTGGGCGTTGAGTCTGCCGCAGTCTCCACGGGACTGGTTGACAACCCCAAGCGTACCGTTCCGCTCGCCACGATGATGGGTACCTGCTTGGCTGGCATCGTCTATATCGCTGCCTCTCAGGTTATTGCTGGTATGTACCCTGCTTCTGAAATGGCTGCCTCGGGTGCTCCGTTCGCTGTGTCCGCCTCGACCATCGTTGGTCCTTGGGCTGCGCCTGTTGTCTCGGTTCTGACGGCCTTTGCCTGCCTTACCTCGCTCGGCTCCTGGATGATGCTTGTTGGTCAGGCTGGTGCTCGTGCTGCGAAAGACGGTAACTTCCCGGCCTCCTATGGCGAACTTGACAAGAATGGTATCCCCCGCAAGGGCCTGATCTATGCTGCTATCAAGATGACCGCCCTGATGGTTGTGCTGATGGTTATGAATGCCTCCTCTGGCGGTAGCGCATCGAGCCTCTTTGGCACGCTCACTGGCATTGCCGTGCTACTGACGATGCTTCCGTACTTCTACTCCTGCATCGACTTGATCCGCATCGAAGGTGCCACTACGCGTAGCGTTGTCAGCATCGTCGCTTGCATCTTTGCCTGCGGCTTCTGCTTCATCGCTCTGGGTGGTGCGGATTCCACGCAACTCGTAGCTACCTTCATCGTGAGCCTCGTCATTCTGATGGTCTATTCCTGGAAGCAGGGCATCAAGTTCACATCGAACAACATGAAACAGACCGCCGCTTTTGCTGGTGACGACTAATACGAACAGAACGACTAAAGACAGATTTTTTGGAGTCAAACATGAATATCATTGTTGAACTTATTGAAGCTGGTTCCTTCTACAAGGATGCCCCGATCAACGATCTCAACGTCGTCCTGAAGAACAAAGGTTTTGAAGTCGTCTTCGCCTCCAATGCCGAAGATCTCATGAAGATCATCGAGAACAATGCCCGCTTGGCCGGCGTGATGATCGACTGGGATAACTGCCCTCGCGAACTCTACACCGCGATCCATGACTTCAATGATCAGCTCCCGATCTTTGCTTTCTCCAACAGTAACTCGATCATTGATATGCAGCTCTCGGATCTGCGTATGAACATCGAGTTCTTCGAATACGATCTGTCAACGGCCGAAGATATCGCCGTGACGATCTCCCAGAAAGTCGAAGAATACAAGAACAACATCACCCCGCCGCTGACGAAGGCACTCTTTGACTTCGTCAAACAGGGTAAGTACACATTCTGCACGCCGGGTCACATGAGTGGCACCGCTTACCAGCGTAGCCCTATTGGCACCCTCTTCTATGATTTCTTCGGCGCCAACACCTTTAAGAGTGATATCTCGATTTCTGTGGGTGAACTCGGTTCGCTCCTCGACCACAGCGGTCCTCACGCTGACGCCGAGAAGTACATTGCCGAAACGTTTAACGCTACCCGTAGCTACATCGTCACGAACGGCACATCCACCGCTAATAAGATCGTTGGTCTGTATTCGGCTCCCGCTGGTAGCACGGTCCTCATCGACCGCAACTGCCACAAATCGCTCACTCATCTCATGATGATGAGTAACATCACGCCGATTTATTTCCGTCCGACACGCAATGCTTACGGGATTTTGGGAGGAATTCCTCGCAAGGAATTCCTCCACGAAACCATCGCTGAACGCGTTGCCAAGACACCAGGTGCTACTTGGCCAGTGCATGCCGTGGTGACCAACTCCACCTATGATGGTCTTTTCTACAACACCGACTTTATCAAGCAGAAGCTCGATGTGAAGTCCATCCACTTTGACTCCGCTTGGGTGCCCTACACCAACTTCAGCCCGATCTATAAGGGTAAGTGCGGCATGAGCGGTGGTGAAGTCGAAGGTAAGGTGATTTACGAGACGCAGTCCACGCACAAGTTGCTTGCCGCGTTCTCTCAGGCCTCCATGATTCATGTCAAGGGCAAGATCAACGAAGCGACGTTCAATGAAGCCTTCATGATGCACACCTCCACCTCGCCGATGTACCCCATCGTCGTGGCAACCGAAACGGCTGCAGCCATGATGCGCGGTAATGTGGGCCGTCGTCTGATTGATGAGTCGATCGACCGTGCTATCCGCTTCCGTAAAGAAATCAAGCGCCTGCGTGCCGAAGCCGATACCTGGTTCTTTGATGTGTGGCAACCGGAAAATATCGATACGAAGGAATGCTGGGAGCTCAAGCCGGGTGAAGAATGGCACGGCTTCAAGAACATCGACGGTGACCATATGTTCCTCGACCCGATCAAGGTTACGCTCTTGACGCCGGGGATGAATAAGGATGGTTCGATGGCCGAATGCGGCATTCCAGCCTCCATCGTCTCGAAGTATCTTGATGACCGCGGAATCATCGCTGAAAAAACGGGTCCTTACAATCTCCTGTTCCTCTTCAGCATGGGTATCGACAACACCAAGGCGATGGGCTTGCTACGCACGCTCTGCGACTTCCGCCGCGACTACGACAACAACGTCGAGGTGAAGGTTGCGTTGCCGTCGCTCTACAAGGATCACCCTGAATTCTACGAAGGTATGAAGATTCAGGACCTTGCTCAGGGCATCCATAAGCTCATCAAGGAACATAACCTGCCTGACATCATGTTCCGTGCCTTTGACGTCCTCCCTGAAATGGTGATGACGCCGTTTGCAGCCTTCCAGAAAGAACTCAATCAGGAAGTCGAAGAGGTGCGCATTGAAGACATGATCGGCAAGATCAATGCCAACATGATCCTGCCTTATCCTCCGGGAGTCCCGCTTGTCATGCCTGGCGAAATGCTCACTGAGGAAAGTCGTCCGGTGCTCGAGTTCCTGCTCATGCTCTGTGAAATCGGCGCCCATTATCCTGGCTTTGAAACCGACATCCACGGTGCCTACCGTCAAAACGACGGCTCCTACACCGTCAAGGTCATCAAAGAGGCCAAATAACCTCAACTAGACTGCAGACCCTTGGGCTATATGCCCTGGGGTCTGCTTTCACATCAACTTCAGGAGTTTGCTATGTCAGACCATCATGACAACACTGTCGCCAGTCCTGTTGCCGAAAATGACGTTATTGCAGAACGCCGCGAGAAACTCTCCAAACTACGTGCCCGTGGGGTTGCTTATCCCAACGACTTTGTGCGTAAAGATCTTTTTGGCGATTTGATTGCCCGCTTTGGAGCCGCCACCAAAGAAGAGCTCGAAGCCAAACACATCCCTGTCGCAGTCGCAGGCCGTATGATGCTCAAGCGCGTAATGGGAAAGGCAAGTTTTGCCACCGTAATGGATTTCACCGACACGCTTCAGTTCTTTATTCGTGAGGATGCCGTCGGGGCTGAGGTCTATGAGGACTTTAAGACCTTTGACCTCGGTGACATCATCGCGGCAGAGGGTTACCTCTTCCGCACCAACTCAGGCGAATTGGCCGTGCACGTCGACCGTCTCCGCTTGATGACGAAGAGCCTTCGCCCCCTACCCGATAAGTTCAAAGGTCTGCAGGATACAGAACGCTGCTACCGCCAGCGCTATGTCGACCTCATCGTTAATCCCGAATCCCGTGCCCGCTTCCTCTTGCGTAGCAAAGCCATTGCGACCATCCGTAGTTTCATGCTCAAGAATCGGTTCCTCGAAGTAGAAACGCCGATGTTGCACCCGATCCCTGGTGGCGCCAATGCCCGTCCGTTCATCACTCACCACAATGCGCTCGACATGGATATGTATCTGCGCATTGCACCTGAGCTTTACCTCAAGCGACTGACTGTTGGCGGTTTTGAACGCGTCTTCGAAATCAACCGAAACTTCCGAAACGAAGGCGTATCGGCTCGGCATAATCCCGAGTTCACCATGATGGAGTTCTACGCTACGTACTGGACGTATCGCGATCAGATGGACTTCACGGAAGCGCTACTACGCACCGTAGCAAAAGAAACTGTAGGTAGCGCGGTGCTGGACTATCAAGGGATGACCGTAGACTTGGAGTCGCCCTTCGATCGGTTAACTCCTGCAGAAGCCATCCTCAAATACAACGACTGCTACAGCCGCGAACAGCTTGACGATGAAGCGTTCTTGCGTGCCGAGCTTGACCGTCTAAAGGCCGATATTCCCGTGGACGCTCAATTGGGTGCCCTGCAGATGACGCTCTTTGATGAGACCACAGAAAAGAAGCTCATCAAGCCCACATTCATCATCGACTACCCGACAGAAATCTCACCGCTCGCACGTGCCTCGGATACGAATCCGAACCTGACGGAGCGATTTGAGTTGTTCATTGCAGGCCGCGAAACTGCCAACGGCTTCTCCGAGCTGAATGATCCAGATGATCAAGCTGCTCGATTCCGCGAACAAGTCGTTCGTAAGAGTCACGGTGACGATGAGGCGATGTACTTCGACGAAGACTACATCACTGCCATGGAATATGGTCTGCCGCCTACCGCTGGCTGTGGCGTTGGGATCGACCGCTTTATAATGTTGCTCACCAACGCGCCGACAATCCGCGACGTTCTTCTCTTCCCGCATATGCGCCCTGAAGCCAAGAACTGACAGGGTTGCAGCGTCTCTCTGCTGAAACTCATTCGGCGAAGTGGCTAATCACCATATGGGGTTAGCCACTTCGTCGTGTTGCTCCCGCTTTTTGGCAGCCTGCACAACTTCTTTTCTACCAGAGGACAACGCCATGGCCAGCACTAAAATGACGGTCACCCAGTTCACGTTTCTGACGGCGCTCAATATGCTGGGCTCCGGCATCATCATGTTGCCCGCCAAGTTGGCGAGCGTTGGCATGATTTCGCTACTCGCTTGGTTCGTGACACTGTTTGGCGTCGTCGCTCTCGCTTATTCTTTTGCAAAATGCGGTATGTATACCCGCCATCCTGGCGGACTCGGCGGGATTGCGCAGGCGACCTTTGGGCGCTCTGGGTCCTTCCTTGTTAACTATATCTACGCGATTTCGCTAGTCATCGCGAACGTCGCCATTCTGGCAACCGCTGTTAGCTATTTGCTTAGTACACTGCATATCACGCTACCCACCATTGCCGTGACGGCCATCATGGTGTTTCTCCTTTGGCTTGCGACAGCTGCCAACTTCCGAGGGGCGCGCTTTACAAGTATCATCTCTGCCCTCTTTCTCTGGGGCATATTCATTCCGCTCTTAATTCTTGCCGTAGCCGGCCCATTTTGGTTCTCGCTTGACACATTCAGCGCCAACTGGAATCCAAATGGCTATTCACTCTTTGACGCAATCGGTCATACAGTCTCCATGCAACTGTGGGCGTTCCTCGGCTTGGAAAGTGCCTGTGCCAACTCGGATAGCGTCGACAATCCCGAACTCAATGTGCCGCGGGCTGTACTAACTGCTACCTTTGTCGTAGGGGCCATTTATATCCTGATAACAACGCTGGTTGGCGGCATTGTGCCCAACGCCGACCTGATCGATTCCGCCGCGCCATTTGCTGTTATCTTTGATAAGCTCTTCGGCCACACTGCCAGCGTCATTCTGGCGATCTGCATGTCGCTGACCTGCTGTGGCTCTCTTATCTCGTGGCAGTTTACGGTATCACGCGTGGTCAAAACCTCGGCCAATTTGGGTTACTTCCCCAAGTTCTTTGCATTGACCAATGCAAAAGATGTTCCCATTATTGGGCTCGTCATTATTGGCATCGTTCAAACCGTACTAGTCATTGTTTCGACAACGCCTTCTCTATTTACTCAATTTACGGTGCTTGTCGACATTTCTGTCGTTACTAATGTTATTCCGTACATGCTCTGTGTCGCCGCACTCTTTTCGCTTGTGCGAACTGCGGGCTCTTTGGAGAAAAATCCCAAACTCGTCTTTTTCTTCGCGACCGTGGCGTTGCTCTATACGTTCTTCGTCTTTAGCTCCTACTCGAGTCTCATGGTGCGACTCTCTACACTCATTCTGTTTATAGGTTGCGCCCTCTACGGTATGTTTATGCCTCGCGAACGCCTCTAGACGTTGGGCTGTTCTCTCTTAAAAGCCGTCACAACCAAGAAGGCACTCAAAACTTGAGCAACTCGCTGTTGCACCAAAGCGCTCGCGCATAACACACGTGCGAGAGATTTCCCAATACCTACAGCTCGGGTAAAACTGACAAAAGCGGTATGATTACGGAATCTTTGGTGTAGCGGTGGGGCGTCGCGACAGCGGCCGCCACACTTATCATTCTCCCTCCGCTCGCCCTCTGTGGAGGTATCCCGATATCTCTTTTCACTTATCAGCTTTTCTTCATTAAGAACATGACTAAACGCACGCTTACTGGTATCAATACCACGGGTACTCTGCACATCGGCAATTATGTGGGTGCTATCCGTCCGGCCATCCAAGACAGCCGCAATCCTGACGTTCAAAGTTTCTATTTTCTCGCCGATCTACACGGGCTCATCAAATGTCAAGATCCAGAACGTCTATCCAAGAGTCGCTTGCAGATTGCCGCCACTTGGCTTGCCGCTGGTCTAGACCCCGAGCGTGTCGTGTTCTACCGTCAAAGTGACATTCCTGAAATTCCGCTACTAAATTGGCTCTTAACAACAGTCACCGCCAAAGGGCTTATGAACCGCGCCCACGCTTATAAGGCAGCCGTTGATGCAGCAACTGCCGCTGGTAAAGAACCCGATGCAGATGTGACCATGGGCCTGTATTGCTATCCCGTACTCATGACGGCAGACATCCTAATGTTCAACGCTCACGAAGTACCCGTGGGGCATGATCAGCTCCAGCACCTAGAAATTGCTCGCGACATTGCCTCAAGCTTCAACCACCTTTACGCCCCCAAGGACAAACCTTTCTTTGTGCTTCCTCAAGCCACAGGCGGCTCAGACATTGAGGTTCTCCCTGGGCTAGACGGTCGCAAGATGAGCAAGTCCTACAACAACGTCATTCCGCTGTTCGAAGGCGGAAGAGCGGCACTCGATGAGGCAATCTCACGAATCGTCACAGATAGTCGCCAACCCGGTGAGCCTAAAGATCCCGACAGCACGTCTCTCACGGTGATCTACGACGCGTTCGCCACGCCAGAAGAAGCCGCCGCTTTCCGCCAGTCTCTCCGAGACGGACTGGGTTGGGGTGAAGCGAAAAAGCTACTTGCCGACAAAATTGACGCGGAAATCGGCCCGATGCGCGAACGCTATGACTATCTCGTCAACCATCCGGAAGAGCTCGAGGCCATCCTGATTAAAGGAGCCGAGAAAGCGCGTGTCTTTGCGCAAGCGCTGATCACGGAACTCAAGCGTGCTGTGGGGCTACGTAGTTTTACGCAAGTCGAAGAAGCCAGTGCAAAGAAAAAAGCTGACAAAAAGCTGCTCCCGCTCTTTAAGCAATATCGAGAAAGCGATGGGCTCTTCTATTTCAAGCTCTCCTTCAAGGGTGAAGATCTCTTTGTCTCGAAAGGTTATGCCTCAGGTGCAGACGCAGGCCGTCTCATCAAAACGCTCAAAGCTAGCCCTGCAGCATTTGATAAGTGTGAAGTCACACTCGCAGCAGGTGTGAGTCGAGAAGACGTCAAGACCACTCTAGCGCTCTTTACTCAAGAATAAGCGCACCTCACCTCCTTTAATACAACGGAAACAGCAATGTCTAACGAGAAAAATTTTGTCGTCGCCGACCTCTCTTTGGCCTCTTGGGGTCGCAAAGAAATTCAAATTGCCGAAGTCGAAATGCCTGGGCTCATGGCTATTCGCAATGAATACGCTGCCGCGCAGCCGCTCAAAGGAGCACGAATCGCTGGCTCGATTCATATGACCATTCAAACGGCTGTTCTGATTGAAACGCTCGTTGCTCTCGGTGCAGAAGTTCGCTGGGCAAGTTGCAATATTTTCTCCACACAAGATCACGCGGCAGCCGCCATTGCAGCAGAGGGAATCCCCGTCTTTGCAAAAAAAGGTGAGTCCCTCGAAGAGTACTGGGAATTTACACACCGCATCCTTGACTGGGGAGATCAGTATGCCAACATGATCCTTGATGATGGTGGCGACGCAACCCTGTTGTTGCACCTCGGCGCCAAAGCAGAACACAATCCTGATGAGATCGCCAATCCCACGAATGATGAGGAACGCGTGTTGTTTGCGGCAATTCGCGAGCACCTCTCATTGGATGCAACTTGGTACTCTAAGCGCATTGCTCATATCAAAGGCGTTACCGAAGAAACCACGACTGGGGTCCATCGCCTCTATCAAATGCATGCTCGTAAGGAACTTCGCTTCCCCGCCATCAATGTCAATGATTCCGTAACCAAATCCAAATTCGACAATCTCTATGGTTGTCGTGAGTCGCTTGTCGACGGCATCAAACGCGCAACCGATGTGATGATTGCTGGCAAAGTCGCAGTGGTGGTTGGCTACGGTGACGTGGGTAAGGGCTGTGCCCAAGCACTACGTGCTCTCGCCGCTCAGGTCTGGGTCGTTGAAGTGGATCCAATCTGTGCACTGCAGGCAGCCATGGAAGGCTACCGCGTAGTCACCATGGACTATGCAAAGGACAAAGCGGACATTTTTGTGACAGCCACGGGCAATGTCCGCGTTATCACGCACGATCATATGATTGCGATGAAAAACGAAGCCATCGTCTGCAATATCGGCCACTTCGATAGCGAGATTGACGTAGCTGCCATGCGTAAATACCCTTGGGAAAATATTAAACCGCAGGTCGATCACATCACGCTACCGTCTGGGAATCGTATTATTCTGCTTGCTGAGGGGCGACTAGTTAACCTGGGTTGCGCCACAGGCCATCCCTCTTATGTGATGAGTTCCTCGTTTGCCAACCAAACATTGGCGCAAATCGAACTCTTCTGCCATACCGATCGCTACCCAGTCGGGGTTTACATGTTGCCGAAGGTTCTCGATGAGAAGGTTGCCCGCCTGCAGCTGACAAATTTCAATGCACAGCTCTCCGAGCTCACTGACGAGCAGGCCGCCTACATTGGTGTGCCAAAGCATGGTCCGTTTAAGTCCGACGCTTATCGCTACTAAGGCAAAATCGGATAGGGGTAGCAGGATGTCCTGCCAGCCCCTTCCACACCACCCACCGTA
>CABQGK010000019.1 GCA_902463725.1 uncultured Sutterella sp. | reverse complement strand
TGATAGTTGGTTGTATTTCCAGTGAAAGTAGGACATTGCCGGGCTTTAAAATTGAGAACCCCGTTACCATGTGTTGGTAGCGGGGTTTCCTTTTATGTGCGTTGCGTGTGGAGATGGCGGGTGCGCCCCCCTCAAAGCAGCTCGAAAGTGAGCGGGTGTGCTACTCGCTAAACGAAAGCCCCTCAGTATGCTGAAGGGCCTTGAAGTCGCAACGAATTTCGCGTTAGTTAAGAGAGCACGTTAGAGGCTTTCACCGCGCGCTGCGCTCTTGCTCACTTGCGTGTAGGGGGATCAGGAACGAGTGGTGGAAAGACGGATACTAGGGAGCGGCGCGTACGGCGTTTGGGGCTGCGAGTAAATTCTTTTAAGTCATCTAGTTCGGCTTCGCGATCCATTGTTGCTTGGCGTGCACGTAGGCGATCCCTGAGCGGTTTGACATACATCTGCAGACGGCGTAGGGAAACCTGAACGCCATACTCAGACTGCAAAATTTCGTAGACGACCGAACTCTTGCGATACTTTAGGAAAAGTTCGTGAATAACGTCCGCGTACTCATCGAGCACGGAAGCTCGTCGGGGTAACAGCACGGATACATTAATGGGGTCATCCAAGTCCCAGTAGCGCTTAACGGTTGAGCGATGAATCTCTAGATCACGCGCAACGTTACGCATAGACATGCCTTTGGACTTTAGATATTTGATTCGGCGGATTTGTTTTAGCGTTAACATGGCGTTCCTTACAAGGTGTGTCAGGGAGCGAGCGGTCCTCGAAGCAGGAAGCCCTGAGATGTTCATAAGTTTGGTGCTTACACGTACGTCAGTTTAATCTTCAGTGCGCTCATCACTAGTGTAGCCCCAATCTCACTGTAGGCATAGCTACAGACGCCTTTTATTTGAACAAATAAATTATAGGAGCGTTAAACGCAATTCGCTCAAGCGATTAGGGAAAATACTAATAAAAAATGGAAGAAATTCATTTTTTATCCTAAAAATAGGATGTTGTGCTTCATGCACGAAGCTTAGTGCAATGATTCTTCGATTTTTATTCCGATGAATTATTCTTTTAATTATCTAACCAAAGGCTGAATAGGGCTTATTTCTGCGGTATTCAAATAAAATGTACCGCATTATTGATATTTTTTGATATAAAAAAAGGTCAGCCAAATAGGCTGACCTTCAAATATTTTGGCTCCCCGAGCTGGGCTCGAACCAGCGACCTGCGGATTAACAGTCCGTCGC
Organism: uncultured Sutterella sp.; assembly: GCA_902463725.1. Lineage (GTDB taxonomy): Bacteria > Pseudomonadota > Gammaproteobacteria > Burkholderiales > Burkholderiaceae_F > Sutterella. The sequence goes on along the minus strand of CABQGK010000019.1, from coordinate 11,250 downwards.
TCTACCGACTGAGCTATCGGGGAATCAAAGGAAGCCGTCCATGTCGGTGTGACGACGTCCGTAAAACTGGCTTGGCTCCCCGAGCTGGGCTCGAACCAGCGACCTGCGGATTAACAGTCCGTCGCTCTACCGACTGAGCTATCGGGGAATCAAGGATGCTAAGTGTATACTGAAAATTTCATTCGTGCAAGGGCTCTTTTGTCGCATCCCAAAAAAAAGGTATGCTAGAGCACTTTAGCCAAGGATTCTGCGACATAGGAGACATTGCTGTGATTCAGACCAGCAATGCAGATGCGGCCGTTGTTAATGCCGTAGACAGCATAGTCTTGGCGCAGTTTCTCCATCTGTTCGGCTTTCAGTCCGGTGAATGAGAACATACCTTGCTGGTCAACGACGAAGTCTAGATTGATCCCTGCGTCTTTACCTGCCTTAGCGAGCGCTTCTCGCATGCTACGTACACGTGTACGCATTTCGAGAACCTCTGCGCGCCATGCAGCAGAGAGTTCGGGATTTGTGAGGATCTCCGCCACAATTTGACCGCCGTGAGCGGGTGGGTTGGAGTATTCCTTGCGGACCGTCGATTTAAGAATGGATTCTATGACCGCGGCTTCTTGACTCGAGCCAGTGACGACATGTAGGGCACCAGTGCGTTCACCGTAGAGGCCGAAATTTTTTGAGCAGCTCGTCGCGGCTAAGAGCGAAACGCCTGCGTTGGCAAATAGCCGCAGGGCAAAGGCGTCCTCATCAAGGCCATTTCCCAGCCCCTGGTAGGCCATATCCATGAAGGGAATGAGATGGCGTTCTTGAACAATCTCTAATACTCGTGTCCAATCTTCGTGTGAGAGATCTACCCCTGTCGGATTGTGACAGCAGGCATGCAATAGCACTACGGTTTTGGGGGCAAGTGCTTCAAGCGCACTGAAGAATGCGTCGCGATTGAGCGCATGCCCAGCGGGGTCATAGTACGGATAGCGGGAGACGGCGAGTCCAGCGTGTTCAAATAGACTTACATGGTTTCCCCAGGTGGGATTGGAGACAATCCCAGCACTCGCACCTAGTGCCTCGTGAGCTAGCATGGCACCGAGGCGCAAAGCCCCTGTTCCTCCGAGTGTTTGGATTGTTGCGATGCGTTTTTCGGTGCGTGCCACGCTTTCACCAAAGACTAAATGTTGCAGTGCTTCGCAGAAAAGAGGGTTACCAGACATTGGCGTATAGCCGTGAGTTGTCTGGCGGGCAACCAGTCGCTGCTCGGCTGTTTCGACTGTTTTCAATAGGGGGAGCTTGCCTTCTTCGGTGAGGTAGACCCCGACACCGAGATTCACTTTGTTCGGACGCGGGTCTTTTTTGAACTCCTCATTAAGCCCAAGGATGGGATCATCGGGGAGCGCTTGCAATGAAGAGAATAGGGATTGAGTCATTGTTGTATACCCTCATGTTTCCGTGGTTTATTAACTATAGCGCCCATGCGTAGCGATTTCGCGGGTACTTCGCGCTTTTTCATGCCTCTAGGTAATCAACCCGATACGTTGAACGCCGCTTTCTATGAGAGTGGATGGAGTAAACTTTTTCATTTCACCGCTACTTGCTCTGCACTAATCCTAGTTGCCCATTTGTGGAGATTCCTCACGTGGCTCAGATCGTTACTTATCCCAATTCCCCTTATGTGTTACACCAACCCTTTCCGCCTGCAGGCGACCAGCCCGTTGCAATTGAACGACTCTGTGAAGGGCTTGAAGATGGGTTGATGGCTCAAACTTTGCTGGGGGTGACGGGGTCAGGGAAGACCTATACGATGGCCAATGTCATTGCTCGAATGGGTGTGCCAGCCATCATCATGGCGCCGAATAAGACGCTCGCCGCGCAGACTTACTCAGAAATGCGTGAGTTCTTTCCTGAGAACGCGGTAGAGTACTTCGTTTCTTACTACGATTTCTATCAACCAGAGGCGTATGTGCCGGCGCGTGACCTTTTCATTGAAAAGGACGCTGATGTCAATGAACACATTGAGCAGATGCGGCTCGCGGCGACGAAGTCGATTCTTGAGCGTCGAGACACGATTATTGTGGCGACGGTTTCTGCGATCTATGGCATTGGCAAGCCAGAGAGCTACACGGAGATGCGTTGCATCCTGCGACAAGGCGATCGACGTACACAGCGCGATTTGATTGGGCAACTGGTGCGCATGCAATACAAGCGTACCGACATGGAGTTTGTGCGTGGAACGTTCCGTGTGCGTGGCGATACGATTGATGTGTTTCCCGCAGAGCATGCGGAAAGTGCTGTGCGCATCGAGCTTTTTGATGACGAAATCGACACGATTTTGCTGTTTGACCCCCTCACAGGCCGCATACAACAGAAGATCACGCGATTTGTCGTTTACCCAGCGAGCCACTACGTGACGCCGCGCGATGAAATTGTTCGCGCAATCACTAGCATCAAAGCAGAGTTGAAGGAGCGACTCGATGAGCTCACGGCCGATGGACGCCTAGTGGAAGCGCAGCGCTTACAGCAGCGTACGCAGTTCGACTTGGAGATGCTTGATCAGGTGGGCTTCTGTAAAGGCATCGAAAACTATTCGCGCCATCTGACGGGCTTGGCTCCGGGAGAGGCGCCTCCCTGTCTGATCGACTATCTGCCAGCGGACTGCCTCATGTTTTTTGACGAGAGCCATGTCATGATGGGACAGCTCGGGGGCATGTATCGCGGGGACCGTGCTCGTAAGGAGACCCTTGTCAATTATGGGTTCCGCCTGCCGAGTGCGCTCGACAACCGGCCGTTACGCTTTGATGAATTTGAACGTAAGATGCGGCGATCTATTTTTGTCTCAGCGACACCTGCGCAGTATGAACTTGACAAGAGCCACAATGAAGTGGTCGAGCAAGTCGTGCGACCTACGGGACTCGTCGATCCCAAGGTTGAGGTTCGCCCAGCTACCACGCAGGTTGACGATCTGCTTAGCGAAATCCATGAAGTCGTGGCGCGTGGTGAGCGCGTACTAGTGACAACGCTGACCAAGCGGATGAGCGAGGATCTCACAGACTTTCTTGGCGAGCATGGGGTGCGCGTGCGGTATTTGCATTCGGATATTGATACCGTCGAGCGCGTGGAGATTATTCGAGATCTTCGTCAGGGCCTTTTTGATGTGCTTGTTGGTATCAACCTTCTGCGTGAAGGATTGGATATTCCCGAAGTCTCGCTTGTGGCTATCTTGGACGCGGATAAAGAAGGTTTCTTGCGTAGTACGCGCTCTCTTATCCAAACGATCGGACGTGCTGCACGTAATCTCCATGGGCGTGCCATTTTGTATGCAGATCGTATGACGGACTCTATGAAACTCGCCATTGGCGAGACGGAGCGCCGCCGAGCTAAACAAGAAGCGTTCAATCTCGAGCATGGCATTACCCCCAAGGGCATTAAAAAAGAAGTGCGCGATATCATCGATGGTGTCTATCGTGGGGAGGACGTTAAACCTGAGGTGGGCAGCGTTCAGACCGAGGCTGACATGATTGAGCAGGGCGGGTGGATTCAAGAGAAGTCCTTGGCCAAGCACTTGAAGGCTTTGGAAGCTCAGATGCTAGAACATGCCCGGAATTTGGACTTTGAAAAAGCCGCTAAACTTCGCGAAGAGTTGATGGCGCTACGAGAAAAAGCGTTTGGTGCATCACCCCGTAGTTGACGTACAATATTGAACCGATGTGATAAAAAACCTCTAGGCATTAAGTCTGAGGTGGAGTACGATATTGACGGTGGGCAGAATGTCCCCCTAAGGGGACGGGCCCCGATATTGCAAGAGCCAGTCTCCAACGGAACCCAAAGTGATCCATATTCTATTTGTCTGCACGGGCAACATCTGCCGTAGCCCCACGGCCGAAGCGATCTTCCATAAGATGGTGGTGGAGGCCGGACTCGATGACGTAATTACGAGCGACAGCGCTGGTACCAGCGCTTACCATGTTGGTCAACAACCTGATGTGCGAGCACAGTTGACCTGTCGTAAGCGCGGCTATAACATCGCCGATCACTATGCTCGGCAGATTACTGCTGAGGACTTCCAAAAGAGCGACCTGATTTTGGTGATGGACTGGGAAAACCTTGCTGAACTTCAGCAGAAGGCGCCACCGCAGTTCAAGCACAAAATTCATTTGCTTATGCGCTATGCCAATGACAATGATGAGGCTGTGGTACCTGACCCCTATTATGGCCTGAACGAAGGTTTCAACCTTATGTTCCAACTTTGCACTGACGCTTGCAACGGGCTTTTGCAGACCATTGAACGCAAAGCTCGCAAGATGCAAGCAGATCTTCAAGCAAAAAAACAACCTGCTGAAGCTGCTCCCTCAGAGGAAACCTCCGCTTAACCCTTCCTCAATATATTGCCGCCCCAGGCAATGCGCCTTGGGGCAGCCTCAAAGTCCTGTTCCACGCATGCCGTTTTTCGACGAAAAGTTAAAGTGCCTCGTGTGTTCGGTTAACTCAAATGGGCAGGATTCGATCGACCGTCGGAAGTAGGCACAAATCCGACTTGAACACTCGACTTTTCTTGTATAATATCCGACAAAATAAATCGGGTTTAATTTTCTTTGCAGGAGCATCACATTGCGACTCACTACGAAAGCTAGATTCGCTGTCACCGCTATGATCGACATTGCGCTCTATAACAATGGTCGTCCTGTGACATTGACCCAAATCTCACAGCGTCAGAAAATCTCGGTTGCTTATCTTGAGCAGATTTTCTGCAAGTTGCGCCGTGCCCAACTCGTGCGTAGCATGCGTGGTCCTGGTGGTGGCTATCACCTGATGTACCCTGCCGAAGAGATTTCCGTGCGGAGCATTATTGACGCAGTGGAAGAGGATATCGACGCCCGTCAGTGTCGTGGTGACGGTTCTTGTCAGGGCGATGCCGCCTGCTTAACCCACCATCTTTGGGAGGGACTTAATGAGGTGACGACGAAGTATCTAGACGGTGTCACACTCGCCTCTCTCATCAAGGATCATGAGGCTGAACACGGTCCCATTTCGATTCCGGCTGTTATACCCGTAAAAAAGAGACGTTCTGTCCTCATTCACTGACCCCCATTGAGCCAAGAACGCTCTGGCCAAGGAACGAGGAAGAGCTGGCGGGATGTTGCGTCCCGTCCACCGATGAAAAATAAGGATACATCATGAAGCTGCCCATTTATCTTGACTATTCAGCAACGACCCCGTGCGATCCACGAGTCATTGAAAAAATGGTTGTTTACCTCGGTGAGAAGTTTGGTAACCCAGCCTCTCATAGCCATTCTTACGGTTGGGAGGCCGAGAAGGCTGTGGACGAGGCACGTGGACACGTTGCTGATTTGATCGGCGCAGATCCTCGTGAAATCGTCTGGACGAGTGGTGCGACTGAAGCTGACAACCTTGCAATCAAAGGTGCGGCACATTTCTACAAAGATAAAGGTCGTCATCTCATTACGGTCAAAACTGAACACAAGGCGGTGCTTGATACGATGCGTCACCTTGAGGGTGAAGGCTACGAGGTGACCTACTTGGATGTTCAGGAAAATGGGCTTATCGATTTGGACGCATTGCGCGCAGCAATTCGCCCCGATACGATTCTCATATCGGTGATGGCGGTCAACAATGAAATCGGCGTCATTCAAGATCTAGAGACCATTGGTAAGCTTTGCCGTGAGCACGGTATTGTTTTCCATTGCGATGCCACGCAGGCGCCTGGCCATATGGAGATCAACGTTGACAAGTACAACATTGACCTCATGAGCCTTTCGGGTCACAAGGTCTACGGTCCTAAGGGTATTGGTGCGCTCTACGTGCGCCGTAAACCGCGTATTCGTATTGAGTGCCAGATGCACGGCGGTGGACATGAGCGTGGCATGCGCTCTGGTACGCTCCCGACTCATCAGATCGTGGGCATGGGCGAAGCGTATCGCATTGCTCGTGAGGAGTTTGCTGTGGAAGTGCCGCGCATTCGTGCCTTGCGAGATCGCCTCTGGGACGGTATCCGTAACAACATTTCCGATGTCTACCTCAATGGTGACTGGGATCATCGCTCCCCACATAATCTCAACGTAAGCTTTGCATTTATCGAGGGCGAAAGCCTGATGATGGCGCTCAAAGATATTGCAGTGTCCTCTGGGTCCGCTTGCACTAGCGCTTCGCTTGAACCCTCTTATGTGTTGCGTGCTTTGGGACGCGATGACGAACTGGCTCACAGCTCGATTCGTTTCACCCTTGGTCGTTTCACGACGGAAGAAGAGATCGACTACGTCATTGCGCTACTCAAGGACAAGGTTCAGAAGTTGCGTGAAATGAGCCCACTTTGGGAAATGCACCAAAAGGGGATTGATCTCAATTCCATTCAGTGGTCGGCACACTAAGCGTCTTTAACAGTATTTAGCGCCCAGCGCTCACGCCCAACGTAGGGGATGTCTCGGAGGAGTTCGCCATGCGGCTGAGACTGGGCACAGAGGAGATTTCATCATGGCCTATAGCGAAAAACTTATCGATCATTATGAAAACCCCCGCAACGTCGGTACGCTCGATGAGCAGGCTGATAATGTGGGCACTGGCATGGTTGGTGCACCGGCTTGCGGCGACGTCATGCGCCTGCAAATTCAAGTCAACGACAAGGGCGTCATTGAAGATGCCAAATTTAAGACGTACGGTTGCGGTTCAGCCATTGCGAGTTCGTCACTGGTGACGGCTTGGGTCAAGGGCAAGACGATCGAAGAGGCTGAGAAACTCACGAATGCGCAGATCGCTGAAGAACTGGCCTTGCCGCCGGTGAAGATTCACTGCTCCATTCTCGCTGAGGATGCCATCAAGGCGGCCATCAACGACTATCGTGCCAAGCAGGGGAAGTAAGATGAGCGTTACCTTGACTGAGGCGGCTGCCAAGCACGTGCAGAACTATCTCAATCGTCGTGGTAAGGGCATAGGCCTGCGTCTTGGCGTGAAGACGTCGGGCTGCTCGGGTATGGCTTATAAGTTGGAGTTTGCTGATGCGGTCAATGAGGATGATCATGTCTATGAAAGCTTCAGCGTGAAGGTCATCGTTGATGAGAAAAGTCTGCCCTATCTCGATGGCACGGAACTCGACTACACGCGTGAAGGACTGCAGGAGGGCTTTAAGTTCCACAACCCCAATGAAAAGAGCCACTGCGGTTGCGGGGAATCTTTCCATGTCTGATGGCGAGTGACGTCCGATCACCGTCAAGCTCGAGCTCTGCTTGTAGCGTAGCGAATCGGCCGAGAGCATGCTTCTGCCTTTTTTTGCTGAGGCGAGGTAATTGCTTGGGTCGGGCATAGACGTGCGAATCCGAAAAAATAGAAAAATCGCGATTGAGGGAGCAGGCGCTCCCTTTCTCGCATAAAGGACTCATTCGACATGGCGCAGAACATCTACGACTTTTTTGGTCTCAAGCCTACTTTTGAAGTGGATTTATCTCAGCTTGAGTCCGCCTATCTGATCACCATGAAAAAGGTGCATCCAGATCTTTTTGCTTCACGGCCCGCTGCCGAGCGTCGAGTGGCGGAACAATGGAGCACACGTCTTAACGAGGCGTATCAAACGATTCGTGATCCCGTTCGCCGCGCGACATGGCTTTGTGAAAACGCTGGCTATGATGTGGGAGCCGAAAAAAATACGATGATGCCGATGGATTTCCTCCTCACGCAAATGCGCTGGCGCGAGCAACTTGAGCGAGTGGCGGGGGATGCCGAGGCCGCTACGGCTTTGTCGGCAGAGGTAGAGCGCGAGCAAGCAAGTATTTTGCGTGCGCTCACCGAGGCGATTGATCGGGATAAGAATTTTCCGCTCGCCGTTGAACTGACCCGTAAACTCATGTTTGTGACGAAGTTCCACGTTCAGATGAAACAACAGCAACCCCAAGACTAACGACTTCAGGGAAGGATAGAAAAACATGGCACTGTTTCAGATTTCCGAGCCAGGCTTGTCGGCCGCACCTCATGAGCATCGTCTCGCTGTAGGAATTGACCTCGGAACCACCAATTCGCTGGTTGCTAGTGTTATCAGTGGCGTGGCAGAAGTGATTCGCGGAGAGCAGGGCGACGCACTCGTGCCGTCGGCCGTGCATTATGCCGCTGACGGTTCGGTGACCGTGGGGCAGGTGGCACTCGACGGGGCAGCGAGCGATGCAGAGAACACGATTACCTCTGCCAAGCGTCTGATCGGCCGAAAAATGGAAGATCTCAAAGATCTGCACGCGGTGCCCTACCATCTCGTTGATGACGAAAAGCTGGTCAAAATTGAGACTGCTGCTGGGCTTAAGAGCCCCATTGAAGTCAGTAGTGAAATTCTCCGTGCCTTGGTCGCTCGGGCTGAGGCTCGCTTAGGTGGCGACATTACGGGGGCGGTTATTACGGTGCCCGCGTATTTCGATGATGCTCAACGTCAGGCAACAAAGGATGCTGCGCGCTTAGCGAATCTGACGGTGTTGCGCCTACTCAATGAACCAACGGCAGCGGCTCTTGCCTACGGTCTTGACAACGCTGCGGAAGGACTCTACCTCGTCTACGACTTGGGTGGCGGTACGTTCGATGTGTCGTTGCTGAAGTTGTCTCGTGGCGTTTTTGAAGTGCTAGCCACTGGGGGGAATTCCTCTTTAGGAGGGGATGACTACGATCGCGCACTTTACAGCGAAGTGTTGGCGCGAGAGGGACTCTCTGCGGCTACGCTCTCGGTGCGTGAACGACGCTCACTATTGACGGCGGCGCGTGCAGCGAAAGAAGCACTGACTGCCGCTACGGAGGTTGAACTCTGCTGGGAGCGTGATGATCAGGTGGTTCGTACGCGAGTGAGCCGAGAAGCGTTTGAGGCGTTAACAGCGGGGCTGACGGCAGAGACGCTCAACGCAGTGCGTAGCGTTCTGACGGACGCTAACGTGACCGTTGCCGACGTGAAAGGCGTCGTGCTTGTGGGTGGCGCGACGCGTATGCCGTGCATCCGTGCAGCGGTCAAAGCGCTCTTTGGACGAGAGCCATTTGCCGATATTGATCCTGACAGCGTCGTGGCGATTGGTGCGGCGACTCAGGCCAATAAGCTTGCAGGCAATACCGCAGAGGGCGACGACTGGTTGCTGCTCGATGTTACCCCGCTTTCCCTTGGTCTAGAAACCATGGGTGGGCTGGTGGAGAAAGTGATTCCACGCAATAGTGCCATCCCTGTGGCGCGTGCGCAGGATTTCACGACCTTTAAGGATGGTCAGACTGCGATGGCGATCCATGTGCTACAGGGTGAGCGCGAAGTGGTCTCAGCTTGTCGATCGCTCGCTCGCTTTGAGTTGCGTGGCATTCCGCCTATGCCTGCCGGGGCTGCTCGCATTCGGGTGACGTTCCAAGTGGATGCTGACGGCCTTTTGAGTGTGACAGCGCGTGAGGTTACGACAGGGGTCGAAGCGTCGATTCAGGTCAAGCCTAGCTACGGTCTCTCCGATGAAGACATCATTCGTATGTTGCAAGATGGTAATGGCCGTGCCGAAGAAGACATGCTTGCGCGTGAATTGCGCGAGCAACAGGTCGAAGCACGGCGTCTGCTCGAGTCAACGCACTCGGCTTTAGCCTCTGATGCGGATTTGCTCTCTGCGCAGGAACGCGCTGAGATTGACGCTTGGGTGCAAGCACTCGAAAAGCTTGTGAGTAGTGAAGATACTGCGGCCATTAAAGCGGCCATTGACGTGCTGAGCAAAGGGACGGAAGAGTTCGCAGCGCGTCGAATGGATCGCTCCATTCGCCGTGCGCTTTCTGGAATGAGCGTCGACGATCATGTCTTCGATGCTGAACCAGCGCCTGAGCAAAAAGAACACTAAATCAATCAAACCCAATTGTTGTGAGGACTTGTTATGCCTAAAGTAAAAGTTTTGCCCCACGAAACCTTGTGCCCCGAAGGTTGTGAATTTGAGGTGGAGCCGGGGGCTCATCTTGCCAAGGCTCTACTTGCGCACGGTGTCAAAATCGAGCACGCTTGCGAATTTTCGTGTGCTTGCTCAACCTGCCATGTGATCATCCGCGAGGGCTTTGATACGCTGAATGAGCCCGATGATGATGAACTCGATCACCTCGATGCCGCTTGGGGCAGTGGGGTGCTCTCTCGACTTTCGTGTCAGACACGTGTTGGTGAGGCGGACATTACCGTGGAAATCCCCAAGTACTCCCGTAACCATGCTAAGGAAGAGTCGTAATGAAATGGACAGATGCCCAAGCTATTGGTGAGGCGCTCTATGATCAGAATCCAGAGCTCGACCCGCTCACATTGTCGTTTGTACAGCTTCACGCGATGATTTGTGCGCTCGATGAGTTTGATGACGATCCCGAGGCGAGCAACGAAAAAATTCTTGAAGCCATTCTGATGGTTTGGTTGCGTGAACGAGACTAAGTCCCGTTACCATCGACCAAAACAAAGCCCTAAGCAGAGGTAACTCAAGCTCTCGCCCCCTCTAGTTTCTAAATCGGTAGATGAATCTTGGAGGGGGAGTGACCTCTAGCAGAGCAAAAATATCCTTTTGCTCTTTGGTCAATGTCTTGACCTTATAACCAAGTGAGGCTCGTTGAACACGGGCCTCAACTAATTTCAGCGTGGCCAATGCCAATCTCAGGGAGTTCTTCTCAAGCTTTCCCTTTTTCAGCGCTTCGTTTTTGCGAACCGAGTAACGCATAGCCATCAATAGCGATTGCCCTAGGGTGAGCAAGAAAAGCTTGCCCTTATAGCCAGACCCCGTGATGTTCAGAGTTTCCCCACGGCAATCGTCTTTGAGCTTTCTAAAGCCCTGTTCGATGATGTTGCGTTCGCTGTAGCGATCCAATGCCTCCCATCGATCCATTGCTAGATTGCTGCGTAGAGCAAAGCAACCAGCAAACTCAGATAGCACTTTTAGTCGATCACTTTGGATAGTCCACACATTTTCGTCCATTTGGGCGCGACGGTTTTCGTAGAGAATCCTTGTGTACTTTTTGAGGATGTTTTCGTGGGGCTTCTCTGGCTGTTTGCTGTTTCGGGGGATTTTCCCTCGACGCACGTCCGTTTCGTAATTGCGGAACTCGAGTACAGCCTGAGCACAGCGGAGATGTTCGAGTTCTTCTTCGGTCGCGCGAGCGGGGTTTTTAAATAGGTAGAGCTTGTTTTTCAGGGTCATTCGCCCTGCTGGTGTGTCTTGCGTCCAGAGCTCATCAACGACAAAGCTAGTGACCCCACGTACTGCTGAGCCAAAGTTAGTGATGTCATTGAGCTGCTCCATG
>CABQGK010000018.1 GCA_902463725.1 uncultured Sutterella sp. | reverse complement strand
CATTAGCGCAGCTGGGCTCTCCTCGAACACCACGGGTGATACGACGTTGAGCTCAGGCGATGGCATCAATGCTACGGGTGCGGCGATTACCGCCGCGAACGCCAAACTCACTGGCGCAGGTGCTGTGTCGGCTCAAAACGTCAAGCTCACCACCACGGCGGGCAAGAGCACTGTGAAGTCGACGGATAGCACCGTCGATATGTCGGGCGCTGAGACGCTCGTGAAGGCTGCCGAGCTTGAAGCGCTGGCGCATGGAAAGCTGACTGCGACGAACGCACAAATCGAGGGCGCTGCTGCGACGCTCAAGAGCACCGCTGCGGATATTGCAGCCACGGGCCTCAAGGTTGTGAATGGTAAGACCACGGCCATTGACGCTGCCACGAGCGTGGCGCTTGATAGTGCCAATATTGCGGCTACGTCGCTCGATGTGGACGCACGTGGTGCAGCTGGCGCTTTGACGGCGGAAAACCTCGTTGCGAGCACCACGGCTGACACCAGTCTCTCTGGTGCGGGTAGCGTGACGGCCACGGGTGCGGCGATTACCGCCGCGAACGCCGAGCTCATCGGCGTGGGTGCTGTGTCGGCTCAAAACGTCAAGCTCACCACCACGGCGGGCAAGAGCACTGTGAAGTCGACGGATAGCACCGTGGACATGTCGGGCACTGGCACGCTCATTAAGGCTGCAACGCTTGAAGCCGAGGCTCATGGCACGCTGACTGCGACGAACGCAGAGATCCAGGGCGCTGCCGCCACGATCAAGAGCACCGCTGCGGATATTGCCGCCGAGGGTCTCAAGGTTGTGAACGGTAAGGCCACGGCGCTTGAAGCCAAGACTGGCGTGGATATTCAGGAGGCACGCATTGCCGCGACGTCGCTCACTGCGTTGAGTGAAACGGACACGGTGGATCTCACGGGTGCACACGCTACGGTGACGGGTGCGACGGTGCTCAAAGCTGCGGCTGACAGCACGGTGGCTACGCCGACGGCGGATGTGCTCTTGAGCGGCGTTGAGCTCACAAGCGGCACACTGGCTGTGACGGCTGATCGCTCGATCGACGCGCAGCAGGCGACGTTGAGCACCACGTCGGCACCGTTAGGCGCGCATGACCCCGCAATGAGCTTTACGGCTCAAGGTGGTGACGTGTCGCTCTCGAACTCGCACGTGAGCACGGCGGGTGGCGTTCATGCCACCGCTCAGAAGAGCGTGATCTCGCAGAGCGTCACGTACTCGGTGACGGGTGGCGGCTTCTCGATGAATGCTATCGATGAGGACCTCGACCTGGTAGGCTCCACTGGCGTGGCGGGACGTTACGTTGAAACGACGGCTGGCCGTGACCTCAAGATCTCGAATCTTGCTGTGACGGCTGAAGAAGTGCTTCGTGTTGTTACCCAAGGTGACCTCGCTGCCTCGGGTATGACGGTCACGCTTGGCTCTGAGCATGAAGCGGGTCACCTCACGATGAAGGCCACGACGGGTAACGTCGACATGCAGGGCACGACTGTGTTGGGTAACGTCGGTGTTGTGACTGCGCAAGCGGGCAAAAACCTCAATGCGCAGGGCGTCTTTGATGCGGACAAGACGGATCCGCTGCCCACGATGGAAAAACTCGTCCTTACGGCGGGCAACACCATTGATGTCGGTAACCAACCCATTGCGATTACCACCACTGGCGCTGGTGCTAATGGCGGTATCTCGATGAGTGCCGCGAAGCTTGAGGGTGAAGCCATTACGGCGCACTCGCAGCTCTCGAGCACTGGAGCGGGTGCTGACATCGCGCTTGCCTTCACGGATACGGCACTCACGGTGGGTGAAGGCGCAAGCCTGAGCTCCGAGCACGATATGTCTCTCGCGGTCAAGAACCTTGCGATCCAGGACGGCGTGGCGATGCAAGCTGATAACGCCATGGCGCTTGAGTCCGATCAGTCCGTCTCGGCAACGGGTACGGTGGCGATGCTTGCCAAGGCGCTGGATATGAGCGCACGCAGCGGTGACGTCACGCTTGACGGTAATGTCGTGGTGGGTGATGCGGATGCGCGTGCTAATGTCGCTGCCGTGCGCATCAGCGCTGCGGGTGACGTGACGCAAACGGAGGGCAGCGGTGAGACTGGTCTGCGCGGCAATAGCCTGGATATCCATTCGGGCGGCGCTGTGAAGATCGACGCCTATGCTGACGCGCAGAGCGCTGGTAACGCGTTCTCGCGCCTCTCTATCAACGCTGCGGATAGCATCGCGATTGGTCTTGCGGACCGTAGCAATACGGCCGTGGCGATCAACAACGAGACGGGGGGCGTGGTCAACGGTGAACTCTCTGTGCAGGCGCAGCGCAACGGCGTCTCGCTCACGAACAATGTGAGCGGAGCCGATGCGGTACTCGTTCACGCTGGGGCGATCTCGGGCGGCTCGGTGAGTGCAACGGGTGAGGTGACCCTCACCACGTCGCTCTACGACGCAGCCATGGGCTCGCAGCGTGAGAGCGGCGTGCGTATGAGCGGCGCTGTGACTGGCTCTTCGGTCTCGGTGAGCACCAACACGGGTGGCGTTGATATCGGTAGCCTCACGGCAGATGGCGGCAAGATTAACGTCTACCGCCAGGCGCGAGATGGGAGCGATGCGCGCGTCACGTTTGGTACGCTCGAGAGCGCGGATACCTCACTCGTCTATAACGGCAACGGTGATATCGTGGGTACGCGCGCGCATAGCGCCAATACCCAGTACTACGTGGTCGGTACGGGCGGCTCGGTGATTGGTCGCGGCTCGTTTACGAGCGATGTGAACAAGGTCGGTCTGGCACGTCTCGGATACGCGTTCACGCCAGAAGTCAATATTGACAATCTGGCGGATCTCTCGGCAAGTGCATTGCCAATCGGCAATTTGCCCTTCATTAACGCGAGCGAAACCCGCTTGGCGTACGCGGATCGAGATCGGGCTGCGGCTGTGCTTCCTGATACGCACGAGATCACCACACCCACGTCGTCGTACTTCTTCTTGAACGCACGCTCCGATGCACCTGCTGCGGGCGTAGCTGAACGCAGTGCGACGGGCAGTGTGGCGGTCAACACACCGGCTCTGCCGAGTGTGGCTGAGCTTGCTGCACAAGCTGACGTTGCCGAGGATCCCGTGGCGAGCATCGTGAGTGCGACCGAGGCGGCTGCGCCTGAAGGTGCTAGCACGAGCGGTGAAGAGGGCGAAGAAGAGGGTAGTGCCACCCGTACGAGCAGCCCGCTCGTCAATGGCCTGCCCACTGCAGCGGAGCCTATGATCCGTGACCTGCGTAACAACAACGCTGAAACCACGCAGGACGAGGATCTCTCGTGGCTCGTTTCGCTCAATAGCGCGAACCTCTCAAGCCTCAATGAGCGTGAGCTCAGTGAGCGTAACGACGATGGTAGCCTCGTGAGTACCGAGCGCTAAACCCGTTGCTTGGCGCGCGGGGCCTCGCAGCAGACGCGAGCCCCATGCGCCGAGCCACTAGCCTCACGCAAATCGCCCAGCCTAAAGTGCTGGGCGATTTGCTTTGGCGCGTGAGCGCAGATGGCGCTCGGCGCGAAACGAGCTCTAAGGTCGCACTCTGCCAATTGACTTGGGTGAGTTGACGTTAGCTGAGCACTTTGTACGGGGTGCGATCGCGCGTAAACGCTACTCCCATAGGGCGTTTGGATGAGTAGCAGGGGGTGTTAAATGGTTGTTAACCGCGCGAATTCTTAAATTACGTGTCATCAAATTCAGCACCAAGCAAGAGACTGAACCGCTGTTCAAAAGTGCTCATCAAAAGTACCTAAGTGTAAACGTTAATTCGATAAAACGACTGATACACAGTCGCTAAAAATCCATTATTAATAGTAATGAATATAGATTTTTTGAGGGCAATGACCTATGGTGCACGGACATATAAGCATCTTTATTTTTAAGGTGCTAGAAAAAATTTAAAAACATTTTAGAATTACTAACTCAGGCATTTTGTCAGTTAGTCAATGCTAGGAAATAATTTGTTACTAATACGTATAAAAATGAATACGCGTTCACTTATCATACATCATTGTTTTTAAAGAAATGTATGAATTGATAATTAGCGAATATAAAAAATTCTAAAATAAGATGACGTATTACATAATATTTTCATCGTGACTGTTCGTGGGCGCTGGTATACTCGCATAAAAGTTGATATTTCAACTTTTTGACGATCAGAAGATTTAGAGGAATTGCTTTCGTTTGAAGGCGCACTGCACATCCCTTTTGAGTAAAGTCATTTGACTCATTGCTCCCTTGTGCGTGCAATACCGCTTGGGGCTTTCTGCCCTGATGCATAACGCCGTCAATAACAAAGCGCTCCTTGAAAATTTGGATGCTGTCTTTTTGGCGAGTGCATGACCAACCACCGTGAGTAAGTGCCACGCGCTTGAGAGTAAAACTACTGTGACGCGTATGCGTTGCTGTGACCTCAGAGCGTGCGCAGCCCCTCACCCACACCCTCACCAAGACTCCTTCCAAGCATTTTTCATCGTCAACGTGACGCAGCATGCACGTGTTGCACCGAACACGCCCTTGTGGCAAAGGAGACAACGATGAAGGCCTGCACAAAGCCAGAGGAAATGCCGAGTGCTAGGGGTCAGGAAGCAGCGGCTCGGCGAGCCGCGGTTGATGGCATCCTTCTCGTGAAAAAAGCGCGAGCTCTAGAGGTGACGCACCTCAGACTCGTTGCTGAGCGCTCTCCTGCAGCCATTGCGCGTTTGGGGGCATCGGTCGGTGCACTCGTTCGGTAGTAGCGCTCCGGTTAGGGAGACTCCGCCTCTTGTCAGCGTGTCGGCATCGGGTGGAGCCTCCTGCAAAACAGCGCGCGCAGGCGAGCACGGCAAAAAAGTTGAAATAGGGATGGGGCGAGCAGCGGCTGCGCCGCATCCGCACAGAGCAGACCTCTGCTGCTGAGTTGCCTTTTGGTAAGTCACTATGCCACGAAATCGGCTTTGCAGCGTTGAGGCTGAGAGTGTCTGTCTTCTGGGGAACCCGCTTTGCGGCATCGCGCCACAGAGTGGATGAAGGCAGAAACTTGAAGCGTGTTTCATGCACAAATTGGAGAAATTTGCTGTTCATAAACACGCGTGTACCATGGCAGTGGGGATTGCTGCAAGGTACACACGGGATTGCTGAAGTTTTTAGTGGTAGTCCCAAAAAGAGGGTCAGACAATAGACCAACGTCTGACCGACTCGGTCGTAGCAACCTTTGCTTCAGCTTGCGACTGGGTGACGGGATCAGAGGCTGGACGTCGTCACTAAACGCCTTGCTGTGGTCTCGGGACGCAAACACGTCCCACCTTAGAGAGAGAACCTCCGCCCGGCATGGGGAAACGTCGGGCGGAGCGTTCCCAACAAACATGATAGCTGACTGTCTGATTTCTGTGTCGCGTGAAAACGCCTCACAACACCGAGTGCCGTCCGGGTGGCGTTCTGCAGCCGGAGACACGAAGCCGCTTCGTTAGAGAGGGCGAAGCGCATAGACTGCGAGCCCCTTAATGCCTCTTAGGGCCGCAGTCTAGAAGCTCCCAAGAGCTTCCTTCCTTAGAGAGAGAACCTCCGCCCGGCCAGGGGAAACGTCGGGCGGAGCGTTCACATCGTGCTGAGCGATAAGCCCAACACCTCGAACGTCTGACCCGACGTTCGGACCCGCGGTTTGCGCGCTAGCGCACCGTGCAAGTGAGCGTGTGCTCAAGCTTCTAGAGTTTCTCAGAAGCGCTTCGCCACGCTTTCCTCCGCCGCCCTCACTAGGTGGCACACGTTTAGAGAGAAAGGTCCCGTCCGAAGCCGCACTGCGCGCTTCGGACGGTTAGCCTAAAGCGCACCTTCCGACATAACCATATCCACTTATCTTTTCACTTTCACAGCGTAAGCGGTGCCAAGTCGCGTCGCACACGCCGTAAATGCACGTGTCGCGATTTGACTCAAATCGGCCCCTCCTAAACTTTATCTTTCTGCGCTTACTCAGGGCGACAATACACGAACTCTGCACAAATACTTCTTCTCGCATTCTTTACTATCTCGGCTCTTGCTTACTCTCCGTGGTCAATGGAATAGATCCACGCTTTGTGGTTCTTTTTTCTGATTATTAAATTCTCTCAAAAGTGTTTACACATATATTTAAATTATTTCATCGAAGTAATCAAAAAATATCTAAATATACTAGTGCAGAAATAAAACAAAATACATTTTGTTACATATATTTTCTAGACTGGAACTATCTCTTGTTCTGGCAGGGGTAAGTGATAAAAAATGCTTATATATCAACTATTTATAATAAATCTTTAAGCGAAGGGGAAGTAAAGATTTTACATATTTTTTATATCTGAGCGCCCTGGTGCGGATCAGAGTGTAGCCTTCTGTTATAATGCCATCAATAGTTAGGATTCTGACTATTTTGTGTTTTGTGCGAGTTGCTCTTAAATATTGAGACGCCCCCGCAAGGGGGCGTTCTAGCGGGTATACGTGCCGCTTTCGAGCGTCATGTGTGCAAACCCATCAACAACACTCGCACGTGCAGCGTGGGCGTCAACGTTGGACGCGAAGGCTGCAACACCAATTGCCTCTTTGACCAAGGGGGTAATGTGCGACTCCTTGCCATCTAATGCCATCCGTATGGTGAGGGGTTACATCTGAGCGTAGCCCACCAAAAGCTACGTTTGGTTGCAGAGGTCTTCGGGTTTGCTTCACCAGCTCGTTGTCCCGAGGATCTCAAATGAAGAGAGAAGGGCTCCTGCCCGGGAAGGGGAAATCCCGGGCAGGCGGCTCTATCTGAGTGCGAAAGTGGGTCTATGGGCTTTTGCACTTTCTCTCCCCACCAAGACCGTGCACCGATATCATCGGAGCGCCGGTCTTGGAGGCTCTCTCTTTTCTCTGCAACCCACCATCGCTTCTCAACCGCTCGACTACGCCCCAAGGGGCGTTTTTTTGCGCATAAAAAGAGGCCTGACATGCATGCACGTCAGGCCATTGAGCCAGTCGCGGTACCAAAGTGCCGCGTGAGAACTCCCAGCAGTGAAAGCTCTCGGGTGAAATCCTACCATAGCGGCTCTATGCGTGCGCGGCGCCGAAAACTGAGCGCGAAAACCTATGTCCCACACCCAAGTTGTAAAAAATGGGGCAATTTTGAGCAACTCTCTGCGGGCAGCAATTTCCTGAAAACGCCGCACTATCAAGCCTTTGGGCGTACTACTTCTGTCAAGGTACCTATCGAAAGATGTAGTTATTTTGGTCATTTTCTTAGTGGCAATAAGTCTTTTCCCTACTAGGGTAAACCCTTCTTTTTCAGGGAAAACCCTAGGTACTAAATCCCGTCTTTTTGGTACTTGACCTCTGAGCAACACGCAGTCCTAAAGTTAGCTCTGCCGTTTAGAAGAACGGAAAGGTTTCGGAACAATCGTTTGAGGAACACAAAGAAATGACAAAGGAACTCTCGCGTCGTGCCTTTTTGCGCACGAGCCTTGTGAGTGGAGCTTCGATCGCTGCGGTGGGTGTCACGCATGCGGCCCCAGCTGGGCTCTATAAGCCTGGTACGTATTCAGCCAAGGCGGCTGGTATTGGTGACGTGATTGTCACGATGACGTTTGATACGGACAAGATCACCGATGTGGTGTTGGACGTCTCGCATGAAACACCGTCGATTGGTCAGGCCGCAGCCGAAACGCTCAAGCGTGAGTTGCTTGCTGCACAAAGCGCTGAGATTGATGCCGTCTCGGGTGCCTCGATTACCTCTCGTGCCGTACATCAGGCGGCTGCGAAGTGCATTGCGCAGGCTCGAGGAGAAATTCCCGTTGAAGTGATCACCAAAGCGGAAGATAAGGACGACGGTGATTGGCTCGGCAAAGCGCCTGAGATTGCTGAAAAGGATATCGTCAAGACGATTGACACCGACATTCTCGTGGTGGGCTGTGGCACGGGTGGTATGTTTGCGGTGGCCTCTGCTGCCGAGGCAGGCGGTAAGGTCATTGGTATTGACCGTTTTCCTGTGGGCACGGGTATCCGTGAAGACTTGGGTGCGATCGACAGCCGCTACCAGAAAAAGTGGGGCACGAAGATTGACAAGTTTGAGTTCATCGCGATGGCAACGACCTATGCGGGTGGCCATATCCAGCAGGATCTCGTCAAGCTTTGGGCCGACAAGAGCGGTGCTGTGATTGACTGGCTGGGCGATCGCTGCGCAGAGCGTGGTATTGAACTTTGGCACGAAAGTGGTGACAAAGGAGATAGCACGCGCTACAAGCACTTCGCGACGGGTCACTCGCCGAAGCTCCCGCATGGCAAGGATGCGCTCTCGCTGAACAAGATTTTGCTTGACTACGCTGTCAAGCAGGGCGCTCGCTTTGACTTCAACACAAAGATGGTGAAGTTGGAAAAGAAGGATGGCCGTGTGACGGGCATTATTGCGACAAACCCTGATGGCGCTTATGTGCGCTACAACGCCAAGAAGGGCGTGGTGATTGCCACGGGTGGTTACGCTCGCAACTACAAGATGCTGGAGGCGTTGCAGCCTTGGAATTTGCGCATCGTTGGGAGCTCTGCAGCGATGCCGGGCGCGTTGGGTGACGGCATTCGTGCTTGCCTCTGGGCGGGTGCCAAGATGGATGAAACCCACTCGATGATGATGTTTGACCGTTGCGCGTTGCGCCCTGACCAGAATCCTGGCTTGGATACGATCAAAAACGGCAAGACTGGCTTTTTCTGGATGGGCTCTCAGCCGTGGCTTAAGGTCAACAAGGACGGCAAGCGCTTCATGAATGAAAGCGGCACCTACGAAAACATTCTGCACGCCGACGAGTATCAGAAGGGCCACGCGCACTACTCGATCTTTGATAGCAACTGGCCAAAGTGGGCTGAACGCTTCAAGATGCATGGCTGCTCGCGACTCTTCCCGTTTGAAAACGGGGCGGAACCGAACCATCTCTGGTCCGAAATCAAAGAAAAGATGCTTCCGAAGCTCATCGAGCGTGGCTTTGTGATGCAGGCCAACACGATCGAAGAGCTCGCAGAGAAGCTGGGACTTCCGCCCGAAGAACTCAAGCGCACGGTGGCTCGCAATAACGAACTCTTCCGTAAGGGCGAAGACGTCGACTACGGTAAAGAAAAGCACCGTCTCTCGCCGGTGGACACGGCGCCCTTCTATGGCGCCAAGAACACAGGCTGGATGCTCTGCACGATGGATGGCATTCAGATCAATACCGAGATGAACGCCATCGACACCGAGGGCAACCCCATCGCTGGGCTCTATGTCATTGGTAACGACTCGGGCGGCTACTTTGCCAACGAGTACCCGAACCTTGCAACTGGTATGGCTTGCGGCCGTACGGTGACGTTCGGACGCTTGGTGGGCTTGGCGCTCGCTAAGAAGGCCTAATAACAAAAAAGCCAAAAATTCCAGATAACACACTCAACCCTCCTAGAGTGGGTAAACGGGGAGGGGCGGTTTTTCGGGATACACATACCGACCCCTCTCCCGCGCACCCGCTCAGATTCGACCAAAAGGCATCATGATGATGAAAAAGAACCTCTGTGCAGTGGCTGTGCTTGCGGCCATGAGCGGGGCTGCTGCGGCGGCCAATGTGGAACTCTACGGTATCGTCGATATGGCGATGTCGGTAGCTAACCGCACGTATGTGAGCAAGTCGAGCGATACGACGTTAGCGCTTAAGAGCGGTCAGCAGAACAGCTCCCGCTGGGGCATTCGTGGTAGCGAAGATATTGGCGGCGGCTTGAAAGTGGGCTTCTCACTTGAAAACGGTTTTAATGCGGATACGGGTACGCTCGCTAACGACGGCCGTATGTTTGGCCGTGACGCGCGACTCTTTGTCGAAGGCGAACAGTTTGGCTTGCTCTCCGTGGGTCGTATGGGCCCGATTGTGGGTGGCAATGGGCCGTATGCGCGCTTTGGCATTGACGTTAACCCGTTCTCCTGCGACTGGGGTGATGTAGGCGGTACGCTGCAACTGATGGGCTTGGGCTATGCGTTTGTGGACAATGCCATTGCGTATACGACGCCGAAGTTTGGCGGCTTTGATGCGAGCTTGCAGTATTCGTTTGGCACTGACGTCACGAAGTTCAGCGGCACGGCGACGGAAGGCAAGTCTTCGGTGGAACGTATGGCTGCTGGTGCTCTGCGCTATAAGAACGACCGCTTCATGGTGGTTGCTGGTATTGAAGAGATCAATCAGGCGCAGCCCGCAGCCGATGCCAAGAAGCTAGATGACTCCATCAGCTACAACCTCGCCACGAGCTATGACGCGGGCTTTGCTAAGTTCTACGCCTACGGCCAGTACTTCCAGAGCTACGCCGCTGCGGCGAAGGTTACCGTCTTCGGCATTCCCTCTGGTGTCGATGGATGGGGCCTGATTCTCGGATCAGAAATTCCAGCCTTCTCGGGTAAGGTGAAGCTCTCTTTGGGTTACGCCGACTTCAAGGGCGCGGAACTCTCCGAGCAGACCATGAAGACCTGGCAGGCGGCTGCGGGTTACGTCTATCCGCTCAGCAAGCGTACCTCGATCTACACGGGCTTTGGTTGGATCAACTCCAGCTACTCCTCTGCCTATGAAGCTGCTCACCCAGCTGCACAGGAAAACGTGCGTGAATTCTTGCTTGGTGTCACGCACAAGTTCTAATCTCTGAGCGGGTCATTTCAGAGAAGAAGGCCGATCCTGGCGGGCCTAAAACAGCCTAGAGTCTCCTTGGTGCACCTCTCTAAAAAAAGCGGTGCACCTCTTTTTATTCGGCTTGCGCCACAGGGATGATAAAGCGACCGACATCGCAATGAACGCGAGTTTTATCGCCCAAGCGCAACTCGCGCACGAGCAGCATGTCGCCAGCAGGCCTGAGCTTAAGCGAGGCAAGCACATCAAACGCGGGATGCTCTCCCGCAACAATTTTGCGCGCGGTGAAACTCTCGGTGAGATTGGTAAAGTTAAAGACCAGTGCCTTATTGAAGATCATGCGCTCGACTGCGTCGTTGATAGGAAGTCGGTGCTTTTCTAGGAGGGAGGCGGGAATAGCTAACCCCCAATAGAGGTCTTTCGGAAGTCCCGCTGAAGGTTGCTTAATGAGCATGGCACTTTTCGTGAGCGGCATCCAAGCGCTCCAACTGCGGAGAATTTCATAGATGTTTTCGTCGGCCAGGAACTCATCCTCCTTCGTGTGCCTCAGGAAATAGTGCGGCTCGACGTTTCGAACCTCCCAATCAACGGGGTGCTCTTTGCGCTCTGCGTACCACTGATGAAGTCGCTCGTGCGCATCCACTAAGCTTTGCATGCGAGCGATGTTGGCCTTGAGTTCCTCGACCTTATTGTCGAGCGCGGCGACGGCCGATTCCGCATCCAGCGCCGTGAGTTCGAGCATCTCCTTGACGCCCACGCCATAGTTTTTGAGTCGCATGTACTCAAGGACACGGGCGCTCTGCTCAAAGCTGTAGTAGCGGTAGCCGCTCTCGGTTTGTTCTACTTCAAGGAGTCCGTGCTCTTCGTAGTGCTTCAAAAAGTCAGCAGTCACCCCGAGGTAGTGGGCAAATTCACCAATGCGGTATTTTTTTAGGGTCTTCTTGTCCATGGTGTTGGTAAGAAAATAGGCGGGATACCCGTCTATTATCTGACATGAACAGCTTCACGTGCACTGTTGATGGTAGATGACGACTTGATTTTTGACGCCTAGCCTCTAGAGGGGGGGCAAAACTTTTGTCGCTTGACACTCTACGACCGTGGAAAACTCTGTAGTAAAATTCCTGACCTACCCATACGTTGACGGATGAATAAGGCACACAAAGCACTAGATTCAAAGGAAGAGGCTGATAGTCAGCCTACACAGCGTAAGCCTGAGTTTCACCAAAATGAGCAGTTCCTGCAGTTTCAGCGCTTTGCAGAGGGCGAACGGTTTGATGTCGCAAAGATGAACGCGATGCTCGAGCAGTTTGAACAGATCGCTAGCGAGAATAAGGAGCTCAAGGCTGAGCTACGAGCAACCCAACTGAAGATAGACCTACTGCTAGAGGCGATTAAGTTCGCAAAAAGAAGATAATTGCGTTGCCGAAGGATTGCCTGCAGACACTCTCTTCAAGGGGCTCCAGGAGGAAGTGGAGAGCGGACTCTAGAGCCTAAACGTTATGTTTGACGTTCGGCATAGCATCCGCACAAGCCAATGACGCCGATCTAGAGAGCATCAATTCTCGCAAAGCGAAGGAGCACTTCTGCAAGCAAAGGGCGTCTCATCAATGGCGAGGTGCCAAAAGTCGCAAGAGCACGCGCGGGATAACTGGGCGGTACATAGCAGAAAATCCCAGAGACCGCGCTGCCACCCTGCCTGAGCGGCCGCGAGGCATCTGCTTAGCAGATTGCATGAGCGCGACGAAAGACAAGAATCTGACTTGCCTCACCGCGTAATAATGGAAAGATACCAATGTGGAGGCTGTTCATGGGTCTAGCTCTGTACTGGGTTATGATGGAGTAAAAGCTTAGCAAATTAGCATCAGCACGACAAAGACAAGAATCTTAATCAGAAGACTTGCCTTAGCACGCAACAGCTAAAATACTCGCAGAGAGGTGGTTATTTTGATTGAACTGCATAACCATCGCCTCCACTTAAGACGGCTCAATTTTCTCGTAGGATGAGAGATTGGGCCGTTTTGCTAGTTACCACTCTTAAGCAAATGACTCCTCAGTAGACACCACAGTAATTGCGGACATTAGCTGAAACTAAGCGTAGGAGCTTCGTGTACGCCCGAGGGTAGGATTGTTGCCTAGAGGGGGAAAGCGAACTGAAAAAACGAAATGACAGATGCAGAGGGGACGTCATAGAGAAGTCTGGGACCCCATCGGCTGGGAGTAGCGCATTTCCCACATAAAAAAGTAGTCATGAATGTGAGGCAATGCCAATTTTTTCGTGGGCTCCCCACGATAGGAGGCATACAGACAAATACGCTTTAGCCGTGATCGAGCAATCTTGGTGCGGGCGCACCCAAAAGCGAGAACCCGAGTGTTGGCTCGGGTTCTGATCTGCGAGGCTGATGATGCGCTACTAGAAGGTGTGACTCAGACCAAGGCCCGCCACAAATTCTGTTGTCTTGATACGCCGATGACCCGTTCGGAGATTTCTCGAGATTGTCCAAGTTCCTTGATACTCTGAGAGTTGCAGACCGGTATAGAGTGTGGTGCGCTTGCTTAGCGGTAAGCTGTAAACAGCGGTGGCGCCAGCATACTTCGATTTGATGGAGTATTTAGCCCCACTTGAATCCTCTGGCCTTTCTACTGGGCCATGTGTTTTGCCATAGAATAGTGCGCCTGTCAGTGTTCCCACGGGAAGATCAGCCGAAAGACCTGCATGGAGCACATGAGCCTTGAGGTTGAATGGTTGGACTGAATTCATGAATTCAGTAGTATCCTCTGAGGCTGCAATTGAAGCATCACTAAAAAAGCGGGTACGGCTGTTGCTTGCCATTGCAGAGGCATGTCGACCAAACTGCGCGCCCAAGAAAGCACGAACGCCACCGAAGTCGACATTGCCGCCAAGGCTGAGCGTATAGCTGTCGATGGCATCGTGATCGACGTTGGGATCATTTTGGCGTCGGATGGAGTCTATGACGGCCACGAGGCTAAGTGGACCGCGATCGTATGTAGCACCCACACCCCAGTAGCGGTTATTGTTGCGCGCCCCAGGCACTTCTTGGTCATCGGTATTGAAGCTGTATTGGGCGTAGAGGCGTGCACCGCTGACTTCGGGTGTGGCGTAGGTGAGCATGTTGTTGTAGCGGTCGGTTTCGTTCCAATAGCCACCGCCAAAAATGCCCCAGCCGCCATCAAACGCATCAGCGCGTGCACCAAAGATATCGTAGGTACCCGCCGTTGAGGAAAGTGCACCCATGCGTCCCACTGAGATTTCGCCAATGGGTCCGAGAAGCGTGAGGCTAGCTTCACGGTCAAAAATACGTCCACTGCTTTTGAGCGTACCTGTATCTGCATTGAAGCCGTTTTCGAGCTTGAAGCGGACGGCCCAGCCATTGCCGAGATCCTCTTGACCTTTGAGGCCGAACTTCGACGGGTTGAAGTTGCCACTTTCAAGACCAAGGCTGCTTTGTCGAACACTTCTGAATATTTCGGGAGAATCAGCTTCGGCTGTGTACTTTGTGTTTTGATAGACGAGCGCCAAGTCCGCGGCACCATAGAGGCTGACGTTAGCTGCGGCAGACGCACCCGCTGCAGCAAGCGTTGCCAGCGCGATGAAAGTCTTTTTCATAGGAGGTTCCTCCCGCTCGTGAAAGCGGTGCTGAGATCGGAAGAATGAAGGCCTAAGGGGCATAGGATCAAGTGTACACATGAAAAACGCCGCTCCCGATACCTTTGATACGAGAGCGGCGCAGAGTGGAATCAGCGCTCGGTTACGAGCTGCTCATTAAGCCTTCGCTGGCACCACTGCTTTCCAGATGAGACCAACGATGTAGCCCACGACCGCAAAGCTGATCCAGCCGAGGCCAGAGGCCCAGAACGGGACGTTGGCGTGAAGCATCTCACCGAAGCTACCGAGATTGATCGAGGCCGTTTCAAGCCCCTGGATGAAGGCCACCACGAAGGTGAAAGCCGTCGTCCAAGCGTAGACGCACTGACGTCCACCGAAGAGGTTATGCGTAAAGAGCAGCACCACGAGGATGATGGCGAGCGGGTAGCTGAACATCAACACTGGGATGGTGTTCACGATGATGGTCTTGAGGCCGAAGAGGGCGATCAGGAACGAAACCACCGTAAAGATCACGCACCAAGTGATGTAGTTGAGCTTACCGGTGAGCGTGAGGAAGTAACCCGCGCAGCTCGTGATGAGGCCGATCGCCGTCGTCAAGCAGGCAAGCAACACGATCACAGAGAGGACGATTGCACCAGCGTTGCCAAAGAGGATCTTGGCCGATTCAGCGAGCACCGAGGCCCCAGTTTCCTGCATGCCAATGGCCGCCACCGAGTCCGCACCGATCTTCGCAATGAAGAAGTAGATGATGCCGAGAAGCGCCACGGCGATCACCCCCGTCTTGTAGATCTGAGAGGACACTTCACGGTCGTCGGTGACGCCGCCCTCGCGCACGAAGTTCGTCACGAGCGTAGCGAAAACGAGCGAAGCGAGCAGGTCAAGCGTGTTGTAGCCATCGAGCACACCTTGCGTTGCAGCAACGAGCGCGGTGGCATAGGCCTTGGTCGGCGCTTGCGGGTCGCCCAAGGGGTTGTTGAAGCTCTGCAGCACAAGGCACGCAATCGCAAAGACGAGCAACGGGGTGAGCACCTTACCGATGCGGTCGACGATCATCGAGGGCTTGGCAGAGAGCCAGAACGACACGAGGAAGAACACCACGAGGAACACCACCTGCGAGATGCCCGCATCAAGCGTGCCCAAAAATGGACGTACACCGATTTCAAAGGCAACGGTACCCGTACGCGGAATCGCAAAGCACGGACCAATCGAGAGGTACACGACGATCGTGTAGAAAAGCCCGTAGAGCGGATGCGCACGACCAGCAGCCTCTTGAAGGTTCGCCGAACCCGAGTAGCCAATGGCCATAATGCCGAGCAGCGGCATGCCGACGCCGGTCACACAGAAGCCCAAGAATGCCCAGGCATAGTTAGAGCCTGCGGCCTGCCCCATCGAAGACGGGAAGATGAGGTTGCCTGCGCCGAAAAAGAGGGCAAAGAGCATCAGCCCGATGGCCACATAGCGCTTATTTGTTTGTTGAGTCATGGGAGGGTTCCCCAAAAGTTAGTGCTTGGCAAAAAATTCTGCTGCAGCAAAGAGGGCGCTTCGTTGGGCGTCAGAACCTGTCCTAGGGGCACTGCCGCCATCTTTGGTTTTAGCAATTTCTCTTTTTTTGCAAAGAATCTCATTTGGATTATAGGCGGTCAAAACCAAAAGAAATATAGGGTAAATAGCCTAAAATGCTCTCCCTAAATCCTTCGGGAATTTCCCGTAATTTCGCGCTTTTTGCGAAGCTGCGAGTATGCAGAGCCGTCTCTTGCTCGAGCTTGAGACAGTCCTGCAAAAGCGGTACAGTCGTTTTGCAAAATTTCGTCTACTGTGAGTGCCAGTGGGATGCTTTGTGTGGCGTCTGCTGCCCGCTGCGTACGACGCGTCACGGGTACTCACAGGGGCTACTCGTCGCTCTCACCCCTCCTATCACTCGAGATCCAAGCTGCTTGCGGCGCGCAACGCCTGTGAGCCGTAGACGTGGCGTCGCACGCAAGTGCGAGACTGCGAGAAGTAAGGTAAAAATGAGCGAGGCGGGTAGCAGCTTTTCTCGGAAATGGGCCGCGCTGACGAGGCACGCCCATCCTCTAAGCACCGCACGCGGGCGGCTCTGCTAGAGCAACCCGCGCCACCTTTACGTGTTAGGCGCTTTTTGCGGCTTCTGCTGCAGCAAAGAGCGGGCTCTTTGTGGTTTCGTCTTTGCGCGAGGCAAAGTACGTGGCAAGCAACGGCCCCGTGATGTTGTGCCAGAGCGCGCCGAACGCCGAGGGCAGAGCGGTCATGGGACTTGCAGCAAAGTGCAGCCCAGAGAGCGCCACACCCAAGCCCGAGTTTTGCATGCCCACTTCAAAGCAGAGGCACTTGGCTTTGGCGTAGTCCATGCCCGTGAGGCGAGCAAGGGCGTAGCCCGCGGCCATGCCGATGGCGTTGTGCACGGCCACCGCCGCAAAGACGATGGGTCCCGCGGAAAGAAGCGACTTGCCCGTGGCAGCCACGATCGCCGAGACGATCAGCATGATCACAAAGGTCGAGCACGCAGGCAGCAGTACCGTGACCTTTTCGACCTGACGGGAGAAGTAGCGGTTAAGCACCACGCCCACAAGGATCGGCACAAGGATGATCTTCACGATCGACATCACCATGGCGGTGGGGTCGATGTTGAGCCAAGTCGAAGCGAGCACGTACATGAGCGTCGGGGTCATGAGCGGCGCGAGGATCGTCGTGCAGCTTGTGATTGTTACCGAGAGCGCCACGTCGCCACGTGCCAAAAACGTCACCACGTTGCTTGCGGTGCCGCCTGGGCAGCAACCGAGCAGCATCAGTCCGACAGCGATATCAGGCGGCAGATTAAAGAGCACACACACAAGCCATGCGCCAAAGGGCATGATCGTGTACTGGCCTACCACGCCAAGCAGCACGTCCTTGGGGCGACGGAACACCTCACGGAAGTCCGCGGGCGAGAGCGTCAGTCCCATGCCAAACATGATTACGCCAAGCAGGTACGGAATGCTGGGTCCAATGTGCTTGAAAATTTCGGGAAAAATGTAGCCTAGAATGGCGAATACGACGACCCAGAGGGCAAAAGTCTTGCTGAAAAAGCGGCTCACATTTTCGAGAAATTTCATCATGATTGTTCCCAGTTGGCTTATTGCGCCATCCGGCTCCTTGGTGCATAAAAATGTTTCATAGGGCTCATCACGGTGCAGGGGCGCTTCAAACAGCCCGAGCGTGCCGTGCTCCTGAGTGTTAAGAAATCTGGGGAGAGGGAAAAGTGAGGTGCGACCTTCCCCAAAGGGTCGCAGGGGGCGTTAGTGCATGGAGCGCTTTTTCTCACTAAAGAGAGCAGAGGGGACTCATGCAACTAAAGCAAGCCGGCGCGGCGGCCGCACCCTGACATCCCCAGGGCCGCACCGCCTCATGCGCCGTCATAAGAATCAATGTAGCGGTTTTTGCCGCGTCATTGGCGGCGCGTAGGAGCTTGAGAGCGACTATTTCGTCCTTGCCTGCGCCGTTGCAAAGAAAGTGCAGGAAATCTCCTACGAGCTTACTGCTAAGTGGTTGATCGTAGTGACGAAACGAGCTCGCACAGAAAGCATGGGTTCGGAGCTTTTTTGCCGATCAGCGCAGGAATTCGTGGCGCTCGGCTAGAATCTAGACTGTCGTGTCGCGTTTAGGAAGCGGTGGGCGCTCTAGCCTCTTGCTTCTTTGCACGCACGAGGCTGCACTCCTCCTTTTGAGCCCAAACCCATGAACGATTTTGCTGCGCGTTTTGCCATGATTCTGCTTGATACGCTCGTGCCCATTACGGTGGGCTACGTGCTACATAGGCGAGAGTGGATCAGTAAGGCTGGGATCGACTGGGTGATTAAATTCAACGTGCGCGTGATGTTTACGCTGCTCTCGATTCTCTCCTTTTGGAAGTTGAATATGAGCGGCTCACTCGTGATGCTCCCCGTCGTGGGACTGCTCATGATGTTTGTACCTTATGCGTTGATGACGTGGCTAACACGCCGCAACCCTGATCCCCTTGAGCGCGGCGCGCTTGTCACGAGCGGGATGCTCGGCAACATTGGTACCTTGGGTGGGGTGCTCGCTTTTCTGCTGCAGGGCCCCGTGGGCTTTGGCTATGTGCAGATCCTTGCAACGCTCTCAAACGTGATGCTCATTCTCTTTAACTTCCCGCTCTGCCAGAAGTACCGCGCAGCGGCGGAAGCCGCTGATGCGCATCTTCCTAAGAGTGCGAGCGCAGGGAAAAAGCGCGGCTTTGTCTCGCTATTTTTTACGTGGAATCAGGTGGCGCTCCTCGGGATGCTACTTGGGATCTTTCTTTCCTCTGCGCACGTGCATCAGCCTGCGTGGCTAACGAGCCTTTTTGCACCCCTGGTGCATATCTCGGCGTGGATTGCGTTTTTACCAGTGGGACTCTTGCTTAATTTCAAGGCCGCGATCAAAGAGGCGCGCAAGACCATCGTGATTATCCCGATGAAGTTCATCTGTGTGCCCATCGTGGTTTGGGCGGCTGCGCGTCTCACTATCGACGACGTGGCCATGGTCAATGCGCTTGTGATCTGCTCGGCTTGCCCGACGGCGATTAACTCCGTGCTTGCCTGCGCGCTCTATGGACTTAAGACCGACATTGCGGTTTCTTCCATCATGACGAGCACGGCCGTATTTGCGGTCGTGGTTTGTCCTGTGCTCGTTTGGCTACTTGCTTGAAAGTTACCCGCCGCTCTCAAAGCGGGTAACAAATCCCAACGATGGGTCTGTTCGAAAGAGGTTCAGCCCGTTGCTTAACACGCGCCGATAGATCGTACGCCCCCCAATCTTCCTTCCTCCTTTCCCCAATCACCCACTACTTAACGCATTTCTTCCCTAGACTATTAGACGTAATCCGAAAGGAAGACCACTTTTCACTTAGACCTAGGAAGGAGACCAACTCTATGGAATTCCTCACCCTCATTATTTATCTCGGTGCGCTTGGCGTGCTGTTCTGGAAACCAGAGCGTGAATCACTGGCTTGGGGGCTCTTTGTTGTAGCAACGGCAATCTGCTTTGGTATGTACTTCATCAGTAGCTGGACATCGCTACTGCCATTTGGCGCGTATTAACGGAGCGCAAGGAGAGAAACCATGGATTGTCGTGTTTTGAACAACAGGAATTTCACTCATGTGATGGCGCTTTGCTCGCTACTTGTACTGGCCATCCCGGTTGGCATTGCCAACATGTACCTTGGCTACGTCCTCGGCGAGTCCCCGTGCACACTTTGCTGGAACGAACGTATCGGCATGGTTACTTTTGGTGTGTTAGCGCTCTTCATGGTCGTTTATGGTCCAAAGCTCAAGTACATTGGCGCCATGATGGCGTGTGCGGCCTATGGACTTTGGATGACGTCGCGCCACACCTCGCTAGACGGTTGGTCTTGGGACGTTGGCATGGGATTTGGCGGCGCAATTTTCGGTGCGCACACCTACACTTGGGGTGTGGTGGTTTATTGGTGCGTGGTGCTCGTCATGGGACTCGTGCTGCTCTTCATCAAGAAAGATGAGGTGCTAATGGCAAAACTCGTTGAGAAGGACAATCGTCCACAACCGCTGAGTCCCTTCTCAAAAGTGGTTTTCGTGCTATCGATGATTGTGGTGGCATCTAACGGTGTGCAGGCTTTTTTCCAAAACGGAATTCCGCCCTTCTCTGGAAAGGGGGAGCCTGAGCGCTTCACGATGGATCTCAGTACTGCACCAGAGCGTTGGACCACAGGCGTTTGGACGCGTCTGACTAAGCCCATCTCACTTACTGGCAAAAACACAATTGATGACGCTTATATTGTGGGGGCAACGACACCTAAGCACTTCAAGTTCAATCTCAATGCTGGGGACGGAGCGATTGAGAGCCTCAAGAGCGGTATCGAGCTCATCGAGAAGCGTCCTCTTCCCTTTGCAGCAACGGGCTTTATGGGCAAGGGCAATGCCGCAGGCATCACTTACGACGCCTCCACCCAATCCTTTGCGGTTGTCAGTAATGAGGCAGGCATTTACTTCACGAACAAGTCGCTTGACAAAGTGCTAGCGCGAGCCGTCCTCGATAAGGTCAACGGCTACGATATTCTGCACACGGTAGATGCAACGTGGGTGGGCGGCAAGGTTATCGCCACAGCTTGGAACAAAACGCTTTGGGCCGTTGAGCGCGCAGAGAAGATCGATTCCTTCCGTGATTGGAACACCTTCCGCGAAAGTACAAAGAATCTGAAAACCTCTTGGTATAGAGATCGTCCCGTGGTGAACACCGTTCGCGCGAAAAAATCCTACGTGCTCTCGATTGCAGCCGATCCTCAAGAGGGGGCATTCTACTTCATGACTGCGCCCAACAATGTCACGAAAAAGAGCATCCTGATCACGGTTGATGCAACGGATCTCTTGCCGAGTTCTGAGCGGGTACTGAAAGCGGCTCCCACACTAAAACTCAAGGCTGAGCGCAACCTCAACGATTACTACGTTACAGGCATGGCCAAGTTGGGGGACAAACTCTATGCATATTCACGCCAGTACAACACGATGTTGCTCGTTGATGCGCAGAGTGCAGAAGTGGTGGATGCGTTCGCTATGCCAGAGCTCTCAGATGCGCACTCGATGACGGTCGTGGACGACAAACTGGTGATGCTGGGTCAAGAGCAAGGCAAGGATGTGGTCTATACGCTTTCGCTGCCTCACTAACTAATTGGGAGCTCGAACGGATTCTTGTGAAAATTCGTTTCGACCTATAGACTATCCCAAATGCTGGAGGCTCCCTTATCGAAAGGGAGTCTCCAGCTTGACCTATTTCAAGGAAACTCTCTGACCGTGACCAAGCCCTTGAATCGACCCAAATTTCATTTTCCGCTCGATCACTCAGAATGGGCGCTGAGAGGCGGTTGTTTGCGGCGGATTGTGACGGCTGTGGTGCTTTGTGTGACTTGCTTCTTTGTCGGAGTGTCCGTTGCAAGCGACTCAACAGCGCAGAGCTTGCTCGCGGTAGTTGGGGAGCAGTGTACGCCCCCGCGCCTTGCGCAAGTATCTAGAGACGAGTTGCGCGTCGGTTATTCCTCCTTCAACCTTGCCGGAGACAAGGAACTTTTGCTACCACACCTTGAGCGTGTGTTCTCCGCCGAGCGGCTTGGTCGGCCTGTTGTTTTTACCGAATATGACGAGGAGCATCTGCAAGCTGCGGTCGAGCAGAATGAAGTTGATGCGGTTCTTTCTTCTTCGGGCTTTTATCGGAAAAATACAACGAACGGTTTGCGCAGCCTTGCGACTGTTGTCTGTGACGAACAACCGGATCCCAATCAAAATGAAGGTTCACTCATTATCGCCAATGCTGATCGCCTGAAAGGTGTGATCGGCGAAGCAGCTCTCAATGACATTGCGCGCAATATTCCGCTCTCCGCGCTGCGCTCTTTTTCTCTCGTTGCTAATAGTCCAGAGAGCTTCAGTGGATATCAGACAGCTCTGCGCGAGTTCGTCGCCCTTTCACCTAATCCTGAGGACTTTTTTTCTGAGCGACACTTCTACCATGAACCACTTGCCAATGACCGAATCCTGAGAGCAGTTGCCGAGGGACGCGCAGACGTAGGATTTTTGCCGCTTTGCTCCTTTGAGCAGCTTGAGCGGCAGTATCCAGAGCTCGTTGCTCGAGTCCGTATTGTCAATGAGCGTGTCGACGATGTGACGGCCTGCAGGCACTCAAGCACACTCTATCCATCGATGACTCTTTCGGTTACGCCGAGCATTACAGCGTCTCTGTCGCGTGAACTAACCGTGGCGCTATTGAATGAGCCGAAAAGTGTCAATGGTCTCATGTGGGGAGTCGCTTCTGATTTCAAAGGGGTGGACGATTTGTTGCGCGACCTCAAGCTCGGTCCTTTTGAGTATTTGCGAGAGTGGGGCTTGAGGCGCATCTGGGCGCAGTACCGCTGGGTGCTTGTCGGGGCGGCAGTCTTTATCGTGCTGCTTTTGGGGCACGCACTTCGCGCTAATGTACTTGTGCGTCGTAAGGAAGCAGAGGTGAGGGCGCTACTGCGTACGCAGAGCGAGCAGCAAGCCAAATACGATCGACTGCAAAAGGCAGGTGCCGTTGGACAGATATCAAGTTTGGTAGCGCATGAACTACGTCAGCCGTTAGGGGCGATCACACTCTACACCGAGGGACTTCTGAATTTGAGTCGTGCGAGTCGACTCACTCAGCTTGAACTTGAGCACGTACTGGGGGAGATCCATCAGGACGCACGACTCGCCAGCACAATTGTTGAGCGTGTTCGGCAGTATGCAAAGCAGGACGCTCCTTTGGAGGTGGTGGATCTTGCAGAAGTACTCGGGCATATTGAACGAATCGTCCCGAAGCTTGATATCGGGGCGGTAAAGCTTAACGTGGTGCTTGCGGCGGACTGCTCTGCCTCAGTCTTCTGCAACCGGTTAGAGCTGGAAATGGCGATTCTCAACCTCATCAAGAATGCGATGGAGGCCGCCCTTGAAAGGCATGAGGGGGGTAGCCGTGTCATGGTGCTGCTACTGAGGCCAGCGGATCGCCCGCAGAGCGCGCTGATTGCCGTGCTCGACAACGGCCCAGATATTACTGAAGCGGAGTTTGCTGCGCTCAATGAGCCCGTCAGTAGCCTAAAGCCTCAAGGTCTCGGACTTGGACTTGCTATTGCAAAAAATAGTGTTGAGGCGCTCGGCGGGCGCATTCGATTTATCCGAAACCGAGACTGGAGAGCGCTTGCTGAGTCCAAATCAGACCAACTCGATTGCGCTCAGAGTGTTACCTCACTGGCAGAAACACTTAATAAATGGATGCGGGCTCAAGAACAGAGCGCGCTTTCGTTACCAGCAACAGGACTGGCTGCGCTTGTAGAGCTGCCACTCTACAGACTAGAGGAGGAGTAAGAGAAGATGGAAAATGAGGCGTCTACATCTGCGGAGCATGTGCCACCCAAACCCATGGTGTGGATCGTTGATGACAATGCGAGTTTTCGCCAAGCCATGGCATTTCTCTTGAGAGGCTTTGGCTATGAGAGCGAACTTTTTGAGTCAGGGGAGACATTTTTGGACGCGCTTTCTGAGCGTCCAGACCGTGAGGGAATTTTGCTACTTGACGTGAAGATGCAAGGCCTTTCTGGACTAGACGTCCAAGAGGCTCTCCTCACGGAGAAATCAGCTACTGTGCCCATCATTTTCATCACCGGGCACGGTGACGTGGAAATGGCCGTCACTGCGATGCTACGAGGGGCGACAACTTTTTTACAGAAACCCGTCACTGGTCCCAAGCTCCTGGAGGCCATTACGCTTGCCACGCAAGCCCTTGAGCGGGCTGCGCTAGAGCAGGCGCGGCGACTCCCTTCTCCTAGGGTCATTTTCGATTCACTCTCGCAGCGAGAGCGTCAAGTGGCGCTGTTAAGTGCGCAGGGGCTTTGTGCACGCAAAATATCAGAGCGTTTGGGAATCGCGATCAGAACGGCGGAATTCCATCGTGCAGCGGCCATGAAAAAGTTTCATGTCCATACGCAAACAGAGCTCAAACGCATCCTCGAGTTGGCGAAGCAAAATCCCTAATGGCGAAAAGTACAAGGCACGTGAAGCGTCTTTCAATTCGCTTTTTTCTGTCGTCCAGCAAGCGCAGACCGCCGTTCGGTGAGGTCAACTGTTTTGCGACAATTTGAATCCAACCAAAACATCATTAAGAAACCAACCGCCGCGACATGAGGCACAGTGGATAAGCGAGCGGGGCGCGTAGCTCTTTCGAGCCACCGCCCCGCTCGGGTTACTGTGCGCATTGCGCGTTGCGCGCAACTCAAGCTCTCGATGCTCTAGTTTATAAGGGGCTTGATGGCGATCAAGTATCCATCCAAAAAAACCTAAAATATCCCAAAAATCCCCGCATTTAGGACTAAATCCGATGCGGGGATTTAATTTTACTGCTATAATAGTGTAT
>CABQGK010000017.1 GCA_902463725.1 uncultured Sutterella sp. | reverse complement strand
TTGATTGGCATCAAGAGTTTGATACTGCTAGGGATCTGTTTTTCGGGAGTTCAGGTAGTCGGGAGCGCCGCTCTTTTGTGTGTGAGAGAGGGGGAGCTCTGGCTGCACGTTGCGAAGAGAAATTTTTAGCTTGATGGGAGTGGAGCCGTGGCGGCTCCTCAACCGTGGGTGGTAAAGTGGGTGTGCGCTACGCTTTCTAAGCACAAAGCACGTTTGTAACAGGAAACCTGAGCGGCCTTTCTCAGTGATCACTGAGAGGGGGTGTTCGTCCATCTAATAGAGATCGATTATCGTTTTCGACTGCGCGTTGCATTTTAGTTATGAGATTTTTAACATGTGCGCATAATACAAAAATAAGGCATTGCTCAGAGGTTGTGCTTTGAGTATGTCCTTGCTATGAAGAGTAGAAAAACGAAAATGACAACCGCTACGTTAACTAAGAAAGAACAAGAACCCGTATCGGAATTCTCGAGCCATGGACAAGGGGACAGCCGCTGGCGTCACGCAGCTGACAAGACGAAGACGTCGGTACTGGGGTTTGCAGTCCTGCTCACCTGCACCTTTTCGGTGATTGAACTCATTGGCGGCCTTTGGGGAAATTCGCTGGCATTGGTCGGGGATGCGGGCCACATGATCACCGACTCGGCGAGTTTGCTCTTTGCACTCGTTGCCAACCGCATTGCGCAAAAGGGTGTGGACAGTGTGCACACTTTTGGCCATGGACGCGTTGAAGTGTTGGCGGGATTCATCAATGGTCTGATCATGTTGGGGGTGGTAGCTTGGATTTTCATCGAAGCGATTGGTCGTATTGCTGAGCCGCAAAGTGTCTCGGGGCTCTCCGTGATGCTGATTGCAACGGTAGGCATGGTCATCAATATTTTGGTGGCACTCTCCTTGTCGCGAGACAAGAAGAATATGAATACGCGCGCTGCCCTTGTGCATGTGATGGGTGACCTGTTGGGCTCTGTTGCGGCCATTACGGCAGGTGCCGTCATTTATTTTGGCGGCCCCACGATTGTCGACCCCATACTCTCAATG
This sequence comes from uncultured Sutterella sp., assembly GCA_902463725.1. Lineage (GTDB taxonomy): Bacteria > Pseudomonadota > Gammaproteobacteria > Burkholderiales > Burkholderiaceae_F > Sutterella. Next base: position 39,738 of record CABQGK010000017.1, on the reverse strand, counting down.
TTGGTGGGGGTGTTGTTGTTGCACGCCACTTATGAGATTCTTCGTGACACGAGTCGTGTGCTGTTGGACGGAACGCCTGAGGGCGTGAACTACTTCTCGGTAGGGCGTCAGATTGAGTCGATTGCCGGTGTTGAGCGTGTGCATGACTTGCATGTCTGGACGATGAGCCCTGGTCACGGTGCTGTGCAGTGCCACGTCTTGATTGAAAGTCCAGAGTGTTGGCCTAAGATTTTGGACGCGATCCGCGTGACGATTCACGAGAAATTCGGTATTGATCACGTAACCGTTCAGCCAGAGTGGCACTTCTCAGGGGATGAAAAGGACTGCCCCGTTTGTCAGGAAGGACTCTGTAAGACAGACTTTTCTGAGGAGCCTGAAGTGACGCTCTGCACAACGGAACTTGATGCAGATAAGTTGGGCTAATTCTTTTTGACCCGTCACGAGAGCAGACAGCGCTAGAGGCTTTCCCTTAGAATAGGGGCATCTGTTCTTATTGAGTGGCAGAGGCAGTAGGAGAGGCGTAAACCTCTCCTTTGTCGTTGTGGACAAAGCTGATGCAAGTCTTGTGCTTGCCTGCCTGCAGGATTGTGCCTCTTGAGGGTATAATCACCGTTTTATTTTTAATCTCTACCTCCTTGCGTGGGGCTTTTCATGACCAAGTACGTATTTGTTACCGGCGGCGTTGTCTCTTCTTTGGGTAAAGGCATCGCCGCCGCTTCTTTGGCGGCTATCCTTGAATCTCGTGGCCTCAAGGTCACCATGATCAAGCTCGATCCGTACATTAACGTCGACCCGGGCACGATGTCGCCCTTCCAGCACGGCGAAGTGTTCGTGACGGAGGACGGTGCCGAGACCGATTTGGACTTGGGTCACTATGAGCGCTTCATTTCCACGAAGATGCACAAGCCCAACAACTTTACGTCTGGTCAGATTTACGAAAGCGTCTTGCACAAGGAACGTCGTGGTGAGTACTTGGGGAAGACCGTTCAGGTCATCCCGCACATCACCAATGAGATTCAGGAGTTCATCCAGCGTGGTGCTGCGAGCACGTTCGATGGCAAGCCTGACGTGGCTGTGGTTGAAATTGGCGGTACCGTTGGCGACATTGAATCGTTGCCCTTTGTGGAAGCCGTTCGCCAAATGTCCTTCCGCGTTGGTCGCAACAATACGTGCTTTATCCACTTGACGCTTTGCCCGTGGATTGCTTCGGCTGGCGAACTCAAGACCAAGCCGACCCAGCACTCCGTGCAGAAGCTGCGTGAAGAAGGGGTCTACCCTGATCTGCTTCTGTGCCGCGCTGAGCACATGATCCCCGAGGGTGAACGCGCTAAGATCTCGCTCTTCTCCAACGTCCCGATGGACTGTGTGATCAGTGTTGCGGATGCGAAGACGATCTATGAAGTGCCGCTCATGTTGCACGCTCAGGGGCTCGATGACATCGTCTGCAAGAAGCTTGGTCTGGAGACGAAGCCTGCTGATCTTTCCGCTTGGGAAAACATTGTCCACCGCATTAAGAACCCCGAGCGCGAGGTGACCATTGCGATGGTCGGCAAGTATGTGGACTATGCCGATAGCTACAAGTCCCTCAATGAAGCGCTCTGCCATGCGGGTATCCACACCTCTACCAAGGTGAAGACGCGCTTTGTGGACGCAAGCCAGATTGAAGAAGAAGGCGCAGAAAAGATTCTGAGCGATGTGGATGCAATTCTTGTTCCTGGTGGCTTTGGCAAGCGTGGTACGGAAGGCATGATCAAGGCGATCGAGTTCGCCCGTACAAAGAAGATCCCCTTCTTGGGTATCTGTCTTGGTATGCAGATGGCGGTGGTGGAATTCGCTCGCCACGTATGCGGCTTGGGTGGTGCAAACTCCACGGAGCTTGACCCCGATACAGCCCATCCTGTGGTCGCGCTCATTACCGAGTGGCAGGATCGCAGTGGCAAGATCCAAAAGCGTGATGAAACGTCTGACCTCGGTGGGACGATGCGTTTGGGGCGTCAGGAAGTGCCGGTTGAGGAAGGCACGCTGGCACACAAGATCTATGGTGATGTGGTGGCTGAACGCCATCGCCATCGCTACGAAGTCAACAATGCCTATGTGGCACAGTTTGAAGAAAAGGGCATGGTGATTTCGGCTCGTACTCCCACGGAGCATCTCCCTGAAATGATGGAGTTGCCCAATCATCCGTTCTTCTTCGCTGTGCAGTTCCATCCGGAATTCACGTCGAATCCGCGCTTCGGTCATCCGCTCTTTAAGGCGTATGTAGAAGCCGCTATTGAGCATAAGGCTCGTAAGGAAGGCGCTGCCGAGTAATCGGCTGGGCTCAAATTCGAGCGCATGAAGTGAGGCAGCGCCCAGCCGCGAGTTCGGTCCGCGCTGCCTTTTTCGTGTAAACAAGTTGGAACAAGTTCTTGCGCGAGGGGTAGCGCGCTCGGATACACTTAGTTTGACTAAACGACCTTGCGGCACAAGGTCAGTAACACCACGATTGAATGGAGAGCGTGAGGCAAGTCGTCGTGCGCTTTGGCACACTGTTTAGCATTAGCCGCGCGCGGCAGAGCCCCTCTCCGAGTAGTAAGAGACAGCATATGAAACTTTGCGGTTTTGATATCGGACTTGATAAGCCGATTTTTCTGATGGCGGGTCCCTGTGTGATCGAAAGTGAGCAGATGGCGCTTGATATTGCGGGCACCATGAAGGAAATCACCGGTAGACTCGGCATTCCCTATATTTTTAAAGCGAGCTACGACAAGGCTAACCGTACGAGCGAAAGCTCTTTCCGTGGACTAGGCATAGAAGAGGGACTGAGGATTTTGGCTCGCGTGCGAGCTGAAATCGGTGTGCCTGTTGTGACCGATGTACATACGGCTGAGGAAGTGCCGCTTGTGGCTGCGGTGGTCGATGTCTTACAGACGCCTGCTTTCCTCTGCCGGCAGACGGATTTTATCCACGCGTGTGCGCTCTCTGGCAAACCTGTCAACATCAAGAAGGGGCAGTTCCTTGCGCCTAGCGACATGAAGAATGTGGTTGAGAAAGCACGAGCAGCAGCACGCGGCGCGGGATTGCCGACAGACAATTTCATGGTCTGTGAACGCGGCGCCTCCTTTGGCTACGGTAATCTCGTCTCGGATATGCGCTCTTTGGCGATTATGCGAGAGACGGGGGCGCCTGTGGTATTTGATGCAACACATTCCGTACAATTGCCGGGCGGAAATGGTGGCTCTTCTGGCGGGCAGCGGCAGTTCGTGCCTGTGCTCGCGCGCGCAGCGGTTGCCACGGGGATCTCGGGGCTTTTCATGGAAACGCATCCGAATCCAGCTTGTGCGAAAAGTGATGGCCCTAACGCTGTGCCACTGGAAAAAATGGCTGCACTACTGGAAAGCTTGGTTGAGATTGACCGCGTGGTTAAGGCGCAGCCTTTGCTTGAAGACTCCATCAACGACTACCAATCTTGTTAAACGGCGCTCAGTGAGCGAAGCGCCGAACATCTATTCCTAAAGGGACAATACAAATGAGCGCAATCATTGACATTATCGGTCGCGAAATTATCGACAGTCGCGGCAATCCTACCGTCGAAGCTGAAGTTTGGCTTGAAAGTGGTGCCATGGGTCGTGCGGCCGTTCCTTCTGGTGCTTCCACGGGCGTGCGTGAGGCGCTCGAGCTTCGAGACAAGGATCCGAAGCGTTATGGCGGCAAGGGAGTGCTGACTGCTGTTGCCAACATCTCTGGTGAGATTGCCGATGCGCTCATCGGGATGGAGTCTTCCGATCAGGCCTTCATCGACCGTACGATGATTGAGCTCGACGGAACCGAAAACAAAGGGCGACTTGGCGCCAATGCCATTCTTGCTGTGTCGATGGCCGTGGCTCGCGCGTCGGCTGAAGAGTCGGGATTGCCGCTTTACCGTTACTTTGGCGGTATGGGCGCCATGCAGATGCCAGTGCCCATGATGAACGTGATCAATGGTGGTGCACATGCGAACAATAACCTCGACCTGCAGGAATTCATGATTATTCCGCTCGGTGCGCCGACCTTCTCCGAAGCGGTGCGCTATGGTGCCGAGACGTTCCACGCGCTCAAGAAGATTATTAATGCCCGTGGTATGTCGACCGCAGTGGGCGATGAGGGTGGTTTTGCGCCGAAGTGTGAAAGCCACGAAGAAGCCATTGAGCTCATTTTGGAAGCCATTGCCGCGGCTGGGTTTGAAGCGGGTAAGGATATTGCGATTGGCTTGGACTGCGCCTCGAGCGAGTTCTATGAAAACGGTCGCTATGTCATGAAGAAGTCCTCGGGTCGTGCCCTGAGCGCTGAAGAATGGATCGAGGTGTTGACGAGCTGGGTGGATCGTTATCCGATCATTTCGATTGAAGACGGTATGGCCGAAGGTGATTGGGAAGGTTGGGCTAAGCTCACCCAGGCGCTTGGCAAACGCGTGCAGCTCGTTGGCGATGACCTCTTTGTGACCAACCCGGCCATCCTCAAGGAAGGCATTGAGAAGGGAGTGGCCAACTCCATCCTCATCAAGGTCAATCAGATTGGCACGCTCACGGAAACGATTGAAGCCATTGAGATGGCTAAGCGCGCGGGCTATACCGCCGTGGTGAGCCACCGCTCTGGCGAAACCGAAGACAGCACCATTGCGGATCTGGCGGTTGGCCTTAATGCGGGTCAAATCAAGACGGGTTCCATGAGCCGATCTGACCGTATTGCGAAGTACAATCAGCTGATTCGTATTGAAGAGCATCTGGAAGGGGTTGCGGTCTATCCTGGTCGTGACGCTTTCTACTGCTTGCGCAAATAAGTCCTAGCTTAGGAGCCCATTCGATATGCTGCGCCACGTGCCGTCCTTGATACTCATGCTGTGCTTTGGAGTGTTGTCTTATCAACTCTTCGGGCCTGACGGCGCGTGGTTTCATGCTGAAGACTTGCGACGCAACTTAGCCGAGCAGTTACGACAAAACGAGCTTCAGCGGCAGAAAAATGAAGAGCTCCGAGCGGAGCTTGCGTCGCTCGAAAATGGCAGTGAAGCCATTGAAGAGCGTGCCCGTCGTGAGCTCTACATGGTTAAACAGGGCGAGGTGCTTTTCCGCCTCGAAACCCCAGCCGATTACGAACGCCGTCTCTCTGAGCGTGCTTCGATGCCTGACTACCGTAATGCGGACGGTAAGACGAGTGGTCACGCCACCTTTACCGCTAAACGCGGTGACCTTTACTACGCGCCGCGAAATCAGCGCGCGCCTGCTGCCCGGCATTAGCAACTCACTTCTCTGCGGCGAGGAAGGCTCTTATGTAAGTGGCCTTGTGGTATGTATTTTCTATACACCTGATTGAAAAATTATCTCAAGGCATGTGACTTTTCCCTCGAGATCATCGACTATTTAGTGGATCAAAAATCCCACCTCCAACTCTCTCTCCTCTCATAACTCTCGCTCAGCAGCGGTAGAAAGCCCGCTGTATAGGTCCCACCGCTTGATCGAGGCTAATCGAATACAAATACTCGTTGACATTCATCGCTGCCGCATAGGCGGCACTATCACAATTGATCGTATCTCAACTATTAACGTGTTGGACCTACAGTTTCTGATGATGACGGCAGGATTGCAAGTCCTTGTGCTGTATGCGTTTTTTGCGCGTCGTTGATTCGTTGGTCGTAGGCGAAGATTTTCTAGGAGATAATATTTTATCTCCCTTAAGTATTGTAGAGAAATTATGTATTTGTCAATGTTTAATTATTTAAATACAAAAATATTGATATATTGAAAGTTGAAAATTATTTACAATTTTCATATAAATTATTATACTAAATTTATTTTCATTTCCATCTTTGTTTTGTTGTTATATCTTCAATAAGATATTGAAATTTATGAAATTTATATGAACAAAAAATGAGAGTATGTCATAGAGTGTGATTGTTATGTGCATAAGAAATGTTAGAAAATAAAAGCGTGTATAGAAAATTATATAAATGCTATTTCATGCTGTTCGTTACTGATCATTTTTGATAGATATCTAATGGTTTTCCCGAGGGTAAACCTTGCTATTTAATCTCTATCCTTAGAGCGTACTAACTTTTATATCAACCCTCATGGCTCTAAGGGAAACATATGAATCAGCATTTCAAGGTAGTGTTCAATAAGGTTAGAGGCGCTTTAATGGTCGTCAACGAGGTTACCTCCTCGGTTCAGGCCAAAGGTACCAAGACAGTTGTTGCCGCGGTTGCGGCTGTGGTGCTTGGCGCTGGTAGTGGGATGGCGGCAGCTGAAAGCCAATACGAGGCTTTGCCAAGCACAACCCCCACTTTTGGCGCAACACAGAGTGCAAACGAAGTGGTAGGGCAGGGTAAGAGTGCTGCGCTCAAGCTCAGCGCCCCAAGTACGACACCACTATTGAATGTGTCAGCAGGTCAGAATGTCACGATTGCACAAGATCAAAAGCTTTGGGTAATCAGCGAAATCAACGGTGCTCGTGCTTCTGGCGTTTGGGTTTCTGGTGATGGCTCTGTCACGAATCAAGGCACGGTCTATGTCAACGGTGCAACGAGCTATCAGAATCGTGCGCTCGGCGTTGATAAAGGTACTGCCACCAATGAGGGCACGATTGTTGCCAAAAATGCCTATGGTATGACAGTTGGTAGTAATGGTGGTACGGATACTGTGGCCGCCAAACTGATCAACAAGGGCACGATTGTTGTTGAGCAGGAAGGCATCGGGATGGAGCTTGGTGGTATTGGCTCCACGAAACAAACCTTGGCCTCTGGCGTCAATGAGGGCACCATCACTGTGCTGGATGTCACGGGTGCTTTTTCTGCTGGCGTGATGATTCAGGGCGAGAGTGGCTCAAAAATCCGCGGCCAGCAATTTGTGAACTCGGGTTCGATTGAGAACGAAAAAGTTGGCAATGATCACGTCGCTGTGGGCATCAAGAATGCCGAAGGTTCGACCTTCACAAACAATGGCAAGATCAAGGGAACTGTCAAGGTGTACGAGTTTGCAACAGACACGAAGATTGTGCTTGGTGCAAAATCTGTCATCGATGGCAAGCTCGACGTAGTCAACACGGCTGTGAGTGCCGCTGGTGCTACGGTTTCCGAAGTTAAGTTGGGAGCGGGTAGTACCCTTGAAACGACCTCAAATACTGCCAACCAGTTTGGAACGATCTCTGTTGCTCAAGGCGCGAGCGTAAACAACCAAGGTACGATCCTGACAAAAGCTGCCGCCATTGATGGGACGGTTCAGACAAAGATTCCTGATTGGCAAGCCCTAGAGACCACGGTCAACGCGACGGGCGTGCTGAACATTACGGCGCTGAACTCCAAGACTGAAGGCTCTGCCACAGAAGATCGATTGTTCTTTGCAGGCACGAAAACGACTCCTGTGACGCTCACCATGAATGGCGGGAAATTGCAGGTGGCGGGTGAGGACTATCACGGTGCCGTCAAAGTGGGCGGTGCAGATGATGGCGAAAAGCAGTTTGGCGCAGCCATTCTCAATATCACGAGTGGTGAGTACCAGAACAGTTCGGTGCAATTGGCCAACTCCGCGTCTCAGCTCAATATCAAGGGTGGAAAGTTGAGCGTGACATCGCTCGACGTGAAAGCCGGTAAGGTAACGACTGCTCACACTGTTAACGCAGAAGGCAAGGACACCGCGATTCAGCCCACGCTTGCTGCGGAAAAAGTGAGCATTGCGCAGGGGGCTAAGCTTGAAAATGGAGGTACGTTGGCTGTCGATCACCTGACGATTTCAGGCACGGTCACAACGAGCATCTCCCAGCCGCATTATCGCGTCAAGGAGACTACGCTCGAAGCAGGCGGCGTGCTCAACCTTGCTGCACTCAACTCCAACTCCCAGAACCAGAGTGATGGGACGAAGGATCGTCTGATTCTTGCTTGGGGTGATCAGTCGAGCACCATGACGTTTAACCTTTATGGTGGCGAACTTCAAGTCGCAGGTCAGAAGTATGAAGGCGCGGTAAAGCTTGGCGGCTCGAATACTGGCAAGAAGAAGTTTGGCGGTGCCATCTTCAATATCCGTGGCGACTACACCAATAGCACGGTGGAGCTCGCGAATTCCGCCTCGGCGATTAACGTTGAGAGTGGTACGTACACGGTGGATACGCTCAATGTCCTCGCGGGTACCGTGACGACGGCTCGCACGGTTAACGAAGAAGACAAGGAGACCGCGATTCAGCCCACGCTTGTTGCGCAGAATGTGAATATTGCTCACGATGCCCAGCTCAATAATGGGGGTACGTTAGCTGTCGATCACCTGACGATTGCAGGCACGGTCGCAACGAGCATCTCCCAGCCGCATTATCGCGTCAAGGAGACCACGCTCGAAGCGGGTGGCGTGCTCAACCTTGCTGCCCTCAACTCCAACTCCAAGAACCTGAGCGATGGGACGAAGGATCGTCTGATTCTTGCTTGGGGTGATCAGTCGAGCACCATGACGTTTAACCTTTATGGTGGCGAACTTCAAGTCGCAGGTCAGAAGTATGAAGGCGCGGTAAAGCTTGGCGGCTCGAATACTGGCAAGAAGAAGTTTGGCGGTGCCATCTTCAATATCCGTGGCGACTACACCAATAGCACGGTGGAGCTCGCGAATTCCGCCTCGGCGATTAACGTTGAGAGTGGTACGTACACGGTGGATACGCTCAATGTCCTCGCGGGTACCGTGACGACGGCTCGCACTGTTAACGAAGAAGGCAAGGACACCGCAATTCAGCCCACGCTTGCTGCGGAAAAAGTGAGCATTGCGCAGGGGGCTAAGCTTGAGAACGGAGGTACGTTGGCTGTCGATCAGCTGACGATTGCAGGCACGGTCGCAACGAGCATTTCCCAGCCGCATTATCGCGTCAAGGAGACCACGCTCGAAGCAGGTGGCGTGCTCAACCTTGCTGCACTCAACTCCAACTCCCAGAACCAGAGTGATGGGCCGAAGGATCGTCTGATTCTTGCTTGGGGTGATCAGTCGAGCACCATGACGTTCAATTTCAATGGTGGTGAACTTCAAGTCGGTGGTCAGAAGTATGAAGGCGCGGTTAAGCTTGGCGGTGCGAATGATGGCGCTAAGAAGTTTGGTGGTGCTATCTTCAATATTGCAAATGGTGAGTACCAGAACAGTTCGGTGCAATTGGCCAACTCCGCGTCTCAACTCAATGTCACGGGTGGTAGCTACACCGTGGGTACGCTCGCTGTGGACGCTGGTGCGGTCAGCGTTAAGGGTGGCACCCTCACGATTGATAACCTCTCGCTCGGTGAGTCGGGTATGCTGACGCTTGATGGCGGCGCATTGAAGACGACCGTTGGTCAGCTCTACAAGTCTGAGAGCGGAGATTCTGCCACACTCGAGACGAACCCCATCTCGCTCAAGAACGGTATAACACTCAGTAAGGGTACGTTAACCCTGCTTGACCGCGGCGAATACACCACTGACGTTTGGAAACAGATGGCTGGTGGTAACCAAGAACTGATTCTTGTGTTGCCCAATGCAACGGTCAAAAAGGAAGAGGGCAAGGATACCATCGACCTGATTGACTCCACGGTTGTCCTCAAGGAAGATGCTGTGGCTACGGGTTCTGTTCAGGGGGATCCCACATCTGGAGAAAACGGCAAAACTTACGCAGCGGTTAGCGTTCCTGTGAAGGACGCGGGTGTACAGACGTTGCAGGTGACGGCACAGCCAAGCGGAGAAGGCGGACAGTCTGAAGTTATTGCTTCGAAGGTTGTTCTGACCGCAAAGGCCTCGGAGACCTCAAGCTTTACGTTGGGTGGCACCACGGGACAAGCTCAGGCGCTTGTGACCAATGCTGAAAATAAGGTGATTGACCTTGAACTCGGCAGTGGCATGACCCTCAATCTCGGGTCCACTTCCAATGAGACGGAAACGCAGGGTACCCTGAAAGGTCTTGTTGTGGGTAGCGACGAGGCAGCAATGGGTGCCAAGGTCAATATTGCTAAGATGGCCGTGAAGGCGGAAACCATTGAGCTTAAGGCTGGCTCTCAGGTCAATGTCGGTCATGACGATGCCCGTGGTGTGTTGGTTGCCGACAGGATGACAGTGGCTCGTGGTAGTACCCTCTTCTTGGATCCAGTGTGGACGCATACGAGCGCCGATACGATTGAAAATGCCTCTCAGGCCGCTTTCCAAAACTTGGATCTGAGCGGAGCGTTTGTCATCGGTCGTAACTCCTTCGGTGTCTATGGCTCAACCCTTGCTGAAGGTATTGCGGCTTTCCATAACTTGGGCTACACCTGGGGTGAAGGTCAGGTCGAAGCGGCCTTCTATTTGGCAAAGAATTTGACTGTCGAAGGCACGATTACTATCGATGGTTCGCAGTCTAACTCCGCCACAGACAGCCCTGAGATGTCTTCAGCCTCTGGTAGCGCAGGTCATACGATCAATGTGGCAGCCAATAGCCTTCTCATGTTGGATGGCTCGAGCTTAGGAACCGATCAGGTGCTTTTTGATGGCACGATCAATCTCGAAGGTAAGGTTGCGATTGTGAATGCACGTCCAGGCACGTTCAAGGTTGCGACGACTGTCACCAATGAGATTCCTGCTGAGACGTCTGAGACGTCGCCGGCGCTTCGTCGTGTCGTGCGTGCGCTCGTTGAAAGCACGCCGACCGAAATCACGCCGACGGCGGCTAGCACGGACAATCCTTTCTTAAACGCTCAGATCTCGGCTGGGTCTGGAACGGCAATGGTTAGCACCAATACGCAAGCTCTTTCTGAGGGAATTTCTTCGCTCGGTATGCAGAGCATGTTGCGTCGCGCGGACATGGTTCTCTCGCAGACGATTGCTGATCGTGTTGCTAGCTACCAAACGATGGGGCGTGGTCTCAATCTCTGGGCGGACGTTCGTGGCGAAAAGTACAAGGCTGACGATTTTGCCCAAGGTGGCAACTTCTCGAGCAATATGGGCTACGGGACCTTTGGTGCCGATCTCGCTGTGACAGATCGCGTCACTGCGGGTCTTGCACTGCAGTACGGCAAGGGTAAGCTCGACTCTGACTCCTTCAACATCAAGAACGATGTTGACAATGTTGGTGTCTCGCTCTACGGTACGCTAGCTGCGACTGACTCGGTGAAGGTGCTCGGTGAGCTCGCCTATTTGCAGGGTGGCAATGATATCAAGATGGTTGATCATCGCTTTGATCAGACGGTCGACGCGCATGCCCTCTCTGCTGGAGTAAGCGCCCAAGTGAGCTTTGACTTCGGTGGCATTTCCGTGATCCCGAGTGCAGGGGTGCGTGTCAGCCGTCTGCATACGGATGGACTCTGGTTGAGCACTTTTGGTGTTGATGCTCAGAATCAGACCATTTGGCAGGTTCCGCTTGCGGTTCGCGTTCAGGGACAGCTCTCTGATGTTGCGGGTTGGCAGATTGCCCCGACGGCTAAGGTGGCCTTTGTGCCGAGTTTTGGTGACAAGGACATCAACGCCTTGGGTACGGACGTGACGGTGCTTGATATGGCGCCCATGCAGGCTGATTTCGGCGTCATGGCTCGTCATGGCAACCTCATGCTTGATGCAGGCTTCCAGATGGGTGCTGGTAAACACGGTACCCGTTCGGTGGGCGGTAAAGTTGGGGTTAAGTACCTCTTCTAAGCCAACTTGTTGATGAGGGCAGTCGCCAAGAGCCTCGCGGCTGCTCACATCTCTTTAAAAGAAAAGCTCGATACGATGCATTCCCACATCCGTATCGAGCTTTTCCTTATTTGCGGCGCCAGTGAGCGCGTATTGCCTTATGATTCGCTCTCGTGGCGCGTCTCAGAGACGGCTTGTACGGGCGCTTTGGAGAAAATAGTCTCCACATCGATCGCATCAAAGTGACGCGTCTGACCACAGTAATGGCAGGTCACTTCAATTTCGCCCATCTCGTCGATAATCGATTTTGCTTCGTCATGACCCAAAGAACGGATCATCTGACGGACACCTTCATCGCTGCAGCGGCAGCGAAAGATCGGCTTGCCTTCGAAGGTGACGAGCGGCGACTCTTCCCAGAAGAGACGTCGATGGATCTCTTCTGGCGAAAGCGTTAGCAACTCCTCGCTTTTTACCGTCTGTGCAAACATCTTGAGGCGATCCCAGCCTTCAGGATCGTAATTGTCGGGTAGTGCCTTACCACCCATGGACGGCATTTTCTGTAGCATCAGTCCCCCAACACGCGCCTCGTCACTCGCGAGCGCAATGTAGGTCTGAACTTGCTCGCTGGTGATGAAGTAGTTGGTCATCACCTCAGCAAAGCTGTCCCCCGTGAGGGCAACAATGCCTTGGTAGGGCTGAACACCTTGTGGGCGATTTGCGGGATCGAGAATCAGGGCACATTGTCCGCGTCCATTGGCGTTGATGAGGGCGCGCATCCCAGCGTTGACATCAATGGAGGCGTCCTTATCGCGAAGCGTCACGGAGACGCGATAGACGAGTTCAGGACGCACTTCAACGACAAGGAGCTTGACGGGGCCGTCGCCCGCGACCTGCAGAATGACGGTGCCATCGTATTGCAACGCAGCGGCTGCAAGCAGTGCTGAGGCGGTTACTTCACCCGCTAAGCGCCGTACGGCAAGCGGCAGGTTCTGATGAGCGACCGCTTCGCTAAAGGAGGCGTCGAGCGTGACGGTTTCCGCACGTACCGTTGCTTGCGGAAAAAGAAGCTTTTGCAAGGTATCCATAATGTATTGTGGCCGGAGCGCCCGGCCTCTCCAATTCGAAAAAAAGTGTGGGCGAGCGCGTGAAAAAAAAGCGTGACCCATGCTCGCCGAGCGTATCCCCAGGACGAGCATCATGGTGGAAGCTATTCTATCTAATTCCGACTAAAACTATTAGGTATTGTGCAACAAGTCGTCATGAATTAGCGCAAGATGCGTGTTCTCTGCACCGAGGATGGGTATTTTCAAGGTGTAATACCAAGGCTCGCCTATAATAGCCGAACGACTTTGGTTTTCGGGAACAAGTCCTATGATTGCTGACCTCCACATGCACTCCACCATTTCTGACGGGCGCCTGACGCCAGCGCAGGTTATGAAACTTGCCCATGACAATGGCGTTGAGATTGTCTCGCTCACCGATCACGATACGATGGATGGCGTGCATCAGGCAGCCTGCGTAGCGGAAGAGCTCGGTATGCAGTTTGTGCCAGGGGTCGAGGTTTCTACCCAGTGGGGCGATCGCGTTATTCATATTGTGGGACTTGGGCTAGATGCTGAAAGCCCAGGTGTTGAGCATTTTTTCCGCGATGTCTGTGCTAAGCGTGATCGCCGTGGCCGCGCAATCGGCGAGCGCTTGCGGGAGCTCGCTGGCATTGAGGGGGCCTATGAAGGGGCGCTCAATTTTGCGGGTAACAAAGACAATCTCTCGCGGACGCATTTCGCGCGGTGGCTCTATCAAGAGGGCTATGTGAGTTCCTACCAAGAGGCGTTTGATAAGTACCTCTCGACAAGTCGCGCTTGTTGTGTGCCCATTGAATGGCCGACGCTCTCAGAGGTTGTTGAACTCATCCACAGCGCAGGGGGCTTAGCGGTGATTGCACACCCTGGACGCTACCACTTTAAAGAGCTTTGGATGAGCGATGCGCTCATGCAGGATTTTAAAAAGTATGGTGGTGACGCGCTCGAGGTGGTGTCGGGCTCTCAGTCTCAAAAGGCTAACGAGTATTACAGCGAAGTCTGCCGGCAGCTTGGCTTTTTAGCGAGCACTGGGAGCGACTTCCATAGCTTTGAGGGCGATCGTCCTCAGCCTGGGCGTCAGGGGGAAATCGCCTCCGATCTTGTGCCTGTTTGGCATTTACTGAAGCGCTCGCACTAGGACGCGTCGGCGTCGTGGCTCCGCGCTACGTGGCGTTAGCCACAGAGCGGTGAGGCTATTGGCGGCTGCGTCCCTAAAAAACGTCATTTCGCTTACCAAAAGGAGTTAAGCGCCGATGTTATCTAGCATCATTCAGACGATTTGTGTGGGAGTGATTCCCTTGATCTTTGCGGTGACTTTGCATGAGGTTGCTCATGGCTGGGCTGCGTATGCGCTCGGCGACTCAACGGCATACCATCAAGGGCGTCTGTCGCTCAATCCCATCGTGCACGTGGATCCTGTGGGTACCATACTGGTACCAGGCTGTCTCTTTCTGTTAGGAGCCATGACAGGCGGCAGTGTGCCTATTTTTGGCTGGGCTAAGCCAGTGCCCGTGAACCCTTGGGCCTTTCGAGGCAACCGTGATGCGAAGTTTGCGTTGACCGCTGTTGCGGGCCCTCTCTGCAATCTTCTGCAAGCGGTGTTCTGGGTGCTCTTCTTTAAGCTTCTCTTGAGCTTAGGGCTGCAAGAGCCGTTTTTCTACGAAGTGGCTCGTGCTGGGATTTCGATTAATTTGATGCTGATGGCCTTTAATCTCATCCCCATTCCGCCGCTCGATGGCGGGCATATTCTTTACTGGTTGCTTCCTCAGGCCTTGCGTGGGCTCATGCATAAGTTCGAAGAGTATGGTCGCTGGATATTGCTTGCCCTGATTGTCACGGGGGCACTCTCGTACTTTGTTTATCCTTTCCTACGCTTTGGTGAGTGGGTGCTACAGCTGATTATCTGAAGGAGAGACTATGACTCGAGGACGTTGTCCTGCAATGCTCAACCCCTCGGCTTGGGTGACGCGCTTTGCGCCACTCATTCCCCGACGCGGGCATGTGCTTGATGTGGCCGCAGGTGGCGGTCGACATACGGCTTGGCTACTTTTGAATGGTTGGCGTGTGACGGCTTGTGATGTGGATGTTTCGGCGCTTGAGCCGCTCGTTGGGCTTGAAGGGCTGACATTAGAGGCTCGAGACCTTGAAGGTGAGCCTTGGCCTTGGGGGGCTGATATGTTTGATGGGATTGTCGTGACGAACTATCTTCATCGCGAGCATTTTCCCTATTACTGGCAGTCACTTCGCCCTGGTGGCATTCTCATCATGGAAACCTTCCTGCGCGCGAATCGTGAGATTTGGGGGCGTCCTGCACGGGATGCACACAGCTGGATGGAAAATGAACTTCTTGACTTCATTCCAGAGGGCGCTAGAGTTGTGGCGTTTGAGCAGGGACTCACGAAAAAAGACCTCGCGATGGCTCGGATTGTGCTCGCCAAGCGCGCAGCAGCAGAGCCACTCGTCTTTGCGCTAGAAGCGGACTAGCCATCCGTGTGTGTTAAAGGTGGTTGCATTTTTGAGTGGCCGTTTTGTGCGTGCAAGATGA
This sequence comes from uncultured Sutterella sp., assembly GCA_902463725.1. Classification (GTDB taxonomy): domain Bacteria; phylum Pseudomonadota; class Gammaproteobacteria; order Burkholderiales; family Burkholderiaceae_F; genus Sutterella. The sequence goes on along the minus strand of CABQGK010000017.1, from coordinate 24,529 downwards.
TTTTTGCTAGAATCAAAAGGTTTTCAAGCCTGTGCGCTCCCTGTCTCAGCCCTCGGCTATGCCTAGGCTGGCAGTGATTTTTCGGCTCAATAACAGGCCTATGACAGACGTCACTGACGACTGCTGCGAAAGGTGATGCTGGTCAGACTGGCTCACTCCGACAAATTCCATAACCAATAAGGAGATGGCGCTGCTTGCGTACGCAAGACTTCCGTACTGAGGGCGCGCCATAAATGTCTACTATGAACAAACGATTCTTGTGCGTGGCGTTGGCTCCGGCTCTGCTGGCTCTCGGCGGCTGCTCTGCCCTCGGCATCAATTTCACCGACGACAAGGTTCAGTACAACGCGGCACAGTCTCGAACCAATTTGGAAGTTCCGCCAGATCTGGCGCCGATTCCGCAGAACGATCGCTTTGATATTCCGGCTCGACGCGGGGCCGTCAGTGCTAACGCGGAAGCGCAGCGTGCGCAGGCCAATGCGACGCCCGAGCAGCGCGCGGATAATATCGTGCAGAAAACTACGGTGGCTAAGTTGATGCGTGACGGCAATACTCGTTGGTTGCGCGTTAGCATGGATGCTCAGCAGCTCTGGCCTCTAGTGCAGGACTTCTGGGGTAGTGTCGGCCTGTCGCTTGCCTCGCAAGATGCTAAGACGGGTTACATGGAGACGGGTTGGGCAGAAAACAAGGCAAAACTACCGCAGGACATTATTCGTGCCACGCTCGGTAAAGTGATCGACTTTGCGTACTCCACCGGTGAACGTGATCAGTACCGTGCTCGCCTCGAACGTAACGGCGACGGGACGACCGATGTCTTTATTACCCACCGTTCAATGGTGGAAGTGCTGACGGGTCACGACAAAGAGTCCTCCCGTTGGCAACCTGGTCCTACAGATCCTGTGCTCGAGGCAGAAATGCTCCAGCGCTTGGCTCTGCATATTGAAAATGAAATCAATCCCGATCAGAAGAGCGTAAAGAAAGCTGCCGATGTGCCGACGCAAGATGTCACGCCCGCCGTGGCACTTAGCACGCCTATTAAAGACGCGCAGGGCAACTTAACGGCCGTTGATATCAACGAACCGTTTGACCGCGCATGGCGTACGCTAGGCTTGGTGATTGACCGCATGGGCTTTGAGGTGATTGACCGCGATCGCTCTTCGGGCTACTACTTGGTGCGTTACTTGGATCCGAAGTACGAACAAAAGAAGAAGTCCGAGCGCGGTATCTTCACGAAGATGTTTAATTCGGATGCCGCTGTGGAAGCGCCGCAATACCGTTTGCACCTCGATGATAATGCTGCCAAGAGCCGCTTGACGGTGCAGGGCGCGGATGGCGGTGCGGATCCGACGGGTGTAGCACCGACGATCCTCACGCTGTTGGCCGAACAGCTCCGCTAAGGCTGATGGGATCTTAGCGTTGTAAGCCAGTAACATAATCCAAGAGCTCCGATCCCAACACAACAGATGTTGGGCTCGGAGCTTCGCTTTTTTGCTTGACCGCCTTTGGAGGCGGGCCTTAACGCAGGAGGGAGCTGTGAGTCGACTACAAGTTGCCGGTCAGTGGCTTGCAGCGCTCTATAACCCTCAGCGGCGTGTGGGGCGGAGCGCCTATGCGCGATCCCTCTTTGCGGCTGCGCTGCTTTATGCAGCTCTTTGGAGTGGCTCGATGGCTTTGGCCGACTGCGAGAGCTTGGTGAGTGATGCGGCCATCCTGTGGCTCGCACGCTATCCAGTTCCCCTTTTGACCAATCTGCTCCTTTTTTTTACGATGGCCGCAACGGCTCGGCGTCTGCACGATATGGGCTGCAATGGCGCCGCAGCGTTGCTGCTCTGTTTGCCAGAAACTTGGCTAGTATTGATTCCCCTAGCGCTTGTTGTGCCAAGCACTGAACGTGCCGTGTGCTTTGCCAGAGCGTCTGATGCTGATGGAGGTACAAATGTCTCTTTCTGTAGAAAATGATCGCTTAGTCACACTATCTGTACGCATGGCCGATATGAGTGGAAAGATTTTGGAGGAAACGGGGCCCGAGGGGCTCACGTACCTGCATGGTCATGGCGACATTCTTCCCAAACTTGAGGCCGCTCTGACAGGACGCTTTGAGGGAGAGGGGTTCTTTATTAAACTCGAGCCTGAAGAGGCTTTTGGTGAGTACGATGATGAAGCAATCCGTATGTTGCCTCTCACACAGCTCGGTGAGCCCGAGCTCATTGTGCCGGGACTTACGTTTGAAGGTATTCCTGGCGAGACGCCTGATGGGCGCCTTTGGCGTGTGACGGACGTTGCGGAAGGGATGGCGGTGCTCGAAGCAAACCATCCGCTTGCGGGTATTGCGTTGCAGTTCGAAATTCGCGTGCTCAAGGTCGAGGAGGTCGATGACGCAGAGGCCTTGGCGCAGGATGGGGCAGTGGTGCCGAGTTTCTTGAGCTTTGCCGACAAACTAGTCGACGAAGATTTTGAGGACGAGGATGACTATGAGGCGGCGCTTCACGAACATCAGCATGCGCTAGACGATACGCCGATGGGGCGGATGGCGGGCAAGCCGCCGCGCATCATCCGCTAAGCGCGCCTCGCACTTTCGAAATGACACTGCCGGCGTTTGTTCGATAAACGCCGGCAGTGTTGTTTAGAGAACCACGCTCAGGGCGCGTTACGCGCTCTTTAGAGATCGTTGAGTGCTTCGGCCATCGTGGGGTGCGCGAAGATCATGTTGCGCAACACCTTGAAGGAGAGCCCAGCCACCATCGCGACCTCGACGATATGGATGATTTCGTGCGCTTCGGGGCTGTAGAAGTGAGCACCCAAGATACGTTCGCTTTCCTCTTCAAGGATGAGCTTGAGGAGTCCGCGCGGCGTTTCAAGAATATGCGCCTTCGGTACGCCTGCCACGGGCAGATGGCTCACTCGAATAGCAAGCCCCTCGGCTCGGGCAGCTTCTTCTGTCATGCCAATGCTGGCATAGGGCGGATCGATAAACACCGTGTGAGGAATGAGTCCACGATTATCGGTCGTGCGTGTGCCGTCGCCGACAAACTGTGAGAGCAGAATACGGAAGTCATCTAGGCTAATGTAGGTAAACTGCTCGCCTCCCTTGACGTCGCCAGCGGCCCAAACTTTGGGATTGGTGCTCTGCAAGCGGTTTGTTACTTTAATGGCGCCCTGTTCGTCGAGTTCGACCCCAGCTTGAGCAAGGTTGAGTTCGTCAGTATTGGGACGACGACCAATGGCAAAGAGCACGGCATCTGCCTTGAGTTGCTCGGTCTGTCCTGCAACGTCTAGCGTGAGGGTGAGTCCCTCTGCATCCTCATGGCCCGAGCGGATTTGTGCTTGCTCAAGCACGCGGATACCACGGGCGGCAAAATCCGCTTTGATCTGGGCAGCAATTTCCTGATCGGCCTTGGGTAAGAAGGTCGTACCGCGTTGCAGCACGGTGACATGAGCACCGAAGTTTGCATAGATGCTTGCAAATTCCAGTGCAATGTAGCTTGCGCCCACGATGACAAGTTCCTTAGGGAGCGTGTCGAGTTCCATGATCGAACTTGACGTGTAGAGTCTCTTACTCTGCTCAAGCCCCGCAATCTTGCCCACGCGACTCGTTGCCCCAGTGTTAATCACGATACGTTCAGCCGTGATGTCACGGATGATGCCGTCAGCGCACGTCACTCGCACCACGTCGGGCGAGAGAAAAGCCGCCGTCCCATCAATGATTTCAGCTCCAGTGCCCGCGATTTTGGCGTAGTTTTTGCCGCGCAACATCGTGGTGAGTTCACGCTTGGCCGCAATGGCTGCCGCGTAGTCACTCTCGGTCTTACCCGTAGCATGCGGGTGGCGGCTCTTAAATTCGAGCGCCTTTGTCGGAATACAGGCAATGTTGATGCAGGTGCCGCCGTACATCTGCGGCGAGCGCTCAACGAGTGCGACCTTTTGACCGCGCTTGGCGAGTGCCCCAGCAAGGGTCTTGCCCGCTTTGCCAAAACCAATGACGAGGGTATCAACGTGTTCCATAACTCTCAACTCCAGTTCGTGGGATGCCGTAGACGTAAAGCACTGATGAGCTTTGTGTACATCGCGCCCAACGCCGAGCATCCAAAAATATTTGGTTAGTGAGAGTATAAAGATTCATACGAATGAAAATGATACTTAATGTGCAGAAATCACATCTTGTTGCATTTCAAGCAACTCTTTCCATCGGTTGATGGCGAGGGGCCAGAAAGCGCGAATATTGTCGGCTCCCAAACGGCCGAGCCCAAGGTGCTGTGCTGCGCGTTCAAGCTCTGCGAGAAGGTTATCGGCATTGAGTGGTGTGGCGCCAGCCTGTTTGCTGAGCTTTTGGCCGTCTTGGTTGAGTACAAGCGGTAAATGTAGGTAGCGCGGAATAGGAAGGTTGAGCGCGCGCATGAGCGCAATCTGTCGAGCGGTGTTGTCAAGCAGATCGGCCCCACGCACGATATCGGTGATGCCTTGGTAGGCATCATCGACCACAACCGCGAGCTGGTACGCCCAAAGTCCGTCGGCACGTAGTAGAACAAAGTCTCCCACAACTGCCTCGACGTCTTGAGTTTGTGTGCCATAGTGCCGATCGACCCACGTGATGGGGTCATGATGGGTGAGAAAGCGTATGGCACGTGCTTGACGCGAGCCTGTGCCGTGGCGACAAGTGCCAGGGTAGACATTCTCAGGTAAGCCACGGGCGCGGGCGGCGTCCGCCACTTCGCGTCGAGAGCAAGCACAGCCATAGGCAAGCCCTTGGGAGCGAAGCGACTCGAGCGCTGCGCGGTAGGCGTCATGGCGATCGTGTTGGTAGAGCACGGGCTCATCGCTCTCTAGCCCTAAAGCGTTGAGCGTTTTCAGAATATGTGACGCCGCCCAAGGGAGATCGCGTGGCGGATCAATGTCTTCAATGCGTACGAGCCAGGCCCCATTATGCGCGCGTGCATCACAGTAGCTAGCCATAGCAGCAACGAGACTGCCTGCATGGAGCGCGCCAGTAGGGGAGGGCGCAAAGCGACCTCGATAGCAAGATGTGCTCATGGTGTTCCTCATAGTGAAAGAGGCCGGATTCCTTCATGGAAAACCAGCCTCTTTTCTCGTCATGACCTACGCATTAGTCCTTGCGAGTATGGACCTGAATGAGCGGCTCATCAAGCACTGCGGCAGGCGCAACGTAAGCACGCCCAGGCTGTTTGACGGCCTCATAGGTATAGGGCTTAACCAACTCGGTGCGGGTATGAACCTGCACGAGTTCTCCTTCGCTCTGCTCGACGCTTTGCGCTGCGATGGGGCGACCGCTATAGCGTACAGACTGATAGGAGTAAGGCTCAGCCGTTGCCGTGGTATGAACCTGAGTCAAACCCGCACGGCGCAGGTTTTCCTCAAGCCCTTCGGCAATCGCAAGTCCGCTAAAGGTGGGCTTGGTGGACGTTGCTGGCGCTGCAACAACCGTAGCTTGAGGCTCAGAAGCTGTTTGTTCCTCGCTAGCTACCTCGGCCATAACGTCGGCGATGGCGTCGGCAACAGAGGTCTCTGACGACGTTTCAACCTTAGCTTCCGCTGTGGCCTCAGCTGGCGTTTCCTGAACCTCGTTAGCGCTCAGCGTTGCTGCGAGTTGGTCGCTTTCCGCGGGCGTTGAGAGAGGCTCTGCGCTTACCGCAGCGGTTGCGGTGGACGCACTAGGCGTAGCCTCTTTCGGAGCGGGCGCTACGCTAGTTGTCCCACTCTCGCGGGTCTCAGCCGTAGCCTGCACCGCTTGGTTGGCACTGAGGATTTCCTCCGCCACCGCAGCCGCGGCAGCTTTGGGAGCGCCCACGCGGCTATGGCGAGCGAGTACCGTGGTGGCGTCGGTGGCAAAGTCAGACTTAGTCACTTCGGCAACCGCCGTCACAATCGCCTTTTTGGTTCCCGTGGGCATGTCCACCGCCAATTCTTGGCGGTGACCACGGCGGCTACGACGCGAGGCCGTCTCCGCAGTTTCGAGCTGCTTGGTGATGCGCAGGGCGGCTTGTGCCACATTGGGCTGGGCTGTGGAGGGCTCAGCGCTCGGGGCGCTCTTACGCGTTTCTATTTGCACGAGTGCGGGCGCCTCTGCTTGCACGCTCTGCGCGTGAGTGGCTGGCGTACTCTCGGCCGCTTCCTCTGGCAAGAGTTGCTCGCTTTGCGGCGCAAGGGTGGCAGGCGCTTCGGGCTTGGCAGGCAAGTCGGTTGCGGGATTCACCTCTGTTTTGCTGCTGGCGAGCGGCGCTTGCACCTCGGGTGCGGAAGCGCTGTCACTGGCTTCGACTTGAGCCTCGGCTTCGAGGGGAGGCTCCGAGCTCTGCTCGTCTGGCGCATTTTCCTTGGATGAGTCCAAGGTAGCGGCATTGTCCCCCTCTTTGCGAGCACCACGACGGCGACGACGGCGCGAGCGGCGGCGCGGGTTCTTTTCATCGCCTTCGTCCGTGGCGTCACTTGCCTGCGGGGTAACTGCCTGCTCGGTAGTCGCTTCAGGCGTCAGCTCTTCGCTCAGCTCTTGGCTGAGTGCGGTTGGGGCGACATCCGCCTCAACTTCCGCCTGAGGCGCTTGCATCTCGTCCTGCTTAGCGCGTTGCGTGCGTGCAGCACGTGCGGGCTTTTCTGCTGTCTGCTCGTCAGACTGAGGCTTGTCGTTACGGGTCGTGTCCGTGGACGACTGATTGGCATCAGTCGATTCGCTTCGAGAAGCTTCGCTCTTACGGCGGCGCGAGCGACGGCTGGGCTTTTCCTGCGGAGCGCTTGCGTTCTCCGTCGGGGCGGCAGGTGCCGCGCTGCTTACGGCATCGAGCTCTTCGCTACGAGCGCTCTCTTGACGCTCACGACGACGCACGTTCATCTCTTCGGTTGCGCTTGTGCGAGTGCCTCGTTCGCCACGGGCGCTCTTACTACGGGTGGGGCGGCGTTTACGCGTTTTTGCCGTCTCTTCCTTGGCCTCGCGGCGGGCGCTCTTAACGGGTTCTGCAGCGGCCTCATCCTTCTTCTCGGTGCCTGCGGCGTCCGCACTACCGAAAATCATCTTCAGGATACGGGTAAAGAAGCCCGGTTTTTCGCTTACAGGCTCAAGCTGAGCGCGGCGCGCACCGTCGCTCTGGCTGGTGCTCGTTGCCTTTGTCTCATCTGCGTTCTGGTGCACGGGCGCAGGTTCGCTCGGGAGCACATTCTTGATCACAGGCACTTGCTTGGGACGTGCGGGCTTATCCTCAGCACTCTTCTGTGCATAGGGATCATCAGCCTTGGTGGTGTCGATTTCCTCGACGCGGTTGTAGCTTGCAACGGTCTCTTCGAGGCGGTCGTCATCCTGACGCATGCGCTCAATGTGGTAGTGCGGCGTTTCAAGATGCGTATTCGGGATGAGCACGACGGGCACACGATGGCGCGCTTCGAGTTTGGTAATGTCGTTGCGTTTTTCGTTGAGCAGGAACGTGGCCACATCAACAGGCACTTGCGCGTAAACCGCACCCGTGCCTTCCTTCATGGCTTCTTCCTGAAGGATACGCAACACCTGCAGCGCGCAGCTTTCCGTATCGCGAATCACACCGACACCGTTACAGCGCGGGCAGGTAATGTGGTTACCTTCGGAGAGCGCAGGACGTAGCCGCTGGCGAGAGAGCTCCATCAAGCCGAAACGGCTGATCTTGGCCATCTGAACGCGTGCGCGGTCATAGCGCAGCGCATCTTTGAGGCGCTGTTCCACCGCACGCTGGTTCTTCGGGTCGAGCATGTCGATGAAGTCAATGACAATCAGACCGCCCAAGTCGCGTAGACGCATTTGGCGGGCGACTTCATCGGCAGCTTCACAGTTCGTGCGAAAGGCCGTCTCTTCGATATCTGCGCCGCGTGTCGCACGCGCTGAGTTCACGTCGATGGCAACAAGCGCTTCGGTATGGTCAACGACGATCGCGCCGCCCGAGGGTAGCGGAACCGTGCGCGAGTAGGCCGTTTCGATTTGATGCTCAATCTGAAAACGCGTAAAGAGCGGAATGTCTTCACGGTAGCGCTTAACGCGATTGACCATGTCGGGCATGACGTGCGCCATGAACTGGCGAGCCTGCTCGTAAATTTCATCCGTATCGACCAAAATTTCGCCGATTTCTGGTTGGAAGTAGTCGCGAATAGCGCGCACCACCAAGTTGGACTCTTCAACAATGAGAAAGGGTGCGGGATTGAGTCGTTTGAGGTTTTTCCCCTCGTGCACAGGGGTGGTGACACTAACGGTCGTCTTACGGCCACGCTCTTCGCGAACGAGTTCGTACTGCGGCTCTGCCGCTTCACTAATGGCTTTCCAGAGCTTGAGCAGGTAGTTAAGATCCCACTGCAACTCTTCCGTGGTGCGCCCAATACCCGCGGTACGCGCAATGGTGCTCATGCCACTTGGAAGGTCGAGCTTTTCCATCGCTTCACGCAACTCTTGGCGCTCTTCACCTTCGATACGACGGGAGACTCCGCCACCACGAGGATTGTTGGGCATGAGCACGAGGTAACGTCCCGCCAAGCTGATGAACGTGGTGAGCGCCGCGCCTTTGTTGCCGCGTTCTTCTTTTTCAACCTGAACAATGAGCTCCTGTCCTTCGGTAATGGCTTCGCGGATCGTGCAGTTGCGCACATCGACGCCTTCTTTGAAGTAGGCGCGGGAGATTTCCTTAAAGGGGAGAAAGCCGTGACGCTCTTCGCCGTAGTTAACGAAGCAGGCTTCGAGACTTGGTTCGATACGGGTGACGATACCCTTGTAGATATTGGATTTACGGGCTTCACGGCCAGCAGTTTCAATATCAATGTCGATGAGCTTCTGCCCATCGACGATACCCACTCGGGTTTCCTCTGGGTGGGTCGCATTAAAAAGCATGCGTTTCATTATGAGAGCACTCCAGCTGCCACTGTCGCGGGCAGGTCAGGGCGTGCTTGAAGGCGAGTGATTTCTGTGTCCACGCTTGGGCAACGGATGGCGATGTTTTGCTTTCTTAGGGACTTCACCCACGAAAGCACTACGCTTGCCTTAAGCCCAATGCGGGGAAAGTACGAAGCGCAGGGTTGCTCAACCCATAAATTGCTGGGCAAAACACGCATTTTTCAGCGCTGAGATAAGGGCAAATCGGGCGCTGCAATGCGCGCAATTTTCCACCCCAAGTCTGGCGCCTTCCGTCCTTTTCGAACGTTGCTCGGAGCTGTGTCGGTCGACTCACGTCGACGCCATGGGGAGAGTCTTCACCTAACCCAGGGCGCCGTCAGCGAAACCGATGACGCGCCGCGTGGGGCTCAATCCCTCACAGGCTCCCGCTGCGGAAAGTCTCCACTTTCCGCAAAAACCGATCTGCTTGCTGTTTAAGGAAGCTCGGGCGCCCAAAGTGTCAAACCGTGGCATAAGGCACGGCTGAGCGTGGGTTGACGTGCTCTCCGACCAACGCCGCGCGGAACGATACCTACGTCCATGACCGAGAGGGTGGGCAGAACCTATGAGCAACGCGCATGCTTTGGCGCTCAACTCAACAGGAAGTGTCCTGATGTGCGCAGCGCTCTGCGTAAGAGTCTTGGCAACACTCAGGGCTTACCTCCCGGGGGAGCAGCTTCAGAGTCATACGCCCTGCGGCACAGATCCTGCGAGCCAAAAGGTCAAAGCAACAGGCATCTCCCGTAGGGATGGTGGTGGCACGAACGCCTTGGGTTTCCTGACAGCCCAAGCGGCACAAAAACTTAGAACTTCAAGCAAACGACGTGTGGTGGCCAAACCTCACGGCGCTTGTCCGAACGCAGTTCAGCTGCACCCAAGTAGGGCAACTGGCGCAAATGCTCGAGGCAGCGGGCGCGGCTCTGATCAAGGACGTGCTTCAGAAAAGGCGGTGCACTGATCCCGAAGAATGTGTTGGGACGGCACGCCGCGTACCTGCTCGACGCTCAAGCAACCTCCCTCATGTGGGCAGTTTGCACGACCAAAAGTGGCACGTGCAAACTGCAGTGATTGCGAGTCGTTACAGCAACAGGACGCTGATAGCACGCTGATCCTATGGCGCCAAATGCTGTGATGGCAGAACGGTGGACGCCGGCTGCATACGCAACGCATCTGTCGGCACTCGCGGGTTCGCGTGTGGACGTGTTGAAAAAAAGTTCCTAGGACGCGTCTTCAGTTGAAGTCGCCTCCCCATAAAAATTCCTCTGTCACCGCTACGCAATCGTGCCTGTCTTCGGAAGTCAGACTCGCGCACAGAGAGCCTTGCTTTAGAGACTCCCCAAGCGCGTGCAACAAGCTTCTCTTGGCAAGATTGTGCAGGGTGTTTTTAGGTTGCAAAACCCAGCATTTTCTAAGGCCGCAACCCACCTGTCAGTCTAGCACAATATGTTAAGATGCGGTTCTCAGAAATTTCTTCAAATGGGGCGTGACAGACACGCCCCCTGGGCCTAGTGACATGACTGAATCCCAGAAGGATACCCCTACGTTTATCGCCTCTTCTCGCCTCAGCGAGGTGCCACAAGAGGCGGTCTCATTTGTCGAGATCGGCCCTGATGCCGATGGACAACGCCTTGATAATTTTCTACTCAAACTTGGGCGTAGCGTTCCCAAGAGCCACATCTACCGCATTATCCGTGCTGGCGAGGTTCGCGTAAACCGAGCGCGTGCCAAGGCAGAGACTAAGCTCAAGGAGGGCGATGTGGTGCGTGTGCCGCCCATGCGCCGCTCTCGAGATCAGGTGGCTAAACCCGATGCGGTGCCGCTCTCAGACAAAGCCCTGTCGATTCTCTACGAAGACCGACATCTGCTCATTCTCAATAAACCCTCAGGGCTTGCAGCGCATGGAGGGTCGGGTATTTCTCATGGTCTCATTGAACGGCTACGTGCTACGCGAGCCGATGAGCCTTTTCTTGAGCTGGTCCATCGCTTAGACCGTGAGACCTCTGGGGCACTCATTGTGGCCAAGTCCCGCAAAGCCCTTGTGCGTATGCATGACATGATGAAAAATTGTGGCTTTGAAAAGCACTATGCCGCACTCGTGAAAGGGGACTGGGTCAATGAACGTCAGCACGTGAAGTTGCCACTGCTGCGGACACTGCTACCCAATGGGGAGCGTTTTGTTCGTGTCGATAAGGAGCAAGGTGCTTTTGCGCACAGCATCTTTACTGTGTTGCATCGCTATGGGCCGGTGACGTTATTGGATGTAGAGCTCAAAACTGGGCGCACGCACCAGATTCGCGTTCATGCCCTCTCACAGGGCTTCCCGCTTGTGGGGGACGATCGGTACGGGGATTTTGACTTCAACCGCGCCGTGCGTGCGGCGAGTTTGGGCGTGCCACTGAAACGCATGTTCCTGCACGCGTGGCGACTGAAATTTGCGCATCCCATCACCAATGAGCAAGTGGACATTTTTGCGCCCCTGCCAGAGGATTGCATCAATCTGCTCGCTGCGCTTGGCTGGGTGCCAAGTAACGAGCACGTTGCAGAGAAAAACTCGACATCCTAGCGCAACACGCTGACACTTGAGTTAGGCTGAGAACGTAGCAGAGACGAGGAAGAACGCATATGGCCGCAAAATACGATCTAGTAGTTTTCGATTGGGATGGAACTGTGATGGATACCACGGGTCTCATTGCCCGTGGGATTTGTTTAGCGGCTCGTACGATGGGTTTTACAGAACCGACGCTTGCTGCAGCTCGGGCTACGATTGGTCTAGATTGGCAAACGGCGATTGCTCGTGCGGTACCCGACTGCCCGCCTGAGGCTTATCCTGAGTTCAATCGCATCTATCGCGAGTGGTACATCCCGAACGAGCGGCGCGTATTTCTCTTTGATGGGATGCGAGCGCTTCTCGAGACGCTCGCTGCACACGATGTTCAGATGGCTGTTGCAACGGGCAAGAGCCGTGTTGGACTTAACCGTGTGCTGCAGGCAACAGGACTGGGGCCATTTTTCGCCACAACCAAGACGGTTGATGAGTGTGAGAGTAAACCGAGCGCGGATATGCTCGAGTGCATTGGGATTGAGTGTGGTGTCTCGCCAGCGCGTACCGTCATGGTGGGTGACTCGGTCTACGATTTGGTGATGGCGCAGCGCTATTCGTGTGACGCGATCGGGATGCTCTACGGCGCGGGACGTCTTGAAGAACTGCGTGCGCATCCTACTGTGGCGCTCTGCGGCGATGTTTCAGAGCTGCGTGTTGCCCTAGGCCTCAGTGCGTACGATTGAGTGTTGCGCTTGGGTAGTACGTCGGTAAAGAAAAACGCAAGCGCTTTTTCGCTCTTGACTTTGATCACGGAGCAAACAGATCGTTGACGTGGCACACTTTGATTCGTTCCGATATTTTGCTATTCTGATAATCTGTTAGGGTTTTCCCTGTATCTTCTAGGTAACAGTTGTGGGTGCTTGAGAGAGCGTTGCCACGTGTTGAAGAAACTAGGAGCGGGGGAGCGCTCGTTTGGTCCCGCACCGTCTCTGCGGGTCACTCCCATCCTATTGAGGAGCGCGTTGACGACCTGAAACTACCGTATCTCGTTGTGGTCAGGGGGTTAATCGCTAGTGTCTGAGCATGAAAATTCTCGCCAGCATCTTCAGTCTTATCGCCTTTTGTGCGTCTTTCAGCGCTGCTCATGCAGCAGCCGAGAAGGACGATTACCACTTTTATCGTGCGGATGTGGTGGTGGTAGGCGCTGGCAGTGCGGGGCTCACGAGTGCCATTGCGGCAAGTGAAAATGGCGCCCGCGTCATCGTGCTTGAGAAGATGCCGATGCTCGGCGGCAACTCGATGCAAGCGGCAGGTTATATGTTGGCGCTGCCGGCCTTTTCCGATAGTAAAACGCTCGCCGCAGCGCGCACGGCGCTCGAAGAGGACATGTTGGCCGAAGGGGGGAGTAGCGCAAACCGAGACAAAATTTCGCTCATTGCGCGTCAGTCGCGCGCAGCCATCGAATGGCTACAGGGGCTTGGCGCCGACCTACATAACACCAACGACTATGTGCGCGAGGACTTTCAGCTCTCTTGGCGCCCGGTCGCGTCAACTTATACCGTCGGCGAAGAGCTCATTAAAGTGCTTGTGCGTGGGGTCGAGGAGCGCAACATCCCCATGCTCACGCTCACACAGGTCACTGAGTGCTTAGTTGACAGCTCGGGCCGTGTCACGGGGGTACGCGCTATGACCAGTGAGGGTCGCAAGATTGAGGTGCGTGCCGATGCGGTGGTGATGTCGACGGGGGGCTTTGCTGCGAGCGATCAGATGATTGAGCGTTATGTGCGGTTACCGTTTCCGATGTCAAGCACGAATCTGCCGGGTACGACGGGTGATGGGCTCTTGATAGCGGAAAAGCTTGGGGCACGCCTGACGAATATGGATCAGGCGATGGTGCACCTTACGACGCTGCCATTTTCAGGGCTTGTTATTCCGATGCAAGCACGCACGGCGGGCGGCATCCTTCTCAATGACAAGGGACACCGCTTTATGAATGAGCTCTCTACAGAGCTTGAGCCCTTTTATCGCCGTGCAGAAGGACGTGCTTGGTTGGTGCTTGATCAGGAAATCATTGATCGAAGTCCCGCCTTGAAAAACTATGTAGCGTCGGGTTTTATGTTCCGGGGGCGTACTGAAGAAGAGCTTGCGCGGCTCTGCCGCCTTAATGCCGAGACGCTCGTGGAAGAACTAGATCGCTACCGTGCCTTTGTGCGTCGGCAGGTCGACGCGGACTATCATCGCCCCTCGATGAAGAGCTTTCTCAATCACTATCCCTTATACGCGATTAGCGTGAGACCCGGGTTACAGAGTACGCTTGGCGGGCTTGCGACGGATTTGCGCACACGCGTGTTGAACGAGCAAAACAAACCCATCCCAGGACTCTATGCTGTGGGAGAAGTCGTGGGTGGCGTTTTTGGTGCGCGACGTCTCGAAGGTTCATCACTGACAGCAAGCGTGATTTTTGGTCGTATTGCAGGTGAAGAAGCGGCGCACTACGCAAAAGGGCTCGCCGCAAAGCGCGAGTAGTGATGGCTCGTTCTACGCCGTTGCGCCCGATGCGTTAGCATGTAGACCCAAGGAGTGGGACGGTTGTAGCGTTGAGCGCGCTTACGCCTCGCCAGTCTTCTAGCTACGGACGAAAGCGCTTTACGCAAGAAACTCGGCACCTCTCGCTTCAGGATCCTTGAACTCTCTCTCAGAAGCTACCAAGCGAGCTTTTGGTGACAGTAGCTCAGTTACGCACGTGGTAATGGGGGACTTGATGGCGCTGCGCATATTTCATTCCGCCGATTGGCATTTTGGCAAGATGATGGGGAGCATCGACCGCACAGCGGATTTCGAAGCGTTTATTGATACGTTCCTCGCGCTTGTCGATGAGCGACGCCCTGATATTTTGCTTCTCGCTGGGGACGTGTTTGATACGTCGTTGCCGTCAAATGCCGCTCAGAAGCTTTACTACACGCTCATTTCGCGTCTGCGTGAGACGTCCGTTCGACAGATTGTCATTGCTGCAGGTAACCACGATTCACAACGCTTTTTGGAGGCGCCCCGAGCGCTACTTGAAACGCTTCACTGTTTTATCGCAGGCGATCGCCCAGAAGAGCAGATTCTTGTTATTCGTGACGCCCAAGGTAAACCGCAACTTGGTATTGCCGCTGTGCCCTACCTGCGCGAGAGTAGAGTTCGCAGCGGATCGATGGACTTTACGGCCAACACCCGTGCAGAGCTTTTTGAAGCAGGGGTGCGCGCGCATTACGATCATGTTTGGCAACTGTTAGATGAGGCGCTAGCAGGGGCGCGCGTGCCGCGCATTGCGATGGGACACCTTTTTGTGGTGGGCTCCGAGCTTCGTCCTGGCGTCAAGCGCGACCCTCAGGCTGGGCAGTTGAATGTGGGCTCTATCAACAGCGTGAGTACGGCAGCGTTTGCCCAGGGCTGGGACTACGTGGCGCTTGGACACATCCACCACGCACAAGTGCTTGAGGCGGCAAGTCCCATGCGCTATGCGGGCTCGCCCATTGCGCTCACGTTTAATCACCGCAAGTACACACACTCGATTGTGGAGGTAACCCTGTCTGAGAAAGGGGAACTCGACATTGTGACAATTCCCGTACCGCAACAACGTGCCTTTGTCCACGTGGAAGGTAGCCTTGCGGAGTTGCTCGAGCAGATTGCAGAAGCGGGGCGTGCGCATGCCGATGAGGCTCCCGCCTTTGTGGAGGCTGTGCTCACCTCAGGGGAGACGGAGCCGAGGTTGACGGAAATCCTGAAGGAGGCGGCTGAGCGCGCGCGCGTGCTCTTACTTTCTATTCGCAATGAGCGGGCCGCGCAGGCTTATTTACGCGAGGAGCAGGCGCTCTTGGAACTAGCAGACCTTACGCCTGCGGAGGTTTTTCGCCTCTATATGACCCAAGAGGGGCGCGAGACGTCCCCAGAGACGCTTGCCCGCTATCAAGCGCTATTGAGTGAAACACACCAAGCTGTGCTAGCTGGGCGCCGCCCTGATGATGAGGAGCCGTGAGATGCGACTACTAGAGCTGGAATTGGAAAACGTCAACTCTCTTTATGGCCATTGGCGCATTGACTTTACACATCAAGATTATGTGCAAAGCCCGCTCTTTGCCATTATCGGTCCGACGGGCAGTGGAAAAAGCTCCCTGCTCGACGCCATCTGCTTAGCACTCTATGGGCGTACACCTCGAGTTTCTGCGCAACGTGCTCAGCGCAACACCCTCGATCTAGAGTGTCCCACGCTCTCAAAGGGCGCTAGAACCACGAGGGCAGCGGTGCGTTTTCAGGTCGACGGCGTGACCTACATGAGCGCTTGGAGTCGCTATATCAAGCGCGGCGGACACGCTGTGAATCCCGCAGCCGTTGAATTGGTCCGTTTTCCTGATGAGCATGCGCGCGAGGGTGAGGTGCTCACCACGAAAAAGCAGGAGTGGGATAAGTTGATCCAAGAGATCACGCACATGAACTTTGAGCTTTTCTTGCGTAGTGTGGTGCTTTCGCAAGGGGCTTTCGCGGAGTTCCTCAAGGCCAAAGACGATGAGCGAAGCGCGATTCTCGAAAAAATTACAGGTACCGAAATCTATAGTGAGATGAGTCGCTGGATTTATTTTCATGCGGCGCATCAAAAGCAGTCATTGACGGCGCTTGAACGTGAGCTCGATGGCGTTCATCCGCTTGGCGAGCAAGAGCGTGCAGCGCTATGTGCGCAACGCGATCAGGCGGGCTCCGAAGTGACCCTCTTGCGTGAGCAGCAGAAAAAACTTCAGAGCGCCATCCTTTGGCGACAGAATCTAAGCGACGCGGAAAAAGCCCATGCTACGGCACAGGCGCAGTATGAGGCCGCATCGTCACGTTTGAAGGTACTTGTTCCTGAGCGTGAGCGTGCACAAATTGCCCAAGCGGCGCAACCTGCGCAGCGTGCGAGACAGCACGCAGCGGAGATCCGTAGCGCACTCTGTGCGCTTGAGGCGCAGCAGAGCGCGCAAGCCGAGGCGCTGCCTGGGCGTGTGGCTGAGCATGAACGCGCACAACGGTCTTTGCAGGCGTTAGAAGCAAAGGGTGAGGAGCTCAGGCAGCAAGCTGAGGCGCTCGCGCCGCTTATGCGCGAGGTGGCACTTCGGCGAGCGGCCATCCAGACAGAGCAAAAACGTCAAGAAGAGCTCGTCCGTCGTGAGGCTGAGTTAAATAGAGCGCTACTGAGGGAACGTAAGAGGCTGACAGAGGCAAGCGAGCAGTCTGAAGTGCAGCGCGCATCGCTTTTGGCGCTATTTGCTGCGCTTGGTCTTGAGACAGAAGGCGCTCAAGGGGAGGCGCTTTTAGCGATGGAGACCCTTCCCGCCGAGCTCAATACGCCGCTTTTGCAGGCAGAGGTGCTTGATGCACACTTGGCGCATTTTGCTGAGGCGCAACGTCGAGCCCAAGCAGCAAGCCGCAGTGCTGTGGCGGCAACTGCAGCACTTCCTGCCCTGAACGCTCAAGTGGATCAATGCAAAGCCGCGCTTGCGCAAGCCGAGCAGGCCGCTCGGCGTGCTCAAATGGACTATGAGCGCGCCCGTGAGCAACAAGAACGCTTCCATGAAGCTAAGACAGTGCTTGGAAAAATGCAAGCCTATGGTGCGCTTACGGAGGAGCGAGCATTACTCCGCTCTGCCGTAGCCGTATTGCAGGCTAATGAGCGCTTGACGACAGCAGCTGAAAAAGCTAGCGAGCAAGCGGCGGCTTGGTGGCAAGAAGAGGGCGTGCCAGAGCTTTTACATACGAGCGAGCGTATTCTCCCGCAGTCGGAAGTTGCACTTGAGTTCACGGCGCTTGAGGCAAAGTTACAGGATCTAGAGACACTGCGGGCAGCGCTCGAAGGGGCGGGTGAACAGCAGGCGGCGCTTAAACGCGCAGTGCGTCAAGCAGAAGCAACACAGAAAAGCGCCACAGAAGCACTACAAACGACTCGCGTCGCGCTTCAGCAAGCTGAGCAGGCATTAGCGGGCGCACAACAACAAGTGCGTTTTACGCAGCAGGGTTACGCCGAGGCGCAGCAGCTGCTTTTGGCGGCACGGACTCCGCTGTTAGGGGCGCTGACGGAAGCGGGGATTGCTGCCTCGGGGCTAGCAACTGAGGCAGAGGCACTGAGCGTGGATTTAACACCCTTTTATGCCGAGGCAGATCGCTGGCGGATTTATGCCACGCAGCGCACAGCAACGATTGCTCGGGCACGAACACTGCTTACGGAGCAGAAGACGGCCGCGTTGCGTCGTGACGAGGCGAGTGGGCGTGTAGAGGAAGCTGAAAAGGCGCGCTTACTGTTGCTTGAAGAGCGAGAGCGTGAGCAAAAAGCGCTTGAGCAAGCTACGCAAGCGCTTGAAGCGCTACTTGCAGGCCGCGATCTTGATGCGCAAGAGGCTACGCTTAAAGTTGCGCTTGCCGATCAGTCAAAAGCGCTGAAAGCCGCAAAAGCTCTCGAGCAGCAAACGCTTCAGGCCGAGGCCACGTGTCGTGCCGCACTCGAGACACTCTGTGCGCAATGCCGTGAACGCTCGCACGCTGATGCGCTTGCACAAGCCGCGCTTGGTGAAGCGCTTGCCGCGCTCGGCCTCAGTCAGGATGAGCAAGGTTACGAGGCGCTTAGCGCACGCGTGATGCCCGAAGAGGAGATCGCGCGCATTTTGACACAAGTGCAACGTGAGGCAGAGCGTTTAGCTAAGGCAGAAGGGGAACTCTCCTCGTCAGCTGCAGCACTAGAGCGACTGGCTGCCCTTGCGCTTACCACAGAGTCATTAGAGGGGTTACAAGCCAAAGCGAGTCAGACGGACTCGCAGCTAGACCAAGCCTTACGCGCGTGGACGCAGTGTTCGCAGAGGGTTGCGCTTGATGATGCGGCCCAGGCTAAGAGCGGAACACTGCTTGCTCGCATCAAGCTGCAGCGCGAGTTGACCGAGCAGTGGGAAGGGCTTAATCGCTTGATTGGGTCCGCGTCGGGGATGGCATTTCGAAGCATTGCGCAGAAGATTACGTTTCGTATTCTTCTGCGTGAGGCCAATGCGGTCATGAAAACGATGACCAAACGCTATACGCTCCTTGCAAGTGGGCCAGCAGGGATGAGCGTGGATGTGGTTGACCATGACATGGGCAGTGAGGTGAGAACCTCATCAAACCTCTCTGGTGGAGAGACCTTTATGGTGAGTTTGGCGCTTGCGCTCGCACTCTCTCGCTTAGGTGGTCGCTATCTGAGCGTAGATACGCTCTTTTTGGATGAAGGCTTTGGCACACTCGACGAAGAGGCGCTCAACCGAGCGATCTATGCGCTTGAAACGCTACAGGCTACGAGCGGAAAACTTATTGGGATCATCTCGCACGTCAAGATGATTAAAGAGCGGGTGGGGTTGCAGGTGCTAGTGAGTCCTATTGCAGGAACAGGAAGAAGTACGCTCACGGGGTCAGGCATTGAACGATTGCGAGCCTAAGCGCGAGCTTCTGTCGACCGTAAAGTCGCGACGTATGTCGCTCAGTGCTTGAGCGCACCTCAGAGCGAAGTAAGGCGCCCATCAAAATGGACGCCTCAGAGCTTGTCTCGACGGTGATTAATCGTCGTGAGATGCTTTTTCTTGCCCAATAAGGTGAGTGCTATCAAACTCACGCTGATTGCGCTTGTGCTTGAGAATGACGAGTCCCATGCTCGTTGAGACGAAGATCCCGAAGATGAGCATCGTTCCTGGCACAGAAATGTCAAATTTGATGAGCAACGAGTAGACGCCGAGCATGACGAGAATCGAGAGATTCTCATTGAAGTTTTGCACTGCAATGGAGCGCCCTGCGCTCATGAGCACGTGACCGCGATGCTGTAGGAGTGCGTTCATCGGCACCACGAAAAATCCGGCGCAAATGCCGACCAAAATGAGCGCCGCTGCTGCGATGAGCACTGCCCAGCTGATACTTGCGCCAAAGAGTGAAATTCCGCCAGCGGGTGCCACATCCCGTGTGTAGTAGCTCATCAAAATCACTAGGAGGCCCATGGCGATGCCCATGGGTAGCACATTGAGTGACTTTTTCAGTGGAATGCGAGCTGCGGCAAGCACTGCCCCTGCGGCAATGCCAAGACTCACGACCGCCTGCATAATGGCGCCCTGTGAGAGATCCATTCCAAGCGCATGATCACACCACTTGAGTACTAGAAACTGCAGGACGGCTCCCGCCCCCCAAAAGAGTGTGGTTACGGAGAGCGAGATTTGCCCGAGTCGATCATGCCAGAGCATGCGGCAACTCGCCGCAAACTTACTGACGGTGTGTAGGGGATCCAAGGGCTGTTTGGGGTAGCGTGCGCCGGTATCTGGGATGGCAAGGTTGACGAGTGAGGCTGCGAGATAGACGAAGGCAATGGCAAAGATGGCTGCTTCGGCAAAACTATGTAACCCGATTGCACTCAAGTGAAACGTATCCAAGATGGGTTGCGCAATCTCTGGCTTAATGAGCACACCCCCCAAGACAACCCCCAGAATGATCGAGCCAACGGTGAGACCCTCAATCCAGCCATTGGCAACGACGAGCTGTCGAGCGGGTAGCAACTCCGTGAGGATGCCGTATTTCGCAGGAGAATAGGCTGCAGCGCCGATCCCAACGATGGCATAAGCAAGCAGTGGATGTCCGCCAAAGAGCATGAGCAAGCAGCCGACAGCCTTGACAAAATTGGTGAGGAACATGACGCGTCCCTTGGGCATGGAGTCCGCAAAAAGACCCACCCAAGCGGCAAGCAGCACATAGCTGATCACAAAGAAGAGCTTCAAAAGGGGTGTCATCCACTCTGGGGCACCAATGCTGGTGAGCAAAGCGATGGCTGCAATGAGCAGTGCGTTGTCCGCTAACGAGGAGAGGAACTGCGCACACATGATGGTGTAAAAACCGCGCTTCATTATTTGTCCCAAGCACGATGTCGCCGTCTACCCTTTCAAGAACAAAATACGTCCAGAAAGCGCTTCGCGCAAGGTAGAGGGGCGCTCGTGCGGCAAAAGATAGTCGAGTCTTTGAGAGCAGGGCATAAGTCTGCTCCCGCGGTACTATGGGCTTAGAGCACTTCTAAGTCCGCACATTTTACCCTATGCTAAGTCAAACCTTCACGCCGTTGGCATCAAAACTCAACAACATACCGCGCCAAGCGGGCTGCGTGGTGCATTGCCTAAAAAATGTGAGTGAATGCATTTAGACAAGCGGTAGCGCAAAAACGCGAGTAAGATTTCTATTTCTGCTAGTCGCTCTGAGGGAGATGGAAAATCTGCCACGCAGAGCGGTTAGCTCGACGTTGCCCAGGTGCGTCAGCAAAAAAGAGCAGATGGCTCTGCATGACGTCTGCCGCCTGGACGGACAAAATCCCTCTCCAAGAA
Source organism: uncultured Sutterella sp. (assembly GCA_902463725.1). Lineage (GTDB taxonomy): Bacteria > Pseudomonadota > Gammaproteobacteria > Burkholderiales > Burkholderiaceae_F > Sutterella. Next base: position 3,717 of record CABQGK010000017.1, on the reverse strand, counting down.
GAAAAAAGGATAACCGAGTGCCACGTCCTATATTTGCTGAAATCGATGTCCCTGCGCTCAAACATAATCTTGCGCGCATGCGAGAAAAAGCGCTAGACCGTACGCTCTGGGCCGTTGTAAAGGCTAACGCCTATGGCCATGGGCTCGAGACCGCTGTCCTCGCTTTTGAGGATGCCGACGGTCTTGCAACCATTGACCTCTGTGATGCACGGCGCGCCCGTGATGCCGGCTGGAAGAAGCGGATTCTGCTGCTGGAAGGGTTCTTTGATGCAACGGATATTGAACCGCTTCAGGAAATGTCGGTCGAGACCGTGATTCACTCGCCTTGGCAGATTGATATTCTCAAGAGCATGCCGCTCAGTGATGTGCGTGTACATATCAAAGTCAATTCGGGGATGAACCGTTTGGGCTTTTTGCCGATCGAGATTAACACTGTCTGGGAGCAACTCACGGCGATCAAGGGGGTGAAGGTCATGGGCGTGGTGACGCATTTTGCAAATGCAGAATGGAGTTACAACGCAGAGCGTCCTGTCTCCGTTGAAAAGCAGATTCGTCGCATGGGTTACCTTGCGCATTCAGCAACGGCTGCGTGTATGGCAAATTCTGCAGGTATTCTCTGGCATCCCGAAGTGGGCGGTGAGGGCGTGCGCGCAGGCGTTGCACTTTACGGTGTGAGTCCCGATCCCCATATCTCTTCTAAAGAGTTGGGACTGATTCCCGCCATGACGCTCTCGGCAAAGATTATCGCTATTCAGCAAATTGCGCCAGGTGAGGCTGTGGGCTACGGGTCGCGTTGGGTGGCTCAGCGCCCCTCTCGTATCGCGGTGGTGGCCTGTGGTTATGCCGATGGTTATCCGCGAACGATGCCTGATGGGGCACCGACTTGGGTCGAAGGATCGATTGCGCCACTCGTGGGGGCGGTGAGCATGGACATGCTGGAAATTGATGTAACCGATATTCCACAAGCTGGTCTAGGTTCAACTGTTGAACTTTGGGGTAAAAACCTCTCTGTCAATCAAGTGGCAGAAGCGTGTGGCACGATTGGTTACGAGCTCATCTGCGCGCTAGCGCGTCGAGTGCCGCTCAAAATCATCGAGCGTTGAGCCACGCCTTCCATGAATAACCCGCCAGAGAAATTGTTGGCGGGTTTTTTTGTGTGCTTTACTTTAGTGGAGCATTTTTTGAGCGAGCAAAGTGCTCTTCTGTTAGAGTACGATCATCAAAGACAATTTTTTGGGGAATAGGCCAAATGGCGCGAGCAGGAAAAGTCAAAACGGAGTATGTCTGTAACGAGTGCGGGGGTACCACCATCAAATGGGCTGGGCAGTGCCCGCACTGTAAGGCATGGAATACGCTAGAGGAGTTTACGGTCAAGGAAGGCGTGGCTGCGCGGTACTCCAACGATCGCTTTAACTCCGCTCGGGGTTTTGTCGCGACGACAGGTAGCTTGCAAGATTTGGCCGATGTGAAGGTCGAGGATGTTCCCCGTACGATCACGGGTATTAATGAGTTTGATCGTGTCATGGGTGGCGGGCTTGTCAAAGGCTGCGTGGCACTTATTGGTGGTGATCCAGGGATTGGCAAATCGACGCTTCTACTGCAAGTTATGGCGCGGTTAGTGGAGATGGGGCGAAGCGCGCTTTATGTCTCTGGCGAAGAGAGCCCTTCACAGATTGCGGTTCGTGCGCAGCGTCTGCAATTGCAACCTCGCGGATTGACGCTCATGAGCGAGGTCGAGCTTGAGCATATTGAGCAGGTACTCAATGAGCGCCGTCCAGAGTTCGTGGTCATTGACTCGATTCAGACGATTTTTTCAAGCGCGCTTGAGAGCGCTCCAGGGAGCGTTTCTCAAGTGCGAGAATGTGCAGCACGGCTCACACGGCAGGCAAAGAGCCTAGGCGTGACGCTTGTTTTCGTTGGACACGTCACCAAGGAGGGCTCGCTCGCTGGGCCGCGTATTCTGGAGCATATCGTCGATACGGTGCTTTATTTTGAAGGGGATCAACATTCGAATTTTCGACTCGTGCGCGCATTCAAAAACCGCTTTGGCGCAGTGAACGAGTTAGGGGTTTTTGCAATGACTGACCATGGGTTGCGCGGTGTCAGTAATCCGTCGGCGATTTTCCTCTCGGAATATCGCTCCAATGTAGCGGGCAGCGCTGTTTTGGTGACACAAGAGGGCACCCGCCCATTGTTGGTTGAAATTCAGGCCTTGGTTGATGCAACACACCTGCCAACCCCTCGACGCTTGGCCGTGGGGGTGGATGCGCAACGTCTATCCATGTTGCTTGCGGTCTTACATCGGCATGCTGGCATCGGATGCTTTGACCAAGATGTGTTTGTCAACGCTGTTGGAGGTGTAAAAATTAGTGAAACGGCGGTGGATTTAGCACTGCTTGCGGCGATCTATTCAAGCATTCGCAACAAGCCTCTGACGCGCGGTGTTGTTGTCTTTGGTGAGGTAGGGCTGGCCGGTGAAATTCGCCCCTCCCCTAGAGGTCAGGAGCGTTTGCGCGAGGCCGCCAAACTTGGTTTTTCCAAAGCCATTATTCCTCGAGCCAATGTCCCGCGTACACCGATTGAGGGACTCGAGGTGATTGGTGTAGATCGTTTGGCGGATGCCCTAGAAGCTGCTGTGAGCTGACGATTCTGCCAAAATCCATATACAATCAAAGCACTTGGGTTTTCTAACCCTCACCATACAAGGAATTGACAATTATGACGACTTTAACGAAGCTCCTTCCGGCTGGTGCTCACCCCGCACAGCCGATCCTCGATCGTGCCCATGATATCGTCCTCACCTACGAACAGCGCCTTACTTGGGGCGACAAGTTTGAGACGAGTGAAGGCACGGTTGCCGTCGCTGTTGAAGAGAAGCGCCCGCTAGAGATTGATGATGTCTTCGTGGATGAAAACGGAGAGTTCTGGGTTGTGCGTCCGGGTGTAGAACGCGTTCTGCAAGTGAGCGGCGATCTTCGCACGCTGCAGGAAGCAGCCACGGCGCTGATCTCGCGTGGCGTGCCCGTCTCGGAAGCACCCGAAGGTTTTGGCGTGCTCCCGCTTCCCAATATCGCCAAGATGCTTGGCATGATCGGCTTGGAAGTCACCGAAGTGGATGAGCCGTTTGTGCCCGTGCGCTTTGAGCATCACGGTGGTGGCTGTGGTTGCGGTGGCGGCGGCTGTGGTTGTGGCGGCCATCACCACGACCATGACGAAGGTGGTTGCGGCTGCGGCGGCCATCACCACGAAGAAGACGCCTGCGGTTGCGGTTGTGGCTCGCACCATCACGAAGAAGAGTCCTGCGGTTGTGGTTGCGGCGATCACCACCATGAGGAAGCGTCTTGCGGCTGTGGTTGCGGTGACCATCACCATGAAGAAGGTGGTTGTTGCGGTGGCCATGAAGAGGGTTGCTGCGCTTCTGAAGAAAAGAAGGAAGAATCCTGTGGTTGCGGCTGTGGCTCGCACAAGTAATGAACGCTAAGCATTACATGCTGTGATTCGTCCAGAGGGGGCTAAACGCCCCCTTTTTTTGCGGTGAGAGAGGACTCACAAACTCAAGCTCTCGCCCCCTCTAGTTTCTAAATCGGTAGATGAACCTTGGAGGGGGAGTGACCTCTAGCAGGGCAAAAATGTCCTTTTGCTCTTTGGTCAACGTCTTGACTTTATAACCAAGTGAGGCTCGTTGAACACGGGCCTCAACTAATTTCAGCGTGGCCA
>CABQGK010000016.1 GCA_902463725.1 uncultured Sutterella sp. | reverse complement strand
CGTTGCCGCCCAAGCGGTTGCCACCGTGCACGCCGCCCGTGACTTCACCCGCAGCGTAGAGGCCCGGAATGGGCTCACCCTTCACAGAAATCACTTCCGCCTTGGTGTTGATGTGCACACCGCCCATCGTGTGATGAACGGCAGGCTGCACCTTCACGGCGTAGAAGGGCGCGGTGGTGAGCGCTTCAGGCATCTGAGCGCGGCCGAAATCTTCGTCCTTGCCCTTGGCCTGCATTTCCGTGTAGCGCTTCATGGTAGCGACGAGCGCATCCGCGGGCACGTTCATCTTCTTGGCGAGGTCAGCATAGTTGTCAGCCTGCACAGCAAGACCCATGTTGATGTATTCACGGATGAGCTTCGCGGTCTTCGTGGTGGCTTCGTCCCAGACGATCCACGCGAACTTGCCCGGCTGCTTGAGCTCATTGGCGCTCACAACGTCACGGGTGAGCAATTCGTTCGTGAAGCGCTTGCCTTGTGCGTTGACGAGCACGGCACCGTCACCGCGAACGCTTTCAGAAATGAGCGTGCCGTCAGGCGTGGCGGTCGGGTGGGCCTGAATCTGATCCATGTCGACGAGCGAAGCACCCACCTTTTCAGCGAGGCCAATACCGTCCCCCGTGGCGCCCGGCTGGTTTGTGGTGGCATAGCCTTTGAGCATGGGCTTGTACTTGACGAGCATGGCCTGGTTTGCACCGAACCCACCCGTGGCGAGCACCACGGCCTTGGTGTCGATTGTGTAGACCTTGCCGTCCTTGCCTTTGACCTTCACACCCACGATGGCACCGGCCTTGTTCTTAACAAGCTCGGTGGCCTGGGAGTTCTTACGGATTTCAATCTTGCGATCCGTGGCCGCCTTGTAGAGCGTCTTCATGATTTCCGGACCAATGGCGGAACCATCCGACGGACGATGCGCACGGTTGTACTTAGCGCCACCAGCGCGGCCCACCACAGAGAGGTCAGCACCCAAGCTTTCGAGCCAAGCCACCGAATCCTTGGCGTGCGTGGTCATCGTGCGAACGAGACGCGCATCGTTGATGTCGTGGCCACCTTTCATCGTGTCGGAGAAGAACTGATCGACCGTATCAGGAATGCCAGCCTTCTTCTGCTGCGGGGTTTCCGCGGCGTTGATACCGCCTTCAGCACGGTTGGTGTTACCGCCAACGATGCCCATCTTTTCCAAAACGATTACCTTGTCGCCGAGGTCATGCAGTGTGACGGCCGAAGAGAGGCCCGCGCCGCCCGAGCCGATCACGACCACGTCGGTCTGAACGTTCTGAGCAAAAGCATTGAGCGCGCCAGTGAGAGCGAGCGCAAGAATAAGTTTTTTCATCTTTGAGAGTCTCCGTAGGTTTAATCCAAGTGAATTAGATTGAATGCTCCGCAGTATGCGCTCACGAAAACGCACGCGTCATGAGAATTTCTCAAACTCGTATTAAAAAAAGCTCAAGACAAGAAAGCTTTATGATTTCGCTATTTTTTAATAATGCTTTGATAATAAAACGAATTTGTAGGATTTTTGTGGTCTAAAAAATAGACAATCCCCGTAGCGTCTACTCGTTAAGAAACTAGGGTTTTCCCTAGGGGTGCAGGCAAAAATGCGCCTTGACGTTCAGCTGGTTTTCGCTCTTTCGACTTAGGTCGTCTGAGACGTCTGCCGCCAGAGCGGCACGCCGTAACCGCTTTCTTTGCAGTAACAATGCGCAACGAAGCGCAGAGCGGCAACACGGTCGGTGTTGAGCGTCGCTCGTGTAGACTCGAAAAAAAGAAAAACGCGTGTGGGCGAGGTGCACGCGAGCAAAAAGGAGTCGTCAAGATGAAAATGTCGATGCCAAGCGTTGCGCGAGCGCGAGCCTTAGCCGCGGCCGCGCTGGTGGCGCTCATCTCCGTGACCGCTTCGACTGCGGCGTTCGCTGCCGCAAAAAGCGGCGCGATCAAAGTGTTTGATGGGATTGAAATTGGGCGGACCACGCTTGAGGAGTATGTGGAGCGCCGCAGCGCTACCTGTCCTGTGAAGGTGGCGGGCGACAGTGTGATCAATGTCTCACCGCGCTGCTTGGGCGTGCCGTTTACAAACATCATCATTGGAGCGCCCGCTTTCGATAAGCCCATTTGGTTTGTGGCGCTTGAGACGCCCGAAGACATGATGGGTAGCAGCTTTGATGAATATGCGCGTCAGCTCGTGAAGCGCTTTGGACAGCCCAAAGCGGGGCAGCTTCCGTTTGCGGGTGACCGCTACCTCGTTTGGGAGAAGAAAACGCTACTCATCGAGATGAGCTCGAGCTTCATGGATTTTGGTGCGGGAACGATCCTCTACATGACGCCCGAGTACAAAAAGACGCTCGAGGCTCCCAAGGCCGCCCCTAAGCGCCGCGCACCCGCACCGAGCCCAGTTGAGCCGCCTGCACCTGCCGAGCCCAAACCCGAGGTTCCCGAGCGCGGCAACGAAATCCTGCTCTAGCTTCGCGCTCTAGTTGAATGCATTGGCTAGCAGGGCGCTAGAGGCACCACCGCGAGGCACCCTGCACAGGCGGGATCGCTAGAAATTAATATTTAGACCGCAGTAAAGCTGGGTGCCATCATACTGATTGTCAGCGCTGATGGTATCGCCAGAGACTTTAGAGTAGTTAAAGGCGGTGTAAAGAATGACATTTTTGCGCAGATAGTATTCGTACGCAGCGCTTGCCACGGTTCGTTTTAAGGCGCTCGAGGCTAGATCCGTGTTACCGCGAAAATGCTGGGCACCAAGGATAATCTTGTGAGGTAATCGCGTCCAATCAAGGCCGAGGAGATAGCTGCTTCCCGTGAACGTATCCTTGAGACTAAGGCCGTTAATCGAAACGGTTCTCTTGAGTTTGCCACCCGTTGAAAATTTATGTTGATAGCCAGATCCAGCAAAAAGTCGCCACTCTGGAGCGAAACGCCACCAACCGCCAATTTGTATAAGGTCTGAGTGAGGTAGTGTTTTAGCCTCTTCGTCTTTTGGCTCAATGTGTGCAAATGTCATGCCGACCCAAAGGTCTTTGTTTTTGTAGTTCATCGCAGCGGCAAAGGTATGCGCTTTCTGATGCCACTGCACCGCATCGTCACCGCTGTCTCCCATTGAATAGCTCAATCCAACCTGCACGCCGTGGATTCTGGGAGTGTGGTAGAAGAGACCGTTGTCGGTGCGTCCTGTGTTGGCAAAAGTCGACCCAACGGAAGCAAAGCCATAGCTTGTGCCAAACGGATCCCATTTGATCGAACCCATCGAATAGGGCGCCATGGTCGACTGAACGGTACCAGCGCGCCCAGCGCCAATTTCACCCCAGCTCCCCTTTAGCGCAAGAATACTGCGGCGATCAAACAACCTATTGTTCGTACCGAATTCTCCAGTATCCATTTTGAAACCATTTTCGAGATAGACTTTAGCTTGTAGCCCGTTGTCCATTTGTTCGATGATGTTCAGGCCAATACGTGGCGTTGAGCGGCCGCCAGAATTTAAAGTGTACGTACTCGATTGTCCTTTTAAATTTTGGAAAAGAAACCCAGTGTCGACACGCCCGTATACAGAGACTTCGGCTGCCTGAACAGAACTCGCACCGATCACGGTGAGCGCTAGCAAACATGCTTGAGCGATGGTTGGGTGTAGTGATGATCGCTTAAGTTTCATATCAATCTCCTTGTCTAGCGATTACATAGGTCAGTGATTTAAGAGGATAAATTTTTCGTTTTCAAAATATTTTTTGAAATCATCGATGCGTCGTAGAACCCGTGCAATAGCCTGACGCCAGAATTCGTCAAGCGCTAAGTTGAAGTGCCGTTCGATGATTTCATCGACGCTGAGACGCCCCGTATCTCTGAGCAGTTCCCTGTAGAAGGCATAAAATTCGGATCCGCGTCGATCTTTCTCCTCCAGAAGTGCTTGGCTCATCAAGTAGCCAACGGTATATGGGTAGTTGTAGACCCACTGGTCGGTTTTGTAGAAGTGCAACTTGTATGCCCACAAGTAGCTGTCAACTGTGGCGGTGTCACCAAACCACGCTTTCCAACTATGCGTCATCAGGGAGGTGAGTTGCGCTGAGTTCACATAGCCATTAGCAAGTTGGTCGAAGAGTTTCATTTCGAAGTCCCACCTGGTCATGGTATGGAGCAAAAAGTTTGCTGCGCTACGCATGTCCTGCCAGAGCATGGAGAACTGATCCCGATGTGAGGCTCGTTGTAAGAGTGTTTCTCGCACAAGTGCCTCATTAAATGTGCTAGCAGTTTCGGTTAAGGTCATGGGAAACTCCGTCTCAATGCTCGGAAGATCTCGCATGACCCAGTAATGAAAAGCATGCCCAAGTTCGTGTGCTTGCTGAAGGACACTACTGAGGGTGCCAGTGTAGCTAGAGAAGACGCGGGGCATTTTGAGTGCGTTAAAGCGCGTATAGAAGGCGCCGCCTATTTTTTTCTCACTTGGCGCAGCGTCAATCCAGCCTCGTTCAAGCATCATCTGTGGAAAATGACCCATTTCAGGGGAGATTTGGGCAAGAGATTCTGAAATGACGCTGAGTGCTTCGGCGTAGGGGATCACTTCGGAAGCGGATCCCGTGCTCTTTGTTTGTAGGGGACACGGAGCCAATAAGTCTTCATAGGGCAAAAGTTCTGACTCGAAAATTTTGGCTCTGTAACGAACGGCATCTTGGATTCTGTCTAGGTGTTCTTGAATGGTTGAAACCATGCTGGTTAGTGCTTCGGAACTCATATGGTTTTGCCACAGCGAGATACGAAGAGGAGTCGTATTGGCTGCTGCTAAAAAAGGCAACCGGATTCCATGTAGTGTGTTCAGCGCTTTAGCCCAGAGCTCCCCGTGTTGAGCATAGAAATGCTCCATTGCTCGAGCGGTTTCATGTCGCAATGAACGATCAGGGTGTCCTTTTAGAATCGAGACAAGTTTGGCAGCCTTTACTGTTTGAGGAACTCCTTGAGCATCATGCACTTCGAGTTCAATTAGCCTCTGAAGGGACTTGTGGATATCATTGAGCGCTGTTAAGGGACCTTGCCTTAAAGAGGTGTAGAGAGCATTACTTTCAGGACTTAGCGAAAGAACCCAGTCTTTGGAGCGATGATCAATTTCATGCTGCCACGTAGCAATTGAAGGATCTGTTAGAAGGGTATTCCAGATCGTTGGAGCATTGGTAGCCTTTTGCAATTTTTGGAATAAGGGGGTCGCGAGGGCATCGAGAGAGAGTGCCCATTGCGTAAGTATTGCCTGTTCAAGACCAACGTCTTGACGGGAGCCATCCTTGGCTCCGAGACATTTCAAAAAAGCCAGTAATGAGCTGCCCGTTTCATAGCCCACTTCATAAGTGTTGAGGGCAGTTGAAAAGGCCGTTACCGTAGCTGGCGAGATCTCATCCGGTAGAGCGTTGCACTGCTCTTCAAGTCTCTTGCGTATTTCAGTGAGAGAGCGCTTCGCAGCGTTATAGCGCGGATCCCCTATGTCACCGTAGGCATCGTCCATTTGCCAAGTTGGGCAGTCTCGAAGATTGACTAAAGAGGATGTTTCTGTTTTGTTCGAACTCATGTCACTCACCTTGCGGAAATCTCAAACAGAAAGCCAGAAGACGAAAATGTGGTGAACAACCAAACCAACGAGTGATGGCACACTGGCTCTTTTGATCAGATCCATGGGATTCATCTTGAGCATCGAAGAGATCGCGACGACCACTCCCGCCACTGGAGACAGCGGGCGGACAATAGTGCTGGCTTGATGCATAGGAAGAACAAGAGCGACTGGGTTGACTCCCATGTCCTTTGCGATTTTGGGAATCATCTCGACAAGCGGGTAAAAGGAGGCGCCGTTAGAACCCGCGATGATTGTCACAATGCTAGTGATTGCCACAAAGAGAATGGACATACCGATGGCACCAGTGCCAAATTGGTTGGCAGTGTGAACTAATGCATCAACCATGCCGAGAGCCTTAAAGCCTGCAGCAAATACACCAGCGGCAATCAGCAGTGAAACTACTCCCGTTAAGGATTTGCCCATGGCTTGCAGAAATACCTTTAGCCCGTCAGCAAGTTTTTGAAAGTCAAACTTCCACCGAATCGCTTCGCAGAAAAGGCCAATAATGACACAGAAGATGATCAGCGCCGATATGTGTAACTTGATGCCTTTGATGCCGTATTCGCTGAAGAGTACGACGAAGACCATCGGCAAAAATGGCAAAAAGGCATAGATCTTTGGTGCTGCAGTTGAGGGCGCTTTGACATCTTCTTCAAAGACCATGGTCTCTCCGCGATGGTCCGCGCAAACCCAACCTTCTTTCTTGTCCAGATAGCGTTGCCAAAATACATGTGCGATGCCCATGCAGAGGATAGTCGGGAGCGCCGCGGGGATTTTGTACAAAAACACGTAATCCAAAATGGAGATGCCACAGGCTTTTGCAGAGGCTGCCGTTGTCCCGCCAATTAAGACCATCGAGGCGGCTCCACTGGTGACGAAAATCGCGGCTATAGCCTTCTTGTTAAGGCCCATATGCGACAAGGCTGGCCCCATCAATGTCAGGCATAACACGCCAAGGCCCACAGCCGAGGTAATCACCATCGAAACTGCTTTTCCTAGGAGGAAGGCAAAAAAGATCAGAATATAGGTATTTTTGACAATTGAGAGAGGGCGAATTGCAAAATTAACGAAGGCATCATTTGCACCAATATGGGTCATGAAATTCGCAAAGCCAACCATGACCATAATGAGCAAGCCTAAATCGGCTAGATTATTGGAGAACATGTAGCGAATAAATTCCACTACATCTAAATATTCATTTCCAGTCGGTAGTGCTTTTTTAGGTAGGATCGGGCCCAAATCTAGTGCTACTGCGCACAGCAGCATAAAAAGTCCACTGGCAAATAGCACGAGTTGCGGGTACTTACTTTTTAGAATTGCCCATCCCACGATGACCATGGTAATGAGACCAATGATGATACCTAACATGACTGTCTCTCCCCATTAGGCTAAAAGCTCGGTCTATTATGGAATTTTGGCGGACATGTACACAATGGCATTAGGGGAAGAATGAGATTTCCCTTAGTGTGTTCCCTTAGATTTAATTGCGTATTAGACGACGGGTAATATGAGGGTTATATTGACTGAGGCAGATTCTTAATTGAAGAATAAGGGAAACTACTGATTTAGTAAGGGTTTTCCCTGTGTGAGCTGAAATACAAAAATAAGTTCAGATTAACGTGGCATATTTGACGTTGAGTTGCCGAGCTAGAAACTTGTCAGTAGGAGAGGAGCGTGGGTGATCTTAGGAGTAGTTGGTTAGGAAATGCTTGGTTGACTTGGAACTCGAAAGAGCTCACCGCCCTTCGGCAGGAGTTTGATGCCTATTGCGTTTCGATTGAAGCGCTTAGCAACGTCAGCGAGACAGAAAGTGCTAAAAAAGTGTTGCGTGACTTGGTCGAGGCAGCACTGGTAAGGTTGGTTTCGATCAAAACCGCCATGCGCGCGCACGAGAGCATGAATCCTCAAAGTAGTGGACTCATATCTGTAAGGACTGAGATTGGCAAGAAAGCGGCTTTCCTCACTTCTTTGTGGCGAAGGCTGACGCAGGCAGAGTCTGGCGAAAGCTTCGCGTCTTGCGCGAGTGGCGAGGCATCTTGTGACAGCAGTTTGGCATCTGATTTGATACCAACATTGAGCTCGATACATCGCCACATATTTAGCGCCTTCCTCATCCAAGCTCACAATCAATACGGGCAAGCACAGCAACTGAGCTATTCACAGACACTTCAGATCTTGAAGTCATCCGACGACTCTGCTCTCAGAAAGAGTGCGTGGCTCGCTAGCAATGTCTGGTGCTCTCAGAATCGACTTTTGTTCATGGATTTGCTCAACTTGACACTTGCGGTCAAGGCGAATTCTCGGTGTAGTCCAGAGTCCTTGATGCAGCGCGCTTTTCGAGAAGAGTCCATTCAGCCTCAGACGTATTTGTCGATGTTTCAAGCGCTAGAGGATGCAAAAGTCGACGCGAGGCAAAGTGTCACCTTAAGAGCTAAAGCCCAGCACCAAGCAAAGTTACCTGCATTCGAGCTTTTTTCTGTCGTTCCTTCTCAGGCTTCCCGTCAAGACTTCGGGAACTACGAGTCCACTTTGAGACAAATCACGCAATCCTATGCGGAGCTGGATAGCGACTTTGTGAAGTTCATCGATGACATCCAGAAAAACCAATGGGTTGATGCTCGACTCCACTCCAAAAAGGTGGGTGGTACGTGGTGCGAAAATTATCCTGCGACGAAGCAAGTAGTGATCTTTGCTAACTTCAGTTCAGGACTTGCTGCAGCAGTTCAGTTGGCACACCCGTTCGCCGTTGGGTACCTCCATTATCTTCACAATCACCATGGGAGTTTTAGGCCGAGCACGCCATACAGCGTCCTCGAGACAGCTGCGGAGGTAGGCATGGAGCAGTTGCTGAAGTTTTACGCTCATCAGCGTTCTGTTGATGAGAAAGAGCTCTTGTGGTATCAACTAAGGAGCCTCTCAAACAAATTATTGTGGCTGCCAATGCGGCATCATCTGATGAAGGAGTTGCTAAACCACAGGATCAACGGTCCTTTGGGAATCGCAGAAATCAGTAAATGCGTCAAGGAGTGTTGGCAGCACTGGTTCGGTGATTCAGTTGACGGAATCGATCCTTACTACTGGGCTCTCAAACCTCACTTTTTCCGCACGGATGTTCTCTATTACGATTGGCAGTACACAATGGGATTTTTGCTGGGCAAAAAGATTGTGGCTACTCTCTTTGAAAGTTCTCCCTTACAAAGAGGACCACTTTTGCAGAAGTTTTTCGTCAGTCTAAGTCGCCAATCCATTGAGACCGCGGCGAAGGATATATTCGAGTGGGATCTTGAGTCCGTCGATTTTTGGCATGAAGCCATAGCAGAAAGTCTAGAACCTCTTGGCAGGTTTCAGTCAATATGGAATCTTCATTAGCCAAGTGAATCATCTGTCAGAGCGGTGCTAGTGGAACGACTGCGAGGCACCCTGCACGAGTGGGTTCAACGCTCACACTCACCCCGAAGGCCGCTTGCAGCAGCGTGGGTGTCAGCACCTCGGCCACGGGCCCCGTGGCACGCACGCCACCCGCATCAAGTAGGAGCAGTTGGTCGCTCACGCGGCTAGCAAGCAAAAGGTCATGCACCACGGCAATCATGATTGCGCCCGTCTCTTCGGTATAGCGACGCGCTGCGTTCATAACGATGAGCTGGTGCTTGAGGTCGAGCGCACTGGTAGGCTCATCAAGGAGCAGAAGCCTCGGGCGAGACACAAACGCTTGCGCCATGAAAACGAGCTGCTTCTGCCCGCCGCTCAACGTATTGAGCGTGCGTGTGGCGAGGTGCTCGATCCCTAACATCGCAAGCGTATCCGCGACGCGCGCCCGTATTTCGTCGCTCACGCGCCAGCCGAGCTCTCGCACGAGCCCTAGCAGCACGAGCTCCGTCACAGTGAGGCGCGTCTCGACGGAAGAGAGTTGTGGGACGTAGGCGATCGCAGCTTGCGTAAGCGATTCACCAGCGTCTTCTAAACGCACAGTGCCTTCGGCGGGAAGGAGTCCCGCGATGGCTTTCAGAAGCGTGGTCTTTCCTGAGCCATTACGCCCGATGACGGAAGTGAGTGTCCCAGCGCTGAGCGTTGCGGAGATGCCTCTTAGGATACGTGTGCCGTGCCGCGCAACGCTGAGGTTATCGAGAGTGAGTTTTAGCATTAACGGGCTCCTTCTGCGCGCAGGAGTAGTACGAGCAAAAATGGCACGCCAATTAAGCTCGTGACAATCCCAACAGGAAGCATGGCGCCGCTAGAGAGAAGTTTTGCGGCGATGGTACTCGCGAGCATCATCACCGCGCCCATGAGTACGGAGCCAATCATGACGTAACGCTGATCGCTCCCGAGCATGAGCTTGGCGCAGTGCGGCGCGACGAGTCCCACAAAGCCTATGGTGCCAATGAAGGCGACACTTGCCGCAACGAGCGCGGCGCTCAAGAGAAAGAGCTCAATGCGCAGTCGCGCTACGGGCACGCCTAGGCTCTGCGCACGCTCCGCGCCCAAGGTAAGCGCCGTAAGCGCCCAGCATTTGGGTAAAAGCGCAAGGAGCGCAAGAAGTAACACGGCACCCGCTACCGCAGCCGATAGCCACGCGCTGCGCTCCAAGTTTCCAAAGGTCCAACCAGCAATAAGCTGAGCGACCTCTGGCGAGGCGCGGTACTGGAGGTACTCGCGAAGCGCCATGAAAAAGAAGTTCATCACGATCCCAGCGAGAATGAGCGAGCTCGGGCGCATGCCACGGCGGTGACCTAGGAGCCAAATCAGGGCGCTCACCAAAAGCGCAAAGACTAGCGACAGTAGAGCGCTACCGAGCCAAACGGGACCCACGGCAATTTCCGCCGTGATGGCAAGCGCTGCGCCAAAGCTTGCTGCCGAGGTAATCCCAAGTGTTGCGGGTGAGGCAAGTGCATTGCCGGTGAGCGTTTGTATCGAGAGCCCAGCGAGTGCCAAGGCCATCCCAACGGTGATGACCGTAAGCAGCATCGGGAGGCGAATCGACCAGACGATCAGTGAGGAAAGCGCGGTATCCGCGTGGCCTGCGGCGAGTGCCGCGAGCACCTCGCCCACGCTCAAGCCGCTTGCGCCCGTCGTGAGGTCGCAGAGCGCAAGCGTCACGAGCGCGCAAAAAAGTACGCTGAGCACGGCGATGCGCCCTGCACGGAGGCGCTCAAATGTGTCGCGTGCGATCATTGGGCGCGCTCGGCGGCAGCGTTATGCGCAGTAGGCGCTTTGAGCTTCAAAAAGAACGTCCCTTCGAGCTTGATCGCAGGTAAGTACCGTGCGTAGAGCGCACGAAGTTCACCCGCTGGGTCAAAGTCGGCAAAGGTCTTTGGGTAAAGCACTTTCGCAAGGAACATCACGCTCGTATAGTCAAAGGCGTTACGAAGACTCCCATGATCGACGGCGTAGAGCTCTCCGTTCTTCACCGCATCGAGCCGCTCCCAAAGTGGGCGCGCTGCAAAGCCAGCAAGGCGCGCTTGCGCTTCGCTCTCGCTGACGGTCATGCCCATGCGCATTTGGTCGCTTGCGTGCTTGTTGTCCCAAATGGAGCCCGCGATGATGATGGTTTTTGGGTTCGCAGCGAGCACAAATTCTCGTGTGACCGCGCCGTACGGCGTCTTCATACCAGTAGCAATGTTGCCTGCGTCAAGAAACTTCAAGATGCCGCCCCAGAGGATTTCACCGTTATAGGTATTGCCATAGTGTGCGACGCCTTGGTTTCCAAGTTCCACATAGGTAGCACGCCCGCGCTCTGCGGCGGGGAGCGCTGCAATACGGTTGCGAATCGTCTCGAGCACCGTAGCCGCGCGCGCGTTGAGCGCGGCTGCGGTTGCCTCGCGCTCAAGAAGCCGCCCGAGAATCTCGGTACTTGCCTGGTGACGCTCGGGCTGCATCGAGTGGTAGTCCAGTGCCACCACCTTGATGCCGGCGCGCTCAAAGATGGGGAGCCGCGCAGCATTTGCCGCGTATTGCATCTTGCTAATGATGAGCACATCGGGCTTGAGCGCCAAGATGCGCTCCGTGGCAAGCGTATCGTCGTGGTAGCTTCCGATACTCGGCAGCGCGCTGAGTGCTGGGTAGGCGCGCGTAAAGAGCTTCTCTTCACCGACACGCACCGCGCCCCAGCCGTCTTTACTTAGACCTACCACGCGCGCAAGCGCCGCGTCGCCTCCGACCATCAAAAAGTTCGGCACATAGTAGGCGAGCGCAAAGCGCTCGGGCTTTTTCTCAATCGTGACGCGCTGCGCAGCAAGGTCCGTGAACGTGTACGGATAGGTCGACTCTTGGTGAGCGGCGGATGCCCCGTGCGCTACGGGCAGAGGCCCCGAGAGTGTCAGAAGCGCCGCAAACGTGAAGGCTGCGCGCAGTAGCGTGCGTCGAATTGTCATGAGTGGTGTCTCCTTGGTCGTGAGATCAGTGTGGGTGAAGTGAGTGAAGGTGGTGCCTTGCGCCTTAGCCTTGTGCGCCACGCAGCGCGTTGAGAGGTATCGACACCCTCAAAGCGATTCAAACTTTTGTCAAAGCTATGACAAACGTATGAAGATTTATGAAAAGTTATGATAATACAATTCACACTTAACTGCCTCACGGCTTTTGGGGATGTGGGAGCTGGGAGCGCTGAATGTTGCTCAGAAGCAAGGTTTTTTGACGCTAATTTTGCGAAATTGGTACACTTCTTTCGAATCAGGCAATTCCGCCTGAGCTGACCGACAAAGGAGAAAAAATGAAAATTTCCGCTCGTAACTGCCTCGAAGGCAAAGTTGTTCATCTGACCGAAGGCCCGGTTTCTACCGAAGTCACGGTTGAAACGCCCGCTGGTGAAAAGATCGTCTCCACGATCACTACGGCTTCAGCGAAGACGCTTGGCCTCAAGGTGGGTGCCAAGGTCTATGCCGTGATCAAGGCCTCTAACGTGATGATTGCGACAGAGTAAGTTTGTCTCGCCACAGGTCGTGTGCCGGTTGAAGCGCAATGCTTCAGTCGGCATTTTTTATGCGTGTGCGGTGCCGTTTTTTCTTCTTCACGCCAAGAGATAGGCGGCAAGGAGTCGATTGTGACGCGTGAGCAGCGCAGGGCGCTGCGCCATGAGGGCCATGGCTTCAAGGCGCGCGGCTTTACTCAGAAACTCTGCAGCAAGCACCTCGGGAAGTGCTTCCGCCGGACAGATAAGCTCCACATAGGAGTCAAGCGTCACGCTTTTCGCTAGGCCTTGCACCCGTCGCGGCTCAGCGGCAATGGCTGCGCCCGCATGGATAGCCGTTTCGAGCTCAACAAGCGTGGGGACGTTGCTCTCGGGCAGCGCGCTGCGCTGCGCGGGACACGCTCGGCGTTTGGGGAGCGCATTCTCTGCGCTTGGCGCCGTAAAGCCCGTCGGTGCGTCGTTTTGCCACTCGCGCACGACTTCTTTCTCTAGTGCCATTGCTTCGTTGACGCGGCGCTCAATAAACTCTGCGGGCGAGAGCCCCTCGTTACTCACAAAGCTAAATTGATAGGCGGGATAGTTGCGCGAGAGCGTGGCAAGAAAGCGCTCCGCGCGCTTCATGGGCGCAAGCAAAAACCGCGTATTGAGCCGCAACCTTGCATAGTAAGCGCTGGGGCCGCGCAGCGGATGCGATTCGCTTGGACGCCAGAAAAAGCGCAGGATCTGTTCGTTTCCTGCGTAGAGCGCGAGCACGGGGCGCGTGTCTCGGCGGCTGCCGCCAGGGAGCTCCGCTTGCCAGGCGTGCTCTAGCGTCACGCGCGGCTTAATGATGAGCTCAGCGACCGCTGCGCGCGCCAATATGAGGAGCTTGTCTGCGTGAGGGAGCGTGAGAAACTTAAGCCACGCTTCTCGCTCTGCTGGGTGCGCCGCGCGCCAGAGCGCGATCCAATTGGCGTGTGCGTCACCCTCGATAAAGCGTGATTGCTCAACGGGCGCGACGAGCGCCTCAAGCGCTATCGCATCGGCACCTGCGCCTGCCTGTACAGTTTGTTGTTTGTTTGAGAGAGGGAACCCCAAGCGCGTAGCAAGCGCAATAAGCGCGCGCTCGTTCATGGCGAGGTCAAGCGTCTCAAGCGGCATAAACGCGACCCACTCAAAGGTGAGCAGCGTCTTGGTTTCACGGTGCTGACCGAGGCGGCGCAACACATTTTTGCTCTGTCCCAAGTAGAACGTGCCTTGGGCGGAGACAAGTGCGTAGAGCCCGCGAAAGGAGGGAACGTCGCTCGGGGCACGCTCGTAGCAGCGCAGTAGAAACTCACGGATACTTTTGCCGCGCGTAAGTTTCATGACGTTTTTAAAGCCGAGCTGCTCGAGCATGGCTTTGAGGCGTTGTTTTTGCATAGCGCAGAGTCCTTCTTTTCAAACGAGGCGCTCGACGAGCGCATAGGCAAGAAGCCGGTTATGAGCGAGCGTGCGGCCAATGGGTCGGCGCGCAAGGCTCATCGCTTCGAGCGCGGCGGCAATGCGCAGGTCTGCTACCGTCAGAAAACTTTTCAGGTGCCCAAGCGGCATCACCGCACGCACGTATTGGTACTGGGAAAGCGAGAGGTTTGCCGCAGCTTCATGGAGCTCTCGCGCAAAGAGAAGCGGTGAGTCAGCAAGGCGTGCGGCCATACGGTTGAACGCTGCTTCGGTTTTGCGGCTCGCGCGAGCGCGCTCGGTATCGGCAGCGGCCGTGCCCGCAGGTAGATTTCGGTGTGCCGCCTCAAAGCGCTTCCCTGGGAAGAGTGTGCGAAGCGTGGGGATGAGCTCACCCTCTCGCGCGCCGAACCTTGCGCGCAGATAGGTGTAAGAGAGTCGCACCTGCGCGTAGTAGACGGGGCCCACGTCAAGCGCGGTCTCGCGCGGCCAAAAGCCAATCGCGAGCACCTCGGACTGTCCCGCGTAGAGCGTTGCGACCGAGAGAAACGCGCTCTCTGTGGGCTCAGCTTCAAGCGGCCAGGGAAGCCCCCCTTTTGCCGAGAGCTCCACTTGCCAGTGGCTAAAGACGGTTTTCTCAGGCTCATCGAGCGCAGCACGGGCATAGTCCGCGAGCGCTTCGAGCACTGTCTCGGTACGAGGCAGCAGCAAAAACGCTTCCCACCGATCGAGCTCAGTGCTGAGCGCCGCGCGCTTGAGCGCATTCCACCCAAGTGGGGCAGACTCCGCAAAGCGCAGGGAGGCAAGCGCATTGCCGCGCTTAAGACGCGCGGGGGGCGCGAGTGCGGTAAGCGCGGGCGTCACAAGCGAGAGTAGTCCCGCCTCTTTCGTAAAGGAGAGCCCATAGCGGTAGGCGACGGTCACGGCAGCACTGAGCCGCGCAGGCATCGCCGAAGCCGCGACGCGTTCTGCTGCGACATAGACGAGCGCCTCGGCGCGTGCTCGTTGATCAAGCTGACCGAGCCCCCGAGGACTCGTTTCCACGCGTCCAAAGGCCCATCGCGCATCGCGCGTAACCCCTGCCCACACAATGAATTGACGCTCGCTACAGTCTTCGGCTCCCGTCGACTCGGCGTTTGCAGCGGGCGGCGGCAGGAGCGCTGCAAAGCGCGCGGGGGCACGCGTTTTCTGGCTGAGTGTGCACACGTCGCCAAAGCCCATGAGATGCGCGATGCGATTCGCCTCACGTTTTTCCATGGATTAGCTCCAGAGCGGGGAGAGGTTTTGCGCAAACGTAATGAGGTCGTGGTGAAAGAGAAGCGCAATGAGTCGGCGCAACTCTGCGAGCATTTCGGGCGGCAGCGTCATGTCCAAGCGACTCATGAGTTCGATCACAAGTTCCGCCGCGCGCTCAAGAAACTCCTTGAGCGCCTTGAGCCGCGGATCGTCTCCGTCGTAGAACGGAACGACAGGGAGGTTGAGGAACAAGTTCAGCGTAGTGCTGGTCAAGATAGCAAGTGATAGTTGCATGGTCTTATCCTTTCAACTAATATGGGTTTATGACGTGTCGTATCGAGTTATGAGCCGCTTCATGAGCTGACACGCCACTCGTGAATTGGCATCGTTAGGATTTGGATAAAGGTTGGGTCATGTACCTCGGCATTCGTAGAACAAAGCGCTACACGGCGCTTTATCGACTGTCAGTTTGGCGTTTTGCGATCTGCGCACTCTTTTTCCTTGCGGCAAGTCTCTTAACTGCACCCTTGCGCTTCTTGGGGCTCTTTGAGCGATATCCCTTCTACTACCCTGCATTTCTTGAGTGGCTCGGCGAGCGGCCAAGTTGGTGGACAAACGTTGACCTCTTTGGGCCAGACGAAAAGCTGGTGCTACGCGATGAGAACGCGCGTCCCATGAGTCGCGCCGAATATGACCGACTTTTTCGATGGGGCAGTTGCGGCCGTGGACAGGGGGCTCGGAGAGCAGATGACTGGTGCGATTGGGATCAGTTTGTCTCCTACCAGCTTGATGGGCCGAGGCGCTTTGGCGTACGAGCGCTCCCAGCCATGCCAGTGCAGACGCAGGCGCGGAAATCTTCGCAAGGTGACGCTGAGGGCGACGCACCCATGCCTTGGTTTGATCATCTGTATTCAAGTCGTAGCGAGGGAATACCCCCTGCGCGTCGTGAAAACATGCGTGCCGCCATGCGGGTCTCTGCTGTTGAGCCAGAGCGTGCAACGATGGAAAGCGCGGCAGCCGTTGCTGCGGGCGTTGCGCTAGGAGCCATGGCTTATTCGGGCATGAAGAGCGAAACGGCCAGCGCGGTGCAGTCTCTCGAGCATGAAGGCCCGGCAGAGATCCCCGTGCCCAACCTCTGGAGCGATCCAGCATTTGCCTATATGCAAGGGAATATGTGGAACAGCTGGCCCAATCAGCCCGACACGATTGTGGATCCCGCGTACGCGTATCTGCCAGAGAACATCTATCACAATGATCCAGCGTTTGACCCGACGTCATCACAGCACCTGTCGTACCTCGATGAGAATGACCCATTTCAGTCGGACGCGTGGTCTGCCAATCAGGTTGACATAGCGAGTAGCTCGAGTTGGGATCACGATGCTTCGTCGACAGATCCCTTTGGTTCGAGCTGGGATAGCGGGGCGTCAGCGACGGATCCCTTTGCAGCGAGTTGGGACACAGGGGGCTCCTCGTGGAACAGCACCAGCATGAATGACTTTGATTCCAATTGGTAGCACTCGAGCTCGAGCACTGCTCTAGCGGGAGAATTCCCGTTAAGGGTATTGGAAGTCGGTCTGAAATAATCGAAATATTTTCGATACGATAAAGCTTATTGACTTTCAGAAATAACAGGTCTAATATGTGATTAAATTTATTAAATCTTGTTTTTAGCAAGCCGATTTTTTAGGATCAATATTAAGATCATTTGATCTACTGATTTGATTTTTATGTACTTTGTTGGAACAACTTACTTTGTTGAAGAGTACCCTGATAAAGTTGTGCTTTATCGAGCTCGGTTTTATAGATTCTGTGTATTTTGTGCATTTTATTACGTGATGAATTTTATTAAATTGCCGTTTGATCTCTGTTTTCGGCGTGTAAAAACCAACTTTACTGATAAGGGACTCTATCAGTGGCTTTTCAGACACAAGGGACTCTGGACTTGCAATTGGACTTATCCTCCAGGTACCACCTTCAAAGAAACGCCCATTGATCCTAGAAGAAAACGCGGTTTGAGTTTTTTGGGAGTAGGATTTTCGCGTTGGTGGTGGTAACACGCTATGTGTTTCTCTATCGTGGTACATAATTTGCTTCTTTATTTGTAAAATTTCTGAAGTTTTTCAAAGTAGTCTTGATCAGTCATCTTTGTGTCAGAGGCTGACTCTCTCAGGAAATTCGCCATTTCTGGGTTGTGTTCGGCCTTTTGCGTCATGTCTTTCACAAAAGCGTCGGGTGATGTGTAGAAAGCCCCTCCGAAATACGCTCTGCCGATGCTTCCTTTGATCCCCGTTTCCTGATATTTGAAATAGGTCTGTGCGGCCTTGATGATTCCGCTCTTGAGTGTGAGGTTGTCGTTTACTGAGGCCATCCTGGGGTCGGTGCCAGCATCGCGGTTGACCTGAGCGTATTCCCCTGGGTTTGCATTGACTCGTGACAGCGAAGTCGTTGACAAAAGTGCCATAAGGTCGGCTTTGGAATTTTGCTTTTGGGCAACAGAGGAGGCCATAACGAGGCGCGTCGCTGCTGTGATTTGGGACGATGAGGGCAAGCAAAGCGCGGGCGCAAGCGAGCGTGGTGACGTTGCGGGAAAGGAGGAATAGCCTTGTGGCTAGGCGCTCGCTTAGTGCGATGTTGCGCCCAGCTGAGCCAAGATATCAGCCGCGACAATTCGCCCGAAGGTGATTGCGTCGGCGATTCCATTGCCGCCCAGACGGTTGACGCCATGCACACTGCCGGTGACTTCACCTGCGGCGTAGAGACCGGCAATGGGTGTGTCGTGCGTGTTAAGGACTTGTCCATGTGCGTTAATGGCAACGCCGCCGAGCGTACTGTGTACGGTCATGGTAATCGGGGCAGCCCAGTAGGGCGCAGCGTCAAGTGGCACACAGCTGAGGTGGGCGCATTTACCTTGGCGCAGCGACACCTCTTGAGCGTAGCTGGTCAATGTTTGCACCAACGTGCTTTCTCGCACGTGCAGAAGACGTGCGAGCTCTGCGACGCTCTCAGCGCGCCATGCGGCGCCCGTTTCAAGCCCTCGGTAGATATCGCGTTGCGAGACAACGTCGAGCCGATCGACGGTACTCTGAACGGTCACTGAAAAGATGGGGCCGCGCTTACTTTCGCGCACGATGGCGGCTGCCAGCACGTTGCGTGGCGCATCTTCTTCGACAAAGCGCTCACCCAGACTATTGAGTAGGATCGAGCGCGAAATATCCGTATCGAGCCGCACAGCGGTGGCGCCCGGCGCACCAGGAACCACCTGCACTAGCTCAAGGTTGATGAGCTTAGCGCCGATCTCCTCGGCGGCAAGAAGCATATCGCCTGTGTTACCTGGGTTATTGTCGGTAGCGAGCTCTGCCCACGGAGCCGCCCAGCGGCGCATCATCGCACCACTCGCAGCAAAACCCCCTGCGGCAAGCACCACTGCTTTTCG
Organism: uncultured Sutterella sp.; assembly: GCA_902463725.1. Classification (GTDB taxonomy): domain Bacteria; phylum Pseudomonadota; class Gammaproteobacteria; order Burkholderiales; family Burkholderiaceae_F; genus Sutterella. Next base: position 22,770 of record CABQGK010000016.1, on the reverse strand, counting down.
CGCGTAGACCGTTTCACTCTCGGTGGGAGCCGTGATGGCGTCGGTAGCGACATTGTCATTGGTGGCGGGATCTGGGCGGCGGTTAGGGCGCGCTTTACGAGTTGAAATGTAGCGCACCCCAATGACGCGGCCGCTTGGGTTTTGAAGGAGCTTTGTGGCTCGGGCCTCGGTTTCAATGATGCCGCCTGCGCGTAGTAGCGCCGTGGTGAGTACGCGAATGTAGCCTTGACCACGCGGCTCTGTGGGGCGGTGGCTTCTCGGCCATTCGCTCCCCCAAACTTCCATGGGCTCTGGGTTAAAGCGCATCCCAAGTGAGGTGAGCCAGTTAAGTGTGGGCGTTGCGTTAGCAACGAGCGCACGAACCACTTGCTCATCGTTGCGCCCTCCGCCAGACTTGAGTGTCTGCGCGAGAAAGAGCGCTTCGCTATCGGCACGAGCGCCAGTTTTGCTAGCGGCGACAGCGTTGAAGTAGCCGCCTGCGCGAAGTGTATTGCCGCCCACGTTGGGCATTTTTTCGAGCACGATCACGGAGAGCCCCGCTGCCGCAGCGCTTGCCGCAGCAGCGAGCCCGGCGCCGCCAGCTCCCACCACAACCACGTCGTAGGTGGGCGCATAGGCTTGTTGCGTCTCGGCTTGGATAACAGTCTTCTCAGCGAGATTGCTACTGGTGTTGGCGTTCGCGGGCATCTGGTAAGCCCAAGCGCTTGAGGCGGGTAATAGACCAAGCGTTGTTCCTATTCCCAGCGCCGTAAGCAGTGCTCTACGGGCATCATTCATAGCAGACTCCAGAGAAATAGCTGACTATCGTCGTGAAAAAGTATACCGTCCAGATAATGGACGCTGAATGGTGCTGGGTACATTGTGCGACAGTTCTTCGTGGGCGGAGTATGGTAGGCGCGGGTTCTCGAAGTGAATTTGCAGTACTTTGATAAATGTTCTTTCTACCTAGGTAGTGGGAATTAGAACATAGCTCTAGCGGAAGATGTGCCGACACATCTTGCTATTTGAAAGGATGAAGTTATGCAAAGACGTACCTTTTTGAATCTATCTCTCGCCTCTGTAGCCACGGTGGCATCCATGCCGACGCTAGCGACACCGACCAAAATGCCGCAAAAGTGGGATGAAACTTACGATGTGGTGATCGTGGGTGCCGGCGGGGCAGGGTTAGCGGCCGCGACCGAAGCGGTGAATCAAAAACTCAGCGCCATCGTTTTTGAGAAGGAGTCCGTCGAAGGTGGTTCGTCGGTTATTTGTGGCGGTCAGTGGGCAGTCGGTGGCACAGAAGAGCAGCAAAAACGTGGCATCCAAGATAGCGAAGAAATTTTCTTCAACGACATGATGACGACGGGTAAAAATCAAAATGACCCTGAGGTCGTGCGTGCGTATGTCAAGGAGTCCAAGAGCCTCTATGAGTGGGTGACGAAGACTTTAGGTATCAAACCGATTTCCGTCACACTCTCAGGTGGTATGAGCGTGCCGCGTGCCCATACGTTCAAGCCAGCAGAAGTCATCCAAGGCTACAAGAAATATGCAACGTCCCATGGAATTAAGGTTGTTACGCAGGCCAAAGTGGAGCGCCTGATTTGGGACGAAGCGGCTCTGTGTATTGCGGGTGTTCGAGTCACACGCCGAGGAAAGACCACTTTTGTGCGTGCTACAAAAGGTGTCGTCCTTGCTTCGGGAGGATTTTCGCGCAATCCACAAATGCTCAAAAAATATGCTCCGCTCCTTGAGAAGGCGGCTGTTATTGCTGGGCTAGGTACACAGGGCGACGGCATCTTAATGGCACAGGCGTATGGCGCGGACATGATCGATACGAATTACATTAAAGCCTCTTACGGTTTCAAACTGCAGCCATCAACCATTAAAGATATGGCGCTCACTCAGTTCAAAGGAGCTATTCTGATCAATAAGCTCGGTCACCGTTTCGTCGATGAATCCATCTCTTACAAAACGCAGGCAGATATTGCATTCGCTCAACCAGAAGGGAAATCCTGGATGGTCTTTGATGATGCGATCCGCCGTAAGGCGATGGAACTTGACCCGATGCAAGACGGCATCCTTTGGAAGCCGATTGATGAAGGTAAGGTACCGCCTTATGTTTTCATGGGCAATACCATAGAGGAAGCTGCTCAGAAGGCTGGGCTAGATCCTAAGACGGTCGCTGAAACGGTTGCTCGCTACAACATGGCGGTGGAAACAGGCCAGGACACAGAGTTTGGCCGTAAAGGACTGGCTTCTGGGAAAGGACAGCTCGTGAAGATTGAGAAGGGCCCATTTTTCATCTATCCTGCAGTGGGTGCTATGATCGGTACATATTGCGGCATTCGTATCACGCCGTCAGCTGAAGTGCTTGATGTCTTCGGTGAAAAAATTCCGCACCTTTATGCAGCAGGCGAAATGACCGGTGGTGTCCATGGAGCCTCGTACATGACGGGTACGGCTTTTTCGAAAGCTATGTGTTTTGGGCGAATTGCCGTCAGGACGCTAGCAGCGGTTAAGTAGCCGTATTTCACTTTAGAATTGGGTTGCTTTGTTGATAAAGCAGCCCAATTTTCTGAAGGCTTGGGAGGGGAGATGCCAATATCCAGAAGACGCATAGTTCTTGCCGCTTCTGCTACGGTGCTGAGTTCAATGCCAACACTGACACGCTCTCAGGAAGCTGAAAATACCTACGACTTGATTGTTATTGGTGGTGGCGTGGCAGGGTTGAGCGCCTTGGTCTTGGCGCTAGAGCGAGGACTCTCAAGGGTGTTGCTCCTTGAGAGCGAGCCAATGGTTGGAGGCACCAGTATTATCAGTGGCGGCTTGTGGGCTGTTTCTGGCACGCAGCTACAGGCTCAGAATCATATCGTCGACACTGATGAGGCATTTACCCAGGATATTTTTGCTGTGGGCCAGCATAAAAACCGCCCAGATGTTGTGGCTGCTTTTATTCAACATAACCGCCCACAGTATGAGTGGGTTATCAACAATCTTGGTGTTCGCCCTTATGCGATTACTAAAGGTGCTGGACTCCCACGCGCGCATGCCTTTCGAATGCATGAGCTCATCGGTGCACTACTACAAAAAGCACAAAAGCTGGGTGGAGAAATCCGCGTAGCCACCAAAGCCGAAAGACTTCTTTTTGACCAAAAGCAAAATCGTGTGATCGGCTGTTTAGCCTCCCGAGCTGGAGGCGCTGTCGAGTTTCGCTCTAGGCTCGGCGTCATCCTCGCTACAGGGGGCTTTGGGCGCAATCCAGAGTTGCTGTCCAAATTCGCACCTAGAATGAAGTACGTCACTAGCATCGCTGCGCAGGGTGCACGGGGTGATGGGTTGCTGATGGCATTAGAGCTTGGTGCTGGTTTGCGTGATATGGCCTATTTGGAAGGCTCCTACGCGTTTATTAAAGAACCATCCACCATAGAAGATATGAGTCTGTTGCCGTATTACGGCGCAGTTGTGGTGAATCAGCAGGCTAAGCGTTTTGTCGATGAGTCCCTCCCCTATAAGCAAGTTGCTCGTGTGGTTCTAGAGCAACCTGGCGGGAAAAGTTATGTGGTCTTTGACGAAAGGATTCGCCGATTGGCATTGGAGCAGACGCTCGACCATCATCTTTGGGCATCGATTGATCACGGGATTGTGCCCGACTATGTGTTTGCTGGAAATAGCTTAGCGCAAGCCGCTCAAGCTGCAGGTCTTGATCCCGTCGAGCTACAGCGCACCATACGAGCTTATAACGCTAGCCTCACAGGCGAACATCTGCCACGAGGTCCTCTATCGGTTAATAACGGAGCACTCTTAGCAATTTCTGAGGCTCCCTTTTACGTCATGCCTGCCTCAGTCTGTATGTTAGGTACCTATTGTGGACTCAGTGTTGACGCACATACTCGAGTTCAGCGGACGGACGACACTGCTATCAATGGGTTGTTTGCCATTGGTGAGGTCATTGGGGGCTTTCATGGCGCTTCCTTCATTATGGGTACGGCTCTAGCTAAAGCCCAGGCGCTCGCACGAGCCTGCATCCTCTACCTTACAGCACAGAGGGCGTCAGATGAAAAGATTTCTTGATAGCTGCCGAGAAGTCCGACTCATGACGCTTTTGGCGTTGTTTAGTGTATGCGCCTGCGTCATCCCGTGCTTTGCTGCAGCAAACATTCCTAAAGAGATCATTCGCCTTGGAATCTCGTCCGAACTTGACGACGCTCGTCAATCTGCCTTCATTTCGGTAAGTCTTGCTGCGTTGATAGAACATCTCAGTCCAACTTATCGTGTGGAGGTGTCCCGTGTTGCTGCAGAAACCTTACTTACAGATGTCAAACGAAATAAGTACGATCTTTTTTTGGCGTCGAGCACACTCTATCGTCAATCCCTTCTTAGCGGCACGCAAAGTATTGTGGTTGCCGTCTCGCCCCCTAGTGCTAATCCCAATCGCAGTGATGGCGCTCTCTTTCTCACGACCCTAAACAAAGCGGAAAAGGCACGTATAGAGAACTGGATTGACTTGCGTGTCAGTGCAGCAGGTAATTTCTCGCAAACAACGATCACGAGCCTACAGGATACGGTTCAACGAAGAAGTCAGCGCCTCTTTGATGCTGTCAGCCCTACAGATATTGGTGGTGGTCTCAGTGCGCTTGCTAAAGATGAGTCTGACGTATTGATTCTGCCCGTTTGTGCACTGGAGGAGTATGCAGCTCAGCATGACATTCCTCTTGGCTTAATGGTCATCTCTGCGCAGCAAGATCAGTCGCTACCTTGTCTACACTCCACTCAGCTCTTTCAAGGATTTACGCTCGTGGCGATGCCCTCGCTATCGGTCGAGGCATTTAACAGAATTTCTGCCTACCTGACTGAATATCGTTCTAGCGCCGCACGATGGGCTTTGCCGACAAGTTTTAACGCGCTAGACAAGGCGTTAGCAAGGCTTAACAATGATGCATGGGCTAGTGTGCGTGAGACCTCTTGGCAGCAGTTCATTAAACGATACTGGTATTGGTTTGCGGGCGTTTTCATACTCCTAGGATTGACGATTGCCAACATGATGGTGCTCAGAAAACTGGTGCAACGTCGAACGAAAGAGCTCGAGATAGCCTTGGCAGAGCAACACGCTCTGCGAGAGGACACCAATAGAACACACGAGCGTCTAGATAAACTGCGGCGCGTCCAAACCATTGGTCAAATGGCTAGTCTGTTTGCGCATGAGTTGCGCCAACCACTGAATGCCGTGAACTGCTATGCGTATGGCATTCGTAAACTGATGAAATCGCTACCGGCAGTGCAAGTTCAGCAGGTCTACGAGGGACTCGATGGGATCGATGAACAAACGATGCGAGCTAGCTCTATTGTCAACAAAGTGCGCGAGTACGTCAAAAGTCAATCCTCTAGAAACAAGGTATTACGACTGTCTGATGCTGTTGCAGAAGCAATTCGGCAATTTCGCTTAACGAGTATTGGCTCTACACCGATTACGGTGACGCAATGTGATCCTGTACTCACCACGGTACAGGGCGATCCCTTGGAGATAGAACTCATTGTGGGCAATTTGCTACGTAACTCTGCTCAAGCGCTCAGTGATGTTGCAGAGCCATTGATCGCGGTGTGTGTGTTTGCCGATGAGAGAACAACCGGCGTCTCGGTAGAGGATAATGGCCGAGCACTTTCGCAAACTGAATTCGAAAACATCGTGACGACGGGCGATTCAACGAAGCCAGAAGGGCTGGGGCTGGGACTTTCGATTATCAAAGATCTGGCCATCGCTCATCGGGCAGAGATCTGTTTTTCTCTTACATCAAGCCGAAGCTTACATGTTGACGTGAGATTTCCCCGATATGAGGAGGTATCCGATGCTTGAAAAACCTTTGATCCGCGTGGTAGATGACGATCTAGCCGTTCGAGAGGCTCTTTTGTATATGCTTCGTCTTGAGGGTTGGGACGTGATCACTTTCAATTCGGCGTCGGATTTTTTGCGCGGAGACATTCCGTCGCGCTTCGGTGTGGTGATTTTGGATGTGAGAATGCCCACAATGTCTGGACTTTCATTACAGGAAGAACTGATTAAGCGCAACTATGCCAACCCGATCGTGTTTCTTTCGGGACATGGCGATATTGAAATGGCTGTTCAAACGGTAAAAAAAGGGGCGGTGAATTTTCTGCAGAAACCGATTAACCCAGAAAATCTCATCCAGGTCATCCGAGAGTCTTTGCAAGGAAGCGTTCGAGCCGAGGACGAAATGGATTTGGAGGCGCTGTCCTCAACGTTGACGAGACGAGAAATTGAGATTGCTGCCTTGGTGGTTCAGGGCTTGTCTAATCGCGATATGGCCGAGCGTTTTGGAATATCTGTTCGAACCCTTGAACACCAGCGAGAAACGCTTTACCGTAAGCTTGGTGTTAATTCCAAAGAGGCGTTGCTGGCAAAGGTTGGCAACGCTTTCCATCACGGTTGATACACCAAGGAAAAGGCAAAAACTTTCACCCAACGAGCATAACACCTAGAGCCTAAGGCGCGCGCATCAAGGGAGCGTCTGCTTGAGCGTTGCTTGCCAGCTAAAGAGCTCTGCGACCTCAACGGCATTTCGCGTCTCTAGCTTCGTGCTGATATCTGCTCGACGGTGACGCACGGTGCCTTCGCTAATGCCAAGGAGCTCAGCGATTTCTGCGTTGGAGAGGCCTTTTGCGATGAGCTGCGCGCACTCGAACTCACTTGGGGTGAGCTGAGCGAGTTGCTGCTCGATTCTCTCAAGCTCGCGGCGCATCCGTTGGCGCTTCTCGTGCAGTGCTACAGCTTTCTCAATTTCGCCAAGGAGCGCATCGACCTTTGGTGGTTTCACCACAAAGCCCGATGCACCACGCTGCACTGCGCTCACGGCAAGGCTCACGTCCGCGTGTGCTGAGAGAAATACGATGGGCAAATCGGCGTGCCGAGCAATCATCTCGCGCTGGCACTCGATGCCACTCATCTGCGGCATACGCACATCAAGCACCACACAACCGCGGCGGCTCGCATCGTCCTCCTCGAGAAAAGCGGGAGCGCTTGAGTAGGCGACAACGTCGTAGCCTGCTGCCTGCAAAAAGAAGCGCAAACTATCGGCCACTTTAGGGTCGTCATCAACAAGTCGGATGAGGGCGCTATTCATGGTGCGGGCTCTCCTTTTGGGGTGGTTGCGCGGGCACGCTCACGTGCGCATCGGAGTTCTCTGTAGCGAGCGGTAGTACCACCGTGACGCGCAGGCCTTGTGGGGTGAGGCGCTCAAAACTGAGATGCCCGCCGTGTGCTTCAACAATCGAGTGGGCAATGGCGAGGCCATAACCCATGCCATCGGGTTTACTGCTGCGAGTAATTTGTCCGAGCGACTCAAAGACCTCGTTGCTAATGGGCGGTCCATTGTCGTCAACAAAGAGTACGGCGTCTTGCCCGTGCGCAGTGAGGGTGACCGTGACGGCACCGCCCTCTTGGGCACTTTTAGCCGCGGTGTTGGCATTGCGCAAGAGATTGATGATCACGAGCTCGAGCTCGAGCGCGTTCCCAAGAACGATGAGCGAGGAAGTGTGCGTGCTCTTCAAACTAATTGGTAATTTTGCCACATCTAGCACGCGACTGAGAAGTACGCGTAAGTCAATACGTTCTCGTGGAGCCCACTCTCGTCGGTTTAACGCGCGAACGCGCTCGATAATGTCAGAGAGCCGGTAGGCCTCTGCGAGTACCGCTTCAATGGTGGTGCTGAGCATTTGTCGCTCACCGCGACCCTCTCGGATGAGTAGTGCAAGGCCATTGAGGTAATTGACGATAATCGTCAAGGGCTGTTTGAGATCGTGGGCGATCATTGCGGAGAGTTGACTTACGGCGCTTGCCCGCTCGAGCAAATCCAGTCGCCGTTGACTCGTCTCGAGTGCACGGTCTGCGGCGAGCCGTGCAGCACTTTCTGCTAAGAGCGCTGCGGTGCGGCGTTTGACAATTCGATTCACGCGAAAGAGGTCAACCACCAGCAACACGATGAGCGCAGAGCCCGTCAGAATCCAAAAACGAAAACGCTCCCAGAGCGCAGGCCACGACCAGGTTTCGAGATAGGCAAAGGGTCCGAGGTGCAGATTTTTCAGTAGTTCGTCAACCGCTGCCGTATTGTTATTGGGGAGCCACTCAGAGCCGTCTGTCATGGGCGGCAGTGTCATCACGGCGGTCATGACCCGCTTGACAATGGCGGGATCTACGTGCGGCAGAGCAAGAAGTTGAATCCCAGGAAAGAGTGGAGTGGATCGACGGCAGCGCTCGCCAGGCTCTGTTCGCTCTCCCACAACACGGATACTATCGCTTGGAAGTGCACCGAGCTGCGCGGCTTTCTCAAGGGAGCATGTGGGCAGAATGCCGACATCAACAACGCCGGCAAGCACCAGTGTGATGACGTCGGGATATTGCCAATGCGTGTAGGTCACGCTTTTGAAAAAGCCCTGCGGCTCTTGATGAGCGAGCACCAATTCGTTCATGGCAATAAGCCACCCATCAAAGGATTGCGCATCATTAGCAGCAGCGCGTTTGCCGCGCATATCACGAATGGTCTTGATGGTGGAGTCTGCGGCGGTGATGAAGACAGAGCCCGCCGTGTGGTTGACGTCGGCGTGCGCACCGCTGGTGAGCGTGGCCATGGATAGGGGCGCGGGTGAACTCACCATGCGTGCCTCGGCGCCAGATAGAAGTAAAAGGTCGATGTTAGCAACGCGCTCTGGCGAAATTCCTTCTGAGAGGTTGAGCTCACGACTTTTGACGGATGCGTTGGGAAAGGTGCGTTTGAGCTTCTCGATGAGCGGGACCATCACATCGATATAAAAGGCGGGCTCCAAGGAGGCTGCGTAGCCAATGGTGATCGTCGGCTGTGACGGCAACGCGCGCACCGTGTCAGCGTTAGGAGTCGGTGCACTTGGATTGACGTGGATTTCGGCGGTTGGGGAGTTTGCTGAGAATTCTAGAGGCGCTTTTTGAGCAAGCGCGGGACTTAGAAAAAGGCTCGCGCAGAGAGCAAGGTGCAGGCAAAAAGCGCCTTGGCGCAGAGGATTTTGTGCGATCCTGCGCTGTGCGGACAGGTTACTAGGATGCGTGCAGAGCGCACACCATAGTCCTTTGAGCCTCTCTTTCAAGCGTCTCATTCTGAAGCCCGTTTCTTAAGATCGCCGGCAACGTAGCACGAAAGTGTTGATTGCCGAGTCTAAGCCCGAAGGATGGCTCCTCAGGGGAGCGACCCGATAGGGTGCTGAGCACGCTGAGAGCGTACAAAGCGCCAATCAAATTTTTAACTTTATTCCTTTTCTCCTCTGTCGTCAAGGCACAGCTGTGACTTGGAAAGCAGACGTGTGACGCCTAGGATGAGGGTTAAGGAGCGCAGGCCAAATCGTGCAGCGCCCCTCTCAAACCCCAAGGCGGAGACGCTCGGGAATTTACTCAAGGAGAAACAATATGACCAATCGTCGTGAATTTTTGAAGGGCACGCTCGGCGGTGCTGTGGCGACTGTGGGACTGCCCGCTGCTTTTGCAGCGCCGGCGGACTCCCCGCTTCCCAAGAAGTGGGATTACACAGCCGATGTGGTGGTGCTTGGCTTTGGCGGAGCGGGGGCAACGACAGCGATTGTGGCGGCGCAAAATGGTGCGAAGGTACTCGTGCTGGAGAAAAACCCCGAAGATGCACACATCTCCAACACGCGTATGTCGGGTGGTATCTTCCACTCGCCCTTTAAGGATGGCGATCCCAAGGCTCTGAAAGACTATGCTCAAGCGATGTTCTCTGGGGAAAATATTCCTTGGAAGGAAGAGGGCGAAATTCCCGAGTACTCGGAAGGCCTTGCACAGGTCTGGGCAGATCTCTCTCCGTCCAACCTCGACTTTATGCAGAGCCTCGATGCGGACTTTATTGGCGGCAGTCAGCCTGGCTTTGACAAGGCGGCATTCCCGAACTTCCCTGGAGCGAAAGAAAGTCGCTACAACGCGTACCGTGCAACCTACACCAAGCGCATGAAAAACTTCAATCAGGTTTCCTACAAACAGCCCAAGTCTGAAACGAGCTCTGGTGAGGCGTTCTGGCTCTGCTTGGCTGAAGGCGTGAAAAAGCAGGGCGACAAGATCAAGGTGCTTTGGGAAGCGCCAGCTGTGGAAATTCTCAAAAATGCCAAAGGCGAGGTCGTCGGTGCCATTGCTACGCAGAAAGGGAAGCGTATTGCTGTGCGCGCCATGAAGGCAGTGGTGATTTGCACGGGCGGCTACGAATACAATCCTGCGATGCGTTCGGCGTTCCTCGAGGGTCCTGGTATCAATGGCTGGGCATTCTACGGAACGACGTCGAATACGGGCGACGGTATTGCGATGGGCATGGCAGTGGGCGCCGGGCTACAGAAGGTCGGTAAGTCGGCAGCACGTGTGATTGTGCCCACACAGGTTAAGTTCAATGGTCTGCGCTTAGGTTCGATCACGCCTTCAGTAGGCTCGCCCAACTCCTTTGTCGTGGATAACTTCGGTAAGCGCTACGAAGCAGAAACGAAGGTTACGGATAACCCCTCGCGCTACTTCTTCTACAAGGCTGCGGTGCAGTTTGATATCACCTCGCTCTCGTACCCGCGCACACCCTCGTGGATGATTTTTGATGAAACACTGCGTGCTTCGAAGCCCTTGGTTGGCCTTGGTATCTCGGTCGTGGGCTATGGCCTTGTGGACTGGGATAAGGACAACCTCAAGGCGATTGAGAGTGGCCTGATCCTCAAGGCGGACACGATTGAAGAGCTCGCGCAAAAGATCAAGAACCACCCCGAAAACAAGGGTCGTATGGTGGTCGAAAACTTGGTTGAAACGACCAAGCGCTTCAACCAGTTCTGCGACGAGAAGAAGGATGGAGACTTCAACCGCCGTGCCGCAACGCTCGGCAAGGTCGAACACGGCCCGTTCTACGCGATGCCGCTCGTGGCAGGTGGCCCGAACACCAAGGGTGGGCTGCTTGCTAACGCCGACCGTGAAGTGCTTACTTGGGAAGGTAAACCCATCCCGCATCTGTACTGCGTTGGTGAAGTGGCCTCTGCGCTCAAGTTCGTCTATCAGGGCGGCGGGAACTTGACGGAATGCTTGGTCTATGGCCGCCACTGCGGCAAGATTGTGGCCAAACTCCCGTCAACAAAGCTCTAATCAGCGTAAGACAGCGTATCCCCAAGGAGTGCTTCAGACATGAAGCCCCTCCTTGGGGCGTAACTATCTAAGGATGCGCTTAAAAACTGGAGGACAACCATGTTCAAGAATTTGCTCACGGCAGTAGCTGTCGCAACTATGGCGGCGGCCGTGACACCCGTCGCGATGGGGGCTGATTTTTTGGCAGATCGCCACGTAGCGCGAGGGGTGGCGTGCGATGCCTGTCACACGCCCGACAAGAAGATCAAAATGGTGGGAGATCTAGAGGTCTGTGTCTCGTGCCACGGAGATTATAAGAAGATGATCGAGCGCACAAAAGGGCGCTATGAGGTCAATCCCCATGCTCAGCACGACGGTGCACTTCCTTGCACCGAGTGCCACAAGGGGCATAAAGCAGGGGTGAACTATTGTGGTGGCTGCCACAACTACACTTACAAAGTCCCGTAAGTCCGAGAAACCGCCCAATGGCCGTATGAGGCCGATTGGGCAGATAAAAATAGGGGAGCTTCCCTGTCATTGGAAGCTCCCCGTCACCGCTAGAGCATCTGAACTTGTGGGCGTTCGCCCTTGAACGCGATGTAGCCGCTCTTGGCGGTGCCTTCTTCAGGGTTATCGAGGTCCCAATTTGGCACGACCCAGCGCTCAATCATGGCATTGACGCGAGCCCCAGGGTGGTGCGTATGTCCATGAATAACCAAATCAACTGCAGCCGCGCGCGCAGCTTCCGCCACAGCACGCTCGCTGATGCGTTCCGCCCCTTCGGCGGCAAGCCCAGCGATTTCAGACTCTTTGACGCACGTCTCAGCAAGGTGCTGAATGATTTCACGGCGCTCCTCTGGGCTGTGGCGTAGCACCTCTTTTTGCCAATCTGGTTCGCGCATCTTGCGGCGCATCAGCGTCAAAGCATGATTGCCTGTGCACCAAAGATCGCCATGGCTAAAGAGGATAGGGCGCTTGCCAACCTCAATGACGATGGGATCCTCAATGAGCTCAGCGCCGCACTTCTGCGCAAATGAGTGCCCGAGCAGCAGGTCGCTCTCGCCACGCATAATAAGGACGCGTCGCCCCGTAGAGGTATGCAGCTTTAATTCTGCAGCGATCAGATCGTCTGCGTTATTGGCGTCGTCGCCCACCCAGTTGTCAAACAGATCCCCAAGAATTACCAACTCAGCGTGACGGCGCGCGATGTTTTTCATGAAACGCAAAAATCCCATGATCGTTTTCGGCTTATGCACATCGAGGTGCAGATCAGCGATCACGATGGGGTTGGAGAGCGGAGGAACATGCGAGAGGGCAGAAAGCGCGGGGACTTGGATGTCAGACATAGGTTGCAGAATTCTCTATCACTGTGGTCACAAGGGTGGGCAGTATGCGCAAAGGCAGAGCACATACCACAAGCCGCCAAGACTTAAGTCTAAGCGATTCTCACCGCCGCCGCGTCGGCGGTAACAATTGAGAAACAAACTGAGGGCTATCTGACGGCAGAGATACGAAAACGTGCCCCTGAAGAGAATGAGTCTTGAAGAAAGACAACTCCTCACCCTCTTGGTGAGCGTCATAAGTTTCAGATTTTGAAATATGAGTTTCTTCTAAAGAATTACGACTTAATGGTTAGTCATTAGACTTGGTTCGGGTAAAGATCCATTTTCTTAAGGAGAAACACATGGCAGAGATTTCACGTCGAAAGTTGCTTGGTAGCATTCCCGCCCTATCTATTGCAGGGTTCATCACGCCAGCTTTTAGTAAAACGACGCCCGCACCAAAACGCTGGGATGAGTCGGTTGATGTTGTGGTGATTGGCTCGGGGTTTGCTGGGCTCGCAGCCGCCATTGAGGCCAAGAAGGCGGGAGCCAGCGTTGCGGTATTGGAAAAAATGCGAACCGCTGGTGGTAACAGCGTTATTAATGGCGGGATTTTCGGTGTGCCAGGAACCCCTCAGCAAAAAGCTTTGGGTATTGAGGATACTCCTGAGCTTATGGCTGCAGACATGATACGAGCGGGCGAAGGTCTTAATCACCCCGCCAAGGTTAAGGCACTTACTGAAGCCGCTCTGGCCACCTATGAATGGACCGTCAATGAACTGGGCGTTGAATATCAGCAAAGCAACGTCAAGCAAGAGGGTGGACACTCGGTTCCTCGGAGTCTCTTTACTAAGAACGGCTCTGGCTCAGAAATCGTCAAGAAAGAACTTGCCTACCTTGAGAAGTTAGGGGTGCGCCCGAGACTTCGTGTTTTCATGGAGGCGCTTCTCCAAGATGAAGCTGGTCGCGTTATCGGGGTGAAAGTTCGTGAGAACTACAGTTTTCCCAAGAATGACTCGGGAGAGGTGAAATTTATTCAAGCTCGCCGCGGTGTTGTACTAGCCTATGGCGGATTCGGCGCGGATGTGGAGTATCGCTCGATGTACGATCCCAAACTCACCGATCGCTTTCAGAGCACGAATCAGCCTGGTGCCACGGCAGAGGCGTGGCGCGCGGCAGCGGCGATCGGCTGTCAAATGATTCAACAAGATTGGATTCAGTGCCTGCCGCAAACCTCACCCGATGAAAAAGGCTTCGGCATTGGATTTGCCTGGTCTGGACACGTTTCGATGTTTGGTTTTTGGATTGATGCGGCAATGGGGAAGCGCTTCATCAATGAGCTAGCAAATCGCAAGGTTCGTGCCGATGCTGTGCTGACGCAGCTCAACTTGGGGCATGTCTGTATCGCAGTTGGGGACGCATCAACCGCAAAATCTTTTGAAGAAATTCGACCGGGAATGTTGAAAAAGCAACTCGAGCGTGGTGTGGTGTTTGAGTATCCGACACTAGAAGCGGTGGCTGAGGCATTTAGGGTGCCGCTCGAAGAGCTCAAAAAGACGCTCTCGAGTGTCAATGAGGCAATTGCTGCAGGAAAGGATCCGATGGGACGCCCCGTCAATACCAAGATGGTGCCGCTTGGTACGGGACCGTGGTATGTTGCTCGCCTTTCGCCCAAGGTTCATCACTGCATGGGCGGACTTTATACCAACGAGCACGCCCAAGTCTACAACATCGCTGGCAAACTCATTGAGGGACTATACGCAGCGGGTGAGGCAACTGGCGGCGTGCACGGTGCCGTTCGACTGGGATCGTGCGCAGTCACAGACTGCTTAGTGAACGGTCGTATTGCGGGCAGCGAGGCCGCAAAAGTTCGTTAACTTTGTTGCGTTCGATTGAACTTCATACTAGAGGGGGGATGGCTCCGTCCCCCCACTTTTGTTGTGGGCTAAGGCTTAATCCTGTAGGATTTCTGAGCGGTTTTCTTTTCTCAAATGGGTGTCATGAAATCCTCTCCACTGCTGCAGTCGTTGTCTCCCGCTGATTGGGAAGTTTTCTTCTCCCTCGCAGAAACCGGGAGTTTTCGACGTACGGCAATTGACCTTGGTATCAATGCGCTGTCTGTAACGAGGACGGTGCAACGCATCGAAGAGGCTGCAGGAACAACGCTTTTTGATCGAACGAGCCGCCCATGCGTGATGACTGCGCAAGGTCGCGAACTTTATGCGATTATGCACGCTCCTTTTAGAGCGTTCGTACAAGCTGTTAAGAACGCCGAGCAGCGTGGTCGTCACAATGTAGCGCTGTTACCGCTTATCCGAATTGCTGGCCCGACGGCAATGGTGCAGCGCTACCTCATTGAGGCGATTGGGCACTTTATGGCAGCCTTTCCAAATACCTGCCGATTTGAGGTGTTGCAGGCTGGTGGGGTTATCGATTTGCTTGAGGGACGCTGTGATCTCTTAATTAGTCCAGAGAACACCACCAACGCACGTATATCGAAGATATCGATCATCCATGCACAGACCGTGGTACTAGCTTCGCCTGAGTACCTTTTGAAGCATGGCATCCCAAAGACACCGGCAGATCTGAGGCATCATGCTGGGATGCTCAAAACACCAGATCTCTTCCCTGTGAGCGGTTGTCTCGTTAATGAGCAGACCGGTGAAACGGCGCATCTCCAATGGAAGACACAGAGTTGGTTTGCAGATATGAATAGCTTGCACCAAGCGGTGATTGCCGGGCTTGGTATCACGAAGGACTTAGCGCTTTCGCACTGTGTCAACGACCTTGAGCAAGGAAGGCTTGTTCCGCTTTTGAGGGCGTGGCGGCGACCCGTCTGGGATTTCTTCATGCAGTATTTGGATACGGGGGAGCAAAGTGCGCTCAAAGCAAAAGTGGCTTACTTTGTCGCTTGTGAAATGAGAGAGAGGCTCTCGGCAGACCGCAGGCGTGGTTTTACTTTGGTCGAGCAGTACTTCGCGTCGCATGGGGCAACCGATAAATGAAAAGAGCGCCGCTTCCAGAAGGAAGCCTGCGCTCTTGATCAATGAGAGTCGGGCAAGCGCCGATTATTCGCCGATGATTTCAGCCTTTTCAATGACGATGTCTTCGACAGGAACGTCACCGTACCAGCCGCGCGTTGAGGTTTTCACGTGGGCGATTGCGTCCACCACATCCATGCCAGCGACGACATGACCAAAGACCGCATAGCCCCAACCCTGAGCGGTAGGTGCGGTGTGGTTGAGGAAACTGTTGTCCTTGACGTTGATGAAGAACTGAGCAGTCGCGGAGTGCGGGTCGCTCGTGCGAGCCATTGCGATCGTGTAGCGGTCGTTCTTGAGGCCGTTGTCGGCTTCATTCTTAATCGGTTCATGCGTGTCCTTCTGCTCCATTCCAGGAAGGAAGCCGCCGCCCTGAATCATAAAGTCTTTGATCACACGATGGAAGATCACGCCGTCGTAGAACCCTTCTTTGACGTAGCGAACAAAATTCTCGCACGTAATTGGGGCGTGCTCAGCATCGAGCTCGATGTCGATAATACCTTTGTTAGTCGTGAAACGAATCATCGTTGATTTCCTTTATCTAAGTGTCTTGGGCTCAAAGGAGGGGCATCCGATGCGCTCCCCTTTGAGCATTGCGCCACATTTTGGCACAGATTGAGGAGTTTTGCCTAGAGCGTTCAGATTTGCGACTCAGAGTTTAGTTGCGCGCTCTCACGCTCGGAGGACGAGTTTCATGATAAAGCTGGCTTACTTGATGACTTTCGCATCAAGAATCACCACGGGCTTCACCGGCACATCACTCATGCCGCCCTTTGTAGTCGTTTGCACCGAAGCGATCTTGTCAACCGTATCCGTTCCTTCTACGACTTGGCCAAAAACGGCGTAGCCCTGGCCATCTTGAGCTTGACTGGCGTTGAGGAAGTTGTTGTCAGCTACGTTGATGAAGAACTGGCTCGTGGCGGAGTGCGGATAACTGGTACGAGCCATGGCAATGGTGTACTTGTCGTTTGAAAGTCCATTGCGTGCTTCAAGCGGAATGGGACTGTGGGTTTGCTTTTGCACGAGATCCTGAGTGAAGCCACCACCCTGAATCATGAATGTACCAATGACTCGGTGGAAGATCGTCCCTTTGTAGAAGCCTTCGTTAACGTAGGTGAGAAAGTTCTTCACTGTCTGCGGCGCACGATCGGGCTCAAGTTGCACCACAATGCGCCCTTCACTCGTGGTGAGTTCAACACGCGGTGCGGGCGCGGCAAGCGCAGTTTCAGCGATGAGTAGAGAAGAGAGAGCAATAATCGGAAGAGCGATTCGAGAACGAAGCTTCATAGTCTAAATTCCTAGTGAATTGTCGTGAAACGTATGGCGCAAGGCGCTTACACGCAGCGGCTGTTACTTGCGACTGTCATTGTCATACTCTGTGGCAAAGGAGCGCTCTTCAGAGGACGTTGCTTGGGGCTTCGCAGCCTGAGTTGTACTTTGTGCGCCAACATCAGGCGTAGAAGCCGTCGTTTTGACGGTGCGGCCAAACCAACGAGAGAGCGTCTCGAGGCGCTCAGTAAATTCAGGGTTTTGATGAATTCCACCTGCAGCCGCCTCAAAATTGTCAAGCGCCTTGGTCAGATAGACGTCGCCAAGATTTTTACGCGCAACGGCGAAGTTAGGGGAAATGGAGAGGACCTTCTTCAAAAGCGCTTCGGCTTCATCTAGGGCGCCACGCTTGGCGAGGATGACCGCGAGGTTATTGTATGGTTCCGGTACTTCTGGAAAATCGGCGGTCATGCGGCGTAACTCAGAAATCGCTTCATCCACGCGTTCAAGCCGCTCAAGCGCCACTGTTCGCATAAAGCGCAGCTTGAGATTATTGGCGTTTTGCGTCAGCCCAGCATCAGCAATCGCCAGTGCTTGGGCATTTTTCCCTTCGTTGAGGAGATCTTCCACGCGAACGGGAATATCCGATGGATTTAACCCTTGAAGAAGCGGGTTCTGTACGACGGTGACAGGAGCACTATTGGGGGCAGCTGCAACAGGAACGCTAGCGCTCTCCGTGGTCGCTGCATAAGTGGGAGTGGAAGCTAGGACCAAAGTAGCACAGCAGGCCACAAGTGAAAACAGAGATTTTGAGGTGATGGGGTGCATTGTTGACGCAGAGTTTTGAGGCCGCGCTTTCTCAGGATTCCCTTCTAAAAGCGATGCCATATGGGTTAACCAGTAAGAAATGGCGAACAGGAGAAAAGACGGTTCGGTATACTCTCAAATAATGGGAAATTGTAGCCCAATTTCGTTCGTCACAAGGCATGCAGTTGTGAGCGAACGTTGAGGGAAGTGCGCAAGAGTAAATAAATATCTTGCGCATAACTCATAGATATATTCAAAAAATTCTGAAAGCTATCAGTTCAAAAAGTAGCACTTTAAGGACAAGGTTTCGCTATGTCACTCTCTATCTACTCGACCCTTACTGGAAAACAGGAAGTCTTTGAACCAATTGAGCCTGGCCACGTAAGGATGTATGTCTGTGGTGTCACGGTATATGACTATTGCCATATCGGACATGGGCGTACATTTGTCGCTTTTGACGTCATTCGTCGTTGGATGGAGGCAAGCGGGATGCGCGTAACCTTTGTCCGTAATGTCACCGACGTCGACGATAAGATCATTCGCCGCGCTGCCGAAAGAGATATCTCTATTGATAGCCTAACTGCGGAATTTACGCGTGCGATGCAGGAAGACATGAAGGCACTTGGGTGCCTAGCGCCGACCATGGAGCCGCGCGCAACTGAATTTATCCCTGAGATGCTTAAACTCGTGGAAAAGCTTGAGGAGAAGGGCCTTGCTTATCAAGGCAGCGACGGGGACGTGGATTTTGCGGTTCGCAAGTTCCCGAATTACGGCAAACTTTCTGGGAAGTCTCTTGACGACTTGCAAAGTGGCGCTCGCGTAGACGTCAACACGGGCAAGCAGGACCCGCTTGATTTTGTGCTTTGGAAGAGCGCCAAGCCCGGAGAGCCACAGTGGGACTCCAAGTGGGGTAAGGGGCGTCCTGGCTGGCACATTGAGTGCTCGGCGATGTCAACGAAGCTTCTTGGAGACACCTTTGATATTCATGGGGGCGGCCCGGATCTTATTTTTCCGCATCATGAAAATGAAATTGCTCAAAGCGAAGGCGCCACGGGGAGGACCTTTGCCAAGGTATGGATGCACTCTGGTCCGTTGCGTGTACGCGATAAGGATGGACATGAAGAAAAGATGTCCAAGTCGCTTGGGAACTTCTGGACCATTCGAGATGCGCTCGCTGACACGAATAAAACCTATGGGGAGGGCAATGGCGCTGAGGTGCTCCGATTCTTCCTTCTCCGTAGCCACTATCGCTCACCAATCTCGTTTTCACCCGTGCTGATTGAAGAGGCGCAAAAAGGCCTCGTTCGTCTCTACGGCGCACTGAGTGATGTCTCGCCAGACGGTAACGCCCTTGATTGGAGCGAGACGTTTGCACAGCGCTTTAAGGCAGCCATGGATGATGATTTCAATACACCCCAAGCAGTGGCTGTGCTGTTTGAGCTCGCGACAGAAGTGAATCGCACGAAGAGTGCGGCGCTGGCTCGTCAGCTTCAGAAGTTAGGGACCGTTCTCAATATCCTCACAAACGACCCTCAAGCCTTTTTAAAGGGCGGGGCAAGCACCGATGACGTAGCACGGATTGAAGCGCTGATTGCGGAACGTGTTGAGGCTAAGAAAGCCAAAAATTACGCACGTGCTGACGAAATCCGCAAGCAACTCACAGGAGAAGGTATTGAACTCCTCGATACCGCTGCTGGTACGACATGGCGTCGCCTCTAATTACACAACTACGGAACAAAAATGGCAAAACAGGTCTATTTGGACTTCGAGCATGACATCGAAGCACTCGAGGTCAAGATTGCCGAGCTACGCGAATTGAACGCGAACACGGCGGATAAAGATCAGAGCGTCTCCATTGAGGCAGAAATTAATCAACTGCAGAAAAAGCTCACACAGCTTATTTCCAAGGTCTACAGCAATTTGACGCCTTGGCAGATTTCACAGGTTGCGCGCCATCCGCAACGCCCCTACACCATGGATTACCTTCAGACAGTCTTCACTGACTTTCATGAACTCCATGGCGATCGAGCTTTTGGAGACGACAAGGCTATCGTGGGTGGTGTTGCGCGCCTTGCTGACATGAATGTAATGGTGATTGGCCATCAAAAGGGGCGCACGTTAAAAGAGCGAACTGAGCGCAATTTTGGTATGCCTCGCCCAGAGGGCTATCGAAAAGCACTGAGACTGATGGAGTTGGCAGAAAAGTTTGGTTTGCCAATTATTACGCTCATTGACACCCCAGGGGCATATCCTGGCATCGATGCAGAGGAACGAGGACAATCAGAGGCGATCGGCCACAATATTTACAGAATGGCTACACTCCATGTCCCGATTCTGTCATGTGTAATTGGAGAGGGGGGGTCCGGCGGCGCACTAGCTATCGGTGTTTCCGATGTTGCCATGATGTTGCAATATTCGACCTATTCGGTGATTAGCCCTGAAGGATGTGCATCCATTTTATGGAAGTCAGCCTCCGAAGCTCCTCGAGCAGCTGATGCTTTGTGCCTAACCGCATCAAAGATATTTGAGTTAGGTTTAGTTGATCGAGTTATATCAGAACCTTTAGGTGGAGCCCATCGCGATATTGATTTAATGTCCATCACGTTAAAGAAACAAATGACGGACTCTGTAAGATATTTATTGGAAAATAATATCGAAGAATTGATTTTGAAAAGAATGAACAATATATTAAAAAATGTTTAAGCTGATTAAACTCTTCAATCATGAAGATGAAAGAGGAAATTTAGTAGCAATAGAAGCTCAAAAAGACATTCCTTTTTCAGTTAAACGAGTTTACTACATTTGGGGCGCTGGCTTAAATGTAGTAAGAGGCAAACATGCTCATAATAATCTTCAACAGTTGATAATATGTCTATCAGGAAGTTGTGATTTTTACCTAGAGGACGAAACGGGAGAAAGAGTTATCACTCTTAATAATCCATCTGAAGGATTATATTTGTCAGGAATTGTTTGGAGAGAGTTTACGAACTTAACAAGGGATTGTATTTTACTTGTATTGGCTTCTGAAAAATACGACCCTGAGGATTATATACGCGATAAAAAAGTATTTAATCAAAAAAACAATTAAAGGAAATATTATGATAAAATTCTTAGATTTGAAACAGGTTAACGATGGATTTAGAGATGAGATAGAAGAAAGAATAAAAACAGTGCTAGACTCAGGGTGGTATTTACAGGGGGAACAGAATGAACTATTCTCCACTCATTTTGCTAATTACTGTGGAACCAACTATGCACTAGGCGTAGCTACAGGTTTGGATGCATTAAATTTAATCATAAAGGCATATGGCTTTGGAGATGGTGATGAAATCATCGTTCCAGCAAACACATTTATAGCGACAGTATTAGCAATATCAGAAAATGGATGTAGGCCTGTTTTTGTAGAACCAGATATTGCCACCTATTGTATTGATCCAGAACTGATAGAAAAAGCTATCACTCCACGAACAAAAGCAATAGTAGTGGTTCATCTGTATGGTCAAGCAACTCCAATGGAAAAAATTTGGAAAATTGCTGAAAAATATAAATTAAAGATCATAGAGGATGCGGCACAGGCACATGGAGCTACATATAAAGGGAAAAAAGTTGGAAATCTAGGGGACGCTGCGGCTTTTTCATTTTATCCAGGAAAAAA
Source organism: uncultured Sutterella sp. (assembly GCA_902463725.1). Classification (GTDB taxonomy): domain Bacteria; phylum Pseudomonadota; class Gammaproteobacteria; order Burkholderiales; family Burkholderiaceae_F; genus Sutterella. Next base: position 1,560 of record CABQGK010000016.1, on the reverse strand, counting down.
TTTAGGGGCGATAGGAGATGCGGGGGGTATCACAACGAATGACGACTTTCTGTATAAAAAAATAAAAGCGATAGCGAATTATGGTTCTGACTACAAGTATCATCACATTTATAAGGGAATAAATTCCAGATTAGACGAAATACAGGCTGCTGTATTGGATGTAAAATTAAAATATTTAGATGAAGAAAATGCACTTCGCCGTGAAATTTCTAAATATTACAGAAATAATATAATTAACAATAAAATTATTCTTCCAGGTACGTATGATGAAAGAGCTCATGTTTGGCATATATTTGCTATTAGGAGTCAAAACAGAGAGGGACTTATTAAGTATCTAGAAAATAATGATGTACAAACGATAATACATTATCCAACTCCACCTCATTTACAACGAGCTTATCGCGAATACAATAATATTGCTTTGCCAATTACAGAAAAGATTCATAAAGAGGTACTGTCAATACCAATCTCTCCTGTTTTAAATGAAAAAGATTATAAAGAAGTTGTTAATATAATAAACTTATATAGCGAATGATACCATGGAAAATGGCTTGGTTTCAGTGATTATATCAGCATATAATCATGAAAATTATATAAAAGAAACAATAGAATCTGTCATTAATCAAACCTATAAAAAAATAGAGTTACTAGTTGTTGATGATGGTTCGACGGACCAGACTTGGCAAAAACTACTAGAGCTGAGAAGTAAGTGTGAATCAAGATTCCTCAGAGTTGTGTTAGAAAGACATACTAATGTGGGTATATGTCAGACGCTAAATAAGCTCATTAGACTAGCAAGAGGCGAGTACTGCTATTTTCTAGATTCAGATGATGTATCTAAAAAAAATGCCATTGAAAAAGAGGTCATGCATTTTATTGAAAATGAAGAATGTGTTTTAGCGGTTGGATGTAATGAAATTATAAATAGCAAATCCGAAAAAGTAGGCTGGGATGAAAAAAGGAACTGTGTTTCATTAGAAAGAGCAAAATACGCAACATTTGATTCATTTTTAGAATATAAATCAAATGTAAATTTTTCAAGTGATGAATTTGGTAGTTATCGAACATTAGTACTTGGTAATTATATTCCAAATGGTTTCCTAGTTAAAACAGAAAAATTGTTGAGTATAGGCGACTTTAGTGACGAAGCTCCTTTAGAGGACTGGTATCTTATGCTCCAGTTAAGTAAATTAGGAAAATTTGGTTATATTCCAGATGTGTTACATGCATATAGATGGCATGAAACCAATACTATTAAGAATACGTTTAAAATGGAAAGCCATGCATATAAAACATGGTTATTTGAAAAAAAACTCGTACATCAGTCTGAAGATGCCAATCTCATTAAGATATTTAATAGAAGAAGTCTATTCAGAAAGGAGAAAGTTAATATATTTGGAAAAGTAATTGTTTACAAGGAAGTTTTACCTACGAAGCTAAAAATAATATTAGAAATAAATCGATCGAACAACAATTAAACAACCTCAAATGATTAAAGTTGGACTTATAATTAAAGACACAATAAATAAAGACATAATAGAATATGCACTAAAATACTAT
>CABQGK010000015.1 GCA_902463725.1 uncultured Sutterella sp. | reverse complement strand
CGGCTTTCCTTCAAAGTGCGAACTTCGTAAGTTTTTTGAGCCCTCTTATTGAGACCCTCAACCTGCCGATGTTCACACTTATCGGTTCGTTGAATTCAAATTTTTTAAGATCAACTCTTCGTAGTGAAGAGGAAAAGCATTTTATAGAAGCTTTTTCTCTTTGTCAAGAGCGCTTTTAATTTTTTTCAAAGTGCCTTGACAGTTCTTATCTTCGTTCCGAAGAGAAGCGTTATTATGCATGCAGTTTTTCGTTTTGTCAAGATGACTTTTTTACGGGCGCTTTTTCATGATTCAGTACACCCTCCGACCTCTTGCGTTGCCTCACTCTTATGAAGTGTCGCTCACGCTGACACCAATTTCCGATACGGTGTTGCTTAAGATGGCGAACTGGACAAGCGGCAGTTATCTCATCCGCGACTATGTCGCCAACGTTCATTCTCTCACGAGCTCACGAGGCACACTAGAGCAGCTCAATAAAAATACTTGGCGCATTCGTAATGTAGTTGCTGGCGAGGCTCTCACTATTCGTTGGACGGCATTTGCCTACAGCACACGTATCCATGACGCCTACCTCGATCAAGATTATGGTTTTATTAACCCGCCAGCTGTCTTCTTGTTTTCCGAAGATCACGATGCGCACGAAGTTTACCTTCAAATTGACACCGACATGACGGTACACAGTACAGCTACCCATGACTCGGTGCGCAACCTTTGGCGCTCTCCAAATCTTGAGAGGTTCCTTGACACCCCTATTACATTAACCCGTGATAGCTCGCACGTGCAGCTCATTGACTTCACAACGCACGGGATCGCTCACCGCATGGTAATCACAGGCGCCCCAGCGCTCGCACTCGATCGCATACGCGCCGACCTAATACGTATTTGCGAGACAACGATTGCCTTTTGGGGCGGTGCTCCCTTTACCCACTATCTTTTCCATACGCATTTAGGGCCTGGGCTCTATAACGGCCTCGAACACCCCGACAGCTGTGTTCTACAGAAAGAAGTCGGTGACTTACCAGGCGCGCACGAAACAGTACCACCGAGTGGCTACGCAGACTTTCTTGCGCTTGTTGCGCATGAGTACTTCCACGCTTGGTTAGTTAAATTCCTACGCCCCGCAGTGCTTCTGCCATATCCGCTCACGGGTTCAGAAGTCCACACAGAGACACTCTGGGTGTTCGAGGGTTTCACCACTTACTACGAATATGTCATCCTGCGGCGCGCTGGACTTATCAGCCCTGAAGAGTTCACCGAGATGCTTTCTGGCACACTGAACCGTGTGCGCGCACAAGAGGGCTTTTGGGTCGAAGCACTTTCCGAGGCGAGTTTTAACGCATGGACGCAGCTCTATAAGAGCACCGCTGACAGCCCCTACCATCAGGTCTCCTACTACGGCAAGGGCGCTTGGCTCGCACTCTTGATAGATGCGTACCTCCGAGCAAACGGCGAGGCAATACGTTCGCTCGATGATGTCTTGCAGAGGTGGTTCTTGGGCGCCGTCGAGGGTTCATTGCCACGAGGGCTCGCCGAAGGCGGCTTTTCTCAATTGCTCTACGCTTTGGGCTGCAAGGAACTTGCTGAGCTTGTTGATGCACTCACTCTCGAACAAGACAATGCCCTCTGGCAGCACCTTGAAGAGCAGTCACTGCGTGCGATTGGACTCATCTGGTACCATGAACCAGACTCGACACTCATGGAATGTTGCGCCCTCAAATTGAAAACCGGAGCAAGCGATGCCTTTCCTGTTGTTGCTTACACTCGACGTGACGGTAGCGCCTACCTCGCTGGGCTTTTTGCTGAGGATGTCATCGTTGCCATCGACCATGTCAAAACAAGTAACGCCCTTATTGAGCGGCAATGCCAACAGCGTGTTGGTAGCTCCGTACCCGTGCATTTCTTCCGCCATGGGATACTGCATGAGACGGAGCTCAGTATTCCCTCTCTGCGACGCCCTGTAAACGGGCGACTCCTCTATTCATGGACACCCCTCGGGCAAGCATGGCTCGGAAACTGACACCTGACGCTATGCAACTTCTCTCTGAGACCGTGAGCAGGAGCTCTCGTCGCGAACCTCACGGTTCTCAGAGTTAAGGGCACTGTCTGCCTAAGACATCCGCCAGTCGATCGATGGCAAACCGTGCGCCACAAGCCAATCGTTAGCTTGAGAAAAGTGGCTACACCCAATAAATGGCGCAGGCGGACGCAATGCCGCAAGCGGAGATGGGTGGTTGCACGTCAACACAAGGTGGCGGCGCTCATCAATAAGCTCGCGTTTTTGCTGCGCCCAACTGCCCCATAGCATAAAGACAACGTGATCCCGACGGGCTGATACTTCCCCGATCAATCGATCGGTCAGCTGCTGCCAGCCCAATTTCGCATGAGAACCCGCGTCGCCCTCACGAACCGTGAGCACACTGTTAAGTAGCAACACGCCTTGCTCAGCCCATGGGCGCAATGATGTCGCAGTGCCTAAAGCAAGCCCTAGATCTCGCTCAACCTCCTTGCGAATATTTCTGAGCGATGGCGGCGCTTTGACTCCCTTTGGCACAGAAAATGACAAGCCTTCAGCTTGTCCTTCACCGTGGTAGGGATCTTGCCCCAAAATTACGACACGCGTTTCGGAGAGCGGCGTCAGTAACAACGCTCGAAACACCTGACTAGGAAACACCCGAACACCCTGCTCGCGCTCAGTGCGGAGGCACTGCTGAATGCGCTGCCCCGTCTCTGAGGCAAGGAACGCCTGCACTAGTGGCCCCCAATCGGCATCAGAGGGCGGCGTTAAGTCCAGCCCCGCCCACTGTGTCTCATCAAATAGGGACAAGGTCATTTTGCTGCAGACAAATAACGATTCTCTAACATATCGACACGCATTCGATAGAGATTCACCTCGCAAGACAAGGCATCATTTTTTTTATCAACTGCGTCGCCATCGTTCATCCGTTGCATCACGGCGCACTCGCGCTCAACGTAATCCAAAAATGCAGAGTTTGTCTTCAGAATTTGATCGGTCGTGCCACGGACGCCCTTCTTCGTATCCATACCCTTAGCTAACAAATAGATACGCTCGACAACATCCTTATGTTCTTTTTTGACATAGTCGAGCTCCTTTTCTAGGCAGCCCGTGAGGCGTTCAGGGGAGTTTTGTGCTTGCTTATAGCAAGCTGCCAACCCCTCTTCCGTTGCATCGGCTGCCAACACAACCGATGCCGACGCTAGTAAAGCGGCAGATAGACCGCCAATAAACACGCGTTTGAGCACTTTCGTTCCTTCTGCTGTTATTGAAATTGACCGGCGAGCACTAGATCACACACCTTCTTCGCGCTAGGTAGGCAACGGTTGAAACCCGCCTCGCGAGCCCAAAGCGCGATCGCCTCCCCTTCGTTATACCCCGTCTCCACGAGCGCAACGCGGATACCTGCAGCCCGTGCCGCGAGAGCGTCATTGCGACTATCGCCAACCATGATGGTTTGCGCAGCATCGACCTTGAGCGTCTCTATCGCCTTCAGTAGCATGTCTGGCGCGGGTTTATTGTGGGGGCAGTCGTCACCAGCAACCACCACATCAAAGAGCTCTCGAATGCCTCGGGCTTGCAAAAACTCCATAGTGAGATCACGCCATTTGTTCGTTACGAGGCCCACACGTATATCCGCAGCCCGCAGAGCAGCAATCCCATCAAGCACCCCAGGATAAAACGTTGTATAGCTGCCGTTTGTCTGTGCCCAATGCTTCACTAAAAGCGACAAGAGTGCCGCATGAGTGAGCTCTGCATCGGTGAGCTGAAGGTGCGAACGCAACCGATCGACCAAAACCGAGACGCCACGACCAATCATGTCGCGTACGGCTTCCTTCTCTGGAACAGGAAAGCCAAGTTCCTCGAGGCTTCGGCGTACGCCCTCATAGAGCTCAGGCAACGAATCAACTAGCGTGCCGTCTAGATCAAACAGCACCGCCTTCACCGCGACCATCACTTAGTCTCCCAAAGCCGCCACCGCAGCACGCATCTGCTCAATCACATCAGCGTAGCCGCAACTACAACGCGCGCCAAAAATAGCTGAACCCGCAACAAATGTATCGGCACCCGCTTTAGCGACTCGAGCAATGTTTTCGACCTTGATGCCACCATCGACCTCAAGCGCAATATGTCGCCCCGTCTCTGCCTCATAGGCATCGAGCTTTTCTTTTACTCGCGCAATTTTTTCTAGCGAACTCTCGATGAAGCTCTGCCCGCCAAACCCAGGATTCACACTCATCAATAGCACGAGATCCAGTCGATCCAGTTCATAGTCTAAGTACGAAATGGGGGTAGCAGGGTTAAACACTAGCCCTGCCTTCATCTTATGGTTACGAATGAGTTGCAGTGTACGGTCAATGTGGCGAGAGGCCTCGCAGTGGAACGTCACAATATCCGCCCCCGCTTCAGCAAAGAGCGGAATAATCTCATCGACGGGCTCCACCATCAGATGCACATCAATCGGCTTTCTGGAATACGGACGAATGGCTTTGAGCACACCAGGCCCAATCGTCAAATTCGGCACATAGTGATTGTCCATCACATCAAAATGAATCCAGTCAGCGCCAGCCGTGATGACATCTGTCACCTCTTGACCAAGATTGGCAAAGTCTGCCGACAAAATTGAGGGAGCGATGGTACAGGTTCGCATAATCGGAATTTCCTTCGTCCAAGAGTAAAAATTTGGCCGTCCTATTGTATTAGCTCACAGCGCTCCGTGGTCGCACTGCAGCCTAGAAGAATCTTTTCAAATCGTCTGAAAGACGCGCTAGCTCAGGAGCGCTCGACTAAAATACGACACAAATTACGCCAACGCATTTGGAGAGTCACATGCTCGGGAATCTACCTTCCCTGCGAACATCCCTTACGCTCACGGGAGTCCTCGCCCTCTGTGCCTGTAGTACGGTGCCAGAAACCGAAACCCCAGTCACGCCCACACCCTCAGAGCATTCTTCCGTTCACTTTGAGGCTAGCACTTGGAATGGCGTACCTGCGGCGCAGCCAGGTAGCTGGCAAAGTGCACTTTCCGCTTTACAGCAAAGTTGCCTCTCCATGCGAATGCAGAACGACTGGGCTCAGGTCTGCCAAACTGCAACAAGCGCAGCACCTAGCTCAGCAGAGGTCTTTTTCCGGCAGCACTTCACGCCCTGGCAAGTGATCGCTAACGGCACAAGTGGCACCAATGAAACTGGTCTCATGACTGGCTACTACGAACCGCTTCTACGTGGCTCACGCCATTGTGGTGGCACCTACCAATATCCGCTCTATGGTGTGCCCGATGACCTGATCACGGTCGATCTTGCTAGCCTTTACCCGCAATTGCGTGGATTACGTTTGCGCGGCAAACTCGTTGGCAACAAGCTCGTTCCGTACGATACGCGCGCCCAAATCGATGCCCGCAACGATCTCACGCGCAAAGCCATTGTTTGGGTCGATGATGAGATTGAGCTCTTCTTCCTACAGATTCAGGGCTCTGGGCGCATCCGACTGCCCGATGGATCAATGGTAAGGGTTGGCTACGCAGACCAAAACGGGCATCAGTACCGTAGTATCGGCAACGTGCTAATTCAGAGCGGGGAACTCAAGGCCAGTGAAGCGTCCATGCAAGGCATCCAAGCATGGGCACGCCGCAACCCATCCCGCGTCAAAGCTCTACTCGCCAAAAACCCAAGCTACGTCTTCTTCCAAGAAAAGCCAGGTGATACAAGTCTCGGGCCTACGGGCGCTCAAGGCGTGCCCCTCACCCCACAGGCAAGCGTGGCCGTGGATCGGTCCTATTGGAAACTTGGCACGGTGTTCTTAGTAGATGCAAGCCAATCATCCCCTGCACTGAAGCTCACGCGCCCCGTTATCGCCCAAGATACAGGCGGCGCTATCCGCGGTCCCATTCGCTTTGACTACTTTTGGGGTTTTGGTGATGAGGCGGGGCGGCAGGCCGGCCGACAGAAGAGCCGTGCTCGCGCTTGGGTACTCGTGCCCAACGGTATGCAGCCGCAAGCCATGCTTTCGCACTAACAATGCGCCACAAAGAGCTCGTGCAGGTCTAAGCTGGTGCCCTAAGAGAAAGGCGTTGGGACAAAATCGCAACGCCTTTCGTTAACTGCGCCTAGCGTAAGTGCCGCTCTAGCACATCCTCTGGGATGGCGCCGCGCACCATAGCCCCCGACTTAAAGTACATCGTGGGTGCACTATTGATTCCCAGATCACCCGCGAGTGAGAGGTTTCTATCGAGTACCGAATCGTCACAGCCTTTTGGCACATCTGGCAATGAGGCTCGCGCTGTCATCCAAGCATGCCAAGTTTTCGCTGGATCCGCCGAGCAGATCACCTCACTGTTGTTGACCTTACCGCGTAGCATCGGCGTCACAAATGTGTACACCGTAAGGTTACCAACTTTCTCAAAAAGCTTATCCATTTGAGCGCAATAGGTACAGTTCGCATCAGAGAAAACGACCACTTCCCGTTCACCCTTGCCCCAAACTTGTTTGAGCGCATCGCGTCTCGGGAAACTCTCCCAACGCCACTCACTCTCTTTGGCTTCAGAGAGGTCCTGTCGTGTGCGAGCATCCATGATAGGCCCTGCAATCAAATGTGCAGCATCCGCATCGACATAGAAAAGCCGGCGTTGCACCCATACCTGCCAAAGGCCTTTAACGGGTGCGGGCTCGATCTTCTCCACCGTCCAGTTGAACTGCGCTTTGAGCGCTGCACGAATGGCGTCTTCTTCGGGGCTCGCCTGTACGGAAGACACGCCTAACGCCGCTAATAGTAGTAGCGCAGCTGTCACAAAGGAAGACTTTCTCATAGTAGTAACCTCTAGAGGTCCGCTGAAATTAATACGGGAAAGTGTACACAGAAGCGACTTTCAACTCAGTTTTTTTTCTTTCTCTTTCAAGTTTTTGACGCGTTGTCTACCGAAGAAATCCCGCATTTTTGGTATGATCGGTTCATTTCTAGCCTGCCATTCTTGCATTTGGGGCGATTGTCCACTAGAATTTGCCCTCTATGCTTTTGGCTAGGTAGCTCAGTTGGTAGAGCAGCGGATTGAAAATCCGCGTGTCGGCGGTTCGATTCCGTCCCTAGCCACCAGCAACAGCTCAAGAGCTCATAAGAGTCTCTTGTGAAGGGGGCTAGGTAGCTCAGTTGGTAGAGCAGCGGATTGAAAATCCGCGTGTCGGCGGTTCGATTCCGTCCCTAGCCACCATGTTTGAGAAGTCGCAGTAATGCGGCTTATTTTTTTGCCCATCCAAACGGGGAAAGCATGCTCCTAATCGCTAAGAGCACGCTCTCTCTATGAAGTGCCAGCACTATTGCCCTGCTTGTGCAACGTACCGCAGCCAGCCCTCTTCACGTAGACGACAGGCTGGGCACTCCCCGCACCCATACCCCCACTCATGCCAATGGTCATGGTCGCCCATATAGCAGGTATGCGACTCACGCCGGATGATATCAACGAGCGCAGCCCCACCAAGCGCTTGTGCAAGTTCCCATGTTTGCGCTTTTGTCAGCCACATGAGCGGAGTTTCAATGACTAGTCTCGTATCCAACCCTAGTGAGAGTGAGACCTGCAGACTTTTGAGCGTATTGTCACGGCAGTCTGCGTAGCCTGAATAATCCGTCTCGCACATGCCGCCGACGAGCACTGAGGCGTCACGCCGATAGGCGAGCGCTGCCCCAAAAGTAAAGAAGAGCAAGTTGCGAGCAGGCACAAACGTGTTCGGCACACCATTTTTCTCGAAGGCGATCGCCTTTTCTTTCGTAAGTGCACAGTCACTGATCTGCCCCAGCAACCCCATATCTAGCCGATGATCCATGCCTAGTTTTGCCGACCATTCAGGCTTGAGTGCACCCACCAGCGCTCGAACGCGCGTGCGACACTGCATTTCCACTTCATGGCGCTGGCCATAGTCAAAACCCACGGTTTCTACTTCACGGAAGTTTTCGAGTGCCCACGCTAAACACGTGCTCGAATCCTGTCCACCCGAAAAAAGCACGATGGCCTTCTCGTTTCTCACATCAATACTCCTTCAATAGCGTGGCGGTATTTTGCCGAATATCAGGGCAAACGATAACCCGTTTTCAGCCCAAAGCGACGGTTTTCAAAGAAAATCTTAAGAATTACAAAACCTTACATGCCTATAATCCACTATGTTCCTCCTGTCATTGTTTTGGGAACCCCTGTCCATCTTTATCCGGTTACTGCGATGCAACTGCTTGCTTTAGGCCTCAACCATACTACAGCCCCCGTGTCCGTCCGTGAACGCGTGGCATTTGGTCCTACGGAGATCGAGGAGACGATCGCCCACCTTCGGGAACGCTTTTCTAGCCAGTCGGCTGGTGGCCTCTCTGAAGCTGCCATACTCTCGACCTGCAACCGTACAGAGATCTACTGCGCGGTAGAGAATCCCTCTGCTGCTACGGAAAGCATTCTCGATTTCATCTGTGAACGCAAAAACGTCTCCCGCTCTGAACTCGAACCGCACATCTACCGCTTTGAGCAGGAGCAAGCCGCGCATCATACTTTCCGAGTCGCCTCTGGTCTCGACAGCATGGTGCTCGGCGAGACACAAATTGTTGGACAGATGAAGGATGCCGAGCGTGCGGCCAAACAAGCTAAAGGCTTGGGTATCATGCTCAACCACCTATTCCAATCAACATTTACGGTCGCCAAAGAGGTACGTACCGCGACCGCGATTGGCGCCAATTCGATCAGTCTCGCAGCAGCTGCGGTGCGACTCGCGCTCCGCCTTTTCGGGGATCTGCGTAACGAGCGCGTCCTCTTCGTAGGCGCTGGAGAAATGATTGAGCTCTGCGCTGCGCACTTTGCCGCGCAGCAACCCAAGTCCATCACGATTGCAAACCGTACGCTAGAGCGTGGCCAAACGCTAGCACGCACCGTACATGCCGAAGCCATTCGCCTCGCCGAGCTCCCAGAGCGCATCGCAGAATTTGACATTATCGTTTCCTGCACCGCATCCTCACTGCCCATCATCGGGCTAGGAATGATTGAGCGCGCCATTAACCGTCGCAAACACCGTCCGATGTTTATCGTTGACTTGGCTGTGCCCCGCGACGTTGAGAGCGAGGTCGAACGGCTCGATGACGTCTACGTCTACACCGTCGACGATCTCGGAAAGGTGGTTAGCCAAGGGATGGCTAGCCGTCAAGCCGCCATAGCTCAAGCGCAGACCATTATCGACCTGCGCGTACGAGACTTCGAGGCGTGGCTACGCCAGCGTGAAACGGTTCCTGTGATTCAATCTCTGCGTGACCGCGCACATTTCCTCTGCGAAGTGGAGTTACAACGTGCCCTGCGTCACCTGCATCATGGCGATGACCCCCAAGAAGTCCTTGAGACCTTTGCCCGCGGGCTCACTAACAAACTGATCCATGACCCAACAATTCTGCTGAGAAATGCGGAAGGGCTCAGCAGCGATGATCGAGACCTGATGGAGCGCATGCTTAATCGCTTCTATCGGCGTCATGACCGCTAGCATTGAGCTTTCGTTAGATGGGGGAGAAGACAGACGGCTTCTCCCTTTTCTATTATGCTTAACGCCTCAGTTCCGAAACGCAAATATCAGACATGATTACCGAAAGCATTCGAGCCAAACTTCATCAACTGGCTCTTCGATTAGAAGAAATCGACCGCATCCTTGCCTCGCCCGAGGTTGCCAACGACATGAACCGCCTTAAAGCTCTCTCCCAAGAACGAGCTGAGATTGAACCGCTCGTACTCAAGGCAACTGAACTAAAACAAGCCGAAGACGACCTTGTTGTTGCTCAAGAGATGCTTGCTGAGCCAGACATGAAAGCCTTTGCTCAAGAAGAGATCCAAACGACCGAACAGCGCTTGGAAGCCATTGAGCACGACCTACAAGTGCTTCTCATACCCAAGGATCCCAATGATGAACGCAACATTTTCTTGGAAATCCGCGCAGGCACGGGCGGTGATGAGAGTGCGCTCTTTGCGGGAGACCTCTTGAGGATGTACCTGCGTTTTGCAGAACGCCAAGGATGGTCAAACGAGATTGTTTCCTCCAACCCAAGTGAATTGGGTGGATACAGAGAAGTGATCGTCCGCATCATGGGGCGTGGCGCCTATTCTCGTCTGAAATTTGAATCGGGTGGACATCGCGTGCAGCGCGTCCCTGCCACCGAGAGCCAAGGACGTATTCATACCTCTGCGTGCACCATCGCTGTGCTTCCTGAAATGGATGAGGTCGAAGAAGTACAGCTCGACCCAAGCGAATTGCGTATCGATGTGTTCCGTGCCTCGGGTGCTGGTGGGCAGCACATCCAAAAAACGGACTCCGCAGTACGCATCACGCACCTGCCAACAGGCTTAGTTGTCGAGTGCCAGGATGAACGTAGTCAAACACAAAACAAAGCACGTGCCATGGCCATTTTGGCATCGCGTATCTACGCCGCTAGGGTCGCGGAACAACAGGCCAAAGAAGCCAGTGAGCGCAAGAGTCTCGTCGGTTCAGGGGATCGCTCGGAGCGTATCAGAACTTATAATTTCCCTCAGGGCCGTGTAACCGATCACCGTATCAACCTCACGCTCTATAAGCTTGATGCGATCCTTGACGGTGATCTTGACGAAATCATCACAGCGCTCATGACTCAACACCAGGCCGAGCAATTGGCTCAACTTGCCTAATGACTATGACAGAGACAGACCGCAACTCCATCCGCCACTTGATAGCTGAAGCGACACCGAAAATTGGCCGCTTCGAAGCCATGATCCTTCTAGCGTTCGTACTCGGACGCTCAAAGGAGTATCTCATCGCTCATGACGATGAGAGCGTCTCAGAGCTGATGCAGGTGAAGTTTGATCTCTACGTGTCCATGCGTCTTGAAGGCATGCCCATCCCCTATCTCACAGGGGAGCAAGAGTTCTTTGGTCGCTACTTCAAAGTCGATCAAAACGTGCTCATTCCACGCCCTGACACAGAAGTGCTCATTGAACAAGCGCAACTTGTTGCTACACCGAATGCTTCGGTGCTCGATCTGGGAACTGGTAGCGGCTGCATCGCGATTACGCTTGCAGCCGAACTCAAGGGAGCGAAAGTGACCGCTACCGACATTTCCTCTGCAGCACTCGACATTGCGCGAGCCAATGCTGAACGCCTAGGCTATCCCGTCGACTTTCGTCAAGGCTCATGGTGGGAGGCAGTCCCCCAAAACGCTACCTTTGATTTGATTGTCAGCAATCCCCCCTATATTCGCCCCGATGACGAGCACCTAAAGGCGCTTGTCAATGAGCCGCTCAACGCACTCACCGACGGCGATGATGGGCTTTCAGCGATTGCGGAAATTGTGGGCAAGGCGCTCGACTATCTGAAGCCAGCGGGCTGGCTTCTCGTCGAACATGGCTATGACCAGGGGCCTGCGGTGGAATCCATCTTCCGTGTTTCGGGCTTTGCTGCGGTACGAACAGTAAAAGACTATGGCGGCAATGACCGTGTCACCATGGGTCGCAAAGCAAATTAATCAGCAAGGCGCTGATACGAAAAAAACGGCTGTAACCCTTGTTGCACAAGGCGTTCAGCCGTTTTCATGTTCCCGTAACCGCTTTTCAAAAACCTAGGAAGGAAGTTTTCTCAGTTCAAAAATAGAAAATTCCTAGCTGTAGCGGTTAATCAAAATCTTTTAAGTAGCTTTTTAAGTAGCCATGACCAAAACAGCCACCCAAAAAGCACATAAGCCATTGATTTTTTAAGCGCTTACGGTAAATATTGCTGGTGCCCCTTGACTGACTCGAACAGACGACCTACCGCTTACAAGGCGGTTGCTCTACCAACTGAGCTAAAGAGGCACTAGGAGGGGTGATTATACATGAAAAGTTTACTTCAGGCGCGTCGGACGACGAGGGCGAGATTGAGCAGGCACTTGCTCCGCTTCTTTAGGCGCCTCGGTAGGAGTCACAGAAAAGCTCAGAGCAAACTCCTGGTGCTCGAGCGGCGTAATCGCTTCAATGCGATTGAGAGGAACACTCACATCGAAGATTTCATTGTTCTCGCCGAAACGCCCCTGGAACGAGAGTTCCGTCACTGTCACTGCCAAACGGTTCGTAGCCTCATCGCTGATGTTGAAAACGATATGTCCGTCTCGAACGTATTCAAGTGGCACTCGACAAGCATCATCAACCGCAACGACCAAGTAAGGTGTGCAACCTGTATCTCGGCAGTAGTCGAGCACCGCGTTGATCAAATAGGGCTTGATAGGGGTAGGTGCTTCAGTCATAGCAATCCTTGCATGAGAAATGGCGGCAAACCCGCGGACTCGCCGCGGGTTCTCTCAGCCAGAGGCAACACTAACGAGCTTAGCGGCGCATCACACGTTCCGAGGGCGTCATCGAATCGATGAACGCAGGACGCGAGAAGAGGCGCTCGGCGTAGGTCATGAGCGGCGCCGCTGCCGCGGGCATCTCAATACCGTAGTGGTCGAGACGCCAAAGGATCGGAGCAAGCGCAATGTCAAGCAACGTAAAGTCTTCACCCATGACAAACTTGCTCGTGCTCATACGCATCCCAGCGAGCGTGAGCTGATCGCGCAAGCGCTGACGGGCATTTTGATGTTGCTCTTCAGTGAGGTTTCGATTTTCGAGCGCACGCACGAACGGGAAAATCTCACGGCTAAAGATGTAATAGAAGAGTCGAGCACGAGCGCGTTGCATCGGATCGGGCGGCATGAGCTGCGGATGCGGAAAGCGATCATCGATATAGGTCATGATCACTTCAGCGTTGTAGAGGATCAGGTCACGTTCCTGCAGAATCGGCACTTCACCGTACGGATTCAACGAGCTCAGATCCGTCGGCTGAAACATGTCGATGTCGTTGATGTCGAATTCACACCCCTTTTCATAGAGTACGAAACGGCAGCTGTGGGAAAACGGATCTGTAAGACCCGAATAAAGCACCATCATAGAAGGGAGATCCTCTTTCGCAGAAAACACAAAATAGATGTCAAAGCCGTCTCAAATAGTTCGAGACGGTCGGATATAAGATTTTATCAAATCCTGATTAAGAACTCAACTATTGTCAATTAATTTTCCCTAAAACGCTTGTGGCAGTAGGCGAGCAGAATTTTGACTTACACAGGATTGTTAATTTCCAAGTACGACACGTCGAGCGAGGGAAAAGCCTCTTTTAAGGCGCGCCCTAGCGCTTGAATACCGAAGCGCTCCGTGGCGTGATGACCTGCCGCGAGGTACACGATGTCATTTTCCACCGCCTCATGCGTTGTCCGCTCACTCACCTCGCCAGAGAGGTAGAGTTGCGCACCGTGCTCAGCAGCCACGCTTATCCAATCCTGCGCGGCCCCCGTGCAGAGTGCAATACGCGTGAGAGGCTCTTCTGTGTGTCCAAGCACCAAGGGAGCGCGATCGAGTACGCTACTCACACGCTCGACAAACGCCGCTAGCGACAACGTTCCCTCTTCGGGTTCACATATCCAAACCAAGTCCATATCGGCAGCGCGGCCAATGGGCTTGAGCGAGAGCAGTCGAGCGAGCTCAGCATTGTTACCAAGCGTGGGGTGCGCATCAAGTGGAATGTGATAGCCCACAAGGTTGATGTCGTGAGAGAGAAGTTTTGCCAAGCGGCGTCGTTTCATTCCTGTGATCACCGCGGGCTCCCCCTTCCAGAACCAACCATGATGAACGAGCAACATATCAGCGCCACGCTCGGCCGCTGCGTCGACCATCGCTTGCGAAGCGGTAACGCCTAAAAGGATTCGGTTTACCTCTGCTTTACCCTCGACTTGTAGCCCATTGGGGGCATAGTCACGGAAGCTCTCCGCATCAAGCAGGTCGTTGAGATAACGGATAATTTCGTCACGTTGCACGCTTTTTACTCCTCAAAGAACAAAGGCTCCTCAAAAATATTGACACAGTTTTACTGACATCATGCGCAGCAGTGCCCATTACAATGAGGCCATTTCCACACATTTGCGCATTAGGTGGCATTATGATCCGCCGTCTTTGGCTCCTTATCGCACAACTTATCACAATCGCACTGGCCGTGTTCGGGCTTATCCGCCTCGCACAGCAAATGTCCGAGAGTAACGCGCCAACGCCATCCGTGCCGTCTCCACAGTCTTTGGGCGTAGTCGACCTCTCGGTAGCCGCTGAAAAAGCGGCTCCGAGCGTGGTAACCATTCAGACTCGCGCGAGCGTGACACGCAACCGCTCCGAAGCGCCCGATACCACGGTCGACTTGATGACTGGTCACGCGCTCGATACGCTCGGCAGTGGGGTGATTGTGAGCCCCGATGGCTATATCCTCACGAGTCATCACGTCGTCAACGGTATTGGTGAACTCTTTGTCACACTCAACGATGGGCAGCGCTTTAATGCGCGGTTACTGTCGGCCGACAAAGACACGGATCTAGCCGTACTAAAAGTACTCGCTACCAACTTACCCGCCATTGAGATGACACCCACCGACACACTCAAAGTCGGACAACCCGTGCTTGCCATCGGCAACCCGTTTGCTGTTGGCCAGACCGTCACCGCGGGTATTATCTCGGCGTTAGGGCGTCACGGTTTTGGACTCAATAACTACGAAGATTTCATTCAGACTGACGCTGCCATCAACCAAGGTAACTCGGGGGGCGCGTTGGTCGATGCGCAAGGAAAACTTGTCGGCATCAATGCCGCGATTTTTTCTCCGGAACCGAGCGAGGGCTTTATTGGCATAGGTTTTGCGGTGCCCGTTTCCATGATTCAGAAAGTGCTCCCCGCCCTCATGGCGGGTAACCTCGAGCGTGGTTACTTTGGCATTGTGCCCGTACAGCTGACAGCAGAATTCGCTCGCGATCTCGGACTGGAGGTCACGAGTGGCGTGATGGTCAACAGCGTCATTCAGGGTAGCCCCGCCCAGCGCGCAGGGTTACGTGCCTTTGATGTCGTAGCCCGTATTGGCGACGAAAACATCTATCAAGTCACGCGTCTACTCGACCTCATCGCAGCGATTCCGCCTAACACCGAAGTCCCTGTGATGGTGCTACGCGGGAAAAACGTGCTCAAAATTAATATCAAAGTGGGACCACGTCCACAGAATCCGCTTAACCAAACGGACGGCGAAGCGGTGAGAAACGTTGGCTAAAGCAAGCCGTCTGTCTATAGACGCGCTGCGCGCACGCATTCACTCTAGTGCTTCTTCTACCCACCACAAGCGAAGGGCTTCCTCTCGCAGGAAGCCCTTCTCGTAGTTGAAAGCGAGCTCGCGCATCGCTCCGCTCACTTATTCCTCATCAGGCTCAGGCGGCATGCCGTCAATCTCTGCCTGAGTTTTACCAAAGAATTTTACAAGCCAAATCCCCGTTTGGAAGAGAATGACGAGCGGCAACGCAAGCAACAATTGCGATAGCACATCTGGCGGCGTAAAGATCGCAGCGAGCACAAAAGCGCCAACAATCACAAAGGGGCGCGCCTTCACGAGCTTTTCATAGCTCGCCAAACCCACATGGTTCAGCACCATCACAACAATCGGTACCTCAAACGTCAGGCCGAAGGCAAAGAACATTGTCAGCACAAAACTGAAATAGGAATCGATGTCTGGCGCAAAGTTCACGCTCGTCGGGCTGAAACCCGCGATAAACTGAAACACCATTCTGAACACGATGAAATAGCAGTACGCCATACCGAGCGCGAACATCACGATCGAGGAAACGATAATCGGCAATGCCAATCGTTTCTCACGACGGTAGAGCGCTGGCGCAATGTAGGCCCAAATCTGATACAGCACGTAGGGCAGTGCTATCAAAAAGGCCACGAAAAGCGTTACCTTAAGCGGCACCATAAAGGGCGCCACCACCCCCGTGGCTAGCAATTTGACCCCCTGCGGCAGAGCCACCATCAGCGGCTGCGAGAGAAAGTCAAAGATCGTACGCATGAAGGGCGAAAGTGCCACAAACACGACAATCACGGCGATTGCCGCGCGCACGGTGCGGTTGCGCAACTCGACCAAATGGCTCATGAGCGGCTGCTCAGCCATCGGATCGTCGGGCGTATCCACAGAATTGTTGTTGTCAGCCATCATCAATCTCTTTAGCGGTAAATACGCGCTCTATTGGAGCGAGCACGGGCAGTCAGTCGACGGTTAGAACCACCGAGTTTTGCTTCCCTCATACCAAGTTCTCGGCGCAAGCGCTCCACCTCGCGGGCCAATTCATCAACCGAGGGCCCCGAACGATAACGCTTCGGGAAAATCTTGGGCTCCTTCCACTCATAGGCAGGTGTCGGCGCCTGAGGCTCTACACCCGTCCAGCCGTAGAAGTCAGCCATTTCCTCTTCCGTCTGAGCACTGACAGCGGGCGTCGTCTCTGCCGACGTTGTCGCTGTATCGCCTGCGGCATCAATCGACCCCTGCACCTCTCGGCCCAAATCCGCTAGCGAGGTCTTCACAGCGCCGACCGATTCGTCGAGCGTCTCCTTCTGCGTTGCAACGCTCTTCTCAAGCGCTGAAGCGGAAGTTTGAATCTCCGAAGCAGATTTCTCCACGGTGCTACGGATCTCATTACCGAGCGCCTTGGCTTGATCTTGCAACTCTTTCAGGCCTGCAAAATCAGCCTCTCGATTGATGTCTGACTTGACTTGGGAGACAAAACGCTGCGCTTTGCCCATCCACTCGCCCGCAGTCTTGGCTACGGTCGGCAGCTTCTCGGGCCCGAGCACGACCAGTGCTACCACACCGATCACGAGCATTTCGCTAAAACCAAAATCGAACATCGCAGAGTTTCCAAATAAATTTGCCGCGGTCAGTCAACCGACGACCGCGGCATGGGCAGGACACCGCCAGCAGCCTGAGCGCAGGCGGGAAACACCGTCAGAAGCTTCCCACCGTTACCTGAGGTAGGAAGCGCTTTGGTGCCGTCACATCAGACACGGGGCGTCGGCGCACTGACCGCCAGAAAGGGGCAACTGAACGAGATCAGCCCTGAACCTTGTCCTTCGTTTCAGTAGCGTCAGCCGGCTGAGCGGCCGTCTTTTCCTGAGCGATTTCTTTCTTCTGCTCAACAGGGGACTCGGCCTCAGCCATACCTTCCTTAAAGCCTTTGATCGCGCCGCCCAAGTCTTTACCGAGATTCTTGAGCTTGCCGGTACCAAAAACCAAAACAACGATCGCCAGAACGATCAGCCAATGCCATACAGATAGGGATCCCATAATCTACTCTCCGGTTATTTCCACGGTTGGGGACCGCCCAACACATGAACATGTAAGTGATCGACTTCCTGACCGCCATCGCGACCAGTGTTGATAACGACACGGAAGCCGTTCAAAGCACCCTCCTGCACCGCAAGCTTGCGTGTCAAAGATAGCATTTTACCCAAAAGCGGTGCATCTGCATCTTCAGCATGTGCAAGCGAGGTGATGTGCTTTTTGGGGATAATCAGAATGTGCACAGGTGCCTTGGGGTGGATGTCCTTAAAGGCAAGCACCTCATCATCCTCATAGACCTTCGTGGCAGGAATTTCGCCTCGGGCAATTTTACAAAACAAACAATCGTCAAGCTGCATGCCGACCCCTTTTCTTTTGTGTTGATTCGATTGAGGCACTGCAGCCCCATTCAAGCTTTCATTGTAGGCGAAATCGCGCGGTGCAAACAAATCTCAGCCAAGCGACGCGATGAGTCTCTCCGAGCGCCTACTCTTTTGGGCGACTCGCCTTTTCGACAAGACCAGAGAGTCCTTCACGCCTTGCGAGCTCCCGTAGAACATCCTCTGGCCCTAAATCGTAGTAAGCCAGCATCACCAGCGTGTGAAACCATAGATCGGCGCATTCGTAGACAATTTTTCCCGCCATGCCATCCTTAGCCGCCATCACGGTCTCGGTGGCCTCTTCGCCGACCTTTTTGAGAAACCCATCAGGCCCCTTCTTAAAGAGTTTGGCGACATAACTCGTCGAAGGATCCGCTTGTTTTCTCGATTCAATGACCGCAGCAAGACGAGTCAAGATATCTTCGTTTTCACTCACCATACATCTCCTTGGGATTTTTCAATGTGGGCAACGTCACGCGCCACGTCTGCTCATCAAGCTCGCGCCAAAAGCAACTCGCCCGCCCCGTGTGACAGGCAATACCCCCAACCTGCTCAACGCGGTAAAGCACCGCATCACCATCGCAGTCGAGCGCAATACTACGAAGACGCTGCACGTTGCCGCTCTGCTCGCCTTTGCGCCAAAGCTTGCCCCGCGATCGTGAGAAATACACCGCACAGTGCGTACGCGCCGCTTCCTCAAGTGCTTCTCGATTCGCCCACGCCAACATCAATACCGCACCGCTCTGCGCATCCTGCGCAATCACAGGCACCAAGCCGCGCTCATCAAATTTCACTTCATCAAGCCACATCGCAGTGCTCCACTACTCATCAAGGCGCACAGCAATACCCCTTGCGCGCATGTACTCTTTAGCTTCACGGATAGTGTACTCACCAAAATGGAAGATCGAAGCAGCAAGCACCGCATCGGCGCCCCCTTCAGTAACCCCCTCAACTAGGTGCTGCAGATTGCCAACGCCGCCAGAAGCAATCACGGGGATGCCGACCATCGAACTGACCGCACGCGTCAGCGCCAAATCGAACCCGTTCTTCATGCCGTCGCTATCCATGCTCGTGAGCAAAATTTCCCCAGCACCCAGTGCCTCCACTTGGCGCGCCCACTCAAGCGCATCGAGCCCTGTATTTTCTGTCCCCGAGCGTACGTAGACTTCCCAGCCCTTCGACGCATCGAGCGGATCACGGCGCCGCGCGTCAATCGCCACCACAATCGCTTGGCTACCATAGAGCGACGTGGACTCCTCGATGAGAGCTGGGTTCTTAATCCCTGCCGTATTGATCGACACCTTGTCGGCGCCTGCATTAAGCAGTCGGCGGATATCAGAGAGCTCCTTGACACCGCCACCGACCGTCAAAGGAATAAACACCTGTTCAGCCACGCGCTCAATCACATGCAACATCGTCTCGCGCCCATCGAGGCTCGCGGTAATGTCGAGGAAGGTAATTTCGTCGGCGCCCTCTTCGTCGTAGCGTCGGGCGATCTCCACGGGATCGCCCGCATCACGCAAATTCAAAAATTTCGTGCCTTTGACAACGCGACCGGCATTAACGTCTAGGCAGGGAATGATGCGTTTGGCGAGCATGGCTCTTTCCTTATAAACAAAACGCGGGGACGTTTCGCTTCCGAGCGATTCCGTACCCCGCGCCATAGCGTTAATCAGCGCCCCTCAGCTGCATCAACAAGTTCAAGCGCTTGCTCGAACTTGAGCGTACCTTCGTAGAGGGAGCGACCCAAAACGGCGCCCATCACGCCGTCATCCTCCACAGCAAGCAGCGCACGAATGTCATCAAGATCACGAATGCCACCCGATGCAATCACGGGAACACTCACAGCGCGCGCCAATTCTGCCGTGGCCTCTACGTTGCAACCAGTTAGCATGCCGTCACGGGAAATATCGGTATAGAGGAAAGCCTCTACGCCGTAGTCTTCGAACTTCTTCGCGAGATCAATCACGGCGTTTCCGCTCACGGCCTGCCAACCATCGGTGGCGACTTTGCCATCCTTGGCATCGAGTGCAACGATGATTTGCCCACCAAAATTCGAGCAGGCATCATGCAGAAAACCTGGGCGCTTGATCGCAGCAGTACCGATCACGCAGTACTCAACGCCAGCGTCGACATAGCTCTCAAGTTGCTCAAGCGTGCGTAATCCGCCGCCAAGTTCAATTGGCATCACATCACTCACCTCGGCCACAATGTCTCGTATCAAGGCAATGTTGGTGGGCTTGCCGGACTGTGCGCCATCAAGATCCACAATATGCAGACGCTCTGCTCCCATGTCTGCCCACTGCCGGGCAACTGCCACAGGATCGGTCGAATAGACGGTGATATTGTTGTTCAAGTCTCCCTGTTGGAGTCGAACACATTGTCCGTTTTTGATATCAATCGCTGGAATTAACAACATCGCGATCAGCCTTTATGTAAGCGTTGAAGCTCCGTGTTGCACCCTTCTAGGGTGCCCAAGTGACAAAATTCCGGAAGAGCTGAAGTCCGCAGCGTGCGCTCTTTTCCGGATGAAACTGGGTAGCAAAAACATTGTCTCGAGCTACCGCACTGGTAAACTCGAGGCCATAGTCTGTGCTCCCAGCACAAAGTGTAGCCTCTTTGGTCTCGAGGTAATAACTGTGGACGAAATAAAACCACGACGAATCAGCGATCCCTGCCCAAAGCGGGTGCGACTGGCGTTGTGTTACACGATTCCAACCCATTTGCGGCACTTTGAGCCGCACACCAGCCGCTTGCATATCGCGAGGAAAGCGTCGTACGAGGCCAGGATAGATGCCTAAGCCTGCGATATCCCCCTCTTCCGAGTGCTCAAAGAGCATCTGCATTCCAATGCAGATCGCTAACACGGGTTTCTGCGCAAGCGCGACTCGTACGGCTTGCTCAAGCCCCGAAGCACGGAGGTTTTTCATGCAGTCGGGCATCGCGCCTTGACCAGGGAAAATCACACGATCCGCAGCGAGCAAGGCTGCCGCGTCCCCCGTCACAGACACCGTGGCCTTCAGGTCTGCCGTGGCTCGCTCTGCAGCACGACGCACGCTAGCGAGGTTACCGCAGCCATAATCAACAATGACGATATTCATGCTCACAGCACTCCTTTCGTAGAGGGAATCGTGCCTGCGCTACGCTCGTCGCGCGCCACTGCCATACGAAGCGCACGACCAAAAGCCTTGAACAAGCTCTCCGCCTGATGGTGTGCATTGAAGCCCTCCAAGTTATCGAGGTGAAGCGTGACCCCAGCAGCATTGACAAAGCCTTGGAAAAACTCACGCACGAGCTCAGTATCCATCCCCCCGAGATAAGGACGGGTAAACGAGCAACGGAAATAGAGTCCAGGACGCCCCGAGCAATCAATCACCGCCCGAGAAAGCGCTTCGTCTAAGGGAACATAGGCATGCCCATAGCGGTTAATTCCGGCCTTGCTACCAAGAGCCTCCTTTAGTGCCTGTCCGAGCGCAATGCCAACGTCCTCGACCAAGTGGTGCGCATCAATATGCGTATCGCCCTTGGCGTGGATCGTCAGTCCCACGAGACCGTGTCGAGCGATCTGCTCGAGCATGTGGTCAAAAAAACCGACCCCCGTCGAGATGTCCGAGGTAAACGCATCGAGATTGAGCATGATCTCAATCTGCGTTTCTTTAGTCTGACGGGCAATGTGACTGATACGTTCCTGCATGCTGCTCTCCATATCGTTGTTCTCACGCAATTGCGCCCCTGCCACGGTCGCTCGCGTGGCGACCGTTTAGCAAGGCAGGCGCTAGGGGGGGGGGGGATTGTGCTTACTGCTTCAAGCGGTAACGCGCCGAGCAAGCATGCGCCGTCAGCGATTCTCCGTCGGCCAAAATGCCAGCAATGCGTCCGAGCGTCTCCACCCCTTCCGCTGAGACATGCAGCATGGACGTACGTTTTTGGAAGTCATACACCCCAAGCGGCGACGAGAAACGCGCGGTACGCGACGTGGGTAGAACGTGATTGGGACCCGCGCAGTAGTCGCCCAACGCTTCGCTGGTGTAACGCCCCAAAAAGAGCGCACCCGCGTGATGAATTTTCTCCGCCCAGAACTCGGGATCCTCTACAGAGAGTTCCAGATGTTCGGGAGCGATGCGGTCGGCAAGCGCACAAGCTTGCTCAAGATCTTTCGTGATCACAATGGCGCCACGATTGGTCAAGCTCTTGCCGATAATCTCCCGTCGCGGCATCTGCGGAAGTTGCCGCTCGATGCTACGCTGCACGGCCTCGGCAAACTCCGCATCAGGCGTTAGCAGAATGGCCTGAGCGAGTTCATCATGCTCGGCTTGGCTAAAGAGGTCCATCGCGATCCAATCGGGATTGGTCTTGCCGTCACAGATGATGAGAATCTCCGAGGGGCCCGCAATCATGTCGATACCAACGCGACCGAACACGTAACGCTTTGCAGCCGCCACATACGCGTTGCCTGGGCCCACGATCTTGTCGACCGAAGGAATCGTCTGCGTTCCATACGCAAGCGCCGCTACGGCCTGCGCCCCACCGATGGCCCAAGCACGGGTCACACCAGCTAAGCTTGCCGCAGCGAGCACCAAGGGGTTCTTCTCGCCACCTGGCGTCGGCACGACCATTTCGATGTGCTTAACACCTGCCACATTCGCGGGCATTGCGTTCATGAGCACCGAACTCGGGTAGGCGGCTTTGCCCCCCGGCACGTAGAGCCCCACGCTATCCACGGGGCTCACTCGCAGACCGAGCTTGTTGCCCAGTGAGTCCGTCATCGAGAAGCTCTCAAGCTTTTCTCGCTCATGAAACGCACGAATGCGTTCGGCGGCGGCCGTCAACGCCTGACGTTGCTCAGCGGGCAAGCTTTCTAGCGCCGCACGCATTTCTTCAGCGCTAATCATCAGCTCCGCCATGCTTGAGACATTCATACGATCAAAGCGATTTGTGTACTCAAGCACCGCTTCATCGCCACGGTGGCGAACATCGAGCACGATCGCCTCGGCGCGACGGGTAATTTCTGGATCAACACTGGCGTCAACGGCAACGAGCTCATCAAAACGGCTCAGAAAATCAGCATCCTGAGTATTCAACTGGCGTACTGGCATAGGCGTGCCTCACATAAAACAAAATTTTTTGGGAAAAGAGGATCGGCAGGGTGTGCCCTTGCCCCAAGCGCCGCCGCGCTCACTTGCCAAAGACACTCGAGTGTGAGCGTAGCGGCGGCGAAGCGTTCAACGGCTTTCATAGGGCGTCACAGAGGTGGGAGGAGTATCTTCAACACGCCTCAACGGCGTGTCGGATAGCTCGAATGATGGGATCGATGTCGGCGCGCTTGGTTTTCATCGATGCTTGATTGACGATGAAGCGCGAAGAGATGGGCGAAATCGTGAGCACTTCTTTCATGCGATTGGCTTTCAGTGTCGCCCCCGTGCTCACTAAATCCACAATGGCATCCGCAAGCCCTGCAATGGGCGCTAATTCCATCGAGCCGTAGAGTTTAATCAGGTCAACGTGAACGCCTTGCTGAGCAAAGTAGTCACGACTCCACTTGAGGTACTTGGTCGCGATACGTAGTCGAGCCCCTCGTCGGACACTTCGCTCGTAGTCAAAGTCTTCAGGCGCCGCCACACACATGCGACAGCGCGCAATCTGCAAGTCGATCGGCACATAGAGGCCATCACCGCCGTGCTCGTAGAGCGTATCCCACCCAACGATTCCAAGGTCGGCTGCGCCGTACTGAACGTAAGTGGGTACGTCGGTTGCACGCACGACAACAATGCGCAGATCCTCACGATTTGTCCCAATCATGAGTTTTCGAGACTCTGAAGGATTCTCCAAGGGCATAATGCCAGCAGCGGCAAGAAAAGGCAGCGCCTCTTCAAAAATGCGCCCCTTCGAGAGTGCAAGCGTGATCAAGTGTTAATCCTCACAATGTCCGCGCCCAGCGCACGGAGTTTGGATTCCATGGATTCATAGCCGCGGTCAAGATGATAGATGCGGTCCACGATACTTTCACCCTGCGCTGCCAACGCCGCAATCACCAAAGAGGCAGAAGCACGCAAGTCTGTTGCCATTATGTTAGCACCCGTTAGCGCTTCAACGCCATGGACAATTGCCGTAGATCCTTCAATCTGAATCTGTGCACCAAGACGTGCGAGTTCGGAAACGTGCATGAAACGGTTTTCAAAAATCGTCTCCGTAATGCGTGCGCTACCTTGCGCAAGACAGTTGAGCGTCATAAACTGCGCCTGCATATCGGTGGGGAAACCTGGATAGGGATCCGTGCGAATGGAAACGGGCTTCGGTCGCCCGCTCATCTGAACTCGAACCCAATCGGGGCCCACATCGAGTTTGACCCCAGCCTCAGCGAGTTTGTCGAGCACCGCAGTCATCTGCGTGGGCTCACAATGTGTCACGAGCACATCACCCTCTGTGAGCGCAGCCGCGATGAAAAAGCTACCCGCTTCGATGCGATCCGCAACAACGGTATGCTCAGCACCGTGTAGCGCCTTAACGCCGCGCACACGAATCTCCGACGTACCCTCACCTTCAATGTCGGCGCCCATCGCGCGTAGACATTTCGCAAGGTCAATCACTTCAGGCTCGCGAGCCGCATTATCAATCACCGTTTCCCCTTCTGCGAGGACCGCGGCCATAAGCAAATTTTCCGTACCCGTCACCGTCACCATATCGGTAAAGAGCCGCGTGCCCTGCAGTCGTTTCGCGCTGGCCTTGACATAGCCGTGCTCGATCGTGACCTCGGCGCCAAGCTGACGTAGTCCTTTGATATGCTGATCCACAGGACGAGCGCCGATGGCACAGCCCCCAGGCAAACTCACCTCAGCGCTACCAAAGCGCGCCACCAACGGACAAAGCGTCAGAATGGAGGCACGCATGGTTTTCACAAGCTCATAGGGCGCACGCGTACTCGTGATGCTATCCGCACAGAGCTTCACCGTCGTGCCGTCGCGCGACGTTTTAACCCCCATCACTTCCAGAAGCTTAAGCATCGTGCGCACATCCGTGAGGTTGGGCACGTTATGCAATACCACCTCATCAGCCGTCAGAAGACTGGCCGCCAAAATGGGCAGAGCGGCATTCTTAGACCCTGAGACTCGCACCTCGCCAACGAGGCGACGGCCACCATTGATTTTGAGCTGTTCCATGTATGTTCTTTATTATTTGGGTGTAATGTTTTTGTAGGCTGCGGCGCGCCACGCGCTAAGCGCGGGGCATGCTGCAAGTCGACAGACTCAACCTTGACTCGCAAGCAATTCATTGAGGCCGTAGAGCGCAACAAGCTCATGATAGGCCTCAGGAAAATTGAGACAACGCAATGTCACACCCGCTTGAGCACAGGCGCGTGAGGCGTGCAAAACGAGCGCAACAGCAGTGCTATCGACGTGGTGCACACTCGCAAAGTCGAGCGTTGCATCCCCTGCGGCCAATGCCGCATCAAGCTCTCGCTTGAGCGCAGGATACTCTTCGTACGTGACTCTTTCGCTCTCAATCTTCATGGGAGTTACCTACACTAAAATGGATTGCGCTTTTGCCCGGCAACCAGAGGGGTTTACAGTAGACAGGGCGCAGCAACGAGTTCCGCGCCTCAAACAAAGCCCCGCGCGTTAGCCGCCTGCACTTTCAATGCGCTTTTTGAGGTCACGGATCAAGCCGTCGATACCTTCTTGATTCAGTACGCCAGCAAACTGCGTGCGATAGTTTTCTACCATCCAGATACCCTCAACATTGACGTCAACGATCTTCCAGTCGCCCGACTTTGTGCGGTAAATGCGGTAGTCCATTGCAATCGGCGGCTGAGATGCGCTCTTGAGTTGGGTGCGAATCACCATCTCGTCCTGCGGTGCCATACTACGCACAGGCACCAACTCTGCCACATGGCCGTTGACCTTGGAGAGCGCCCCCGAATAGACACGGATCAGCAATTCACGGAACGTATCCATAAGCGTTTGACGTTGTTCCGGGGTTGCTTGACGCCACTTGGGCCCGACGGTCATGCGGGTCACCATCGTGAAGTCGACATTGGGCATGATCTCGTCATCGACCAAGCGCTTGATGGCCGGAATATCACCGTTTTTGAGCGCAGGCTCATTTTTGATACGATCCAACACGCGGTTGCTCATCTCGAGCACCCATTTATAAGGATCCACGTCGGCAGCGAGTAACGCGCTAGGCGTAAGGCTCAAAAAGCCGCAAAAACCTACGGCACCAATCAAATCACGTCGTTTCATCATTGTCTCTCCCCCTGCGTGTTATTCGTCATCATGCACGAGCGGCGTTAGCCGCTTGAGCTCCTCGGCGCCACTCTCTAGCACACCGTAGATGCTACGCTCACGTAGTCGACGATACGCATCCCGCACCGCGCTGTAATCATCAACGGCATTGACGCGCAACTCATCGGCGCCCGAATCAATCAGGCGAGAGCGTCGCTCCACCGTGGTGAGAGCAACCCAGCCAAGGGTGGCAGGCCACTCATAGTCGCCCACAATGGCATCGTTGCTGAGTATATAAGTCATTGGATTGGTTGCAATGGAGACGGGAACAGACCAGACATCACGAGCCCCTGACGGCCCTAAGAGCGGTAGCACCAAATACGGACCCGCTGGCACACCCCAACTACCGAGCGTCTGTCCAAAATCGCGCGGGTGTTTCTCCATGCCAATCCAGCTTGCAACGTCAAAGAGTCCACCGAGTCCGAACGTCGTGTTGACCAAGAAGCGAAAGGTCGTTTCAATACCGGCATTGATGCGCCCCGAGAGCACATTGTTGAGTGTATTCCCTGGCTCGGCCACGTTATCGATGACGTTCGAGACACCTTGTTGAGCAAACTCTGGCGTGACCGCACGATAGCCACGCGTCACGGGCAAGAGCACCCACTCATCGAGCGTGTTATTAAAGGCATGAACCTTTCGGTTAACGCCTTCATAGGGATCGTCTGGACTCGAGGTCTGTGTCGCGCACCCCGAGAGCAGCGTGAGCGCCGCGAGGCCTGCTACGAACAACTTCGTCTTTGCGTTATGTGCGTTCATCTCAACTCCCACAATCCATCACTTCCCGCTCTTTTCTGCGGTGTTATACAAAAACTGGCTGATCAAATTTTCTAGCACTACCGCGCTCTGCGTACGCTTAATACGGTCACCATTTTTGAGATTCGCTTCATCGGCGCCAGGCTCAATACCGATGTACTGCTCACCAAGCAGCCCTGCCGTCAGAATCTTCGCGCTACTGTCGGCGGGAAACGCATATTTCGCGTCCATATCCATCAAGACCTGTGCCTGAAATGTCTCACTATCAAAGCTTATGGCCTTCACGCGACCGACCACCACACCTGCGCTTTTAATCGCCGCGCGCGGCTTTAGACCACCGATATTGTCAAAGGCGGCGGTCACCTCGTAGGAGCGAGCACCAAAGGAGAAACTCCCTAGATTGGCACTCTGCAGGGCGAGAAAAAGCAACGCGAGCATGCCGAGCACCATAAAAACGCCCACAAAAAACTCCAGAGAACGGTTCTTATCCATATTGTCTGCCTATCCCATTAGAAAGTTGTGAACATACCCGCGGTCATCATAAAGTCAAGTCCCAACACGAGTAGCGAAGAAATCACCACGGTCGAGGTGGTGGCTCGAGAAACACCGTCCGGCGTTGGCCGCGAGTAGTAACCGTTGAAAAGTGACACGAGCACCACCGCAATGCCGAAAACGATACTTTTGATAATGCCGTTACCAATGTCGGAGAGCACGTCCACGGAGCTCTGCATCTGTGACCAGAATGCGCCGTTATCAGTTCCAATCAGTGCAACCCCCACGAGCCAAGCCCCCATAATACCTACCGCAGAAAAGATGAGCGCAAGCACGGGCATCGAGACAAAGGCACCTAAGAAGCGCGGCGCCAGAACACGCCCCACAGGGTCTACCCCCATCATTTCCATCGCAGCAATCTGCTCACCCGCTCGCATCAAACCAATTTCAGCAGTTAAAGCAGTTCCAGCGCGCCCAGCAAAGAGTAGCGCTGTCACCACCGGTCCCAACTCACGCACAAGCGAGAGCGCAACCAGCACTCCAAGCGCCTGCTCACTACCATATCGCACCAACGTGTAGTAGCCCTGCAGACCGAGCACAAAGCCCACAAACAAGCCAGAAACGGCGATGATGAGCAGGGAGTAGTTACCAATAAAGTTAATCTGCTTGATGACCTGCCAGAACGAAGCGCGATGTAGCCGCCGCAGTAGCCGCAAGCTAAACATCCCAAAACGCCCGACTCGACAGAGCGCGCGAATGACCATGCGCCCAATCAGAGAGAAAAAGCTCACGATCATGGCTGTCCTCCGAAGTCTTCCGCAAGCGGCGCCGCAGGGTAGTGGAAAGCAACGGGACCGTCGGGGAGTCCATTGATAAATTGCCGCACATATGGGTCTGTGCTTGCTGTGAGCTCCGCAGGGGTGCCCTGCGCAACGATGCGACGCGAACTGAGCATATAAACGTAATCTGCAATTTCAAAGGTTTCAGCCACATCATGCGTAACGATAATAGACGTTGCACGCAGTGCATCGTTGAGATTGCGGATGAGACGCGCCGTCAGCCCCATTGAAATCGGGTCCAGCCCCGCAAAGGGCTCGTCATACATGATCAAAGCGGGGTCAAGGGCAATTGCTCGAGCTAGCGCCACACGACGCCCCATGCCTCCCGAAATTTCAGAGGGCATGAGCGAGGCGGCGCCACGCAGCCCCACCGCATTGAGCTTCATCAGAACCAAGTCACGTATAGTCTGCTCGTCAAGCTCGGTCTGCTCGCGCAGCGGGAAAGCCACATTGTCAAAAACCGACAAATCCGTAAAGAGAGCGCCAAACTGAAAGAGCATCCCCATGCGCTTACGCATACGGTAGAGCGCACGGTCGTTGGTTGTATCAAGCTGTTCTCCCCCGATACTCACCGTCCCCGAAAGCGGCGTTAAGAGCCCACCAATGAGCTTGAGAATTGTGGTTTTTCCCATCCCTGAGCCACCCATGATGGCTACCACCTTCCCCGCACCAAAGCGCATGGACACATCCTCCAAAATAAGACGTGTCCCGTACCCGAAGGTGAGATGATCAATACTGACGTAATCTTGCATAATCCACCACAATTCCTCCCGCTACCCAATGCGGGGGCTAATCCTCTCTCAGACGTTAAAGCCCAGGGCTTGGCATAAAACGCACCAAGCGTTGGATGCCACGCTCAATAAGCAATGGCGAATCGGGCGCAACAAGCTCAAAGCTCGCCACCACACTCTCGTGAATCGGTGCGGGCTTACGTCGCTGAAAGTCTACAAAAACCCACTCCGTTGCACCGACCATAAGAACCTCATCGCCACGCTTAAGCGCATAGCGCCGCAAAGACGAAAAGCGCTTAAGGCTCTGCACCCAGGTATAAAGAACCAAATCCTCCCCAAGTAACGCAGGCCTCAGATATTCAATCCAGTGTTGCCGTGCAACCCAAGCCGCATTGATGCGTTTAAGAGCATCAAAGGGCCAGCCGTTGGCTGCAGCATGCTGCACTGCCCCCTCTTCCATCCATCGAAGATACTCTCGATTGTTCACATGCTCGAGCAGGTCGATCGACTCTTCGCCGACATGAATCTTGAAGTCAAATATGGCTGCAGACATCTTTTACAATTATTACCCGAAAACGAACGCCGTGCCGAAAAGTCGCCTTTTCAACGCGTCAATAAGCGTGTCAGAGTTTACAGACGCTTCACTTCTCATTTCAACGTCTAGCGCCTCTTATTTGGACGAGGCGCCGAGAGCCGCATGTGCGCCAAGCTCACTCAGAGAGAAATAGGCGCGGCGAGGCATCACACAACGAGATCCTCAAAACCCGACGCTCTCGAGGCACTGCGCCCTTGAGTTGCTCTGTAATTTGCAATACTTCAGCCGAGCGATTCCCTACACAGAGCGTGCACATCTCGTCTACAATCGGGAAATTCTCGGAGCCCTGTGACTCCAATTGTTCCTTTATCTTTGCAACGAATACTTCCGTGGCTTCAACCTCTCAAAACTCAAGATCCTCTCGCCAGAGCACTTCGAGCGGCGGCTTTAGCCTCTGGTCCCTGCTGAAATGGACCGTGCTCATGCTCACGACAGGTATCATTGCCGCCGCGCTCATTGGAGTGATCGTCGGCTCTCTGATTTACCGCCGGCTTCCCCCTGTGGACCTGCTTCAGGACTATCGTCCTAGCGTGCCACTTCGTGTTTGGAGTGCCGATGGCAAACTCATTGGTGAATTCGGAGAAGAGCGTCGCGACTTCATTCACCTCAAGGATGTGCCAGACCACGTCAAAAAGGCCATTTTGGCTGCCGAAGACGATGGTTTCTATGAGCACCCAGGCATTGAGATTTCGGGTATTGTTCGCGCCGCGCTCACTAACTTGCTCAGTGGCCGCCGCTCACAGGGTGGGTCGACGATCACTCAACAGGTCGCTCGTAATTTCTTCCTCTCTTCGGAGCGTACCTACACCCGCAAGATCTATGAGATTGCCATGTCCTTCAAAATCGAGCACACCCTCACGAAGGACGAGATCCTTGAGATCTACATGAACCAAATCTATTTGGGGCAGCGTGCCTACGGCTTCCAAAGTGCCGCCAAGACGTACTTTGGTCGACCGCTCGATAAGATCTCGGTCGGCGAAGCAGCCACGTTGGCGGGGCTGCCTGTTGCGCCCTCGGCCTACAACCCGATCGTCAATCCGAGTCGCGCGCAGATGCGTAAGAACTATGTGCTCAGACGTATGTACGAGCTCGGCTACATTGACGAGCTCACCTACCAGTCTGAAAAAGCGGCACCAATCGTCACGCGCCGCACCCCCACCGCTGAAGAGCTTCTCAGCGATCCGAACGCGGACAACCCCAACCGCGTGGCTGCGCACTATGCCGCAGAGCTTGCTCGCATGCTCGTCTACGACATCTTCAAGGATGAAACGTACTCGCGTGGCATTAACGTCTACACCACCATCAACTCAGAAGAGCAAATGGCGGCCGTCGAAGCCGTACGCCGTAATTTAATCGCCTATGACCGTAAGTACGGCTACCGCGGTCCTGAGGGCTTTGTTGACATCAGCAACCCGGAAACACGAGCCAAGGCGATTAAAACCGCACTCAGTAAAACGGCGAGCTCCCCCTTCATGGTGCCAGGCGTTGTGCTAGAGGCCGCTCCCAATGCCATCCGTGTAGCCCTCTCTGCAACGAACGACGTTGCTCTCGATGCTGACAGCCTCAAGTTTGGCCGTCGCTACCTTGGCAAAAACGCCCAGAAGAACCCCATTGTCCCTGGCTCCATTGTTCGCGTGATGAAAAACACCAAGACAGGAGACTGGACACTTGCACAAGTTCCTCAAGTGGAAACCGCCTTTGTGGCTGCAGACTTCAACACGGGCGCCGTCAAAGCGCTCGTAGGCGGCTTTGACTTTAACCTAAACATGTTTAACCATGTGACCCAAGCATGGCGTCAGCCGGGCTCCTCCTTTAAGCCCTTTATCTATTCTGCGGCACTTGAAAAAGGCTTTACTCCCGCGACCATAGTCAATGACGCGCCCTTTATGATTGACCCCAAACTCACGGGCAACAAACTCTGGGAACCGCACAACTATGACAAGCGCTATGACGGGCCAATGCCGCTGCGAACGGCCCTTGAGAAGTCAAAGAACCTTGTGAGCGTGCGCGTTCTGCAAGCGATCACACCGCTTTATGCACAACAGTACATTCAGAAGTTTGGCTTTACCGCAGACAAACATCCCGCCGTACTACCGATGGCGCTCGGCGCGGGTAGTGTGACCCCTTGGCAGATGATGGGTGCCTACGCAGTCTTTGCCAATGGCGGCTACCGCGTCCAGCCCTATCTGATCGAACGCGTCACTGACGTGGACGGCCGTACACTCATGCGCGCGACCAACCGCACCGCGGGTGACGAAGCGATCCGCGTCATCTCTGACCGAAACGCTTACACCATGTTCAGCCTTTTGCATGGCGTCGCTGTACGCGGCACGGCCGCACGCGCCACACGAGAACTGAAGCGTCAAGACCTCGCAGGCAAAACAGGCACCAGTAACGACGCGCACGACGCATGGTTCTGTGGTTTTGGCGGCAATCTCGTCGGCGTTGCTTGGATGGGCTACGATACGCCAAAACCTCTTGGCTCTCGTGAAACGGGCGGCGGACTCGCGTTGCCGATTTGGATTGAGTTCATGCGTAACGCGCTACAGGGGCAAAGTGAGTACACTCGCCTTCGTCCTGACAGCATTGTCGAGCAGGGCGGGGAAATCTTCTACAAAGATCCTGTTGGCGGTGCTCCCATCACAACCTATGACGATGGACAGAGCACGTTTGATAAGTCCACGCATGAGATCATTCGAGACCAGATCTTCTAAGACATAATCCAAAGAGGCGGACTCCTTCATCAAGGAACCCGCCTCTTTTGTACGTTGCTGCAGAGAAAAGTGCCTAGTAACCCGCTAAACTCTGCAATTATTATGCGAGTGAGACATCGATGCCAAGTTTGGCAAGCACCTCGGTGAGCACAGCTTCTAAGGACCGATCGCTACGCGTATCGCGCCACTCGCCATCGGTATAGCGGAAATGTAAGCCACCAAAACGCGAGGCAAGCCAAATCTCATGCATCGGTGTCTGTATGTTGATCACTATTTGCTGGCCGTCGTCCAGGTCGAGATTGAGAACATTGCCGTTACGTAACGTACTCAGTTCATCGCACGTCTCGGCGAGCTGCTCTTCGAGCGCCTCGAGCTTGGCGTCGGCGAGCGTTAAAAATTCTGTATCGTCATTCATTTGAAAGGATTCCTTATGTTGCGCAAAGTGGTTTTAGCTGGCGTTATCGCCTCACTCTGTTTGGGGCTCTCGGGCTGTGGGCTAAAAGGGCCGCTTACCCTGCCCCCACAAACATCGATCTCTTCATTTTAATGCGCTACGCTCTCGCGAGCGCCCGCTTTGGAACAGCACCATGAACCATGCCGCCGTTGCCGTTGATGCGTTCTCACG
Organism: uncultured Sutterella sp.; assembly: GCA_902463725.1. Classification (GTDB taxonomy): domain Bacteria; phylum Pseudomonadota; class Gammaproteobacteria; order Burkholderiales; family Burkholderiaceae_F; genus Sutterella. The sequence continues at coordinate 20,125 of CABQGK010000015.1, read as the reverse complement.
CCGAAATGGCTCCCTCTTTTGTGAGGAGGTAGAACTCCTCGAGATAGCCCGTACTTGGGGCACGCCGAGCTACGTGTATTCGCGCCGAGGCATCGAAGAGAATCTCCAACGCTTTGAGCGAGCGCTCGCTGGTGTCAAGGCCGATATTCGCTACGCCGTCAAAGCCAACCCTGCAGCAGGCATTCTCCAACTTGTCGCTGCGCGTGGACACGGCGCCGATACCGTAAGCGCTGGGGAAATTGCACGCGCACTGCGCGCTGGCATTCCATCCGAGAAGATTGTCTTCTCTGGGGTCGGGAAAACCGCTGATGAAATTCGCTATGCCCTGCGAATGGGCATCGGTTGCTTTAATGTTGAAAGCGCCGCTGAGCTCGAGCGTCTAGCAGCGCTTGCGAAAGAAGCCGAAGTGATTGCGCGCTTTTCAATCCGTTGCAACCCAGACGTGGATGCACAAACCCACCCCTACATCTCCACGGGACTCAAACAAAACAAATTCGGCATCCCCATCGAGACTGCTGAAGCGCTTTACCTGCGTGCTGCGAAAGATCCTCATCTCAAAGCGGTCGGTATCGACGCACACATTGGCAGTCAGCTACTCGATGCTGCTCCCCACACGCTTGCCGCGGAAAAGCTCATTGAGCTCATGCAGCGCCTCAGCCGCGACGGCATTGCGCTTGAACACATCGATATCGGCGGGGGATACGGCATTGCATATGAGCCCACGGATTGCGCCCCAGAGGTGAGCACCTTTCTCTGTCCCGTGGTGGAAAAATTGGCACAAGCAGGCTTCACAGATACCGCCATTATGGTCGAGCCTGGCCGCTCGATCGTGGGCACCGCTGGCGTACTGCTCACCGAAGTCCAGTACCTAAAGGATAACGGCACGCGCCGCTTTGCCGTAGTCGATGCGGGCATGAATGATCTAATCCGCCCAGCTCTCTACAGCGCTTGGATGGGTATCGAACCGCTCGTTGAGCGCGCAGGCGCAGAATGCACGGTGCTCGATGTGGTCGGCCCTGTCTGCGAGAGCTCCGATTTCCTGGGAAAAGAGCGAGCGCTCGCCGTCACCGCTGGCGACGTGCTCGCAGTGCGAGACGCGGGCGCCTATGGCGCCAGTATGGCAAGTCGCTACAATTCGCGGGCATTACCCGTCGAGTTGCTCGTCGATGGAAGCCACGTGCACGTGCTACGCGCACGTGAGCGCTTTGAGGATATTGTCGCTGGCGATCAACTGCTCGACACTAGCGTGCTCTCGCCCTGAGAGCACCGCAAGTCAACTTTCCGCCGCAATTCGCTTGCGGCGATCAAGCTTTCCGCATTACACTTAGTCAACGTCGATTGAGGAGCAGGGGCTCCTCAACCGGCGTTTTTTTGTGCGCGTCGCCCGTCCCCAAGACGGGAGCATAAATACGCCGCTTCGCAAAGAAACACCATGGGACGTGCTCCATGTGAGCAGATTTCAACGTGGTTGCGGATGCCTCCCGCCTTCCACACTCCTCCGTTCAGGATTCCCCACTAGCGAGCGCTGAAGCGGAATCCCTCTAACAGGGATATAGCCATGCATATTGAAAATACCGTCAAACTCGACTTCAAAGATGTTCTTATTCGCCCGAAGCGCTCCACGCTCTCGAGCCGTAGTGAAGTCGACATTACTCGCGAGTTCAAATTCCTCCACTCGCCCGTTGCCTATCACGGCATTCCCATCATCGCAGCAAACATGGACACCACAGGGACTTTCGAGATGGCTCAAGCCCTCGGACGTCATGGGCTTAGCGTAGCGCTGCACAAGCACTACGGCGTCGAGCAGTACGTTGAATTCTTCGGTGCCCTGCAGGCAAAGTCCAATGCCTTCTATTCGCTCGGTATTGGAGACGGGGACTGGGCCAAGTTCCAAGAAGTGATGACGCGCGCCCCAGAGGCCATCCAATACGTTTGCATCGACGTTGCCAATGGCTACACCGAGAGCTTTGTGGAATTCATCAAAAAGGTTCGTCACACCTATCCCTCGCTCGTAATCATGGCAGGTAACGTTGTCACGGGCGATATGACCGAAGAGTTGTTACTCGCTGGCGCCGATATCGTCAAGGTCGGCATCGGTCCTGGGAGCGTCTGCACAACGCGCAAAATGACAGGCGTGGGCTACCCACAACTCTCCGCCATTATCGAATGTGCGGATGCTGCCCACGGCTTGGGAGGACGCATCTGTGCTGACGGTGGCTGTACGGTGCCAGGTGACATTGCTAAGGCTTTTGGTGGCGGTGCCGATTTCGTCATGCTCGGAGGCATGCTCGCTGGCCACGACGAAGCGGGCGGCGAAACGGTTGAGCAAAACGGCAAGCGCTTCAAGAAGTTCTACGGCATGAGCAGCCGCGATGCGATGGATAAGTATGCTGGCGGCGTGGCAAGCTACCGTGCGGCAGAAGGCAAGACGGTGCTGATCCCAGCGCGTGGCCCTGTGGAAAACACCCTGCAGGACATTCTTGGCGGCGTACGCAGTGCCTGTACGTATGTCGGCGCAAAACGCTTGAAGGAGCTCACCATGCGCACAACCTTTGTGCGCGTGAGCATGCAGCTCAACGAAGTGTTTGGTAAAGCTCCCTAAGCCAGCTTAAGGCACAGCTCTCCTGCCCGCCCCGCAAGACATACGTTCTGCGGGGCTTGCTTTCTGTAGCGAGCCCAATGGGCTACAATCTAAGCAATTTCTATTAATTCTCGATGCCGATGAGGTTACCTTGAGTATTTTCGACACCGCCCGTTTTGTCATTTCAGCGGCCAAATTAAGTGGTCTTCCCGAAGAAACGGTCCCCGAGATCGCCTTTGCGGGTCGCTCCAACGCAGGCAAGTCCACCAGCATCAATGTGCTGACACGTAAAACACGACTCGCCTTTGCGAGTAAGACGCCTGGGCGCACGCAGCTCATCAACTTCTTCGGCGTGAGCATGAAGGACGAAAGTCGCGTCTCGCGTGACGTTGGCTACCTCGTTGATCTGCCAGGTTACGGCTTTGCCAAAGCAAGCGAAGATACCCGTAAAAGTTGGTCGGCGCTCGTAGGTGGTTATATCGCTCAGCGCTCCGCCATGACAGGGCTCGTGATCGTCATGGACGCTAGACGTCCTTTCATGCCCACCGATGAATGGCTCATCAGCTTTATGCAGGAACGGCCTGAAGTCCGTATGCACTGGCTCCTCAATAAGGCCGATCAGCTCAAAAACAGCGAGCGACGCACCACACTACGTCTTGCTCAAGCACGAGCACAAGCCACTGGGACACATGTCTCTGTGCAGCTCTTCTCGGGCTTAAAGAAAGAGGGCGTTGCTCAACTGCAGGATGTCCTGCTCAACTGGCTAGGCGTTAATCCTAGCGAAAGCGCTTCGCGCTAAAGTAACGTGGTTAACAGAGTGGCGTGCCCTGCTCTGTAGCCAAATCGATAGAAAGGAACTTGTTCAAATGCAGACTCTTGGTGCTTATCCTAGCGTTCGCATGCGCCGCATGCGTCATGATGATTTCTCCCGCCGCCTAATGCGTGAGAACGTGGTCACACCCAACGACCTGATCTTGCCGGTCTTCGTGATGGAAGGCGAGCACCAGCGCGAGCCCATCCCGACGATGCCTGGTGTGGAGCGTTTAACGATCGACGAACTACTGAAAGTCGCCGGTGAATGTGTGGAACTCGGCATTCCTATGATCGCGCTCTTTCCGCATATTGAAAACGATCTCAAAACCGCAGATGGCTCGGAAGCTGCCAACCCCAACGGCCTGATTCCTCGCACCATCAAGGCGCTGAAAGCGGCCTATCCTGAACTCGGCGTCATGACGGACGTGGCTCTTGACCCCTACACCACGCATGGTCAGGATGGTCTCATTGATGAGACGGGCTACATCCTCAATGAAGAAACCATCGAAATGCTCGTCAAGCAGGCTCTCTGCCACGCTCATGCAGGTGCAGACGTCGTCGCACCCTCCGATATGATGGACGGCCGTATCGGCGTCATCCGTGAAGCGCTCGAAAAGGAAGGGCTGATCCATACGCGCATTATGGCCTACTCAGCCAAGTATGCGTCCTCCTACTACGGTCCGTTCCGTGACGCTGTGGGTAGCGCGGGGAACCTCGGAAAATCCAACAAGGCTGTCTATCAGCAGGATCCTGCCAATGGCAATGAAGCGCTTTGGGAAGTCGGTCTCGACCTCGCTGAAGGCGCAGACATGGTCATGGTCAAGCCTGGTGTCCCCTATCTCGATGTGCTTTGGCGTGTCAAAGAAGAATTCAAAGCCCCGACCTTTGCCTATCACGTCTCGGGCGAATATGCCATGATCAAATTCGCTGCCGCCGCGGGCGCTATTGACGAGAAGAAGATCACCTTTGAAACCATGGTCTGCTTCAAGCGCGCTGGCGCTGACGGTATTCTCACGTACTGCGCACTAGATGTAGCACGCTGGATCAAAGAGGGCTATCACTACTAAAACCCAAAGCTCCGCACATCTGCGGGGCTTCATGATGAGTGCGGGCTTCCCCAATGGACAGGGGAGCCCGCTTTCTTTTGGCCACTTATGACCAACCTTGCTGTTTCCAGTCTCTCAGCCGACGGGCATCGCGCTTAGTGGGACGCCCATGATCAATCGTCACGGCGGGCTCGAGAGCCATCTTGCGCATCTCGGCAGCTGTCTCACGCGCCTGTCGGCTCTCGGGCGTTTCGCGATAGAGCTTTTGCGCTTCGGAGGCTGGGCCTCGCCGGTTTGAGAGCGCTTGCACATAGACCGTGAAAACCTCGGGGCCACGCGTAATCTCGAGTCGATCCCCTACCTTCACCTCACGAGAAGCTTTAAGACGAGCACCCCCGAGTAGGACTCGACCGAGCTCAATTTGCTCCTGCGCAATGGCACGAGTCTTAAAAAACCGCGCTGCCCAAAGCCACTTATCAATGCGAATGCTCTCCAAACTATCACTCATCAGATCGTCCTCTCAGAAGCGTGTTACCTCAAAGCATAACCAAGAAAGCGCCAACTTCTCAAACGCTAGAAAACCATTTCCCAGCAAAAAGCCCGTTGGCAAACGCACAACGGGCCCAAAACGCTAAGGCGTTAACAAAAGTGCAGAGAAGCTTAGGCTTCTTCGGTCACTTCTTCAACAGCAACAGCCTTTTCCGTCAGTTCCATGTAGGCCATCGGGGCATTGTCGCCCACGCGGAAGCCCATCTTGAGAATACGGGTATAGCCACCATTGCGGTTGGCAAAACGCGGTCCGAGTTCGTTGAAGAGCTTGAGAACCACTTCACGATCACGCAGGCGGTTGAAGGCAAGACGCTTGTTAGCAAGCGTGGGTTCCTTGGCAAGGGTGATCATCGGTTCGACAACGCGACGAAGTTCCTTGGCCTTAGGCAGCGTGGTCTTGATGGCTTCGTGCTTCAGCAGGGAAACCATCATGTTGCGCAGCATAGCAAGACGGTGAGCGCTCGTACGATTGAGCTTACGGAGACCATGACGATGACGCATGATATTTTTTCCTAAAAAAGTCTATGAAAAACACCTCGAAAAGCCGAGGCAACTCTCTCCCCCATTTCTTCTATCTCAATCACGTGAGCGGACGGGTGAAGAGAAAGGCACAATCCTAGCCGATTGTGCTGAGCTTTGCAAGAGAAACCCGCGCTTTTTGCGCGGGCTTCACATTTTGTCTTGCATCAAAGCGGCTTAAGCGCTCGATGCTGCTCGTCGATTAGTGATCCTGGGCAGGCGGCCAGTTTTCGAGGCGGCTACCAAGGGTGAGACCATGTGCAGCGAGCACTTCCTTGATCTCATTGAGCGACTTACGACCGAGATTCGGCGTCTTGAGCAGTTCGTTTTCAGTGCGCTGAATCAAATCGCCGATGTAGTAAATGTTTTCGGCCTTGAGGCAGTTGGCGGAACGAACGGTGAGTTCAAGATCATCAACCGGGCGCAAAAGGATCGGATCAAGCGGCGGCGGGGTGGCTTCGTCCTCTTCCTCAACCACTTCTTCAACCCCTTCCTGATGGATAGAGCCAAAGACGGCCAACTGATCCTGCAGAATACGAACCGATTCGCGCATCGCTTCTTCAGGGCCAATCGCCCCGTTCGTTTCGATAATCATCTCGAGCTTGTCGAGGTCAGTGCGCTGCGCAACACGAGCAGCCTGCACCTGATAAGCCACACGAAGGATCGGGCTAAAGGAAGCATCCATGATGATGCGGCCAATCTGCGTCTTGCTGTAGTCGTCGCGGAAAGCACGCACATCGCCAGGCTGGTAGCCGCGGCCCTTCTCAACCTTAACGGTCATTTCAAGACGGCCGCCCGAGAGGTGTGCAATCACGTGATCGGGGTTGATCACCGTCACGTCGTGCGGAAGATCGAAATCCGCAGCCGTCACAACCCCTTCGCCTTCCTTCTGCAGGGAGACGGTCACTTCGTCACGACCTTCGAGCTTGAACACCACGCCCTTGAGGTTGAGCAGAATGTCGACGACGTCTTCGAGCACGCCGTCAATCTGGGAATATTCGTGCACAACGCCTGCAATCTGGGCTTCCGTCGGCGCATAGCCAATCATGGAGGAGAGCAGAATGCGACGCAGCGCGTTGCCAAGGGTATGACCGTAGCCACGCTCAAACGGTTCGAGCGTAATGACGGCACGATTGGGGTTGTTTTCCGCAATCTCGACCTCAATAGAGGTGGGCTTGAGAAGAGCAGTATTTGCCATTATGAAATCCTTGATGATTCCCGCCGGCGCGTTAAGCCGACGGAGGAATACGGGAAGTATGCGGTGAAGGGGCTTGTGTAGCCGAGCCTGTCAACACAGGCACGAACACAATCGCTAGAACTCACCAAGGCTCTAGCGAAGAATCGGCATTTCGAAAAGCGTGGGGCAACACTTCTGCCACACACCAGACGCTAAGACCGGAAAAAGAGTTTTGGGAAAAGCTCCTTTTCCTGCATTATCGCCTGAAGCCACATCGGGCGCGAGTCAAAAATGAAAGAGAAGCGCGGACAAGCGATTGTCCGCGCCCTCCAAATTCCTGCCGAAGGCTGTAGAGACAGGCGCACTACACACTGTCTCCACGGTTGACTTCGATTAACGAGAGTAGCGTTCGATGATGAGGGCTTCGTTGATTTCGTAAGCCACTTCATCACGAGCGGGAACGTTCTTGAACGTGCCCTCGAACTTCTTCGTGTCGACTTCCACCCAGGCAGGGAAGCCGTTCTGCTGGGCCAAATCAAGGGCTTCAGCAATACGGGCCTGCTTCTGGGCCTTTTCACGGATGCTCACCACATCACCAGCGCGAACGCTGTAGGAGGGGATGTTCACCTTCTTGCCGTTAACAAGAATGGCGCCGTGGGAAACGAGCTGACGGGCTTCAGCGCGCGTGCTGCCAAAACCCATGCGATACACGACATTGTCGAGTCGGCTTTCAAGAAGACCGAAAAGATTGTCACCGGTATTGCCGGAGCGACGTTCAGCTTCCGCGAAATAGCGGCGGAACTGACGTTCGAGCACACCGTACAGACGCTTGGCCTTCTGCGCTTCGCGCATCTGGGCGCCGAAGTCGGACATGCGGGCTCCGGAAATCTTACCGTGCTGGCCCGGCTTGGAACCGACGTCCTTGACTTTGGATTCAAACGAACGGCGGGCGCTCTTCAAATTAAGATCAATGCCTTCGCGACGCGAGAGCTTGAGCTTAGGACCGAGATAACGTGCCATTTAAAAATGCCTCTCTTATCCTGTAGGACTCCCTACATTAAGTCCATCTGCCTCAGTGATTGCAGAGGGACACGGGATTCAACAGAAAAAATGTTTAACTATTAGACGCGACGACGCTTGGAAGGACGAACCCCATTGTGCGGGATCGGCGTCACATCCTGAATGGACGTCACACGAATGCCAAGGGCGTTGAGCGCACGAACAGAAGATTCGCGGCCAGGGCCAGGACCCCAAATACGCACTTCGACATTCTTAAGACCATATTCAAGCGCAACCTTACCAGCGACGTCAGCAGCCACCTGGGCAGCAAACGGAGTGGACTTACGGGAGCCCTTGAAACCCTGAGCGCCAGAGGAGGACGCAGCAATCGCGTTACCCTGACGGTCAGTAATGGTGATGATCGTGTTGTTAAAGGAAGCGTGAACGTGGGCAATGCCTTCCGTCACGACCTTCTTGACCTTCTTACGAGCACGCTGCCCAGCAGCCTGCTTGTTGTTGTTGCCAGCCATACTTGTCCTTCAATTACTTCTTGAGCGTCACACCAGCCTTACGCGGGCCTTTACGGGTGCGAGCATTCGTACGAGTGCGCTGACCGCGGCAGGGCAAGCCCTTGCGGTGGCGCATGCCACGATAGGTACCGAGGTCGATCAAACGCTTGATCGACAACTGGATTTCACGACGCAGGTCGCCTTCAACCGTGAACTTGCTGACCTGATCACGGATCTGTTCGAGTTCAGCGTCGGAAAGGTCCTTGACCTTCTTGGAAAATTCGATACCGCAATTCGTGAGGATTTCACGAGCGCGGGAACGGCCGATGCCATAGATGGCAGTCAGACCGATCTCAGCATGCTGCTGCGGCGGAATATTAATACCGGCGATACGAGCCATTTTGTACCTCTTTAGCCTTGGCGCTGCTTGTGACGCGGATCTTCGCAGATCACGCGCACAACGCCATTACGCTTGATGATCTTGCACTTGCGGCACATCTTTTTGACCGAAGCGTTAACCTTCATTCTATTCTCCACGTGCTAAACGCACGGATAACTATGCACAACGGCAGGAAACGTCGAGCATACTACAGCTCACCGAACTATGCAAGTGAAAAGACGAGCGTAGTGCACTTAGCCTTTCACAAAATTGCATATCAGACAAAAGCAGAGAGTGTACTCAAAGCGCACTCTCTGCCTCGTCCCGCACCGAGTGTCTCTACCAAAGCAGCGCGACCCGAAAGGGGCTCTGCACTACGGTAGCGGCACGCTGCAGGGTTGCGGGTCAGCGCAATTACTTGCCCTGACTGATGCCACGGAAGTTCGTCTTCCGTAGCAAACTACTGTACTGGTGCGACATCATGTAGGCCTGAACCTGTGTCATGAAGTCCATCGTCACAACGACCACAATCAGCAGCGAAGTGCCGCCGAAGTAGAAAGGCACGTTGAAGCGAAGGTTCAGGAACTCAGGCACAAGGCACACGAATACCAGATAAGCGGCACCGCCAAGCGTCAGGCGCACCAGCACCCGATCGATATAACGAGCCGTCTGTTCACCCGGGCGAATACCAGGGATGAACGCACCACCCTTCTTAAGATTCTCCGCAGTTTCCTTCGGGTTGAAAACCAACGCCGTATAGAAATACGCGAAGAAAATGATCAGCACTGCGTACAACAGTGTGTACAGAGGTTGACCGGGCGAAAGAGCCGCTGCCAGATCTCGAATCCAACGGGTCGAATCACCGCTGGTGAACCACCCGGCAAGCGTTGCCGGGAACAGGATCAGCGAAGATGCAAAAATCGGAGGAATCACACCCGACATATTCATCTTCAAGGGCAGATAAGAGCTCTGGCCACCATAGATCTTGTTGCCCATCTGACGCTTAGCGTAGTTGACCGTAATACGGCGCTGACCACGCTCGACGAAGACAACAAAAGCCGTGACGGCGAGAATGATAGCAATCACGAAGATCGCGGCAAGCGGGCTGATAGCGCCTGTGCTAACGAGCTGGAACAGCCCAGATGCGCCACGAGGCAACCCAGCAACAATGCCGGAGAAAATGATCATCGAAATGCCATTGCCCAAACCTCGCTCGGTGATCTGCTCACCAAGCCACATCAGGAACATCGTACCGGTCAGCAACGAAACCGTCGTCGTCAAATGGAACATAAAGCCCGGATTGATAACGAGGTTGGGTTGCGTTTCCAGAGCCACGGCGATGCCAAGACCTTGGAAAAGACCCAGCAGCAACGTGCCATAGCGCGTGTACTGCGTGATCTTGCGGCGACCAGATTCGCCTTCCTTACGCAGGGCTTCTAGCGACGGCAACACGTACGACAGCATCTGCATAATAATCGATGCAGAGATGTAGGGCATGATGCCGAGCGCAAACACCGAGAAGCGCGAAAGCGCGCCACCGGAGAACATGTTGAACAGCCCGAGAATGCCCCCCTGCTGCTCATTGAAGAGCTGCTTGAGCATGTCGGGATCAATACCGGGAACGGGCACGTGTGCACCGATTCGGTAGACAACTAACGCGAGCGCTAAGAAGATCAGGCGACCAGTGAGGTCGCCATACTGCTTGAGGCCCGACTGTTGCTTAGAGCTGGGGCTATTCGCCACGTCGGAGTCCTCTTTGGTTGAGTCTTATTCGTTGTCAACCACGGAGCCACCAGCCGCCTCGATGGCAGCACGGGCACCCTTGGTGACACCAAGACCGCGCACGGTCACCTTGCGGGTCAACGAACCCGAAAGGATCACGCGGGCGTTCTGAGCCAGGGGCGAAATCACGTTGGCGCTCTTGAGAACGCACAAATCGATTTCGTCAAGACCCAGACGTTCCAAATCGGACAAGCGGACCACTTCGACGAACTTACGGCTCATCGAAGCAAAGCCACGCTTCGGCAGACGACGATACATCGGCATCTGGCCGCCTTCAAACCCGACCTTGTGGAAACCACCGGCACGGGACTTCTGACCTTTATGGCCACGGCCAGCAGTCTTTCCCCAGCCGCTACCGACACCACGACCGACGCGGTGAGCGGCATGCTTGGAACCTTCTGCAGGCTTAATCGTATTTAAACGCATTTCTCAAACCTCTCGGATCATTCGGCGCGCACGAGGTACGCAACCTTGTTGATCATGCCACGCACGGCGGGCGTATCCTCGAGCACGCTAACGCTGTTGAGCTTGCGCAGGCCGAGGCCGCGCAGCGTAGCACGATGGTCGGCCTTGGTGCCGATCGGGCTCTTAACCAGAGTAACCTTAACGGTCTTCTTTTCGGACATGTCTTGGTCTCCTTAGCCGAGCAGCTCTTCAACGGACTTGCCGCGCTTGGCAGCAATGTCAGCCGGGCTGTGCAGGTTGCCGAGCGCATTGAGCGTGGCACGAACCAAGTTGTAGGGGTTCGTGCTGCCATAAGCCTTAGCAACAACGTTACGGATGCCAACAGCATCACACACGGCACGCATCGGACCGCCAGCGATCACACCGGTACCTTCAGAGGCCGGCATCATGATCACGCGAGAAGCGCCATGACGGCCTTCAACAGCGTGGTAGATCGTCCCGTTCTTGAGGGGAACACGGATCATCGAGTGACGAGCGCGATCCATCGCCTTCGAGACGGACTGCGGCACTTCACGAGACTTGCCGGTACCCATGCCGACGCGGCCATCGCCATCGCCGACCACCGTCAAAGCGGCGAACGCGAGAATGCGGCCGCCCTTGACAACCTTAGTGACGCGGTTGACCGCGATCATCTTTTCACGCAGACCGTCGCTCTGTTCGTCGACCGCCTGGTTTTTTGCTTGAACCTTAGCCATTTCGCCCTGCCTTAGAACTTGAGACCGGCTTCACGCGCGGCTTCAGCCAGCGCGGCAACACGGCCGTGGTAACGGTAGCCGGAACGGTCGAAAGCGCAGGATTCAATCCCAGCGGCCTTCGCCTTTTCAGCCAAACGCGCGCCAACGATCTTGGCAGCAGCAATATTGCCGCCATTGGAGAGCTGGGCACGAACTTCGGGTTCGACCGTGGAGGCCGAGACCAGCGTGCGGCCATTGTCGGCCGAAATAATGCTGGCGTAAATGTGCAGATTGGTGCGATGAACCGTCAGGCGATCGACCTGCTGCAACAGAATGCGAGCGCGCGTAGCACGAGCACGGCGCAGGCGGCTTTGTTTCTTGTTGATCATTTCTATTCGCCCCGATTACTTCTTCTTCGTTTCCTTGATCACAACGACTTCATCGGCATAACGCACACCCTTTCCCTTGTAGGGTTCAGGCTTGCGGTAGGCACGAATGACCGCAGCAGTCTGACCGACTACCTGCTTGTCAGCGCCCTTGATGATGATGTCGGTCTGGGTCGGCGTTTCGCACTTGATACCAGCAGGCATCTTGTGCAAAACGGGGTGCGAGAAGCCGAGGGAGAGGTTCAACGTATCGCCCTGAGCCTGGGCACGGAAGCCCACGCCAACGAGACGCAGCTTCTTTTCGAAGCCGACAGAACAACCCTTGACCATGTCCGCGACCAGAGCGCGCATCGTACCGACGTTGGCATTGGCCTCGCGGCTGTCGACGAGCTGCTCAAAGTGCAGCGCATCACCCTCTTCCTTGATGGCAACCATCGGGAGGATGTGCATGGAGACTTCACCAACCGGACCCTTCACGGTGATGTTTTCAGCGGTAAGCGTGTAGCTGACGCCCTTGACCACGTGAACGGGAATCTTAGCAATTCGACTCATTTCACACTCCTTGGTTAGGCGACGTAGCAGAGAACTTCACCGCCGATACCCGCGGCGCGAGCCGCACGGTCCGTCATCACACCGCGCGGCGTGGAGACGATGGCGATACCAAGGCCATTCATGACCTGGGGGATAGAACCGTGGTTCTTGTAGATACGCAGGCCAGGACGGGAAACGCGTTCAATGCGTTCAATCACAGGACGGCCAGCATAGTACTTGAGCCCAATGTGAAGTTCAGGCTTACCTTCGTTGGCGTCGACGGTATAGCCGTCGATGTAACCTTCATCCTTGAGAACCTTAGCGATGGCGACCTTCAGTTTGGAGGACGGCATCACCACTTCGGCCTTCTCGACGATCTGCCCGTTGCGAATGCGGGTCAGCATGTCGGCGATCGGATCACTCATACTCATTGTCGTAATCTCCTCGCTTACCAGCTAGCCTTGACCAGGCCAGGAATATCACCGCGCATGGCGGCTTCACGGATCATGCCGCGGCACAAACCGAACTTGCGGAACGTTCCGCGGGGACGGCCGGTGATGGCGCAGCGGTTACGCTGGCGCACCGGGCTGGCGTCACGCGGCAGAGCCTGCAGCTTCGCACGGGCTTCGAGACGTTCTTCCATCGAGCGGGTAGCGTCGTTAATAATTTCCTTGAGGGCGGCGCGCTTGGCCGCGTACTTGGCAACCGTAGCAGCACGCTTGGCTTCACGGTTAATCAGAGCAAGTTTTGCCATTTTGCGTCTATCCTCAGTTACGGAACGGGAAGTGGAAGCCTGCCAAGAGTGCCTTGGCCTCAGCGTCGGTCTTCGCCGTCGTAGTAATCGAAATGTTCATCCCGCGGACGGCGTCGATCTTGTCGTACTCGATTTCCGGGAAGATGATCTGTTCCTTCAGGCCGATGTTGTAGTTACCGCGACCATCAAAGGCACGGCCAGAAACACCGCGGAAGTCACGAACACGGGGGAAAGCCACCGTGACGAGACGATCGAGGAAGTCGTACATGCGTTCGCCACGAAGCGTGACCATGCAACCAATGGGCATGTTCTCACGGATCTTGAAGTTGGCGATAGCCTTGCGGGTACGCGTGACAACCGGCTTCTGACCAGCAATCTTGGTCATGTCAGCCACGGCATTGTCAACCAGCTTCTTGTCGTTAACGGCTTCACCGACACCCATGTTCAGCGTGATCTTGGTGATACGCGGAACCTGCATCGTCGTCTTATAGCCGAACTGCTTCATCAGTTCGGGGACAATGGTGTCGTGATACAAAGAATTAAAACGAGACATTGTCACCCTCATTAAGCCTTAGCGCCGACAACAGCGCCGTTGCTCTTGAAAACACGAACCTTCTTGCCGTCGACTTCCTTGAAGGCGACGCGGTCACCCTTGCCTGTGGCCGGATTCAGCAACATGAGGTTGGACTGATCGATCGGCTTGGTTTTGTCGACGATCCCACCAACAATCCCGAGCTGCGGGTTGGGGCGGGTGTGCTTCTTGACCACATTCACGCCTTCGACGATCACATGACGGTCATCGACGCGGGAGAGGACGGTGCCTTTGGTGCCTTTATCACGGCCGGCAATGACGATAACTTCGTCACCCTTACGGATACGCTGCATCGCTTCTCCTTTAATTAAAGAACTTCAGGAGCGAGCGACACGATCTTCATAAACTGCTCGGTACGCAGTTCACGCGTCACCGGCCCGAAGATACGGGTGCCAATCGGCTCCAACTTGCTGTTAAGAAGAACGGCGGCATTGCCATCGAAATTGATGGACGAGCCGTCGGGGCGACGAACACCGCTCGCGGTACGCACGACCACTGCGTTGTAGACTTCACCCTTCTTGACGCGGCCACGAGGAGCCGCTTCTTTGACAGTCACCTTGATGACGTCACCGATGTTGGCATAACGGCGCTTCGAGCCGCCCAACACCTTGATACACATCACTGAACGAGCGCCGGTATTGTCGGCTACGTCCAGTCGGCTTTGCATCTGAATCATGGTTTGTAAAATCCCAACTTATTCCACATTAGCGGATAGTATTGGTCCCGTTTCGGGAGGAAGGATAGCTGATGGCCGTCTCGGAAGCCCTGCTCAATGTCAGGGGGAGGCGGATATCATCTACCCCGAGAAGAATCGCCCGGCACACCGCTAGGAGGTATCCCGGGCGATAGACTTGGCACTATAGACGAATTCAGTCATGCGTGCAAGCGGAAGGATAGATTTTTTTGAGAGTGAGCGCTGTGCTTCCCTCAAAAAAATCTTCCACCCGCGCAAGATATCGTTTTTAGACGATACCGCAACGGGTGGAAGCTGCTGCAGGGATAAGCGCTCTAAAAGCTCAGAGCGCAATCCGAATTAGACGATCACGGCCTTCTGCAGAACCTTCGTCACCTTCCAAGACACCGTCTTGGAGTAGGGACGGGATTCAGCGATTTCAACCTTGTCGCCTTCCGTGCAGCCAATGTCATCATGAGCAGCATACTTCTTGCTCTTGACGACGTACTTGCCATACAGCGGATGCTGAACTTTACGTTCCACGAGGACCGTAACAGTCTTCTGCATCTTGTTGCTGACAACGGTACCCTGGAGGGTACGGGTCAAAGACTGGTTTTCTTCCGTCATTTCGTGGCCTTTTCAGTAAGGACCGTGCGCACGCGAGCGATATCGCGACGCGTCGTACGCAACGAGTTCGTGTTGGTAAGCTGCTGAGTGGCCTTCTGCATACGGAGTTTGAATTCCGTATCGAGCAGAGCCTTCAGTTCTTCTTTGAGCGCAGCCTCATCCTTGGCGCGCAGATCTTTTGCGTTCATGTCCGTCTCCTTACATGCCGATCTGGCGGACAACAAACGTGGTCTTCACGGGCAACTTAGCGGCTGCGAGCGCAAAGGCTTCGCGAGCGAGCTGCTCATCGACCCCGTCCATTTCATAAAGCACGCGGCCCGGCTGCACGAGGGCGACCCAGTATTCAGGATTACCCTTACCGTTACCCATTCGGACTTCAGCAGGCTTGCTGGAAATGGGCTTGTCCGGGAAGATACGGATCCACACGCGGCCACCACGCTTGATGTGGCGGGTGATGGCACGACGGGCAGCTTCGATCTGACGGGCCGTAATGCGGCCGCGTTCCAAAGTCTTAAGACCAAAGGCACCGAACGAAACATTGGCACCGCGCGTAGCGAGACCATAGTTACGGCCCTTCTGATCCTTACGATATTTGCGACGATTCGGTTGCAGCATCGTTATTCTCCGTCATTAGCGCCGACCTTGCGGGCCTGCTTGTTGTCGCGACGGCCAGGACGACGGGCACCGGGCTGCTTGCCGGGGCGGTCACCCGCACGGCGGGCACGACGATCTTCACGGGGAGCAGCTTCCTGAGCTTCTTCAGCGCCGAAGTTATCTCCCTTGTAAACCCAGACCTTAACACCGACCACGCCGTAGGTGGTGTTGGCTTCGGAGAAGCCGTAGTCGATGTTGGCACGGAGCGTGTGAAGCGGCACACGGCCTTCACGGTACCATTCGGAACGAGCGATATCCGCACCGTTCAAACGGCCAGAGGACATGATCTTGATGCCAAGAGCACCAAGACGCATGGCGTTCTGCATGGCACGCTTCATCGCACGGCGGAACATAACGCGCTTTTCGAGCTGCTGCGTGATGCCGTCAGCAATGAGCTGAGCGTCGAGTTCAGGACGGCGCACTTCTTCGATGTTGACGTGAACAGCAACACCCATCATCTTCTGCACTTCAGCCTTGATGGCTTCAATGTCAGCACCCTGCTTGCCAATCACGATACCAGGACGAGCCGTGTAGATCGTGATACGAGCGGTATTAGCGGGACGTTCGATGAGAATGCGGCTGACGCTGGCGTTGCGAAGCTTCTGCATGAGGAACTTGCGAACAGCCAGGTCTTCACCGAGCGTGCGGGAAAAATCACGGCCAACCGCGTACCAGCGCGACGTCCAATTACGCGTCACGGGAAGACGGAAGCCGGTGGGATTAATTTTCTGACCCATGGTACACCTTTATTTAGCTTTCGCGTCGCCAACAGTAATGTAGATGTGGGCAGTCTGCTTGTTGATGCGAGTACCACGACCCTTAGCACGGGCAGCGAAACGACGCAACGTAGCAGCCTTTTCCACGTGAATCTTGGTCACAACCAACTGATCAATGTCAGCACCGTCGTTGTGCTCAGCGTTGGCAATCGCACTCTCGAGGGCCTTCTTGATGATGCCGGCGGCACGCTTCTGCGTGAACGTGAGGATGGCGAGGGCCTTGTCCACGGGCTTACCGCGAACGAGGTCAGCAACCAAACGACCCTTCTGAGCCGAGAGGCGGACACCACGAACGATAGCAGTAGTTTCCATTTACTTACCCACCTTCTTATCACCGGCGGCATGGCCCTTGAACGTGCGGGTCAACGCAAATTCACCGAGCTTGTGGCCGACCATATTTTCATTAATGTACACCGGTACATGTTGACGGCCGTTATGAACAGCGATCGTCAGACCGATGAACTCAGGAAGAATCGTCGAGCGACGGGACCAGGTCTTGAGCGGACGCTTGTCGCGGCTAGCCTGGGCAGCTTCAACTTTCTTCATCAGGTGCCCGTCAACAAACGGGCCTTTTTTCAAAGAACGAGACATCCTAGGCCCCCTTATTTACGATTGCGACGCGTAACGATCATGGAATCCGTACGCTTGCTATTGCGGGTGCGATAGCCCTTGGTGAGCTGACCCCACGGCGTCACAGGAGCGCGACCCGTACCAGTCTTACCTTCACCACCACCGTGCGGGTGGTCAACAGGGTTCATCGCCACACCACGAACGGTCGGACGAATACCGCGCCAGCGCTTGGCACCAGCCTTACCGAGTTCACGCAGGCTGTTTTCTTCGTTGCCAACGGTACCGATGGTCGCACGGCATTCGATAAGAACGCGGCGAACTTCACCAGAACGCAGGCGAACCTGAGCGTAGTCACCTTCACGGGCGACGAGCTGAGCGAAAGCGCCCGCAGCACGGACGAGCTGAGCACCCTTGCCAGGAAGCAATTCGATGCAGTGGATCGTCGTACCAACCGGAATGTTGCGCAGCGGAAGCGTGTTGCCAACCTTAATCGGGGACTCAGGACCATTCATGATTTCCTGACCGACTTCGAGGCCCTTCGGGGCAATCACATAACGACGTTCACCGTCCTTGTAGAGGACGAGAGCGATGTTAGCGGAGCGATTCGGATCGTATTCAATGCGTTCAACGCGGGCGGGAATACCGTCCTTGAGACGCTTGAAGTCGATAATACGATAGGCGCGCTTGTGGCCACCGCCCTTATGACGGGTGGTGATATGACCATTATTGTTACGACCGGAGCCGCGGTTCTTCTTTTCCGTCAGAGCTGCCCAGGGCTTGCCCTTGTGCAGTTCCTTGTTGACGACCTTAACCGCATGACGGCGACCGGCGGACGTCGGCTTGAGTTTGACGAGAGCCATTACTTCACCTCTTGCGCGAAGTTGATTTCCTGACCTTCAGCGAGCGTGACATAAGCCTTGCGAACATCGCTACGCTTGCCCATGAAGCGGCCAAAGCGCTTCTGCTTGCCTTTCAGGTTAAGAATTTGAACAGACTTGACCTGCACCTTGAAGAGCAGTTCAACAGCAGCCTTCACCTCGGCCTTGTTGGCATCCGGGAGGACGACGAACAGGGCTTGGTTCAGCTTTTCAGCAACCATCGTGCTCTTTTCGGAAATAACCGGAGCAACGAGCACCTTCAAAAGACGTTCCTGGTTCATGCCAGCATCTCCTCGATCAGAGCCACAGCTGCCTTCGTCGCCACGACCTTGTCGTAGAAGAGCAACGAGAGCGGATCAGCGTAGCGCGGGGTAACAACCAACACGTCCTTCATGTTGCGCGAAGCGAGGAAGAGGTTGTCGGTGTTTTCTTCATTACCGATGAGGACAAGAACCTTACCGGTGAGGCCAAGCGTCTTCAACTGTTCAGCGAAAGCCTTCGTCTTCGGGAGATCAACCTTGATGGTCTCAACCACAGAGAAACGATCGTCAGCAACGAGCTTCGAGTAGATGGAAGCCATCGCAGCGCGGAACATCTTCTTGTTGACCTTCTGGCTGAAGTTTTCGTCCGGAGAATTCGGGAAGGCACGGCCACCACCACGCCACACGGGCGAGGAGGTCATACCAGAACGGGCACGACCCGTACCCTTCTGACGCCAGGGCTTCTTGGTGGAATGGTGCACGGCGGCTCGGGTGAGCTGGGCACGCGTACCAAGACGGGCGTTTGCCTGGAAGGCCACCACGATCTGGTGCACCAGGGCTTCATTGTATTCACGACCGAACACGGCGTCAGCAGCCGAGACTTTCTGACCCTGTTCGTTCAGGACATTGAGTTCCATTATTTCGCTCCTTACGCCTTAACCGCCGGACGCACGATAACTTCGCCGCCCTTAGCACCGGGAACGGCGCCACGAACGAGCAGAAGCTGACGTTCTGCGTCAACGCGTGCGATCACGAGATTCTGAGTCGTACGCTGCACATCGCCCAAGTGACCGGCCATGCGCTTGCCGGGGAACACACGACCCGGGTCCTGACGATTACCGATGGAGCCGGGAGCACGCGTCGTCACGGAGTTACCGTGGGAGGCGCGGTTGGACGAGAAGTGGTGGCGCTTGATGGCACCAGCGAAACCCTTACCGATGGTCGTGCCGGTCACGTCGACCTTCTGGCCTTCCGTGAACATGTCGGCAGAGAGAGCCTGGCCGACCTTGAAGTCGCCAACCTTGTCCGCATCGATATGGAACTCTTTGAGCATGGAACCGGCTTCAACACCAGCCTTACCATAGTGCCCAGCAAGGGGCTTGCTCACACGCGAGGGCTTTTTGGAGCCGAACGCGACTTGAATTGCATTATAGCCGTCGGTTTCAACCGTCTTCACCATGGTGACGCGGTTATTCGACACATCGACGACAGTCACGGGAACGGAAACACCGTCTTCCGTGAAGATACGCGTCATGCCGATCTTACGACCGACGAGGCCGAGCTTATCACTCATTGTTTTCTCCACCCCGGCTACGATTGGCCGGGACCGTTATGAAAAGACCACACAGAAAAACCAGTGTAAAAAAGCCTGATTTTATGTGGCAGAAAAGGGCGATTGTACCTGCGATTTCAAACCTTTGCAACCGAAGTAGCCGAGGTTTTCACAGTGTCGGAATCTTGATTACTGAACCTTGATCTTGACATCGACACCAGCGGGAAGATCGAGCTTCATGAGCGCGTCAACCGTCTTGTCGGTCGGATCAACGATGTCCATCAGGCGCTGATGGGTGCGGATTTCGAGCTGATCGCGGCTGGTCTTGTTCACGTGAGGGGAACGAAGAATGTCGAAGCGCTGGATACGGTTCGGAAGGGGAACCGGACCACGAACAACAGCGCCAGTGCGCTTAGCGGTTTCGACGATTTCCAGAGCGGACTGGTCGATCAACTTGTAGTCGTAGGACTTGAGGCGAATGCGAATGCGCTGAGACTGCATTTGCGGTTTCCTTTTTAAAAAGAACAAAAAAAGAACATAGGGGGCGGAGTATACAACCCCGCCCCCTAGCTTATCAAGTCAAAACTCGATAATTTTTATTACTCGATGATGGAAGCCACCACGCCAGCGCCGACGGTGTGACCGCCTTCACGAATAG
>CABQGK010000014.1 GCA_902463725.1 uncultured Sutterella sp. | reverse complement strand
AACGTCATAATTGTTTAAAGCGATATAATTTTCACTGTTTTTTATAGTGAAGTAAAAATATAGAAATGCTAGAAAATTCTTCTCGCCTTCACTCAAAGTTTTTAAGGCTTCCTCCCCATCTTCTCTGATGATGCTGTAGGTTGACTCGGAATTATATTTTAATAAAAAAGAACTATATCCATAATCATGTAAATATCTATTGATACATTTGCACACAATCTCTGTGTTTTGAAATTTGTTATTTATCTTGTCCAAGCTTTCATCTATTTCGCGCTCTCTCTTTTCTAAGTCTAAAACGTCTTTTGTCAATGATTTGACTTCTGATTTTAGTATATCTATATCTTTTTCAATAAAATCAACATTTACATTAGAAAAGGCATACCTAATGAAATCTGATTTTAATTTCTCTTTTTCATCTGATATATTGTTGAATAATTTATTATCTTTCGTAATCAGAATATTTACATTATTCAAAATTTGAGAAATTTCATCGCAATAGCTTGCATAGGAATTAAATTCATCCTTAGTAACAGTTGTGCTTGGAGATTCTATTTTTTTACGAATTTTATTTATGGATTCATTTAAGTATGAAAGCGATAGGTTAGCCTTTAATTCAAACTGAGTATTCTTCAGAAACTCAGAGTAATTTTTATTGATTGAATTTAAATCTTCTGCATATTCTTTAACGTAGATTGTAAAATTATTATACAGATGATTTAATGTTGTGATATCTGATTGATATTCTTTATTGAAGTAGTTTTTTATTTCGGATATAATTTTATCTGAGATTTTGCTCTGACAAAATGGACATATATCTACTGAGGCATCCAAATAACTTAAACCTCGATGTATCCAATCTCCATTATTTAATTTATCAATAAAAGCAGAAAAGGAACTTTTTTCGGAGCCGCCCACGATAACTTTATCGAGAATATTAAAATCTTCTTCGGATAGGGAAGGGGGGGATTGGTAGTGTAATTAGTGCTCTAAGTTGTAAATTTTTTGAGAATAAGGACTTTTGTCGATTTTCTAAATCTGTATAAGTGATCGACACTTCTCCTTTAGGTCTTTTCTCACAATAAAACTGATACATTGAACTTTTATTGCTCCAATTAGGCCGAAAATAGTTGATCCACCTGTCATCCTTCTTATAATCAACCACATGACTCCATACCTCATTATGCAGTTGTTGGATTGTCTTTTCCAATTTAATTTTTGTATCTTCCAATAATTTTTGTTTTTCTGTTAATTCATTTATTATCTTAGATTTTTCACCTTCTAGTTTATCCTTTTGGTTTTTTAGTTCAATGTTCTCATGACCAATAACAACAACTCCGCTAAGATTTTGCTGAATGTTTAATTTTATGTAATCGGAGTTAAAAACTTGGTTTTGAGTTGTGGCATTAGCGATCTCGCGACTAATAGTGGTTTTTCCTGTTCCGTTATGTCCCAAGAAAATATTAATATCCCCAAAGTCAGTTAGGGGTTTTGTTTTATCTGAAAAAGCACCTTTTCTACTTAAGTTTAATTCTGTAATTAACATATGAAACCTATTAATCCTGAATTTTCCATTAGGCGTTACCCTCGTGTCGAAAACGAAGCTTTCACCATGAGGGGTATCGCTCTTTAGCTTGGAATGTAAGCACCTCATCTAGGGATTTTCTACTTTTCTGAAACGCATCAAACAGGGCATTCCTTAGGATCTCCTCCCGCCTCTTTGTCAATCGGTCGAATTCAGCTTTAGTAGCGCCGAACTGCTTAAGCGCCTCTCTCTGCCGCTGATCGTTATTCCGCAGTTCCCGGATGGTCTAGCGACTTGTCATTCGAAATCCTCCTCTGCATCAGCCTGCTCGGGGCTCGTGCCATCGGTCAGGCGCTGGGCAACATTCTGCGCGCGGCACTTTACCTCGTCTTCGCTCAGGCCTACAGCTTGGAAAATCTCCCGCTGATTTTTCGTCACTGCGTAGGCCTGTCGATAGCTTCCACCGTTATGGAGAACCAGCTCCAGTTTGTCTAATTCACGGATAGCCGCAGGCACTGTTAGGAAGTTCTTCTTCAAGTTCAATCGCTGCATGTGCTCCTTAAGAAGGTTGTAAATTCGGTTTCGGATAATAAGACCGATAAACTCCAAAAACACCTTTGCTTCAAGGGCTTCTGCCGAATGCACACGCTCAGAATCCGAACCTAAAAACGTCTTCATCATCATAAAGAGCTTCTCGGTTGCATCTCGTCCTTTGTAGAGATGTACAACATCTCGCGCCGTCATTTCCTCAGACGAAATCAGGCAGAAGTAGCCACAAAGTTCAAGTTCCCGTGCAATCACATCCTTCTTTGGCGTCACGCCTAGGAGAACTCGGTTTGGGGAATCCTCCAGAGTGCTGTAGGTCGGAGAGAAATAGTGCGAGCACACAGCATCAAGCGTCCAATGCGTGCCGATACGCTGTTCGAGCAGTTTGCGTAGAGCCGTGACATCTTCCTCCAACTTACGGCGTTCTTTGAAGCGTTTTTCTTCGTCGTAGCAGACGTGGAAATACCGTAGCTCAGCATCTCCTTCGTATAGGGTGTGCCGAATCGTCGTTGCATAGACCTTGTAGGCCTCAATGTAGCTGTCGAAGTCGTTCTCAAACGAGCCTCGCACTTGATTGATCACGGTTGCTGCCGCCTGCTTTGGTCCCTTCATCATGATGAGGAAGTTGAAGCCGTGCTGATCCATGTACTCAATGTTTTTGCGGCTGACAAACCCACGATCCAAAATGATGCCAATGTGTCGGTAGTTGTATTCCCGCATCTGGTCGATGACGGATGTTAACTGGCTAACATCATTGAGCGAGCCAGGGTACACGTCATACCAAAGCGGCATGCGGTTGTCTTGGTCGTAGGCAATGGCCGTATTGAAAATTGGCAGGCCCTTATCTTCTTTGGGGTGACCAAACTCAACGAGATCGATGTCGCCGGATTGGCTGTTTTTGTTCGTGGAGTCGTAAGAAATGTAGACACGCTCCTGCGGTCCTCTCAAAGCATTCCAGTCATCCAACCACGCCATGATCTGGTCCTTGCTGATGTTCTGCAGCAGCCGCGACACGGTCGAGTCGCTCTTGATCTGCATTCCAGCGGTCCAGAGCGGGTGATTGAAAGCGTAGTCTGGGTAGTGCTGTGCGACATTACTCTCGCACGTGATCATGTACGACACCAAGTCGAACATAAGCCCAGTGTCATCGCCGAAGTGCTTCTTCGTCAGCTTGTGTAGCTGCAGGTCTTGAATGATCTTCTCATAGAGCAGAAACGTCCCCGCCTTGATGGCACTACTGCGCTCAGCAGGCTCTTCTTTGGCCGTATCCAAGGGTATGTCAGGGAAGTACTTGGAAAAATTTTCATTGGGCACCATGAGTCTCTTCTCCTCATCCACCACCTTACCAATCATGACACGCTTCGGTTCGCTCATCTGGGTCTTGGGGTTATAAACCCGCTCAACCTTGTACGAAACGACCGTCATTTTCTTCTGATGATGCACCGAAATTAGGCCTTTGGCTTCGGGGATCGGGATGATGCAATCGAGATACATATGCCCCAACCTTATATAGAGGGTAAATAAGCCCTATGAGTGGAACAATAATCTTGCGCTAATGTAAGATTTTTACAAGGAAATTCAGTAAGCCAATTACAAAAAAACGAAATCAATCTCAGCTGATGGAGCGTCAGCAAAGTTATTGAGGATAATTACATTGCATTGTCTCGGTTATATGGTCTAGCGCTTCTGCTTCAATCTTTCTTATGAAATGGAACCAACCAAAGATTCCCTAAGCTTTTGGACAACAGCCATTGTCTTGCTCACTCGATTTTAGCCTTACGACACTCTCAGCAATATTGCCTTTAAGGGTTTTCCTCTAGCTCTCTTGCGTCTCCGCCCCATACCCGCTTCTTTTTCTCGTTGTGCCAGCGAAAAGTCTCGTTACGTTTCAATAACTCTTGGTAAACTCCAAAACGAAAATGCCGCACTGTCTTGGTGCAAATCGTCTGGGTTCAGGTGATTCTCTCTAAGACATCCCATTTCTTAGTCTGCGGCCTTTTCACTAGCAACTTTGTTTTTGCGGTGGTTTCAGCCCAATCAGACCCGTCGCTATCTGGACGCGGCGGGGGAATTCGAGACTTGCTGTACACCCGTGCCCTTCAGTTCAACCCATCTGCTCTATCCCTTTGACGTTTCCGTCCTTTCTCGTGGTAGCAAATGGTGCTTGGATCCAGAAGGGGAGGGTTGGCGCTACGCCTTCCTCTCCGATGAAGTGGACTTATTGGATGTGCCACAAGGATTCGATTCCCGACATCAAGCTGAGATGCTCCGCCATTCCAAAAAAGGATCATATTCATGGAACCGTTTAACGCAGGGTGGCTATCGATCATTCCGCCGATCGTCGCCATTACGCTCGCGCTCATTACGAAGGAGGTTCTATCCTCGCTCGTACTGGGCATTCTCACAGGCACATTGATTTATACAATCGGCACGGGTGGTAACGTGCTCATGGGAACACTGGAGACTGCCTTTACCACCATGGGCAATAAGGTAGACTTCAATATCCTCATCTTCTGCTCTTTGTTGGGTGCTTTGGTCTACGTGGTCGCGATGTCGGGCGGCACGAAAGCCTACGGAAAATGGGCCGTGGGTAAGATCAAGGGACGCCGTAGTGCGCTTGGGGCCACCGCGGGGCTCGGGGTGCTCATCTTTATTGACGACTACTTTAACTGCCTCACGGTCGGCACGGTCATGCGCCCGATCTGCGACCAGTACAAGATTAGCCGCGCCAAGCTCGCATACATTATTGACTCAACCGCTGCGCCGATCTGCATTGTGGCTCCAGTGAGCTCTTGGGCCGCTGCGGTGGGTTCGTCACTTAAGGGTGCGTCGGTTTTTGAAAGCGATATGGCCGCCTTTGTAGCCTCAATCCCTTGGAACTTCTACGCGCTCTTGGGCATCCTCATGGTGTTCTTTATCGTGTTGACGGGCTACGACTTTGGTCCGATGCGCGAGAGCGAAGAGCGTGCCCTGCGTGGCGAAGAGTCCACCGCGATGAGCACCTCGGCTGAGCCCCCGAAGTCCAATCCGCGTGGTCGTGTCATGGACATGTTGGTGCCTATCTTTGCGCTGATTGTGCTTGCGGTGCTGGCGCTCCTTTACTCGGGCGGCTACTGGGGAACGGACCCTGCGCATCACACCTTCGGTGGCGCAATGGGTAACGCCTCTGCTGCACCTGCGCTCGTTTGGGCGTCGTTTGGGGCGCTTGTGGTGGCGTTCCTACTTTATGTGCCGCGCGGCTTGGTGCCCTTTGCTGACTTTATGACGGGTCTCGTGGAAGGTATGAAGCTGATGCTGCCCGCTAACATCATTTTGGTGCTTGCGTGGACGCTTTCGGGTGTGTGCCGCGATCTGCTTCAGACGCCGCTTTTTGTGCAGAGCTTGGTAACGAGTGGCGGTGCGGACTGGTCCGTGTTCCTGCCGGCGATGATTTTCGTGATCGCCGCGTTCCTCTCGTTCTCGACGGGGACCGCTTGGGGCACGTTCGGTATTCTGCTGCCGATCGTTGTGCCGGTTGTGCAGCATATCGACCCGGCGCTCACGATCGTGGGCCTTTCGGCCACGCTCGCGGGCTCGGTTTTTGGTGACCACTGCTCGCCCATTTCGGATACGACCATTCTCTCTTCAGCTGGCTCAGGCTGTACCCACATGGAGCACGTCTCAACGCAGCTACCCTATAGTTTGCTTGTGGCGTTCTGCTCGTTTATCGGCTACGCCGTGGCGGGCTTCACACACGGTAACCTCATACTTTCGCTAGCTGCGGCAGTGGGCTCGCTCTTAGTGCTCACCACGGTGCTACATTTCATGCGCCGTGAGCGTCAGGTCGTTGCGTAAGTCGATGCGCCTCTGAACCATTCGGGCTGCTAGCTCTCAGTGCTGAGGGTGAGCAGCCCGATGTTTTTTGGCGGGGTGCGACACGCACGCTACGGCTGACCTTGTATAATCGCAGGCACGCTCCTGCGCGGCGGGGGAGGGAGCTTCATTCGAAGTCCGCCATCCCGCTTCACCCCTTTTTCCCTTTCCTTACTGGAGGTGCTTCAGACTCACGCCGGTTGCCATAGTGATACGACCAGAGTTGAAAGAGAAGCCGATTGTGTGCCTCCATCGTCTCCTCTTTCTGCTTTGGCTTACGACGTCAAAGCGACGAGTTTTCAGCCTTTCTTTTTTTCATTTTCGAGCGCGCAGCGGCAGCTGTGCGTCTCACATAAGGAATTGCCGGCACCATGTCAGTTCTGCCTATCTATGGCCCTTCGGCCCTCTCGAGCTTTCGTAAGGATCGACTGCTCACAAACCTTCAGAAGACCGTCTCGGTCGTGACCGATCTCTCCGCGACGTTTGTGCATTATGTGAAGCTCTCTTCTGAGTTGAGCACTGAGGAGCATACGCGTCTCACGTCACTCCTTTCCTACGGGGATGCGGCCGAGGCGCCTGCTCAAGCGGCGCCTTTTATCGTTGAACTTGTGGTGGTGCCGCGCCTGGGAACTATTTCGCCCTGGGCAAGTAAGGCCACCGATATCGTGCACAACTGCGGCATTGCGAGTGTGGTGCGTCTTGAGCGTGGGACGATCTATCGCGTGAGCGCCAACCGAGCGCTCTCGCAGACGGAGGTCGATGCACTCGCCGCGCTTTTGCATGACCGTATGACCGAATCGGTGATGCCCGTCGGTGACCTTGATGCGGAAATCCTTTTCCGCGACCTGGCGGGTAAACCTATGAGTTCTGTGGATGTGCTCGCGGGCGGGCGCGACGCGCTCGTCGTGGCAAACGCAGAGATGGGGCTTGCTCTCTCGGACGATGAGATCGACTATTTGGTCGCGGCCTTTGTGCGCGCTAAGCGTAACCCGACTGACGTCGAACTCATGATGTTTGCGCAAGCGAACTCGGAGCACTGCCGACACAAGATTTTCAATGCGAGCTGGACGATCGACGGGAAAGCGCAAGACGAGACGCTCTTTGGCATGATTCGCGCAACGCACAAGGCCGCTCCGCAAGGGACGATTACGGCCTACGCGGATAATGCTGCGATTTTTGAGGGTGCGCCAGTGAAGCGCCTCTACGCTCGCGCGCGTGAATTTGACCTCACGCCAGGCTTTTTTGAGCCGCGTGAAGAGCTCACGCATACGGTCTTTAAAGTTGAAACGCACAACCATCCCACCGCAATTTCGCCGTTCCCTGGTGCCTCTACTGGCTCTGGTGGCGAAATTCGTGACGAGGGTGCTACGGGGCGCGGTGCGCGCCCGAAGGCGGGTCTGACGGGCTTTACCACCTCGGCCATTAACTTGGAGGAGCTCCCTGAGCCCTATGAGAACGACACCGATGTGGTGACGGGCGAGAAGTCGAGTGCGCGCTATGGGGCGCCTGGGCGCATTGCTACGCCGCTCTCGATTATGGTCGAGGGTCCGCTCGGTGGTGCAGCCTTTAATAACGAGTTTGGCCGCCCCAATATTCTCGGCTACTGGCGTGCGTTCGAAGCCAATGTCGCGGGTACCCGTTACGGCTACCATAAGCCCATCATGATTGCTGGGGGGATTGGCAATATCCGCGACGATCAAACGAAAAAAGCGGTGCCTCCCGTGGGCAGCTTGCTCATTGTGCTGGGGGGGCCAGGGATGCGTATTGGCCTTGGCGGCGGCGCTGCCTCCTCGATGGCCACGGGCGCAAACGCCGAGGCGCTCGACTTCGATAGCGTGCAGCGTGGCAACCCAGAGATGGAGCGTCGCGCGCAGGAAGTCATTGACCGTTGTGCAAGCATGGGTAAAGAGAATCCCATTCTGGCGATTCACGACGTGGGCGCGGGCGGCCTCTCCAACGCCATGCCCGAGCTCGCGGATCTCTCAGGGCGCGGGGCCACGTTTGACATGGGGAAAATCCCCGTCGAAGAGAGTGGCATGAGCCCGCTCGAAATCTGGTGTAACGAAAGCCAAGAGCGCTACGTGATTGCACTCGACCCCGCTGGGCTCGAAACGTTCCGTGCGTACTGCGAGCGTGAGCGTTGCCCCTTTGCGGTGCTCGGTGAAATCACCGAGGAAGATCGGCTCAAGCTTACCCGTGAGGGCGAGACCGACGCGGTGAATATGCCGATGAGCGTGCTGCTTGGGAAGACCCCGCGCATGCATCGCACCGTCACGCATGAGACTGTGGCGCTTGCCCCCTTTGTCATGCCCGAGACGTTGAGTGTGAGGGAGGCTGCGCTCAAAGTACTCGAGCATCCGACTGTGGCGAGTAAACAGTTCCTGATTACGATTGGCGATAGAGCCGTGGGGGGGCTCACCGTGCGCGACCAGATGGTCGGTCCCTGGCAGCTCCCTGTAGCAGACTGCGCGGTGACCGCCTTGGGCTTTGAGACGAATCGCGGTGAAGCGATGGCGATGGGGGAACGTACGCCGCTCTCTATCATTAATTCCGCAGCCGCCTCGCGTATGGCTATTGGGGAGGCGATTACCAATATCTGCGCGGCGGACGTGCCGCTCCCATCGATTAAACTTTCGGCCAACTGGATGGCTGCGTGTGGAGCACCCGGCGAAGACGCCCGACTTTTTGACGCGGTCAAAGCGGCAAGCGACTTCTGTCAAGCGCTTGGGATTTCCATCCCGGTGGGTAAAGATAGTCTCTCGATGCGCACCACGTGGCGCGATGGTGAGACGCAAAAATCCGTGACCTCGCCCGTGAGCCTCATTGTTTCGGCTGCGGGCCCTGTGAACGATGTCACCAAGAGCCTCACGCCCGAGATTCCGCCCGGGCAGCAAGTGGTGATTTTCTTGGACCTTGGGCGTAGCCGCTGCCGCATGGGTGGCTCGATTCTCGCGCAAGTGGTTCAGTCCTTTGGGGATGAGGCCCCTGACGTTGAGCACCCCGATATGCTCATGCGAGCGTTCACGGCAGTTCGTCAACTCAAGGCGGCAGGACTTCTCTATGCCTACCATGATCGCTCGGACGGGGGCTTGCTTGCCGCTGCCGCGGAAATGGTCATGTGCTCGCACCGCGGGCTCAAGCTTGACATCACCTCGATGGCGCTTAAGGAAAAGGATGTCGTCCGACTGCTCTTTAATGAAGAGCTCGGTATGTTGATGACGGTGCCCTTTGAGCAGTTGCGTGAAGTCAACCGTGTGATGCACGAGTATGGCTTGGGCGACAATAGTTACTTCATCGGTAGTGTGACGCCGAACGACGATCTCGTCGTGAGTAGCTTTGGCGACGAGATCCTCAATCTCTCGCGCGTAGAGATGCAAGAGGCTTGGACGCGGGTTTCGCACGCCATTGCGCGCCGCCGCGATAATCCCAAGTGCGCAGACCAGGAGTTTGCCCGTATTGCCGATCCCACAGACCATGGGCTCTTCCATCATCTCAGCTTTGATGTGAACGAAAATCCAGCGGCCCCTTACATTGCGACGGGCGCTCGCCCCGTGATGGCTGTTTTGCGCGAAGAGGGTGTCAATAGCCAGCACGAAATGGCCGCGGCCTTTACGCGTGCAGGTTTTGATGTCTACGACTTGCACATGACGGATTTGCTCTCGGGCCGCAGTGACCTATCGGGCTTTAAGGGTATTGCGTGCGCAGGGGGCTTCTCCTATGGGGACGTGCTTGGTGCAGGCGGCGGTTGGGCCAAGACCGTGCTCTATAACGAACGACTTTTAGAGATGTTCCAGACGTTCTTTGCGCGGCCCGATACGTTTGGGCTTGGGATCTGTAACGGCTGCCAGATGATGAGTCAGCTACGGGATTTGATTCCTGGAGCCTCGCATTGGCCGCAGTTCCTGCGTAACGAAAGTGAGCAGTTCGAAGCGCGCCTGGTTAACGTAGAGATCCTCGAGAGCCCCTCGATCTTCTTTACGGGGATGGCCGGTAGCGTCATGCCGATCGTCAATGCTCACGGTGAGGGACGCGTTTCGTTCCTCTCCCCGTCGGACGCGACCTTCGCGCGTGCCGCAGCGCGCTACGTCATGCCAGACGGCTCGCCCGCCGAAACCTATCCGTTTAACCCCAATGGTTCCGCTGGCGGCTTGACGGCCTTTACGACAGATGACGGAAGGTATACAATTATGATGCCTCATCCGGAGCGCAGTCACTTGGTTAACCAGCTCAGCTGGATTCCCTCAGACTGGAGCATGCTCTCTGGCTGGATGAGAATGTTCTTCAACGCGCGTAAAGCGCTCGGCTAAGATCGCAGGAGGGCAGGGAGCTTTTTTACCCTCCTGTGATCCAGTGGGTGGATAGGAAACTATCCGCCCACTGTTTTTCCTGGCGGCGCTACTTTCCCCAACAGCCCCATCTCCCATCCCTCGGCTTGTCCTTTTGACCCCCATCTTTCTTCGACAAATCGCGAAAGAGGAAACAATGTGTTTCGCGCCTTGCGAAGTGCGCGCCACTCTGAGAGTATTCCTTTCGGATTACGCCCATCTCTCATCAATCTTCCGAGGAGCAACTCATGCCGAATTTTGCGTTGACGTCGTCTAAAACCGCACTGGCCGCAACCCTAATGGGGGCACTCTTGGTTCTAGCAGGATGCAAAACGGTCGAGAGCGGTGCCATAAAAGATTCGGGTAACGTCTTGCAAGCGACTGCGGCTGCTATTACCGCGAGTAAGGTTCAGTTAGCGACGCTCGAAGAAGTGCCAGGCACCTACGAAGGGGTGCTGCCCTGCGCGGACTGCGAGGGTATTGATACGACTTACCACATTCATGCGGACGGAACCTTCACAACGGTCGACCGTTACCAAGGAACCAAAGACGTTTTCAAGAGCTCAGGGCGTTGGGTTTACAAGAAGGGCATTCTGATTCTGACTGACGACACCGATCCGCAACCCTACATGATCCGCGCTGAGCTCGGTCAGTTGCGGCTGCTTGACGCAGATGGTTCCGCCGTCACGGATGAGTTGGCTGAGCACTACGTGCTGAAGAAAATCCGCTGACGGGGCGCAGCATCGAGCGCCGCGGTATTTAGCATCACGCTCTATCAATAAGGCCAGTACATTTGTTGAAATCCTGACAATTACCGGATTTTTAGGGCGTAGCACGCGCCGCTATTTTTCTGCGTTTTGTCTGCATGCGCTATGGGAATTAAGGAGCAGGTTTTTGGCGCTTGAAAATGAGTATACTTATTGCCACTAGTGCGCAGAGACGCACCCGCTTGAGCTGTGCGCCCTTATGTGCACCGACTCAGCGCTTTCGCTTTACACTCGATATCACGCCCAACACCCATTTCCTATGACCAACCCATATGACAATCGTCGCCCGAGCGGCCTAGAGCGTACGCTTAATACAACGCCAGATCCGGTTCCGCTGACGGAGGACGAGAGAGAGGAGTTTTTCGAGCAGATTGATCGCCTGATTGCTGAGGATCGCTATAAGGAAGCGCTAAACCGCTTGGATGAGCTCCCCGACGAGGAAAAAGACTACCGCGTGATGCTCACTCGGGCGCTTGTTCGCGGGCTGATTGGCATTTTTGGCGAAGGGGGCGTTTCGCATTCAGGGCTCGTGGATAAGGCAGGGGTGCTGGACGCTGTGGCCATTTTGCTTGCGCAAAAAGACGCGGGCAAAGAGGATCCGCTTTGGTTGCGCCGCATGGCCTTTGCCTATCATGTCATCGGTTACGACGGCCGTGCGCTCCCTTACGCGATTGAATGGTATGTGCGCGCAGGGCAGCCCGAGGATGCCTATGCCATCATTGTCGAGTCTCGCCATGCGGTTACGGCCAAGGCCGGGGAGCAACTCCTTCACGCCTTTCATCACCATCCTCGCCGCAACAAAGATCTCTACTACGCGCTTACTGTGGCCGCAGCCTATGAAGCGATTCTTTCAAAGCGCACGCTCGACCACAATAGCCGTGAGCTTGCGCTCGCTGAGATCGATATTCTCAAAAGTGTCGAAGAAGAGGGCAAAGAGAATATTGAATGGAACCACGTGATTACCTATCCACTACGGTTCCTTGGCCGCCCGCGCGAAGCGCTTAAGTACGCCATGAAGTGGCACGAACTCCACCCCTCGGACGCAAGCGAATCGCTCATTTTTGCTATCGAAGACGACATCTCTCGATTTGATACGCTCAATTCAGACTTGGTGGTAGAGGGGCACTAGCTTTTCACCGCTGCTCGCGACCTAAAACGCGAGCGTGAGTTGCGCCACCGAATCTCGGTCGCTGAGATCGTGGTACGGGCTCAGATGCGCTTGGCGCATACGCCACGCAGAGGAGAGCGCTGTGGCGGCGCTCGCTAATTTCCCTTCGCCATATCGGGCATTGATCGTATCTATGACGCGCATGAGGGTCTGTCGCCTAGCGCGTTCAGCGAGCACGTGCGGGTCATCAAAAAGCGATGTCGCTGTGGTTTCTGCTAGCGGATCGAAGTCAACAAGCCCGTCGAGCTCGATGCCGAGCCGCCGATAGGCGTGCCCAGAGAGAAAACTCTCCGCAATCAGCTCCGTGGCCACGCCCGTGAGCTCGCACGTATCTTGTGTCGGGCGCGCAAGTGTCCTTGTGCGTAGCACCGAGTGCTGAGGTTCATCGGCTCGGTATGGGTTGGTTTGGTAGGTTAGTGTCAAGCGTGTCGCGGCAGAGCCTTCTTTTCGGAGGTGCTGGCAGGTATCGGCCACGTGGGTGGCTGCTGCGGCAATGAGTGCGTCGCGCTCACGCACGGGCGCACCAAACGTTCTCGAGCGTCCAATGCGCTTTTGTTTGGGCGCTACGGACACAAAAGGCAGGCACGCCTCTCCCATGAGTTCACGCTGCAGCCGTGTGCCGACCACGCCAAAGGCCTTTCGCACAGCAATCGTGTCCATCTGCACAAAGTCAAGAATGTGCTGAATGCCCATGGCTTTTAGCCGCGTACTCATCGCGCCCCCAATGCCCCAGACTTCATCGATGCTCGCCCAAGCGAGCGCTTTGTGCTGGCTCTCTGCGCCAAGCGCCTCCCAATCTAGCACCCCGTGGAAGGACGAAAACTTTTTCGCCAGATGGTTGGCAAGTTTGGCAAGCGTCTTGGTGGGTGCAATCCCAACACAGGTGGGGATGCCCACTTCGGCGAGTACGCGATTTCGAATGCGCGTGCCATGTTCCGTGGGCGACAGCCCATAGACGCCGGTGAGATCCGCAAAGCACTCATCAATGGAGTAGACCTCGATGGCGGGAACCTCCTGAGCAATGGTCGCCATCATCTGCGCGGAAATCCGCTCATAGAGCGGCATATTGCTTGAGAAAACCGCAACACCCGCGCGGCGCACTTGAGCTTCAATTTTGAAAAACGGCTGCCCCCGCGCAAAGCCTAGCGCTTTAGCTTCACGGGTGAGCGCAACAATACAACCGTCATTGTTTGAGAGCACGATGACGGGACGGTTAGCGAGATCGGGGCGAAAGATCCGTTCAACCGAGGCGTAGAACGAATTTCCGTCGATGAGCGCAAAGCGAGGCATGACTGAGCTTCTCCAAAAGCGATTGGAGGCTCTTGATGGATCAATTTTTGAGGCGATTTAATCATGACAGATTGCGTCCTCAAGATCAAGACATGATTTTAAGTTGAGTCAAACGGTTGTGATGTTCGATGAGAGCGGGGATGTGTGGTGATAGTGAGCTCGGGGGGGGGGTGGTTTCAGCGCGAATTTTTATAAAAAACGCAGAAACGATAGGCGGTTATCGCTATAATGACGCGCCAACAAACGCTGTATAACCTTGTAATAAATCGATGGAAATTTTGTATTGTGTGAACGCATGCTATGTGCCACACCTTGCCGTATCACTCTGTTCACTTCTCTTCAACAACCCGTTGCACCCTCTGCGTGTGCATGTCGTTTGCAACGATTTGAGCTCCCAGGATCGGGAGATGTTGCGTGGACTGCTCAATGAGCATCCGAATGCGATGCTAACATTTCTGACGGTGGATGCCGATAAGTTTTCTCACTTCACTCGCGTGATCGAGCGGATTTCTGTGGAGACCTATTTTCGCTACCTCGTAGCAGAGCTCCTCCCGCATGTGGCGCGCGTGCTCTATCTAGACGCCGATACGGTGGTTGTTGGAGATTTGGGAGAGCTCTGGCAGCTGAATATGGAGGGGGCGCTGATGGCGGGCGTGCATGACAACTTTATGCACGGCATGGGTCCGCGTCCTGCGCTAGGCTTGACGCAGGATGAGCCTTACGTCAATGCGGGTGTCTTGCTCTTTGACACCGAAGGAATGCGCCGTGAGGGCATCACTGCGAAGCTCTTTGAGACGACTCAGTTGTTTGGCGAAAATCTCACTTTCCAAGATCAGGATGCGCTAAACATCGTGATGAAAGGACGGATCAAGACGGTGGATAAGCGCTATAACTTGATGAGTATCGATGCGATCGCTGACCCGAAGCTGGGGCTTCGCGAGGCGAAGATCATCCACTATACGGGTTCCCATAAGCCATGGGAAGCGGCGTACAGCACGCCCAATTTTACGGATGTGTTCTACTACGAGTACTTACGCAAAACACCCTATGCAAGTCGCTTTGCGCCGCTGCTGCGCGACGTGGCGCGCAAAGAGCGCTTTAGTCGCCGTAAGTGTATGAATTGGCGGCGGGTCATGCTCTTGGGATTATCCTTTTTCTATTGCAGGGGGCAGCGAGGTAGCGCTTTTCTTCGACGCGTCAAGCGCTGAGTCTCGCACTCGCGTTTTGCTTCGTCCTTGTCTGCGTGAGGTTTAAAAGCGTAGATCTTGTTGGCTGGATGGACGCACTTTGTACTATTAGCGCGCATTTGCTAAAGTGCGCGAGACGCGGGGCTTACACCTCACGCAAGCCCGACTAGACTGCCGCTACCCAGGATGCTCACCCATGTATTTTCGCCTACTGCCCATTGTTAAACTCTTCTGGCCCAAGTTCATTTTCCATGCGACTCGAGAAAAGATCAAAGCCTCGAATGACGTTGTTTCTGTTTCTTCGCGTCGCTTTGAGCAATCGCTTGGGCTTGAGCGGGTATTTCGGCCTGTTCGTCCTTGGGCGTTTATCCGAGTGAAAAACGAGATTCGCACGATTGCCGCTTCGCTTGAGAGTATTCTGCCAGCGATCGATCGCGGTGTGATTGGCTACAACCTCGCGCCTAGTGAAGAGGATGACGGTACCGTTGCCTTTGTGCACGACTTCTGCCGTGTGCACCCTGGCTTTCGCCCTGTTTGCTACCCCTACGAGGTGGAGCCAGCGATGAGTCCACGCTACCAAACAGGGGAGCTCGCCTATGAAAATACCCTCGCTGCCTATTACAACGCTGTGCTCGCAGAGATCCCTCAAGGCGAGTGGCTCATCAAAATTGATGTGGATCAGCTCTATGTGCCGCACATTCTGCGGCACTCCTTTAGCCTTCCTCGCTCAAAGCACGATGTGGTCTCTTACGCTCGGCTCAATCTCGTGCGCACACCGAGCGGTGAGTGTCGTTGTCTCTCCTACATACGTCCCTATGATCATTGGCTCATTTGCAATGAAGGGCTCTCGTTTGAGAATGTTGCTGGCACGGACGAGGCGGGAGAATATTGCGCTTGGGAAAAACTTTGTATCCCGTTTCGCACGCGGCGAATACAAAAGCCCGAGTGCAGTTCACTGCACTTTCCTTTTGAGAAACGCTGGCGCGCCCCAGATATTGCGGTCGAGTCTCTGCCAAGTTTTGAGGCGTTTATGGCGAGTGCTGATCCCGAGGAATTCTCTGAGGAGCTTTTTGATCTTTTGCCGCTAGTCAGCCAGTTTGATGAATCACGTTAGTGTTTTGGCGGCGCTAGCCTATGCGTTCTCGGCCAAAATTTCGAGCGTGGTAAAGATGCGGGTTAACTCAGCTGGGGTGCTGACCGCGAGTTTCGCCATGGCGTTAGCGCGGTGCATTTTCACGGTACTCTCTTCGATGTTGAGCTCACGCGCAATTTGCTTATTCCTCAACCCATTGGCAATGAGCTCAGCCACCTCGCGCTCACGCGCAGAGAGTTTCTCCACGCGCGCTTTAAGCTGCGCGAGCTCATCAGCGCGGGCGCTTTCTTGAAGTGTCTTGGCCACGGCCATGGTGACGCGTTGCAGCAGTTGATGAGGTTCAACGGGCTTTTCTAAAAAGTCCACCGCACCGTGCCGCATGGTCTGTACAGCCATTTGAATATCGCCGTGCGCAGAAAGAAAGATGATCGCAAGATGTGAGCACCCACGGCGTACGAGTGTTTGCTGAAGTTCGAGCCCCGTCATCTCGGGCATGCGTACGTCAAGGATGAGGCAACCTGGGCGCAGGAGCCGATCGCTCGCGAGAAACTCCACCGCGCTTTCATAGGTCTGCACTTCCCAACCCAAAGTCTCGAGAAGCAGTCGTGTGCTTTCGCGCAATGATGCGTCATCGTCGATGATTCGAATCAGGGGGGCTTGGTAAGTATTCATCGGAGTCGTTCTCCTCGTTGTGGCGCTGCGCTAGGCTGAGTTATGCTGCGTAGCAGAGTCTATAGCAAATCTTGCTCTCACCGCGCTTGCACGGCTTTATGGGAAGAGGGCGTCTTCGTTAAGCGGCTCACTGATACGGTCAATTCGGTAATCGCCATCGCCGAAGCGGCGCTTTAGTGCGAGAAACCCTCTGAGCAGATGAAGCCGATTGAGAAGGTGGCGCTTTCTCTGTTGCATATTCATGCTGGTTGATCGACCTAAGTTTTCCAAGGCAAGGCCAAACCGCGCCCATTCGGCATAAAACGGGCTTTTTTGCATCGAAAGCGTACGCATCTGCGCCCACCAAAGTTCGTGCGTACGGGTGAATACCCCCCTAGCCAGTGACCCTGTGCAAGGGAGTCGTTGCGTAAACTTAAGGTAGAGCCATCCTAACTGCGTATTGTGAGCGTGTTCCATACTGAGCGAAGAGCGCCGCCTGCGGTAAATGTAGTTCTGCTGCTCAAGCATCACGCCGCGCTCAATGCGTAGCAACATCTCGAGCACGAAGGCCTGATCTTCGACGCCGTCAACGGGACTTTGGAAGTAAACGTCACCCAGCGCAGCGAGACGAAAGACTTTTCCACCGAGAAAGCTCGTTTGATTCGTGCGAAAGTTGAACGCTTCATCAGTTTTGACAAACTCACGGATGGCCTCGTCACGCCCGAGCGCATGCTGGGCGCAATCCTGATAGACCTGTTGGTAGCCTGTGCGTAGTAGTTTTTTTGCACCACAAACACCATAATCAAGCGCAACGCCCACCTTCATCGCTGCTTGGATGGCTACCGCATAGTCGGAGAGCCACGTGGGTTCAACAATGTCGTCACTATCGAGAAAGGCGACATAGTCAAGGCGCCGTTGCTTAATTTCTTCGAGCGCGCGGTTACGTGCTGCGGAAACGCCCAGGTGGGGGTTCTCTAAAATCAGGAAACGCTCATCTCCTGCAACCGCCTCGTTGAGCGCCTCGTGGCTGCCGTCAGTAGAGCCATCGTCGACGCAGACAGCGAGAAAATCTTTGTACTGCTGCGCTTTGAGCGAACGGATGCATTCAGCGATATAGGGGGCGGTGTTGTAAATCGGAATCACAATACCAAAACGTGGTGAGTTGGCGGTCGTCATGAGAAGCCCTTTAATGTTCAGCGGCAATCGCTCTCACAGAGAGCTGATCCACAGTGAGTGTGCGATGTGGATGATGCACATAGACCACGTTATTGTAAGCGTCAATCCCAACGTAGTCCGTTGCACGAATGAGGGGCCGCGCGCTCACAGCGCTTTCTGTGGCTGGAGCAATCCAAAGGAGCGCAGCGCGCGAATTGGCCGTCACGCTCTTGAGGGCGTTTGGCGGAGCACAGAGTGTTTCGCGCCCATCAAGAAGCAGAATCCAGTCTGCGGCGAGGCATTGCTTTGCTAGCACTGCGCCCTCATGAAGCGGGTTGCTCGCACGTGCTGCGAGCTGCGCAAAGCGAGCATCGAGCCCCAATGCCGTGGCTTTCTCTAATAATGCTGCTGTGTGTTCGGTTTCAGCCGTACCCGAGAGCACAAGCGCCGCAAAACCAAGCGTTGGGAGCTCATCGAGCATTGCCGTGAGTCCACAGAGCGCTTCGGGCGTGCCATTGCCAGCGGCTACAGCGAGCGCAATGCGCGACGCAGATGTCATGGGGAGCTTGGGTTCGGCGCACTCGAGAAGCCGCTTGCGTGTCGAGACCTTGCTATGAAAAAGCGCGTAGATCGCCACGCGGAGTCGATCTGGGAGGCTAACCTCAAACCAAGGCGCTTCCGCAAAGAGCGCGGGGTGTTTGGCTCGAATGCGCTCCAAGGACTGGCGTCGTGCCGCTCGATTGTGGGTAATTTGATGATTGCGGCTATTGGCAAGTTGCCGATAGTAAAAGAGCGGCTCAGGGATATGGTAGAAAAACCGCTCCTCATCGACATAGTTGAGAAAGTATGCCCAATCTTCTTCGAACGTGAGCAGTGACTCGTCATAGCCGCCGTAGCGCTGCCAGTCGCTCACGCGGCAGAGTGAGGTGTTGTAGACCACGTTGCCATGGCGCATCTGCTCGCGAGACGCAATGGGCGGATGCTTAGTGGGTGGGGACGCCTCCCCAAAATAGGTGGCTTGGCAGGTGATCACGTCACCCAACCCCCTTTCAGCGGCGTCTACCATGCGGCTCAGACAATCTGGTGTTAATAGATCATCCGCGTCAAGCGGAAGAAAGTATTTTCCGCTCGCAAGCGAGAGCGCGACGTTACGCGGTCGTGAGGGGCTACCCGAGTTGGTCGCAAGCGCCTCGATGCGGATGCGATTGCTCGTGTAGCGCTGCGCCACAGTGCGTGAGCGGTCATAGCTTGCATCATCAACGATGATGAGCTCCCAGTTTTCATAAGTCTGCGCGAGCACACTTTCAATTGCCTCACCCACATATGGCGCTTTGTTGAAAAGCGGCATGATCACAGAGATGAGCGGTTTGGCTGAGGTCATCGCTCGCCTCCAAATACTTTGAGGCGACTGAGGCGCGGAGAGTTGTGTTTAAAGAGCTTCTGTCCAAATAGTGAGACGGTGAGAAGCACGCTCGGCTGCTCATGCTTAAAGGTGCGCCGTACGTCGATTCTCAGACCGCCAAAACCATAGCGCACGGGAAGCATACGCTTGAGCATCGGCTCCGTAGAGAGTTCGCGACAGATGCGCTCGCTGAGCGCGTCGTGCATCTCTTTGGGGAGAGCCGCAAGTTTAGTAAAGATCACATCGGTTCGGACTTCGAGTAGCGGTCTAATCAGTGCTTGGTTGCGCTCGCTCTCGGGTACGTTTCTCAGCCAAGCGAGTACCTCAAGCAGGTTGGCCAAAAGACTCTCAATATGTCGCTCCCGATGTTGATCGAGCTCGGCGGTGATGGAATTGGCAAGCAGCCGGTAGTTGAAAAGCCGTTCATGCACAACGCTGATGCGCTGAGAGACGAGCAGACACTTGTCCCCAAAACCCACGTCCTCGTTCAAGACACCTTCGAGAAAACGAATGTGATGGCGAGTGAGTGTGGCGCGACGATAGATGTAGTGCTGCACTGCAAAGGGTAGCGCAGCGAGAAGCTTTGCGGTGAGTGAAGTCGCCCCGTAGGGGAGTCGATCAATAAAATCACCATCATTTTTGGGCAGCGAGCGGCCCGCTGCAACAGAATGACGGCCCATGAGCGCTAGATCAATAGCCGTCTCCGACGTGTCGCGTGCCAGCATTGCAGCAACAAGCTTTTCCACCGCCTCGACCTTGAAGGTGTCGTCTGAATCCAAAAACATAATGAATTCGCCGCTCGCCGCATCAAGCGCGGCGTTGCGCGCACCAGAAACCCCTTTATTGGCATGAGAAATGATGCGAATTCGACGGTCCTGCGCTGCGAACGCGAGCATGCTCGCAAGCGAGCCGTCATGGCTGCCATCATCAACAACCAGAATTTCTAGGTGACGGTAAGTTTGCCCAATGAGCGAGGTTAACGCCTCTCTAATGTAGTGCTCACAGTTATACGTGGGCACGATAACGGACACTAATGGCGTGTACGTGGTTAAAGACATTGACGTCCTTTCTGAGAATCGATAGTCGTTGTCACAAACCCTCCTGCTGCCCTGCTTACCAAGTGGGCGCGGAGAAGGGAGGCATTGGGGAAACCGCTTGACGACTGTGCACACTAGCGCCAAGTTGTGGCTAATTCTACTAGCAAGCGTCTATCCTAACGACTTTCGGTGAACAAAATTTACATTACGAACTAGGGGTTTTGAAACTTCGTCAACACGGCTTTTTTCACGCTTTTCCAAGCCGCACCTGCTCTTATTACCTCCATCGGGAGGTAGATAGCAGGCGTTGCGCTCAGTAGACTTCAATACTGAAGGCAGTTTTCCCGTTGCTCACAAAGGCAGGCTTTCGCCAGTTGGTCGCGGCGTTCGTCTCCTTCTGCCTACCTTTACGTTTTTTTGCTAGCAATGGGAGCTTTGGTCAGGCTGTCTTCGGAATGCAGAGGTAAGCGCACACTAGAGGCGTACTTGGGATGGAGTGCCTCGTGCGAAACACCCTCATGCATTACCCTCTGCGCACGGGCCGGGTGTGCGGCAAACTTCGTAGCGGTTCTTTTTTTGGGAGCCCCCGATATTCTGACGAGAGAGTGCTTTCTGCGTGATGCGTTTGCGCTCCTTGTCCTCCCAAGATCTGCCTGTTTGTACAGGTTAAGCATGTTGTCTCCGCGCCGCTCACGAAGTGCCGCCCCCGGCTTGGGCGCTTTTTCTTTGCGCACTTGGTGAGGATGCAAGCGCGACGCATACTTTTTGCTGACAGCACATAAAACCCAAATTCTTTTATCTCACTGCGAACGCCACTGCGAGTTGCGTTTAGCGCACATAGTGAAAACCCTACATAATCTGTTGGTTAATACCTTGATATTAATCAATGTGGGTGAATCAAAAAGACTTAGTCTAGGTAATGGAGACTCAGAGGTTTACTCGCAGAATCTCCTGCGAGACACCGTGTTTGAGCTTCGAAGGAGTTGACTATGTCAGAAATTTCTCGTCGTCGTTTTTTAGGGACCACGATCGCAAGCAGTGCTGCGATGCTCTCGGGCGTTGCCGCTGCTGAAGTGACCGAAATGCCAGCGAAGTGGGATGAGACCCACGATGTGCTCGTCATCGGTTCGGGCTTTGCGGGCTTGGCTGCTGCGATTGAAGCGAAAAAGCTCGGTGCAGATGTGGTTGTACTCGAAAAGATGCGCACCTACGGTGGCAACTCCGTGATCAATGGCGGCCTCATGGTGGCTACGGGCTGCCCTCAGCAGAAGAAAGCGGGCATTGAAGATAGTGTGGAACTTCTTACCAAGGACATCCTCAAGGCGGGCAACTACATGAACTCCACCGCTAAGGTGCGGTTCATGGCTGAGAAGGCGCTCTCCAATTACGAGTGGTGTGTTAACGAGCTTGGCGTTGAGTTCCTTCCTGACGCCATTGGTCAGGAGGGCGGTCACTCGGTGCCGCGCTATGTCACGACGAAAGAGGGGACGGGTGCGGGCATTGTGATTAAGGAGCTCGAGAAGTGCAAGGCGCTGGGCGTCGTGTTACGCAACCGCGTCTTTGTGGAGCGTATTCTCCGTAATCCCAAGACCGGCGTGGTAGAAGGCTTGATGGTCAGAGAAGGCTACAAATTCCCCGATGCTCAATCGGGCCGTGTGAAATACCTGAAAGCCACCAAAGGTGTGGTGCTTGCGTATGGCGGGTTCGGCGCGGACCTTGCATACCGTATGTGGCAAGATCCCAAGCTCAACGAAAAGCTCGATACAACGAATCAACCTGGCGCAACCGCAGAGCTCTGGCGCGAAACAAGTGCCATTGGGGCGCTACAGGTGCAAAACGACTGGATTCAGTGCGGTCCTTGGGGCAATCCCCATGAAAAAGGCATGGGTACGGGGTGGCAATTTAACCAGCAAGCGGCCGCTGAGCATGGTCTCTGGGTTAATGCCGCAGGGCTGCGCTTTGTCAACGAGCTCGCTAACCGTAAGGTGCGCGCGGATGCGATC
This sequence comes from uncultured Sutterella sp., assembly GCA_902463725.1. Lineage (GTDB taxonomy): Bacteria > Pseudomonadota > Gammaproteobacteria > Burkholderiales > Burkholderiaceae_F > Sutterella. The sequence continues at coordinate 39,356 of CABQGK010000014.1, read as the reverse complement.
ACTATTGAGCAGCAAAACGGTAAGCGCTGCTACGCAATTTGCAACGAAGCGAACTTGAAGATCTTCCGTAAGGAGCGTCCTGGTCGCTTGGAAGACCTGATGAACCGTAAATGCATCGAGCGGTTCGATACGCTCGAAGCGCTTGCCAAAGGAATGGGCATTGATGAAGCCGCGCTCAAAAAGACCATCACGGAATTCAACGAGGTGGTAAAGAGCAAGAAAGACCCCGTCTGGAGTCGCTATATCAATAATGATCAGGTGCCGCTCACCGAGGGGCCTTGGTTTGCGGGTGAGCTCCAGCCCAAGGTGCATCACTGCATGGGCGGACTCGTCACCGATGAAAAGACGCGTGTGCTCGATGTGCGTACCGACAAACCGATTCCGCATCTATTCGCGGCGGGTGAAGCCTGCGCACTCGTGCATGGCGCGGTACGCCTCGGCACAGTGGCCATTTTGGACTGCTTGGTCTTTGGCCGTGTGGCTGGGATGGAGGTGATGAAGAGCTAACGAAGCGTGAGCGCTTGCTCTACCGCTCGGTTCGGGCGAGCGCCTCGATTCGCTCCTTGACGCCCAGTGCTCAGAGTCTGTGACTTTGATCGGTGCTGGGTGTCTTTTTTTGCGCGCTTTGTGCAGACAACTTCTGATCGACGGGCTTGCGAGAGCATGGTATCCATGCTGATGACGTAAGTTGATACTGCCTCGATACCTTAGATTAGCGCTTAACGAGGTGGTGCTTCTGTAGAATTAGCTGATTGATTCATTTCGTTTAGCCTATGCAGAGAACCTCTCAAGGACGCACCGTCTCGCTTCAGATTCTGAACCACGCTCGTAGCGCTTTTATTCCCAATGCGCTTCCGCCAGAGCCGCCCGTGCGCGTTAGCACCGACCTCGCCGCGCAGTTTGATGAGGCGATGCTGTCGCTTGGGCACTTTAGCGGTGTACTGGCGACGCTTGAGGATCGTGACACCATTGCGGCGCATATGGCACGCGTTGAGGCGCAGCTCTCCTGCGCGCTTGACGGGATCACGGTCGAGTTGGGCGACTTGTATCTTTTGGAGTTGGGCTGCACGCTCTGCGGCGAGATGCCGCAAGCGGAGTTGGTGCAGTGCTATGAAGAAAGTCTCAGCGCCGCGTTTGAACGCCTCAGCGATCGCGCTGCGCTCCTTGAGTCGATCCTTCAACTTCATGGTGGACTTTTTACCCCCGAGCAGCGCCCGCTAGATGCCGCGCGGTGGCGCACCGGCTTTTCCCTGAGCGACGAGGCTGAGGCGCTTGGGGAAGGAGGCGCGCTTCTGCCGCCACCCGCCGCAGAAGTCCCACGCTTAATGAACGAGTGGGAGGGCTTTGTGCATTCGACCTGTGGGTCGTTTTCGACCATTCCAACGGTGGGGCTAGCGCATTTGCAGTTTGATGTGATTCAACCGTTTTCGGTGGGATCGGGCCGTATGTGCCGCGCAGTCACCAGTTTGCTTCTTGGAGAGCGTGGCATGAAGAGTGCGCGCTCACTGCCGCTCTCTTACTACCTCTATCAGCACCGTGAGGCCTACCGGCAGGTACTCAAAAATGTGCCTGTGCAGGGTGACTGGGAGTTGTGCCTCTCCTTTATTGCCAAGGCACTCGCTGCGGGGGCGCAGCATGGTGCACGTGTGGCGACAGCGCTTCAGCAAAAGCTCAAAGATGATCAACTTGCGGTTGGGAAAAACGGTCGTCAAGCCACGAGCATGCTCGCAGTCCTTTCGGCGTTTGCCAAGCACCCCATTACCACGGGAACAGAGCTCTCAGCGCTCACGGGCCTTATGCCTATGACGGTGAATAAGGCGCTCTCGAGTTTAATTCGCGAGGGAATCGTTAAGGAGCTCACTGGGCAACGACGCTGGCGAATCTATAGCTACACGGGGTTAATCGACATTTTGGTTGAAGGCACAGGAATTACTTCCTGCTACTAACACAGCTAAATAAGACGCGAGTTGGGGGCAAAAAACCGAGCGCCGCAATCCTCAGGAGAGGACTGCGGCGCGATGCGAGGTTTCGAGATTTTCTGCGTCAGCCCATGGGCTTTGACGCAAAACTTCTCGCCTTAGAACGCGTGGTTGATACCAAAGACCACTTCGGCATTCTTCGACTTAACAGAGTCGCTCATCGTGCCACGGAAGAGCTGAGCCGTGTACTTCTGATGGTTGAAACCCGCACCCGTGTAGAGCTTCGTGCGTTTGCTCAAGGGGTAGGAGTACACAGCGCCAACACCGAGGACTGAACCCTTCTTAAGGTTATAGATGTCGTGGTCATTTCCAACTTGCACATCCATCAGCCCCTTGGCCTGCGAGTAGTAGATCACGCCGCGCAAGGTACCCGCGGGGAGGTCAAAGCTCGAACCAAGCGAGAGGGCATAGCCCTTGACGTAAGCGCTATTGACCTTGTACTTGCCAACCTCGAGGTCGCTGTTGACAAAGCCAAAGCTCTGCATGTGCTTGCCGTACTGCACGCCGACAAACGGGGTGACGCCACCCAAGTCATAGTGACCACCGAGGCTCACCGTAAAGGCATCCTGATTGAGGGAAGCCTTTTTGTGCTGGGGCATCACGCTGTCGACCACCGCAACGAGGCCGAGCGGGCCGTGATCAAACGTCACGCCCAAACCCCAGTAACGGTCGTTGTCACGCACGGAAGCGTTTTCCGTGCCGCTATTTTGCAGACCGTACTGCAGATAGACCTTGAGGCCGTTCATATCGGGCGTCACGTACGTGAACATATTGTCGTAGCGCGCCGTACCGTGCCAGTAGCCAGCCCCGATGTCAGCCACGCCGCCGTCGAAGACGTCCGCATAGCTCAGGAAGATATCGTAGGTGCCAGCACCCGAAGAGAGCGCACCCATACGACCCGCGCTCAGAGAACCAAACGGGGTGGTGAGCGTCAGAGACGCTTCACGGTCAAAAATGCGGCCGTCCTTCGCACCCTTGAGCGTGCCCGTATCGGCCATGAAGCCGTTTTCGAGCTTGAAGCCCACGCTGTAGCCATTGCCAAGGTCTTCGCTACCCTTGAAGCCGAACTTCGAGCTGCCAAGGTTGCCGCTCTTCATCTGGTAGCTATGGGAGGCGTCCATGCCCGTGTCCTTGTTGTACTTGTAGACCAAACCGAGGTCAGCAGCACCGTAGAGCGAAACCGAGGCGGCCTGAGCAAAACCAGCGGTCGCGGCAAGCGTCGCGAGGACGAGAAGAGATTTTTTCATTACTGAGTCCTTGTGAGGAAGTGGTGATAAGCCGCTTTTTGTGAGAGCAACGAGCGGTCTCTCGCAGTGCTCTCTCGGGTCAATCGGCAGGCAGGGAGAGCATCCCACGCCCACGCAGAAAGCGGCCAAAAGTTGAGTATCAGTGGTGATACGCAGTGGCGATTAGAACACGTTTTTGACGCAGGCTAGTGTTTGTTGTATGAATACAACATAAAGACATTCATTCAAAATCACACTATGGTAGGCGTTTTCACTGAACTATTTTGAAATTTTTGCAAGATTGTCTGAAAAACGAGTGCGGAATAGATAGGATGTTTGAAGAGCTGCCGAGCGAGCGGCACCCCCAAAAAACGAAAGGCTCCAGTCCAGTCAGGCGGAGCCTTTCGTATAAAGCGAGCGGAGGCGTGTGCTTCCGATTAGAAGGTATGGCTCAGACCGATGCCAGCGAGGATGTCGTTCTGCTTCACGCGTAGCGTAGCCTCGTAAAGTCTGTCTTTTGACAGATAGAGGTAGAGAAAACCGCTATAGAGAGTTGTTCGGGCACTGAGCGGGACCAAGGTGGTGCCATAAAGGTCATGCTTGTCGATGGTAGAGACTGAGTCACTTCTCATAGAGCGAGAATTAGAGACGAGAAAAAGCAAAGGCCCCAGTTCATCGAACTAGGGCCCAAGGATTCTAAGTCAGCGAGTCGCTGAGATTAGAAGGTGTGGTTCAGACCGAAGAGAACCTGAGCATTCTTGGTCTTGACCGTGCTGCCGACAGCATCTTCGTCGCCAACGGTCACGTCGCTCTGGAACTTGCCGTAGGTGTAACCGACACCCGTGTAGAGCGTGGTGCGCTTGCTGAGCGGATAGCCGTGGACAAGACCAACACCGTAGACATTGCCCTTCTTGAGGTCAGCAGTCACAGATTCACCTTCCTCAGTGTTTGCATACTTCAGATCGCCCTTGGTGTGAGCGTAGAAGAGCACCGCCGAGAGCGTGCCACAGGGCAGGGAGAACTGGGAGCCAACGCTCAGAGCATAACCCTTGAGGTCAGACATTTTAGCAGCAGCGCCATCGTAAACAGCCTTGTCGCTAAAGCCGAAGGAGTTCAGGTGTTCACCGTACTGAACGCCAACGAAGGGCTTGAAGGAGCCGAAGTCGTAGTTACCACCGAGGCTAAGGGTGTATTCGTCCTGGTTCTTGCCATCCTTGACGTGAGCAGCCTGCACGGAGTCAACCACAGCGACCAAGCCGAGGGGGCCATGGTCAAACGTGGCACCAACACCCCAGTAGCGATTGTTGTCGCGAGCGGAATCCTTTTCGGTGCCATCATTCTGGAAGCCATACTGAGCGTAGAGCTTGAGACCAGAGAGATCCGGCGTCACATAAGCGAGCATGTTGTCATAGCGGCCGGTACCGTTCCAGTAGCCAGCGCCGATGTCGCCAACGCCACCGTCAAAGACGTCACCATAAGCCTGGAAGATGTCGTAGGTGCCAGCACCCGAGGAGAGCGCACCCATGCGGCCAGCGGAAACATTACCAAACGGGGTGTAAACCGTCAGGGTTGCTTCACGACCGAAGAGGCGACCATCCTGACCGAGCTTACCCGTGTCGGCGTCAAAACCGTTTTCGAGCTTGAAGCCAACGGAGTAGCCGTTGCCAAGTTCTTCAACGCCCTTGAGGCCGAACTTGGAGGCACCGAAGTTGCCAGAGGAGAGGCCATAGCTCTGTTCAGAAGTCTTAGCACCGTCGGCCTTGACCTGAGAGTAGTTATAGGTGAGAGCCATATCCGCGGCGCCATAGAGCGTCACGTTCGCGGCCTGCGCGAAGCCAGCGGTAGCGGCAAGCGTCGCCAAAGCAAGCAGTGTCTTTTTCATCTTTCAGTCCTTTTGAGATTAGGAATTCTTTCCCCGTGCCGGGGTGCATTGCATCAGGTTGAGGGGGAAACCCACGTCGATGCGCTGAGGGTTATTGAATCACGAGTTTTGTAATTGTGTTGAGTAGTTGCAAATATACAACAGCATGTTTCTGCTGAAAAATAATGCTTTTAAGGGTTAATCCCTATATGTCGACGATTCAAAATTGTTCGGTCGACAAGGTTTCTAGGTAGAAACCCTAATATCCAGTGGGAACAAGGCTTTGCATGCGCTCGGGCTCTGCGAAAATAAATGGATAGTGTGGTCGTGGATAATGTGTGCGTTATTGAATTATTTTTGCCGTTCTGGCGCGGACATTTAGCGCCATATTTCAAATAGGACGTAAATTTGAGCGCCTCTGTTTGGAGAAAAGTGGCCCTTCGAGAGCAGGCCGCAAGCGCTCGTAAATAGGCGTGCGCAAGTGGCGGCTAAGAATAAAAACGTTTAAAAATTAGGCGTTTGACGGATTTTTTATGTAAACTAGAGATTAATTGAGGACAGTAATCTATTTGAATTGGACCGCTCGACGTCCTCGTCGTTTCCCCATGAAGAGTCCCGATTCCTACGTATATAGGAGGCTTTCGTGGCTGGACGACCTAATCTCTACAACCTCAGGCTCACCCCCTGGGAGTGTAAGCAGCTCACACAAATTAAAGAATCACCCTTTTACTCCGAAGTGAAGCGGCGGCGAGCCGCCATTCTGCTACTGCGCATGCGCGGTCTTACTATTGCGGAGATCTGTGCCGCGATTGGCACTTCCACCAACACCTGTGCACTCGTCATTAAGCGTTGTGTAGAAAAGGGCTACCGGCATGCGATCGAAGGGCTGCCGAGCTCTCGCAACAAAAGTTTGCCCGAGGTAAGCCGCGCGTGGCTACTTGAGCTCTATTGCACCGCCCCAGAAACGCTCATGGATGATTGGTCCAAGGGGGATCCTTGGGATGCACAGAGCTTTGAGACGTATGTGCTCGAAAATGCGCTTGCTGCGGGACACCAAGACTTGCTCGATCGACCGCAGGGTAGCGTCTGGCGCTTAGCGCGCTTGGCTGCCGCGCGCAACCTCGAGCGTGAGGCCAGCTAATCGGCGCGCAAATCGCCGCTGAGAGCGGCGTTGCGTGCCCTCACCTTCGCAATTGAAACTTCAGTCCTTCGCGCGTCAAATAAAATTGCCCCGCTCGAGCGTCCTCGAGCAGGGCAACAGGGTACTTGATTTAGGCGCACGCTACGCAGAACTGCGTTGCTAATACGCCCAAGGATTAGAAGGAGTGCGAGAGACCCACAACAGCCTCGGCGTTGTGTTCCTTCGTGGTGGTATCCGTCCAGCTTGCCTTCGTGTAGGAGTAGCCAACACCCGCGTAGATGTTGGTGCGCTTGCTAAGCGGATAGGCGTTCACGAGGCCAAAGCCAATGGTGTCGGCCTTGTCGAGGCTGTTGTTAGTGTAGCTGGTGGTTTGGTTCTCCGTGACGCTCGTAACCACATCACCTGTGGCGTGCGAGTAGAAGACGGAGGCAGAGAGCGTACCGGTGGGCAGATCAAAGGCGCTGCCGATGGTGGCGGCGTAGCCCTTCAAGTCTGCGTGCGAGAATTTGTCCGCAAAGAGCGTGCTGTCGCTATTGATGAAGCCAAACTGGTTCATGTGACGGCCGTACTGCACGCCCACGAACGGGGTGGCCATGCCGAGGTTGTAGTGACCGCCCAAGCTCACGGTGTAGTTATCCGAGAGACCCGTGCCGCTCTTATACATCACGCTGTCAACCACAGCCACCAAGCTCAGAGCACCCACGTCGTACGTGGCACCGACGCCCCAGTAGCGGTCGTCAACACGTTCGTTGCTGCCTTCGTCATCCTTAGCAAAGGAGTACTGGCCGTAGAGCTTGAGACCCGCGAGGTCCGGCGTCGTGTAAGCAAGCGTGTTGCTCCAGCGACCCGTATCGTGCCAGTAGCCCGTGCCAATGATGCCAACACCGCCGTCAAAGACGTCAGCGTTCGCCTGGAAGATGTCGTAGCTGCCAGTGCCAGCGGTGAGCGCACCCATGCGGCCAGCGGCGATGCTACCAGCGGGCGTGGTGAGGGTGAGGGCAGATTCACGCGAGAAGATCGTGTTGTCCTTAGCCAACTTGCCCGAGTCCGCGTCAAAACCGCTCTCAAGCTTGAAGCCCACGCTGTAGCCGTTACCGAGCTCTTCGGTGCCCTTGATGCCAAAGCGGTTGGCAAAGAGGTTACCGCTGTCCATCCCATAGGAGTGGGTGGTTTCGTGGCTGCCGTCACCAGCAACGCTCTTCTGGTACTTGTAGGCCAAGCCTTCATCCACTGTACCGTAGAGCGTGACATTGGCGGCCGAAGCGCCGCCCACCATCGCGCCGAGTGTCGCGAGCGCAATCAAAGTCTTCTTCATAGTCGTTATCCAAAAAAAATGGGTTTACTGAGTAAAAGGACTGAATTTTTACTCGTCGCATGCATTGCACCATTTCTGTTGCATCTGCGACTGCAATCGATTATTTCGTAGTCAATATTTTTTTGTTAGGGTTTTGTTGTAGAGACGCTACAAAGCGCTTGAGAGAGTTGAAAGTCTTCATGCCAGCTCGTTGCAAACTGTTTCAGCCGCTATCAGCAATTTTGCTGACAAATCGTTGATATTGCTCTAAAAGCAGCGCATCCCTTGCGGCGGTATCCTCTAAACAAATTGTTGCAACTTATAGTGAACGTTTGTTCAGTGCTTGAATTCTGTAAATTGGTTTGTTAGGAGATGTTATAAAAATTTGACTGGTACGGTTTTATTTCGTTAACCAAGTCTCTGCCCGTGCGACTCTGCTCAACTTGGTTGCGGCGTCATGTGAAAGCGGGCTATTGCGCGGCAACGCGCTGCGCGCTAGAATCGAAACTGCTTATCAAAGCAGTGTGCGGGCAGCACTCAACTCAGGTTTTCCCTGCCCGGCGCATTGTGCGTTGGGTAGCGTGACGTCTCTGACGGTTGAATGCTTACCCCAACACACAACCGTCAATTTATCCAACCCCGTGAGGGCGATAGCCCTCAGGCACCAATCGGTGCAGCGTGGGTTGCCGTCCTTCGCGGGGCTTCTTTTTAAGGAGTCCGCGAGTTATGCAAACCACCCACACCCCCTTTGATGTGCCGGCAACGGCTTTTGGACGCACTGAGTGCGATCTTCCCGCCTGCCCGGGCTTTCAGTCTGAAAGCCTTAGTCGCGAGGAATGCTCACGCATTCCCGCGCTCAATCCCCACCACTACTTTTCAGCGGAGTTCTACCGCGCGTTTACGCTCTGGTTCAGAGCGGGCGGCGCGGAGCCCCTCTACATCTCGGGTCCTGCCGGCAGCGGCAAGACTTCGAGCGTGATGCAGTTCTGCGCCAGACTCAACCGTCCGGTCGTCACCGTCATGGGACGCGCTCGGCTTGATCGCCGTGAACTGCTCGGGCACTGAGCCATCACCAACGGTGAGACCCACTGGTGCGACGGCCCAGCGATGCTCGCGTGGCGTCACGGTTGGGTACTTGTGATTAACGAGTTCTCTGCCGCGCCCGCCGATCTCTGGGTAAGCTGCAACGATCTGCTCGAAGGTGCGCCGCTTGATTGCGACGCCACTGCCGAGCGCATTGCGCCGCACCCCGACACGCGCGTGATCATCACGGACAATACCCGTGGTCACGCGGATATTGAGGAGGGGCTCTTTGGTCGACAGGTCCAAGACAGAAGCGTCATTGATCGCTTCTGGCACCTGCGGCTTGAAGGGCTCAGCGAAGCTGAAGAGGCGGCACTTCTTATGAAGGAAGTGCCAGAGCAGTTCGTCAACGAGTTTGGCGCTGAGATGCTCAAGCGTTTAGCAGAAATTCTTGCGCGTGCTGGGCTCGATAGCCGCAGTCGCGCCGAGAATCAACAGCTCGGTTACGAGACGCGCAACATTGCGCTCTCGCACCGCGTGCTGCGGCGCTTGATGCTGATCATCCTCGCTCGTTGCTCGGATATGACCATTCTGACGGAGGGCGGTGTGCTCGCCGCGGCACGAATGGCCTTTACCGAGGCACTTGATGGCGTAAGCCGTCAAGCGCTCGAGACGCTTCTGCTCACGAGCCTCGGGCGCTTGGACCTTAAGCTCTTAGCAGCGAAAGCCCAGGTCGCAACCGATCAGGCTTGGCAAGCGCGCTTTGGCGCAAAGGAGGCATGATGCGCACTCGCAGCAAAAAGACGAAACGCGGAAGCGAGGCGTCCGAACGCATCGCGCAACTCGCCGCTGAAAGCGAGAGTCGTCAACGCGCTGCGAGCGCCACATGGGCAAAGCTCTCGGGCGCAATCCCGGGAGCGACAGTCCGTGAGGCCGCACCGCTTGTCTTCTCTGCCATGTGCCGCCGTGAGGGCATCTGTGTGGATTTTTCCGAAACCCCAAAGACCGATGGCCGAACCATTTGGCTCGGCGAAATCGACGTGACGAGTCCGCTTGCTGCGGTCTACGTCTATGGGCACGGATGCCACGAACGGCACCACATCGTACACACGGACTTTACGACCGTGAAAAGCTGTCCCGCTGGCGCTCTGCGCCGGCTCTTCAATATGTTTGAAGACGTGCGCGTGGATGCGCTGGGGGCTGCCGAGTACGAAGGGTACTTGCTCTGGCGCGATACGCTCTTTGAAGCGTATGAGGCCGCGGGCGTCGCCCCTTGGGGACGCGCAAGGGCGCGTAGCGCTACCGAGGCGCTTGAGCTCTGGGTACTTCTTTCGCTAGAGGTCTCTGAGCTCGGGCTCACGCGCTTTGAGAGCGTTTTGCCCGTGCTTTATGCGGAAGCCGCACGTGGCTTCTCCGAGGTGCTCCTCGCTGAGCTCAAGGAGATGGTCGCGGCGCGCTTCCCGCTAGGCACGAGCGAGGACGCGTACGCGCTTGCGCGTGATGTGCACGCACTCATCTCGCAAGCGGGCAACGCGGCGCTACGGCGTCGCGCGGAGCTTGAACGCGCGCTCGCTCTGGAGCTCAACGCGGGTAAGAAGCTGCCGCTCGCACGAAGCCTCTTACCGAGTGCAGCGGCACAGCGCTCGCTCTTTGACGGCGCGGGCGAGGTGCTCCTTGAAGCGGTGCCCTCCAAGCTCCTGCCGGGCTTTGACATCGCTAACCGCATGGCCGAGGCCTATGCGGAGTTTCGCGAAGTGGGGCGTACTGCGCCCAACGAAGCGGCTGCAACAGCGATGCGACACTTGATCACGACCCATGAAACTGGGGCGCCCACGAGTGTCACGGACCTTGAGCAGCCGATTGAGCGCGACACCCTCATGCGCAACGCCGCCTGGCGTCCGATGCTTGAAGCGATGGAGAAGCGCTTTTTGGCGCTTTGGAAAAGTACGACGAATCTCGCTGTGCTTTTTCAGCAAGCGCTTGAAAGCCGCATCACGCTCCCGACAGTCCCCGCTGAGGTGGGCTGGGAGCTTGATGACGCACGACTCTGGGAGAGCTTTGTGAAGGAGGATCGACTCTTTTGCCGTGAAATTCCCATTCGGGAGAAAAACACGGCAGTGCAGATCCTGCTTGACGCATCGGGCAGCATGCTCGATGAGCCGTTCACCCTCGCAAAGGTGGCGGCCGCAAGGCTCTACCAAGCGCTTAACGCGCAGCGCCGCACAACCGCGGCGCTCGCGCTCTTCCCTGGACCCAATGGCGAAGGGGTAGGGCGCGTGGCGCGTCAAGCGGAGTCGCTCGGCAAGCTCATCGAGCGGCTCGCCCCAGTGGCGAGCATTGGTCCGACGCCCATCGCGAATGCGCTCTTTTGGGCGGCAACCAAGCTCATGCCTCGCTCTGAGGCGCGCAAGGTGATCTTCGTGATTACCGATGGGCGCTTTGAGGAGTCTCGCATCCGCACGTTGCTCTCAAACCTTAGCGCGTTGGATATCACGACGGTGATGCTTGGCATTGGTGAGGACTCCACGCCCGTGGGCAGAATCGTCGAGCGCGTTCCAAGCGTGAACGAACTGCCACGCGCGATCGCCTCGATCCTCGCAGCGCTCACCGCGCAAAACGCGGCGAACGCAGCGCCCCGTCGCGCCTAAGGATCCTTCAGCCTGAAAGTGTGTCTTTTGACGCAATCCCACGCCAACGCCCTTGCTGCCCATCTTTGGGGAGGATCGGCGCGCTAGGCTTCTTTTGAAGCACGCTAAAACGAAAACGGTACGCACGTTGCTGCCCCCTGGAAACGCTCCTCTGAAACTTGTGCGTGGACGCCCTGTCTCCAAACGCACAAGGTCTTTAGAAGAGGCAGTTAACCCAGTGGGGCGGTGCGCGCCGCAGATGGTATCTCCGGATGACTGCTCTTTCGTAATAGCTATTGCTTCGGTGCTCTGCGCTTGCTACGAGGGGCGCTTGGCGTGGCGCGTCTTTTTCTTTTTTTTACGCGCTTACGATTTTTCGAGCCGCAGAGCGTTTTCTTGCTCGCCATGGGTTAGGGGCAGCGCAGTCGCGCTCCTCTTAACCCATAGCCTAGCAGCGGCCTTAGGTGCACTGAACTCTGCGCACCGTCCGCGCTTATCAACCTTTTTTACTTCGCATGATTTCCACTGCCGCACTCTTAACGGCGCTCTCCGCGCGCTTTGCGCACTGGGCGCAACTCGCCAATGCGCAACGCTCAGGGAGCGACCAAGAGGCGCTCTCGCTTAAAGAAGCGCAAGCCGAGGAGCCCGAAAACGACGCGTCGCTCTGCACGCTCCTTGCCGAGTGCGTCGCAAAGAAAGCCGAGCCCGCGCCTTTTGAACTCGCCGCCGACATCGCCTCAGCAGAAGCGTCGCGCACGCAAGCGCCTCGTGCGGCAGAGCCAGCTCGCGCTCCCGCGCTTGTTGCGAGCGCGCTCGTTGACGATATCGCAGGGGTGTCGCGCAGCTGGCGTAGCGGTGAGGCCGCGCCGAGCGAGGCGGCCGCACCGATGAAGCTCGAGTGCACTCGCGCGCCTGCGCTTTGGGCGACGGATCCGACGGGCTGCGGGATACTGCTGCCGCACGATCCAATGGTGATTCTGGCGCGGCACGAAGAGCGTCTCATGGCGCTGCGTCTAGCGTTTGGAAGTCAAGCGCTCTTTGAGAGCCACGTCCTGCCCTTTCTCTTTCAGTGGGCTGCGATGGTGCAGGGGTTACCTGCGGCAGCGCAGGGCCTCTGGCGTAACGAAGATGGGATGCTCGCTGCGGGATTAAGTAGCGCCACCGAAGCGCTACGCGCGCTGGATGCGCGTGTGCTTGGCGCGCAGATGGCTCCGATGGATCGGGACGCGTGGCTCTCGCGCGTGCGTGTTGCGCTTGTGATTGGCGCAGCGATTCGCGAAGGGAGCAGTCTCGCGCGCATGCGCCTACTTGCGAAGCGCGACGGCAAGCGCCCCTTGGTACGCTGGGAGCCTAGTGTTGAGAGCGCCTATGCGTTTGGCCTCTCGCAGCGCGGGGCGCGCTTTATGTTGAGCTTTATCGCCGAGGCAGACGCCCCCACCTTAACAACGTTGCCCTTGGCGCTTCTCGCGGTGACGCTACCGCCCGCAACGCGCCGATGGCTCTCAGCGTCGATTGCCGAAGCGCCTGCGCTCCTAGGAATTTTGGAGCAAGTGCTGCTTTTTCATGCGGCAGAGTCGGGCGCTGCGCGCACCTTTAGTGAGCTCCTTGCTGCTGGGAGCGCTCGCGCAGTAGATCGCGAGACGCTGGTGCGCGCTCGCATTGAGGGCGCAACCCCGGTGCTCACGGGTTACATCAAAACGCTTGAATCGCGGCTCTACGATCGGGTGTTGCTTGGGGAGATGAGCGCAAAGGGCGATCGGTCGCTTTTGATCGCCGCGCGCGACGGGTTTTTCCTACGCTGGCCCGAGGCGCTTGAGGCGCTACTTGCTGAGAGCGCTGAGAGTGCGCTCGACAAAGAGGCCATTTCTGAGGGTGCGCTTGTCGCGGAAGCGCTCGCCTCAGCTGGGGTACTTGCGCGTGATGCGCTCGGCGTTGTGGTGCGCACGGTGGAAGGGGCGCATCCACTCTCGGGCGTGCGCGTGGTGCGACTTGCGCGCAAAGCGCTCATTGAGGCGCTGCTTGCCGCTGCGCAAGCGCGCACCGAGCGCGCGTGTCGTCCTGCGCTACACGAAGAGCTAGCGCAGGGCGGCTCGCTCGCGTTAATGCCTGCGCTTTTTGAGCGTGTCGCGCTCGTTGCGAGCGAAAAGGATCTGGGGCCCGCCCCTACGAACGATGCGCAACCCTCTGAGAGCGAGCCCGCACGCGCGAGGGCAACTGTAGACGACGCAAAGCCACTTTGTGAGGCGCTTGGTGCGCGTGAGAGCGAGAGCGGGCGCAGAGCGTGGGTGATGGTGGGCGAGTCACCCTCTGACGAGGTCGCCTCCCTCATCACGCTGATTAACAACACGGCTGATCCATTCTTTTTTACGCTTGGCCCCGCTGAGCTTTTTATCCCTGAGGCGCTTTTAGCGGGCGTTGACGATGAAGTCATAGAGAGGCTTAGCGAAGCGGGGGTGCTGCAGATGCGCGACCTTCCTGCCACCTTTGGCTTACGCACTGCGCGGCGCGTGCCCTATTGGCGCGTTAAGGCGGAAGCTCGGAGCGCGGCTGCTGCGGGGCTCGCGCTCGATGGCGAGGGAGCCGCGCACGTGGGGCTTTCTCTGACGCTTGAGGGCATACGGCTCAAGCTGCCCACGCTACGCGCTGTGCGCGTTTTGAGCGAGGGGCGGCTTGTGGCACTCCCTTGGCCCGCTGCGCCCCTAGCGCTCCTTGATGAGGCTCAGCCAGAGCGCGCAGCAACGGGCACCGAGCCCCTTTCGTCTTAAGTTATCGTGGAGATTCGCCATGAGTGAGTCCGAAAAACACTTTGAGCTCGTTACGCCTCGCAGCGATGCGCTTTATCGCCTGCAGCGTGCACTGCGCGGTCCGCTCACGAGCGCTGAGCGCACGCTACACGCGCGCTCTTGGGCAGAAAAGGAGCGGTTTCTCTCGGAGCCGCACGAAGATGCGCGGCTCGCCCTGGCGGCGCTCGGTCTCTCGATGGGGTTTCTCACGCTCCTCACCCCATGGGGGACGGTGGCGGCGGCGCTCTCAGCATCCTTTGGGCTCTCACGCGCGCGTAGCATGCTGCGCGGCTGGGCACTACGTGCGCCACTCGCCGGCATGCCCATGACCTTTATTCGCTTTGAGGCGCTTCTTGAGCGCTTAGCGGGCGAGGGGGCAATGAAGCGCCTCTCGGCCCTTTCCCCGCGCGCGAGAGCGACGGGTGCTGCGCTCGCCACGCGCCTCGCGCTCCCTCCCATCTCGATGCTTTATTTGGGCGAAGGGTTTCAGTGGGATGCGACCCGCACACAGCGCCTTTATACACTTATGGAATTGCCCGAAGCGCGCCTTCGGGTGAGTAACACCGTGCGACGCCTCTTTGGCTACCCCGACGCACTTCAGGACGATGCCGTGGGGATTGCGATGATGCATGGGGTGGGGCTCGCGGATGAAACGCCCATCATGGTGCCGCTCTCGGCGATGGGGGGCGGCACGCTTATTGTGGGCACGACACAAAGCGGTAAGGGCGTGGTGCTCACAAACCTGGTGGCGCAGGCTATCTACCGCGGAGAGCCCGTTATTGTGATTGACCCTAAGAGTAGTCCACGACTTAAAAACGCCATTCGAGAGGCCTGCCGCACGGCGGGGCGCGCTGCGCCCTTGGAGTTTCACCCCGCCTTTCCCCGAGAGGGCGTGCGACTCGACCCGCTCGGGAGCTGGAGTCGTGCCACGGAACTGGCCTCTCGCATCACGGCGCTACTCCCTGCGGAGAGCGATATCTTTAATGATTTTGCGTGGAGCGCTGTCAACGTGATTGTTGAGGGGCTCCTCTATTTGGAAGAAAAGCCCACGCTACTTAAAATCCGCCATCTTCTGGAGGCGGGCATTGAAGAGATTCTCGAGCGCGCGATAGAAAAAGACCTTGATGAGCGAGCGGGAGACGCGTGGCGCGATGAGATGGAGAGCAAGGACATCCCGCGTGAAAATCGGTTCGGCGAGCCAATACCTCGGGTGCGGCGACTTGCGGCCTTTTGGGAGAGCGGGATCGGCAAAGACTTGTATGGGGCGGGCCCCGCGGCGATTCATCCGTTGCTCTCGGTCTATTGGCACAATCCCGAGCACTACGCCAAGATTACCGCCTCGCTCATGCCCGTGCTCGCGATGCTCACGAGTGGAACGCTCGCGCAGACGCTTTCGCCCGATGCGAACGATCTCACGGACCCTCGCATGATCGTGACGCTTGAGCGCGTGCTCGAAGCGGGCGATGTGCTCTATTTGGGGCTCGATGCGCTGCCCGACAGCACGGTTGCTCGCGCGCTAGGTAGTCTCCTTCTTGCAGACCTGACCGCCTACGCCGGCAAGCGCTATAACCTTGGGCGCTCGGGGGTGTCGGTGGGGCGCATTTCGCTCTTTGTCGATGAGACGGCTAACGTGATTAACCGCCCGCTCATTGAGCTCCTCAATAAAGGGATGGAAGCCGGGGTGCATGTCACGGCGGCTATGCAGACGGTGGCGGACTTGACCGCGGCGCTTGGGAACGAAGCCCGCGCGCACCAGGCGCTTGCGAACTTCAATAATTTGATCGCGCTACGAACGAAAGACTCGGAAACACAGCGCTTTGTGCTCGAAGCGTTTGGTCGTGCCGAGGTCTGGCGAGAGGGCTTTTCGATCGGAACGGCCGCAGCTGCCGAAGTCGCCCCAAACTTTCGCGCCTCGCTCTCCAAAAGCGCTTCAACCGCACGGGAAGATTTGATCCCGCAAGAGCTCTTGGGGCGCCTTCCCAATGGGGAGTTCTTTGCTTCGATCGCAGGTGGGCGCATTCTCAAAGCGCGTATGCCAATTGTCACCAACACCGCAGAAGAGCCCGTGCACGAAGAGAAGGAGGATTAAGCGCATGTCGCTACAAAAGGGTGTCGCACTTTTTGGGTTTCTTGGGTGGGTGGCGACCGCCATGCTGCTTCCCGCTACCTGCTCTCTCGAGCGTGTGCAGAGCACGCTCTTTGATGAGATTGCGCGCTGGCGGCACTTTTATGGCACCGCCGCGCCCGTCGCACTGCTTCACGAAGAAAGCGTGATCGCGCTCGCGCCACGCGTGCGTGCGCTACTCATCGCGCCTGTGGTTTACCTTAATCGCGGGGAGCTGCCCGTCAATGCCCTAGGTCCCAAGCGCGACGCCGCGATCGCTGCGCAAAGCTCGCAAAGCAGGCACGAGCCACCCGTCTGGGGGCAGGGGGATCACTTTCGCGCAATTGGCCGAGCAGCCGAGCGCACGCTCACGCTACCCTACGCACAGAGCGCTTTTGCGCTCGTTAACCTCACGGTGCTGCGAGCCGTGGGGCTTTTCTACGAAAGTCTTGTGCTCGCGCCGTTACTTGCGCTCACCATCCTTAACGCACGGCTTGAGCGTCGCGCGCGACTCTCGATTATGAAAAACGCGCAGCCCTGGGTTTGGGCTGCGTCAGCCGTGGCGCTTCATGCGCTCGGCTGGATTTGCGCCATCCTCATGCTGCTACCAGCGGCCATCACAGGGGTACTTGCGCTCGTGCCGCTCGCCGCGCTCGTGCTCCTTAATCTGATGCTTTCTCGCGGCGGTGAACTGCACGCGCCCTAGTGGTGAGGAGAGGGTGCCGCGCTTCGGAGCCCGTGACGACCTCGGCCGCGAGTCTCTAGAACGATGGGGTGGGCCGCGCTAAGCACTTTTCCTTAAGGGTTTCGAGGGCGAAAATTTCCCCTACAAAAGTCCTAAGTAAAGAGATATAATGAGCAAGTTTAAGCGCTGAAAACGCGCTCTGTGTTCACCCCCTCGCGAACACACTTGACAAATGGACCCACCCTCTACGAGGCGGGAAAAACTTAGGATGTGAGAGAAAAATGGGATACTTTCCTACTTGGAAACTCAAAGAGCAGGGCACAGTGATTGCCCCCGATGAACGTCTTCCCGCAGGGCAGACCATTGCAATGGGTATTCAGCACGTGGTGGCAATGTTTGGTTCCACAGTGCTGGCACCGCTTTTGATGGGGTTTGACCCCAATATGGCAGTTTTAATGAGTGGCATTGGGACACTCATTTTTTTTGCCGTTGTGGGTGGCCACGTCCCAAGTTACTTGGGTAGTTCCTTTGCCTTTATCGGTGTGGTGATTGCTGCCACGGGCTACGCGTCAGGCTCTGGTGCCAACCTCAATATGGGGGTTGCCTTGGGCGGCATTATCGTCTGCGGCTTGGTCTATGCGCTCGTGGGGCTAATCGTCATGGCCACGGGTGTGAAGTGGATTGAGCGCTTGATGCCGCCAGCGGTCACGGGTGCTGTGGTGGCCATCATTGGTTTGAACCTCGCGCGTGTGGCGGTCTCGAGCGTTGGTGAGAGCGACTTCCAGCACTGGATGGGGCTCTTTACGGTGCTCTGTGTCGGGGGCGTTGCGGTCTACACCCGCGGTTTTATTCAGAAGCTCTTGATTTTGGTGGGATTGACGCTTGCGTACATCATCTACGCGATTCTCACGAACGGCCTCGGAATGGGCGCGCCCATTGACTTTAGTAAGATTGCGGCGGCCCCTTGGTTTGGGGTGCCACAAATTACCACGCCGGTCTTTGACCTGCACGCGATCATGCTGATTGTGCCGGTGGTGATCATCCTCGTCGGTGAAAACTTGGGGCACGTTAAAGCCGTGACCGCTATGACGGGACGCAACCTCGACCCCTATATGGGACGCGCGTTCTTGGGTGACGGGATTGCCACGATGGTTTCGGGTGCTTTTGGCGGCACGGGCGTGACGACCTACGGTGAAAACATTGGCGTGATGGCTGCTACGCGCGTCTACTCGACGCTGCTCTTCCCGGTGGCTGCGATCTTTGCGATCATCTTGGGCTTTTCGCCGAAGTTTGGTGCCTTGATTAGTACGATTCCGCAGCCCGTCTTGGGCGGCTGCTCGATCGTGGTCTTTGGTCTTATTGCCGTGGCTGGCGCTCGCGTCTGGGTCGTTAACCATGTGGACTTTGGTAACTCCCGCAACCTTATCGTCGCTGCGGTGACACTCATTTTGGGTGCGGGCGACTTCACGCTCAACCTTGGATTCTTCCAGTTGGGCGGCATTGGGACGGCTACGTTTGGCGCCATCATCCTGAATGCCCTCATGCAGATGGGCGAAAAAAATGAGGAGGACGTCAAAGAGCTTGACCTCTCGAAGTAAGTCTTGCACACGCTTCGCGCCCTGATACGTTAAGAGGCTGGCAGCCATGGTGTTGCTGGCCTCTTTGCTTTTCGCCAAAGGCGTGCGCTTATTTCTATTTAAAAGCAGCCGTGCAGCAAGGCGCAGTTGCGCGCATAATGGTTGAGCTTGGTGCAGGGTGGGCAGAGCGCTCAGCTACCGCCACCCGTCACCCCCTTATTCGTTCGTCTTTCCGTACTCATGCACACTGCACCAGAAGATTCTCTCAACGCTGCGCCGCGCACGCCTTATCCTGCTCTCTTTGTGGGCGCGGGCACGCCGTTTCTTCTTTCCGAAGAAAGTGACCTCTCGCGCATGATCGAGCGTGTGGGGGCGATGCTGCGAGAAGGGTGGGGTGAGCCCGCGGCGATTCTCGCTGTGAGTGGCCGCTGGGCGAGCTCGGCAACGAGCGTGGATGCGAGCGCCCAGCATCGCCCGCGCTCAGAAGTGCCCGCCTTTGAGTTCTATACCGAGAGCGTGTCGTATCGGGCCCCTGGTGCCCCTGGCTTAGCCGACTATCTCGCGCGTGAGTCGGGCGTCTCGATCGTGCACGATCGGGGCCTTGATACGGCGCTCTACCCAGTGCTCGCGCGACTTTTCCCAGCTGCTAATGTACCAGTGCTTCCCATGTCGGTGGTTCCAGCGCTTGGGATGCGCGCAGCTTACGAGTGGGGGATGGAATTGCGCGCGCTGCGAGAGGCGGGAATATTGCTGCTTGGCGTGGGCAACGTGGGCTTTAATGGGCCGCTCGTTGACGTATTAAGCACAAGTGGCAATGCTGCGATTGAGGGCTTTGCCTCAAAGATGGTTGAAGCGGTTGCTCTGCGCGACGACGTAGCGGTGCTTGAGTATGCGGCGCTAGAAGCTGCCCCCGTTGCTATGCCAGAGGTCGCACCGCTCCTGCCGCTAGCGACCGTATTGGGGGCCGCGGCGGGCGGGCGCGCGCAGGTTTTCAACCACCGCGTTGATATGGAAGCGCTCGCCATGACGAGTTTCCTCTTCGCAGAGGCTGGCGAATAACGAATGGGCTGGGCGCGGCTTTGGCTTGCCTAATGCAGCTCGTTGCGCTACGTAGCAAAACGGGCACCGCCCCTTTTGGGTGGCAGTGCCCGTGCTTTGCTACGCAAGCGCTTGACGCTTTAGAACGTGTAGCGCATTCCGGCGTTTAGCCGATACTGCATACGGACCGATGCGCCGACGCTTGTTTCCGCATCGAGATAGAGGTGCAGGTTCTTGCCGTGCCGCACCGTGGTTCCGATGCCCAGCACACCCCACGTATCGCGCAGGCGATCCTCGGCAATGTAGCGCGCACCGTCACTGAGCGTACTACGGGTCTTACCTGCAAACTCATGCAAGAGGCTTGCCTTCGCATAGAAGTGTCCCGTGTTCTCGCCCGAGAGTGGCAACTCACGCGCAAGCCGCAACCCCAAGCGTCCTACAACGCTCTTGGCATCATCTTGCTCGACCTTGATTGCGTTTTGGGTTTCAAAGTTGTCGCCCCAGACGTTGCTGACTGTGAGTTGTGCCTGTGGCTCGATCTGCCACGCGGTGCCAAGCGGCAACTGCCAACCAAACTCCGCCGAGAGGCTCGCGGCGAGGTTACGGAACGTGGCCTTGTCGCCGTAGTGGCTCTCGTAGCTCGTGTTGAGCTGCCCCAAGCGTGCCACAAGATCGAGATGGCGACGTGCTTCATCTGCGCGACTCGCGTAGAGCGTGAGCTCATGCCCGTTAACGTCGCCCTTGCCTGAATCGATGGTCGACTTTCCATCGTGATAGGCGTACGCTACGCCAAAGTACCACGTGCCACGCTCATCGACGCGGGCGCGATCGAGTCCGAGCTGCACCGTATTGAGTTTCGACTCAAAGGCGTGCTCGCCCGAGCGATCGAGTTTACGAGCAATGAGGCGCACCCAGCTCCCGGTATCTGCGCGCAGCGTATGCAGATCCCCCAAGCGCTTCAAAAGCGTATCGTTATCGCGCCAAAGCGCCACGGTTGCCGTATAGAGATCGGCAGGCGTGAGGCCATTTTCGTTGACGACGTCTTCGCTACCCGTGTAGGTGAGGTACCAGTTTTGCATGGCAGGCGTTACGTCGCGCATGACTCTGCGCGCAGCGGCAGATGCCTCCGCAGACGCGGGCTCGCTCGGATCTGCGTTATCCACGGGCGCTGTCGCGGATTCGCTCAGCACTTGGTAGTGGCGCAATTTGTTAAAGAGCCCTTGATGGTTTCTGAGCACCGCCCCGTCGGGCGCTGCCACAAACGTCACGGCGCCCTCGGGGGCGGTGGCAAAGTAAAGTTTGCTATCTGGCGTCATCGTCTCGATGTTTGTCTCACCTGTGAGTGCAATACGGTGCGCGCCCCCGTCACCCTCGGCGTTAACAAAGAGGTAGTCGCTCATGGTTCCATCGTGATAGGTCGCCAGCGAATCATTCTGATAGGTGAGATCGAGCACAAAGGTTCCCGTCCCATTGAGCGTCTCGGTGCTCAAGCGCTGCGCGCTCCCTGCGAGCGACGTGATGCTACCCGCGTCCATTGTGAGCGTATCGAGCGTGCTGTCGGCTGTGGCACTCCAGAGCGAATTGCCTGAGAGATCGACCGCGCCGCTACCCGTGGCTTGCCCTGACCACGTGGAGACGCGCTTAAGCGTGATGGCCGTGCGTTGCGCTTCGGCAGCCGCCGTGAGGTTTCCCTGCCACTGGCTCGCATCGAGCGTGAGTGCGGCGCTGCCAGCGCGATTGGTGAGGTCTCCTTGATAGGTGGTTTGGTTGGCGAGTTGCACGTCGAGCTCACCCGCCGCTTGGTAGTCTTCGTAGCCATCCTGATTTCGTTTGCCACGCTGGATGCGCTCAGAGAAATTCTCCATCGCACCTGTGAGCGAGCCACGGTTCTCGACCGTGAGCTTGAGTGTGCCACTATTGCGAATGAGCTTGCCTGAACTGTTGGCTTTGAGCTCTGCGCCCTCACCACTAAAGCGCGCAGTGAGCTTGTTCTCACGCCGAGCGCTGAGCTGCCCCTCGTACTTCATCGCAGCCCCAGTGCTCACGATACGCACGTCGTTGCCGCTACGTGAATAGTCGCCTTCAGAACTAGAGGAGCCCGAGCTACCAAAAGAGCTCACCATGCCTTTGAGTGAGCTATGTGCGCCGCTCAACGTGAGCTCAATGAGGCTTTCCTGGGAGTTCGCCTCAATATTGCCTTCTAGTTGAGCGCCCTCACCAGAAAATACCGTTTTAATTTGAGAGCCCGCCACGGCTTCACTCGTGGTGATGGCGCCTTGCATGCGGGCGTTCGCGCCCGTCACACGCATGTCAATGACGCCAGCTTCTTGCGCTTTGAGCTCACCAACAAAGGTGGCGCTTGCGCCTGAACTGCTCAGTTTCACGGTGCCCGCTTTTTCTGCAATGAAAAGCGGCTTGTCGTAGCGGCCACCCGTTTTGGTTTTGGCGCTGAAACCCTCACCCGTGCTCGTGATTTCCAAAAGCGCACGCGCGCCTTGCACACGGCTGTAGCCTTTGATGAGTTGATTGTTTCCGCGGAAATTGAGCACAGCATGCCCATTATCAGCGTCAGGATGCGCATCTTCTCTAAGTCCTCCGACAACAATGGCCTCTTCGTTGCTTGTTTCGGGAGCGCCATCCTTGAGGTAGGAGCCATCTGCATCAAAATTGATGTACACCTCGCCTCGGTTCATTGCTGCGACTCTGCCAGTGAGTTGGACGAGTCCTCTTGTGTGTTGATTGATATCGATGCGCGCATAACCTCCAGCCATTGCGCTAGCGAACGCGCCCGTGAGTGCGATTTCAGCGCTTTCGACATTCACTTTGAATTGCTGCCCATCTTTACCCATAGCTGCGCCAATGGCGTTGCCGCGAGACTGCACCGTGAGTTTGTCTGTGCGCACTTCAATGCCGCGGCCAACAGCGATATCTTCGGGGTGACGAGGATCGGAACTCATCGTGCCTAAGCGGTTGCCGAGACCATTCATCACAGCAAAACCCATGGCAACAACATTGATTTCACTACCTGTGCCGCCATGGATGGTAATGCCTTCACCATTGTCGACGATGCCGTGAGAGCCCGTTGTAAAGGCTTGTGGACGTTCCTCTGCCGGGAAAGATGGGACGTAGGTATTGAAATCAAATGACGAATAACCGAGCCCCTGCACATCGAGCTTTTTGAAGCCTTCAATGCGCACACTGCCGCTCGATTCGGTATAGATGCCGTCGTTTCGAGCTTTGATGCTGATGGTGTCTGAGGCTTGGATGTGTGTGAGTCCCGAATTGGCGTAGACGCCTTTATTGCGGATTTCTAGATAGTAGTGGTCTCGCGGATCGGGGGCATCTGTGTTGATGTCTTCGAAGAAGTTGGCATCAATCGTGAGGTTACGCACGTTGACGTTGCCATCGCGGATAGGATTGCCGTCGCTAGGAAGGGTCCTGTTGTTTTGCCAACGAATCACAAGGTCTTCATCGGGGTGATTGAATTCTGTCGCGTAGCGAGATCCGTCTCCATTGCCTCGTGTGCGGCTGATTTGTTGGTTTTCAAGCGTGACGGTGTCAGCTAACGCAACTGAGCTATACCCCCCCCCAGACATAAAAACTATTACAGCAATAGCGCTAGATATATTTCGTGAAATCTGAGATTTTATGAACATTATTTGGTCCTTGATATTAGACAGTCACCGCCTTGAAAGTGGAGTGCTTTCGCTTGTTTTGTTCAACAACCTTGGACAGTGACGTTTAATTATTCTAACTAATATTTGTTCACATCTCAACAAATAAAAAATATTGAAATTTGATTTATGAATTACTTAATTTTAGGTCGTTTTGAAAAAAGTGTTCTTGTGTCAAAGGCAGGAGGCGCTTAGGAGAATAACGCCCGTAGATGGCTCGCAAGCTGTGGCGACTTGATATCGAAGGTCAGAAGCAGGGCAGCACCACATGGTGTTCTGCGTTATGGAGCGTCTGTTTGACCGAGTGGCGCAAGGAAGGGCGCACGCTGTGCGTAGAGGCTTACAATCGCCGCTTGAGGCGCAGCCTGTGCGCGTCGCACGCCGTGTTAGCGTCAGTGTGCAGCGGATAGGCCGAGTCTCACTTCCAGCGCATTGCGATAAGTGCTGCGCGAAAAAAGCTTCCTCTTACCCAGTCGGAACACAATACGCTCGTGGATACGATTGGGCTCAACGCTCAACGTGCGCTCGCGCCAGAGCCCCGGGAGCAGTCGACGCTGCTCGGTAAAAAGTAGTGAAAAGAGTTCGGGTTCCTTGGCGAGGCGTTGCTCGGCGAGCGCGCGAGCCTTCTTGCGAGCGGCGGCTGTCGGGAGCTCACGCAGCCGAGCGGCGGTCACGGCGATGCTTTTGCGCAAGACATCAATATTGCCTTCTGAGAGTTCTGGGTGCGCACGTAAGAATTGCACGATTCCCAAGACGTTTTGGAACAGTCCGTCGAGGCGCTCCAAGGCGCGCGTATCGGTTTGCATGATGGAGCCTTCACGCACGCGGTAGTAAAAGTGCGGCCCATCGATCACCGCCACGGCTCGCGCGGCAAAAAGCGCGCAAAACGTAAAGTACACATCCTCGTGCAGTGTTGCCTCGAGAAAGCGCAGTCCGTAGCGCTCAAGAAGCGTGGCGCGAAAGATCTTGTTGCCCACAATCTCGCAACAGTCACCGAGCGTGCCGCGCGCATAGACTCCTGCTGCAGCACGCTCGCAGTAGTTCGCGTATTCTGCGCTCGGCGTACCCCTCGAATCGGTGACTGAGCTAAAGCGGGTGATGCCGATGTCGACCGTTTCGTTGGCTTCGAGCGCGCCAACAAGCGCAGCGATCATGCCGCTCGAATACCAGTCGTCGCTATCGCAGAACATGAGGTAGCGCCCGCGTGCGGCGGCAATCCCGCGGTTGCGCGCAACCGAGAGTCCGCCGTTTTTTGCGCTAATGAGCCGTACCCGAGCGTCGCTAAGCGCCGCAAACGCGATCGCAAGCGACTGATCGTCGCTGCCGTCATCGACGAGGATGAGCTCAATGGGTGTGGCTTGCTCGGCGAGAATACTACGGAGTGTTTCACCGAGGTAGCGTTCTACGCGAAAGATCGGCACGATGATGGAGAGTAGTGGTGAGGCGTGTTCTGCGGTCATGTTTTTTTTAGATGGGCGCAGTACGCACAAGAGCGACGTGATTTTTTGAGAAAAGGTCCTAGGTAGAAACAAAAAATTACGTTTTGCGCTCGTTTGCGCTCACTAAAGGTGGTTTTTCAGAAGTTTTGTCAGATTGTAGCGCGTTAGCTTCTCCTGATTGTATCGCGCTATGTGCAGTACGCGCCGCGCGGCTCCCTTCGACGTAGAATCGCTTTTAACGAAGTATTTTTTGGAAAAATGATCATGACCATCAAGCGCATGCCGGTCCTCTTTGTTGGACACGGCTCACCGATGCTCGCACTGCAGAGCAACGAACTCACCAAGGGCTTTTCGGTGATGGGCGAGCGTCTTCTCAAAGCGTATCCGCGCCCCAAGGCGATATTGGCGATCTCGGCACACTGGTATACCCGTGGGTCGCTGGTGAACGACACCGAGCACCCTGAGCAGATCTACGATATGTACGGGTTTCCCGATGAGCTCTACGCGCTCAAGTACCCAGCAGCGGGCTCGCCCGCCGTTGCCGCACGCATTGAGTCGCTTTTGGGCGAGGCGGTCGCCGTGGATAACACTTGGGGGATTGACCACGGAACGTGGACCGTGCTGCACCATATGTTTCCCGCGGCCGACATCCCAGTGCTTGAGCTCTCGATTAACGGGTACCTAACTGCCGCGCAACACTACGCTGTGGGTGAGAAGCTCGCAGGGTTACGCGAGGAGGGTGTACTCATCATGGGTAGTGGCAATATTGTGCACAACCTCTATCGCATTGAGCACGCTAACGCCTCGGGCTCGCCTATGGCGTTTGCCTTTAACGACAGGGTGGTCGATGCACTCAAGCGTCGAGACGACGAAACGCTCATCCACTACGAGGCACTTCCCTTTGCCAAGTATGCGGTTCCCACCCCCGAGCACTACTTGCCGCTACTTTATGCGCTCGGGGCGGCGCGCAAAGAGCCCGTGGAGATCTTTAACGAAACCTGCACGTTGGGGTCGCTTGCGATGACAAGCGTGCTCATTGGCGCGTAGCCACGCCTCTGGAGGGGGGCGCAGCGCGCGTGCGCATAAATAAGGCGAGGGCGGCCCTCAGCGTGGCACGCCCTCGCTTCGGTTTGAGGCTCCTTGTGCATGGAGCCCAAGGCTATTTTCCTTCAAAGGCCTGCACGGTTTCCCAGGCAAAGCGCTCGAGCTGCTCGGCCACCGCTTTATCGAGGGGCTTCTCGCAGCCACCCACAAAGTCAAGAC
This sequence comes from uncultured Sutterella sp., assembly GCA_902463725.1. Taxonomy (GTDB): domain Bacteria; phylum Pseudomonadota; class Gammaproteobacteria; order Burkholderiales; family Burkholderiaceae_F; genus Sutterella. The sequence goes on along the minus strand of CABQGK010000014.1, from coordinate 13,642 downwards.
CCTCAGGACTACGGTTGAAAAGCACCGCGTAGAGCACGGCAGCATAGAGATAGGTACCTGCGGCGTTCGGGTGGTGATTGTCTTCCGTCATGGTGAGACGAATGTCTGGCGCGCGCTTGCGAACGAGGTCAAACGCAAGCCCCACTGGCACTACGCGCATCCGAGCGGCATTTGCCGCGGCGACCGTATTTTCCGCAATGACCTTAATATCGTCGGGCTTACCTTCTTTGGCCCAGGTCATGATCAGCATCGGTGTACTGCCCGCATCGCGAATGGTCTTGGCGTGCTCGGCGCTATAGCGCATAAACGCATCGATGCGCTTTTTAGATAGCGCCCCGGCGCTATTTTCCTGCAGTAGCACCACGTCAAACATGGGATGGGCGAGTTTGCCGTTTTCAAGTTTTGCATAGGGATCGAGCTCGTGCGGCGCAAGGTAGTGCGCAACGTCATGAAAGGAGAGCGAGCCCGAGCTAATCGTCAGTAGCCGAGTCTTCATGGAAATTGCCGGGTTTGTGGCCTGCATAAAGCCGCGCAACGCGCCGTGCACGCCGCAGTTGTAAAAGGAGTAGCTATTGCCAATGAGTAGCGCGACCTTTGGGGTTTTCGCGAGCGGCGAGCGTTCGGTGGGCACCGGCCAAGCGAAGGTTTTGATGGGCTCGGCTGCGCTTGCGATCGTGCCCGTGCAGGCGAGTGCCGCGACGCCCATGAGCACCATCTGGCGCATTGTGCGAGTGAGTGTTGTCATGTTTTATTCCTTCCGATTTCCTTTAGAACGTGTGCGAGAGCCCAAACGTCATGCTCGAGCGGTTAAGATCCCCCTCAGAGGCGCTTGTAGCGTGTTTGAGCGCGTGGCGCCCTTCAATATGCGTGAGCGCCCCATAGAGCCGCGTAGATTTGCTCAACGGATACTCGTACCCAAGGCCAAGCGCCCAGTAGTCCGCGCGGTTGGTGCTGAGCCGCCGAAAGTTTCCTTCGTTGCGGTTAGCGGAGTAGAGTGCTGAAAGCCGCAGCGTGCCCCCCAAGAGCGGCGCTTTCGCACCAAGCATAAAGTTGTTGGCGCTGGCGTTCACAACTTTGATCGTGGTGCCCGTTTCGGTTTTCTGCGTTTTGAGTGCGGAGAGCCTCGAGAGGTTCTCGGCGTGCTGCCATGCCGCGTAGAGTCGCACCTCGCCCGCATCCACATAGCCCATCAAGAGCGTGGTGGTGGGATTGTCACTTCCTGCGGCTCGATCCTCGGCGGCAAGCACGGTACGGTCCGCCCCGAGGAGCACGCCCCAATGCTCGCGCTTGTAGTCAAGCGTTGCGCCAAAATAGCGCTCGTTGGCGCTCCAGGGCGCAACCTCGTCGTCAGAGGTGGATAGCGAGCCCGAGGCGGTCAGCGTAAAGTTCGAGAGCTCGGGCGACTGATAGTAGATGCCGTTATTGATGCGCGCGCCTTTCCCGTAAAAAAGCAGCCCCGCATCGCCCCAGAGCACGGCAAAGGGCGTAAAACCGTTGATGCGCGTATAGGCGTTGCTTCCAGACATTACTTTGCCCGAGCGCCCAAAGGCGATTTCGCCCCACGTCTTGTTCTCGAGCGCAAGGGTGCTCTGGCGCGAAAAGAGCGTCCCATCGGTGACAAACGTGCCGTCATCGGCATTAAAGCCATTTTCGAGAACGACCTCCACTTTCGTGTCGCTACTGAGCCGCTCGGTCGCGCGAATGCCAAAGCGACTGCCGCCAATGTAGCCCGAATTGAGACGTTGGGTGACATCGCCCGAGTCGTGATATTTCGTGATCGAGATGGAATTATCGATGCGACCGTAGACTTTGACGGCGGGCGCGGCAGCGGCGGTGCTCGAGAGGAGCGTAGCAAGCGCAGCCACCAAGGCGGTAAACGCGTGATGAGGATGGTTTTCTAGAGGATGCTTGGACGCGGACATAGGGTGGTTTCCTTTTGCTTTTGTTGTCATCGTGCTGAGGGAGGGCGTTGCGCGCACGGCGCTGCCATCCCTCGCACGACCCACCATAAGCGCAAGTGCCGCCCTTGAGAAGGCAAGTCTTTGCAAAGAGACTTTGTACACTCTGCAAAAGCGCGTTGCCCTAGCGAGCGGCGCTTGCGTTGAGTTTGCGCGTCCGCGCGGCTTAGAGATTGCCGTTAGCGTTGGGCTTTTCAGCCTTGGCCGGTGTGGGTGCGCCTAGCGTCTTTTTGAAATACGTCACGACGCGCTCAATGATGCTCGCTTGATACCACGTGAGGTCTCCGTGTCCCGCACCTTCAACGAGCACGTACTCGACGTTGGCGTTTTTCTTTTTGAGCGCCTCAAAAAGATGTGCGCTCTGCCAGGGGCTCACTAGCGCGTCGGCACTCCCGTGCATGAGCAGAATCGGACTTTCGTTTCCGTCGACATGGCCAATCGGGGAGGCGGCGAGCGCTTTTTCTTTATCGCTGAAGATGCTTGCGCCTGGGTAATCGCGAAACGCCACGCCGTTCACAAGAAGCGCCTCGGTGACGGCGGGCGACTCGTGCACGCGCTGCGCGTTCTCAGAGAGCCCCTCGCCAATGCTTGTAAGGTCCGAGAGCCCATAGAGCGAGACCGCGGCGGCGACGTCACCCGAGACGTTGAGATTCTCTCCCTTGTCCCAGCCGCTCTCCCCCTTGATCATCGCGAGCATCTCGGCGAGGTACCCACCCGCGGAGTCGCCGAGCACTCCGACGCGTGTGGGATCGACGCCTAGCTCATCGGCATGGGCTTTGATGTAGCGCACCGCTGCGCGGGCGTCTTCCACGAGCCCCGGGAACTTCACGGGCACCGGGCGATATTCGGCCGCGGCGACGACAAAGCCTGCGCGCGTAAGCGCGTAGCGCATCTCGGTGAACTTATCCCAATCTGCGCTCGTAAAGCCGCCGCCCGGCAAATAGACAATCGCGGGTTTTTTCGCGGCGTTACGTGGAATCATGAGTGTCATACGCAATTGCGCCATGTTTCTAAGCGACTTCACCTGACGGTAGATGACGCCCGTGATGGTATCGATTTGCCCATCGGTGATATTTACTTGGATTTTCTCTGCGCCCGGCACCTCACCCATGAGGGCGGGCGCATTTTGCGTGAGGGCGGCGGAGGCAGCGAGCGCGCCTGCCGAGAAAAGAAGAGAGCCTGCCAGCATGGCGCTAGCGACTTTTGTGCGTAACATGGATGCTTCTCCATTAATACTGCTGCGGGATACAACGTGTATTCTGCTCCTCTCTAGCGCTAGTGTGGGCTCGAGTCGCTGACGCGCGAGGGGCGAAGGCGCGCGCAAAGCATCGCGCCTCCTAGGGCGAGCTTTGCCGCAGTGCTCGCAACTTGCTATGATTTTTTACGACCTCGCGGCGCAGCGCGAGCCCTTTGTGCGTGAGGTGCCTCATTTTTTTCGTTTCGTCCTATCACAAGGAGCTTCTATGCCAGGCTTTCATGATTTGATTGCACGGTTTCACAATTTCCGCGAGGGAATTTTGGAAAAAGAGCGCGACTTTTTCCGTGAGCTTGCACAAGGACAGTGCCCGAAGACGCTCGTCATCGCTTGCTGTGACTCGCGAGTCGATCCGGCGATTTTGATGGGCGTGCGTCCGGGCGACCTCTTTGTGGTGCGTTCCATTGCCGCGCTCGTGCCATCGGCCGACACGGCCTCAGAAGCCGATGCCGTGATGGCGGCCGTGGAGTATGGTGTCAAGCATTTGGACGTTGAAAACATCATCGTGATGGGTCACAGCCACTGTGGCGGGATTGCTGCGGCGATTGCGCCCGAGAGCGTCGCGAACGAACCGTTTATCTTTGGTTGGGTGCAGCTCGCGAGCGGCGTGGTCGCGGAAGAACGTGAGCCCCGTAAGTGCCCACTCTGGCGCACGCCTCCAGAGCTTGCGCGCCGCTGCGAAGAGGGCGCCGTGCTGCAGAGCATTGAAAATCTGCTCTCCTACGAGTGGGTGCGTGAGAAGGTAGAGCAGGGGGCACTGCATTTACATGCGCTTTACTACGACATTGAACGCGCAGAGCTTAACGTCTGGAACGCCGAAATAGAGGATTTTGAGCCGAGTCCCGTGGTGGCGCGCGAGTGAAGCGCTCGGGAGCGTTGCGCTTCTTGGGTCGTGAGCACAGCCCACGCCGGACTGTCTTGAGAGGAGGCGACGCACAAAGTACGTAAAGCGCGCGCACGCCCGAGAGAATTAATCGTTGGGCGTGCGCATTGTTGAGCTAGTGCGCCGTTTGTTTGTTGACGGTGCTCTTCTCAGCAGGATAGAGCTCTCCGACGCAGCGCTGAATGCGGCGTCCAACATCACCAAAAATCTCTTTTGTGACGAGCTCAATGTCGCTATCGTCGCATCTGAGCTCCACGGCTCGCGCTAAGTAAGGAAGCGCGAGAAACTCGGTCGCTTCTAGATATTGATGAGCGTAGATCTGACGCCAGATCCAGCCGTAGTGTGTGCGCGTCTCGGCATCTTCGCCGCCCAGGGCGCGGTAAGAGATCAAAAGGAGTAGCGCTTGAGCGAGGAAGCCAAAGTCATCCTCATCATCCTCGTCGTCCTCACTATTGAGCCCGCCTTCATCAGGACCCAAAATCGCAAGATTCTGTATCCCGCGCGCAAGCCACGTGCGCGCATCCGCGCTTCGTGCCGCGGGTGGAATACTTTCCATGGCTTCAACAACACGACGGTGCTCGTTCTCATCCGTCCATTTGTCAAGGAGCGCCTCTGCCTCGGGCGTTGTTTCCGCACGCTCATAGGCCATGGGCTCATCGGCTTGCGCCCAGGGTAGATCGATACGAGCCCCATCATAGGTCTCTACCGACTCAAAGAACCCATAGACACTGAACGTGAGCATGAGTTGATGGGTAATGGCAAGCTCTTGGATGAGCGCTGCGGTGTAGTTGCTAAAGTCAAGAATGAGCAGGCCATCGCGCTCATCATCAGCGAGTCGCCCAAGCACGCGAGCGAAAGCGCTGCGAGTGAGGTCGCCGTTGATGTCAGCGGCGAGCGCCGCATAGCGCGCGCTCAGCTCCGCTTCACAGAGGCGTGTGCCCTGCGCAATCGTGAGGCGCGCCACGCGCACGCCCATCAGCTCCATCGATTCGAGTGCTTCTCTGCTCGGCGCAGGCACATGTGCGAGCGGTGCTTTGCGCGAAAAGTTTTCCATGGGCGTTGTGAGCGTTACCTCGAGCGCACGACCGAGTAGTGCAGGCGCAAGGCGCACGAGCTGCTCAACGAGCACGCGCTCGTAGGGATCCGATGGCGCGTCAAGCGCGAGCGTGGGCAAGCCCACCGCCGGTGTGCTCAACGTGTAACGTACCCGAGAAAAGTAAAGCGACATCGCAGCCGCGACGTGCGTTTCACGGGCGTGTGGGCTTGACGCAATATTGGTCGCACGGTGCAGCGCAAGCACCGTGTGCCAGAGTCGATCGATGAAGGGGTGGAGGACGAGCGGGCCGAATTTTTCACGCATGGCCTCGGCTCGCGCGATTGCGTCTAAGAGCGCAGCGGACTGAATCGTGGGCTTGAGGCGCGCGATCGTCAGAAAGCGCTGCTGCGCAGCAAGGCCCGTGACCACGAGTTTGAGAAACATCTCGTCCTGATAGTGCGGCTCGCCCCCAGGAGGAATGAGTTGCGCGAGGCGCGCGAGACTTTTGGGCGAGGTGCTCGGCGCGAACCGCTCCCTCACAAGGTTCTCGAGCTCTTTGCGTAGGGCGGGACTTGCGGCGGGTTTCGTCATGATTGTTTCTCCTAAGGTGCGTGGTCAACGCTTTTGATTATCGCGCAGTTCTCGCGGTTGCACATACTCTCGCGCACTCGCGGATCCTTAGCACGCTAAGCGCGCTGAGACGGTCGGGGGCGCTAGGGGTAGTACAATTGAAACAAATATTTACAAATTCACAAGGGTTAACCATTAGCCCTATTGGGTGGACGACTTGCCCCATCCTTACTAATCCTTAGGGTGGGGAAGTTTTTACGCCCTAGGGCTAGCACTTGGTCGTGCGGCGAAACTGAAAAATCCAAAAATATCAATGACTTTATGTACAGGGTTTACCCTAATAGGGTATGCCCTAGTGTCACATTTGTGCCATCCATCTCGACGGAGTTGACAAAAACTATTGATGTGCACTAGTCAAAAGGTTACTCCTATACACCAATGGAATAATGGGAAACCCTAATAGCCGTTGATAGAATGCGCTCAACGATTGAAGCACGATGTCATCAACGGACAAGTGCCCCATATAAATCAAGGAGTTGACAACGATAAATAGGCCACAAAGAATGGCCTTTTTCTACGATCACCCCATATCCCTCGAGGGTGCGTTTGACGCTCAGCGCAGAGCGTGAGCATCAAGCGCCCAACCATATTTAGCGAAGAGGATGACGGTTGCTAAAGGCGCGTAGGGGAGAGCGGCGGTGAGCGAAGCGGTTAACACCCGAGAAAACAAACACAACGGTGGGCCATCTGCGGCAGAGGCCTCAATCGTGTGCACGTCTTGCGCCACCTTGCTGGGAACGTAGGCACCCCCAGGGGGACATGGCTTATGGCGGCGGCACAGCTTACCCAATGAAAAGAACCCGGGCACGCATACCGGAGGGCTCAAAGTGGAGCGCTCGCTGTGCGTGTTCGTCTGAGGAAATAACATGTTTAATCTACCCTTCTTTCTTGGCCTGTTCCCGCTTGTGGTGCTGGTAGTACTCATCATCAACGTGAAGATGCCGGTCTATAAGGCCGTGCTGATTACGCTCGCGTTGGTGCTCGGCATTACCTACTTTGCTTTTGATACCCCGGCCTCCGCATTGGCAAACGGCGTCATCTATGGTGCGCTTAAGGGGCTTTGGCCGATCGCGATCGTGATTTTTGGCGCGATCTTCGCTTATAACCTCATGCAAAAGACCGGTGCCATTGGCATCATCCGCGATCAGCTCTCGCGCGTCACTGACGACCGTCGTCTGCTTCTGCTGCTGATTGCTTGGGGCTTTGGCGCGTTCTTGGAAGCGGCTGCGGGTTTTTCGACCGCGGTGGCGATTCCGCTCGGTATTCTGATGGCGCTCGGTTTCCACCCGATTCGCGCCGCGATCGCTGCGCTCGTGGCGGATACGGCCGCAACCGCCTTTGGCGCAGTGGGTATTCCGCTCACGGTCATGGGTGACATGCTGCACATCCCGACGGTGGGCTTTAACGGCGTCTCCTTTATGGTGGTCTCGCAGCTCGCGATTCTCAACATCCTCCTACCGTTCTTTATCGTGGTGATCATGGAAGGTAGCGTCAAGGCGCTCAAGGGTATCTTCTTCATCACCTTGATCACGGGTGTGATGACGCTCATCCCCGAGCTCGTTATCGCTGCGTTCGTGGGTCCTGAACTCACGGCCTTTGGTGGTAGCTTGGTGAGCTTGGCGACGATGATTGTGCTCTTTAAGAGCCGCAAGAGCCCGACGCCCGCTGAGTACAAGATCGAGCACAAGGATGAGGCCAATGCGCCGCAGCCCACGCGCGGTGAGGTGCTCCGTGCGGTGAGTATCTACGCGATGATGTTCCTCTTTATCTTGATTGCCTCGCCGCTCTTCCCGGGTGTTGTGAAGACGCTCAACACGGTTTCCACTACGTTTAGCTTTGACGTGGGTGTCAAGACGCTCAAGGCGACCTTTAACTGGATTTCCACGCCGGGCATGCTCATTGTGTTCGCCACGCTCATTGGTGGGGTGCTCTTTCAGCGTGCCACGCCGAAGATGATCGCCTCGACCGTGGTCTCCACGCTCAACCAGCTCAAGTACTCCGCGCTTGCGATCTCGGTGATCGTTGCGATGGCCACGGTGATGGACTTCACGGGCTTGATCGCTGTGGTGGCGCAGCCGCTCTTTGATGCCTCGGGCAAGTACTATCCGTTCTTGGCGCCGTTGATTGGCGCGGTGGGTACCTTTGTGACCGGCTCTGTGACGAACGCTGACGTGCTCTTTGGTAACTTGCAGACCATTGCTGCAAACCACCTGAGCCTCGATCCGACCTGGCTTGTTGCGGCGAACGCTGCGGGTGCTACTGCCACGAAGATGCTCGCGCCGCAAAGTATCACGATTGCTGTCTCCTCCGCTGGTCTCACCAACGCTGACAGCACGCTGATGAAGGGGACTGCACCCTGGGCTGTGCTCTACCTCGCCATCCTCGTGTTGGTGGTGGGTTTCATGAGCCCGTTCTACGCGGTGTAACAAAGAAAACAAGATCCCCCAAATATTCAAACTGGAGATAAAACCATGATGAACGTTAACTTCTTCTCAACTTGTATCGGCGATGCCGTCAAGGCCAATGCCGCTCGTTGCTCGGTGTTGCTGCTCGAAGAGCTTGGCTGCCGCGTGCACTATCCGCGCAACCAAACCTGCTGCGGCCAGCCCGCGCTCAACTCTGGCTACATCAAGGAAGCCATGGCCGGCATTAAGAACAACATCCGTGCCTTTGAAGAAAACGACTACCCGATCGTCTCGCCTGCGGGTTCCTGCACGTACGCCATCATGAGCTACGCGCTGCACCTCGTGAACGAGCCAGAATGGGCCGAGCGCGCGATCAAGCTCGCCGAACGTGTGCACGATCTGACGAGTTTCATCGTCAATGAGCTCGGCGTCGTCGATGTCGGTGCTCGCCTCGAAGGTCGCGCGGTCTACCACCCGTCTTGCTCGCTCTCGCGCAAGCTCGGTGTGACGAAAGAGCCGCTTGAGCTTTTGAAGCACGTCAAGGGCCTTGAGCTCGTGGAATTCCCCCACATGGATCGCTGCTGCGGCTTCGGTGGTACGTTCGCCACGAAGATGAGCGAAATCTCCGGCGCCCTCGTCAAGGAAAAGGTCGCCGACATGATGACCGTCTCGCCGCAGTACCTGATTGGCGCCGACTCGAGCTGCTTGCTCAACATCGGCGGTCGTATGGCCCGTGAAGGCCACCCCGTCAAGGTGATGCACATCGCTGAAGTGCTCATGAGCCGCTAACGAGTTAGGGAGAAAATCATCATGCAAGATATTCGCGTTCAGTTTAAGAAGGCCCAGGAAGAAAAGCGCTTGGTTGTGAAGGTGCCGGATCCGAACAAGTTCCTCTCGACGAATCCGTTGCCGTTCCACGATCGTGCCGCCAAACAGATCGACGATGAGGTCATGCGTCGCGCCGTGGCCAAAGCTCAGAACATCATCGGCACGAATCGTGCCAAGATCATGGCGGAGTTGGGCGACAGCGATGGCTGGCGTGATCGCGCCGCGCAGATCCGCGACTACGTGCTCGAAAACCTCGATGCGCTCCTCTTCCAACTCTCCGAGAAGGTGGAAAGCAACGGTGGTCACGTCTTCTTCGCTAAGACCAAGGAAGAAGCCTCGCAGTACATTCTCGAGGTCTGCAAGAAGAAGAACGCTAAGAAAGTGGTGAAGTCCAAGTCCATGGTCACCGAAGAAATCGGCATGAATCATGTGCTCATGGATGCTGGCATCGACGTCTTTGAAACCGACTTGGGCGAGTACATCCTTCAGGTCGCGGGCGATAAGCCCTCGCACGTGGTGGTGCCTGCGATTCACTTGGATCGCGTTGCCATCCGTAAGAGCCTGCACGAAAAGTTGGGCTACGACGGTCCGGATACGCCGGAAGAAATGACTGCGTTCATCCGCCGCAAGATGCGTAACGACTTCCTCACCGCTGAAGTGGGTGTGTCGGGCTGTAACTTTGCCGTGGCGGAAACGGGCTCGGTGTGCTTGGTCACGAACGAAGGTAACGCTCGTTTGACGACCACGCTCCCGAAGACGCATATCGCAGTGATGGGGATGGAACGTATTGCGCCGACCTTCAAAGAAGTCGATGTGCTTATCACGATGCTCGCTCGTAGCGCCGTGGGGGCTCGTCTGACGGGCTACAACACGTGGCTCACTGGGCCGCGTGAAGCCGACAATGTCGACGGTCCGGAAGAATTCCACCTCGTCATTCTCGACAATGGTCGCTCGGATATTCTCGGCTCTGCCTTTAAGGAAATTCTCCGCTGCATCCGCTGCGGTGCCTGTATGAATACGTGTCCGTGCTACCGCGAAATCGGCGGCCACGGCTACGGCTCGATCTATCCGGGTCCCTTGGGCGCGGTGATCACTCCGCTGCTCGGTGGTTACGAGCAGTACAAGGATCTGCCGTACGTCTGCACGCTCTGCACGGCTTGCGACAGTGTCTGCCCGGTGGAAATTCCGCTCTCCAAACTCATCCTCAAGCACCGCAAGAGCGAAGTCGAACAAGACCTTCGTCCTTCGGGCGAGAAGCTCGCCACCGAACTCTTCGGTTGGGTCAACGGCAAGCCTGGCCTCTGGGCCATGGGCATGAAGGCCGCCGCCAAGATGGGCGCGGTGAGCAAGTCCGGTAAGGTGCCGTTTGCGCCGGGTGAACTCGGCAAGTGGTACACCGCTCGTGACCTCCCAGTCTCCGACGGTCAGGCGTTCCGCTCCTGGTTCGAGGAGCATGAACGCGAAGTTCGTGCCAAGGAAAACGCCCAGTAAAGAGTAGACGAGGAGAAATACATCATGATTCAGAACCGCGAATCCTTTTTGAAAACGCTCACCGAAAAGATGGGACGTAGCTTGCGCACAGAACCTGCGCCGATGCCCACCCCCGTGAACGACTACGCCACGAAGGACTTTACCGACCTTGACACCGTCGGTCTTGAAAGTCTCTTCATCGAACGTGCTAACCAGATGCTCTCGAAGAATGTGGCCGTGCTCCCCGAGAACCTTCCTGCGAAGGTGATCGAAGTCGCGCGTGAGTATGGGGACGGCATCGTCATGACCAATGACGTGCGTCTCGAGGAAACGGGCGTCATGAACGCGCTCAAGCAGGCATTTAGTGACGTCACCGTTTGGGACTATGCGCAGGGTGAGGCGAATATTGCCGCCGCCGAGCGCGCCAAGGTGGGGGTTGTGTTTGCCGACTATGCCATCGCAGACTGCGGCTTTGCCGTGCTCTTTAGCTCGAAGGATCGTGCGCGTAGCGTCTCGCTGCTGCCGGAAAACAGCATTGTGGTGATCCGCCGCTCGACGATTCTGCCGCGCGTGGCACAGCTCGCTGAAATCCTGCACCAACGTGCACAGGCTGGCGAACGTATGCCGAGCTGCATCAACATCATTGGCGGTCCGTCCTCGACGGCTGACATTGAGTTGATCAAGGTGGTGGGCGTGCACGGCCCCGTGACCGCCAACTACATCATCATCGAAGACTAACGTCTTTATGGGTCGGGGGAGCGATGCCCGTCGCTCTCCTCAGGTTCATCATGGTCAACCGGCGGGCTGCCGCCGCTCCCCAACGACCCTTTTTCTTTCCTCCTGCGCCCTGCTATCTTCATGACGGCAGGGCGTTTCCGTGTTGTGCTGCGCTCAGTCGCTCTTCTTTTCCAACTTTTTCGTCAAAACAACCCCCGATCCAGCCAACTCAGTTGAGTGATTTGTCATAAACAAAAATGAACCTGAGCCTTGCGAGAATTGCTACTCCCGCACGGGATAGCAGCAGATTTCCGTTCTGTTTAGTGAAAAAGTCTGCGCTTTTTTGCGAGCGGCCCCCTAGGTTATTCGACTCCTCATCGATAGGAAGAGGAACTGCGACACAGGCTATAGGCTGTCGGTGATTACTCGTTGATATTGACGCCACTCATCAGAAACTGATAGCGCTCCGGCTCTTCCTTCGCCAGCTTGTCCAAACGTTGCTCGCGTTCCGCCGACTCGAACGACTGACGCAGAGACTGCATTACCAGACTGTTAGGATCCAGTCCCTTGTCCAGAAGTCTGTAGTAAGTCTCCTTGTTGTGCTCCCACACCAGCTTGGGCTTCGTGTTCGCTGAGGAATCGGTCATACTCACTCCTAAATAAAGCAGTGGTGTCATACATATAGGTTTTTGCAAGTGTGACACCTTCAACCGTCCGTTCGAATCATTGGCGATAGCACTCAGCTCGTTTGTTTTTGAGAAGATCTCAGACGCAATCTCTTCATCCGAGCGCTACGACCAGAGCTTCCCAATGGAGGCTGTGCCGCCATAGCGCTCATCGAATTCAGGCACAAACTGATAGCGGATGCTGACAATCTTCTGCATGATGCTGGAATCGGCTAATGTCAGGGGCACAACTGCTATCAAAGTATACTGCCGTCTCCTTTCGCTACGATCGGATTCAAGAGCTCATTGAGCGCTTTTTTCGGAAATAGATCTCAATGTGTCAAGCGACAAAAGTATGTACCCCCTCTAAAGAGCTAAAGAGTAATCGTCAAAACATCAAGTCAGTAGCGAGCTACAACAGTGCGCCCCCAGTCATTCGACAGGGGGCGTTTTTATCATGTGAAATTAGCGCCTATATTAGGGAAAACCCTCTGAGATAACGGGGTTTCTTCGTAGAAAACGCCCGTGCAAAAGCAAGGTGCGACTGTTATACTGATTCCAAGGTTTGGTGAGGAGACAGTACTTTCCCCAACTGAATCAGGACGCCAAGTTTGGTGCTCATCCCCGAGCGACCTGCGACGCGGCTTCTACCAACTCACAATGGTGACAAGACTATGACCTATAAAGTAATTGCTATCGAAGGCGTCGGTGAAACCTACGCAGCAAAACTCATCGAAGCTGGTATTCAGACAGCTGACCAATATCTAGCTGCGACCACCAAGCCTGCCCAGCGCAAGGCTCTAGCTGCACAGACTGGCATTTCTGACAAGCTAATTCTCAAGTGGGCCAATCATTGCGATCTCTACCGCATCCACGGAGTGGGGCCGCAGTTTGCTGAATTGCTCGAACGCGCTGGTGTGGACACGGTCAAGGAACTTGCTCATCGCGTTCCAGAAAATCTTCACAAGAAGATTGAGGAAACTAACGAGAAGTACAACCTTGTGAACCGTGTTCCAGCACTCAAGGAAATTCAGAAGTTCGTCGCTGAAGCCAAAGAGCTACCGACGGTACTTGAATACTAATCTCGGTAGGGTGTGGCCATACAGGTGATGGCCACTGCCGAGGCGAACCAGTCTTGCTACGTGTGAGGCTGGTTTTTTTATTGGTGCACGCAGTCGGGCACCTTAGATCCCGTGCACTCTCTGTTGGTTCAACCGTCCACTCTACACCGCACCTTCCTTCCTACCAGTTCTGAGCTCTCCCAAGCCGTGCATGATACCGTTTTGAGCAAAAGACTTTAGCCCGACCAATCAAGAAAAATTCCTGAAATTTCAAGCATTTATCGCCAAGAATTAAACCTAGCTAGAGAGCGAATAGGGGAGCTGAACAAACGATTTTCCACTCAACGGAAAGGTGCGACTAAATTTTCGCGATTTTTTGAGTCTCATGGACTCCAAGAGAGCGACAAAATCTATTTTCAACAATGGTATCCAAAATAATACCTAAAAGTCAATAGTACTATAAGTACTAGTAAACACTATTGATTATGTTATAAAACAATGTTCAAATTTTATTGAAATGAAATAAATACCAAAAAATAACATAAGATAGTGAAGTTATATAATACTAAATATTGCTAAAAATTTTAAATTTATTCTTATTATTTCGATCCGGAACATAACCTCGGCTTTGTGAACCATCCATTGATGAGAGAAGCGTTTAGGAGGTTAATGATGCATACCCGAACGGGTACACTGTAGAGTATATCTATAATAATATGATTTAAAATATGTTT
>CABQGK010000013.1 GCA_902463725.1 uncultured Sutterella sp. | reverse complement strand
CGGCTTTCCTTCAAAGTGCGAACTTCGTAAGTTTTTTGAGCCCTCTTATTGAGACCCTCAACCTGCCGATGTTCACACTTATCGGTTCGTTGAATTCAGATTTTTTAAGAACATCGCCTTCGAGAGGCGTAGATTTTTAATCTTATCAGATTAAAAACCATTTGTCAAATTAAAAAGATCACTTTCGCGATCTTTTTTGCGTTGATCATGTTGTGATCAGCGCGGATTGGAATTAAACACCCTTTTTGGCCGTCTGTCAAGATTTTGGAGAAAAATACCGCATACGCGGTATTACCTCCTATTTTTGAGCCTCGGCACGGAATTTTGTGGCTTCAAGGGGGGGGCTGCGCCCAAGGCGTACTGCCACATTCGATTAGCCGTGAGCGTGGCGATCAATGCAGGCGCTTCAATGCCCCAGCAACCAGTTTGACTGCCGAGGAGATCCCTGATGCGATCATTGCATCGAGGCTAGCAAAGTCAATGCCCTTCTCACTGCTTGCAACGCCTGCCGCATGGTTAACGGATACGCAGAGCGCGGCATAAGGTAGCGCAATTTCCCTAGCGAGTGCGCATTCTGGATAGAGCGTCATCCCCACCATATTCGCCCCGTCGCGTGCGAAGCGTCGGATTTCTGCAGCCGTCTCAAGTCTCGGTCCCTGTGTGCATGCGTAGGTGCCGCCCCACATGAGGCTCACATCAAGGCTCTTGGCACTTTGGCGCAGTGCATTTCGTAGCCCATTGTCAAAGGGGTTTGTCATATCGACATGCTGTACGCCACTCACACGGAAATCATCGTAGAACGTGACCTCACGCCCCCAGGTATAGTCAATGAGCTGATCGGGAATGGCAAGCTCGCCCGCGGCAAGTTGTTCGTCGATGCCGCCAACGGTCGCCACGGCAATAATGCCTTGGACCTGCGCGAGCTTAAGCGCTGCAATATTGGCTCGATACGGGACGCGGTGCGGAGCATACTCATGTTTTGCCCCATGGCGGCGCAGTAAGATTGCCTCTTCTCCGAAGAGTTTCCCATAAAGCAATGGCGCGGCTGGGCTGCCATAGGGGGTTTCTACCTGCACCTCATCGGTAATTTCAAAATCGGGGTTATCCAAAAAGCCGGTGCCCCCAATAATCGCGTAGGTCATTTCCCGTTTTCTCCTTGCTTTTCCCACTTTTAGTCGAAGAGGCTCGGTGCCGTTTCCACTTCTTGGCTAGTCTCAGTAGAAGACGCCTCACCCATCATAGCGAGCAGTTTTTCTTCATCAATGACAGGGATACCGAGCGAAAGCGCTTTGGCAAGTTTGCTCTTAGGGTTTGCGCCAGCAACCAAATAGTCCGTGTTTTTACTCACCGCACTGGCAACTTTCGCCCCGAGTGCAATCAATCGATCCTTTATCTCATCGCGCCCAAAGTGCGGTAGTGTCCCAGTAATAACAAACGTCAGCCCCGCGACAGCGCTATCTGTCGTCACAACCTGAGTTCCACTCTCCGGCCATGTGATACCCGCAGCGATCAGCGCATCAATGACTTTTTGATTGTGCGGCTCATCGAAAAAAGCTCGGATACTCTGCGCGACCACTTCACCGACGTCTTCCACTTGCATGATTTCCTCAAGTGCGGCCGCTTCAATTGCCGCGAGTGTATGAAAGTGATCGGCGAGCGCAAGCGCTGTCGATTCACCCACGTGACGGCAACCGAGCGCGTATAGGAAGCGGCCAAGTGTGGTATGACGTGCCTTCTCTAAGCTCTCCAGCAAGTTTTGAGCTGCCTTGGGGCCCATACGGCGCGTCACTTTGGCTCTCTTCTTGCTTGCGCTCTGCGCTCCTGCCACAGGCTCTGATTCAAGCGCGAGTTCCGCCGTGGGCGCACTACGCAGAGGCGCCGTTAACGCTTCGAGCGTTAGAGAAAAGAGGTCTGCGGGGCTCTCTAGTAGCCCCTCGTCCACGAGCATCGTCACGATCTTCTCACCGAGGCCATCGATACCCATTGCGCGGCGCGACGCAAAATGTACGATCGCCAATTTACGCTGCGCTTCACAGAAGAGTCCGCCCGTGCAGCGGGTATCGGCCTCTTGCTCATCGCGAATGACCGCAGAGCCACACACGGGGCAATGCGTTGGCATCGTGAAACGCAGAGCGTTCTCGGGGCGGCGCTCTGGTATCACGCGAAGCACTTCGGGGATCACGTCCCCTGCGCGACGCACAACTACCGTATCGCCAATCATCAACCCAAGCTCCGCAATGCGATCCTCGTTATGTAGCGTGGCGTTAGAGACGGTCACACCACCGACAAACACGGGTTTAAGGCGCGCCACAGGCGTGAGTTTGCCCGTGCGGCCCACTTGAATGTCGATCGCTTCGCAAACTGTCATCGCCTCTTCGGGGGGATACTTGTGTGCACAAGCCCAACGCGGCTCTCGAGCAATAAAGCCCAACTGGCGTTGCAGCTCGAAATCATTGACCTTGTAGACAACACCATCAATATCAAAGGGCAGTGAAGCGCGTTTTTCTGCGACCTCATCGTGAAACGCAGCAAGCGCCTCGGCTCCCTTGACTACACGCCGCAGGTGCGCAACAGGGAATCCCAGCTGCTCAAGTCGATTCAGCGCTGCGCTCTGCGTGGGCGCAAATTCTTCGCCCGACACCTCGCCAAGCGCGTAGGCGTAAAAGTGCAACCGACGCGCAGCGGTGATATTTGGGTCCAACTGCCGCAGACTACCCGCTGCAGCGTTACGCGGATTAACAAAGGTTTTCTGAGACTGCGCCAACTGACGCCGATTAAGTTCCTCAAAATCCTCTCGATGCATGATCACTTCACCACGCACCTCGAGAACCTCAGGCACATCCCCTTTGAGTCGTAGCGGGATCGAGCGAATCGTCTTGACATTCGCCGTAACATCTTCGCCTTGAGTCCCGTCACCTCGCGTCGCGCCACTAACAAGCACACCGTGCTCGTAGCGCAAATTCATCGCAAGACCATCAAACTTAAGCTCCACGTCATACTCAAGCGGTGGATCCCCTGCACTCAATCCCAACTCACTACGGACGCGGCGGTCAAACTCACGTGCACCTTCGGCGGAAAAGTCCGTTTCCGTATGAATACTCAACATCGGGCGAGCATGCTGAATCTTGCCCAAATCGCTACGCACTGCGCCGCCCACACGCTCCGTGGGTGAAGCAGGGCTCTTTAAGTCGGGATAGCGCTTCTCAAGCGCCACCAGCAAATTAAATGCACGGTCATATTCCGCATCGGGCACACTCGGTGCGTCGAGCACGTAGTACTCGTAGCTCCATCGCTCAAGATCGTCCTCGAGCTTACGCATTAATTGCGCAGCCTCTTGCCGGCTCGTAGCCTGTGCTTGCGCAACACCATCAAAATCGAGAATATCGTCTTGCGTCATTGTCTTTTCCAAAAAAAGGCCGGCGCTTCCTGCTCTAGAAAGCCCGGCCTCATCAAATCTATCACCCGAGCGCAACAAGCGCTCAGCAATATCGTCTCTCAGGCACCACGCGCAAAGATGCGCGCAGCACGTTCACTACCCGCGTCCACCCCGTGCTGATGCATGGTTTTCATACGCTCTTTAAGGTGCTGCTCGAGCTGCATAGCCGCAAGCGCATCGACGGGATTTTTCTTGGCGTCAAGCCACACGGCATTGAGGTGATTGGCCAAGTGGTTAGCCAAGCTAAAGAATCGCTGCAAGTCGCCACGACCGAAATTTGCCATCGGCACATCAAGCGTGAACTTTAGGGTATGCGCATCCACTGTGCTGAGCACCATCGCGGGCTCACGAGCAAGCGGATCGATGCGGTATTCCCAGAGAGCACCTGCACTACGGAAGCCCGCTTCTTTTGCAACAGACCCAATCTGTTCCGCAGTGAAGGCCCCATTTTCAGGATCCTGGGGCACAATCAAAAATTCAACAGCAGTATCGAAGTAGCGCACAAAGCGAACCGTTTGTTCGGCAAGCATCGGCACCCGTTCAATATCCGCAGAGAGGCGCACATCCACGTCGTTGTGCGTTGCTGCCTGCTCAAGCGCCTGCAACACTTTAGAGGCCGCAACAGGCTCGAGCTGCCCCACACGATTGGCCATCACCACGGCGACCACAATATGCTCGGCCTCAATGGGCAGATGCTTCGGCGAGTAGTAAAGATGGTCACGACGGCTCTTAGCCCAGAGGTTGATTTGCAGGGGCAAATTAAGCTGGCAGAGCTCAAGCCAAAGCGACTGAATCCCGCCAATGGAAAATACCTTGCCCTCTTGCGGCACCATCTCTAGCGTCCACTGAACACCATTGTCAACAGGCGCCTTCTCCCAGCCCTTAAGATCAGCAGCAGAAGCACTCGCATCACCATTCTCATTTTCTTTTTCGAGCAGTGCGTAGACGGGTGGATCCTTGGAGGGGAAGCCAGCATTGAGACGCTCGGGGTCAAGTGGTGGCTCTTGGCGGTCTTCGCCCATTAGTACATCGGGTACTTGATCTCGAGCCTTCTCACGATCGCGAATCTTTTTTTCCTCGCTTTTCGACCGCCAGAAAAATATGGCTATCACCACCAAGGCGGCGACGATTAAAACTATCACAGTCTGACCCATGGAAAATCTCTTCTGTGCTAAGAATGCTGATGCTCTCGAATTGACAAACGCCCTCTCTATCAGAGGGGAGCGCTCAAACGAGCATTGTACCAAATGGCGCATCGCGCGCAGGGCGGGAAAACTTAGCGGGGCGTAAAAAATTGCGATTCCCCGCACCATCAAGCGGCCATTTTGCTCGCCTCCTCAATGTCTACGCTCACCACACGGCTAACCCCTGGCTCGCGCATGGTGACCCCAATGAGCGCCTGCGCGAATTCCATGGTGACTCGGTGATGTGTAATCATCAGAAACTGCGTCTCTGCTGACTGTGCACGACACATGTTGGCGAGTCGAGCCTGATTAGCCTCATCAAGTGGTGCATCCACCTCGTCTAACAAGCAGAAGGGAGCAGGATTCAGTTTAAAGAGTGCAAACACGAGAGCGGTTGCGGTGAGCGCCTGCTCTCCTCCTGAGAGCAATCGTAGGGTGGAGTTCTTCTTTCCAGGGGGCTGAGCACGAACCTCAACGCCTGCGTTCAAAATATCGTCGCCTACAAGCTCCAGACTAGCGCTTCCGCCACTAAAGAGATGGGTAAATGTGCTCGCAAAGTGCCCCTTGACCGCCTCAAAGGTCTCTCGCATCGTCATACGTGTTTCTTGGTCGATCTTGCGAATAGCCTCTTGTAGCGTGGAAATCGCCACTTCTAAGTCAGCAATTTGCTCGCGCGTGGTACGAAGCGTCTCTTCAATGGCCTGAAGATGGGTTTTGGCAGCATGATTAATAGGACCAAGCGCTTCGATTTCACTCATGAGCTTAAGCACTCGGTTGCGTGCCCCAGTTGCCTTGGTACGATCCGTCTGTAGCTCATGCGCTAGCGCGAGACGATCAGCGCCGAGCTCGGTGAGTCGGGCAGAAAACTGTTCTCGCAACCCTGATTTATTTTCCTCCTCCACACGCATCGCGCTAATTGAATCCGTGAGCGGCAAAATCTCCGCCTGCTCGCTCTTTAATGCGTCTATCCAACGACTGAGCTCTGCCCTCTTTTCTTCAAGCACACGGTGCTGCGCAGCGTGCGCTGCCTCAGTCTTCTTGAACGCTTCGAGTGCCTCCCCAAGCTTCGTTTCTGAAACGGCTACTTTGAGTTGCTGATACTCCATCATAAGTTTTTCTTGGCGCACCAACTCTCGTTGACAGTCCCCGCGCACATGCTCAAGTGAGAGCGAGGCATCTGCGCGCTGTTTGCGTACAGCCTCAAGCCGCACGCGTGTGGTAGCAAGCTCACGCCGCCGATCATTGAGCTGCGCGGAGACCAGTCGAAACGTCTCTTGGGCTCGCTCAAGCCGGTGCTGCACCTCCGCGGCCACACGAGACTGCCGATCAAAAACGGCTTGCCGCTCATCAACAAGCTCTAGCGCTTGCTCCTTACCTTGTTGGGCGAGATGTGCCTCGCGTTCGAGCTCTGTTCGGTCTCGCGTCAAATCCGCCTGACGTTCACGCCACGCTTGATCTTGCTGCTCGAGCGTTTTGAGGGCAAGCAGGCGCTGTGCCTCTTCCCGACGCACTACGTCAAGCCGTTGCTGAGCGAGCGTCGATTGATTCTCAAGCCTCGTGAGTTGCTCGGCTGCCGCCGCTCGAGCTTTTGCACAACGCTCGAGTTCATCCTCAGTCTCTTCAAGATGCTGCTCAGCTTTTTCAAGTGCTAATCGATCTAACAGTGTTTGGTGTTCCGTAGTCTCGCGGCTCCAGTATTCAATCCCCACACGACTGACGCTATCACCCTCTGGTGTGATGAAACGCTCTCCCTCAAGGAGCGCTGCTCGCGCAGCTAGGCCCTCCTTGAGGGAACCAATACACCATAGCCCGCTCAACCACTCGTCAAGTGCCGCTCCAACGGCAGCATCTGACGTTTTTATATGGGAACGTAGCGACACCCACTCGGGCGGACTTTGACGCACAGAACCTGCTGAGAGCGCACCGAGTGAGCTCACGCTAAGCGTTGCGTCGATAAAAGCTAGTGGCGCTGGGGGGCGTTTCTCGTTGAAAAGCGCCGACTGAAGCATACGTAACAGTACGCCATTTGTGCGATGGCCTAGTACGGCATCGACAGCGCCAATCCACTCATCCTCAACATCGATGACTTCGTGCAAGCGTTTCAGACCAGTCAGTCCCTGCTCTTGCTCAAACGTAGCAAGCCGCTCACCAGCCTGCGCCTTTTCCGCCGCAGCCTCTAAGCTCTCTAGTTTGGTGAGCGCTTCTTTTTGTCGAGATAGCGCGGCAAAATACGCTTCCGCCGCAGCTTCAGAAGCACTTCGCGCGGCGACAAGGCTCGATTGACTCTGCTCAGCAGCCGCGCGCTGCTCCTCGAGCGCCTCGAGAGCCGCCTCATGTGCGGTTTGTGCCTCAGTGAGCACCTCCTGATCAGGAGGGCTAAGGCGTTTTGCGTTTTCTTCTAAGCGTAGAAGCCGTTGAGCAAGTGCCTCGGCTTGTCTTTCCGACTCGCTCAGTCGTGCCTTCGCGGCGTCGAGTTCACGTAAGACCGTCTCTCGAGATCGAGCGGCTTCAGCACTCGCTCTCGTCTCCGACTCAAGACTATCCTGTGCACGCTCAAAGGCATCCTCACGAGCCGCGACTTCGTCTTCAAGCATTTCTAGTGCCTCTTGCGCGCCTTCAATCTCCTCTGCACCGTTCTCAGCCTGCGAAGAAAGATCTGCAAGGCGAGCTTGCTTGAGTTTAAGTTCCGCAGCACTTTCTGCAATGGCCGCTTCTAACGCACGTAACCGTTCAGCACGCTGACGCTCTTCACTTTCTTGAAGCGTGAGTCGCTTTTCCGCCTCACGTAGTTTGGCCGTTGCGAGGTTGAGCGCCGCTTCCTCTGGCTGAAGCGCTTCCTGCAGGGTTCTGATTTGTGTATTGGCCAAATCGATGCGCCGCTTCAACTCTGCAAGCGCTGCTTCAGCTTTTGCGCGTTTCGCTGCCAATTCATCTGTGGCGCATCTCGCATCTTCATGCTGAATAAAGTACCAAAGCGCTTCAGCCGCAAGTTTTTCCGCGTTAAGCGCTTCCCAGCGATCAACAACTGCAGCTTCACCTTTGAGCCGTTCGTGCTCTTGCTCTTTAATGGCAAGTGCGTCATTGACGCGCTCCAAGTTGCCTTGAGTCTGCACAATGAGTTGCTCGGTTTCACGGCGGCGTTCGCGGTAAAGTGACACCCCTGCCGCCTCTTCAAAATAAACGCGCAACTCTTCAGGCTTGGCTTTGATGAAGGAGGAAATCATGCCCTGAGAAATAATGGCGTAACTGCGTGGCCCTAGCCCCGTTCCCAGAAAGATGTCCAGCACGTCACGACGACGTACCTGCTGCTGATTGATGAAATATTGCGACTGCCCGTCTGCCATCACAACACGCTTAATCGTGAGTTCAGCATATTCGCCCCAAGGGCCTTTGATACGGGCATCCTCATTGGTAAGCAGTAACTCAACCGAGGCACGACCAAGCGGTTTGCGACCGCTCGAACCAGAAAAAATGAGCTCTTTCATGGAGCTTGACCCTCGCAGCTCTGAGAGTCTAGCTTCCCCGAGCACCCAGCGCACTGCATCAATGATGTTACTTTTCCCGCAACCATTGGGTCCCACAATACCAGTAAAGGGCTTCTCTAGGCTGACCGTCACTGGGTCAGCAAAACTTTTGAAACCAGCGATTTTGATATGACGAAGCCGCAAGACGAACTCCTCGGGACAACCAGATTGCAGAATTGGAAAAGGACAGCTACGGGACCGTAGCATCACGCTTGCGGCCGTTGCTCCTTAAGCGTAACAGTCTCAGTGCGCACCATTCTACCCAAAAAGCACAATGCTTTTGACGCCGAGGGCACCTAGGCGTGTCTTCTGCTCGTTATGCGCTCTTTGCGGAGAATATCGACAATAAAAGTTAGGATATGACGTATTATCAATTCATTGTTTCAGAATGGTATTCTGAATACAAATTACAAAAAAAATAATATAAAAAATAAAATTAATTCTCCGATATTCTACTCATCGTACATCAGTTTTTTAGGCCCAAATAATTGCTAGTCAAAACACCAACCAAACATGACATGGAATTTCTTTTCCCCCTCCTCAACGACTCTCTTGCTTAGGAATGAGGGATCCATTTCTAGGTCAAAACACTGGGACATGAACAGAAAGTTATCTCACTTCCATTTTTGTCTGGATGCTAGAAAAAACGCATACCTCTTCACCCTACGCTTTTCAAAATGAGCAGGTCTCTATCTCAGCAACCTTTCGGTATATCGACGCACGATAGAATATTACTATGACACAAAAAAGCGCATAGAAATCAGAATTTCACACCCCTCGTAAAGGGCTTAGATCGTCTTAGAAACAACCGATGCGTAAGTTCATATCATCCAATCGTATTAGAAAACCCATACAGAAGGGACCTCACAATCACAACCACAATTCTTTCTATATACATAAATCTAATAAAAGTTGATATACTAACAATTATCGAAAATTCAATCACTTTTCCTATTGGGCATGACCCGTCTTCCCCGACGTCCAAGGAACAGCCAATCCCACGGAGTTACTTGTGCCACTAGGCTTTTTGAATGTCTATGCGCGCACCGCGATTACTGGCCCCCATTCGCTGATCTGTCTTTGAGTTTTCTCGCTACCCCTACTTTTCACTTCATATAGGTAGAAGAAGTATATGAATAAGATCTTCCGTGTGATCTGGAACGACGTACTATCACTCTGGCAATGCGTCTCTGAACTCTCTAGCGCCAAGAAAAAACGCGCTAGTCACAACGCCTCCCCTCGAGTAGCGCACCAAGCAGAAATGCCTTATGGCGTGCAATTCACGAGCAAGCCGTTGCTCTGCGCAATACTAATGGCTACGCTTAGTCTTTCTGGCAACTTGGCACACGCCACTGTAAATGAAACTATAAATACCCCAACCACGAAAAATGGGACGGGTGGGTACTTCCGCATTGGCCACCCACAATATGAGAGCGAGGGCAATGTCATCATCACCGTCAATCAAGGCGGCTCAATAACACTCGACAGATCCAACCTACAGATCACAGGTCACTATGCCCAGTATAGTTACGGCAATTCTCGCTACCAGCAAATCAAGGGCTCCGCGCTCATTTTGAATGGTGGCAAACTAGACATGACAAACTCTGGTGGCTACTGGTTGGATATTGGTCGCAGCGAATACGGCTATCTTGTTGCAAGCAATGGAGCAACCATCAATCACCAAGGTAATGTGGGTATCGGCGCTTGGCGTCCTCGAGACACCAGTCAGCTCTCGTCCCTTACACTTAGTGGAGCTTCCACCAAAGCCACCATTGGCAAGGATATTGTCGTAGGCGACTCAGGAAATAGCCAAAACGGCGCGGGTAAGCTATTTGTACAGGACGGCGCAACACTCAAAGTGGGTACCATCAAAACCGACAATTCCAATACCCATGCTGAACTCTATTTCAGCAACGCCAATGTCGAGCTCACTCGAGCTGGCACGCTCTTTGCCAACATTGACACCAGTGATGCCCATGGCGATGCGCTTGGCGCAGACGTGATCCAAGTGACCACTGGTACGCTCAACTTGACAACCGTCGTGGGCAATACCGTGCAGGCGTCGACGGCCGTCATCACTGGCGACGGTGGTATCGCCAAAAAAGGCGAAGGCACTTTTATTCTGACCGCAAACAATACCTTCACTGGTGGTGTCACCGTTGAGCAAGGCACCGTCCAAGCGGGCAATGGTGGGGAATCAGGAACCTTTGGCACGGGGACGGTCACTGTCAAAGCTGGCGCAACCGCCTCGGTCAACCGCTCTGACACGATGACGCTATCGAACACCCTAGCGGGGGAGGAGGGCTCTCACTTTAAGGTGGTAGGTTCTGGCACTGTCATTATTGACCACGCTAATGATGGCTTTCTGGGTGACACCACAATCGAGAATGGCACTCTACAACTTGGTGACAGCGCTAACGGTAACAGCGGTAGCATCGGCGCCAATCCCATTCACGTGAGTGCCGCCGGCACACTGGCTATTAACAACAATGGTGACACAGCCCTGCAAAATCTGGTCGATGGCTCGGGTATTCTCCATAAGAAAGACGGGTACACGCTAACGTTCACCCAGTCGGTTACTGTCAGCAAAACGTTGATCGACGATGGTACTCTAAAAGCCAGTGCCTCCTTCTCGGGCGGCGATGTTGTCGTAGGCGACAAGAACGGGGCCGAGAAATCTGCCATCTTTGAGACGGAAGCCAACCAAAATGTCACCGTTAACTCCATCCTCATTAATCGTGATGGTTTACTGAGGACCAAGGATGCAACATCCCCACAAAACGCTTCTGTGTTTACCGTTAACAAAGACTTGACGGTCGATGGCGGCAATATTGATTTTGGTGCCAACACAACCGTCAAAGTCTCAGAAAAGGCCAATATCAAAGCAGGTGACGTGACACTAGGCGCTCATAGCAAATTTGAGGCTGGCACGCTCAATGTCGGTGACGGTGAGGGTGACGCAGGCTCAGCAAAATTCACTGCCAATGGTGGCTATAGTGTGAGCGTCCTCAATGTGGCCAAGGACGGTGAATTTACTAATAATGTCGACGCTTCCGCAGATACGGTTAATGTCGACGGGGGCACACTCAATACCACGAAAAAGTTGACAGCGTCGAACGCCCTCAACCTTAATAGCGGCACGATCAACATGTCTGCAGAAGGTCGATTGACAGGAAAAAACTTGTATGTGGGTGATGACAAGGGAGGTCCTAATACAGCCGTCATCAACAATGACGCTACAGACGTAAGCACTAATAACGCCATATCGTTCCAACACGGATATGTTCGCACCGACGGAAAACTGCTTAACCGTAGTGCTACTGGCTCTATGCTGTTCGAAAACCTCAATGTCGATGGAGGCACTGTCGAGGCTCAAGCTGGGAAGATCCTTAGCAGGAACACCCAGCTCAACGATGGGAAGATCTTGGTTGATCCCGCTGGTACCTATTATGCTGAAAACACACTCAATGTGGGTGATGGCAATGGGGGTCCGAAGTCGGCTCAGCTCATCAACAAGGGGACACTAACCCTCACCAATGGCATGCACCTTCAGAACGATGGCTACTTTGAAAACAACACAACTGTTGATACGAACCTTGGCAATGTCACGCTCGATGGCGGCGAAGTCAAACTCGCCCAAGGCAAGACCACGAGTACCACAACCACCATCAATGATGGCAAGGTTGGTGTTGAGGAAGGTGCCGAATATGACCCCACCACGCTTATCGTAGGTAATGGGGATTCCACAGCGGCCACATTCACAAACGCTGGTACAACCACGACCGATACCTTAACGGTTAACTCGGACGGCAACGTGTCAACCTCTGGCACCCTAAAAGCCACCACGAAGATCGAACTCAACGGCGGTAACGTCGAGATAATAGGGGGAGAGACAAAATCCCCAACCACAAAAATCAATGCTGGCGTGGTTAGTATCAGTGACGGAGCAAAGCTTAATTCCGATAACGTGTTGGTGGGCGACGGCACAGGTGAGCCCAATACAGCAAAGCTCACGAACGAAGGCCAACTTCAGGCAAAAACCGTAAGCGTCAAAA
Source organism: uncultured Sutterella sp. (assembly GCA_902463725.1). Taxonomy (GTDB): domain Bacteria; phylum Pseudomonadota; class Gammaproteobacteria; order Burkholderiales; family Burkholderiaceae_F; genus Sutterella. The sequence goes on along the minus strand of CABQGK010000013.1, from coordinate 49,918 downwards.
AGGACGGTAACTTCACTAATAGCAAGACGGCTCAGATTGATCAGTCGCTCACGCTTGAGGGCGGCAAAGTCACGCTCGAGAACGGCTCTGTGACGACCGTCACGCAAACTACGGATATCAAGGATGGCACCATTACCAACAAGCAAGGGGCTCAATTAAACTCCACAGATGTCAAAGTCGGCGACGGCACGGGTGAGGACAACACCGCAACGTTCACGAACGAAGGTGCGCTCACAGCAGACACGATGAGCGTCAAAAAAGACGGCAACTTCACTAATAGCAAGACGGCTCAGATCAATCAGTCGCTCACGCTTGAGGGCGGCGAAGTCACGCTCGAGAACGGCTCTGTGACGACCGTCACGCAAACTACGGATATCAAGGATGGCACCATTACCAACAAGCAAGGGGCTCAATTAAACTCCACAGATGTCAAAGTCGGCGACGGCACGGGTGAGGACAACACCGCAACGTTCACGAACGAAGGCGCGCTCACAGCAGACACTATGAGCGTCAAAAAAGACGGCAACTTCACCAATAGCAAGACAGCTCAGATCAATCAGTCGCTCACGCTTGAGGGCGGCGAAGTCACGCTTAAGAATGGTTCAGAGACGACCGTCAAGCAAACTACAGATATCCAGGATGGCACCCTCACCAATGAGGCAGGGGCCAAATTGAAATCCAAAGATATTAAGGTCGGCGACGGCACGGGTGATGCAGGCTCGGCGAGCTTTGTCAACACGGGCGAAACCGAATCCGAGACCATTACGGTGAAGAAAGATGGCGCACTTACAAGCGCTGGAAAGCTTGACGCTTCCAGCTCGCTCACGCTTGAGGGCGGCAAGGTCGACATCACGGCTGGCACGACAACCACGCCACTCACGGCCATCAATGAGGGGAGCTTCAATATTGGTGCTGAGGGTAAACTCGCCTCCGATGCTGTCACCGTCGGTGATGGTGACAGCGATCGCGCGGATCTGACCGTCACAGGCGATCTCGAAGGGAAGACCCTTACGGTCCAGTCTGATGGCCACGTCAGTGTGGAAAATGGTGGTAGCGTTAAGAGCAGCGAAAAAGCTGAACTTCAGGGTGGCGAACTCGCCGTTAAAAATGGTGGTAGCCTCGCGGTTGGTGGTGATGACGGCGCAAAGGATCTCATTGTTAATACGGGCAAGCTCGCGATTGACGGCGAGGTTTCGGCGAAAAATCTGACCTCAGACCTCGCTCAGGCAGGCGACGTGGACGACGCCAAAATCATCATCGGCGAATCGGGGCATCTCAGCCTATCGCCCGCTTCTGGGGATAACCTCTTTAGTGGGTTTGATACAAGCAAGGGCGATCAACTCGCCATTGATGGTACGTTGACAGTCAATGTTGCAGATGGCGTTAGCGCAACACAAGCTTCTACCGCGGGCATTACGGGTGAAGGGACCTTCTCAAAGACAGGTACTGGCACACTGACGCTGACAGCGGAGAACACCTTTAAGAGTGCTCAGTCCGATGATGGCACGCTCATCATTGCTGACGGTAGCAAGCTCAACGTTAAATCGCTCCAAGTGGGTAACAGCGACAACATCAACTCTACGGTCAAAGTTGAGGGTGAGGTTAACACTGAAACCGTTGATATTAAACCCGATGGTAGCTTGATCATTGGCAACGATTTGGGCAGCCCCACTGGCACGCTCAAGGCAACGGGTAACGTGGCGATGGACGGCGGTAACTTCGAAGTCAAACAGGGCTCGGAAGCAACTGTTCGCAATGTCACCTCGCCCGATACGGAGGATGCACAAGCCTCGACGGTCAAGGTTGGCTCAGGCGGTAAGTTCACGCTCAACCCATTGGACGGCGATAAACTCTTTGACGGCTTTAAGACCGTTAATAACGGTAAAGACACCATTGACCTTGGTGGTGACGTTGAGATTAATGTTCCCGACGCTGCGACGGTAACCCTAGCGCCGGATCAGGCGCTCAGTGGCAGTGGTAGCCTTAAAAAGACGGGGCCTGGTCTCTTACGCATGCAAGCTCAAAATCCGTTTAGCGGCTCTGTCACCTTTGAAAACGGTAGAACCGAGATCGAACAAGGCGGCAACTTCTCTAACGCACCCGTTACGGTCAAGGGACCAAACACCACGCTTGCGGTTGACAAAGATGGTAGCTCGTTCAAGAATTTTAAGCTCGAGAATGGGGGAACGCTCTCAGTTTCCATCACCTCAGAGGGCTACACCAAGATTCCGGTAACGGAGTCTGCTGACCTCTCTGGCGGCAAACTCTTTATCGATGTGACAGGCGCTCGAGAAGAGGACTTGGAAGGGAACTCGTTTGCGGGTGTTCTCACAACGCAAAATGGCCAAATTACCAATACCTCGAACTTCTCTGACAACAGCGAGCTCTTTACCTTTAGACCTTCACTTAATGAAGCGCGCAATAGCCTCACCCTGATCCCCTATGCTGCTGGGTCTGGACAGAGCCTCAAAGAGTTGGTCAAAAAGAAGGACTTACCCAATGCGTTGCCTGCTGCGACGGTACTCGATGAGCTATTTGATGAGAACCCTGGCAGTCCGCTCTCAATTTATTTCTATAGCCCGAGCAGCGGCGAGGAAGCGCTCAACGCTTTGTTGCAGGCGCTACCGACGCTCTCTGGTGCGGGCAGCCAAATTCTCTCTGACAGCGCTCAACGCCTATCCTCTTTGGGAGATTTGGATACACCTTGTGCATCGATGCATGATGCCTCAGGCCATCGCCTCTGGGCAAAGAGCTACGGTGCTTGGAGTAGCCAAGATACCTATGGCGGTTCCGCGGGCTATCATGGTGACGCCTTTGGTCTTGCGGCCGGAAGCGATGTCTGTGTCAATCAGTCTCGTGTTGGTTTCGTATTCGGTTATGGCTATGACGATGTTAAGACCCATCATGCGGGCGGCACACAGACTTTGCGTGCTGATACCGTGCAGACTGGTGTCTACGCAAGCGTTCCCTTGGGTGAAATTCTCGACGTTGATCTCAAGGCAGGCTTGGGTTACAGCCATGTCTCGACGAGACGTGACCTCCCGTTTGCTCAAGTTGAAGCGCGAGGCAAGTACGGCAACGTAATCACCTATACGGGCGCAGGGCTCAATCTGCTTGCATTTGGCAACGAGCACTTGCAGGTACGTCCTTTCGTTCGCATGGACTATATACGTGTTCACAATAACAGCTACAACGAAAGCGGCGCCAAGGCATTGAATCTGCATGTTGATTCAGGCAACTACGATGCACTCGTCACGCAGGTGGGGGTCAAACTCAAACTGCACGTGGCGAATCTCGTCAGTGCAGGCGCTAGCGCTAGCGTCGGCTACAACATGCTTTCGGAAAAGTCGTCTACCACGGCTCAATTCGAAGGCTACGAGGGACATAAGTTCACAACGGAAGGTGCCCAGCACGGACGTGTTTCCGGACACGTTGGATTTAATGTGAACTACCAATTCACCCCCGCTTCCGAGCTGACCGCAGGCTACGACTTCCTCTTTAGGAACGGTTTTGTGGAACACATGCCGAGCGTAAGCTACCGCTTTAGCTTCTGATAACGCAAAGGTTGGTGTTTCGGCACCAACCTGCGTCTCAACCTTTGACCTGTGCCCGCAGCCTCTGCGGGCACAGTGCTTTTCAGCGCACATCGAAAAAAGTCCCAACCCTCTAAAAGGAGCACAAACATAGCCTAGCTATAATGAGGGGCAATTTTTTCATTCATTCGCCGCGACAGCCTGCATGAGCACGCCGCCCATCCCCGTGGCACAGCTCTGCTGTGGGACTGCTTTGGCTGACTTGTGCGCCGTATCGTCATCGACGTTACGTTGAGCTTGCCGCATGCGCGCGCTCTGCACATTCGTTTGGATTTACGCTATGTACGAAATCACTCCCCTACTTGACGACCCGATTCGAAATCTCAAAACCATTCGAGATGTTTTTCGCTGGGCCATTTCCGAAATGGAGTCTGCACAACTCAGCTACGGTCATGGTTGCCCGAACTCCTGGGAAGAAGCCTCCTTTCTCGTCTGCCGCGGACTGAAACTGCCCTTTGAACATTTCGATGTCTTTATGGATGCCACGCTCACGCAGAGCGAACTCTCTCGCCTCGTGCACCTCATTGACCGACGCGTTCATGAGAAAACCCCTGTGCCCTACCTGCTCAAAGAAGCGTGGCTAACCGAGCATATGTTCTACATCGACGAGCGGGCACTCATTCCGCGCTCCTACATCGCTGAATTGATTGAGGAAGATTTTGCGCCTTGGATCGAAAACCCTGACGCCATTCATAGCGTGCTCGACATGTGCACGGGCTCAGGTTGCCTAGCGATCTTGGCGCAGGGCATTTTCCCCAATGCTAAGGTACTCGGTGCAGACCTCTCTGCCGATGCGCTTGAAGTCGCAAAAATCAACCGCCGAGACTACGGCTTGGAGGAAACGCTCGAGTTGGTGCAATCCGACCTTTTCTCCTCGCTTGAAGGGCGCCGTTTCGATTTGATTATCTCCAATCCTCCCTATGTGACCGAGGCTGCCATGCAAGCGCTGCCCGCGGAATACAGACATGAACCCGCCATGGCGCTTGGTGCAGGCGAGGACGGAATGGATATTGTCCGTCGCATGCTTCCTGAAGCGCGCCACCACCTCAACGCTGGCGGCCTACTCATTGTCGAAGTGGGCGATGGTGCGGCTGCCGTCGAAGCCGCGTTCCCAGGACTCGAGCTCACTTGGCTCGTTACCTCTGGTGGCGACGATCAAGTGTTCCTTGTCACGTGCGAAGCCCTTAACGCTTATTTCGGTTGAGTACCATGCTGCGACTCAATCATGTTTCGCTCGCACGCGGCACCCGTGTACTCTACCGCGATGCCACGCTCATTGCGAGCCCTGGCGAGCGTATTGGCCTTGTGGGTCCCAATGGTTGCGGCAAGTCCACGCTCTTTGCGGCAATCTTGGACGAGCTCTCCACAGAAGCGGGGGATATCGAACATCCCCCAATCGAGCGCATCTCGCACGTTGCGCAAAGCTTTCGAGTGGAGGATGTCTGCACGCTCGACTTTGTGCTCGCGGGGCACGAGCCCCTGATGCGCGCCCGCGCTCGGGTGGCGGCGCTCACCGAAAAACCCGCCCAAACCGAAGCGGAACAGCTTGCCGCTGCGCAAGCGATGGCTAACTTAGCTGAACTCAACGAAGGGGCCATTGTTGCCGAAGCCCAAACTATTCTCGCTGGGCTTGGCTTTCGTGACACCGATGCTACACGTGCTGTTTCGGACTTCTCGGGCGGCTGGCGTAATCGACTCGCGCTAGCCCGAGCGCTGATGCGCCCAGCGGATTTGCTACTACTTGACGAACCAACGAACCATCTCGACATCGATTCGCTCATTTGGCTCGAAAACTGGCTAAAGCACGTGAGCGCCACCGTGGTGATCATCTCCCATGACCGAGAATTCCTCGATCGTGCGGTGAGCACGATTTGGGCCGTTGAAGACAATACCATTAGCCACTACAGCGGCAACTACACTGCTTACGAAGCGCAGCGCATTGAGCGGCTTCGCCAGCAAAATGCAGCGGCACGTGCCTACGAGCGTGAAGCCGCCCATCTGAATGCCTTTATCGAACGATTCCGCGCCAAAGCCACTAAGGCCCGCCAAGCTCAGTCTCGTATCAAGATGCTCGAAAAGCTCAGCAGCGTTGAACCCGTGCGCGCCAAGCGCGAATGGCGTTTTGAATTTGCTGAGCCTGTGCGACTACCTGAACACCTTATCGATACCGAAGCGCTCGCACTCGGTTACGACGAGCAGGCAATTATTCAGAACGTCACCCTCAGCATCCGCTCTGGCGAACGTATTGGCGTGCTCGGTGTCAACGGCGCTGGGAAGTCCACGCTTGTCAAGGGGATTGTCGGCGAACTCTCCCCGCTGCATGGTACGTTGCGCCGCGGTCAGGGACTAGAGATTGGCTACTTTGCCCAGCATCAGCTCGACCAACTGCGCCCTGCTGATTCGCCCCTTGAGCATTTGCGCAGGCTCGCTCCAGACGTTCGAGAGCAAGAGCTCAGAGATTTCCTAGGGATTTACCGCTTTAGCGGAGACTTTGCCACTGCTGCTGTTGGTCCGATGTCGGGTGGAGAAAAAGCGAGACTCGCCCTTGCGCTACTTGCTTGGCGCAAGCCCAATCTACTTGTGCTTGACGAGCCAACCAACCACTTGGATATGGAAACGCGTGAAGCACTCACCATGGCGCTCTCAACTTACAGCGGTGCCGTCATGATTGTCTCGCATGACCGTCATCTGCTGCGTGCCACAACGGACCGACTTATCTTAGTGCACGAAGGAGAGGTCACCCCGTTTGATGGCGACCTCGATGACTACGCTGCGCTCGTAATCGAACACCGACGCACGACCCTGCGCGAGGAAAAAGAAGCTGCGCGCGCGCAGAAAGAGCCAGCGCTCAACAAACGCGAAGCTCGACGGCTCGAAGCGCAAGAGCGCCAACGCATTGCCGCGTTGCGCGCGCCACTTTTAAAGAAGCTCCGTGCACTTGAAGCGGAGCTCGCCCAGGCCAATGAGGAACTCTCGGCGCTTGACGCACAGCTCGCAGAACCAGACTTCTACACCACACGCCCCAATGAAGAGGTCACGCGCGTGCTCAAAGCGCATGGTGAACTGAAGCCTAAAATCGATGAGCTTGAAATGACTTGGCTCGAACTCTCTGAGCAAATCGAAGCCATCGAATAAAAGCACCTCGGGCGCACGCCGACTCGCGTGCGCCCTGCGCTCACACCAACCTTAAACCACCCTTTTACGACATTCCCATTAGGCATGATCACTTAGAGCCTTGATATTTCGGCCTTGCTCTTGAGGTATTACCAGCACTGCACGCATGCAACTGAGTCAAAATATCCCTACCACCTTCGAGTGCAGAACACGCTTAATGTGCTGCTATTGAGAGCTCGACACGCGGCTGCTTGAGTCAGCGCCCTCAGCACTCGAGTCCCTTATGAAATTCAAGACGAAGCAGGAATACATCATGGCAATCTCCAAGCGCTTTTTCGTAAAATCCGTCCTAGCTGCAACGCTCGCTAGCACGTTGATTCTCACGGGTTGCGGCAAAGAAGAGTCCAAAACCATCAGAGTGGGGGTGACGGCGGGCCCACATGCCGCCATCGTCAACGCGGCAGCGGAAGTGGCTAAAAAACGCGGCCTCGATGTGAAGGTTGTAGAGTTCACCGACTATCTCTCGCCGAACCGCGCGCTTGCGGAAGGCAGCCTTGACGCTGACGTCTATCAGCATCAACCCTTCCTTGACAACTTCAATGCTCAGCAGGGTACGAAGCTTGCACGCGTGGCAGACGCCGTTGTGCAGCCCATGGGCTTTTACTCCAAGAGCATCCACGACCTCAAGGATGTCAAAGACGGACTCACCTTTACGATCCCCAATGACCCCTCCAATGCCGGTCGTGCGCTCCTGCTGATTGAAGCAGCTGGACTTATCAAGCTCAAACCCGGTCTTGGCAGCAAGGCTACCGTAGCCGATATTGTCGAAAATCCCAAGAACCTCAAGATCACCGAGCTTGAAGCCGCTCAGTTGCCCCGCTCTCTCGACGACGCGGCAGTGGCTGTGATTCCGATGAACTATGTGCTCTCCTCGGGTCTGAAGGCTAAGGACGGTTTCTATTTTGAGTCGCTCAAGGCGCCCTACGCACTCATTGTGATCGCAGCTCGCCCCGACAACGAGCAGAGCGAAGGGGTCAAGGCGTTTGTGCAAGCCTACCGTTCGCCTGAAGTGAAGGCGTTCATCGAAAAGACCTTCGACGGTGCTGTACGTGCCACTTGGTAAAACCCGCAAACCTTTTTGAGCTCGCGGCGTGTATGTCATGTGACCCGTGTGCACGCTGTGAGTTTTTCGAGCCTTAGGCACGCAACCGACACAAATGCTTCTGGTTCACGATCCACCTTGCAGTCGCACGTTGCCTACGCTCTCCCGCCGCCTGAATCAATCTCGATTTTGGCGGCTTTTCTTTGAGCAACAAAAAGAGGGCGCTGCAATTCGCCCTCCTCTTGACGCTTCAGTCGCTCAACGTCTTTTGACTATTTGACGCTGAACCACTTTTCGTAGATTTTCTGATACGTACCATCGGCCTTGACCTCGTCAAGCGCCTTATTGAGTCGGGCGACAAGCGCGGTGTTGTTCTTGTTAACCGCAAAGCCATACTGATCTTGAGAAAGCACCACGGGCACCTCTTCAAGGTTCATCCCCTTGGCGGAGCTCTGCTTTAAGAAGTATTCATTCACAGGCTTATCGTTGACCATGGCGTAGCAACCGCCCTGAGAAATCTCAAGAAACGCTTCAGCTGCGGAATTGAATGTGCGAATTTTGACGCCGGCGAGTTTGCTCATGTAAAGCGCGCCTGCACTACCGATCTCAGCACAGAGCGTCTTACCTTCAAGTGACTTCGGTCCCTTGATTTCGTCGGCGTGCTTTTTGTTTGTCATAATCGTGAGGCCGGCATCGTAGTAGGGCTTGGTGAAAGCAACCTTGGCAGCACGCTCGGGCGTAATCGTCAACGCAGAGACGGCCACATCAATAGAGCCTGAGAGGAGTGCGGGAACGAGACCATCGAGTCCCATCGAGTAGATGTGCGGTTCAAATCCCGCACGTTTGCTGACGGCTTCTAGCAAGTCAATGTCAAAGCCCACGTATTTGCCGCTCGCAGAGTCCAAAAATTCAAAGGGTGGATAGACTGTTTCACTACCAATTTTCAGAATTTCAGCGGTGGCCGTCGTCGCAAGACAAACGGCACTCAAAGCGAGTGCGGCTGCAATTTTTTTCGGAGACATACCTTAGGTTCCTTTTCCTGGTTTTGTACTGGATTGTTTTGGCTGGGTCCCGTTGGGATAGTTGATCCCGGGATCCGAATCACCTGGATATTGCAGACTCCAGAGGACTCACTGTCGATTGTAGGAAGTCCGCCACGCGCTTTGTGTGGAACTACCTGTTTCCACTTAGGAGAAACGGACTGGAAAATCCGTCTTGGCACAAGAGAGGCGCAATTAATCTTCCCATTCGTGACCCGAGTCGCCATCAGTTCACTCAACGAGGCTTCTGAGCTGGGGCTCCTCAAGACGAAGAAATCTCAAAATTTCTGGCACACTCTGCGCTTTTTGAGCAAAATACCTCCCATTGGCCTGCTGCTCACGGCAGCGGTGCCCTTCAAAGAGACATGGGAAACATCAAACATGCAAATTCAAAAAGAATGGTTTGCCGCTACCTTAGCCGATGCGTATGAAGCACTAGGCGAGGCGGTTGAAATGCTGGAAACTGGCGACCTTGAAGACGCCGAGGACGTGCTCAACAATCGACTGCTACACGTCTATGCCAAACTCAACTACGCCGTGAATACGGCTCGTTTGGGCGAAGCGGGGCTAGAGACGTTGCCAGAAGATGCACTGATTGCTTGGCCAGAAGAGATGCCGTTTACCTATGAACCCGACGCGCAAGCCTATGAGGACGCGCTCGATGCGGATAGCTCGGCCTCGGGTAACCATAGCAAGAACTAAAAGAGAGCCTGCGGCAGGTGCTGTCCGTTGCACTCGCGAGCCGCTCGGCAATCGCGTTGAGCTCGCGAGTGTGCACAAGTGTGCGCGAGCTCCCGATCTCAGCCACGAATCTCTTTGACGCGCCACCCCAAAAGTAGCAGCACGCCAAAATAAATCACCGCCGCAGCGCCCACCATAACCGCGACCCCCATGGCACGAACAGCCCATGGCTCTGCACTCCAGTGCCACCCTAACTGCCCCCACCATAGCGCAAGCGCCATCAAAGCCGCAGCAAGCACAATGCGCACCAAGTGCTTCATCCAGCCATCATGCGGCTGATAGATACCGCGCTTTTTGAGTAGCAACAGTAGCGTGCCTGCATTAAAAAGACTACCAATACCAACCGAAAGCGCCAAGCCTGCTTGGTGAAAGAGCGGCACTGTCACGCAATTCACACACTGCACACACAAAAGACTCCAACAAGCAATGCGCACTGGCGTTCGGATATCTTTTCTCGCATAGAAGGCCGGTGCCACAATCTTGAGCGCAATCAGCCCTAGTAGCCCAACGCTATAGCCCACAACGGCGAGCGCTGTTTGGTGCACATCTTCTGGCAAAAACGCACGCCCTTGAAAGAGAAAAGCAACAAGCGCCTCAGCGGTCAGCCCTAAGCCCACCGCAGCAGGAATTCCCACCAATACCACAAGCCTCAACGCTTTATCGAGCAACGCGTTGTAGCGAGCCGTATCGCCCTGAGCATACGAGCGTGACAGCCCTGGCAACAACACCGTACCCAGTGCCACCCCGAGTAGCGCCGTTGGGAACTCCATCAGCCGGTCTGCATAATTAAGCCAAGTCACCGCACCGTGCTCTAGGTGCGACGCAATATTGGTATTGATTAATATGGAGAGCTGCGCCACGCCTACTCCAAAAAGCGCTGGCACCATCATCTTCATGACGCGCCGAACATTCCCGTCGGCAAAAGCCGCCCGGGGCGAAGCAAATCGAAACGCAATGCCAAGCCGCCGCAAGGCCATCACTTGCACCAGTAGCTGCAACACCCCGCCCAAAATGACCGCAATCGCCAAGGCCCAAATCGGTTTAGCTAAATGTGGCGCTAGAAGGGTCGAACAGACGATAAAAGAGAGGTTCAGCAGCACTGGCGTCACTGCCGGTATTGCAAAACGCTTCCACGTATTAAGAATCGCTGCCGCAAATGCAACAAGCGACATGAAAGCGATGTAAGGGAACATGAAGCGCGTAAGGGCAACCGAGAGCTCAAAGGCTTGCGTATTATCCGAGAGTCCCCCTGCAATCGCCCACACAAGAAGTGGGGCAGCCAGTACGCCAAGTACACTCGCAGCAAACACCGCGAGTGCTAGCGTAGTGAGCACATGATGAATGAAGCGATCGCATTCCTCTGGCGTCTTGCTCTCTCGCACATCCGCAAGCATCGGCACAAAGGCTTGTTGGAAAGCTCCCTCGGCAAACAGTCTACGCAACATATTCGGCAAGCGAAACGCAGCATAGAAGGCGTCCGTCTCCGCACTCGCCCCAAAGTAGCGAGCGATCAACATATCGCGAATCACACCTGTAATGCGACTCACGAGGGTTAGCGCCGAGACGGTCGCTGAGGATTTAAGCAAGGACATGCCGTTGCGCTCCAGAAGAAATTTGCGGGTGAGCCATAAAAGGAGAAAACGAAATTCTACCCCAAACACCCCACCGCACTTTGAAATCTGTTATAGTCTATTGCTTTTCGAGGAAACGCTCTTTCATTAGAGGGCAAGCTCGCCATTCCGGTCTCATGGTTGGGCTTACTTTCGAAAGAGATGATTCTCGGAAAAACACTAGCGAAGTCTTTGGTGTCATAGCTAAAACCGCGTTGCCCAACTTTTCTGCACTCGTTGCTCTGCAGAGAAAGTCGGCAGGCGGCGTCCGATGCATCCTCAGGCCATCGGAACACCGAGATGGACAAATGGGCGGCTCGTCCACCCAATTTGGGCAAGACACTGCTCATATTCTCGAATACGCCGACTGTTAACCATTTTCAGGCAAAAGGAATTTTACAAATGGCCAATACCAAGCAAGCCCGCAAGCGCGCCCGTCAGAACGTTGCTCGTAACTCCCATCTCTCCGCTCAGCGTAGCCAGTACCGTACCGCCATCAAGGCTGTGCGCAAGCTCGTTGTTGCTGGTGACAAGGCTGCCGCTCAGGAAGCCTTCAAGCGTGCTGAATCTGTGATCGACACGCTCAAGGGCAAGGGTGTTCTGCATGCCAATGCGGCTGCTCGCCACAAGAGCCGTCTGTCCGCCGCCATCAAGGCCATGGCCTAATTCTGGCGAAAGCAGAAATCTCAGGCAGTCACGCTCCACACATTGAGGGGCGCTGACAGCAAAAAACGCGGTCCGCTAAGACCGCGTTTTTTTATGGACGTCGTAGCAAGACCTAAAGCACCACGGGCTCCATCTCGAGACGCACACCGAAGGTTTCTTGGACACGATCAGCGACCAACTTCGCAAAATCGAGCACCGCTTCACCGCTTGCGCCACCACGATTGATCAAAATGAGCGCATGATTGGGCGAGACGCCCACCGTCCCTGCCTCATTGGCGCAGCCTTTCAGGCCTGCTGCCTCAATGAGTGAGGCAGCGGCAAATTTCATTCGACCGCCTCCCAATTTATAAGAAACAATGCGTGGGTCTTGCGTCAAAATTTTGCGCCAGAGTACCTTGTTGACAATCGGGTTCTTAAAGAAAGACCCCGCATTACCCACCTCAAGCGGATTGGGTAACTTGCGTGCGCGAATGCTACGGATAATGTCAGAGAGTTGTGCTGGGGTTAGCTGCGAGCGTTCAATACCCTCGCGCTCAAGCGCAAGCTCCACGTCTTTGTAGCCGAGCACAGGACGGAACGTGCGAGAAACACGTAGCACCGCAGATAGAATCACCCACTGCGCTGCTTTGGGCATCTTAAAGACGCTATGGCGGTAGGCAAAATCACACTCTGGTAGCGTCAATACCCGTTCCACCTCCTGCTGTCGATCCCAAACACGCACACTGACAAAGTGTTCAGCCAACTCCACCCCGTAGGCGCCGATATTTTGCACTACCGCACCACCAACCGTGCCAGGAATGGCCGTGAGGTTCTCAAGTCCGCTATAGCCTGCGGCAATCGTTGCAGCAATCACGTCATCAAAGCGCTCACCCGCTCCCACCGTCACAAGCGCTTCATCGTCACCATGGGCCACAATATCAATGCCGCGAAGGTCGATCTTGAGCACCAGCCCCTTGACCGTCGAGCGAGCAATGGTGTTGGCCCCACCCCCAAGCAAGCGCACCCGTAAATTGCGAGCGCGTGCTAGCGCACACACGTGTTTTAAGTCTTCAAGCGTGCGCACAAGCGCAAAATGCTCAGCCGTCGAGGTACATCCAAACGTGGTGAGCTCAGTGAGCGAAATGTTGTTCTGGATCTCTGTCATGATTGCTCTCTTCGTTGTGCACCTAGGAATCGAGGCCAAACGCCTCATTACTACTACCTATTTTACCTCGATGCTCACCCATGCCCGCACTCCGATGCGCGCATCGGTGATTTCGTGAGCGATCGAGCGTCTAGCCCACGCACAAGAAAAGCCCGTCGACATCGCTGTCAAACGGGCTTTCGGAGCGGGGCGCGCGTGCCGCCCGACGTATCGTGTGCTGCTTAGTGCATACCGAGCGCGAGCATTCTAGCGCGAATACTCCCCAACATCCCCTCAACGCTTAAGCCCGCCTGGGCAAGCAACTCATCCTGTGTGCCTTGCTCGATGAACTCATCGGGTAAGCCTAAGCGTAGCACTGGCACCACCACGCCCTCTTCTGACAATACTTCAAGCACTGCAGAGCCTGCACCCCCCATGAGCACGCCTTCCTCGGCCGTCACTAAAAGCTCGTAGTCTCGCGCTGCGGCAAGAATCGTTTCCCGATCAATGGGCTTAACAAAACGCATATCATAGAGCGTTGCATCAAGCACATCTGCTACTTCTGCAAGGCGCGACACCATGGTGCCAAACCCCAAGAGCGCAACACGATGCCCGTGCCGAAGCTGCCGAGCACGTCCTATCGGCAACATTTCATCGAGCCCCGCCACAGGCGAGACCCCTGGCCCCTTGCCGCGCGGATAGCGCACAGCAGCGGGCGTGCCCAGCTCATAGCCCGTATTGAGCATCAAGCGGCATTCATTTTCATCGGAGGGCACCATCACCGTCATATTTGGGATACTACGCAGTAGCGCCATATCAAAGAAGCCATGGTGCGTGGCCCCATCAGCCCCAACGAGCCCGCCGCGATCCACGGCAAAGAGTACGGGCAAATTCTGTAGCGCCACGTCGTGAATAATCTGGTCCATCGCACGTTGCATAAACGTGGAGTAGATCGCCACCACAGGGCGAATGCTCTCGCACGCCAGCCCCGCAGCAAACGTCACCGCATGTTGCTCAGCGATGGAGACGTCACGGTAGCGCTCAGGGAAGCGCTTTTCAAAGTTCACCAACCCGCTTCCCTCGCGCATCGCTGGCGTAATGGCATATAGACGCGGATCGGCCGCAGCCTTATCCTCAATCCACTGGCTAAAGACCTTTGTATAGGTAGGCGCACCGCCGCCACCGCTCACTAGGCCCACGCTCGGATCAAATTTGCTCACACCATGGTAGGACGTGGGATCCATTTCCGCGCGGGCATAGCCATGCCCTTTCTGTGTGACGATGTGCAACACACAGGGGCAGTCATTTTGGCGCAAATTGGTGAGCACGTCGATCAGCCCTGCAATGTCATGTCCATCAATGGGGCCATAGTAGTTGAGGTCAAAGCTTGAGAACAGGCTCGAAGGCGGACTCATAAAGGAGATGGCGCCTTGCTCAACGCGTTTTGCTAAATCCCATAGCCGTGGAACGGGCTTAAGCACCTTCTTTGAGATCTCACGCATGTCCATGTAGGCACGAGTAGACACCATCTTCGCAAGATGCGTGGAAATCGCCCCAACGGGGGGAGAAATCGAACAATCGTTATCGTTCAGAATAATCAGCAGCTTGACGCCCGACTTATAAAAGCCCGCATCGTTGAGCGCCTCCATGGCCATCCCACCCGTGAGCGCCCCATCGCCAATCACCGCGACATGCCAACGATCTGTTTTACCCTCAAGTTTGGCCGCCACAGCCATGCCGAGCGCGGCAGAAATCGAGGTCGAAGAGTGTCCCGTGCCAAACTCGTCATAGTCGCTTTCCGAGCGTTTAGGAAAGCCCGAAAGACCATCCTTTTGACGAAGCGTGGCCATCTGATCACGTCGTCCCGTGAGAATTTTGTGCGCATAGGCCTGATGGCCCACATCCCAAATGAGACGATCCTCTGGGGTATTAAAGACACGATGCAGCGCGATGGAAAGTTCCACCGCCCCAAGCGAGCTCGAGAGATGTCCGCCGGTCTTGGAGACAGACTCGACCATAAAGTCGCGTAGCTCTTGCGCAAGCGCTGGCAACTCATCCTCTGGGAGTGCACGCAGATCTTTGGGATCGTTGATCTTTTCTAGGAGCGGGTAATGCGTCACGGTATCTCTTTCCTTATGCGTCTGAGCACAGTGTCTGGGCCAAGTTTGTACTCAAACGTTTATCGTCGCACACTTTAAAAAAAATGAAAATCCCCCCAAGGGAGGGTTTTCCCCAAAATAAGCTTAGGAATGCCTCAACACAACGTAGTCCGCAATTTCACGTAGTCGCACCGTGGCCGTTGGATTCACACTACGGTCGGCCTCAATCATCGAGAGCGCAGCGAGCGCCTCTTTATGCAAGTTAGCCGCACGCTCGCGTGCACCGTCAAGCCCAAGTAGCGACACCCATGTGGGCTTATCGTCCTTTTCGTCCTTGCCAGCCGTCTTACCAAGCGTTGCCGTCTCCTCGGTGCAGTCCAGGATGTCATCAACCACTTGGAACGCGACGCCAAGCTGATCGGCATACATCACAAGCGCAGCCTTGGTGCGATCGGCAAGTGCTTCCCATCGTCCCGACTGTGCTCCCATCAACACGGCAGCTTGAATGAGCGCCCCTGTCTTAAGCGCCTGCATCCGAATGAGTTCCTCTAGACCGGGGCGAGTACCTACCATCGCTAGATCCAAGGCCTGTCCGCCACACATTCCCTGCACCCCCGCAGCGTGCGAGAGCGTATTCATGAGGCGTAGCGCAATCGCAGGGTTAGCCTCAATTTGAGAGAGCACTTCAAAGGCTTGACACTGTAGCGCATCACCTGCAAGCAACGCCGTTGCCTCGCCAAAACGCACATGAACCGTGGGTTTACCACGACGCAACGTGTCGTTATCCATGGCGGGCATATCATCATGCACGAGGGAATAAGCGTGGATGCATTCAAGCGCGAGCGCTGCCCGATCAAGTACCGCATCGTCGGCTGCGGTGACTTCCCCTGCAGCATAGGCGAGTAGCGCGCGGATGCGCTTTCCGCCATCGAGTACCGCGTAGCGCATAGCGGCCACAAGCTCTTGAGCGCCCCGCCCTTCTGGCGGAAGTGTCCTTTCAGCAAATCTCTCAAAGGCCTGTGCCCGTTCGCAGCGCCAATCCTGAAAGCTCAACATCTCAGAAATCCACCTCTTCTTCCGACAAAACCTGCTCGGCCGTTTTTTTCTGATCTTCACGGATCACATCAATCTTTTCACGTGCCTCAGTGAGCAATGCTCGGCAATGGCGCATCAGCGCGACAGCGCGCTCATAGCCCTCAACACTTTCCCGCAGCGTCAGTCCCCCTGTGACAAGCCCATCCGTGAGGCGATCAAGCTCATCGAGCGCCTCCTCAAAGCTCATTAGCTCTACAGACTTCACGCTCTCAGTTGTCGACATAAGCTACTCCCAACAAAACTCACAGCACGTTTATCTAGCCAAGTCACTGCTGTGTATACCTGCCTCGACTAGAACACTGCTAACATTTTAGCCATCTGCGGCCCGCATCGACCGCCTTTAACGTATACCTAACCGATCAAGATCATGCAAAAAAGTGTCTGGATGCTCGTCGCAGCGTTTTTCTTTTCAGTCATGGCCGCTCTAACAAAGGTGGGCGCACAGAATTTTGGTACCTCTGAGCTCATCTTCTATCGCTCACTCTTTGGCGTGATCGTGATGGCTGCGGGGGTGGCTGCAAGCGGCCGATCGCTCAAAACACCGCTCGCATTCTCGCACATCAAGCGCAGTTTTTTCGGCACGCTCGGCATGAGTATTTGGTTTTATGCGATTGCGCATCTGCCGCTTGGAACCGCCATGACCCTCAATTACACCTCACCGCTCTATATGGCAGGCGGTGTTGTGCTGATGTCGTTTTGGCACAAGCACCCCGTTAAATGGGTTCAGGCTGCGGCGGTACTACTCGGCTTTTTGGGCGTGGTGCTCGTGCTTCGCCCCGAGGTTCACGCGGGCGACGAACTCCCTGCACTCATCGGGCTGACCTCTGGGCTTTTTGGTGCGATGGCCTACTATCAGATTCGTGAGCTCGCGCACATGAAAGAGCCCGAATGGCGAATTGTGTTCTATTTCACACTCTTTGGCACTGTCTGGGGCGCGCTCGGGCAACTCCTCCTTGGCGGGGGCTTTACACCGGTGAGGCTCTCTGACGTGCCCGCGCTTCTTGGTATTGGCGTGACCGCAACCGCTGCACAGTACACCATGACGCGTGCTTGGGGTGGGGAAAACGTCTTGCTCACCGCCGTTTTTCAATATTCAGCCATTGTGTTTGCCACGCTCATCGGCATGCTGTTTTTCGCTGAATCGCTACCTTGGCAAAGTGCGCTGGGCATCGCCACCATCTTAGTGGCTGGCGTTTGGGCAACGCTCGCCAATCGCCATCACTCGATTCCGAAAGGAAAGATGCACAACTAACCAAAGTGCCTCGCTAAATGCGATATTGGCCTCTTTGCGCCCAAGCGCTCGCTCCGCTGCGTTAGCAAGGTTGCCTCCTAGACGCTTTGACCGACATCAAAGGGCAGTAATTTAGTCCACCTTAGTGCCTAAACAACTAGCAGTTTCCTATCTTTTTCTCATATCTATTAGGGTTAATCACTAGGCGAACGTAAAGATCAAAGCAATAGAATCGGAAAAGGCAGGAAAGATAACCTGCTTTACATTCTTAACGCATAACTATTGCTTTAAGAGTACCCCTCAATCGGACAATTTTAGCTATAGGGTGGAGAAAAAAATGTCCTCTGGAAAGAAACTCGGCCTAGCCTGGCAGATGTTAATCGGCCTGATTCTAGGTATCATCGTCGGCGCCTTTGTGGATGCTGGCTTTGCGCAGACGTGGTTCAAACCGCTCGGCGATCTGTTCATCCGTCTGATTCGCATGGTTGTGGTACCGCTTGTCATTGCCACCATCATCGCTGGTGCTGCGGGCATCACGGACACCTCCAAGCTCGGCCGCGTCGCGCTGAAGGTTCTTCTGATTTATGCCATTACAACGGCCATCTCCGTTGCTGTCGGCCTGCTCTTTGCCTCCTTCATCCAGCCTGGCGTTGGGCTTGACCTCTCGACCGAAGGACTCAAGGCCAAGGAAGTGGTTCCGCCGCCGCTCGTCAAGACGTTGCTTGAAATCGTTCCGATCAATCCGATGGAAGCCATGGCCAATGGCTCGATGCTTCAGATCATTTTCTTTGCCGTGATGTTTGGCTTTGCACTCTCTAGCATCGGCGAACGTGGCAAGCCCGTGTTGCACTTCTTTGAAGTCGTGGGCGACACGATGATTCGTGTGACCGGTACGGTGATGCGCTTTGCGCCGATCGGCGTCTTTGGCTTGATCGCCTTCACGGTTAGCCGCCATGGTCTCAAGGTGTTGCTGCCGCTCGGCTCGCTCATCCTTAGTAGCTTCCTCGCGACGGTGTTCTTCGTCGTGGTGATTCTGATCCCGATGGTCTACATCTTTACGAAGATCCCTGTGAAGACCTTCCTCAAGGGTATTTTTGAGCCTTGGCTTGTGGCCTTTACGACCTGCTCGTCCGCAGCAGCTCTACCGGCCAACCTGAACGCGACCCGCAAGCTCGGTGCCACGAAGGCCGTCTCCTCCTTCTCGATTCCGCTCGGCAACACGATCAACATGAACGGTACGGCCATTTACATGGGCGTGTGCGCGGTCTTTGCTGCGGAGGTCTACGGTATTCCTCTTGACATCACCACGCAGGTCACGATTGTGCTGATGGGCGTGCTCGCTGCGGTCGGTACGGCTGGGGTGCCGGGTGCTGGGCTCATTATGACGACCATCATCTTCACGCAGGTAGGTATTCCGCTTGAAGCGGTGGCGCTCATCGCTGGTGTCGACCGTATCCTTGACATGATCCGCACCTCCATCAACGTGGTGGGTGACGCGGCCTCTGCAGTGGTCGTCACGGCCATGGAGGGCGACCTGAACTCCGAACCCTATGAAGAGGGTGAAACGCTCTAAGCGTTGTTCTAAGACTAACCTCGCTTCCTGATTAGCCCATCCGAGTCTGCATTGCGACTCGGGTGGGTTTTTCATTCGTACTAACTTGATCTAGCATCGCACCGCAGAAGCGAGAAGCGAAACCGAATGTTTCATGACTCAAGGCAACACAAAGCCACGTAAAAGTCGCCTGTTATACTTGCTGACAGTTAGAGCACTACAGACATCAACCGTCTCTCTGGGCTCTCCGTTTAGCGAAAGGACAACAAATGCAAGCCAAAATGCTTATGCTCCTTGCTGCGATGCTTCCCATCGCCGCCTCGAATGCCTCTCAGACGCCAACACTTGGCGGACGTTACCTCATGTGGGCTGAGGCCATCAGCAAGGACTGCGAAATTCCACCCGAAATTGAATTCAGCACAGATGGCAAAATGTCAGGCTCAACCGCCTGTAACACCCTCTCGGGCGAATTCACGCAACAGGGTGACAAAGTTGACTTCTCGAAGGCCGTCACCACCAAGCGTGCCTGCGGTCCAAAGCTTATGGAAGTAGAAAACCGCTTCATGAGCAAGCTCACCGCAGCCAAAACCGTGCTCTTTGATGGCGACAAAGTCATACTCTCTGACGGCAATGGAGCCACGCTCATGACGCTCGTTCCCATGAAGCCAGGCTCCTGCGACTAAAGCACTTTTCCACAAACAAAACGCCCACCTCCCAAAGAGTGTGGGCGTTTTGCTGATGAGCCGCCAATGCTGCTCACACAGCGCTTAGTGCGCGACCTCCCAATTCTCTCCAACCCCCACCTCCGCGATAAGCGGCACCGATAGCGAGGCCACCTCTGCCATGAGCCGGGGAATCGCCTCACGCATCAGCTCGATCTCAGCATCGGCCACCTCCACAATCAACTCGTCGTGCACTTGCAGCACAAGACGAGATCTGTAGCCGCCTTGCCGCAAGAAATCCTCAACTGCAATCATGGCTAGTTTGATGAGATCCGCGGCCGTCCCCTGCATCGGCGCGTTAATCGCGGCACGCTCCGCCGCGGCCTGAACGGGCTTGCGTGTGCTATGGATATCGGGAATCCAGAGCCGACGACCAAAAAACGTTTCCACATAGCCATTGTCTCGCGCATCCGCACGCGTCTGCTCCATATAGCGCTTAACACCAGGATAGCGATCAAAGTACTCTTCGACGTAGTGCTGCGCAATCTTACGGTCGATCCCCAAATTCTGTGCGAGACCAAAAGCGCTCATCCCATAGATCAACCCAAAGTTGATCACCTTGGCCATGCGACGCTCATCGGCGCTCACTGCTTCAGGCGCTTTTTTAAAGACTTCAGCGGCTGTTGCACGATGCACGTCACGCCCTTGCGAGAATGCTTTCAGTAGCCCATCATCGGCTGAGAGATGGGCCATGATGCGTAACTCAATCTGAGAGTAGTCCGCTGAGAGAATCTGAAAACCTTTTTCTGCCACAAACCCCTCGCGGATGCGACGCCCCTCAGGTGTGCGCACGGGGATGTTTTGCAGATTTGGCTCCGAGCTAGCGAGACGCCCCGTCACGGCAGTGGCCTGACCAAAGGTCGTGTGCACGCGACCGTCCCTAGCATCAACCATACGGGGCAATTTCTCCAAGTACGTTGAAAGCAACTTAGCGAGCATACGGTACTCAAGAATCACCTTCGGCAACGGATAGTCGAGCGCAAGTTCATTGAGTACATCTTCATCGGTGGAGGGCGCACCCGAAGCTGTCTTTTTAATGACGGGCAGCTTCATCTCCGTGAAAAGCACCTCACCGAGCTGTTTGGGCGAGGAGAGTTTAAATGGATGAGTCGCGAGCTCATAAGCCTTTTTTTCCAGCTCATTGAGACGCACATTGAGCGCGTCTGCTTCTTGCGCCAAGCAGAACGTATCGATCGCAACACCGCGCTCTTCCATGCGATCTAGGACCACGAGCAACGGCCGCTCAATACGCTCATAGATACCCTCAAGGCGCTTGTCCTCTTCAAGTCGCGCGGTGAGCGCGGCATAGGCCGCGCGAATCACCGCAGCTTGCTCCGCAAGCCACGCCTGCACCATCTCTGGCGCCGCAGCATCTGGGGCAATGGCTTTGGCACCCTTACCCAAGATTTGCTCAATCGGGGTGATGCCGCGCTTGAGCGAGCGACGCGCAATGGCCTCCAATTCATGCTTGAGATGCGCCTCGAGCACATAGCTCATGAGCATCGTATCGTCCCAGGTGCCTTGGGGTTCAATGCCCTGCGCGCGCAGGGCATGGCGCAACGCTTTCGCGTCGTGCGCCACTTTTGGCGCCTCACTCTCCAGCCACGGTTTGAGTGCCGTCAGAAGCGCCTCGCGGGCATAGCCGTTACCGATATGCCAGACATAAACCTCTTTGGCAGAAAGCGCAATACCGACGCCGGCAATCTCAGCCTGCAAAACAGTGCCGGAGCTGAGCACCGTGATGGCAACGGGTTGCGAGCGCGGTGCATCGAGCCCCGTGAGCAATTGCGCAAGCGAAAACTCTGTGTCCACCACGGTAAAGGGCACCGCATCGGGCGCCAAGAGTTCCTCGTTTTCATCAAGGGGAATCTGAGCCTGCTCTACGTTAACGAGCGGTTGTGACTGAGCCTGAGCGGGCGTCGCCCCTTGTGCAAAAAGCCCACCGAGCTCGCCCTGCGCATCGGCTCCGCTCGCCTGAGTCTCCTCTGTGCTTACCCCCTCACGCTTTTTCGTGCCAGCTGGCGCCGCACGCAACACTGTCGAAGGTGACATTTCCCAGCGACGGCAAAACTGCGCAACCGCCTCTTCATCAGCCGCACGCACGCAAAGCGAAAGCGGATCGGCATAGGTCTGAGGCAGGACACAATCACGCTTAATGGTAACGAGCTCGCGTGCTTGATCCAAAAACTCAAGCCCAGCGCGCAGGTACTCACCCGCCTTACCCTTGACTTCCGCAGCATGAGCCTTAATGCCTTCTAAGTCACCGTACTGGTCAATCCACTTAGCGGCGGTCTTGGGACCACACTTTTCAATGCCAGGCACATTGTCCACTTTGTCACCCATGAGCGCGAGATAATCGATGATGCGCTCAGGATAGACGCCGTACTTTTCCCGCACCCCCTCTCGATCGTAGAACTGCGTGTTCATCGTGTTGATGAGTACAACCCCGTCACCGACAAGCTGTGCCATGTCCTTGTCACCCGTGGCAATAACGACCTCCAATCCTTTAGCTCGTGAGGCCGCAGCAAGCGTTGCAATCACATCATCAGCCTCCACGCCCCCCACCTGCAAAAGCGGCCAACCAAAATCTTGGATAGCGGCCATGAGAGGCTCAATCTGCTCGCGCAGATCCTCTGGCATCGGCGGGCGATTTGCCTTGTAGTCAGGGTACATGTCATGGCGGAAGTTCTTCCCAGGCGCATCAAACACAATCACCGCATGTGAGGGTTTGACGAGCGACCAAACCTTGCCGAGCATACTGAAAAAGCCACGCATAGCCCCCGTTGGCTCACCCGCACTTGTACGCAAATCAGGCAATCCATGAAAAGCTCGGAAAAGATAATTGGAGCCGTCCACAAGAAGAATTTTCGACATGTCACATCGTTCCATTGGGTTTAGACCTACTGAATATTAACAACTTCCACTACTCGCTCCCATCGCAGGGTGCAAAAAAGCGCTACAAAAAGCCTTCAGCTCCCCCTTTTCACCATGCCCGTGGCAGAATACACTCAACACTGAGGAGGGCGTCCCTCCTCCTAAACCGCACACGTCATTGAGGACACTTAGCTATGCGTCAACCTCACCTCACAATCCCCGTCACACTTTTGCTCGCTGCCGCGATGGCACCCGCCTTCGCCGCCGACCAAGTGCCCCAAACGACGGATCAGGCCGCCGCTCAGGCCCAGGATGCCGAGTCTCTGGCGCCGACCCCTAGCGATATGGCCAAAGCCCAGCAAGACCGTAAGCACGGGCATGTGCCACCGCGCAACAATGAAAAGCAGACCAAGATCGAAGCGGTACGCGATGAAAACAATCGCGTCACGGAGTATGTGGTCACGCCTGGCTCCACGCATATCCCCTACAGCATGGAAAATCAGGCTGAGCAGCCCATTAATACCACCCCAGGTAGCAATGCCCAAGGCACCCTTGGGACAACCAAGCTCTTGAAGTTCGGGTTCTGATGGCACATTCCGCGAAGTTAACTTTCTCTGACGGCCTACTTTGGATAAGGGAGGCGTTCAAGGTTGTCAAAGACTATCCTCTCGTCTATGTGGGGATGGTGCTTTTTAGCTCGCTGGTAACGGGGCTTTTGGTATCCATTCCCTTTATTGGCGAGCTGCTTACCTCACTCTGGCAGCCATTTAGTAGCCTATTGCTGGCTTGGGGGGCACGTAATGCGCTCGCCGCGCGGCTTCCCGTCTACGATCCTCTCTTTCAGAGTCTCTCAGAAGCCCCCATCCGTAACCGCCTGCTCAACCTTGGCGTTTGGCACTGCGTCATCGTGACGCTCTATTCGTTGCTCGCCTCGGCGCTTTTACCAGATGTCCCAGTAGAGCCGACGCTAGCTGATATGACTGAGCTTTCCGTTCAGATGACGCTCGGCTTTGTCCCCATCATGGTCATGATGATGTTTGCACCGATCCTTGTGGTCGATCGAGCGCAATCTAGCGGCAAGGCTCTTTTGTCATCGCTACTCGGCGTTGTGCTCGAGTGGCGTGCAGTGGGAAGCGCATTTGTGCTCTTTGCTACGCTAGCTGGCGTCGCTGCTGGCGCCTTCTATGGCATTTGGGTGCTAACTGCGCGTAGTACGCTCGCGCTACTAATCTTTGCCCCAGTGCTTGTCACCCTCTTGGCTGCTATCGGACAGGCGCTCGTCTGGCCCATGTACCGAGATATCTTTGGCGAAGCGGGCGGCTTCAAGGTGCGCGCGTTCAATCGTCGCTAAGCTCATCCCAGAGCCCAGGCGTGAGGGAGTCCTCCTGCACTGGGCTCGAAACCCGTAGCCCCAGCAATCGGATGCCTTTGACGGGGATTGGTAGAGCCGCCAACAATTTCAGCGCATCTTCAGTGATACGCGCGAGATCCACCCCATAGGGCGTTGTGCCACGCATAGCGCGGCTTACCGTCACAAAGTCGGCATGACGAAGTTTGAGAGTGAGCGTTCGCCCGACGAAACCGCTTTTTGCGAGCCTTCGAACCAGCTCTTGCGCCACAAGGCCAAGCAGTTCACGTACCTCGTCGGGCGTGTGTAGATCGCTTTGCACCGTCTCCTCACAGCTCACGCTTTTACGCTCACGATATGGGCGAACCTCCCGATCATCAATGCCCCGAGCAAATCGGTACAAATCCGCACCTTGCTCGCCAAAAAGCTGAATAAGTTGTGAGAGCGGCATTGCACGCAACGCAGCCCCTGTACTCACCGAGAGGCCTTTGAGGCGCTGTGCCGTCACTGGCCCTACGCCCCAAATGTCTTCGACAGGAAGCCGATCAATGAAGGCTTGCGCACGATCGGGATGTATCACACAAAGCCCGTCAGGCTTACGGTAGTCGGAGGCTATTTTGGCTAAAAATTTGCAATAAGAGACGCCCGCACTCGCCACCAGTGAGAGTTCACGGCGGATATCGCTTTTGATCGCACGGGCAACGTCAAGGCCCAGCACAAGCCCGCGCTTATTGACTGTGACATCGAGAAACGCCTCATCCAAGCTAATACCTTCAACGAGATCCGTGTAGCGATGAAAAATTTCGTGAATCTGCTCACTCACGGCTTTGTAGTGGCTGATGCGCGGCTCCACGAAAATGATTGACGGGCAGAGCGCTCGCGCTTGCCGTGCTGGCATCGCGGATCGCACCCCCCAAGCGCGTGCTTCGTAGCTCGCCGTAGCCACCACACCACGACCGTCCGCGTGCCCACCCACAGCGATGGGTAGCCCACGTAACTCAGGATGATCACGTTGTTCGACAGAGGCAAAAAAGCTGTCTAGATCCACGTGCACAATACGCCGAGACGTATCACGCACAAGACCGTAACTCAATTTATCGCCGGAATCGTTTGTCTTTGTGTCACTCAAGATCGTTACAAGCAGGAAAATGTCTGACCCACTCATTTTGACGTATTTTCATCGCGCTACGCCACTCTCCTTTGGCTAAGAGACTGACAAGCGGCGGGAAAAAGGTCTAAAATGCTCCTCTACTCAAAAAACGAGCTGGCAAGCCCCTGGCGCTTATCTCTTCAGCGAAGAGGAGGGGTTCAGCTTACTTGCTAGCATCACAGCTAGGGCACGCAACGCGGTAACTCATCGCAGAGAACACTGGGCTTCTAGCAGACGCTTCCAAGCCCTGGACGCTGGATTCATCGGCTCGCAGGATGGCGTCTCAGCAGAGTTACGCTCCCGCTCTAACGGGCGGCTATGCCCGAACTCAAACAACAAACCATCTATCTCTGGAGACAATAATGGCTCATGTGGTATGCGAAGCCTGCATCGGCTGCAAGCGCACGGACTGTGTGGACGTGTGCCCGGTGGACTGCTTCCGTGAAGGCCCCAACTTCCTCGTGATCGACCCTGACGAGTGCATTGACTGCGCGGTCTGCATTCCTGAGTGTCCTGAAGCGGCAATTTTTGCCGAAGAGGATGTCCCTGAGGGGCAGGAGGAATTCATCGAGCTCAATGCGGAACTCGCTCGCGAATGGCCCTCCATCACGCGCCGTAAACCCGCTCCCGATGATGCCGACGAGTGGCGAGGCATGGTCGGTAAGATTAAGTACTTGAAGCGCTAACCAGCCAAGAGGCAAGTCATGTGCGACAGCTACGTCTGCCGCACATCGCCCTTGAGTGACTCCAAGCGCACACGTCAAGAGCAGTCGAGCTCTTTCGTCTCTGCCACGTTTTCTCCTCTCCCACCGGCACACTCCGCTATGAAGAGCATTACTCTACTTGATAAAAAGCCTATTACCGAAACGCTTTACTCTCTCACATTCTCTCGTCCAGAGGGCTGGGATTGGCGTGCTGGGCAATTTGCGCGACTCGGTCTAGATCTCGGTGGTAAGGAAGCTGTTTTTCGTGCCTACTCCCTCTCGAGTGCCCCTCATGACAAGGTGCTCAGTTTTCTGATCAAGTGTGTCGAGGGCGGCACGCTTTCACCGAAGCTCTGTGCCCTACCAAAAGGCAGTGACGTCCTCCTTGACGGTGAAGCGCAAGGCAATCTTCTCCCCGAGCGCATCCCGGGCGGCGATACATTATGGTTTTTCGCCACTGGCGCAGGGCTCGCGCCTTTTCTCGCGTTGCTGAAAAGCCCTGAAGACATCGCACCTTGGTCGCGTATTGAACTCGTGCTCTCAGCGCGCACGCTCTCTGAAGCAGAGGGCCTCAAGGCCGAAGCGCTTGCCACCGCGCATCCGCGACTCAAGGTGACAGCGGCCACCACACGTGAGCCCTCGGCGCTCGTGGGACGCATTCCCGCGCTCATTGAGTCAGGCACACTCGAAGCGCTCACAGCAGAGCCGCTGAATGCTGAGCGCTCCCGAGTGCTTCTCTGCGGCAACCCTGACTTCATCCGTGACATGCGTGCATTGCTCAAGACGCGCGGTCTTGTCAGTCCCCGATTCGGAAAACCTGGGCAGCTCCTTGTTGAGTCGCTTTGGTAAGGAGGAATTTGCGTGAGGGAACCCACTCGCCACGAGCAAGCACTTATTGCTGCGATCGACGACTGTCTTCCGCAGACCCAATGCCGACAGTGTGGCACAGAGGGCTGTGAGGCCTACGCGCGTGCCATTGTCATGGATAAACTCCCCTTTAACCGTTGTGCCCCTGGGGGCGCAGCGGGCATTGAGCGACTTGCTGCACTGCTTCATAAAACAGCTGTGCCACTCGATCCGGAGTTTGGGGTAGAACTGCCTTTTGCGGTCGCACGCATCGATGTCAAGCGCTGTATCGGCTGTAGCTGGTGCATCAAAGTCTGTCCAACGGATGCGATTGCTGGCGCTCCCAAGCATCTACACGGTGTGATTGAACCTCGCTGTACGGGGTGCTCACTCTGTTTACCCGC
The DNA here is from genome assembly GCA_902463725.1 of uncultured Sutterella sp. Lineage (GTDB taxonomy): Bacteria > Pseudomonadota > Gammaproteobacteria > Burkholderiales > Burkholderiaceae_F > Sutterella. Next base: position 22,904 of record CABQGK010000013.1, on the reverse strand, counting down.
CTGCCCTGTCGACTGCATTGACATGGTGGAAAATGGCGCTGAATGGGGCACTGAACAAGCGCATCGTGCCCGCGATGCCTTTCGGGCACGACGCACTCGTCTTGCTGCGCAAGAGCGAGCTGACGCCGCAAGACTTGAAGCGCTTGGCGCAGCCAACCCCAACGCCAAAAGCGCCCTACTTGCTGCCGTCATGGCCAAAGCGCGCAACACAAAGACCGCCCCCTAATCGCGCCACACATCAAGGAGATACCGATGAAAAAAGCCGATCGCGTCGAATTCATGAAACGGCTTGCCGAAGCGCATCCTGACCCAAAAAGCGAACTCAACTGGCAAACGCCCTACGAGCTACTCGTGGCGGTTGCCCTTTCTGCGCAAAGCACGGACAAGGGAGTCAATATTGCCACCGCGAAACTTTTCCCTGTGGCCAACACCCCTCAACAAATTGCCGCGCTCGGCGTCGAAGGCATCACCCCCTATATCCAAACGCTAGGCCTTTATCGCAACAAGGCCAAACATATCATTGCCATGGCAGAAATGCTCCTACGAGACTATGGCGGTGAAGTGCCCCAAGACTTTGATAGCCTCGTCAAACTTCCTGGTGTTGGACGAAAGACTGCCAACGTTGTGCTCAACGTCGCCTTTGGGGAGCCACGCATCGCGGTTGATACTCACATCTTTCGTGTTGCAAACCGCACACAATTTGCGCCAGGGAAAACGCCTGATGAGGTCGAAGAGGCTCTCTATAAAGCGGTACCAAGCGACTTTCTAAAAAATGCCCACCATTGGATTCTTTTACACGGCCGTTACGTCTGTAAAGCACGTAGCCCCGAGTGTGAACGCTGTGTGATCGCCGACTTCTGTAACGCGCCGGAAAAAGCCGAGCGCCTCAAAGATTTGATTCCGCCAGTCCTCTCCAAGAAAAAGGCCTAAACCTCGCTAGCCTCGGACGCCTGCACAGGCGGCTTACGCTAACAGAGAGACACTCACAGCGTAGCCGCACTGCTCTCTTCACACTCGCTCGCTAGGCACTACCCAATAGCAGGTTGTGCCTAGTAAGTCTGACCCACTACAGATACCCCTACAAATTCTTTGAAATCCCATAAGGATAAAGCGTTTGCTAAGCCTACAATGGATAGACCACCCTCGAAAAAAGGGTGCTTCACCTGTCGCCCAAGGACCCGATGGCGACGCGAACAAACTCCTTTTCTGGGAATATGCTTATGAACGACTCGTCCTGCCAAAAATGCGTGACGCCGACCTATAGCACGATCGGCCAACCTAAAGCCACGTCTGTGATTGCCCAGATCCTCGCACTGGCCAACCGCCCTGAAGTCATTAGCTTCGCAGGTGGTCTTCCCTCGCCGGAAGGCTTCCCTGTCAAGGCAATTCAGGAAGCTGCTGACCAGACGCTCGAAAGCGAGGCGCTGACCGCACTGCAGTACTCGGCTGTGGCAGGCATGGCAAGTCTACGCAACGCGATTGCAACGTATGAGACGCGCGCTGGCGTTCCTACAAGCGCTGACGAAGTCATGATTGTGAGCGGTTCTCAGCAAGCCCTTGACTTGGTGGCTCGTGCTTTTATTGATCCAGGCGACAAAATCATGGTCGAACGTCCCACCTATCTCGGCGCGCTCTTAGCGTTTGAACTCTGCCGTCCTGAGATTGTCGATATGGTTTCGGACGCAGAAGGCTTGGTGCCAGAATCCATTGGCGAAGAGGCTCGTGGCGCGCGTTTTGCTTACGTGATGCCTACTTTCCAGAATCCGTCGGGACGTACGATCTCGGAAGTGCGCCGTGAAGCGCTCGCCGAGAAAGCGCGTGAATATGACTTTTGGCTCATTGAAGACAACCCCTATGGGGAGCTCTACTATGGCGATGAGCCACCAAAGTCGCTTCGCGCCTTTGCGCCAGAGCGCACTCTGCGACTCGGCACGATGAGTAAGATCCTTTCTCCTGGGCTTCGTCTTGGCTACATCTGTGGCCCGAAGCACGTGCTCGCGGCGCTGCAGCAACTCAAAACCAACATGGACTTGCACACAAGCACCTATACGCAGTTGCTGACGGCGCGTGTTATCAACGCAGGGCTCTTGGAAACGCACCTACCCAATGTTCGCAAGCTCTACCGCGAAAAGGCCCAAGTCATGCTGGAAAGCCTTGAGCGCTTTATGCCAAAGCACCCCGCAGTGAGTTGGACCAAGCCCTCTGGCGGCATGTTCATTTGGCTCAACCTCCCCAAGGGGTTAGATAGTGCAGATCTGCTAAAGCGCGTTTTGGATAGCGATGTCCCCGTGGGCTTTGTCCCAGGAGCCGCGTTCTACAGCAGTAACCCCGAGGTCAATCACTGCCGACTCTCTTTTGTGACGGTGCCATCGTCGAAGATCCGCGCAGGGGTCGAGTCGCTCGGCAAGGCGCTTAGCGCCCTCATTGCAGAGCGCGGTCTCTAAAGCGATATCAACCTCCTTTGAAAGCCGCCCCAAAGGGCGGCGGCAAAAATTCTAACGCCCCACAAGTCAGCGGAACCTGTGGGGCGTTGTGCGTCAGGCGTCTTAGTGGCGCGCTTCCCTATCCAAAAAGAGCGAGACCATCGTGCCACCCTCTGGACTCGCACGCTCAACACTAAGTGTGGCGCCAATACGCTTGGCACGCTCAGCCATGATCGAGAGCCCCACATGCTGACCTTTACGGGCCTCCACGAGCGCCTCATCCAGCCCAACACCATCGTCAAGAATGTTGACGCGCAAATCCTCCGTATTCTGAATCGTGATGAGCACATTGGATGCATGCGCATGTTTACGCACGTTCGAGAGCGCTTCTTGAATGATGAAGATGACCTGTAGCTTCTGTCTCGGCGTCAATCCAATGCCGCGATCCGTAACCGAGAGTTTCGTCTTAACGTGCGCCTGACCCTCAAAGCGTTTAATCACCGTCTGCACGCCCTCAATAAAGTCTTCTTTATGCAGGCGTTCACGGAAATTCAAAAGCAGCTCGCGCACATCCTCATAGCACTCCTGCACACCTTTGCGAATCGACGCGAGGCTGTCGTCGCGCAGCGCGGTATCATTGTGCTGAATGGCCTCAGTGAGGAATTGCACTTGCAAGTTGAGGTAGGAGAGTGCCTGTGCAATCGAGTCGTGCAAACCTTGCGCAAGGAGCTGGCGTTCTTGAATAACAGCAAACTGGCTGTCACGCTCGTTGAGGCGTGCGTTTTCAAGCGCAGCACCAAAATGCGAGGCAAAGTTCTTAAGCAGTCGCACAAGCTGCGTAGTGAGCCGCGGTCCCGACTTGAAAAAGAGTGAATACACCCCGAGGTCGCCCGAGGTGGAGCGAATCTGGAAGCAATACACCACGTTAAAGCCCTGCGCACGCACACTCTCCGAAAGCGGATTATCCACATCACGTAGATGCAGGCACACAGGATAGGTTTTATCGAGAATCCCACGCACAAGCTCATCGTCCTTTTTAAGGCGCGAGAGCTTATAGAGCAAATCGCCACTGATGCCATCGGCGGCCGCTAGTTGCGTCAATCCAGAGCTTTCATCGATGACGTGCACCGTGCAAGCATCTGCACTAGCGTTATGGATAATGCGCGAGACAAAGCCCTCGATGATTTCCTCTTGACTGCGCTGCTGCGCAAAGAACGCTGTCATTTCATAGAGCTGGGCGAGGTAGGTATTTTTTTCCTCTACGCTCTTTGTCTTTTCTGCGACCTTTTGCTCGAGGTTATCGTGACTGTCCTTGAGGCGTTCGGCCATCAGATTAAAGCCCTGAGCAATCTGCCCAATCTCATCCTCACGGCAGCCCTCAACGCGTGCTGTTAAATCCCCCGAGCTCAGCTTATGAATCGCGTTACCCAAACGATCCACGGGGCGGATGACCCACCGCAACAAAAGGAACATAATCACAAATAGCGAGCAAATCGCCATGATGATGAGCGAGATTTGCAGATACCGCAGCTGCCAGAGATAGTACGCGCGATCACCTTCGACGGCCTGCGTCAAATCCGAGAGCAACGAGACCATGCGATCGGTACTATCGATGCTGACTGCCTCATGTGCATCTCGTGCACGGCGTAAACGCGGCAGTAGCTTATCAAACCATTCGATGCGAACTTCTTCAAATTCGGTCTGGATTTTTTCCCCAGGCGGTAACATCAAGGGCTGCCAAGGATCCCCTTTTTTGAGGGTTTCGTAGCTTTGGTTGAGCTTGTGCACTTCCTCCTCAAAGGTATCCGCCGTGTAGATGGGACCAGTAAAGATTGCCACACGGAACGTGTGGTAGCGCATGTTATTAATGGCCTTCGTTGCGGCAGAAGAGGCTTCGAGCTGCCAGTTGAGTAGCATCGTGTACCCAACAAGCACTGAGATGAAGCTTACCCAAATGAAGGTCAACAAAAGCAACCGAGCCGAAAGGCTCTTAAAAAAACGCAGGATCGTCCCTTTCATACCTGGTCCTGGAGAGAAAAACGCGAGGAGTTTCGGCGAGTGTAAGGCTCGCGAAAAGTCCAGAGCGCGTGCGTTAAACTCCTCCGTACACCGCACGCGCTAAGCAAAGCAGTACCGACTACAGTAACCGAGGCGTCTGTTCTTCAAGTTCAATAATGAAGTCCGCCGTACTGCTCGCCGCACTTGAGCCCGACTCATCCGAGCTGCCTACTTGCGCTGGCAGCGGCAGTACCACCTCAGGACGCCACGATAGTCCCGCCGTACGCCCCTTACGAGCACGATGCCCCATAAAGTCCCCAAAGGACTTCTTAGAAATCAGAATTTCGCGTGGCTTGCCTGCACGGCCCACGCCTTTGAGGATCACACCGCGCTCGTCGACCGCATTGAGTGTACGGAGCGACTCACCTGACTCAAGCTTCATGAGCGCAACCCCCATACCGCCGCGGTTGAGCTCACGCAATTCATCAAGCGAAAAGACCAAGAGGCGTCCTTTTTCAGAGAGCACCGCACAGTGCGTCTTATCCTCGCCAAAGAACACGGGCGGCAACAAGCGTGCACCGTCATTGAGTTTGACGAATGCTTTACCCACACGCTGTAGCGAGCGCAAATCTCCCACGCGGCAAACAAAGCCAAGCGCATCAGAGGTTGCTAACAACACCCGCGTCTGCTCATCACAGGCGAATACGCTCACAAAGACTTCTTTTTCCACATCAATAAAGGAGGAAATGGGTAGACCATCACCACGCCCATTGGGTAGCGCGGAAACCTTCACCGTGTAGACGCGTCCAGACTCCGTCAAAAACGAAAGGTCATCCACACTGCGGCACTCGATCGCAGCATAGAGCTCGTCGCCCACCTTGAAGTTCATCGAAGCAGGATCGTGCCCATGTCCCTTACGAACCAAGATAAAGCCCTTTTGCGAGAGCACCACGGTCACGGGTTCATCAAGCACCTTCTGCTCATTGACGATTGTCTCGGCTTCGCGCACCAACGTTCGACGTTCATCGCCATAGGCTTGGGCAGCTTGGCGTACTTCTTTGACGAGCTGACGGCGCAGAACCGTCTCGCTCGAAAGCAGCCGCTCGAGACCGCCCTTTTCACGCTCGAGCTCAGCGAGCTCGCGCTCAATCGCAATCGCCGCGAGTTTGGCCAACTGCCGCAGGCGAATTTCCAAAATATCTTCCGCTTGGCGATCTGTGAGGGAGAATTCACTCATCAGCACCGCTTTAGGTTCATCCTCCTCGCGAATAATGGAAATGACGCGATCCAAGTTAATGAGCGCAATCGTGCGGCCCTGTAAGACATGCATTCTGTCGAGGACCTTTTCCAAGCGGGCCTGGCTGCGGCGACGGACCACGTCGGTGCGGAAGCTGATCCACTCCGAGAGGATCGAGAGCAGGTTTTTCTGTTGCGGCTTGCCATCAATGCCAATCATGACCATGTTGACCGAGACGTTGCTCTCGAGCGAGGTCTGCGCAAAGAGCGCACGCACAAACTCTTCTCGGTCAATGGTACGACTCTTGGGTTCAAAGACCAATCGCACAGGTGTACCGCTACCGCTTTCATCACGCGCGCGATCCAGCAGTGCGAGCATCGCCGCCTTGGCCTGTTGCTGCTGCGCAGTCAGCGTTTTCTTCTTGGCTCGCAGCTTAGGATTTGTTATGGCTTCAATTTGATTAAGCACCAGCGACGACGAGGCATCAGGGGGGAGTTCATCCACCACGAGCTGCCACTGTCCGCGCGCGAGCTCTTCAAAGTGATAAAGCGCACGGACACGGATCTTGCCGCGCCCAGTACGATAGATATCTTTGAGCGTCTGACGTGGACTAATGATCTGTGCGCCGCAAGGAAAGTCTGGCGCAGGTAGATGCGCCATGATCTCGTCGAGCGTTGCATCGGGATGATCGATGAGGTGCTCACAGGCGGCCGCCACTTCGTTAAGGTTGTGCGAAGGGATCTCCGTGGCCATACCGACCGCAATCCCTGAAGCACCGTTGAGCAGGACAAAGGGTAATTTCGCTGGTAGCGCCACAGGTTCACGGAAGTTCCCATCGTAATTGGGGACGAAATCCACCGCGCCCGTATCCACTTCTTCAAGCAATAGTTCCGCAATCGGCATCAGGCGCGCTTCGGTATAACGCATGGCCGCTTGCGAGTCACCATCTCGACTACCAAAATTGCCCTTACCGTCAACAAGCGGATAGCGCAGGGAGAAATCCTGCGCCATACGAACCATTGCGTCATAGACGGACTGGTCACCGTGGGGGTGATATTTACCAAGCACATCACCGACGACACGAGCGCTTTTCACGACTTTGCTACCCGCCTTGAGTCCCATCCGATCCATGTCAATGAGAATGCGTCGCTGCACGGGCTTCTGCCCGTCCGTGACTTCGGGCAACGCGCGGCTTTTCACCACACTCATGGCATACTCTAGATAGGCATGCGATGCATAGCGAGCCAAGGTCAGCGCACCGTTTTCCTCTAGCGAGCCATTCATCACGCCGCCAATCGCTGCATGAAGGCTCTCGTCGGCGGGCGCCTCAGCATCATCGTCCGAGGCCGCCTCGCTCGCGTGGGTGTCATCATCTTCATCAGCCTCAGCGATCTCATCTAGCGCTTCCCTCAAGCGCTCATCATCACGACTCATTTCCTCGCCGCCGACTTCATCACTGGCAACGTCGCTCAGCGCTACTTCATCGCGCTTTGGCGCATCTGCTGGCTCAGCCGCCATGTCACGAGGCGTGGCATGCGCTTTGGTCAGCTCTTCGTTAGCACTATCGGCAGCAGGCTTTTCATCTTCTAGCGTGTCATTGGCAAAAAGCGTCATCACGCTCGCATCATTTAGTCCAGTCTTTGGCTTGCGTCCCATAATCTTTCTCTCTCTGCCGTAGCCTTACACATCCGCTTCAACAATATCGCCAAATGTCTCCATCCAGCGACGGCGATCCGTGGCCTCATTGCCACCCATCAGCAGATTCATCACCTGCGCAGTGAGCGCCTCAGAAATATCCCCAAGGGCCACAGGCAACAGTCGACGCGTATCAGGATGTAGCGTGGTTTCTGCCAACTGATCAGCATCCATTTCACCCAAGCCCTTAAAGCGGGAGATTGAAATCTGTTCGTCGGTAAAGCCCTCTTTACGCAAGCTCTCGAGCGTACGAGTGAGTTCGCGATCATCCAAGCAGTAGAGTTTACGCTCGGCTTTACGACCCTTTTTCGGCACATCGACTCTAAAGAGCGGCGGCATCGCTACATAGACGTGGCCAAGTTCAATGAGTTTGGGGAAGTGCCGGTAAAAGAGCGTCAAGAGCAGCACTTGAATGTGGCTACCGTCCACGTCCGCGTCCGAGAGGATGCAAATCTTGCCGTATCGCAACCCCTTGAGATCAGGATCTCCCTGCTTGGGATGCGGATCAACACCAATCGCTACGGCAATATCGTGAATCGTATCGGAGCGGAACAACTCGCCACCCTCGACCTCCCACGTGTTGAGAATCTTGCCGCGCAGAGGTAGCACCGCCTGAAACTCTTTGTCGCGTCCTTTTTTCGCCGAGCCGCCCGCCGAGTCCCCTTCCACAATGAAAAGCTCATTACGGGCGATATCGTCAGTCTCACAGTCCGTGAGCTTACCTGGGAGCACCGCCACCGTCGACGCCTTACGCTTTTCATAGCGTGCGCTCTGGCGCTGACGAGCTTGTGCCTGCGCGATAATCAGTTCGGCAAGCTTTTTACCTTCTTCGATATGGTCGTTGAGCCAAAACTCAAATTGCGGCCGCACGAAACTACTGACAAGCTTCATCGCATCGCGACTCGTAAGCTTTTCCTTGGTCTGTCCTTGGAACTGCGGATCAATACTCTTGGTGGAGAGCACAAAACTCGCACGGGAGAAGACGTCCTCAGAGAGCACCTTCACGTTTTTCGCCGCGAGCCCGTAGGCCTGCATAAATGCCGTCATCGCTTGGAAAAGACCGTCTTTGAGTCCCGCCTCATGGGTGCCACCCTGTGGGGTAGGAATGAGGTTGACGTAGCTCTCGCGCTCAACTGGCCCCTCCGCCGTCCAAATAACGACCCATGCCGCTCCTTCACCCACAGAAAACCCTTCCGTGGACTCATCTGCATAGCCACTCGCCTCAAAAGGCGGAATCAACGGCTCAGCAGAAATCTCTGAGAGGAGATACTCTCGCAGGCCGCCCTCGTACTTCCAATTTTTACTCTGTCCCGTTACCTCATTGGTGTAAGAGACCTCGCACCCGGGCAGAAGCACGGCTTTGCTACGCAGAAGCCGAAGAAGCGCCGCCTCAGGAATCTCTGCGCTATCAAAGTAGCGAGGATTCGGCCAAGCTGTCACACGCGTGCCGCTTCGCGTCTTACCACGTTTGCTCGGCGTGACGGTGAGCGCTTCGCTCACCTCACCTTGTTCAAAGCCAAGGTGCGCTTCACTGCCCTCTCGCCAGACCGTCACGTCCATGCGCGAGGAAAGCGCATTGGTCACGGAGACCCCAACACCATGTAGACCACCCGCGAAGGAATATGGGCCTGAGCCGTCTTTTTTGGAAAACTTACCGCCAGCGTGCAACTGCGTGAAAACCAGTTCCACCACAGGAATGCCCTCTTCGGGGTGAATACCAAAAGGAATGCCGCGGCCGTCATCCTCCACTGTCACAGAACCATCGGCATGTTTCGTCACACTGATGCGAGTTCCATAGCCAGCGAGGACTTCATCGCTCGCGTTATCAATCACTTCCTGAATAATGTGCAGGGGATTGTCTGTGAGGGTATACATGCCAGGGCGTTGCTTAACGGGCTCTAGTCCCTTCAACACCCTAATGGAATTGACGCCGTACTCTTCCTGCTTCCCTTTTGTGGCCATAACTTCTTAAAACTCTGACAGGTATGCGATAAATGGTGTAGGCATTGTAGCAAATGCCCCTTCTGAGACGGTAAAAACTCGATCCTTTTTTGAGCTGGAAGTCGTTTTTTCGCCGTTCATCCACTACACCCCTCTAGCTAACTGGGTTAACGCTAACTACACCCTAATAGCTATGGATGTCCTACTAAATTTTTTTCGGGGATTAGACGAACGACTGTGGTCAAGGCGCGCTTCGTTTTTTAAAATTTCACTATCTATGACTGGCTCAAGGCCAATGACTGCCTTGCTACGCCCATTTGTTTTTCTTGAAGCGCCATTATGTTCCATCCTGTTTCTTGGTTATCCTGCATCTATGTCGTTGGGGCGCTGGCTACCTTTTTTACCGGCGGTCCCTCTCATGTCGATCCGTCGACGCTGAGTGTAGCCGTGGATACCACGCAGCGCGTGCTCAGTTCACTCATCTGGCCGTTTTACTGGCCGATGCGCTTGAGCTGGATGGCCTCGCATCCCGTGAGCGTGGCGTAAACGCGTTAAGCGCAAAACCGTAAAAAAGTGCGCTCCTTATGCGCACGCCGCAAAAAGCCGCCCCTCTTGGTACAAGCTAAGCCATAGGCGGCTTTTTTGTGCTCTTCGTCTGACTTAGCTCACAACGTCCAACAAAAAATCCCGCACTTTACTCCCATGCCCATCTCGCTGAAAAATCGGTAAACTATGCCGATATTTCAAGTATTAAGGAGATTGCTGATGGGCAAGTTGTACATGGGCTTTGATGCAGGCACACAAAGCGTCAAGGTTGCCGTCTATGATGAAGAATTTCACTGTCTGACGAGCCACAGCCTACCCACAACACTCAACTATCCTCAGCCCGGTTGGGTGCAGATGGATGCGGACGAGTTTCTCAAAATCACCGTCGAAAACATGAAAGCCTGCGCCGAGACACTTCGAGAGCTCGGGCACGACCCACATGATGTGAGCGTCATCATGGGCGACGGGATCATCTGCGGTATTGTTGGCGTCAATCAGCATGGCAAGGCCATCACGCCCTACGTCAACTATCTAGATAGCCGCACGACCGAAGATGTCGAGCGCATCAATGCGATGCGCCTTGATATCTGGGGACGTGAGACAGGTAATGCTCAAGCCTCTCCGATGTTCCCAGCGATGTTTGCACGGTGGTTCCTCAAAAACCATGAGGGCTTCAACACGCACGGCGTCAAGTTTGTACACAACGCCCCTTACATCCTCATGAATCTCGCTGGCCTCAAAGGCGAGGAAGCGTTCATTGACTGGGGCGCGATGTCGGGCTGGGGGCTCGGCTATGACGTACAGAAAAAGGTTTGGAGCGATGAGCAGCTCAGCATTCTCGGCATTGACCGTCGCTACATGCCACGCATCGTCAAGCCCTGGGATAAGATCGGCGGTCTCACCAAGGCGCTTGCTGAGTATACGGGTCTCAAAGAAGGTACACCGGTTTTGGGAGGCGCGGGTGATACGATGCAAAGTATGCTTGGAGCGGGGATTTTTAAGGCTAATCAGGGGGTCGATGTCGCGGGGACGTGCGCGATGTTCTGCGTCTCCACAAATGGTATTATCCCTGAGCTCTCGCGTCCAGAAACTGGCCTCATCTTTAACTCTGGCACGCTCCCAGACACCTATTTCTATTGGGGCTTCGTACGCACAGGGGGCCTCTCGCTGCGCTGGTTTAAAGATAATGTTGCGCAAAAGAGCGGCGACTCTGAGTACTACCAGCAACTCTCGGCTGGCGCGGCCAAAGTTCCCGCTGGTTGTAACGGCGTGCTCTTTTTGCCCTACCTCACCGGGGGCTCTGGTGAGGAGAAAGAGGCAAGTGGGTGCTTCTTGAACATGACCATGGATGACGATCAGTTCGTTATGTGGCGTAGTGTGCTCGAGGCTATTGGCTATGACTACATTGGCCTTGCCGATAACTACCGCGCTGCGGGCGTTGCGCTCGATCGCATCACTGTCACCGAAGGCGGTAGCCGTGACCCGCTTTGGAACCAAATCAAGAGTCACATGCTAGGCGCAAAACTCGTTCGCTTCAAGAACGCGGGCGGCGCGGTCCTCACCAATTGCATTCTCGGTGCCTATGCCATCGGAGACCAGAAGGATGTTGTAGCAACGCTTGCTGCGAACATCTCACAAGACGGTGAGTATCTACCAGAGGCCAACCTCACAGCACGCTATCGCCGACTCTACACTCTGCGAAATACGCTCGTGCGTGAAGATATGAAGGCTGCATTCTCGCGGCTCGTATCGATGCGAGAGCCGCAACAACATCACTAAGCGCGCTTACCTTGGGCGCTTTGCATAACACTTTCGCGCAAAGCGCTCACTTGAATGATTATTGGCCCGTCTACTGCGCTGCGTAGGACGGGCCATTTTGTCGGCGCCTTAAGTGCGGTCGCTGCAGAAACTGCTCGCCGCAATAAGGAAAAGGGGGCGAAACTGCCCCCTCTTCGAAACTCAAGATCACCAAACGTTAGTTGTTGTCTTGGTTATCCGAACTGCCTTCGATAAAGCTTGGGCGAAGGACCTTCTCGCCAAGCTCCTTACGCATGGCATGCATGTAGGCGAGCACTTCCGTGTTCCCATAGAGCTGTGTGAGTTCGTTACGAATGCTAGCAAGCTCACCCGCCTTTGGTGCAACATATTCGTGCTTGAGCACTTGCGCCACGACATAGGAGCCGTCGGCGAGATGCGCACCCGTATAGGCCGGCAACTTCGCATCAGGAATCATCGAAGCGCGAAGGATCAGATCCTGTGAGATGTTCTGTGCATTGTTGATCGAGACCGTAGCCACGGGCGAGAAGCCCTCATCGCTCGTCTTACCCGCTAGAGCGGCCATCAGCTTTTCACCATCGGTCTCCGCGAGCTTGGCTGCAGCGGTCTGCTTGAGTGCCAGTTCAATGTCCCCCTTGACCTCATCCAACGGGCGCAGGTGCTTAGGGCTGTGCTTAAGCACACGCGCAGTCACAAGCAAATTGGGACGCACTTCGACAGCAGCAATGTTGTGCTTATCCTTAAGCGCTTCCGTCGAGAACAGGCTCTCAACCACGTGATCGTTGATGATCGCACGTAGCGCGGGATTCACCGGACCGTCACGCGTAATCTGTTCGGCCGTCTGAATCTTAAGACCAAACTTTTCTGCAATCGGCTCGAGGGACTCAGGACGTTCGTAGGACATGTTGGTGAACTCTTCAGCGCGTTCAGCAAATTCACGCACAGCCTGCTGTTGGCGGTAATTCTTTTCGATTTCCGCACGAACTGCTTCGAAAGGCTTAACCGTCGAAGGACGAATGTCCGTCACTTCGATGATGTGCATACCGTATTCGGTTTGCACAGGCCCAATAATGTCACCCTTCTTCGCGGAGAAAACCGCCTTTTCAAAAGGCTCAACCATCATCCCGCGGCCGAAGAAGTTCAGATCGCCCCCTTCTTGAGCGCTACCAGGGTCATTGGAGTACTCCTTGGCGTACTTGGCAAAGTTCTCAGGATCGGCCTTGACTTTCGCAAGTACCTCTTCCGCCTTCTTTCGAGTGGCTTCAACGTCTTTATTCTTCTCGTCAAAGGCAATCAAAATGTGGCTAGCACGACGCTCTTCGGGCACTCCCCAACGGGCCTTGTTTTGCTCGTAATAGGTGTGCATTTCCTCTTCCGAGGGCTGCGCTTTGATGACGATATCGTCGGGGGAAAGAGTTAAGTATTGAATAGAAACTTCTTCAGGCGCTGTATAGAGCTTCTGATTAGCGTCGTAGTTGGCCTTGATATCAGCATCCGAAACCTTCACCTGAGTCATGTAGGTGTTGATATCGAAGACACGGGTACGCAGGTCGTTCTTCATCGTGAGTGCACGATGCAGATTCAATACCACTCCTTCAGGCACAACGGAGGAGTTGAAAATCCCCATTGTCAGCGTCTGGCGCGCGAGATCCTGACGCACCTCCTGCACAAACGCTTGATCGGAGGTGCCGCGGCTACGCAGGAACTGCTCATAGCGTGCAGGCATAAATTTGCCATTTTCCTGGAAAGCAGCCGTGCTCTTAATCACATTGACCGCATCTTGCTCAGAGATGCTGATGAAGTTATTCGTGACAGCCTGCTCAACGGCCGTCTGATTAGCAAGCTGCTCAATGATGCCTTCGCGGCCAGCTTTATTGTCAAGAATCGACGCCTTGAAATTATCCCCGAGCTGCTCACGCAAGCCTTCAAGCTGCTGGCGCTTCTGCTGGTCGAACATCTGCGGTGTAATCGAGACATTGCCAACCTTGACGATGGCATCATCAGCCTGCCGCATACGGTTATAGCTGTAGATCCCCGTAACAATAAAACTAGGAATAATCAGCACCATGGCGATAAACATCAGCCAGCGCTTATGAGTTCGAAATGCGTCAAGCATGGTCTTCCCTAAGTTGATTCTGGACGGCATCGCGCGCTCCTCAGAGAGCGCAAGCAAACACAGCCGACCGGGCAGCAAAGCACAACTGGCAGGCACCACCGAGCGCAGAGGTTGCCGCAAGCAAGTGTGTACTTTGCGCGAAAGCTTTACGCGCAGTTCCCTTTCTTTAGAGAGGGGCCTACGCACAGACATAGGGATAGATTTTAGCGAATTTTGTAGGGATAGAGCGGCTTTTTCCTTTGAGCGCAGTGCGCTCAAGCGTCACAAAGCATTGCCAAAAAACTAATTGCGACGATCGATGCGCTCGAGCCGATAACAAAAAAGTCCTGCAAGAGCAACTCCTGAGGACACAATCAAAAGCTTGGCGGAGTGGACGGGGCTCGAACCCGCGACCCTCGGCGTGACAGGCCGATACTCTAACCAACTGAGCTACCACTCCAAGCGCAAAACAAATTGTCTGACAGACGCTGAAATCTGTCTACCTTAAGTCCATTATAGGCTCAAGGAGAGAAAAAGTGTTGGCGGAGTGGACGGGGCTCGAACCCGCGACCCTCGGCGTGACAGGCCGATACTCTAACCAACTGAGCTACCACTCCATCCTGTGAGCAGTGTCAACTGAGAAACGCAATTATACAGAACTCTAGAACCTTGTCAAGATGTTTTTTGCTCATCTTGTTGGTGGGTGCTGAGAGTCTCGAACTCCCGACCTACGCCGTGTAAAGGCGCCGCTCTACCAACTGAGCTAAGCACCCAGTGTTTCTGCAAAAAGCGTCAACAGAAGGGTTATTTTACCGCATCCTTAAGCGTCTGTCCTACCCTAAATTTGGGATTACGGTGTTCAGGTACTTCAACTGGGGTGCCATCTTGCGGATTGATGTAACGACGTGCTTTCACCGTCGTGACAGAAAACGTACCAAACCCAGGGAGTTTGACACTATCACCCTTTCTCAGCGCAGTTTCCACTTCCTTGATCATCGCTTCGAGCGCCAATGCCGCTTTGGCTTTACTCAAATCTGCGCGCATGGCAATGCGCTCAATCAATTCGTTCTTAGTCATTTTCTTGTCAACTCCTTTTGGAAGGCGTTACACCATGCCACGCTGAGCTTGGCGAAGTGCCGAGTGATAGCGGCCTGAGAAAAAGGCCGCGGACCACGCCCCCACTCATGGGCTCGTAGCGTCGCGGCCACAGCTTAAGCGCGTTGCGACTTAGTTCACAGCGTCAACATTAGCCTTGGGGTTGCGGCGACGGCGGTGTGCTGCAACGATACCCGCGGCAGGACGAACCCGACGTCCACGGAATACCCCGACCTCCGCCGCTTTGGGTTTCGCCTTAAGGGGCTTCGGGGCATGTTCGAGCGCGTGCTTGAGCACGTCCTCAATCGTCTTCACCGGAACAATCTCAATGGCCTCACGCGCCGAAGCCGGCAACTCTTCGAGGTCTCGGACATTTTCCTCTGGGATCAGCACTTTCGTGCAACCCGCACGCACTGCCGCTAGGATCTTCTCTTTGAGACCGCCGATCTGTAACACTTCGCCATGCAGGTTAATTTCACCCGTCATCGCCACGTCGCTACGCACAGCAATCCCAGTCATCGCAGAAATAATCGCGGTGGTGGTAGCAGCACCTGCCGATGGCCCATCCTTAGGGGTGGCTCCATCAGGGAAGTGCACGTGCAGGTCAGTCGAATAGAACTTGTCATCGGCAATGCCAAAGGCAGCAGCTCGGGAGCGCACAACGCTACGTGCAGCCTCCACCGACTCCTTCATCACATCACCCAAGCTACCTGTACGCTGAATCGCACCTTTACCTGGGAAGACCTGCGCCTCAATATTGAGAAGGTCACCACCCACCTCAGTCCAGGCCAGACCGTTGACCACACCAACGCGCGGCTCCTTCTTCGTGTATTCCACGCTGTAGCGCTGCACGCCGAGATACTTGTTCAAGTTTTCAGCAGTGATCTCCACGGCCGAAACCACAACCGTAGAGCCGCCCATACGGCGCTTTGTGCGCGCGCCCTTTTGCTGCGGCTTCTCGGCGGTTTCGTTATTGAGAACGACCTTACGCATTACCTTGCCAATTGAGCGCTCGAGTCCACGTACACCAGCCTCGCGTGTGTAGTAGCGAATGATGCTCTTGAGCGCATCGTCCGTGAAATTCACTTCCTTTGCCGAGAGCCCGTGCTGCTTCATCTGTTTAGGAATCAGATGCTTGCGCGCGATATTCATCTTTTCCTCTTCGGTATAGCCCGAGAGGTCAATGACTTCCATACGGTCAAGCAACGGCCCAGGGATGTTGTAGCTATTGGAGGTCGCCACAAACATCACATCCGAGAGGTCATAGTCCACCTCAACGTAGTGATCCTGGAAGGTATTGTTCTGCTCGGGGTCAAGCACCTCAAGCAGTGCGCTCGCAGGGTCTCCTCGATAGTCCATGCCCAGTTTGTCAATTTCATCGAGCAAAAAGAGCGGATTCTTCACACCAGCTCGAATCATGCCCTTGATAATTTGCCCCGGCATCGACCCGACGTAAGTACGACGATGACCGCGAATTTCGCTTTCATCATGCACGCCACCCAAGGCCATGCGCACAAACTTGCGACCCGTTGCACGCGCAATCGACTCGCCGAGCGAGGTTTTACCCACCCCAGGCGCGCCAACCAAGCACAGAATCGGGCTCTTCATCTTACCGACGCGTTTCTGCACGGCCAAGTACTCGAGAATACGTTCCTTGACTTTTTCAAGCCCCGCATGATCCTCATCAAGCACCTTACGTGCGCGATCGATATTCGTGGAAACGCGCGTCTTGTTGCTCCAAGGAATGTCGAGCATCGTATCCAAATAGCTACGGACAACGGCCGCCTCAGAACTCATCGGTGGCATCTGACGCAAGCGTTTGAGCTCCTGATTGAGCGTCTTTTCAACGTTTTCCGGCAACTTCGCTTGCTTGATACGCTCAGCGATATTTTCAAACTCGTCATTGCCTTCTTCGTCGCCATCACCGAGCTCACGCTTAATCGCCTTGATCTGCTCGTTCAAGTAATACTCGCGCTGGTTCTTCTCCATCTGGCGCTTGACACGAGAGTCAATGCGTTGCTGCATATCTCGCAGCTGCACCTCACGCTCTAGGAAGCTCGTCAAGAGTTCAATACGCTTACCCCAATCCGTCTCTTCGAGGATCTGAGCTTTTTCCTGCGTGGTGAACTTGGCCGTGCTAGCCATGAGACCGATGATATTGTCAAGATCCTCGCTCTCACCATACTTGGTGAACGCTTCCATCTGCGAGCGATCCATCTCGGCAGCGCTCTGCCAGAGATTTTTAATCGTCCGCAGAAAGACCGAGCGCTCGTTCTCCCCGAGCTCCTGCATGACGATGCGCGTGCAGTCAGCAAAAAGCGAACCATCCTTTTCGTAAACTTTGTCTACACGGTAGCGTTCTACCCCATAGACTAGCGCCTTGACCGTGCCATCAGGCAAGCGCAGAAGCTGCTCAAGCTGGGCAAGCGTTGCCACGCCGTAGAGGTTTTCCTGCGTGGGATCATCAACCTTGGCATCGTTTTGCGTAATCAGCAGAATACGGCTCTCGTAAGTGGAGCGCGCAAGCTCTGCCGCGCGAATGGACTTCTCGCGGCCCATGAAAATGGGCGAGCGGGTATAGGGAAACACAATCACGTCTCGGATCGCCAACGCCGGCAACGTGATCTTGTCAGGGTACTGTTCTTCTTTACTCATTCTTCACAAACCATCAACAAACTGGACTGAAGCGTGCATTCCTCTTCTCCCACGCTTTGAGCGGAAAGAGTGACCTCACGCTGAGATCAAGGGCTGAGAGGAAACGTGGGAGCGTCTCATCAGCGGTGCAAGGCGGCAGAGAATCCGCGCGCACAAAGGCTTGAAATATCTCTCCGGCAGTCTTATTGGCAACGCGCTCCCCCTTGCTCAGTGGCGAGAGCTAGTGGCTACTCGCTCACGCAAGGGAGAACCGCGTTTATTTATGGAGCATATCAAAAGGAATGCGGTAATCAATGATTTCTATTGTAGCGCAAAGGACTCTATGTTAAGCCTTACTCCATCCTTTGAACTAATCACGGACGTGCGTGTCAACCACGCACCAATTCCACGGGTGCGCCCTTTTCAATCGTGTCCTTCGTCACCGTGGCTCGAACGACATTGCCTTCACTTGGAATCTCAAACATCGCGTCAAGTAGCGCCCCTTCAACAATGGCGCGCAGACCGCGAGCGCCCGTCTTCCGAGCAATCGCTTTGTGCGCAATAGCACGAAGTGCCTCGGGCGTGAACTCGAGCGTAACCCCCTCCATCTGGAGCAGAGTCTGAAATTGGCGGACAATCGCATTCTTGGGTTCGGTGAGGATGCTAACAAGAGCCTCTTCGTCAAGCTCTTGTAGCGCAGCAATCACCGGCAAGCGCCCCACGAGTTCAGGAATCAAGCCATATTTGACAAGATCCCCCGATTCAATCTGTTCATAAATCGCCGTGAGACTCTTCTTTTCGGGATCTTTGCTAAAGACGCGGCCACCAAAACCCATTTCCGTACGTTCGGTACGGCGACCCACAATCTGTTGAATCCCATCAAACGCCCCACCACAGATAAAGAGGATCTGTGAGGTATCCACCTCTATCATCGCTTTACCTGGGTTTTTACGCCCGCCCTGCGCTGGCATACTCGCAATGGTGCCTTCAACTAACTTCAATAGCGCCTGCTGCACACCCTCGCCTGAGACGTCTCGGGTAATGGAGGGGTTCTCAGACTTGCGAGCGATTTTGTCGATTTCATCCAAATAAATAATGCCGCGTTGCGCGCGTTCAATATCACCATCGGCCGCCTGAACCAGCTTGGCAACAATGTTCTCAACGTCTTCGCCCACGTAGCCTGCCTCAGTGAGCGTGGTCGCATCAGCAATGGCAAACGGCACATCCAACGCACGCGCCAAGGTCTGCGCGAGCAACGTCTTGCCTGAGCCCGTTGGCCCAATGAGCAGAATATTGGACTTTTGTAGCTCGACTTCGCTCGTCTTGTCATCATGATTGCGCAAACGTTTGTAGTGGTTGTAAACCGCTACGGAGAGCGTGCGCTTTGCACGCTCCTGTCCAATGACGTAACTATCGAGCAGTGCATAGAGTTCCGCAGGTTTCGGTAGGGGTTTCGGCTCGGGCGCCGCTTGGCCTTCAGCTCCTGCGGGAGCAGACTCGGGATTTTCAAGTTCTGCAGCCATTTCACGGATGCAGTCGCCACAGAGCAATTCACCCTTGAGCCCTTTGAAGAGCTCGTTGCATTCCTTGTCGGAACGTCCACAAAAAGCACAAAATTGCATGAAATTCTTCCAAAGAAAGTGAGATGGAGCGCGAAGCGTCGGCCCACCAGGTGGGCAACAACAAAGCACGCTCTACCGTGCCGCTACGCGCTCAGCGCTCTGAACGTGACTCGCGCACCGTGCCGTGAGCGCATACCCGCGCCGAGAGCAGCTCGGTGCGCCCGATTAGCTCAGAGCCTTACAGGGCTTTACTCATTTCTTCACGTGTTGTGAAGATTCGATCGATGAGACCATAGTCGAGCGCTTCTTGAGCCGTGAGCCAATAGTCACGCTCGGTATCACGCGCCACCTCTTCGAGGGTACGCCCCGTGTTATCAGCCAAAATCTGGTTGAGTTCAGCCTTGGTACGGAGAATTTCGCGGGCAACAATTTCCAGCTCCGTCGCCTGACCCTGCATACCACCCAATGGCTGATGAATCATCACGCGAGAATGCGGTAGCGCAAAGCGCTTGCCCTTTTCCCCAGAGCTCAATAGGAGTGCGCCCATAGAGGCCGCCAAGCCCACACAAATCGTATTGACCTTCGGACGAATGAAGCGCATCGTATCAAAGATGCCCATGCCAGCCGTGACGCTACCGCCAGGGCTATTGATATAGAGGTAAATATCTTTATCGGGGTTCTCACTCTCAAGAAAGAGCAACTGCCCAATGATGGAACTTGCAGAATGATCGTTGACTTCACCCGTCAAAAAGACAATGCGGTCACGAAGAAGGCGGGAATAAAGGTCGTAGCTGCGTTCTCCGCGGCCAGTATCTTCAACAACAATAGGAACTAGACTCATATCCGTAGGATGCTGTGGGCGTACGCGTTCGCTTCGGCAAACGGCACGCAGAGACAAACAGGTTAGCGATGCAAAGAGCGCCGTACCCACCAAGCGCCTGTTGCGCGTGGTGTCAAGGTTGAGGTCTCTTTGCCTATGGGCTTGTGTTGGTTAGACACCATCACCCGAGAAGATCATAAAAGTATAGCGCAGCCACCACCCGCGCCGTACGCTTAAAGAAGCATAGCGCTGAAAAAAAGTGTGAAAAAAGCACCGCCCCACCATGTCACAAGATGCTCTGCAACGCCTAAGAGCTCACTCGCTCTCAGCAGAGAGAGATGTCTATGTGCTACTAGCAGGTAACGGTGCTTGAGTGAGCGCACCGAGCGCCACGATCGAAGCAGCGCTCAGACTATGCGCATCAACTCACCAACGCTTAGGCCATCTGACCGGCCATCAGTTGGTCGAAATCAACCGTTTCTTCCGTGGTCTTGGCGTGGTTGAGAATCCACTCCGTGACGTTGGTTTCCGTCGCCTGGCTCTTCAGGTTGGCAGCACGAGCGGCATCCTTGAGGAAGTATTCGGCGACTTCAGCGGGATTTTCATAGCTAGCGGCGATTTCGTCAGCCAGCGCCTTCACCTGTTCATCCGTACCACCAACGTTTTCTTGGCGGATCAGCGCGTCGACAAAGAGTCCAAGGCGCACGCGGCGTTCAGCCTGAGCTTTAAACGTTTCAATCGGCATCTGCGGAATCTTCTTCGTATCGATACCACGAGCCTGCAGATCACGGAGCATCTGCTGCGAGAGGTTCTCAGCTTCGTCGTTCACGAGCGCGGTCGGCACTGCAAACTTCACGGTGTTCGCAACAGCTTCGAGCACTTCGGACTTCGTACGCAGTTCAAGGCGAGCCTTAACTTCACGTTCAAGGTTGTTACGAATTTCCGCACGCATGGCTTCAACGCCACCCTCAACACCGAGGGAGCGAGCGAACTCTTCGTCAACTTCAGGATACTTCGGTTCCTTGACTTCCTTCATCGTAACTTCGAATTCGACCGTCTGACCTTCGAGGTCCTTGACGCCGTAATCAGCGGGGAACGTGAGGGGGAAGGTCTTCTTTTCACCAGCCGAGAGACCGAGCACAGCCGCCTCAAACTCAGGGAGCATACGACCCTGACCGAGAAGGAAAGAGTAACCTTCAGCCGAGCCGCCCGCAAAGGCTTCACCGTCCTTGGTACCACGGAAGTCAATCACGACGTTGTCATCGTTCTGAGCAGCACGTTCAACCGTGTTGTACTCGGCACGCTGACGACGCATCACATCGATCGTCTTGTCAACTTCAGCGTCAGTCACCGGGCAGACATAACGCTTGAGTTCAACCGCTTCAAAAGAGGGAACTTCAACTTCAGGGAAAATCTCAAAAACGGCCTTAAAGTGCATATTGCCTTCATCTTCAGAAGGCACTGCATCGATGCGGGGGTAGCCAGCAATGCGCAGACCACTTTCGCCAGCAGCCTTCACCCAAGCAGCGCCAACGAGGTCATTGACGGCACGGTCAAAGGCCTCAGCGCCGTACATCTGGCGAACACGAGCCGCAGGAACATGTCCTTTGCGGAAGCCAGGCATACGAGCGTTCTTGCCAAATTCCTTCAGCTGCTTCTCGACGGCGGCATCAATATCGGCGGCGGAGACCACGAGTTCGAGCGAACGTTCGAGCGGGTTGACCGCGGCCTGTTCCTCGGTCTTGACGGTTTCTTGTTCAGTCATTTTTTCGATCTTTACAAAAGTTGCCCAAGCGCCGCCCCCTCTCTCTCAGCTTGAGGAGGGAGCCTCGTCTCGGGAGTATGGAAAATGCTTCCGCCAACAGTTCTTCTCATCGGCAGAACGCGCGGTGGTTGATAGCAGCCCGCACAACGCAGTGTGAATGGCTCCATCAGCAATCTCTTGAGGCCCATAGGCTGTCCCCTATCGGGCGCACCCTCGGCCAAACTAAAGGAATAATTATACCTAAGCGCTTCTGATGATGTAAAAAAGGCGCCTGTTTCTTGACAGCTCGTCACGATTTAGGGGGCTTTTGGAACAAATGCTCAAAAAGCGTGGCTTTAGCCTTTGGTACAATTTCGGCCAGCCCTTCCGTTTAGCCTATATAAAGAGAGTCTCTATCATGCAACTGCGCGCTAGCTGCTCCGTGCTTGCCGCCCTGTCAACCATCTTCGTTCTTTGCGCCTGTAGCACTGTTGTACCTGAGGAACCGACCACCAACGCCCCAAGCGCTTCTGCACAACAACAAACTCGCGCTCACAAGCACGCTCGCGTAGCCGCTGCCGACGACGAACAAATCGATCCGATGGTGCGCAGCAAACCGAAAAAGCCCGCCCTTGATAATCCAAAGTACCGTGATCGCATCAACAAAGTGAGTCGCAGTTTGCGCAACCTCTGTGTGAGCCCGAAGAACCGAGCCTATTTTGAGAAAACCCCTTGCCTGCCCGCTGGCATGAAAAATGTGTATCTCAAAGATGACTCCTACCCGACACAAGAACAGCGAGCCGTCGCAGCAAAGCTCTTTAAGGAGCTCGATCAGCTCAACGATGCGACTCGCCAGATCATGCTGAATTCAGGGAACGCTCGACACATTGAAAATGCCCGCTATTCCGAAAAATACGTGCAGCCTCGCATCCATAGCCTACAGGAGCGTTTTTTGAAAGGCGCGATGACCTGGGGACAGTACAATCAGGAGCGTCTCGCGATTTTCAATGACACAGCCGATCGAAACAGCGCGCAATAATTTGTACTTTCTTGGCAAAAACTTGAAAAACCATGTACAATTGCGCCACTCGCGGGGATGGCGAAATTGGTAGACGCACCAGGTTTAGGTCCTGACGCCGTAAAAGGCGTGTCGGTTCGAGTCCGACTCTCCGCACCACTAATACTAGATATAGTATCTCAAGCTCTCGATGCTCTAGTTTATAAGGGGCTTAATGGCGATCAAGTATCCATCCCAAAACCCCTAAAATACCCCAAAAATCCCTGCATTTAGGACTAAATCCGATGCGGGGATTTAATTTTACTGCTATAATAGTGTAT
>CABQGK010000012.1 GCA_902463725.1 uncultured Sutterella sp. | reverse complement strand
TTGATTGGCATCAAGAGTTTGATACTGCTAGGGATCTGTTTTTCGGGAGTTCAGGTAAGCAGCAACTCACTCTAAGCACAGAGCGAGTTGCTTTTTTTCTGCCTTGGCGCAGGCGCTTTTTTTCCCAGAAGCTTTTCGCGGCGCGAGAATAAAGCAAATTACCTAGGCATTTTCCCTTAGTTTGCTCACATTTTTGATACTTTCGGCCTAGACTGATGCTGACCGTCGCGCTTAGAGCGAAACGGCCGCAGCGGCAACGACCCTTTCGTTGCCCTAGCGTCGGGTCGTCGTGAAGCGTGCCGCACAAGTGGCACGATGTTCACGGGTGGGGCGACTCGGCGTTTGAGGACCATTGACCACCCAAAAACGCAATGATGAGAACGCCTATGTTCAAAAAACTGCTTTTGTCTACCGCTATTTCTCTCTCACTCGCAGGGAGCGCGCTCGCCTGCACAACGCTTCTCGTTGACCGTGCTGCAACGGCCGATGGGTCTTTCCTGATTGCCCGTTCAGCGGACAGCAGCGCGCTTAAGGCGCAGCACTTTGTGATTCACCCTGCGGTGAAAAATCAAAAGGGCATGCATCGCTCGGCGGATCACCAGGGAGCCAACAAGTTTGAGTATCCGCTCCCTGAAACGGGTATGCGCTATACGACCGTGCCCAACTGGAAGACGCAGCTTCACGGTGCCGTGGGTTGGAACGAAGCGGGTGTGGGACTCTCTGGAACAGAAACCATTTACGCAAGCGATGCGATCCTTAAGTTCGACCCGTATGTCGAGGAAACGGGTATCACGGAGGACGACATCCCTGACGTGATTCTTCCGCGCGCAAAGACCGCGCGTGAAGGTGTGGCGCTGCTCGGGAAGATTGTCGAAGAGAAGGGCGCGGGCGAAGGTTTTGGTGTCGTGTTTGTCGATGCCAACGAGCTTTGGTATTTTGAGACCGGCACGGGCCACCAGTGGCTAGCACAGCGCATCCCGCACGCGCAATACTTTGCTACCGGCAATCAAGGACGTTTGCAGGCCTATGAAGAGGGCAACCCCAATTTCATGGCCTCGAAGACGCTCGTGAGCTTTGCGCGCGAGCACGGATTTTATAAGCCGGAAGAGGGCGCCTTTAATTTCGCCAAGGCCTACACCCGTGACGATGAGCGCGACCGTGTCTACAACGACCCGCGTGTCTGGCAAATCCAGCGCATGCTCAACCCGAGCACCAAGCAGGATATTGCCGCGGGTCGCAGCTTCCCCGTCTTTATGACGCCAGAGCACAAAGTGACGCTAGAGGATATGAAAGCGAGCATGCGCAATCACTACCAGGGTGAGGCGTTTGATCCCTATGCCAAAGCGCTCGGGACCGACTCGCCGTATCGCCCGATTTCAGTGTTCCGCACCTATGAGTCTCACGTGATGCAGATTCGCACAGAGCTCCCCAAGAGCATCGGTGAAGTCACGTACTTAGCGATGGGTATGTCTGCGCTCTCCTGCTACGTGCCGTTTTACTCGGGACTCTCGAAAGTTCCCGAAGAGTATCAGCAGGGGACTGATCACGCAGACAACACCTCGGCCTACTGGAAGTACCGTAAGCTGCAGACGCTTGTGATGACGGACTACACAAACCTCGCACCCATTGTGCAGAAGGCCTATGCCGCTTGGGAGAAGGACGCCGCGGAAAAGATGAAGGTCTTTGAGGCGGACTACCTCAAGGTGCTCAAAACCAATCCCAAGGCCGCGCAAGAAAAGCTCGATGCGTTCAACATTGGGCTCATCCGTAGCGCCGAAGCACTCACGGATCAACTCACGAACGACGTCTTCACCGCGCGCACCGCTAGTGTGCAAAAGTCATTCTTCTTCGGTAACCGCAATAAGAAAGACTAGTTGAGCGTAAAGTGTTGCGAGTGCCTTGGGGCGCTAGCGCACCACTTGCCAAAGCCCGCCATGGATGTCCGATGCTATGGCGGGCTTTCGTTATCGATAACTTGCCCGTCGTGCGGCTCAAGGCCGGCTCCAGCGATATCAACATTAAAATCCGAACTAATTACTAATATCGCAACAATATTTATTGTTGATACGTTATTCCTATCAACGAGCGTCTCATATTTCGTTTTATTTTTGTATATTGTTGAATTTTATTAGTATTTTTAGAATAAAAACGAAATAAAACGATACTGTAAACTTACCGAAATCGTTGTCATACAACTAATTAACTTGATTTACATTAAGCAAAAAAGAAATAAAAGTCAAAATTCTTACTAAGAATCTGTCAGGCTCTGAAAGCCCTCGTGCATGATGTGTTTTAAGACCAAGATCCTTGCCGACAGACGTTCCCTCTATCAGAGCCAAGGATTGTTTACGACCACGACCGCAAGGGGTTCGTTCGATGCTGAAACCCGTCCACCATACTCAGTTTGATAAGCACGCGCTTCATGCGCGCCCTCGGCGACTTTGTTGCGCTGTGCTTACTGCACTAACCTCCCTGAGCCTAGCGCAGACCTCGGCCGCCGAGGAGTCGCTAGGCGCGCAAAACTTCGTTCAACCTGCGCGTTATGCCGTGATGCTTGCTCAAACAAGCGAGAACGCACCGTCATTGCCAGAAGCGGTGCGTGCGCTTGCGCAAGAGGGGCGGCTACGCATTGTGCAAACCGAAGAAGCCCTAGCAGAAAGTTTGGATGCCGCTTACTGGGTAGTTGCTGAGAGTGGGAATATCAGTCTAATCACTAATACGCCGCCAGCGTTGCCAACGCTCCATATTGTTGTTGGCGGCGCTAGTGCCCCAGCGCTCACGCTTACCATGGATGTCGACCTGACTGACGGTGCCTCTCACTGGTGGCGCACGCCAGCTCGTATCGGCGCTTTGACGGTCGTGGGCGATGCGCAAAGCCATGACACACCAAGCGTTACGCTTGATGGAGAATACATTCGTTTTGGTGCATTAAAGCTAGAGCAGGCTCAACTGCGCACAGAGCCCTATGTTCGCCTGCAAGCAACCAACCTTGTGCTAGGTGATAACGCGCGTATGTCGGGCAGCAGCCAGGTAGAAGACATTATGGTCCTACACACCCAGTCAGGGGTGAATGTGCAAACAGCTTTGTGTGGTTATGACCCCAATGAGAAAAATGGCATAACGCGCGCGTTTATTAGAGGCAATGCACAGTTCTCCTCGTTGCGCTTCAATCACATCACCGTTGCCTCAGAGAATCTAACTCCCATTTCAGTGACTGTTTCTCCAAGCGATGAGAGCGTGGCGCCGGATGCGCTCAGAGCGCAGAAATTGACTTTGAAAAATGCCAACCTCACCCTCAATGCGCGACTGAGCTCATATAGTGAAGATATGGTGCTTGAGCTAGAGAACAGCCACCTCCATAGCTATCCAGGCCTGTTAGACAAAGTGACGCTACGCGGCGCAAGCAGTCTTGAATTGTCTGTGAACGGTAATTCTGGAAGCAATATATCTAGCATTGATCGCCTTGATATTGATGCGGCGTCACGCATCAGGCTTGAGGCAGGCACTCAACAAACGCCAAACAAATTGCGCCTCGTCTCGCTCACGACACTTAAACCTGAGCAACTCTCCTTGGCTGCCAATACGGCGCTGATGGGCGATATCATTTTTACCTCAGGCTCGGCTCATTACGATGGCAACTATGAGGGCTACTACATCGCTATGGAAGCGGAGAGTCACTTACATTTTTCGGCTCTCTCACTGCTGGAAGCGTCACCGGCTCACATTCACGGTGCACTCACACTAGGGCAGCTAACGCTTGCTCGCCAATCACTAGAAGTGAGTGGTCAGCTAGAAGCTCGTCGCACAAGCATTGGCTACGGTTCGGATATCCGCTCGTCAACTGCGCAGCCAATTAAGCTCGGTGATGTCTATTTTGAGAGTTACATAGGAAGTTTGCGCTTGAGTGGCGGAAAGTTTGTTGCCCATACACTTTACGCCAGTAACGGTAGCGCAATTGATATGCATGGGAGTGCCTCGCTCAACGCCGAAGAACTCACCTATGTGCAACCCAATCCAGCTGAGGTGGCGCAAATCCGCGTCTGGGACAATATCGCGGATGAGCCGCTACCCATTTCTTTACGGACGCAATCGCAACCATTTCAGTTGGCGCTTGAGCGTAGTCGTGTTCGCGCAACCTCTACCTTACTTGAGAGCGAGATCGGTAGCCACATTACCGAACTCGCCCTAAATAACGGGAGTTTTTTGAGTGCGTCGACAAAACTAACTCCCGAGCGCGTCGTGGTGGGCGAGCACAGTACGCTCAATTGGCAGGGCGAGCAGCTTGACGCAACGAGCGTCGAAATGCGTAACTTCAGTACGTTGATTACGCCATTTTCGGCTTGGCAATTAGGCGCAGCGCGGCAACCGCGCTGGACGGGAGCAAACACTCGCCTTGTTGTTAGTGACAATCCTGAGCGTGATGCCCAATGGGCAAAAGAGTTTGCTATCGGGCTAGAAGGTCCAAGCGAGGTGGTCTTTGCTGATGAAATCGATTTGCGGCTCTCCATGCTCGGCTCCGGTATGACTCGCGGGATAGGAACATTTGGCTCTTTGGATACCGAGCAGCAAACGCAGCTCACGCTTGGAGCGGCGGGACTCTCTGACTTTTCCCACGCACTGGGTTTTGCCGACACAAATGCAGAGACGATTACCGTGGGCAACGGTCTCGTTCTCTCGATCTATGGTCGCCAAAGTGAGGGTGATCTGTTGCGCGGTGGGGGTCAAATCAACTTGATCGAAGGCGCTTCGCTACGTCTAGGACTCGCGGGGCTCACTGCGACGCGACAAGGCACGCTCGGTGCATTATCCGTTGACAATGGTCACTTAATTGTGGAAGCCGGAGACTTCCACATTGATCGCTTCTCGGTGCGCTCCGAATTGGAAACTGTGCGCACAACTTACACGAGTGCAGTCCTCTCACGCAGCGGGCTAAAAACGCTCACGCTTCTGCCCAGGGCAAAGCTAACACTCGAGATGGCGGCGCCGCAAGCGCAGGAGGCTAGTCCTCTAGCAGAGGAAACTATCCTTGGGCCCGGCTCAAGCCTTACGGTTCACTACGACTCGCTGCAACAGAGCGCGCAACAGCTGTATCTACACAAAATCACGCTCGGTGATGGGGCAACGTTTCGCTTGGATGGCAACCCAAATGGAACTACCATTTCGGTGATGAACCTCGTCGTAGGTGAGAATGCCGAGGCTGATTTACGCGGCTTTGAAATGTTTAAGCCGCGCATTGAGCGCCGTCCCCCGCCTGACCAAAGTACTCCTTATGCGACTGTAAGAGCTGAAAACCGCGGAATATTGCGCCTAAAGAAGGGCGTGTTTGAACAATTTGAGCAACGCGCTCCGAGTGCAGAATCGCATTTTGAAACCTTGTTAGCTAGAGACATGCATATCTCGGGCGGGAAGCTTTTTGCCGACAGCTTCCTTCCCATCAGTGAAGAGCCCTCTGGCCGTCTTACTCTTGACTACGGTACTGAAGCCCACATCGGCGTAATGGGTCCCAATACCAGTCTGAGCAATAGCGGTGTTGCCGACATTGCCACCTTCCAAGAGGTAAATGAGGTCAAAAATTCAAATGTGTTGCACACCGAGGAACTCGACGCTCAAAGGCTTGTAAACACAGGTTTGATCAGTGGCATTCGCCAGATCAGACTTTCTGGCTACGACAGCCTCAACAATACAGGAACTATGGTCTTTGAGGATGGGGTCACGCTCGACGTGGGGGGCATTGAATCGGTGGGCCGACTCGAAAACCTCTCCAAACTCATCGTGCGAAATCCTACGTACTGGAAAATGAGCGCTGCAGATGTGCTCGCTGTGCGTGACAGTATTACGTTGCACGCGGACGGCTCGCTCTCTTTCGACGGTGTGCAAGGGGAAGTGCGTGCGCCAACCATCGCCTTCAGGTTCAACGATGAGCTCAACATGCGTCCCGGTATCTGGCAAATGGGCCATTGGGTGAGCGAGCGACTCACAACCAATCGCAACGATCTTGGTCTATATGTGGTAGTAGGAGGAGAGCTTGAGTTAGAGGAGGATTCTCTCTCTGAGGCCTCATCGGTCTACACCGTCATGGGAGGGCTGCTGCGCTTGGGAGAAACGAGCTTTTACCAAATAGAGAAGGATGGCTTAGGCAGCTCAACCCTTGTGTTGGGAAAGCGACTCAGACTCGGTGAGGCGTCCCAGCTCATTGTGGCGGATAATTCGGAGCGAATATCTAATGTGCTCGACGATACGACGCCTTTACGTTTCGCTGAGAATACACTCACCGTCGTCGACGGAGCCTTACTTGCCGAGGATGAAACGCCGCTCATTTCAGCAATTCGCATGTTAAGCGCGCCGAACACTCACGAGCGCGTGCTTCGTGCAGCCGCAAGCGATGCGCCGATTGTGCATGTTGCACCTGGTGCACGGCTACTTGTGAAGAGCCTCCCGCAAACGCATGGACGCCTCGTGCTCATTGATGGCTTCAAGCCTAGTGAGGGTATGGTAGAAAGTGGGCACTGGGTAGGCGGCTGGAGTGGAGAGGACGCGCTCTCTATGACGTCCACTGCAGGACTGCCGCTCATTCTCAATACTTACTGGGAGCAACCAGCAGACTCGGAGACCGGGCGTTTTGTCGTCGATATGGAGGGCGAGAATTTCGAGCGGATCGACGAGGTCTATCCCAATATCGTCATCCCGAAGAACTTCCGCACAGCGCTTGAGCAGGAGGGTGAGGGCGGCGTGGACGCAGATTTCCTGAATGCGATCGGGCGCGATCCTGCTCTCAGTATTAGCGATAAGGAAAAGCTGATCAACTCCGCGGCACAACTTCTTACGTTGCTCGGCCTGCGCACGCAGGTATTGGCAGCGGGAACCCGCCTCTCTGAGCGCATCGATGCGCGACTCAGCCTACCAGAGCATTCGAGTGGGTTATGGGTTACGACCGAAGCTGGGCAATATGGCGCACACAGTATCCCCGCTGCAGGTGCAATGTCGGGTGGCTATCGAGAGCGCTCAGGCGGCGTGACGATGGGCGCCGATCGATCGTTTGGAACTGGCTACGCGGGCGTTGCTCTTTCTGCGATTGATTCCAGCGTACACTCGCGTGGCGATGGGCTTAGTGCAAGCGGCAACACACGCATGATGGCGCTTCAGCTCTATGCCGCGGTGCGTGCTAGTGATGATGTGAGGCTCTTAGCAAGCGCTGGGCTCTTTTCTACCCGAGCAGAACTTACCATGCCACTCTCTATGGGCTGGCAAAGCGCTAGCGCGGATCTGAATATGCGTGGCTACTGGCTCAACGCGCGCGCAGAGAAAGACTTTAGTGTTGATTCGCTACGCGTGACACCGCACACCGGCGCACGCTGGGTAGAGATCGGAGAAACAAAATTCGCAACGAAGATTCGCGGGGAAGAGGCTTGGATCAACCGCAAAGCGTCTACCCATACATGGCAGTTCCCGATAGGGGTTTCATTTACTGGAAATTATGCTTTACGCAACGGCTGGAAAATTCAGCCAACATTTGACTTTACGGTGACGCCACAGGTTGGCGACCGAAGCACAAGTACCCATGTGGTAGGGCGTACTTTGAAGGCGCACGATCGCATTCAAAGCTCCTTCGCGCCGCGACTTACTGCTGATACGACCTTTTCGATTGCTGCTGAGCTCGACGCATGGCGACTCATAGGCGCTTATCGTTGGGGCTTTGGTAGCTATGGTCGCAATGAGCATCGGTTGATGTTCGATGTGAGTCGCCGCTTCTAGCAAAGCTCGAAGAGATGCAAAGAAAAGGGCGTTTTCAAAGTGTGATTGAGGGCTACGTTCGAACGCCAACGCGAGCGTAGCCCTACGAGTCACGCTTTAGCTTAAGGTCTGCTCTTTTGTGGCACGCTCCGCGGCAAGACGCCCGTAGCTCAGAAGCGTCTGCGCTGGGAGCGCCTCTAGGATAGAGTCAAACGCATCGAGCTCACGGAAATGCGCCTCGGGCACCACGGCCATGAAGTCCGCTAAGCTCGCTTCAACGTGCTCAGCAGTGGGCGAGAGCTCAGAGACCACCATCACTTTCCAAGTAATTTTTTCACCAGCGAGCTCTTTAGAGGCCATGAATTTGGTGGGCAGGTGCGGCATCTTCCGTGGGAGTACCACCGCAACGTCAGCTGCCACCAGATAGACGCCTACCACACGGCCGTCACCCGTGCTGCGGTAAAAACGCGGCTCTGAAATGAGCGCATCAGGGTACTGTGCTGCGCGCGTCCAAGCGCCCCAAGCGGCGATGGGGTCAGTGGCGTTTTCAATTTCGGCAAACGCCTCTTCGGTAATGTTCATGTCTCGATAGAGCCCAGGGAGCGTGAGCGGTGCGCCGTGAATATCGTCATCATCAAAGGCCTCACGCATGGCTTTTAGCCCCATGAGCACATCGGCGCGCCAGTCAAATTTCTGCACCTCTTCAGCAGCAAACGTCTCGCGCGTTGTCGTCCCCGCTTCGCTGCTACTGAGGATGGTGATGCGGCTCTCGAGGTGCACAGCGAGCGCAGCGGCAAATTCCAGCACGAGCTGCCAGTCATCTGGGGCCGATGGGAACATGCAGGTGATCTGATAAGCGTCTTCTTGAGCGACATAGCCAAGCGCCATACCACGAATGCTGCGCTCAGGGTGCACGATATAGATGGGGGTTTCGAGCTTCGTGAGAGGCTCGGAGAAGCGCGCCGCACTGCTGGGACTTTGCAACTCTGGGGCACTCAGCCCCTCCATCAGGCCAAAGGCCGCTTCTAGTGTGGTGGACTCCGCCGCTTTTTGGCGGTGGACGAGGATTTCTACGGGCATCTCATTGACTCCTAATATTCGCGTTACTCGCAACGTTTGCGCGGCAGACCATGGCAGACGAGGCATCCGAGCGGATGCAATCCGCACAGCACTCAGCATTCACTGATGTCAATGCATTATACGCAGTTTGGCTTTTCGGATCAATAACTGATCTTATTTTTCTGCATCTCGCCGCTGCATTGCGCTCGTAAGCCAAGGGCTACGTCCCATAGGGAGGGAAGAGCAGGAAAATACACAAGCGCAAATATTTTTTGTCGATATTTTCTCGACAATAGTTAGGATTTCAACTATTATCGAAAAATCACAAAAATGGCCAATAAATACTAGTTAGCCCGCATTACCCTTATGACCATGGGGTTTTGCGGCGCGCCTTGACCGACTCTGGCCACACGCTCATATTCAACTCAATTATTTAAAGACCCATGCGTAAAAATATTGGCAAACACCTGCCTCGAGGGCGTTTTGTGCCTTCTGAGACGATGCGGCTACGAAGTGTGACGGCGGCCACGCTAGCGGCGCTTTTTTTGATGGGGGCCGCAGGATCGAGTGCCGAAACACTGAATTTTTACGCGGCCCCTAGCGTGGTGATCACCGATGAAGAGGATTGGCTTGCGAGTACACCAGAGACGCGCGCGGGAAATATATCGGAAGCGTTTGAGCACGCGATCTCAACGGGCGGCATTCGCTACGGCAATTTCGATCAATATGAGCCGTTCATGGAGCTCCTATCCGCGCGTTATTGGCTGCTTTCCGACTCTAGTGACATTCGTGGCAATCGGGGCGAGTACCCAGCGCTCGACATTGAAGTGCGCACAACGCCCGCTCGGCTCGATCTGTACCGCTTCCCGTCGCTTACTGCCATGGGCAAGCTTGGCGATATTCGCGTGAGCCCCCACCCCTCATCGGTGGCGCATGACCCATCGCATCTTCCCATCGATCTGCGCATGAGTTTGACGCTCGAATCGGGGACTGACGCCGAGCGCGTGACGGTTGAAAATGCCAAGCTTGGCATCGGGAGCGGAAATCGGGTCACAACGCTCATCATGGGCGAGGAGAGTTGGTTACAGATTGCCAATGGGGGCGTCGAGGTGAGCTTACTTAAGCTCGGCAAAGGCAGTCATATACAGTCGGCGAGCTTTAGCAGTCGGCCGAATGGGCCAAGCGCCGCCTTCATTGAAACGAACGGGAAAATTTCTCACATCAGCATGCGGGAGGTCACGATTGCGGGGAGCGCTGAGGAGCCAGTATCCGTGCAGTTTAGCCCAGAGACTCGCTATGGACGCGACTACACGATCACAAGCACGGCGCTGCGCTTGCGCGATGCGGCGGTAGAGGCCGATGCTCGCATCGTCGATAGCATTGAGGGCGAGCACCTTGGCTCGTTAGAGCTCAAGCATGCAAGCCTCACGGTGGGTGGGCTCTTTGCTAACCTGGATATGGGACGCGCCGCCTTGAGTGAGGAAAGCTTCCTGACGCTCACAGGAATATCCACAGAAGGTTGGTCCTCTGAGGCA
Source organism: uncultured Sutterella sp. (assembly GCA_902463725.1). Classification (GTDB taxonomy): domain Bacteria; phylum Pseudomonadota; class Gammaproteobacteria; order Burkholderiales; family Burkholderiaceae_F; genus Sutterella. The sequence goes on along the minus strand of CABQGK010000012.1, from coordinate 59,197 downwards.
GAGCGTAGCCACTCGCTCAATTCGCTCACGATGGATGCGAATTCAGCGCTGCGCCTGGCCGCGCCGCTCGAAGGCGAAACGAGTGCGCTTCTGTTGCGCCAAAATACCGCACTCGCTGCAGGGCGCTTAAATCTTGAGCACGGCACCACCCTCGTTGCCAAGGAAGCGCTAACCCTGAGTAGTCCTGAAGCGCTTAACCTCTCGGGCGCTGTCACAGCCCGAGAGCTGGTCGTTGATCGTCCGAGTAGCGAGACGCACTTTTCTGCGCTCACCATCGGTAGCGCGGCGGCCTTTCACTCAAGCACGCTGATTGATGCATTCACGTTAACGGGGCGTGCTGCGGGCGATTTTCGCGCGGAGACACTACGCATCGAAAACGCGGCGGAAATCGAGCCTGGCGTCGAGGGAGCGGCAACGAGAGAAGCGACGATGCTTGGCGACGTGACGCTTGCTAGCGACGCGGCACTCACGCTCAGAGCAGGGGCCTTTCGTGCAGCTCACCTGCGCTCTGAATCAGAGAGCGGGGCACTGACGCTTAGAAACAGCACACTGCGAGTCAACGAGCTTTCGCTCAACTCCCCCATCACGCTCGTTGGGACGAGTGCGCTCCGTATTGGGACACTTGAGGGAAGCTCGCCCCTTCGCCTAGAGATCGTTAACCGTAACTCAGCTCAAGGTAGCGCATCTGAAAGCGCTCCGCTACTGAGCATTGATAGGGGATTGGAGGACGCTACTCTACAACTCAACCTGACGCGCTCCACGCTCGACTTTGAGGCGCTCGGCCTAGAGGCGCTCGAAGCGCAAATTTCGCGGGTGTCTGTTGGCGAAGGAGCGCTGCTCACTGTGACGGAGAGCGCTGCCGCTGTCCCCATTACGGTTGAGCGCGGTGGGTACTTGACTATGAGCTCGCCCACGGCTCGCCCCGATCGGATAACGTTAGCTACTGGGTCAACCTTAGAGGTGGATAGCGCAGCGCTTGCTCGCTTTACGCCATTGCTTCCGAGCGACGGGATGCGCCTTCTCGTTAGAGACTCACTGGGCAGGCACGATGCGCTGCTCGCGGCTCTCCCAGCTGGGCCGCACGACATTGTTCTCGCGCAAGATGAGGCAACACTCGCATTTTCGAGTATTGCCTCCTCGCAAAAACGCTTGGGAACGCTTGGGGCGCTGACAAAGGACCGGTCGGATACGCTCACGCTGAGCGCCGCAGGCAGCACCTTGGCTGATCGAGCGGTGGGTTTTGTGGGTTTTGGAAGCACGGACTACCGAGAGATCGTAGTGGGCGATGTGGGCGAGGCGCAGGGACCCACGCTTTCCGTTTTTGGTATGTCGAGCGCCTCGGGGGCTGCGCCCTATGGCCGCTCACAGGGTCTCTCGCGCGTCATGGCTGAGAACGGTGCACTGACGCTAGCCAGCGGCACATTACAGTTGGGCCTCATGGGTGCAGCGCGACAGGGCGCACTCCCGAGCGTGACCGCTTTGGGTGGAGCCATCGTGGTTGAGGGCGGTGCCTTTCGTATTGATGATTTTGTGAGCGACGTGAAGACGCAAAGCTCGACCTACAACTGGTACGCGCCCACTGAGATTCGAGGGCGTGAGGTGTACTCGCATCGTAGTGCGCTCGAGGCACTTACGCTTGCGCCAAACACCGCGCTTACGCTTACGCTCACAGCGCGAGAGGGGAGCGCGTGGCTTGCGCTCGCCGAAGAAAATCGAATCGCCGAAGGGGCTCATCTCACACTGGAATTAGCAAGGGCGCAAAGTGAAAACGCATCCACCCCCACGTTACTGCTCGGGAACGTCTCACTCGCCGAAGGCGCATCCCTAACGCTTCTTGGCTCGCGCGAGCAGGCGCGCCTTTTTTGGCGCTCGCTCACCGTAGCCGAAAACGCCCGAGTTGATTTGAGCGGGGCGTCTGCGGTGGACCTACCGCTCGCGCATCGCGCGCCGCTAGGCGGCAATTACGATCGCGCAAGCGTACAGAATCGCGGCGATTTCCGCTTGGGCTCGGGCGCTCTTGACCAATACATACAGCTTGGCGAAAACGCTCGCGCCGCGTTTGGCACGCTTGATGTGGAAGACCTTAACGTCGAGGCGGGGAGCTTTAGCGTTGAGAATGCGCTCACCGTGGGCCGTCGCAACAATATGAACCAAGTCGCTCGCTTTGGCGCGGCTGCGCGCGTCTTTGCTAAACGCATGAGCTTGGGCGTGCCCGCTATTAACTACGGGGAAATCTCGGGACTTGAGTCGCTCGTCAGTGACGAAACACTGACGAACTATGGCCAGATGCGCTTTGCCGATAACGCTGAAATGCGCGTCAAAGGGCTAAAACTCTATGCACCGCTCAGTAACCTTGCGAGGCTGGAAATCACGGACACGACGCTCACGTTACCCAAAGACGTGATGCTCGAGGCGCGCGATCGTATTACGCTCTGGGGCGATTTCCAGCAAAGCAGTTCGAGTGTCAAAGGCAAAATTCGCACTGCCACGCTGGATCTGCGCACCGAGTTACGGCAAGCATCCTTAATGTCATGGCTATTTCTGCCTGATGTTGAGGCCGAGCGCGTGCGGCTTGGCTCCTATGAGGAGCAAAGCTCGTACGACTCTCATACGCAGAGTGTTCAGAGAACGCGCACTCACGTGCGTGAAGATGTCCCGGGGACGCTTTTTGTAGTGGAGACGCTCAAGCTAGCCGAGGACGAACTCGATCGCGATGTCGCGCGTGGCTATATTGTCTCGGGCGGTAGACTCGCCCTGGGCAGTAGTGCGTTTTACGATCTTAAGCGCGACGAGGTTGGCCAATCGACGCTTCTGCTCGGCAAGCGCCTCGCTCTGGCAGCTGGGAGCTTCTTGCATGTGGGCATGCCGCTCAGATGGAACCCAAGCGCAGAGACGCTCAACCAATTTCGCTTTTTTGCGGACGGCACCTCGCTTACCGTGGTGGATGCGCGGCTTGTGAGCCACGACGAGCGCGCGCTGATCACGGCGCTTGACGCTGTAGCTAGCAGCCCACGTGCTGAGCGCAGCACTACTGCCGCTGCACCGCTGCAAGCGTTGCACAGCACGGCCACTCTCGAGGGCGATAGCACAGCACTCTCTGCGCCAAACTCGCCCATTGCACCCATTGCGCTCATTGAGCCTGTAGCCAAACTTCTGATTACGCAACTGCCGCGCAGGCACGGCCGTATTGTGTTGCTCGGTGGCTTTCAGTACCACGAGTCGATGGTGCGAGACGGGTTTTGGGTTGGCGGCTGGAGTGGGGCGGATGCGCTTCGCCTAGAGTCTGCGGCGGGCATTCCTTACCTAGTAAACACCTACTGGGAGCAGCCAGAAGGCTCCCTCTTTGGGAACTTTGTGATTGACCCAATTGAGGAGGATTTCGATCGGCTCAGCGAGGTCTATCCCAACATCGTTATTCCGAAGAACTTTCGCGAAGCGCTTGAGCGCGGCAGTGAAGGGGAGCAGAGCGGGCATATTGACCAAGACTTTCTCTTTGACGTTGCCTATGAACCAAGCCTCAGCGTTCATGATAAAGAAGAAATCATCAATTCCGCAGCGCAACTCAGTACGCTCATGGGCGTAAGAGCCCAAACGTTTGCTGCCGCTACGCGCGCAGCGAATTCGATTGCGCCGCGCCTAAGCACCCCCGAGCACGGCTCTCATCTCTGGGCAAGAGCGGAAGGCGGACTCTCTAGTGCCAAAGACATTGCGGTTGCGGGTGGTATGCGTGGCGGTTTCCAGCGCCGCGACAGAGGCGTAAGCGTAGGCGCAGATCGAGCACTCGGCGCTGGCCTTGCGGGCGCGGCCTTTACAGTGCTTGATGCAAACGCCGAGAGCCGCGGTGATGGGCTCGCCGCAACGGAGCGTTCGCGCTTTATGGCGCTACAGCTCTACGCCGCGCTGCGCGCATCCGAGAGGGCACGGCTACTGGCGAGTGCTGGCGCGTTTCGCGCCAAGAGCGCGCTTGAAATGGCGCTGCCGATGGGCTTTAAGCGTGCCACGGCCTCTGTGACGCTCTCGGGCTACTGGCTCAATGCCCGAGCGGAAATGGACTTTTCGCTAGGCACGCTCACGGTGACGCCGCACGTGGGGGCGCGCTTTATCCAAATTGGGGACGGTGAGTATCCAACAAAAATTTCCGATCGCGCCGCTTGGGACAATCGCGAGCGCGCCACGCGCACGTGGCAGTTCCCGATCGGGCTAAGTATTGCGGCCCCCTCGAGCTCGTTACTCGGCTGGTCCATTGCCCCTAGCGCAGACTTTACGCTCACTATGCACGGCGGGGCGCGCAGCACCAGCACCCATGTGGTGGGGCGGACGCTCGCGGTGCATGACGATGTACCGGCGCGCTTTGCGCCGCGCACACTTATGGATATGTCGGTAGGTTTAACTGCGAAGCGCGGCGCTTGGGAAGCGGCAAGTGCTTACAGCTGGGGCGCAGGCGGTTTTTCGCGTAACGAACACCGCCTCACACTTGAGCTCAGCTGGGCGTTTTAGAGAATGCGGGGAGCGCCTCGCAGAATGCGAAGACGCCGCAAGCGGCTTGCGCCTTGTGAGAAGCGTCTCTTAAGAGGCTTTTTTTCGATGCTGGGCGCCCGTCATCTTATATTGCGTTCCAAGCGTATGCATGCTTGGGCGCGGTGGTCCCATGAGCATACGCTCCACCGTCTCACCAATCTCTCGGTAAGACATGCTTTTCAGTACACTAAACTCCCCATCAAGCACCGTGACGTGCTCGGCGCTCGCGACATCTAAAAACGCCGAGAGCAGCAGATAGTTCGTAGTTGGCGTGCGGTTCGCGGGTCCGTGAACCTTGAGGTAAAAGCTGGGCTTCAGCCCCGCGATTGCAGGATCCTCCGCAAGCATGGCGGGCACGCGCTGGTAGTGATGCGGCACGATCTGCTGAAGCGGCTCAACCGTGTAGGCGAAGATAACACGCTTTTGTGCCGCGTTGATTTCTACCAGAGGCGTGAGCTCGATAGCAATAGGGCGCGCCGCCCGCTCGGTCATCACAGCCCAATCCGCGCCAGGATTGTCACGCGCAAGTAGCGCTTCAATGAGTTCACGCGTCAGCGTAATCTCGCGCCCGAACGTGCTATAGCGAATAAGGGGAGAAGCCTCGGGCGCACGCATCGCGTTGAGCGTCGCCTCGAGCTCAGCGCGCACATCGGCCGACCAATCGTAGATTTGAATGGCCTCTAAGGAGAGTGGCGTCAGGTGCGCCAAGTCGCACTCGAGCTCAATCGGTTCGCCCTCTGGCACCGCTCGACGAACATACGCCTCGCCCGGGAGCATTTTGGTGAAGTCATGCACAAAGAGCACCGCCATGTCCCAATCAATCGAACCCGCGAGCGCGGAAACCCGCACGACATACTCATGGTGCGCGGGAGAATACTGAAGTGTAAAACCCAAAACGGAGCGACCCGGCACAACAAGTGTGATGGGACCTGTGGCATCAAGCCGCATCTTATGAAAGGCCTTACGTTCAGCGGCCTTTGTGCCCTCGACGGCAAGCTCAGCCACCTCGAGCTCCGGAACAAGATCCAGTACTTTGCGCACGTACTGCACGCGACGAATCTTGGGGCTGCGGATTCTAAATTCCGTGGCCATGGTCTTACTCTCCTGAGTTTAAATTCGTTGCTCAGTATAATCGCGCACTTGATGTCGTTGTTGTCAACAAGGGGTAGAAAAAGAATAAATCGGATAAATATTTTTCAATTTCCTGATATTTGTCAGAATTTGAACAATTAACTCTCAACGCCTATCGCTGAGCGCTTGGCGAGCGCATCGCGCTAAGTTCCTGTTTTTACAATAAAAAGTGCTGTGGAGTGCGCACTGGATGGCGATTCTCCGCAGCTCGCTTATGTCGCGGCTTGCGTTGTACGCTTAAAGCGAGATATTTATTGTTAATTTAATGTTTTATGGTCAAATAAAAGCACGATTGTACTGATAGTACAATTTTGATTAATTTCAAAATGGCTGCGCTCATCAGACGAGCATTAAGGGAGAAAATCCCTAAAAACGCCTAAAAAACGCGCGTTTAGCGCGCCCGCCCTGGCTAGATCTGACTTCGCTTCTATGTCGCTTTCGGCCTAGAAGCGAGGACGTGCTGCGTGCGCGGCACGGCTAGCGTAGCGCGTTGTGCAGAAGTGAAATGAGTGGGAGCAGAGGTGAGCTAGAGAGAGAAAAGGAGAAGGCGCGCCGCAGGCGTGTGCTCGAGCGGCGCGCAGCGTGTTAGTTTTTCGGCGAGCTGCTCTCGGGCGCAGTGGGGCGCGCAAGGTAGAGTTCCGCGAACTCATCCTTCATGCTGATCGTGTGCCAAGCGTTGGTGTCGTAGAGCGCACGGCGCTCATCGTTTTTATCCTTGCGGCAGGCGGCTCGCTCCGCGTCGTCACAGAGCAGCATAAACACCATGGACTTATGCGGGTTATTGTGCTGCACATAGGTATTCATTGCGTAGTCGCCCGAACTGTTGCCAAAGCTCAGAACAGGCTTACGGCCAATGATCTCTTCAATGGCTTCGACCTTACGGAAATTGGCGTTTTCGCGCACGGTGTCGTCTCGCACGATTTCATCCGTTGCACCAAGCTTATAGCGCGCTTTCTCCTCAGCCGAGAGCGCTTCCCCCTTGACCGTGAGCCCCACGTCGGTGCCGATAACCTGCGGGTAGGGGATACCTAGCACGTCAGAAGCAAAGGCACGCATCAGCATACGGTCGCTTGCCGTGACAAGATACACGGTAAAGCCGTTACCCTTGAGGTAATTGACAATCTCCACCATGGGCTTAAAGAAGCTATCACGATAGGCAATGCCCTTGGGGTTATTGGTTTTGGAAAACTCCGCAATGACCTCACGAAACTCATTGGGACTCAGTCCCGCGTAGCCTCGTGCAATGGCTTCAAACATATTGCCTTGGTAGGTGGGGAGCTTTTCGCCTTTTTCCATCGCCGCACGCGCAGCATGTGCGTAAATCACATCGCTCTCGGCGGCATGAGTGTTCTTGGGGTTAAGCGTCCAATCGATCCAGCTCGTCCAATCCACGTAAAAGGGCGTGGTTTCTGAGAGTAGCGTCCCGTCAATATCAAAGACTGCGATACGCTCGGCAAGGGGTATGTAATCGGGGCTTGCCGCATCGGTGACGCTCCGCACATAGCTCGTGAGCGCGGCAGGGGTGGGCGAATTTTGACGCCACGCCGCAAAGACCGCCGCTGGAACGCTCGTGACGGCAGGAGACGGTACACTCGTGGTACTCGCATCAATGGCAGCTTGACCGAGTGCGGGTACACCCGCCAAAATCAAAGAGAGCATAGCGCTGAGAAGCGTCTTGGAGATCATGGTTATTCGTATCCTTTGGGCTGAAACGGAGCAGGAGAGAGCCCCAACTGTGTCGTCAACTTATTCTCGCGCGCGAGTAGCCGAGACACGTTGGGGGTGGGCGATATCGCGATCAACTTTAGCACGAGCAAGCGCGCTTTGGCTCAGGGGCGTGCGTTAGCGCGTGCGCGCCGCTTCGCCTCGCGAGCGGCGGCCGCCTTGGCAGAGACGCCAGGACCGCGACGACAAAGTTTCGGTGCGCTTAGTGGAGATTTCTCTCGCAGCGTGCTTTGTGCGGCCGAAAAGGGCTCGCTACGCTCGCGCGACAGTAACAAGGCTGGTGTCTCGGGCCGCGCAGTTTCGGCGCCCGCTGAGACGCTCGGAGGTGTCTCGGCGGCCAGGGCGTGGTTGGCGTGGGCAAGGACAAGCAAAAGCGCACAGAGCGCGATGCGCGGGCGCAGTTCGCGCGTATTACGGTCAGGATTCATAGCTTTCTGCGACGGGTCATGGCGCCCCGCTCGGGCGCATTGGTATGTAGTGAGTTCGCTTTGTATAGACTCTAGCACGATTTGGTGCGGGCGCGCTTCTTTTGTTTTTTGAACCGCTTACTCAGCCGGGAAGAGCGGGCGAAGACACTTTTGCATCGCGCAAAACGAGAGCATTGCGCAGAGCGCCCGCAATTTCCCTGATACTATGTCTTTGCGAGTCTGGCCGTGCTAGGTTATGCTCAACCTACTATCGAGTACAAGCAATGGTTTAGATCGAACTCATTTCAATTAACACGCTTACTTTGGCCGCGATGCGCAACGCCCCCATCTTCTCACGGGGGTAGCTCGTGCTCAGCGGGTCGTCTATGAAAAATAAAAGCAATACCGAAGCTACGCAACCCAATCAAGCTCGCGCGGCAGGCGCCACAAAGAGCGCTCGGGCACCCAAAGCCGATAAACGCTCGCTCGAGTTACTGAAAACCCTCACGGCCATGAACGACGCGGGAGACTACGATGCGGTGAGTGCCACGATCGACGCAACCGACAAGTCCCTCGTGACCCCAGAGATCGAGTTTGAACTCGTGCGTGCCTTTCTAGGGCGCTTTGGCACGGACGCTACGCCCACGATTGTGCAAGCCCGTGAGGGCTACAAAGCCATGCTCGCGCAGCACGCCGAGCGCTATGGTGAAAATGCGCTCTGGCTCTTGCTTATGGGGCTACTCTACGAGAGCAGTGAAAACCAAGCGGGTCTTGCTGCAGACTACTTGCGGCTTGCGCTCGAGCATTACCCAGATAACCCCCTCTTTATGTCGAAAGAAGCGGTGCTTGAGCGCTTTGAGCGCGCCTCCGAGTCGCTTACCAATCCGCATACCGCAAGTAAACCCTTCGCCGCGCTCGCTGCTGAGTTTTGGGCGCAAGTTGAAGCGCAGCTCGATGCGTGGTGTGCGGTCCTCAAGCTCGATCCCATTGACCCTGTGCTAGTGGACAAGATTGAGGATGAGCTCAACGTCGCGCTCGCCGCGGTGGTGCCCGAGGCTTATCTTGTGGTGCTGCCAGCGCTTGGGAAAAAGCCCCCTGTGCTGCAGTTCATGATCGACGGCTCGCACGGCAAGGCGCTTGTGCTTAAGGCGCTTATTGAGCGCGCCCCCAAAAACGTTGCCAAGCACCTTCACCCGCTGCTTGGGCGAGAACGTGACCCCGAAGCGCAGATGGAAGTTAACGGCAAAACGCTCACTGCGCGCGACGTCATGGTCTATCGGGCGCAGGCGGGAAAGAACTTTGCTCTTGCGCTCTACGCGCCCATGCTTGAAGAGGATCTCAAGCACGAGCCGCAATACGCGTGCTGGGCCATGGAAGAGCTCTGCCGCCAGTGCTTGGGAGATAAGCTCATTCGTGGAGCGGTCTCCTCGATTGATGTGCTCCTTAAGCCGCTCGCGGGCGAAGAGGCGCTGAGCCTACCAGCGCTTGCTGACGCAATTGAGCGTGAACGCGCTGATCTTGCCGAGAAAACACTTACCGACGTGCTCACCGATCGCGTTTCCTACACGGCCGATCCGCTACTGAACTTTATTAATTGGCGCAGCGACGTCTCGGTGGGCGTAAGCACCACCCCAGAGTTGCTTGAGGGGTACGCGGCGGATATTCCGCATGAGTTTGACCTCCTTGCTAAGTGTGGCGTAGCGGCCGCAAGCCTTATTGTTGCCGCCAACGACGTTCCCGAAGAGGGCCTTGATGGCGTGCATAGGCTCGAGCAGGCGCTCATGAGCGCAGTCCCCAAGAAGACGCGGGACGCGTTTTCAATTAGCGGCATTGCCCGTGGATCGCTCTTTTGCTACCTCGATCTACTTCTCTGGGACGCGCCGCGCGCGATGCCAGCGCTCGTAGCGGCGCTTAAAAAGTGCGGTATCCGTGCGGCGATGTATGCGCCCCTGCGCGCAAACGCAAGCTTTATGTACTTAGTAGGCACGCCTCTTGTGCTCAAAGAACGTATGGCTGCAAACGCAAAGAAGGCCGCAAATAAGGGCGAGGCGCGTCACGCATAAGGAGTCGCGCGTGATGTATCGGCATATCTTTTGGGGCACGCTCAAGGCGGGGGTCACGGAAGCGCAAAAGGCAGAAATGCTCACGCTCTGGCGTGCTATGGCTGACGAAATCCCCGCCATCAGCGCACTGGCTGTTGGATTTTCAACGGGCTGGACCGGTATCCCAGATCAACTTGTGATGACGGTGGACTTTGACTCACCCGAGGCCTTTGAAGCCTATCGTCATCATCCTTATCACCTAGAGGTTATTGATCGGAGTGCACAGGAAATGTTGCGCGAAGAAACTTTCGTTGCGCAACAATTCTGTTTCCATCCAGTATAATGGTGCACTTGAGGTAAAACGCAAGCGCCACAAGGCTTATAAAGATTTAAAGTACACCTGACAAGGCGCTCAAAATTTAGAAAAAAAGTGCAATCTGAGAAAAGTGCACTAAAGGACACCCAGCATGCCGAGAATACTCCGACGCTCCGCCCATGAGAGACACCTTAGGCGCATCATGCGCTCACAGGAGCAGATTATCCGGCGGCTTGTGCGACTCGAAACGCGACTCGTGCGCTTAGCCGTACGAACCGGCGTGGATGTCACGAGCGACGGACGTAAACGCTCGCGCAATCAGCATTAGCGCGCGCTTCGCTCTCGCGCGAGCCGCTACGCGCTGCGGGTTGCGCCGCTGATGCAGCACCAAGTCAAGGAGTCGTACAGTCTTGTGCGGCTCTTTGCTTTTTGTGCAAAAAGCGGTTGGCGTTTGCACAATGCGCCCTCGACTTCGCACGCTACGCACGTCACAGACGCGTGCCACGCACTTCCCGCTATACTCATGAGTGAAGTAGCACGTCCGTACGATAACTGAGCTCTCAGCTGCAAATGGACGTTTTTCCTCACGAGCTTTAACCATGCCGAGTCCGCTCATCTCTAAACCGATCGACCCAGAAAACGACAACACGCTTGAACGCCTTGAGGGACTCATTGAGCGCGTAACGTTTCACTCTGAAGAAACGGGCTACGCTGTGCTACGAGTGTCGGTGCGAGGTAGCCGTGAGCTCATCACTGTCGTCGGGCACACCGCGATCGCTACCCCAGGCGAATATCTCACGGCAATTGGTCATTGGTTTAACGACAAAAACTACGGGCGGCAATTTAAAAGTGTGCGCATCAGCACGCACGCTCCAAAAACGCTCGCAGGCATTGAGCGCTACTTGGGTAGCGGCATGGTCAAAGGTGTGGGGCCTATCTTGGCTGAGCGCCTCGTAAAGGCCTTTGGGGCGGAGGTGTTCGACGTCATTGAAAAAACACCCGAGCGACTTCACGATCTTGAACGCATCGGCAAAAAGCGCATTGCGCGTATCACCCAAGGCTGGGCTAACCAGAAGATCATCCGCGGCATCATGGTGTTTTTGCACGGCCATGGCGTTTCGACCTCTAAGAGCGTGCGCATCTTCAAAACCTACGGGCAAGACGCGATCAAACTCGTCACCGAGGACCCGTATCGGCTCGCGCGCGATATCCGCGGCATCGGCTTTCGCAGTGCCGATATCATCGCGCAGAAGCTCGGGATCGATAAGAACGATCCACGGCGCGCACGCGCGGGCGTCTCGTATACGCTCTCAGAAGCAAGTGGCAATGGCGGGCACTGTGGGCTACCACGTGCGAGGCTCGTCGCTGAGTCGATCAAATTGCTCGACATTGAGCGCGCCACGATTGAAGCCGCTATTGAGGCGGAGCTCGCCTCGGGGGCACTTACCGCGCTCGATGCGCCCTTTGCCGATACGATTTATCTCACGCCCTTGATGCTTGCGGAAAAGGGAATCGCGTGGCGGCTCGGGCAACTCGCCGCTGAGCCCCTCTCGTGGCCCACGATCGACGCTGACGCAGCACTTGGCTGGGTAGAAAAGAAACTCAACTTGACGCTCGCCGAAAGCCAAAAAGAGGCTGTGCGTGTGGCGCTCAAAAGTAAGATCACGGTGATCACCGGGGGGCCGGGCGTCGGGAAAACGACGCTTGTGCGTGCGATTCTCACGATTCTCGCCGCCAAGGGCGTCACTATTGAGCTCGCCGCGCCGACGGGGCGCGCTGCAAAGCGCCTCGCTGAGAGCTCAGGGCGCGAGGCGAAAACCATTCATCGCCTCTTGGAAGTGGATCCCGAGACAATGGGCTTTAAACGTAACGACGAGAATCCACTTGAGTGCGATTTACTTGTGGTAGATGAGTGCTCGATGCTTGACGTGGTGCTCGCCAATAACCTCTTGAAAGCTGTGCGCCCCGGCGCTCAGGTGATCTTTGTGGGCGACGTGGATCAGCTCCCTGCGGTGGGGCCTGGCGCGTTTCTCTCGGACTTAATCGAGAGCGGTGCCGTACCCGTCATTCGCCTCACCGAGGTCTTTCGGCAGGCTGCAGAGAGTTGGATTATTCGTATCGCGCACCAAATTAACCGCGGCATCATGCCAACCTTTCCTGGAAAGGCCGATCGCGGTGACTGCTACTTTGTGCCCGTGGAGAACATTGAAGCGGTGCCAGAGAAAATTCTAGAGCTTGTGCGCGAGCGACTACCGCGGGCGTATGGCTGGGACGCCATTGCGGACATCCAAGTGCTCACACCGATGAATCGCGGTGGGAGCGGTGCTCGCTCGCTTAACGAAGCACTCAAAGCGGCGCTCAACCCAGCCGGCGAGCTTTCCGTGACAAAATTCGGCACGACCTTTAGCGTGGGCGACAAGGTCATGCAAATTGAAAACAACTACGAGCGCGAGGTCTATAACGGAGACATCGGCTTTGTGCGCGGCCTCGACGCCGAAGAAGAAACCATGACGGTGGAGTTTGATGCGCGACTCGTCGAGTACCCGTACGGGGAGCTTGATGAGCTTGTACTCGCCTACGCGACAACCGTGCATAAGTCGCAAGGAAGCGAATATCCCGTCGTAGTGATTCCGCTCTCGATGCAGCACTTTTTGATGCTTAAGCGCAATCTGATTTACACGGCAGTCACCCGCGGCAAAAAGCTCGTCGTGATTGTGGGGGAGAAGCGCGCGCTCGCCATGGCGGTCAAAGACCGTCAAACCGAGCGGCGCATCTCTGCGCTTGAAGCGCGCCTCAATGGGACACTCATCTAAGGCGAGTGCGTGCTTAGGGATCGCAGAGACTCGCGTTGCAAGACTTTGCAACTTTTACAAAGTGGCGCGCCGCGTAGAGCTTTGCTACACTCAGTGGATCACCCGTTGCTCCCACTGCCACGGCAGTCGAGCAGACTTTGACCGAGGATTGCGCATGACAAAACCCACTCTGCTAGCCCCTGAGGATTATGAAGCTATCAATAACCACTCATGGGACGAGGCGTTGCAGTATTTAGATGACAAAGTTGATGAACTGATCAGAGATGGGAAACTCTCCGAGAAGTGTCCTACTGAGAACTTAGAGATTGCGCTCGAGTACGCCTACATTGGTATCAATAGTCTCTCTTGGGACAAGTTGCTCATGGCCGAGGCGGCGCTTAACGACGCGAGAGCCGCGGGCACGAACGAAGTCCGCTGGCTTTATCGCATGGGGGTGGTGCACCTCTTAAAGGGCGAGCTTGAGCAAGCGGAGCACTATTTCGAGGAGGGTCGAAAGGTCGATCCAACGTATCCGTGGTGCATGGTGGAGCTTGCAAAGCTGCTCGCCGGGCGTGGTGAACGCGCCAAAGCGCTTTCCCTGATTACCGAGGCACGCGAGCTTGTCGGCAGAGACTGCTATGAAATCAATGTGCTTGTGCATGACATTAACCGTAACGCGTCGCTGCGATCGATGCTGATGCACTTTACCGATGAAGCAGCGGATCAGGATCTCATTGAGTACCCCAAGAAGCATATCGACAAGCGTCTCTCGGTCAATAATGCCTATCTCTTAAAATCGGGGCTCGAGAGAAACCGCGAAGCGCTCAGTCTTGGGGAACTCTCGTTTGATGGTCGCGCAGTTAACGGCGAAGCGCTCCCTGATGGGTTTCATCACCGAGTGCCAATGCGCTTTCACATGTCGATTGCAGGCTTTTCCAATTTGCCCGTCAAGTGGCTAACGAGCGCCGTGAAAGTGCTCCTCGACTATCTTGAGTACGAAGACATTGACACGTCAGCTGTCAAAACGCTTGCCCTGACGCTTGAGGGGCACGTCATCGTGGAGACGTCTCATGCGGGCTTTGAGCGCTTCGTGCTCTACGTTCCCTCAGACTACCTGCACAACAACTATCAGTTACTCAAACGTCGACTTAGTCAAGTTCCGCGCAATTGGCAGGCCCTTTGGTATCGGTGCGAAGACGATCCTGCAGCGATCATTAAGTGCCTTGAGCGCTTCTCGCTCGACGAGCTTCCGCCAGCGCTCATTTCCGAGCTCGCGCGCGCCTACAACAACGTGGCCCAACATAAGGACAGTCGCTTGGAGTATGCAATAACGCTGCTTGAGCGCATTCGTGATTGGGGTGAACGCACGGCCGACTACGCTTGGTACTACCGTATGGGTTATGCGCTTTATTACCTCGATCGGGAGGATGAGGCCTGTCTCTACTTTAGAAAGTGCTTCGACTTCCCAGGCTCCGAATTCCTCGATGGACTGCCGTATTTTCGTGAGCGCTGTGAACGTTTCATGACATACCCGAACTTTGGGGATCGTACGTGGGCCAAGATTTGCGCACGCTTCTGGGATGAGGTCGATGAGAACATGGATCGCTGGGAGGGGCTCATGCTCGAGGATCGCGTCAAAGGCATTGAGACCTGTAGCAGGGAGGTCGCGCACCTCTTGCCCCAAAACACGGGCGTTGCCGTGACGATCCTCGCAGGGCAGCATCACCCCTTGCTCATCAACTTTGTCACCAGCATGCCAAATTACGCGCTTTTCATCTCCGCACTCATTGAGAGTATGCCCGAAGATATCCGAGCGCGTGTTGAGGTTTCGCCAGAAGTCATTCGGCTGCGTAGTGCGGAACAGTATCCGCTTTCCTTGGAAGGTGAAACGATTCCGCTCGATCGCGTTTTCGTCAGCTACGATTTCTCTGGGAAGAAAACGCCTTCCGGAAGCGACATCGACTTTTATTTCGCGGACTTTGCCGTCGCTGATCAAGAGATGGCGAGCAGAATCTTCCCGCGGCTTGAGCTCATGTTCGACTCGCTCCTCGGTCAGGGGCTACGCGCGCATTACCTGAGCGACATCGGTATTGTGCGCACCTTGCCTCGTAGGGCTAACGCGAAGTTTATGCCGTTGCTCACGTTTATCGAGAAGTTTAAGCACCGTCACCCCGAGTATGAGACCTATAGCGTGCTCGACTATATCGACTCGAAAGTCTCCTTTGACTGGCGAGGCGATGGGAAACGCTTTGAGTACACGCTACCACTCGCGGACGTGATGTATGGGGAGGCAAGCTTTGCGCTCATTATCTCCAACTACCTCGAGGGCGACGATACGCTCCTATACTGGCTCCGAAACCATGGCGCAACGGCCGTTGCCCTGATGCTTGAGCCCGCTGAGGATCTCAAAACCGATGCGCAGAAAAAGCTCTTTATGACGGAGTTGCAAGACTATCTCAGCACCGTCGCCCCCACTGCTGGGCGTGCCTTTGCGTGGCTCACTGGGGCTAAATATCTCTACCTCTGCTACTTTGTCTGGGATCTTGATGCATTCTTGGATGCGGTCATCGCGTATACAAAACTCGCTGACCATATGAAGCGCTATAAGTCCTTGCTCTATACGACGCTTTACGCCAATGGCGGCGCGCGGGTTCAGATTTACAGTGCGGACAATCTGGCTGAGGATCAAGAGCAAGGGGCGCAAGCGGCCGACGCCCGCAAGGACGCGCAAGCCGAAGAGGCTAGCGAAATTGAAGAGATTAAGTCCATTGAGGACACGCAGCGAGACGCACTCTACGACGCAATCGATCTGGATGCAGAGTCGCTCCCAGAGTGGGCACTGCGTAAGGGTGGGGTGGCCTAAGCGAGCGGGGCGAGCGTAGTGCGACTTGCGTGCACTGGCCGCGCCCAACGTAAAAGCCCAGTCTCCCACTGAACGAGCACGTCAGAATTGCGTTTTGCGCTGACGTGCTTAATTTTCAATTCCCGCGGGCAAGACGCGCAGTGCTGCGCAATGCGCCGCGTGGGGGCGTACTCGGTTTTGTAACAGAGGCCGAGAAAAGCGTTAATGTGTGTTTGCGAGCGCACGCCAAAGCCGATCTAGCCGCTAGACTAGGCGCTATCACTTCAATTCAAAGGAATCCAAGCATGATGACCACTAAGCCAATGCTCCCGTCGCTTGCCGCAGCGCTACTCGCCGCCACGCTCATGATGTCGGGGCCGGTGCACGCCAAGAACCAAGCGCTACCAAATTTTGAATCGTCACTTGCCAAAGCGCAAAAGGGTGACCGTGACGCGCAGTACGACCTCGCGGTGCTTTATCAGACAGGGGTGGATATCCCCGCTGATCTTCCGAAGGCCTTTTACTGGTATCAGAAATCCGCAGAAGCTGGCGAAATCGCCAGTATGCACGCACTCGCGCAGATGGCCGAGTATGGCGAAGGCCACGAAAAGGACATCCCGCTTGCGCTTAAGTGGTATCGCAAAGCCGCTGAAGGTGGGGTGACCGACGCGATGGCGCAACTCGGGCGACTCCTTGCTGCGGGTCACGAGGGCGAAGAGGGTAAGGTCGAAGCGAAGAAGTGGCTTCTGAAAGCAAGTAAACGCGGCGATATTCCCTCGACCGTGCTCCTCGGGGACCTCGCTCGAAACGGCATTGGCCAGGAAAAGAACGAGCAAGAAGCCGTTCGTTACTGGAAGCAAGCTGCTACGCGCGGTGACCTCGATGCCATTCATCGCATGATTGGTTATTACGGCATTAAAAAAGATACCAAGCGCATGAAGTACTGGCAGAAGAAGGGCTGCGAAATGGGCGATAACTGCACAAGCGACGGGCTCGCCAAATAAGAGCGTTGTCGCAGCACACGAAAGTGCGCCTTCTCGCCATAGAGACGCAAAAGCAAAGGGGATGCCGACTCGCTCGAGCATCCCCTTGTAATTCAGGTCACTAACGTTTCAGAGCGCGCTTACTCAAAGAGCCCGCCCGTCGTCAGATAACGGTCACCGTTATCGGGCAACACCACCACGATGGTCTTACCAACCATTTCAGGACGGCGAGCCACTTCGATTGCGGCGTTAAGCGCAGCGCCCGAGCTCACACCGACAAGCACGCCCTGCAGACGGGCCATCTGGCGTGTGCGTTCAAAAGCAGCGTCGTTGCTCACTTTGACAACTTCGTCGTAAATCTTCTGATCAAGCGTATCGGGGAGGAACCCAGCACCAATACCCTGAATCTTGTGCGGGCCAGGGGCGCCGCCCGAGAGCACAGGAGAGCTTTCCGGCTCAACCGCGACCACGCGAACTGCGGCTTTCTTTTCTTTGAGGAACTTGCCCGTACCCGAGAGCGTACCGCCGGTGCCAACACCTGCGACAAACACATCCACAGCGCCATTGGTGTCAGCCCAGATTTCCGGACCCGTGCTCGCGTAGTGCGCAGCAGGGTTAGCGGGGTTGACAAACTGCCCCGGGATAAAGCTATCCTTGATTTCCGCAGCCAACTCCTGAGCCTTGGCAATCGCGCCCTTCATGCCCTTGGCACCTTCGGTGAGCACGAGCTCAGCACCATAGGCCTTGAGGATGTTGCGACGCTCCACACTCATTGTCTCCGGCATCGTTAGAATAATGCGATAGCCACGGGCAGCAGCCACTGCGGCGAGCCCAATGCCGGTGTTGCCACTCGTCGGCTCAATGATCACAGAACCCTTCTTGAGAGCACCACGACGTTCAGCGTCAGTAATCATCGCAATGGCGATACGATCCTTGACGCTACCAGCGGGGTTAAAGTATTCGAGTTTGGCAAGGATGCGCGCCTTGAGCCCTTCCTGAGCTTCAATGGCGGCAAGGTGAAGAAGAGGGGTGTGACCGATGAGGTCGGTGACGTTTTCAACAATCATGTTTACTCCTAAGGAGCCGGCTGCTCTTATAGTTCGGGTATCCGACTCGAAAACCAGCTCAATTTGCACAAAGAGCGCGCCGCCACCCGGCGGGCGCAGGCAAAGAGCCTGAAAAATACCCGAGTGTTTTAATCGGGTTCAAAAATATTACTCCCCGACCTTCATATTTGTCAAACAACACGCGCTGAGATGCTAGGCTCTTGCGTTAGCGCGAACGCTCTAAGGGTTTTCGCTTAGATGTGTTAGCGCTTTGATAGGTCGTGCACAACAAGTAAAACTGAGCGAGTCGCTAAACTAAAGAGCAACGCCTAAACCACAGCGATTTTTGCCATGCCGAACCTAGAAAACCTCCAACTCGCCTTCCTGCTCTCGCTCTTTGCGGGGCTTTCCACCGGGATTGGGAGCGCGCTCTCGCTGCTCACAAAGCGAACGAACACGAAGTTTCTTGCCGTTGCTTTGGGGTTTTCTGCGGGGGTTATGCTCTACGTGAGTTTTGTGGAAATCTTCGCTCAAGCGCGTGAGGGTTTAATCGGGGTCTATGGCAAAGAGCAGGGCACCCTCATGACGGTGCTTGGTTTTTTTGGGGGGATTGCGGCGATTGCGCTCATTGACCGGTTGATTCCCGATGCGGAAAACCCGCATGAATTACGTAATGTCGAAGAGATGAACGAATCCCCCACCAAGGCCCGTGCGCACGACCCTGCTCTCATGCGCATGGGGCTCTTCACGGGTGTGGCCATCGCGATTCATAATTTTCCTGAGGGTCTTGCGACGCTTACCGCCACGCTCGCTAACCCTGAGCTCGGGCTTCCGATCGCTATCGCGATTGCGATACACAACATCCCCGAAGGGATCGCCGTAGCGGTGCCGGTCTACTTTGCAACGGGCAACAAAAAGCGCGCGTTTCTCCTCTCATTTCTTTCGGGTCTTGCTGAACCGATTGGCGCCATCGTTGGGTTTTTGCTCATTCTCCCCTTTTTCAACGAGGCAATTTTCGGGATCACCTTTGCCGCGGTGGCGGGCATCATGGTCTTTATTAGCCTTGATGAGCTCTTACCCTCTGCAGAAAAGTATGGCGAGCACCACCTCTCCATCTATGGGCTCGTTGCTGGCATGGCCGTGATGGCCGCCTCACTTTTGATGCTTGGCTAAGCAAGAGCACACGACTCGCGCTTGAGTAATCTCAAACCGCGGCCACACACCAAGGGCGAGTGTCAGCGTGAGAGCGCTTTTAGCGTTTTCTTATTCTGAAGCGCCCAGTAAAAGACGTATTGTTGCAGGATGCCGGCGTCCGCCCCCTTCATCCAGCTTGGGGTCTCGCCCCCGTAGTAGGTATCAAAGATACGCTGCATCCACGTATCGACCGGGGCCGCCTCGTGACGCCCAAAGCCAAATAGCGCCACACAGGAGGCGACCTTGATCCCAACGCCAGGGAGCTTCATGAGGCTAGCGAGCAGCTCATCGGTGGGAAGCGCGGCGAGCGCCTCAAAATCCACCTCGCCGCGGCGCGCAGCGCTCACAATGGCAGCCAAGTAGGGCGCACGATAGCCCGCACCGAACTCATCCCAAACGAAGTCGTTGGTTAACTCCGCAGAGCGTTTCAGAGTAGGAAACGCCTTAGCACCACCACTCATCGTAGTGGCGCCAAACTCCTCAGAAACTGCCTCCACAATGCTCGTAATCGCAGGAATCGATTTACGCTGCGAGATCACAAACGTGAGCAGCATCTCATAGGGGTCCTGTCGCAGGATGCGAATCCCAGCACCCGCCGCTGCGGCCTCTTGCAAAAAAGCATCCTCTTGAGGGATGACAGCACGGGCGGCACGGTAGTTGCGCTCGAGATTAAAGTAGGACGCCCAAATTTGCTCCCATGCCTGCTCCGTAACACTCACATTGAACTGCCCGCAGCCAGCGGGTTTAATGAGGAGCACATGGCGTCCATGAATAAACTGATAGTAGCCACCGTAGAGGTTCTTGACACGAAAGCACTGACCAGAGCGTTGAATTTTCTCTAGGTCGAAATCATCATCAATATGAATTATGGGCATAGCGTTTTCTAGGTTTAGTCATTGAGCGAGCGATCACAGTCGGAAAACCATAGTCAGACCCGTAAGGAATTCCCTAACTATGCGCTTTGTAAAAGCGCGCTACAATGACCATTTGACTCAATCTTGACATCACCAACGAGAAGGAATTATCGCATGACAGGCCTCTGGCAACTGTTGGTTAACAACCCGATACTGCTGACGGTCTTTCTTGGGATCGGCGCGATTTTTGGTGCCGTCTACGACTGGGACTGGCTGTGTGAGCCCAAAACCCGTACCAATCTCCATCTTGAGCGTGACACGCGTCGTATGGTGATCTTTCTCATCGGGCTCTTCATTATCCTTATTAACTCTTGGCTTGCGCTAAGAGCGGTCTTCATTCACTGATCACGCCATAGGATCCCGTGGCACAGCGCTTGCGCCTATGTGAGGCGCTTGGCGCTCAACAAATCTAATTTCGTTCTAGACGTTGTAAACAAATTTGAACAAAAATGTTACCCTAGGGTTAACACTAAGGATTCGTTTTTGTTCCTACTGCCACAGTGATTTTCGTCGGACGCGCTTCTGCCACAAGGCATGAAATTGGTTTAGTAAAAGTGAACTACTACCCCAAGCGGCACATTTTTGAGGCAAAATAAGGATTGAATATACCAACATCGAATCCTTATAGAGTGCTGATACCATGCTAAGTCCTCACGATATCGTACAAATACGAAAGCTTTTTTCTAACGGCTGTACTATTCGGCAAATTGCCGATATCGTGGGGGTCTCGCGCGCTACGGTGAAGCGCTACGTGATGGTCAAACCACGTAAACCACGGGTGGGGGTGCTCGATGAGCATGCACTCTGGTTGCGACGCGCTTTCTTTGCGGAGGATGGCAATTGCAATACCGTTACAGAGCGACTCGCTAACGAACTGAAGGTTGTCGTGAGCTCGCGCACGGTACGGCGCTTTTGTGAACAGTTCCGCGATGAGCTTGAATTTGCCCGTAACGAGGCGCATAAGCGCTATGCGGCAATGCTTGACTCTATGATCGTGCAAGGGCGTCCCTTAAGTCGCAAGCAGCTCGATGAGCTCCATCAGTTGCAGAGCAGAGGGTTTGATGCCGATGAAATTAGCCGCGCGACGGGACATGCACGCGCAACGGTGAAGAAATACTTGGGCGACAGTCTCCCGAAAAAGCGCCGCCCGAGTCCTTTACTAGCGCACCGTGACTGGGTGCTCAACGAGTTTATGGAAGCTAACGGGAACGTGGCTGAGCTGCACCGCCGCTTTGAGGCGACCTTTGGCATCGAAATGAATCCACGAACGTTCCGCCGCCAGTTGGAGTCGCTCCGCGCCGCTGCGCTCGAAGAGGAAATGGCGCGTGCCGCTCAGTACAGAGATGAGGCGCGCACAGCGCTCGACTAGTTGTCTGCGGCAGCAAGCTCTCTGCTGCGCCGCCGCATTGTTACCCTCTGTAGCCAAGCCGCGGCCATGCTTACGGTCTAAAGACGATGGTCTTAACGAACGTGACCTTCACAGGGATGCCTGCTAAACGAATCGGCTCAAAGCGCATGGTGCGAATCGCACGTTCAGCTTCTTCTTCAAAGTCTAGCGGTGGAACATCTTTTGTTAGCACGCGCGTGCTGATCACCTCACCCCGCTCATCCACTACAAACTGCACACGCACGCGTACCGCTTTTGTGAGCCCCACTTGACGGGCACGACGCGGGTACGTAGGACGTGCATCTTCAAGAATGCGATAGTTTAGTGGGCCTTTACCGCTCGGTCGATAGGTGCCATCGCCGTTGTCAACAAGTGCGGCATCACCCGCGCCGAGGGCGAGCTTTTTAAGACCCTCTCCGCTCCCCGGGAGCGTTGCGGCGCCCGCGGTTTCTGCATCACCAGCGGCTGTGCCAAGCACGGTTTTGCCGTCGCTTGAGGAGCTCGTTGTGGCGTTCGCGCCCGCCGTCGCGTTCTGCGCTGCGGCAGCAGCAGGCGTCGACAGCACGCGCTCCGTCTCCGCATCTTGCGCTTTACTCTTGGCTTGAGCTACTTTTGCTACGCGTTTGGGCTCAGGCTTAATACTTGATTTCGGGGCTTTATGGGCGACGTCTTTGTTCTTTTGAGTGCTTTCCCGTTCAGGCACTTTCTCTTTCGCTTTTCTGCGCGCAATCGACTCGGTCTGCACGGGCGGCTCAACCGACTTTGTCGGCGTTTTCTCGGCAAGTGGCGCAAAAGCTGTGCCCGAGAGCGGTTCCGCTGCGGCCGCGTGCGTGGGCAGAACACCCTCAGAAGGTGAAGGGACAGGGGGCGCAGGCGGCACCGTATCGACAACGGCAGCATCGTTGGTCTTGGGTGCGCTCACCTCTGGTGTATTAGACGCTACCGTCTGCGCCTCACGAGACTCAGACGGCTCTTGATGTGAGTTAGCCTCTGTGCTCGCAGTGCTCGTGGTAGGAGGCTCTGTGGTGTTTTCGCTCGGCGCAATGCGCTCACCGCTCTCACTTCCAAGCGGGATACGTGTTTCTGTACTTCCTTCTAAGCCCCCGGCGCCAAGCTCAACAACCAAGGCGCTAGCGCCCCCGATCGGGGCATTAGCGCCCACGAGATGAATTGAGAGTAGGGCACCCGTAGCGCAAAAGAGCGCCGCATGAAGGAGGGCGGCCGCAGCCGCACTGCTTCTCACCTTGGCACGCAGCAGTCCCTCAAGCGTATCGTTTTCGCCGCTCATGGCTGAGCTCCATCTGGGCGCGTCGACTCCTCACGAGCACTTGGCCCCACCGTCGCGATAGAAAGTCGTTCAATGCCCGCGCGCTTAATAATGTCCATTACCTCAACAATGCGCCCGTACTCCGATGTGCGATCTCCGCGCAAGACCACCGTGAGTTTGTCGTGCGAGCGCTGCTCCTCACTAAGCCGTGCGGCAAGCGCTTCCATGCTCACAGGCGTATCTTCCACGTAAACCTGCCCGGCAGGATCAATGGAAACGGGTAATGTGCGCGTGGTGTCGATCGTTGCGACCGCGGCTCTCGGCAAATTGAGCGGCATCGTCTTCTGCACCACCATATTGAGCATGCTCATCATGAAAAAGACAAGCAAAAAGAAGATGATGTCGATCATTGGGATGATCATCAGTAGCGGCGTCTTTTTTTCCTGATGGTTGATAAGCTTCATCGTGCAGCTCCTGTACTATCAGGCTCACTAATGAGCAAAAGACCACAACCTTCTTCGAGCTCCGCGATGAGTCGAGAGGCCTTCTGATCAAGCACGACGTAAAGCAATAGCGCCATAATCGCAATCAAAAGACCAAACGCCGTGGCCACCAAAGCCTCTGCTACGCCGCCCGTAATCGCAAAAGGCTGCCCTTCGCTGATGGAGAGCACGTCAAAGGCTTGAATCATCCCAGTGACCGTCCCCAGTAGTCCCATGAGTGGAGCGATCGTCACAATGGCAGAGAGCAAATTGAGATGCGCGCGCAGCGCGCCAGCTACCTGCTGCGCGTTGAGTTCAAGCCACGCCTGCGCGTCAGATACCTTGCGGCGATGCTGCATATAGTCGGCAAGTAACCGGCCGAGTGCGCCGCCCGCCCGTTCGCCAAGCGCCTTCACGCCCTCTGTATCTCCCTTTGCTACGAGCGCTGAGAGATGCGACTTGACCAAACCCATGTCCGTCGCGGCACGCCGATAGAGCCTGAGTCGATCCACAAAAATCGTCACTGCTAGAAGGCTTGCAAAGAGAAGCGGCCACATAATCCAGCCGCCCGTCTGAAAAAGATGCCAGAGGTGTTGCATTGTCAGTATCTCCAAAGCGTTACGGGGCGAGCTGAACTCGCCCCAAATGGGGAAGGCCCGCTCATGCGTTTTAGGGCTACACGCTTTGCTTGATGCGCGGTATGCCCGATGACGCCTTGAGCGAGCGGGGATGAAAAATAAGTTTCTAGCGCTACCAAATCGCCTTCACGCCCACGTAGAACATGCGCCCGGGGCCTGGGATCACGGTCTGCGAGGTACTGGCACTCGCGCTCCCATACTCGTAATAAGTCTTATCGAAGACGTTGTTAACGCCCCCGTAGAAGCTCCAATGCGTATTGGGCTTGTAGTGCGCCGAGAGGTTCGTAATGGAATAGGACTTCATAAAACCCTTGTCCTTTTCTTCACTACCTTTGATGAAGTTCGTGTAGCGGCCAAAGTAGAGCCAGGTAACGTCGGTAGTGAGTTCGGGCGTAATCTCCCAAGCCGCTCGCAGCGTCACGCGATGTTTGGGCACCTTCATGAGCCCCTTGTCCGTGAAGTCATTTCGCTTACCCGCGGCAGCGCACGCCGCTTCATCGTGACAAATGGTGCGCCCCATGGTGTACGCGTAGCTCTCTTCGAGAGTGATCGGCCCAAAGCGCTGCGAAAACGCAGCGTCCAACCCCCAACGACGGGTGTCATAGAGATTGATCGTCTTATCCTCAAGCCCGTTATCACCCATATTGAGATAGCGTCCAAACTCGTTTTCAATTTGTGAGTACCAAGCCGTCAGGCTCACCGTCGTCCACTTAAACGCGTCGCGCCAGCCCGCTTCGAGCATGTTGTAGATTTCATCGTCAGCTTTGGTGTGCTGGATGACTTTGTACTTTTTGCCACTGGCGTCTCTGAGCGCGAGCTGGTCTGTCACTTGGATGCCGTCCGGAAGCGTAAAGCCGCGTTCGAAACGAGCGTACAACTTGCCCGTTTCGCTATAGAGATAAGCGAGCGAGAGCTCAAAGGCTGTGTTGCGATGCAACTGCTCCCCGTCCCCGAGCCCGTCAGTGGCACGGCCGTGCTTTTTGAAGCGCCAATTGGTGAGGTCATAACGAACGCCTTCGTTGAACTCCCACTTGCCCCAGCGATTGGTATTGAGGAAATAGGCTGCAGCGGTGTTACGCTCGTAGAAAAAGTCATAGGGCACGGCGACATAGCCACGCGCAGCGGCGAGGTAGTCGTAGCTCACGTAATCAAGGTCGCCTTCTTGGTGTATCGCATCGAGCCCGAAGAGCACCTCATGCCGATCGCCATACTTGATATTGAGCTTGTTACGTAGGCCGTAGGCGTTCGTCTCCATCTCGTGGTTATCGTAATTGTCACCCTTGTAAGCGCCTTTTTGGTAGAAAGCGTCGGTGGCAAAGGTGATGCGATCCGTGGCTGCCAACTGATAGGTGAGACTCGCCATATCAAGAAGCTGATCACCGTAGAGGTAGCCTGGACGCGTTGTTTGAATTCGACGCTTCCGCTCATCAACGCCTATCGTCACACGCATATCCGCGGGAACATAGTTACGGCCCTCGCGCAAGAGTTTCTCGCGGTTGAGGTTTGCGACGAGCATCGATTTCGTTTTCATGTGAGAAGCACGTACTTCAATCGACTGTGCGGGGCTTAGCGCCCAGCGCGCGCCCAAGCCGTAGTATTCGGTATTGGCGTAAGTGTTAATGAAGTAGAGATCGCGATCGAGTTTACTTGCCGTAAACTGCACAGCACCTCGGCCATTGCCGAAGGTGGTTCCTGCCTGTACGCCCGCTCGATAGCCCTTTTGGTTCCATTCTCCCCAAAGTGACGTTTCCGTCTCTTTAATGGACGCAAGCGAGCTCGTCATGCTAATCACGCCTCCAACCGCACCCGAACCGTACATCACCGAGCCGCCGCCAGGAATAATCTCAATGCGGCCGAGTTGCTCGACGGGAACGGCGTCGTAATTCATCGGAAGAGGGTGGTTGACCAGCGCTGTAATCGGCGCACCATCGATGAGCACCTGTAAGTTGCGCTTTGCTGCTTCGCTGCCTTGGCCTCGAATATCAATCGAATTGCGCCCCGCAGTGCCTACATTGATACTAGGCATGGCGCGTAGCGCATCCGTCATCGTGCGGTTACCTTTTTGCTCAAGGTCTGCCTTGGTGATCACGAGAATTTCCTTCGTATTCGCAAGTCGCTCAATCGCGATTTGATCGGGACGAACCACGGTATCGGCGAGTTCCACGGCGTCTGTTGCCGCCGCATCGAACGTATCATCGTCCTCTGAAGGTGGGCTAGCAGCATGTGCAGCCGCGCTACTAAACGCAGCCAAAAGCGCAAGCGAAAGTAGAGTTGGTTTCATTTTGGGTCCTGGGAAAATGAGGTTGTTTGCCATCCAAATGAGAATGATTATATTTCTCATATAGAAGATGCTTACATCTAGTTACATTTTCGGATAGCAAAACTATCTATTTCTAAGTGCGCAACAGGCGTGGATCCCCTGAAAAATCAGGGCACTATCGGCAACTTTGTACCAACTGGTTCTTTATGACGAGTCTGAAGATTGGTTCTGGGTGACGCGCTTTGCACACGAGCTCGCGAAAGGCGTGTGATGACTGAAGTGCAGAGGTGAGGCACTTCACAATGCGAGCCTCGCCCATAAAGGTTGTGCGGCCGACGCATTCTGCGGGCCGCACAGCTGAGGAGAGAAACGTGCCGGAGGCTGGCGCCAGCAAAGGCGCCAGCGCACCGTGGGTTAGAAGGTCCACGTCGAGCGTAGATCGAGTGCGCCATCACGCTGGTGGGTGCGCATTTCACCGATCAAGCTCGTCGAAAGCGTCCAATTGGGACTCACTTGATACGCGAGCCCAAGCGAAAGGTCGCCAACCATGCGAGAGGGCGAATCGTTCTTCACTGCTATGTGCCCTGAGCCATCGACAAAGCTAGCGTGCGTGCTCGAGCCTGCGTTGAGCATATCTACGCCCACACTCGCGCGTGCCGACCAACTCAGCTTGCTCGTAATGGGACTACCTGCTTCAACGCCAAGGCGCGCTACGAGCTCCTGATACGTATCCCGTTCGACGTGCTGATCATGCTGCTGCGCGCCGTGCTCCGTAAAGGCTCCAACGTCAACCCGCGTGTAGTCAAGTCGCGCAAAGGGCTTGAGTAGGGCACTGCGATTGAGCGTCACACCAACGCCCGCTTGGTAGAGCCAAGCATGGGTGCGGCTCTTGGCGGTTAAACCCTCTTGGCTAAACTGGCGTTCGCCTTTGAGCGTGCTACGACCGAACGAGAGATGCGCATCGAGCGTTACCTGCTCGTTGAGGTCATGCTCGCCATAGAGACCAACGAGCCAAGTATTCGCCGTCATATTGTGTTTCACCGTAGGCTCATGATCATCGGCTTCGGTATGGCCAGCGGCCAACATGACGCCAGCGCGGCTACGACCTGTGCAGAGCTCGGCACCTGCCGCCACGCCCTCGTGCTCAGCGCTGTAACCGAGCGCGGCGTCCGTTCCCGCAAGACGGCCACGGCCGCCCAAAAGCGACGCCCACATTCCGTGTGTGTCATCGCCGCACACAAGGCTACGGTCTGAGAAGCGACGAAGCACAACATTGCTAAAGTCCGCTAGAGCGCGCTTACCGGTCCCAGAGAGGAGGGGCTGTTCACCCAGGCGGCTATCTGTGGTGTGCCCTGGATCGTCTGGACGGTCTGGGTCAACAGGATCAGGATCGCTCGGGACGATGAGATCGCGATGCTCTGAATTCGCCACAACCTTAAGATCCAAGCTTTTACGCTCCGCATCGTAGATCGCCTGAAGGTCAAAATTGGGATTTTCTTCAAAAACAAGATCGTTGATCGTATCACTCGCGCTAGCGAAACGACCGCTTAAAGAGCCTGCCCAAGTCAAAACATGCTCTAAGGTGCTGCCTGGTTCAAGTACAAGATCGCTGGGAACGTTCACCACGAACTTGACAAAATCCCCAATGCTGACATCACCCGTGACAGCCTGTGTAGAGTATCGCTCTGCATTGAGATCGATCATATACGTAGAACCGCGGTCAAGCTCGATCGAATTCACGTTCGACGAGGTTGCCATGTGCGGCGTCGGTACAGCGCGCGCTAGCCGTCGTGCGACGAGTGTTACCTCTGATCCAGAACTTTCGCGCTCTTCAGTCGACGCATACAGCGTAGCCCCTCGTTTAACTGTCACATTGCCCTTAAGGCCAGAGGCTTGACGCAATTTGAGCGTACCCTCACGGACAGTGGTATGTCCGGCATACTTCATCATGCCGTCAATCGTGGCGAGAGCTGCGCCCACTTTTTCTACCTGACCCGCACCATAGATAGGGGAGTGATCAGCAGCATTGATTAGCGTTATATCGTCAAAGCGTAGGGTTCCGTCATTGGTAATCGATGCATCTTCACCGTCAATACGGGTCAAATCCAACGTCAGTGATTTTTCGTAGGGTACAAACGTGTCTCTCGCAAGATGGGCGGTGTGGTTTTCCCCGTCGCCACGAACCTCCCAACGCTGAAAGCCTTCTGGGTCGATATCTTGGGTGGTTCCCGTGGTTACAAGCATACGACCATAATCATAGGCTTCACGCCGTTGTAGCGCCGTAGTGATCGTTGACCACCAGGCAGGGGTGTTTCCATTCTCATGATTCAACACACTGACATCGGTCTCCAGCACAAAGTGGTCACCCAGTGTGACATCATTTGCCGTCTTCCCATTTGTGAACGTAATTTCACTACCTTGATGCAGAACCAAACGCCCACGCTGACCATAACCGGTGCTAACTTCAAGTGCTTCTCTCACCTCAATACGGCCGCCGTCAAGAACTTCTGTGCGCTCACCATTGAGTCTTAAAATCGCATACCCTGCAGGATTCTGAACATTCGTGACAATATTGTTCTCACCAATCAAAAGATTTGTCTTGATAGGCCCGAGGTAGAGCTTGGAGTTAGGCTCGGTCAATTCAATACTACCAAGACCATACTGGGTGATCTGATCGCCTACACCCAACCCATTTGATACTGTTTCGTACCCTTCTGAATCCAGAATCCTAGTAAGTTCATATATGTCGTAGACATGGTAAGTTTGGCCACTTATCTCTTCTGTTTTATCTGAATAGCTCGGGATCCATGTGCCACGTTTGGCTCGCTGCGTATTTACATTGGTTTCTGCAGGATGATTGATCGAAGGCTCTAGGTAATGAGCCCCAGTGAGGGAGTTCGTTTGCTTCGAGACGCGCACTAAATTAGCGACATCCGTCTTCAGTACACCACCGTCGAGCAGATCGATGGAGGTCATTGACGTTTCGTTGACGGTCAACTTCCCTCTAATCGAAAGAACCGCGCCATCATGAACAATGACTTGTGCGCTAGGCGAGTTTTCGGGAGTCATGGGATCACTCAAGCCCACCACCAAATCTTGAACATCAACACTACCCTGAATATCGAGTAGTGACTGCACATGTAATTGACCTGACGCTTGCTTGAGCGTCGCGCCAGCGTTGACTTGTGTGGGTACGGTAAGCTCACCTCCGGCAATGCCTGTCACGTTACCCCCGAGAATCCAGCGTTGCACACCCTCAAGGGCCGTGGTGTCAACGTTTTCCATGGCGTTGCGGGTTTCAACCGACAACTTAAATTCGTTATGTACGACGTCTCCCAGCGCAGTACTGAGATGATTCAAATCGGCAACGCTCACCGTCATGGACGGGTTACCAGGGCCAGTCATCAAAGGAGGCACTCCCAAGCCCTCGTTAGACCAACTGGGATCGATTTTAAATTTGGCGCCATCAGAAAAATAGATACTTGCTCCGTCTATTACAAATAAAGGCGCTTCGGTGACATCTAACTCGACATTAGGAGCAAGGGTGAGTTTCTTGATGCTCACCGCTACATTTTGGCTTAAAGCGGCGCTCTGAGTGAGGGTAAGGTCATTAAAGATCACTGCCTGGGACGCAGGGAGTCCCGAGAAGCTACTGAGGGTAGCTTTTCTGACTGTCAGCATGTCTAGCGCCACGTTGCCTAGTGAGAAGCCATCCTCTAAGACGTCAACGTCGAGGGTAGAAATCCTTGCATTTGACGCGCCTAAGAACTCCGTACTCCACCAACTTGGGAGCGTACTACCTAGATTGGCCACAGAGAAAGAGAGACTTACAGGTTCCTCAGGTTCGCTCACGTCAGTGAAGTGAACGTTAGAGAGCGTCAAATCATTGAGCGTCGAAAATCTCCAGATTGCTCCACTAGGTAAAACTAGGGTGCTATCGCTGATGTTGAGGTGCCCCCCATCAGTGCCCCGATAGGAGAACTGAACATTGTTGATGCCCCTTAAGTTAGTCGTCCCCAAATTCTCTAGATCCACCATCCCTTCGGTGTTAGTTCCGCGCAGATCAAGTGTGACACTAGGTTCGACCTTCACAATCACAGGGTAGTCAGAGACACTACTATCTGCGCCAACCACCCATGTGGTCGGTGGGCTTAGAGTTGGAACGGAATTCAGCGTAGCTGGTAGCCTCGTAATCGCGCTGGTTGTGCGAAGGCTCAACGGGTGAAGGCGCAGGAGCTCAGCGAGTTCATCGACATCGGTCGTCGCGGTAACGATATTCGGTACAGCCGTCCACTGAAGACTCTCTTCCTCTGTCACGTTTAAGTGAGCGCCCGCATCAAAACTTAACGTAACCGTCGGCATAAGGCTAGTATTGAGCGCAGGAAGCGTCGTTTGACCCGCGTGGAACTTGACTGTACCTGAGGTCACCTGAAGCATTGAGGTAAGGGTGGAATTCGCAGCAATATCGAGCACACCATCGTCACCCACAGCAATTGGCGTAGAAATAGGGGCGGTGCTACCATCAATTTTGACCGTACCATGGCGCACATATAGCCCACCAACATTCGCCAATTCCGTTGCTGTGAGCGTTGGCTCAACATCGTTGAGAGTCGCCACATACGTGTGCGACAAGTCGATGACTCTGGTCCAGTAGGGGAGATCATTCGCGTGAGCAGTATCCCAGAGAACCGTAGGATCCTCCACGGCCACTGAACTTGACAAGAAAAGCCCTCCACCAGGGCCATCATTCACGGGCTCACCTCCTACTCGTGGTAGGCCTAAATTCTCTACTTGGCCCAAAATAACCGCATTACGGTCGAGGTAGAACGTTAACGTGCTGAGGTCAATACGGTTCCGATATCCCGATAGATCTTGTGCGACTCCAGCACGTAGTGTTTCACCACCATCAAACTTAACGATTCCACTACCAGACACTGAAAAGCCATTGCCCTGGTGGCTCTGGATATCCACGATGGTAGGGGTTACTCCAGAAGAGTTGACAACAACCTGAAGGTCTGTGCCGCTGCTAGCGTTGGTCGACCGATCGAGCGTGTTGACAATCTTTACACTGGTTTTAACGTCCAACTCTCTAATGGCCTCATTCACTCCAGTACTGCTAAAGGTATGTAGTGCATCCAAGTCAAAAATGAGGTCATTAGTATCAGCGGGTTTTAGAAGCGTAAGAGTGCCTGAGCTACCCGAGAAGCGCGTTCTTGGGTATTGGGTTGTCAAGACAGGATCGCTTGCATTGCGATAAAGCGCCCCAAGGGTCTGACCAAGGAACACATTGGAATTACTGTCAAAGACGATATTGCCAATAATTTTGTTCTGAGAGGGTTGAACCTCATAGTCATCTCCAACACTGGGGGAAAACGTATCGACCAGCTTTAGGGTCGCGCCCAAGAGGAGTTTGCTACGCGAACGAAGTACAACATCCCCTTCGACAAAGCTATCGATAAGGGACAAAGTAGCAGGCTGGGCATAAGTATCTTGACTCCCAACAACCACACCTGGATCCACTGTACTACTACCATTTCTGATACTAGCAGCAACCCAGTGCTGTCCTTTAGCAGAGCAAAAGGCGCTAGCACAATAGACAACAGCGCCCTGATTCCTGTGCCACGGCAAAATGAGGTAGCCGCCGTTGAGGTTGGCAGCGCTACTGAACAAATAGCGCCCATCGTTGTAATACTTGTAGATATCGCTTGACTGTTGGCTAGCTTGGTCATAGCGATAATACTCAGCCGAAGCAGGGCCGCTGAAACCGAAAGCGAGGAGCGTGGCGAGCGTAACGGCAGAAAGCGTGCCCAGATGGTTGGCTTTAGAAAGAGGGCGAGCGTTTTTTACACGAGAGCGGTTGCCTTGGGCGCGACTACAAACTTTCTCAGAGACACATACCCAAAGGGATTTGGCACGGTTCCATACCGTTTTGTAGATACGATTCATATTGGGGTCTCCAGACGGCAGTTAGGATTGGGGAAACTGCGTCCGTTGTTGGTCAAAAGATTCAGGACAAGTCAAAGTGGGGCTCTGAGAGGTGGGATTCGGTCAGATCAGCAGCGCTTAAGGGCTATCCTGTTTCTAGCATTGTAGCGCTCTAGGTAAACAAGTTAGACTGGCTTAGTGTTTTCACCAATGAAGTCCTCAAAAATTACTCAACATAATAGTAGTTATGTTGAATATTTCATTTTTGAGGCCATTTTCCAACATCCGAGCGCCGTTCTTGTCATGTGCGCTCATTGCGGTAATATCCCACTCTAAGCGCCGACAGACGGCGCACTACTTTCATCCCATGGGAGGTAATCGAAATGGATACGAAAGAACTGATCAAGGCCGTTTTCAAACTTGTCTTTGAAGAGAAGGTCACGGACGAAGAAACACTCTCCCAGTATTTCTCGCCAAGCTACGTACAGACGGTTAACAACGAAACGCTGGATTTTGAGGCGTTTGTCAAGCACATCGCGCACTTGCAAGCCAAAATCAGTGCGTGCACCATCACCTTCAAGCGACTCGTTGCGGAAGACAATGTCGTCTTCTCTAATCACATGGTCGACTCCACGCTCCAAAATGGAGACCATGTGCGCCATCATGTGATTGCTGAGTTTGAGATCCAAGACGGAAAAATCGTCAAGTGTGACGAGCTGACCTGCCTGCTCGAAGGCCACGCAACATACCGCGACCTTGGTTCGGCGCAACACTAAATCGATACCCACATGGAAAAAGAGCGCTCAGCCGCAGAAGCTAAGCGCCCTTCTCTTTCATCATGCCCTGATCCGCTATTCGCCAAGGGCGGCCCCTTACGGCTTAGAGGAACTGGTACCAGAGTCCCACCCAAGCGGAGAGTGCCATGGCTAGCGCAAAGTGCGTGCGAGAGTGTGTCCCCTGCTCTTTTTCGCGTGCACTGAAGCGGCTTAACGCCATCAGAAACAAACCCATCGCAAGCATCAACACAACGCTCAGGCCGCTTCCCCAGGTGGCAAGCGCCGCTACAAAGCAGATTTCACGCTCTTCGAGCCACGTGCTATGAAGAAAACGCTCGAGGATGAGATTGACGCAGTAAAAAAGCGAGAGCACAGCAAGCCCAGTCATGACGTGCACTTCGAGCAGCCCCATATCAAGTCCAGTGCCACGGATCGCGTTCAATCCCACGCCGAGCGCGGCCACTGCCCCAACAAACGCTGCCGGCAACCGCTTGGCGTGCAAATCATTAGCGCCCACCCAGACAACCACCATCAAGAGCGACCATAGCATTGCCCAAGCCCAAAATGAGCCTGCAGAGTGAAGACTGAGCATCAGAGAGGTACGAGAAAGCGCACCCGTGTACATGACCGAAGCAAAAAAGAGCTGCAGTCTCGAAAAGTGAATACCAAACAAAACCATCCGTGCCTCCGTCGGCAGTGTACGTTGCTGCGAGTTGAGGCCTCGCTTAGAGAGAAGCCCCGCACGAGCGACGTGCGGATTGGCAGCAAGGCAGATACATTAGTGAGAATGATTCTCATTTGCAATGAGATTATCACTCTCTCCTGCTGCTGTCAACCGTACTGGCAGAGGAAAGGGAAATTTTTAGAGTTTGATAAAGGCAATGCCCACAAGCATCAGTGCAACGCCCGCGAGCTTTTTAACCGTGAGGGGTTTGCGCGCAGTACGCATGAGAGCGAAGTGATCCACCAAGAGTCCCCCCGAGGTGGCACCGATCAAGAAAAGAATCACCGTAAGACCCGTACCGATTTGGTTCGAGAGCATGACGTTCGCAAGCACATAGAGTCCGCCCAAGAAGCCTCCAAACCACATCCAAAGCGGGTGGCGTTGCCAGTTAACGTTCATAACTTGCGCGCTAGCCGAGTTCACAATACCGGTTCTCTTGCCGCGAAGCGCAACCGCCCGCACGGCGATAACCACAAGGAGCGCCACGACACCTGTTGCAAACGAGATCACACTACTAGCAAGTGAAGATGCTGCCACCACGGCCACGTGACCATTGAGCGCAACCTGTACAGCGCCGAGTGCGCCGAGCACCATCGCAATCATGCGCCAAAGCCAAAGATTGGCCGCGCTAGCGCTATTGGGGCTAGCATCTGCGTGCTTTTCTCGTGCAGCACGAGCTGTTGCCACCGTTAACACGCCCACCGCCACCAGCAAGGCCCCCACCGCTTTTGAGGGCGTCAGCGCGATCTCACGCGCAAAGAGCCACCCGAAACTATCGATGGCAAGCCCCATCAAAATCTGCCCAAACACTGGGAAGATCACGGTTTGTGCACTGCCAATGCGCGTGACAAGGAGAATGTTCCCCGTGATGAAGGTCACACCACAGACGCCCCCTGCATAGACCCAAAGGGGCTCCTGCGCAAGTCGAGCCCAATCGAAGGCGAGCGACTCTCCTGCCGCAAGCATGAGCACGATAAGAAAGACGAGCCCAACACTAAAAGAAACGAGCGCAGCGCTGTAGGGTGAGCCCAACCGAGCACGTAGCGCGAGGTTCATCGACGTCTGAAATGGGAGCACGAGCCCTGCAAGAATGCCGAGCAAAACGAGCATGGTGGTACTGACCTCAAAGGAGAAATTTGCTAAGAAGAGTCGCTAGTCTAGCCCAAAGTCTTCCCAAAACGGCTCTTTGACGTAGAAAGTCAACGCATTGGCGTGCAGAACTGCGCGACGCCGCGGTGAGCGCCTTCTGTTGGTAGCAGCTCTCTCGCCACGCTAAAGACACGATCGTTGGGCGTCACTCTCCAATTTGTGTTAAAAAGGAAGGTATTGAATTTCTACAGATACCGACTATGCCAAACTCAACTGTCGACGGTGCGCCAGATCAAAGTAGATCCACTCCTCCAACAGAGGCTCTGGGTGCCAGTGATGTCCACGGTCTGACGCCTGAGCGAGTGCGTAAACGGCGGCGTCGCAAGACTAATCGCCAGCAAAGCTTGCGGTTTTCGCTACTTGAAGGACTCACGTTCACAAGCGTCGACTCCCCTCTTCCTGATACCGTTCGGGTTCTCGCAAAGACTCATCATGTCTACACCATCACCGAGAGCCGTGAGAGTCTCGCCCGCGACGCATTTGAGCGGCTGCTGCGGGATATGGGAGCAAACGCCGCCCTCAACGTCACCACCCGCGAAGACACTGAGCGCTATGGCAAGAAAATCTTCAAGCGCTTTGTGATCAAGG
The DNA here is from genome assembly GCA_902463725.1 of uncultured Sutterella sp. Classification (GTDB taxonomy): domain Bacteria; phylum Pseudomonadota; class Gammaproteobacteria; order Burkholderiales; family Burkholderiaceae_F; genus Sutterella. The sequence goes on along the minus strand of CABQGK010000012.1, from coordinate 24,091 downwards.
GCACTCCAGCCGTAGTCGGTACCGTCTCCACTGCTCCCACTGCCATCACTAAAGCCATGGCAGCCAAGCACTTCCCAAACGCAGCGGTGGTAAGAGCCTATCAGCGCCGAGCGCGCGACCTCGAAGAGGCCAAACGAAAGATTCGTACGGATGAGAGCTTTGAAAGCCGTGATAGCCGCTTGGCGCGCAACGCCCTATTCGTGCTCATTGTGCTCGTTGCGGCTGCCGCACTGTTTTCTTGGCTTGGTCGCTAACGCGCCCCTCTGGGTCTATTCCTAGGGGCGTTAGTGTTTGCGGAACGCCTCCCCAATGAAACTCCTCACCACTGACTTGCTCGAGAGTAAAAGTTCGACCACATTGATCACTTCATTCGCTGGGCCATTGGCGTCCTCGGGGGGCTCGGAGTGTGACGCGCTGAAGGCGCGCGCCACTGCCACCATTTTCCCAAACCAGTTTTCGCCAGCACGAGAAAAGGTGAATATCGCTGCTACGAGAAGACAATCAATAAGTAATTCAGTTAATATTTATTAGAAAAACTGATTAATATGAATGCGTTTTCTGATTTTATGAACAGGGTATACCCCCCAAAAAACTAACGCCACCCTTTGATCCTCTGAGTCGTATTCGTGAGGGCCTCCGATGCCTCGTTGAGGGCATCTCTTACGGGGTGTTACAGCAACGTTGTGATGTATCGAAAGCCTATGTATCCAAGCTGAACAGCTCGTTGAGTCAGAAGCACCTTTGCTGTGATCAAACTACGCTTAAACACGATCAAAGTATTGGTCACAAGGTGACTTTGACGGCAAAAATAAGCCAAACGGATTGGTTAAATAAACACTTAACTCTGCGCCGTTCACGACTTTCAGAAACCGTTCACAAAAATCAGAATTCACAATGGAGAGTCTTTCGTGGCGACGAACTTACTCAACCGACATCTAAAGACCTTTGTTCTACTAGCGGACTTGGGGAGCTTTTCCCGCGCGGCAGAAACCCTTGGACTCAGTCAATCTGCGGTCAGTCAGCAGATCGCGGCGCTTGAGCGTGAACTCCAAGTTGAGCTTTTCCGCCGCCATAACCGAACGTTTTCTCTCACTGAGGCGGGGCGCTTCTTTCTTGACGGCGCGCGCCCGATTGTGAGCGCTACCGATCAGCTCGTGAGTGCAACACGTGCACGCTCGTGCAGCGATGAGCAAAGAATTCGCTTGGGCGTGGCGAGGACCTTTCCCATGGCGCGCCTTGCACCTTTTCTCTACGACTTTGAGGCGCTTCACCCAGAGTGGCGCATTCCCGTTGTGCTCGGCAGTCACGAGACGCTCCAGAGGCAGTTGCGTGACGGCGAGCTTGACCTTGTGCTCAACGCGCAGCGTAGAGCGTTCTCGGCGCAGTACCACAACACGGACCTCATCGTCGCTGAGGTCTATGTGGAGCTCAATGCACAGCACCCCCTTGCTACGCAAAGCCTAGAGGTTTCAGCGGACGCGCTTCGAGACTTTCCCTGTTACATCGTCGCAACGCCCGATGAAAGTGCGGCGGAATCGGCGTACACTGCCGAAATTCTCGGTATCGAGAGCGAAATCATCACGTTTGAGAGCCGCACACTCCTTGAGTGCCGCCTTGAGCAAAGTATGGGCTACAGTCTCTCTGATCGTTTAGCCGATGAGCTCGGCGCAAGTGATAACGTTTTGGCGCCCCTTCTGGTGGCAGGTGAGCGCGTCAGAAAGCGCTATTGTCTTTTTTCGAAAAAGAAAACGGAGACGGCACAAACCGCTGAATTACGCACCTACCTTGCCGAGGCATTCAGCTCGCTAAAACGGGAGCAAAATACTGATACGCCAGCCGCCGATCGGCTCAAACCGACCTTCACACCCAATTTTTGAAAATTCTCTGACACCATCATGGCACTCAGCGCCCTCGTTATTTTTCTTCTCACGATTACGTTCGTGATTTGGCAGCCCAAAGGGCTCAATATTGCCGTTAGTGCGACCGCGGGGGCGCTCGCTGCACTGCTCTTTGGCGTTGTCAGTGTTGCCGATATTCCTGCTGTCTGGCACATTGTCTGGAACGCCACCGCCACGCTGATCGCCATCATCGTTGTGTCACTGCTACTTGATGAGGCAGGCTTTTTCGAATGGGCGGCGCTTCATGTGGCACGCTGGGGGCGCGGCTCAGGCAGCCTGCTCTTTGTACTCATCGTGCTTTTGGGTGCGGTGACGAGCGCTTTTTTCGCGAACGATGGTGCAGTCCTCATTCTCACGCCGCTATTAATGGCGCTTCTAGAGACGCTTGGGTTTGAGAGACGCGCAATGTTTGCTTTTGTGATGAGTGCGGGCTTTATTGTCGACTCTGCGAGTATTCCGCTCATCGTCTCTAACCTCGTCAACATTCTCACCGCGGACTACTTCGGCATTGGTTTTGCACACTATGCGGCGGTGATGCTTTGGGTCAACCTTGCTGGCGTAGCCGCAGCGCTTACTACCCTTTGGCTCGTGTTTCGGCGCGACCTCCCCAAGCGCTATGCGCTCGAGCGCATCAAGCGCCCTGAAGAAGCGATTCGCGACCGCCTCACCTTTAATGCGGGGTTTGTTGTGCTCGCTGCCCAGCTCATTGGCTTTTTTGTGCTTGAGCCGCTCGGCGTTCCCGTGAGTGTTGTCTCGGGGAGCGCTGCCGCCCTACTCTTTCTCATTGCTCGTCGCAGCGGCATCATCAACACAACGAACGTACTGAAAACGGCCCCTTGGCACATCGTGCTCTTTTCGCTTGCGATGTATTTAGTGGTCTATGGTCTCAGAAACGCGGGGCTTACCGCACTGCTAAGTAGCGCGCTCGAATCGCTTGCCAACCATGGTTTGTGGCTTGGCACGGTGGGCACAGGCTTCATCATGGCGTTTCTCTCCTCAGTCATGAATAACCTTCCGTCTGTGCTTGTGGGGGCGCTTGCTATTGATGGCACGAGCACGACGGGGCTCTTACGAGAGGGACTCGTTTTTTCCAATATCATTGGTTGTGACTTGGGGCCAAAGATCACCCCGATTGGTAGCCTAGCGACGCTACTTTGGCTCTTTGTGCTTGAGAAAAAGCACCTTACCATCACCTGGGGACAGTACTTCCGTACAGGGATCGTGCTCACACTCCCTGTGCTCTTGGCAACGCTGATGGCACTTGTGTTTGTGCTCACGCTTGGGGCGTAAAAAGCGCCATCCTGCAGTAGAAATAATTGGGACGCACCGAGTCAGCCCACAAGCGGCTCGGCGCGCCCCTATCGATCTTGCTTGGCTCTAGCGCGAGCGAGCCCTGCGTGCTTAATGGGCGTGAGCACCCCTGAGAACGGCCTCACCCATGTCGTTAAGTAGCGCGGTGCCCGCAGCAATATCATCGGTGAAGATACGATCACGCGAGACAAACGGCACAATCTTTCGGTAGGCCGCAAAAACGGGCGCTGTGACGTGGCTGAGCGCCAAGTGCGGATCCTTTTGGCGACGCAAATCAATGGCTTGCGTGCTATGTAAAAGCTCCACACTCATCTCTTGCATCAGATTGCGATCGATCTTCACGAGGCGCTGCGAGGCTTGAAGCAGGTTGGTAAAGGTATCTTCAATCTCTCCAGCAACAGGCACGCCATAGAGGCTTACGGGCTGGGCAAGTGCCATCGTATCGACATGTAGCCCAGTAAAGGACTTCTGAACCGCACCAAACGCATGACCCACATTTCCTTCGGCAGCCAAAAAGCGCGGCAGGTGCGTGAACTGATCGTAGGAGAGGTGCATCGTACGCTCGACGCTGTAGTGCGAGAGGTGCGCTAGCGCCAAGCTCATGCGCTCAATCGCAAGGGCAACAGGAAGAGGGTTAAAATTCCCGCTCGGGATAATTGCGCCTTTCACACCATTGCCATTGATGAAATAGTCGGCCACTTGAGAGTGCTCACGGAAATCTTGAGCTGCATCGAGCAGTGTCGCGGGATTATCGTCGGTTGCGTTAATCTGCACGTTGATCACAGCGTTGAGATCATTGAGCGCACGGCGCGCTTCCGCTAGGCCGTAGACGCTCACGCGGTAGCTGAGTGGGTCTTGTAGCGGACGCGTTGCATTCTTCTCCCAGAGGTAGGATCCCGCGAGTGCAGCACGCATGTCCGCTGCGGCGCTAGCAAGCTCGGGAAATGGACGCGCACCAATGGTTTGCGGCAAAATTGGCGCCACGTTTCCGTTGAGTCCTTCAAGTGAGAGCGCGTAGACCGTGGGCGTGACCGCAATCACTTTCGCTGCGCCGCGCGCCGCGTCAATCGCATAAGCCATCGCGACCGAATTATTTGAGAGGATCGCTAGGGCGTCTTTGCCTTCAGGCACAAGCGGCGTAATGCCTGCGCGCTTGAGCGCCTCCGCGCCAGAGAGCGTTTTCCCATCGACCGTGGCACGCCACTCACCGATCATCACCGCGCCCACGTGGCTCGCAAGCAGAATATCCGCCTCGCCCACGCTACCCTCAGAAGGAATAAGCGGCGTGACGTGCTTGTTGAGCAAATCGCGATAGAGCTCTGCAACTCGCATCTGGGCGCCCGATTTTCCTGTCAGCAACGTATTGAGTCGCACCACCATCGAAAGCCGAACGAGTTGCTCAGGCATCATCTCGCCCACACCCGCACTATGTGCACGCAGCGCGTTGTAGTTGAAGTCACGCGAGGCTTTGAGCACCTCCTCGGAGAGCTCTCCTTTGGCACTAAAGAGCGAACGGTCTTTGTTGAGGCCCACGCCCACGGTAAGTCCATAGACGGGCTTGCCGCTTTTTGCTGCCGCCATCACGAGCGCATGACTCTTTTTGACGCGATCAAGCGCCTCGGCATCTATGGCCACTTCAGCGCGGCCTTCTGCCACTGCCCAAGCGTCTTCAATCGTGAGGTGCGTACCATCGAGTGTAATGCTCGCAGCAGAAAGCGCGCCCGCGGCCATGAGACCCGCGGCGAGTAGTGTCATACGAATGGGTTTTTGCATGTTTTGGTCCTTTGTTGTTAGACGTCTAAAGTAAGTGGAGCGCTCTCAAAGTGATTTTCCCGATCAAGAACTTACTCAAGGTCGGAGGTCTCCGTGCTATCACGGAACTGAGAGCGCGTTCGCTACTCGTGTTAACGAATGGCTTTGAACGGGAAATTGTGGCAATCGTTACAGAGCACTCGGCTTGGCTTGTGCTCGGCGTGGCATGCCGTGCAGCTCATCCCCTCACCATAGTGGTGGGAGGCGTGAGGATTCGGCTCATGCGGATCTGCGGGCGCCGTTTTTGCGGCAAGCGTCTTGAGACTTCCATGGCACCCAATACAGGTCTTATCTGCTGGAACAACGAACGCGTTCCCCGCGACGGCATTTTCTTTTGTGTGGCAGACGGCGCAGTCCTTCATACCGTGGTGCTTGAGTGTTGGGTTTGCTTGGGCGGCTCCCATCGAGAGCGCAACCACCAGTAGCGTCGCCGCAAAGGCCTTAGTCCATGTTTTTGTCGTCATCATAATCAGCCCTCCTCTCTTAGGCCTTGAACGGATATGCCGTGTTCTTGACGGCGCTTTGCGCGGCAATGCGCCCAAAGACGAGGCCATCGGCAATCGCGCAACCTCCAAGGCGCGAGGCGCCGTGCGTGCCTCCCGTCACTTCACCCGCTGCAAAGAGCCCTTCTATCGGTCTCCCTAGCGCGGTGAGTACCTGCGCCTCATGGTTAATCGCCACACCACCCATGCAGTAATGCACTTTGGGCCAAACGCGGCAGGCGTAGTACGGCGCTTGATCGATGGGAATGGCCACCGCAAGCGCACGATCAAACTCGGTGTCTTTACCGGCCTTGACCATGTCATTCCACTTCTTCACTTGTTCAACGAGCGCCTCACGAGGAATCTTGAAGTGATCGGCAAGCGCATCGAGTGTCTCGAACTTCCAAATGACGTTGTACTTGAGGCCATTGGCAAGTGTCTGAGCCTTGTCGACGGCCTTGCTATCGACAAAGCAGACGGGATAGACGGGTTTGCCGTTTTCGGAGAGCGAAAGAATTGCATCGGTGCGCGCTTTGCGGTCAGCGAGCTCATTACAGAAGCGCTTGCCCGTGCGCACGTCGACCATGATCCCTTTGGGAAAGCCCGCAATCGTATTGAACTGTGACACTAGGCCAAAGCCTTTTTCGTCGGGCGAGCACCAGGGGCCAAGCTGAATCTGGTCAATCTGCACCGGTGCGCCACCAATTTCGAGCATCTTTAGAAGCCCCTCACCGGTTGCGCCCATATGATTGGTCGAGTCCAAACGCCCGTCGAGCTGCGGATCCTGCATCATGCGAAATGCCAGATTGCGAGAGAAGCCCCCAGTGGCCATGATCACGCCGTGCCGTGCGCCGTAGGTTTGCATCACACCAGAGCCTTCATCGGGAAACTCATAGCGCTCGCGCACGGCCAACCCGATAATTCGACCCTTTTTCTCATCTCGTACGAAGTGCTCCATCTTCGCGCGCATATGAATTTCGACGCCTTTGGCACGAGCTGCCTCAGCAAGTGGCCGCGTGATGCCGCCCCCCGTGCTCTCGACGGTTTGCATGATGCGCGGCACGCTGTGCCCGCCAAAGTGCTGCACAAAAGGCTTGTACTTCACACCATGCGCCACGGTGAAGTCAAACGCCGGTCTTGTGCCTTCGACAATCATCTTGAGTAGATCGACGTGCGAGAGCCCACGCCCCGAGCGAATCATGTCATTGAGCATGAGCTCGGGCGAATCCTTGATTCCTTCTTTCTCTTGCAGGGGCGAGCCTGCCACAGCAAAAGCGCCCCCATTGATGGCGGAGTTGCCGCCAATGACAGGCATCTTCTCGATAAGTAGCACCGATGCGCCGCTCAGGCGCGCTTCAAGCGCAGCAGCAAGGCCCGCAAAACCACTACCAACAACGATGACATCGAAAATTTGGTCAAAGTGCGCCCTTGTAGCGCTCTTTGGCGCCGCAAGCGCAAGCGAGCTGCTGACAGCGAGCGCGCCCGTGGCGAGGCCTTTGCTTAGAAATGCACGACGTGACGTCTTTTGCATGATCACTTCTCCTTAAAAAATGGGATCACTAGAGTTCTAAGCAAATAGCATGCCAACATCAGCTACAGTAACTAGCTAGCTCGAACTAATGCATTTAGTTCCTTGATTTGATTATCTTTTTTCCGATTTTCATCCTAGTTACTTCGCGTCTTTTGGCGCGAAAGCCTTTCAATACGAGCTGGGTCTCTTACGATATATCGGTCTTAGCACTCACGACTGAGCGGTTTTTGCCGAAATTTCGTGATTTTTGAAGGCTTCTCCGTATAATGAGAGCAACACCAACTTGACTGACAAAGAGTTCATGTCCCAGCCACAAGACCCCAAAATTCTTGCAGCGCTCACGAGTTCGCTTGCGCTAGAGAGCACCCTAGAGCGCCTTCTTGAAGCGCTCAAAGCTCAGATGCCCGTTGACGGGATTTTTGCCAACATCTTCCTCACCGATCCCAACCGTGTGGCGTTTCTCGCCCAAGCAGATCGCGACGGTGCGCAACGCCTATCCACCGAGATTGGCGTACCTGCGGAGATCGTCGCGCTCAAGCGAGGCGGAGCAAGCCCGATTTTGCGCATGGGCGACATTGAAAACGACCCCTTTACGCTTTTTGTCGCGCCACAGGTGGTGCCGGCAATCCGTAGTTTTCTTATGGTCCGCTGTCAGGTCGAAGGACGGCACATGGGCATCGTCTGCTTTTGGTCGCGTGCGCGTAACGCGTTTACGCTCGCACATGAGGCGCTACTCGCTCCGTACGTGAATGCGCTTTCGCTCAACGTGGGCTTTGCTGTGGTGAGCCGCCTCAGAACTCAGGTAGAAAAGAAAACACGTGAAGCACAAGCGCTCAAAGCACAGCTTGATGAACAGCGCTATGGGCCGCTCAACGAGCTGCTTGCGCGCACCCCGTCGCTTAGACACCTCGCCGAAACGATCCGCAGCCTCGCGCGCTACGACGCTACGGTGCTCATTACGGGCGAATCTGGCACCGGCAAAGAAGTGATTGCCACCGTGATTCAACAGACGGGGGCACGCGCGCAAAAGCCCTTTGTGAAAGTGAACTGCTCGGCAATTGCGCCAACCCTGATTGAGAGTGAGCTCTTTGGGTTTGAAAAAGGGGCGTTTACGGGCGCCACGGCGCGCCATGCGGGGCTTTTTGAGCAGGCCGATGGCGGCACGCTTTTTCTTGATGAAGTGAGCGAGCTCTCCGCAGACATGCAAGTCAAGCTCTTGCGTGTGTTGCAACAGCAAACCTTTAGGCGCGTGGGAGGCACGCAAGAAATTGCGGTCAATGTTCGCATCATCGCCGCCACCAATAAACCGCTACGAGAACTCGTGGCCGCGGGGAAATTCCGTTTAGACCTACTCTACCGTTTAGCGGTGATTCCGCTTCACGTTCCGCCGCTCTCCGAGCGACTCGAAGACCTTTTGCCCTTGGGCGAATATTTCATTGAAGTGCTCTCTCGCCGCTACGGTATTAGCCCCGCGCCCACGCTCTCGGCGGAAGCACTCGCTCAAGCACGCGCTCATGCGTGGCCAGGAAACGTGCGCGAGTGGCGCAATGTGCTCGCTCGTGCGGTGCTCTCCTCTCAAAATCCCATTCGCACCCTTGACTTTGACCTCGATGGGCGTAAAGGCGCGCTGCGTGAGGTGTCGCAGGTAAGTACTGCACCCTTGGCAGCCGAACGCGCTGCCCCAACGTCAAGCGCGAGCACCGTGATTGCCACGGATGGTCCACTGCTAGACTTTGAGAGTTTGCAGCGCGCGTACTTTACTGCCGTGCTAGCCCGCACCCATGGGAAGATCTCGGGCGCTGGGGGCGCTGCGGAAATTTGTGGCTTGCATCCCAATACGCTACGCTCGCGGCTTGAGCGTCTTGGTCTACTCTAGAGGACGAGTAGATCAGTCGAAGCTATCGCGAGCTACGCTACACTGTTGCGCAAGCGTGCGCCAGAGCGAGGCGCCGCCAAGTAGTCCCTCTTTACAGGAGAAAACTCGATGAATATCCGTGCCTTGCGCTACTTTCTTGCTGTCGTCAATGAAGGAAGCTACTCCAAAGCTGCGGAGCTTTTGCACATCACACAGCCCTCGATATCGCGGCAAGTCATGGAGCTTGAAGCAGAGCTCGGTGAGATGCTCCTTATTCGAGAACCACGCGGCATTAAGCTCACGCAGCAAGGGCGGTTTCTTAAGCAACGCGCTGAGGAAATTCTTGAGTTGGTTGATAAGACGCGCGAGGAGTTTCGCACGCTCGGGGGCACGCTCACAGGGAGCGTTACCATTGGCGGTGGCGAAACACTTGCCGTCGAAGAGCTCGCCAAGGTGCTCAGTGCCGTGCGCGCCGAGTATCCCGACATACACTTTCACCTCACGAGCGGTAACGCTGAAGATGTGGTCGAGCGCCTAGAAAAAGGACTCCTTGACTTTGCTCTCGTGATCGAGCCTTTTGATACCTCGCCCTACGAATCGCTTCGCATCCCTTACACAGATGTTTGGGGATTGCTGATGCCCGAAGATGCGCCGCTTGCAGCCAAGCGCAGCATCACGAAGGAGGATCTTATTGGGTTGCCGCTAATGTGCTCACGCCAAGCGATGTATAGCCCTCGGATGGGCAACGCATTTCAGGCGTGGTTTGGCGATACGCTCGAGCGCCTCAATATTGTCGGCACCTTTAATTTGATTTTCAACGCTGCGCTTATGGTGCGGCACGGTCTCGGCTACGCCATTGGGCTCGATAAGCTGCTCTCTCACAGTGAAGCGGGTTCGGGCTTGGTATTTCGACCGTTTGAGCCAGCGTTAACGGCAGAAAGCCACTTGATTTGGAAGCGCTCACAGATTTTTTCGCCCGCCTCGGTCTATGTACTGAACCAATTTAAACGAACCTTCTCAAGCAATTAACACTCGCTCGTTCGAGCGTGCCGCTTTAGCACAAAATTTTACGGGCTGGAAGATCACTCTCTTCCAGCCCGTTTCATCTTATGCATCGGAGAAGGTTTGCCACAACCTCGCTGCGGGGGAACCCTCCGTGGGGAGTTTGGGCTTATTCAGCCTTCTTAGCGAGAAGATCGCGGATTTCACGCAGCAGCGCGATATCTTCCGGGGTCGGTGCTGGGGCAGCCGCCGCAGCAGCCTTTTCTTCGGCTTCCTTGCTCTTGAGAAGCTTTTCAGCTTCCGCTTCGAGGCGCTTACGCAGCGTGGTCACCGCCTTGATGAGCAAGAAGATCACGAACGCAAGTAAGAGGAACTGCACTACAGCCGTGAGGAACGCACCATAGCCAAACACCGTGGCACCAGCCTTCACAAGGGCTTCGTAAGTCTGCGGACCTGTGTAGTCTTCCACGGGCTTCAGCACCACAAAGAGGTTCGTAAAGTCGGGGCGGCCCACCAAAAAGCCGAGAATCGGGTTAACGATGTCTTTGACAAGACTGTTGACGATGTTGGAGAACGCGGCACCAATGATCACGGCAACCGCCAAGTCCATCACATTGCCTTTAGAGATAAAGGCCTGAAATTCTTTCAAAAACTGACGCATGATAGGTTGACTAAGAGAGAAGTTTGAAGGTTTCCAACGCGGTTGGCTCAGAGAGAACTCAGGCTCCGCGCACCGATGCTTGCAGACGTAGCACATTTTCCAGCACCGCTTTGAGCGCTAGATCCTCACGGGCGACCGTCTGCGTGTCGCACCCGCTAGGCAAAATCGAAAAGATGGCAGAGACGCCCGCCGCATAGTAGTCGGCTGCGTTTTCTGGCTGCCGACGGGTCACAAGTACAAGGGGCGTGCGAGCTTTCTGCGCGAGGCTCTTTGCTAAAAACCCTTCAGAGAGGCTCTGCAGGCTCAGCTCAGGGATCGCCGCCACGATGAGATCAGCGCCCGAAAATTGTGCGCTCGAATCTTCCTTGGTCAAAAGCGACTGCGGATCAAGTTCCACCTTGGCGTAGAGCAAGGCGCGCATACCCGCAAGCGCTGCGCCACCCGTCAAGCCCCCTGCGAGCCCCATGAGCTTTTCACCGCCTTGACGGCGGACGATGTCGGCAAAGTGCCGTAGCCCCGCCTCCAAGCTAGCCACCTGTTCAGCGTTGACGCCCTGCTCTGCGCCCACCGCAGCCAAGAGGCTCTGCGGGGCGCTAAGCGTTTCATGCGATTCGGCGAGCACCGTGATGGTATGAGCATTGGGCGAGAGGAAGAAGCGATTCGGCTGAATTTGACCAATCTGCGTAAGTGAAGCGCCCATCGGAATAAAGGGACGGCCTTGACGATTTAAAAACCGCACGCCTAGCGCGGCCGCCAAGCCGCAACCCGCATCCGCGCAGCAAAGCCCCGAGAGCGAAACGATGACATGCTTGTGGCCAGCGGCAAGCGCGTGCCCAATGAGCTCCCCAACACCGTAGCTCGAGGTGTTGAGCGCAGAAAAGCCTGGCTGCCGTAGCTGCATCCCGCAGGCTTCACTCCCGGCAATAACAGCCGTATCCCCTGCGCTCAAGTAGCGCGCGCTCACCGGCACGCCACAAGGCCCCAGCACAGGCATCACGACGTATTGACCGCCGAGCGCGTCACGCGCACTCTCTAGCAGCCCCGAGCCAACCAACTCAAGGTTGAGGCTACGCACCGTGGAGCCGGGTTCAAGCGCGTCAAGCACACCCGTCAGCATGGCCTTGATGCGACTTGCGCTGAGCGTGGAACTGAAAGTTTCGGGAATACAAACCAACTGCATTTGCTCTTGTCTCTCTGGTCATGTCTGCACTGCGTTTGCGCAGACACACTGGGTAATCTACTTATTCTAATAGAGGATGGCAAGATCGTGTGTAGCACCGTCTTAGCTTGCTGCATCAAACAGAAAGGAGCAACTTCTGAGAACTTTCACGCGGCACAAAAGACAAGAGGCCTCGCTTTCCATGTGAGCGAAGCCTCTTGGTCATCTCATCAACCGCAACGGAGCACGTCTTGGTGCGCGCAGCGCGCCTCCTTTAGTCTAACGACTTCTTGAGGAACGCTTCAATTGCATCAAATGGGATCTTGCGGTCGTAGAGATCGGTGTGATTGGCGCCAGGCACAATCAGTAGTTCTTTATTGTCGCCCTTGAGCTTACTGAACGCCGTCTCGCTAAAGTAGCGCGAGTGGGCGATTTCACCGTGCAGAAGCAACACGGGAGTGCGGATTTCCGCAGCATAATCAAGGAGCTTAAAGTTAATGAACGACCACGGCATCACCACCGCCCAGCGGCCGTTGGAATTGATGGAGCGTGCGTGAAAGCCGCGCGGCGTCTTGTAGTAGTCCCAATATTCTTTAATAAAGAGCGGCTCTTGGCCCGTGAGCTTTTCGGGCAGACCAGGGCTCCCTGGGTAGGGCTTCCCTGTTTTGGCATGCTCGGTGCGCGCCGCGGCCATTGCCGAGCGCATCACGTCTCGTGCCTCAGCCGTATCGGCGGCGTCGTTATAGCCATTGGCCATCACGCGTGTCATGTCGTACATGGTGCTTGCGACCGTCGCTTTGATACGCGCATCAATCGCTGCAGCGCTTAGCGCCATACCGCCCCAACCACAGATACCCACAATCCCGATGCGCTCAGCATCAACCTCGGGGCATGTCACAAGGTAGTCAATGGCGGCAGAAAAATCCTCGGTATTGATGTCGGGCGAGGCCATGTTGCGTGGACTGCCGCCACTCTCGCCCGTAAACGACGGGTCAAAGGCAAGCGTTACAAAGCCTGCCGCAGCAAGCGTCTGCGCATAAAGCCCAGAGGCCTGTTCTTTAACAGCACCAAAGGGGCCAGAAACGGCAAGCGCAGCAAGCTTTTGCCCGCGTTGCGCTTTGGGCGTGTAAAGATCTCCAACCAACTCAATGCCGTAGCGGTTAACGAAACGCACTTTGCGGTGCGCAACCGTCGAATCCTCTTTAAAAACCTTATCCCAGCGTTCTTCATTCATCTTGGTAACCTCACCTTTTCCCACTGCGGGCATCACGCCCACCGTCAATCCACTTGCCGCGAGTGCTGCAGCCCTCAGTAATGCTCTTCGTTTCATTCGTAAACCTCCCAAAGCACGTTGCGGACTTCAATCGGTTTTTGAGTATAGTGATGGCACTTATCTATGTAAATTACTAAATTTTTATACATATCTATGCGTTTAACGCATAGATTAACTGTACAAAAATCCGATCGAAACTATTCACTTTTTGCATGGCTTGCGCCAATACGCGTCCCTATACTTTTCCTCTATCGTGGCAAGGGCGTGATGCGTGGCGATGATCCAGGCCGCTCTGCGTGCCTCACCACTGCCCTAGTGCTTTTTGCAAGGAAAATCATGATGCCAACAACTATTAAACAGACGGCTGGGCGCACACAGCTTGGCGACTTTGCGCCAACCTTTGCTGAACTAAACGACGACGTGCTCTTTGGGAAAGTCTGGAGCCGCACGGAGGCACTCAGCTTGAGAGACCGCAGTTTCCTCACCCTCGTGAGCCTCATCTCGCAAGGACTCACGGATGCCTCGCTCGAGTACCACATGCAGACCGCTAAGCAAAACGGCATCACCCGCGCTGAGATTGCGGAAATCATCACGCAGGTCGCGTTTTACGCGGGCTGGCCCAAGGCTTGGGCCGCGTTTCGAGTCGCGAAAATTGTTTGGAGCGAAGCTGAAGACGCCGCAGCGCTTGAGCGTGAGGCGTTTCTCCGTAGCATGGGCTTTCCGCTTGGCGAGCCAAATACCGCCTATGCCCAATACTTCACCGGTCAAAGCCACCTCGCGATGCTCAGTCAGGGGGATCTCATTGCGGCCAACGTCACCTTTGAGCCAGGTTGCCGCAACCACTGGCACATTCACCACGGACAAGAGCAAGTGCTCTTCTGCGTGGCTGGACGCGGTTGGTATCAAGAGGCAGGGAAACCTGCTCAAGCACTCAACCCAGGCGATACCGTAACCATCGCTGCGGGCGTCAAGCACTGGCATGGTGCTGCAGCAAACAGCTGGTTTGCCCACATCGCGGTCTCGGTGCCCAAAGCGGGCGCCTCTGTAGAGTGGCTAGAACCCGTTAGCGACGAGTACTACAGCGCGCTCGCCGCAGAGTAAGGAACGCGTAGCGCAGTCGAGCACTGAGAACGCCAAGCCCGTGGGCGCCTTTCTTTGCGAGCTCGCTGCGCCCACCTCGTGGTGCAGAAAAATGCGTCTTTTGTGCAACAACGCGCGTCGCTTGTTATGCTCTTAGCACCGTGATCTTTCCTATACTCAGTTTCAACTTCTGCTTAAGAGAAGCCTCGATGCTGTGCCCACGGCGGGTGCACCTGCGATGGCGCTCGAAAGAACGGCTCTCTGAGCACCAACGTCCAACACAGTGAACATGTTGCGTAAACTCGTGAAAATTCTGCTCCTTGTCGTTTTGCTGATTGCCGCCGCGGGTGGCCTCTGGTATTGGCTAACGCCCGTTTTTGGCGGGAAACTGAGCCCGAGCGACCTTGCTCGACTTAGCGCCTCGCCCAACTGGCGAGACGGTCATTTTGTCAACCGCGAGCCAACGGCGCTTGCAACAAAAGCCACTGAGCAAAATGAGATGAACATGCTCAGCTGGCTCAAAAACGTGCTACTGCCGCCAAAAGGCAAAGTGCCCGATGCACCGCTCCCCTCCATGGCGTTTGATCCCAAAGTGGCGCTCGCCAATGTCCCTAACGATGCGAGTGTGACGTGGTTGGGTCACTCGACGCTCGTCATTCATATGGATGGTGAAACGATTGTCACGGATCCAGTCTTTTACCGAGCCTCTCCTGTGCCCGTGACGGGGAAGCCATTTGAGACGACGCACCCGATGGAGCCTTGGCAGCTCCCACAGGTCATCGATGCGCTACTCATTACGCACGACCATTACGACCATCTCGAGTACGACACCATCAACCAAATCAAGAGTCGTGTTGGGCAGTTCTATGTGCCACTTGGCGTCGGTGCGCACCTCATCGCTTGGGGCGTTGATCCAAGTCGCATCACCGAACTCGATTGGGATCAGAGCGTGCGGCACGGCACCCTCACCATCACGCTCACCACCAGTCGCCATTTCTCGGGTCGCACGTTGAGTGATCGCGATCGCACCCTTTGGGGCGGTTTTGTGATCGCTGGCACGGAGCGCTTTTACGTGAGTGGTGACGGTGGCTACGGCAAACACTTCCGAGAAATCGGCGAGAAGTACGGCCCCTTTGATATGGCCTTTATTGAGAACGGCGCCTACAACCGTGCTTGGGCACAGATTCACATGACGCCAGAAGAGTCGCACCAAGCCGCGCTGGATGTGCGCGCCAAGCGTGTAGTGCCTATTCACTGGGCGAAGTTTGACCTCGCCTACCACCCGTGGACGGAGCCCATTGAGCGCTACCTAAGCGCAGCCGAGCGCGACACGGATCTTTGCGTTGTACTGCCGCTCATTGGCGAAAGCTTCCGCGTGAGCGACGCTACAAAGGTGCACCATCTCTGGTGGCGTAAGGACTTTACGCAGCGCTAGCGCGACACTTTGTACCGCCGTAGGACAAAACACCAACGAAGGCTCAACAGAAGCGGCAAGAGCGCCACGCAGGATGCTAGTCTGCTCAACGAACGCCATGGACTCAGCCACGCCCGAGACAAGCGCCAAAGAGAAGCACTTTGCTCGGGCGTTTTGCGCTGCACCACCAACTTTTCACTAAGGTATTTTTCCTGTAACTGTTGAGAAATGTTTCGGTTTACGCACTCAGCAATACTTTGCTGAGGTTTCCGCGTTGAGGCCGATACGCGCAGTCGTTGCGCTATCGGACTGAAGTATATACTTTCTCTGCACGAATTGTTTAATTTAATGAAACACAACCGGTTCGTTCTTCCTAGCCAACCCAATCAGGAAAGTTACATGCAGAAAAGAACGCTCCTCAAAGGAGCCGCGGTCAGTGCCGCCCTCACCCTACTGTCGCCACTCACTCAAGCTGCGGAACCCGCCGCCAACCCAGCCATTAATGTCGAGAACCAAAACTTCTGGGGCGACATCCTCACGAAGTATCGCCACGACAAGAACGTGCACGAACTGCTCCTTGTGCGCTACTCTGGCGGGTGCGATGCGCGTGTGCAGTTCTTCGAAAAACAAGGCAAGCACGAGGCGTGGACATTGCTTTTTGAGAGCAGCGCCTACGTGGGTAAGCAAGGAATCGACAAGACCCGTGAGGGCGACGCAAAGACCTCGACAGGGGATTTTGGTGTGCTCGAAGCCTTTGGTATTAAGCCCAATCCCGGCACAGCGCTACGCTGGGTCGAGGTGACGCCTACCACCTACGCCTGTGACGAAGAAGGCCCCTACTACAACAAAATCATCAATACAAAGAAGACGGGCCACGCCTGTAAGGGCGAAGAAATGTACGAGATCAGCCCGCAGTACAACTACGGCATCAATACCGACTACAACCGTGAAGGCGTCTGGCCCAAAGGCTCAGCGATTTTCCTTCATGTCAAGGGCGCCAAACCTTACACGGGCGGCTGCATTGCGCTTGATGAGCGCGACATGATCACCGTGCTCAAGCACGCCCACGCGGGCATGCGTGTGGTGGTGCACGGCAATTAATGGCTAGCGTCGCGTGTGGCATGCACCGAGCACGCCACACCGAAATAGCTGATCCCGATCGGGTCAGCTTTTTTCTCAAAAGCTACGAACGCGCCTCGGGCTTGCGCTCGACTGACGACTCGGCAGTGATGTCCTTGGCTCGAATTGTGCCAAAACGTCCTGCATCATAGTCTCGGAACGCTTGGTAGATTTCCGCCTCGGTATTCATCACAAAGGGCCCATAGCCCACGATGGGCTCGTTAAGCGGTGCGCCGTTTAGATATAGCAGCACCGCGTCAGTCTGCGCGAGCACCTCTGCTCCCTCCCCTTCGCGCGAGAGCACCGCAAGCCCCTCGCTGCGAATCACTTCGCCATCGATGAGAATCTCGCCGCTCAGCACAAAGAGCGCGGTGGTTTCTCCTTCGCCCGCGGGTAGCGTTACGTGCGCGCCCGCATCAAGCCGCACGTCCCAGACATGCATCGGACTATGGGTCTTGGCGGGACCACGAGCCTCGCCAAACTGCCCCGCGAAGAGTCGTGCACGGGCACCCTCTCCAAGGCTCACCTGCGGGATGCGATCCGATGTGAGCGCCTGATAAGCGGGAGGCGTCATCTTGAGTTGAGCGGGCAGATTCACCCAGAGTTGCACACACTGAAAGTTCCCGCCGCGCGCGGCAAACGCTGCGCTATGAAACTCACGATGAATGATGCCCGCGCCCGCGGTCATCCACTGCACATCACCCGTGCCAATGGTGCCACCGCCACCCGAGCTATCGCGGTGCGTGACCTCACCTTGGTAGACGATGGTCACTGTTTCAAAGCCACGGTGAGGATGCTCTCCCACGCCGCGATCCAGTCGCTCTGTGGGTTCAAACTCGTAGGGCGCCACATAGTCGAGCAACAAAAATGGTGATAGCACTTCAGCCAAATCGTTGTAGGAGAAAATCGTAGTCACGGGAAAACCGTCTCCCACCCAGTGGCGCTGGTTGGAGCGGTGATGTCGAATTAGTTTTTTCATTTCTGTCTTACCTCTCGGCGCTTTGCGAGAGTCAAAGTGTTTGGGTAAGAGAGAGTCTAACGAGCCGCCGCTTTTTCAACTAGTGGGTAAAATTGAAAATCACTTTTCAATATATTGGATAATATTGCGATGGCTACCACGGATACGCTCGACCTCAACCAAATTGCCACCTTTGTCCGCGTCGTGGATGCGGGGAGTTTCTCGCGTGCGGCGCAACAACTTGGGCTTCCCACCTCGACGATGAGCCATCGCGTCAAAGCGCTTGAACAAAAGCTTGGCGCCACACTACTCTTGCGTAGCACAAGACGCTTGGGACTCACGCCCGAAGGAGAGCGTTTTTTCCAAGAAGCTCGCCGCGGCATTGAAGCACTACGCAATGCCGAACTCAGTCTGAGCGCTGCCGCTCTGATTCCTTCTGGGCGGCTACGCATCGCCGCGCCGGTCGATATTGGCGACGCGATGATGGCGGCGCTTCTCTCACGCGTGCGCCGCGAACTCCCGCGGGTTTCACTTGATTTACGTCTCAGCAACCGCGCGCTCAACCTCATTAGCGGTGAAATTGATGTTGCGATCCACCCAGGGCGCTTGCTCGATACGAATGTCGTTGCGCGGCGCGTCGGTTGGATCCGCTGGCAACTCTATGCGAGCGCAGCGTACCTCGCGAATTGCACCCCGCCGCGCACGCCCGCAGAGCTCAGTGCGCACGCGCTCGTTGAGTTTCGGCTTCTAGGAAGCACTCACTGGCGGCTGCATAAAGCTGGGAGCACTGAGCGCGTTGCGCTCTCTGGGAAAACCGTGCTCGACGATGCTGCGCTCGTGCAAGCGCTTCTTGAGCAAGGGGCAGGCATCGGGCTACTTCCCGCCCATGTCGCTGCACCAGCGGTTGAAGCGGGACGGCTGGTGCCCGTGCTCACCGATTGGGCTGGCACCAAGGATCCGCTCTCGCTTTTGACGCCGCCCGCGCGCTTTATGCCGCTCGCGGTGCGGCGCTTTCTCGATATCGCAAGCGACGAGCTCGGACGCTGGCTCGCGTGAGCGCCACTCGGGCGGCAGGCGCGAAACGTAACGAGGAGAGCTTCTTCATAATAGAAGCCTTCCCTGCGTTTGGTTCAGTGTTGGCGAGTCTTCGTGCTACCAGCGCCAGCTGTAGACGACGCGCCCAGAGACGTTGCTCTTAAGTCCTGAGCCCACTGCCGTTTCCACGTCGATCATGAGGTTACGGTCGCGCTTAAGCTTGCGAATATAGCCCGCGCCGATCACGCCCCAGGTTTGACGCCCAGTGAGCTGTGTCTTCCAGACTGCGCCAAAGCTCGCGCTGTCGCTGCCTATACTCATATCCGCGCCGCCCAAGAATTCATGCAAAAGCGACGCTTTCACGTAGAAGCGGTTGAGTTTGTCGTTGGGTTTCTTGTGCTCGGGCGGCACGTTCCCAAGCGCCTCTCTCTCAGCGGACGACCACTCCAACTCCTCTTCGCCCCACTCGGCCGCAAGGTCAAACCCGAGGCGCCCGATCAAACTCCAAGCGTTGTCAAGTCGATGCTTAAGACCCGTTGAATCTCGCCATGAAGTTCCCTTCATCCACGAAAGCTGCAGCTGGCCTTGCGGCATGACGCTCCAAGTCTCGGAGAGCGGGTACCGCCAGCCGATTTCATGGCTAGCGTTAACAATCCAGCGTTTGTGCGAGCCGCTCACCCTCTCGACCATATTGCTGTCGACAAAGTCGTAGTTAGTGCTTAGGCGATGGATCTTGATGTAGTGATCAGACCAGCGATAGCGATCGAGCTCCCAGGGCTCTTTGGCTTCGCGCCGCTCTTTAAAGGATGGGTGATACTCGATGGTGCGGTAGAAGTTGAGCGACAAGTCTCGCAATTGCTGATTGCCGCTTAGGGCATCAAAGCGCCCATCATGATCCCCAAACGCAAAGGAGATGCTACGCTCCTCTGTGCGCAGTGGATCTTGTTCATACACCATGGTGGTGCGGTGCTTTCGAGCGAGCTCTCGATCGTCGGTGACGTGGTACGGCCCCTTATCCAAGATTTTCTGAAAGCCCACTTCGTAGTTCGCACCACTCAAGCGCCCAGAGTCCTTGTGCCCACTGCGCGCAAGGGTTACACGCCCCCAAGACGCCCAGTTTTCGTCGAGCGCACGGCTCTCGTAGCCATACTGCATCTGTCCCATGCGCTTCGTGAAGGTATCAACCGAAACGGCATAGTGTTGTGAAGCACTCGCGCTAGCCTTCCCTGCGCGGGAGGGCTCATTAATGTCGGGGGTTGCGTTTAGCACGAGATAAACGTTTTGCGGCGCATCGGCGCTGGCTCGTTCAAGACCGCTCGTTTCCGTTGTCGCACTTGAATCTGGCGTATCGCTTAGCGCGCGGGGGCGACGCAAGAGCACAGGCTCACGCGCGCCGCCATCACCATAGCGCTCGGCAATGGCCTCGGAGCCTGCTTTCTGTGGCCCATTGTTGTATGCATCGTTATAGCTCGCCGTGTTAAGCGCATCCTCTGCAATCGCTCGATACTCAATCGTCACATTGGCAAGACGGCTCCCACGGTTAACGCGCCCAACCACGGTGCCATCGCGGAATTCGTTTTGCGAGTGCTTAATCACCGCGAAGCGCACAGCATCGCCAAAGTTAAGGCTATCAAAGAGCGCTGCACGGTTGGTTATGAGAAGACTCTGCGCTTCAGACGTGCCATTGACGATGTAGAGCATGTCGCTCTTTGCGCCCTCTTTAGAGAGCTGCATCGCAAAGGTGTGCGAATCCTCTATCTCACCGACATGCAGGGCGAGCCCATCGGCATGATCATCCGAGCCAAACCGCACCAAGCCACGGTTGCCGCGCAGTGTGGTGATACTGCTCTGGGCAGGAAAGCGCCACTCGGCACTCTCACCTAGCGTCAGATCAATGCTTCCAGCCGCGGTGTTCGCAAAACTTTTGTAGGCAAAGTCCATGGCATCTCCCGCCCAATAGCCGCCACGACCAAGATCCATCGTGAGCCGCCCTTGATCTCGCGCGACCGCGCCACCGGTGAGCAAAAGCTTAGCGTTGGGCTGCGCGCTCGAGCGCGGTGCCACATCTATGCTGCCACCTTTGGCGGAGACAATGCCTGAGACAATGCTAGTGCCGTCGTAGTTAAGCAAGACCGCTGGCGCTTGCGTAGCGTTTTGCCGCTGCTCAGTAACCAAGGCAGTCCTCGCAGATAGCACGGTCTCGCCATCGATGGTGACACTCGAGCTTGCATTATCCCTAGCGGTACTCACAGCAAAAATGCCTTGCTCTTGCGAATAGATGATGTTTTTGCCCGCTTGAGCTTCGACGCGCACCTGGCCAGAATTTGCATAGATGGCGTTTTTCTCCGCATAGATCAGATTGTTGCTAGAGGCGGTGGCGAGCATCTCAACCGTACTCAATTGGGAGTTGGCTGTGCTTTGATTGGCCGCGAGCCCTAAGTCAGAGGAATGGATCTCGTTACGACCGCCGAGCGCTCGAAGCGTGACGCGACCGCTTTGCTGCGCATAGGCGCCAGCCGTAAAGTCTGAAAATTCCTCTTGGGTGTGCACATCAATGAGGTTGTCGTGCGCTTCAAACGTCAATGCTCCCAGTGAATAACTGAGACCGCCTGCATACATAACGTACTCGAAGTCTTCCTGGTCCCAATCTTGCATCATGTTGAGTTGGATGCGATTGGCACCACTCTCACTACGGAGCGTAACGACACTGGCACTATGGGCATCCGCACCCATTACCAGTAATTTAGTGAGCTGATTGGACAAAGCGCTCGGTTGGATTTCAATCGTGTTGTCGCCAGCATTGGCGATAACGTTGATGAGACTGTAACTTTGTCCCGCGACGCCCGAGAGTTGCTCAGCAGCACCCTCAACCCTCATCTGGTTTTCTCGCCCTTCTAGGGTTAGCGTGGCACTGAGCTGTGGATTAGCGACAAGCGAACCATACACGGTGCCCATCACGGCTCCTATCGTGCGAGGCGCAGTGTTGCTGCTAGCGAACTGACTGCTAAATTGCACGGGCTTAACGAGGATGATGTTTCGCCCCTCTAGTGCGCGCACATTCATCTCGCCGCCCAATGCGCTCATGTCCAAACCGCGAGTAAAGTTACCCGCCTTATACTGCTCGAAAAGATTGTCACCCTTGCGCGCCGTCACATCGAGAATACCGTTACTCGAGACATTGATGAGCGAAGAGTAAACGCCCCAGTAGTCGTAGTTGATCGTACCAGCCGTATTTTCACCCTGTGCACGCGTATCGTAGTAGATGTGGTTACTGTCCGCCTCAAGGCTCAGCCACGCATTTGAACTCAGCAGCACCGACTCTCTAAACGAGCGATGCGCGTTGGTGTTGCCGCTACTTTGCTGATAGGTATAAAGAGAGAGATCGGCTTGGCCTGCCACACTGAGCTTAAGATCAGCGCGCTCAGCCTTTTGACCAACGTGACTACGACCCATAGCAGCCTTGACCGTGGAGACGGTCGTACCATCGGCATAAACACCATTTTCGATACTGGTACCGATACTATCTGGCGCGATGCTGACATAAGGAACGTCGCTATTCATCTGAATGCGAAGGTTCCCTGTGCTTGACATCGTGAGTTCAGCCGACTGGTTGCTCAAGAGAGCGGAGAAAGTCTTGGCTCGATCAACATCGGCTTCGCGTTTCATGTACGCGTTGATCTCAATGTTTTCCGCGTCAATCGCCATTTTCGCGCTGTAAGAAGCTTCGAATGCCGCAAGTGCTTTGTCAGTAGCCGTCGCTGTCAATACCGTTCCATCATCTGCCCAATCACTAAAGCTTGGGCCCACGTTGGAAGTCAAGTGGCCAATGTTGCTAAAACTAATGGAAGCGCCTGCGTTATAGGTTCGCACACGAGAGTTGAGCGTCAGCTCGGGGGTCGTATCGACAGAATAGGAGCTTGCGAGATTATTCCGAGCGATGACATCCAAGCGCTTTAACGAAACGCCTTGGCTACTATTTTGAATGGACATCGATACGGGCGTACTAGCTGGCAAAAGATATTGCCTATTAGAACTTTGCACGCTCTCAACATTCTCGAGCGCAACCTCCCCACCATAGAGCGCTAGTAGGTTACTGAATTGGACGCGCTTACTGTCGCGGATGGTGAGCTTACTCGCCTTATTGTCGCTATTGAGTTGGAGTTGCAGATGGCTGAAGTTGATCCCCGTATTGGCGCCCTCGATGGAGAGCTCCCCACCCACCAGGTACGTGAGCTCTACAAAGCTCACTTCATTGACATCGGTGACAGTGAAGGCCCCCGTGACGTAATTTGCCTTTTGAAGGTCTAGCTTTCCCGTGATATTGGAGGCGTTGAGCTGCCCGTAAATATAGAAATAATTATTGTCGCTCTCGTTATATTTTTTGATCGTGACGTTATGACTATCCTTGAGCGATAGCGTGCCGCCCGTATTGACCCAAAATTTAGGATCGGCGATAGCCACCGTACCCGTGTCCACATTCGTAGCAAGCGAGAGCGACATGCCTAGATCGATTCTGAGCCAATTGTCTGGGGCGTTGCTTGCACGCGTGAAATCAATAGCGCTCGCCCTAAGGTTGAGCGAATTTTGCGAGTTCATGTAGTTGAAAGATTTGAAGCTCAACTTTCCGTCAACATTCACTTGATAGGTGGCTACGTCACCATTCATCAAAATGGTGTCGAAGGACTGATCTCCCGAAAATGTTTGCGTTGTATTAAACGGAGTCAGCACCAAATCCGCTGCTTGCGCTAGTGTGCTCGTCCCTAACGCGAGGCAAACCGCCATACTGAGTGCGGTCGGCCGAAAGGCTCTCCTAGACATATTCAAACTCTCCTACTGCGCCAACGCTCAACACAACGAGGACTGAGCTCGTGAGAAGTACCGCGGCAGAAGGGCTATATGCCAAAGGGCTGGGGATGGGATTGTGCGGCCCCGCTGCGCGCGATCTTCTTGTGGTGGTCAATGGGTATCTGGCTACTTTATTGTCTGAAAAGAATAATTGTTATATTTCAATAATTTAGTATATTACTGAAATGCGAAATATCTAAAAAATATTTAATAAAATAAATGCTAAATAATTTATTTTATTAAATCCTCTTCTTATCGAAAACGAGCGGATTACTTTCCGATGCTTTATGATCGTCATCTAGATTTCTGTCAAGGCAAGGCTGAGTCCAAACAACAGATGCACTTGCTTTAAAGAAACTTAAATTAAAAAATCTAAGATAAAATACCTAGAGATGACAATTGTTAGAATATAGACAATTATTTCATTTTGCTATGCTTGGACTATACCACAAAAACATGTCGTGAAATTGGACGCACGGTACAGAGTACGGCACCGTGGCAGAACGCAGTCTCTGGGGGGCTAGCGCCAGCAACGCCCGTCGCCTGGCAGCTGCCTCAGAGGCGCGTTAATGCGGCTGTCGCCGCACCTTCGGTGGGGGAAAATCGGATAGGGGTAGCAGGATGTCCTGCCAGCCCCTTCCACACCACCCACCGTA
>CABQGK010000011.1 GCA_902463725.1 uncultured Sutterella sp. | reverse complement strand
ATACACTATTATAGCAGTAAAATTAAATCCCCGCATCGGATTTAGTCCTAAATGCGGGGATTTTTGGGATATTTTAGGTTTTTTTGGATGGATACTTGATCGCCATCAAGCCCCTTATAAACTAGAGCATCGAGAGCTTGAGATCCTAAGCTTGTTGTGATCATGAGCCATTTTGATTTGCTCCATCCTAGAGAGACGTGAGAACTTAATCCTCAACGAATGCCCGTTGTCTTCCGCTCTTGACCGCTGGCAAAAGCACTAAGAGCAACAGAAAGAGAGCCACTGCTAGGAGGCACGCGGAAATTGGACTCGTCACGAATGTACTCAAGTCACCGCGGGATAAGAGTAACGCTCGGCGCATATTCTCTTCCATCATCGGTCCCAGAATGAACCCCAAGATCAGGGGAGCAGCCTCGCAACCAAGCTTCTGGAAAATGTAGCCGAGCAGCCCGAACCCAATCGTCATCCAAATGTGAAAGACATTATTGGAAATCGAGTACACACCAATGCAACAGAAGCAGAGGATCGCGGGATAAAGCCATCGGTAAGGCACTTTCAGTAACTGCACCCAAAGTCCAATCAGCGGGAGATTCAGCACAATCAAAAAGAGATTACCAATCCACATCGAAACGATAAGCCCCCAAAACAGCGAGGGATTACTCGTCATGACTTGGGGCCCGGGGGTGATGTCATGAATCATCATCGCCCCAATCATCAGTGCCATCACTGCATTCGAGGGGATGCCGAGCGTGAGCATCGGGATGAAGCTTGTCTGTGCTCCCGCATTATTGGCGCTCTCGGGACCGGCAACACCGCGAATATTGCCCTCACCAAAGGCTGGCGCCGCAGCAGCACCCGCGAGTTTCTTCTCTAGCGTATATGACGCAAAACTCGACAAGAGCGCGCCGCCGCCGGGCAATATGCCAAGGAACGACCCGAGCAACGTACCACGAGCAATAGGTCCCGCCGAAGCCCGCAAATCTTCTCGACTTGGTAGCACACTACCAACGCGCTCTGGCACAAGCGAGCGAGCATTGCTCTGCTCGAGATTCTTCATGATTTCGGCAAAACCGTAGATACCCATGGAGACGGCCACAAAGTCCAGCCCTTCCATCAACTCGTCCACGCCAAAGGTATAGCGCATTGCCCCCGAATTAATATCGGTTCCCACTAACCCAAAGAGAAGCCCAAGCACGATCATAGCAATGGCTTTAAGTAAGTCACCATTGGCGAGCACCACAGCGCCAACCAACCCGAGCACCATGAGCGAGAAGTATTCAGCGGGACCAAATTTGAACGCAATAGCGGTGAGCGGGGGCGCAAAAGCCGCGATTAATACCGTAGCAAAGCATCCGGCGATAAAGCTCCCAATAGCAGCGATGCCAAGGGCGGCTCCAGCGCGACCTGCGCGAGCCATTTTATGCCCATCAATACAGGTCACGACCGCAGCCGCTTCACCAGGAATATTGACAAGGACCGCAGTGGTCGAGCCGCCATACTGAGCACCATAGTAGATGCCTGCAAGCATGATGAGTGCAGCAGAAGGATCGAGTGAATAAGTAATCGGCAGCAACATGGCTACCGTGGCAACGGGGCCCATGCCAGGTAGCACGCCAATGAGCGTACCAACACTGACCCCAACAAAACAGTAGAGAAGATTTTGCAGCGTGACCGCCTGCTCAAGGCCGAGCAGGAGATTGGCAATTAAATCCATGGCTGAGCCCCTCTAGAAAAAGCTCGGCCAAACGGGAACCTGAAATCCCAAACCATAAACAAAAACACCCCAACAGACAGCACACAAGACCACAATAAGCACGCCGACTTCCTTACGCCGAGACATCGGCGAGGCAAGCGAAGCAACAGCAATCATGAGGGCAAGCGCAATCAGTAGCCCGAGGGATAGCAACGCCAGCGCAAAGCAAGCGACGCCACCTAATATGAAAAATAATACACCCCAGTGAACGGGCTCTATGTGAGATTGGTTGGGATCAGAAGGTTTGAAAAAAAGTGCCTTGAGCGAAATGAGCGTACCAAGAACAATCAGCACAGCGCCAAGAATCGTCGGGAAGTACGCAGGTCCCATGCGTGAGAGACTTCCCATCGCATTTTCCTGCGCCACAATCACCGCGAGCAGGCCAAAGGCGATGAAAAGCACCCCAGCCCAGAAGTCTTTTTGATGTTTAATGATCATACGCGTCTCGATGCATCCCACACCACGCACAGCAGTTGGAACACATCCGAGTTATTAAAAGTGAGGGGCAGCCGACGCGGTCGCCCCCCTACAGATGAAACGCCCACCAAAGCGTTAGTCAACTTTGGCGCCAGATAGTTTCACGAGTCGCGCATACTTTTCACTTTCTGCGGCGACCAACTTACCAAACTCTGCGGGCGTCGTCGGCGTTACCATACCGCCAAGCTTGGCCAAACGTGCTTTGAGTTCATCGGATCCCAAAGCCTTCACCACTGCCTTATTGAGTCCGTCGACCACATCGTCGGGGGTTGCAGCAGGCACGAAGAGTCCGTACCAGGTCGAAATGTCAAAATTCTTCACCCCAGCCTCTTCCATCGTTGGCGTCTGCGGCAACATCGGCGTACGAACGGTCGTTGTGACCGCCAGCGGGATGAGCTTGCCCGCTTCAATATTGGGCAAGCAGCTTGCGAGGTTATCAAAAATCAGATCGGTCTGACCAGCAAGCACAGACATGCGAGCTGGCGCCGCCCCGTTAAAAGGCACGTGCACCATATCGATACCCTCGGCATTCTTTAGCCATTCACCGGCCATATGTCCCGCCGAGCCATTGCCACCACTGGCGTAATTGAGCTCACCCTTGTGTGCGCGCGCGTACGCAACGAGGTCCGCCACGGACTTGATCCCCGTCTTCTTGGAAAACTCTGGCGTAATCACAAGTACATTCGGCACGTGTGCAATGAGCGTCAAGGGGCGGAAGTCCTTCACTGGGTCGTAAGGTAGCGACTTGTAGAGATGTGGATTAATGGCATGCGTTGCAACCGCCCCGACCACAAGCGTGTAGCCATCCGCAGGCTGACGAGCTACATAGCCCATGCCGACCCCGCCACCAGCGCCAGGGCGGTTATCGACAACAACGCTCCCAAGATCCTCCTTCACGGCATCAGCGATCGCACGGGCACTGACGTCAAGAGGACCTCCCGGCGGGTACGGGACAACAAGATGGATCGGATGCGTTCCCTCGCCCTTAGGCATTGCCGCAAAAAGGACAGGAGCGTAACCGCTGAGTCCAGCCAAAGTGACCAATCCCATTGCCTCAAGTAGCACTCGCCGCTGCATAGTCGTTCCTCAACTCTGAGTGATAGTTAAATGGTAAGCGTGCGTTATCCCCGCACTTATAGCGATATTTCAACACAGACTGCTCAAGAAATCAAAATACGGAAAACAACTTAGTGCGCAAAAAAAACGCTTATATTTCAAATGTTTAGTTACGTTCTACATACTTTCACCTAAGGGGAAATTCTTTTCCTCTGCATCGGCTCTCCCAAAGGGAGCGCAATCGTCCTAGAATGCTTCTCAACGATTATCCCAACTCATCTGGAGTGAATGCTCACTATGTCTACGCTCGTTCAATGGCCCTACAGAAAGATCGTGGCTCACCGCGGTGCTGGTACGATGGCTCCTGAAAACACCATGGCGGGGTTCCGTGTGGGACTTTCTCACGGCTACCGGGCTTTTGAAACCGATGCCATGCTCACGGCAGACAAAATTGCCGTGCTAATGCATGACCCCAAGTTCGGCCGCACCATTGCCGATCCCCGCAGCGTGCCAGAGTTAACTGCAGCAGAGCTACGAAGCCTCGATGCTGGCAGCTGGTACAGCCCTTTCTATTTAGGTGAACCCCCTGCACTCTTTGAGCAGGCCGTACGTTGGTGTCGCACCAACGGGGTTTGGCTCAATATTGAAATCAAACCCGCCCCAGGCTATGAAGAGGAAACAGGGCGGCTCGTTGGCGAGCTCACGAGCAGGCTCTATGGGGATTTGATTCGCGAGGGTGGCGCAAGCACCACAGGTATCGTGCCTGAGGTTCCCCTCTTTTCATCCTTTAAACCGGATGCCTTACGCGCAGCAAAAGTATCGGCTCCCAACATCCCTCGAGGCCTGCTAATCGACCAGATACCCGACAATTGGCGCGAGCTACTCGATGAGATTGAATGCGTCTCGCTACACTGCAACCACAAGCGCATCACCCAAGAGATGATTGATGAGGTGCACGCTATGGGGCGCTGGGTCTTCTGCTATACAGTCAACGATCCGAAACGTGTAACAGAGCTTTTCCGCATGGGCGTGGATGGGCTCTGCACTGATCGACTCGATCTCGTTCATCCAAGTTGCTAAAAAAGCAACACACTTAGCCAAGGAGGGTCGCACAGCGGCCCTCTTTTCTTTGGGTATACAGCCGAGCAGACAAGGAGAAAACCGTTACATTCAGCGTTTGCCCCACACCAAAAGCTCTCAGTACAATCGTTTGCAATGAATTGGAGCCGGCTATGCCTGTGACACGAGCCACCCCCATGGCAAGCTGTCGCCCTCTTTGAGTAGTTATCACACACTCCGTGCCGGTCTCTTCCTCTCAAAACCATTCATCTTTTGAGGCAAAATCATGCAAAGTCTAACCAGCACCTTCACCCTAGAAAACGGCGTGAAGATTCCCGTTGTCGGCTTCGGCACTTGGCAGACCCCTGATGGCGACACCGCCGTCAATTCCGTTATGTGGGCACTGCGCGCGGGTTACCGCCACATTGACACCGCTGCCATCTACGGTAACGAACGCAGCGTAGGAGCCGCCATCAAGGCAAGCCGTGTGCCTCGCGAAGAGCTCTTTGTCACGAGCAAGCTCTGGAACGCCAATCGTGGCTACGAAACCACGCTCAAAGCGTTTGAGCAAACGATGGCTGATCTTGGTCTTGAGTACCTTGATCTCTACTTGATTCACTGGCCCGCCAATGCTAAGCAGTTCCCGAATGGCCGCGCAGACGAGCTCAACCTCGCCACGTGGCAGGCGATGACAGAGCTCTATAAAGCTGGGCGCATTAAGGCTATCGGTGTTTCAAACTTCCTGCCGCATCACCTCGAGCCGCTCATGAAGACCGAGGTCAAGCCCATGGTCAATCAGATTGAATTCCATCCTGGGTACATGCAAGCGGAAACCGTTGAGTATTGCCGCCGTCACAACATCCTCGTCGAGGCATGGAGCCCGCTCGGCAACGGCCGCCTACTCGCAGATTCTGCGCTCGGAGAAATCGCTGCCCGCTACGGTCGTAGCACGGCTCAGCTCGTCATCCGTTGGGTCTTGCAGCAAGGCATTCTCCCGCTGCCCAAGTCGGTCACGGAAAGTCGCATTATCGAAAATGCCCAGGTCTTTGATTTTGAAATCAGTGCGCAAGACATGGCGACGATCACAGCCATGCCCGCGATGGCCTTCTCGGGGCTCAATCCTGATACCGCGGACTTCTAATTCGTCGCACGGCGCGCCCGCGCCGTGTCGCATCCGCTAAAAAAAACGGGCGCCATGGTGCTTGCTGCATCGTGGCGCCCATCTGTTTTGCAATCGTTGCGCAAGTGGCCTCTTGTGGCAACAATGCTCCAAATGCTCAATTAGTACTCAAGAAAGGTATGAACCTTGAGGCCGCTCTGACGCAGGCGCTCCATACCGCCCAAATCTTTGAGACCGATCAGTGCCACCACCTCCACAATGCTCCCACCGAGTTGCTCGACAAGCTTACTCGATGCAAGCAACGTCCCCCCCGTGGCAATCAAGTCATCCACAAGTAAAACGCGCTCCCCTGGCTTGACAGCATCAGCGTGAAGTTCCACCGCTGCGTTACCGTACTCGAGCGTGTATTCCTCACAAACTGTGGCTGCAGGCAACTTGCCTTTTTTTCGAGCAGGCACAAAACCAACACCGAGCGCGTACGCTAGCGCCGAACCCAGAATAAAACCACGTGCATCAATACCAACAATAAGCTCGATGCCACATGAACGATAGCGCTCAACAAAAAGATCAATGAGGCGACGAAACGTCTCTGGGTTTTGTAGCACGGGAGTGATGTCGCGAAATTCCACGCCCTGCTTGGGCCAATTGTGCACGGTACGGATCGTCTTGGCGATCAAATCAAGGTCGGTTGTCGACATCAAAAGCCTCTTGTCGGTAGAAAAACCAGAAAAAACGCTATTGTACTGAGTTAGCGCGCGATGGGAAAGAAAAGTGGCACAAGGGGCTGGCGCATTCGCACCCTCAAAAAAAATATCGCCCCCGCAAGCGCAAGAGCGATGTTTTTCATTGGGCTAGGTATCTAGGGTGATCAAACCACAGGCGTATGCGGCACAATGTTGATGCGCTTGTTATAGCCTGTTTTTTCCGCATTAGGCGTCGAGCGATCCAGATTGACAGCTGAGACAATCGCGCGCAGACCTTCTGGGTCAAAAATACGAACGTGCTTTTGGTTGACTTCAATAAGGCCATCATGAGAGAACCGCGACAACACACGGCTGACGGTTTCGAGTTTTAGCCCGAGGTAGGAGCCAATCTCTGCTCGCGTCATGCGCAGTACAAACTCACTACGGGAGTAGCCACGCGTCTCAAAGCGCTGCGAAAGCGAGAGCAAAAACGCGGCCAAGCGCTCCTCAGCATGCATGCTACCGAGCAACATCATCACACCGTGCTGGCGAACAATCTCACGCGAGAGCATCTTCTGAAAGTGCACGCCCATCGCCTTAAGCGTCGTGGTTGCTTCTTCCATGCTGGCGTAAGGGATGACGCACACTTCCGTATCTTCAAGGGCGGTCACATCGCAGGAGTAAACGCCGCTCGAAATACCATCCACACCAATCATGTCGCCCGCCATCGCAAAGCTCGTGACCTGCTCGCGACCGTCACTACTCATCACAGTGGTCTTTAGGAAACCGAGACGTACGGCATAGAGGTTTTCAAAGAAATCACCTGCCCGATAGAGCAAATCCCCGCGGCGAATGCGCCGACGAGAAGCCACGAGTTCCTCCAATTTTTCCACTTCCTTGAGCGTCAGCCCCATCGGCAGACAAGACTCACGAAGGTTGCAGTTGGAACAAGCTACGCGCAGCGACGAAATATTCATCATCCTATATCTCCCTTGTCGGCAACCGATGCACGCCTCGAGCCATTTAGGTTTTGATTTCACCCACTGGGAAATCCCTCCCCCTAAACGGTCCGTACCTGATACTTTTCTGCGCAGTCCTTAGTCTGCGCTCAAAGCCTATCTTTATTAAGCGACAACGCTCTACGAACTCGCAGAGCATCACCGCCTCCACGACGCCAGCACAAGCAGTTATCAGGGTGCCCGCTCTGACTTATGGCGAATTTTTATCCCACCAAAGGGACTAATAATATTGCAGTAATATGAAGGCCCTACAATACTGTTGACGCCCCTCAGAGAACTGCACTGACCATGTTGGTTAAGCATCGTTGGACTAATCACGTAGTTTAACGAAATATTTCCGTTTTGACCAGTGTCAATAAAGCAGATTTTTTAGGGTAATTTTTCTGATGAAATTTAATCTATATCACGACTATGTCAGGGTTTTGATATAGCGACTCGCAGAAAAAAGCCTGTTACATCAGAGAGAAGAGAATTTTCCCGAGAGATTGATGGCCCAACAGTCTCTTGGTAAGGCGAGAAGCTTGTGTGCATACGTTCATGCAAGCGCGCCAATGGGCCGTGGTTCCCATGAGTGGGAGGGAAACCTCCTAGCGTCATGGCCTCGCAGAGTTTTTTGCTTGACAACCCAGTAACGTAAGGAGATGGCGTTGCCCACACTAGCTCTTCCCGCCCCTCGGGAAGAACTGATGACATAGCAGCGCCGAATCAACTATGACAAATCCAGCAACCAGTGGCGTTGAGCTCCCCGATATGGAGCTACTGCGTAAGTTTGACGTTCCGGCTCCGCGCTACACCTCGTACCCGACCGCCGACCGCTTCCATACCGAGTTTGGTGTGCAAGATTACGTCAAAGCGCTCGCTACACGCGCTAATGCCAAATTCCCCGCGCCGCTCTCGCTTTACGTACATGTTCCGTTCTGCAACGACATCTGTTACTACTGCGGTTGCAACAAGATCATCACGCGTGATCACTCTAAGAGCGCTGAGTACATCGATGTCATCGCACAAGAAGCACAAATGGTCAAGGAAAAGCTCACGGGCTCCATGGAACTTGAGCAGTTGCATTTTGGTGGCGGCACCCCGACCTATTTGGCTGAAGACGAAATGGCCCGTCTCATGGAAGAGCTCACCAAGCGCTTCCCCTTGGCTGCAGGGGGTGAGTTCTCCATTGAGGTAGATCCTCGCACTTGTGACGCCTCCAAAGTTGCTAACTTAAAGCGCCTTGGTCTCAATCGCATGTCCTTGGGTGTACAAGACTTTAACCCTGACGTGCAAAAAGCCGTCAACCGCATCCAGCCCTTTGACATGACTAAGGCCACGATCGATGCCGCTCGTGAAAACGGCTTTGAATCGATCAACATGGATCTTATCTACGGGCTACCCAAGCAGACGCGCGAAACGTTTGCCAAGACGATTGACCAAGTGCTTGAACTCTCGCCAGATCGTATAGCGCTCTACCACTATGCGCATTTGCCCAACCACTTCAAGAGTCAACGACGTATTCTGCCCGCAGACTTGCCCGATACCGTAGAAAAAGTCAACATCATGTTTGATGCGATTACGCGCCTGACCGCCAACGGCTATCGCTATATCGGCATGGATCACTTCGCTAAAGAAAACGACGAGTTGTCGATTGCTCAGCGCGAAGGAACGCTACAGCGTAATTTCCAAGGCTACTCCACCAAGGCCGAGTGCGACATGGTGGCGCTCGGCGTTTCTGCCATTAGCAAAATCGATAACGCCTACGCTTGCAATCCTCGTGAGCTCGAGGACTACTATGCAGCCATTCGCGCAGGGCACCTTGCCACCAATCGCGGCTACTGGCTCAATGCTGATGATGAACTGCGTCGCTATGTCATCATGACAATCATGTGCAACTTTGAGCTTCGCAAACGCGATGTCGAAGAGCGCTTTGGCATTAACTTCGACGAAACCTTTGCCTATGAATGGGGCAAGATGAAGCCTTACGTCAAGCATGAGCTCGTTGAGCTTTATGACGATCGGCTAGTGGTCTCAGCCAAGGGCAAGATCTTCGTGCGTGCCGTCGCTATGCAATTTGACCGCTATTTGCGTGAATCCACCCGCGCTGGTGGCTACTCTCGTATCGCCTAAACACGCGCCAGCATGACGGGGGACTTCTGCAAAAATGAAGTCCCCCTTTTCGTGCCCTCTCCCTGAATGCGCGGCCCCGCAACTACCGTGCGCTCAACAGCAAAACGGTCTCTCATTCCATACAGCACAAGGTCTTTTCGTTCAGGGCATTAGCAAAGTGATACAATCTATCCGCATCAAGCACATAGTCAAAGATGCTTAACCCGATTCAAAAAAGGGGGCTTGGGCTGTCAGATTCGTCAAGCCCCTTTTCTATATCTATGCCAAATGTATGGCACGTTGTGTGGAATATTTAGGCACGCTCCACACATTGCAAACAAAGGATCATCCATGAAAGTCGCAGACATTCGTCGAACCTACCTAAAGTTCTTCGAAAGCAAGGGACACACAATCGTCTCCTCGAGTCCGGTTGTTCCTGGGAACGACCCCACCCTGCTCTTTACCAACGCTGGTATGAATCAGTTCAAGGACGTGTTCTTGGGCTTTGACAAGCGAGCATATACGCGCGCAACCACGTCACAGAAGTGCATTCGAGCTGGTGGCAAGCACAACGACCTCGACAACGTCGGCTACACCGCACGTCACCACACCTTTTTTGAAATGCTCGGCAACTTCTCCTTTGGCGACTACTTCAAGACTGATGCCATTCATTTTGCGTGGGAACTGCTTACCAAGCACTTCATGCTCCCAGCAGAAAAGCTTTGGGTGACGGTCTACGCTGAAGACGACGAAGCCTACGACATCTGGAATAAACAGATCGGTGTGCCAGCCGAGCGTATTGTTCGCATCGGTGATAACAAAGGGGCTCGCTACATGTCCGACAACTTCTGGATGATGGGCGATACGGGCCCCTGCGGCCCCTGCTCCGAAATCTTCTACGACCATGGGGAAGATGTCCAAGGTGGCCCTCCGGGTAGCCCTGATGAAGATGGTGATCGCTACATCGAGATTTGGAACCTCGTGTTCATGCAGTTCAACCGTGATGAACGTGGCGTGATGCACAAGTTGCCTAAGCCCTCCGTTGACACGGGTATGGGGCTTGAACGCATTGCTGCCGTGCTTCAGGGCGTGCACAACAATTACGACATCGACCTCTTCAAGAATCTTCTTGCTGCTGCGAAGAGCGCCGTTGACCGCGTTAGCGAAACGCCTGCCGATCCCTCGAGCCCCTCGCTCAAGGTCATTGCTGACCATATTCGTGCATGCGCCTTCTCGATTGCCGACGGCATTGTCCCAGGCAACGAAGGTCGCTCCTACGTGTTGCGCCGTATCTGCCGTCGCGCCATTCGCCATGGATACAAGCTCGGTGCTCGCTCGCCCTTTTTCTACACGCTCGTCGATGCACTGCGCGCCGAAATGGGTGAGGCCTACCCCGAACTCAACAACCCCCGCATTGCAGAAGTGATCCGTGAAGAAGAAGAACGCTTCTTCCTCACGATCAGCAAGGGCATGGAAATTCTGGAAGATGCCATCGCCAAGTGCACCAACGGCGTGCTCGATGGTGAAGTGCTCTTCAAGTTGCACGACACCTACGGGTTCCCTGCAGACCTCACGGGTGACGTTTGCCGTGAGCGCGGCTTGAAGGTCGACATCGAAGGCTTTGATGCTGCTATGCAACGTCAGCGCGATGCCGCCCGTGCCTCGGCCAAATTCAAGATGGCTCAAGGGCTCGAATATACGGGTGCAGACACTGTCTTTACCGGTTACGAAACGCTCGAAGAAAAGAACGCCCACGTTATCGCCCTCTACAAAGATGGTGAAGCAGTCGAACAAGTCGCCGCAGGCGACGACGCCGTGGTCGTCTTTGATCGCACACCGTTCTATGCTGAACAGGGCGGGCAGGTTGGTGACCGTGGCCGTTGCGTCAACGACACTTCCATCCTTGACGTGCTCGA
Organism: uncultured Sutterella sp.; assembly: GCA_902463725.1. Taxonomy (GTDB): domain Bacteria; phylum Pseudomonadota; class Gammaproteobacteria; order Burkholderiales; family Burkholderiaceae_F; genus Sutterella. The sequence goes on along the minus strand of CABQGK010000011.1, from coordinate 67,876 downwards.
TACGTTCCGCGTCAAGGGTAAAGTCACGGGGCAGCATGTGCATGTTGTCGAAGGGCGCCTTGCGCTCGGAGACACGTTTACTCTGCGCGTTGACGAGACACTACGTGCCGCAACGATCCGCAATCACTCCGCGACCCATTTGCTTCAGAAAGCGCTGAGAAAAGTGCTCGGCGATCACGTCCAGCAGAAAGGCTCGCTCGTGAGCCCCGACGTGCTGCGCTTTGACTTCTCGCACAACAAGCCCATGACGACCGAAGAAATTCGCGCTGTCGAAGACATGGTCAACGGTGAAATCCTTGCCAACACCCCGACCCAAGCACGTGTCATGCCTATCGAAGAAGCCAAAGAAACTGGCGCTCTCATGCTCTTTGGTGAAAAGTATGACAACATCGTGCGCGTGCTCAACATCGGTAGCTCGATCGAGTTCTGCGGTGGCTGCCACGTTAGCCGCACGGGTGACATTGGTAGCTTTAAGATTGTGAGTGAAGCAGGTGTTGCCGCTGGTGTGCGCCGTATTGAAGCGCAAACCGGTTTCAAAGCCCTTGCTATTGCACAGGATAATGCTGCGGTTCTGGGCGAAGTGCTACGTCGCCTCAACGTCAAGGCCGAAGAACTCCCTGGCAAGGTTGACGCCATGCTCGAAGACATGAAGTCCTTGGAAAAGGCGCTCGACCAGCTCAAGAGCCGCATGGCGAGCCGTGTCGGCGACTCCTTGATCGAACGTGCTGTTGACGTCAAGGGCATTAAGGTGCTCACCGCACGCTTGGACGGCGTTGACGTCAAGGCGTTGCGTGAGACAATGGACAAGGTTAAGGATAAGCTTGGATCAGTGGTTGCCGTACTCGCTACCGTAAGCGCTGACGGCCGTGTGCAACTCGCTGCTGGCGTCTCCCGTAACCTTACTGACCGTATCAAGGCGGGCGAGCTTGTGAACGTCGTGGCCGTGCCGCTTGGCGGCAAAGGTGGCGGTAAGCCTGACCTTGCAATGGCCGGCGCTCAGTGCGCTGATGGGCTCGATGCTGCGCTCGCAAGCGTGACGGCTTGGGTGGAAGGTAAGCTCTAATCGAGCAACGCACCACTGCGCCCAATGAGTGAGGGGGAAGCGACCTTCGGGAAGCGCCCCCTCTTTTCTATGCAGAGGAATCCTAAAAAATGACAGCTAACACCATTACCAAAGAGTTGTGCCTACCTGGCATGGCTTGCCCCATCCCAGTACTCAAAACAAAGAAGGCACTTGCCAAAATGGCTGCCGGTGAGCGCATTCGAATCATCAGCACCGACCCGCATAGTATTCCAGACCTTAAGGTCTTCTGTAACCAAACAGGCCACATCTTTGTGAGCGAGGAAAGTCAAACCGACGGGGAGCAAACACAATACATCAGCATCATTGAGCACCGTGCTTGATACCCACAACGCTCACTGTGGCGTCTTAGCGTCAAGCCACAAACCCGTGCGCGAGTAGCATTTCAGCGTAAGGCGCAGGTAGAGATCCCCTCTTTACGGTATTTAGACCTCAAATCTTGCCAATTCGAGAAAATGTGTGTAATATACGGGTTCTGCACTTTTGCGGCTGTAGCTCAGTTGGATAGAGTATCTGGCTACGAACCAGAGGGTCGTGGGTTCGAATCCTGCCAGCCGCGCCACAAATTCCAAGGCGCAGTTTCTCGGTGAGAAACTGCGCCTTTTTCTTTCGTTTCGGCTCTCTCCGCCAAAGCTTTTCGCTGCCATCTTCAGTCCTAAGGAGTTTTCCTGAGTCTGCCTAAAAATTAAGCAATTCTTTAAGTCATTGATTCTTAAGGAACTCCGGGCAAAAAAGGACGAATTTCCCCGAGTTACACACATTTTCTGTGGATAACCTTTTTCTCGCAATGTGAATAAGTCTGAGGGACATACTCCGAAAACGCTACTCTGTCAAGGGCTGGCGCAAAAAAACCGATTGCTTAAAATTTAAGCAATCGGCAGGTTATCCACATTTCGTCGTTTATCGGCGAAGGTACTCACAGAACTTCACCTCATAGGGACGAGCTTCTGTTGGGGGCAAAATTCGCACAACCCGCTCCTCCCAAATATCGGTGTTAATCGCAGGAAATGTGGTATCGCCCTCGAATTCTGCACCAACCCATGTCACCCAAATGTGATCCGCCACGGGCATTGCCTGACGGTAGATTTCACCGCCGCCAATGATGAAAACTCGCTCGCAATCTTTAAGTAATGCGAGCGCCTCTTCAAGTGATGAGACGATGACAGCCCCTTCGGCGTGATAGTTCTGTTGTCGGGTAATCACAACATTTTTGCGTCCCGGTAGGGCTCGACCCAGTGATTCCCAGGTCTTCCTACCCATGATGATGGGGTAGCCCATCGTCGTGCTTTTGAAGTGAGCGAAATCCTCTGGGATTTTCCAGAGAAGCCGGTTGCCAGCCCCAATCACACGGTTAGCGGCACAAGCTACGATCATGTCAACAATCATCGAAAAGCCTCCTACCATCAAACAGCCACAGGGGCTTTGATATGGGGATAAGGGTCATAGCCGACAATCTCAAAATCCTCGAACCGATAATCAAAGAGTGAATCGGGCTTGCGATGAATCACGAGCTTCGGATACGGGCGCGGCTCGCGTGACAGCTGCAACTGCACTTGCTCCATGTGGTTATCGTACAAGTGGCAATCACCCCCTGTCCAAATGAACTCACCAGGCTCAAGCCCGCACTGCTGTGCAAACATATGCGTGAGCAAGGCATAGCTCGCAATATTGAAGGGCACACCCAAGAAGATGTCACAGCTACGCTGATAGAGCTGGCAGCTCAAGCGTCCATCTGCCACGTAAAACTGAAAGAGGCAATGGCACGGTGGTAGCGCCATGCGATCTACCTCGCCAGGATTCCAAGCGCAGACAATCATTCGGCGACTGTCAGGCGTTTGCTGAATTTGGTGTAGCACATTGCTAATTTGGTCAATATGGCGGCCATCTGGCGTTGGCCAGCTACGCCACTGTACTCCATAGACTGGCCCCAAATCACCATTCTCATCGGCCCACTCATCCCAAATGCTCACGCCATTTTCTTTCAGGTAAGCAATATTGGAGTCGCCCTTGAGAAACCAGAGCAGTTCATGCACAATCGAGCGAATGTGCAATTTCTTGGTTGTCACAAGAGGAAACCCCTCTGAGAGATCAAAACGCATCTGGTACCCGAAAACGGAACGCGTCCCCGTGCCGGTTCGATCCGATTTGTGCGTACCATGCTCGAACACATGACGCATCAGAGTTTCATACTGATTACTAGGCATATACAGACATCCTTCTTGCGAAAACTTTCTAGGGGCGGGCAACACGCGTCGTCGCAAAGCTACCTGCTGCAGATCTAAGTGCGAGCAGCACGCTCCCTTTCTTCGGGCGGGCTAAGTTTAGCAAAGTGCTCTACCTCTCTCTTGGGCGAGAGGTCGCCAAGCGCTCACCGCCTCCTCACGCGCTGATAGTTCGATTGTGTCACACTGCGCGTAGCGGACGCCATCACTTTTTCCACTGACAGTGCCGAGGAATACCTGCGCAAATAAACACCGCCAAGGCGGGCGCGACTTTGAACACTCTGAAACTAAATACCGTATTTTTAGGATGTGCTCATTTGGCATTTACCCAGAAGTTGTGTATACTTCTTCCTCTCAACAAGACGGCGACATTTTATGCTGCTTAAACCCAGCGTCTCCGTTGCACATCTCGGAAGGATGGCAGAGTGGTTGAATGTACCGCCCTGGAAAGGCGGCATACGGAAATTCCGTATCGAGGGTTCGAATCCCTCTCCTTCCGCCAAAGTCCCCTCTTTGATACTCCAGCAAAATCAAGGCAAAGCTCAGTATTTTCAAGGGTTTGCGCCGTTTTCTCAAAATCCCCAACTTCGACAAAACTAGACAAAAATAAGCTCGTTTTGCCCGCTAACCTTATGGCAAACCTTATGGCACTTTTTGCCGTGTGTCGTAGAATAGTGATTAGGGGAATAATCACTTATGAAAGTCACAGCAAAAAACATTCCAGAGCTTGGCGCTGGTTTGCACTCTGTCGGGGACAGACTTTACCTGCGAGTGTACTCATCAGCCAATCGCAACCCGTCATGGGTCTATATCTATTTCATCTCTAATAAACGTTTTGAACTCAGCCTTGGCACCTATCCTAAGGTCAAACTGCCTAAGGCAAAATCTCGGGCGGCGCGCTACACCGCTATGCTCGATGACGGCATTGACCCTAGAGATAATCGAGATGACACAAAGGAGCAATTGCTGAAGAAGCGCACGCCTCCATACACATTCTCAAACTTGCTCACTGATGCTCTCCCTGTCATCCTGGAGACAAAGCAATGCCGAAACGAAAAGCATGCGGCACAGTGGCGTAGCACTCTTATGACATATGCCCTTCCAATTCTCGGCAATAGGGCAGTCGACAAGATTGACCGTGATGACGTGCTAGAGGTGCTTAAGCCAATTTGGTACGAAAAGAACGAGACCGCCAATAGGGTAAGGGGGCGCCTTGAAGCGGTTTTCAACTACGCTATTGCCACGGGCAAATACAAGGCAATGAACCCGTGTGTGTGGCGCGGCAATCTCGATATGTTTCTGCCGTCTCCAAGTAAGGTCTCTAAGGTTGATCATCATGAGGCCCTGACGTTCGATGAGGCACGTAGCCTTGTGGCGCGTTGGCGTGACCCTGCTGAGCGCCCTATCACCGCAAGCGCTATTCTCTTTGGCATGCTCACAGCGGCGCGTGTAGGCGAGTTTGTGCCCGCTAAATGGGATGAGATTGACTTCGATGCCGCGGTGTGGTCGTGCCCACCAGAGCGGCGCAAAGATGGCAAGCCCTACCCGCACAGAGTGCCGCTATCGACGCAAGCGCTTGAACTACTCAATGCACTGCCGCGCGAGAATGAGTACATATTTCCTAGCCCTATTGAGAGCAAGTACCAGCACATCAATAAAGAGAGTCCGCGCCTAATGATTCTTAAAGCACTCGGGCACGGCACCATGCACGGCTTGCGTTCAACTTTCAGAGATTGGGCAGCAGAGACAGGGCAGGATATGGTGCTGTCTGAGAAGTCGCTTATGCATGCAACAGGTAATGCAGTCTCTCAGGCCTATCAACGTTCTGACCTACTGGAGCAACGGCGCCCGATTATGCAGGCGTGGGCTGATGCGCTCTTTGAGGAATGAAAAAGGGGGCTATGCGCCCCCGTGCTATTAGGTTAGTACTTTTGACCTTCTGATGTCAGGTACTTGTAACTTGGCATCTCTTTGACCACGAAACCGTGCTCAGCAAGTGTGTTTTCAAGAAGCGGCAGGTTCATCGCGGTCACTGCGTCATGGAGTCTCGCGCCCATAGGCGATTCCACAACTCTAAGGAGCTTCAAGACCATATCCAATTGTGGTCGAAAGAGATAGCGCCAGCAGTAGACAAAGTCCATGATTCGCTTTGCGTCATCCGCAGAGAGCACCAAGCAGCCATCGTTGGTTGGCGCCTTTGTGGTTGCTGTGTCGCTGTACTGGAGGAGTTCTAGCGCGGCCTTGAGGTCCGTGCGCTTGAGTTCCTGATAACGCGGAATCTTGAACGCGTCGTAGAGTTCGTTGTAAACCGTGTTGTAGTGTCGTCCAGTACGGTTAGCGTTGGCGGAAACGGCCTTACGGATGGTGTACTGCTCTTCGACGTTGATGGTGTCTCGCGGGAGCTCGTAGCGTCCCGTTTTGCGGATGGATGGGAGGACTTCGTTAGTTACCCACAGACGGAACTTGTAAGCGAGGGTACCTTCTTTTAAGGCGTTTCGACTACGAAGGATCAGAGTGTACAAACCAGACTCGTTAACAACGTTAACTTCACGCGTGAACGACCCTAAGTTTAACTTAGGGTCGTTAACGTTGGGGTTTGGAATGGCAACTTGCACAGTCGTTTTTTCAAACGGAGCAAGATTCTTGATCGCCATTGTTGGGTTTGCGAGTTGTAAGGCCTCGCAGACATCAGCAACGGAAAACAATGGGTTGATTTGATCGCCAAAAACGCGAATTTTGACGTTCTCAAAGCAGAACGTTTGAGAAGCCGTAGGCTTAATGATGTTTGCCATGGCAAACTCCTATGATGCAGTTTATTGAACCGCCAACCACTACGCCAATAGGTGGTGGGCAGACTTGCAGGTTGGCGTACCGCTCATAGGAAACGGCCTCCCAAAGGAGCCCACAAGTCCGCCCGTAATAGGAGACTTGTTAAGGGTGTAAGCAAGCTTTACTCCCTTACGCATAGCAACAAAAAAGCCGCATTTGACAATGACGGCGCTATGCACCTATGAAGACGGGACGCCAATCCCGACCACGTCTTTTTCACGTGGCAATCACATTTTACCGTGCTCAAGCACATATATCAACCTCTCTGAAACCGCGCGGGCTAGTACTTGTAATAGGCGTTTTCCAAGCGCTCTCTCTCACAAGCTCTCTCATACTCTGTCATACCAAGCCAGCGATCTACAATGTCGCGGCGCCAAATCAGCTTTCGCTTAAGCCGCATGCCACTAGGTAACATGCCCTCAACAACATAGCGATCTACAGTGCGCTCGGAAATGCCCAAGTACTTTGCGAGATCTTTCTTCGGCAAGCATGGTTCAATTGTCTTAATCATTATTCCCCCTTTCTTTTCAATCTCAAATCAGCATGGTGCTTGTTACGTCATTGCTTAGGTTGTTTATCAGACTTGGAATTTCTTCCGTTTTGATTGACTCTCCCGTTAGGTTTTTGATGGCGCGTTTAACCATGGTGCCGTTGAGCATCTCGCTCACCGTTCTTTCGTAGTAGCGCTTCACTTCCCTTCTGTCGGCACAGAATGACCTCTTACCCGTCTTGGCTGCGCACTCCGTTGAGTCTGCGTACATAGCTTGGCTAGCCAAGAAGCAGATTGACGTGGACTTTGGCGCCGCTTCGAGTTCACTTTTCAAGAACGGAAAGATCACAGAGCAGATATCTAGGATCGCAGTGAGTTCATCGCCAGTGCACACCACGCGCCCGCCTTTGGCGCCGCGATTGATTACACTCACTAGCGCCTTACCTGCTGAATGGAACTGTTCAAACCATTCGCCAAGCTGGTCTTCTGGAAACAGGTCTTCACGGAAGAGCACGATGAACTGTGTGGCCACTAAGCACTTGTGTACGCGGTAGACGTCATGAACAGACGCGGTGCCGTCGTGCAGGTGTGCGTACATTTTCCCTTCAAGCGTCAGAATGTCATCGACAATGTCAGCAAACTGGCGCTTAGAGAGACCTGGCTGAAATACGGCCTTTGGCTTGTACTTCTTTCTCGGTGCAGAGTTCTTAGGCATGGCTCACGACTCCATCGATAAATGGGGCAGATGCGATATCTACCCAATCACTCAGCAATGTGTTGAGCTTCAATGTGAACCCAACACCGTCGCACAGAAACACGGCTTGCTTTTCCATGGTGTCGACTAGCAGCGAACCACAGGTGATGTGCGGCACAACGCCATAGTGCTGGCGCCAAACATAGCCAGTCATCATCAATTGACCACTGTGGCGCACATACTTTGCTACGCAGTCACCGTTGACAATTTTTTCAAGCACCTTGAGGCAGTCGGTGACGGTGCGGCGTGACACTGGATATTCCTTTGTGTACACGGTGATCTCTGTTACTTCATTAAGGCGCCAGCTGAAGAGTCGGCGCGCTGTTTCAGCAATGAGCTCAATGTTTTGGTCATACATCCGTGCCATTTTCGCCACCCTGCTCTTCTTTTAAACTCTTCACGACAATGTCGTTTTCTAATTCCTCTTGACCTAGGTGTAGCGTGAAGGCTAAGTGCCCTGTTTTCACTTGGTAGCAAGCGTGCTTAATGTCGAATTTGACTAGTATCGTTGAGCTTGTTTCGCCACTACCGTTGATCACAACCTTTGCTAAGGCTCCGTCTGGAAGAGTCGCGTTTAGGCATTCATACACCTCAGCCAAATAGAACAATTCCTCGCTGCTTGCCAGCTCGACAGAGAAAATGAACCTTTCACCATCACTACGCTTGCCCTGTATCACCTCGATTACTTCGAAAGCGGCATTAAGCTCGCGCTCGATCTCTTCCGCGTCATCCGTACTGGCGATAACGCAACGGTGCCCCTTGTAGCCGTCACCAAAGATCTCATAGGCGCGTGCCGCGATTTGTTCAGCTAGTTTTGCTACCGTTTCGCTTCTGTTGCTGTCGTTAGTAATAGCCATCAATGTGACTCCCAATCGTTGACATGATGCGAGCTTTTTGGAAAATGTCGTATACGCAATCAGGCATCTCTATGGAAAATCCGATATAAACACGCGTGCCGCCCCTACGGACACATACGGTAGGGGTCGAAGACTCTTTGTACAGGCTCACAATCACTTGTTCAGCTTTTCGCCATTCAGGGAACGCGATTGAAACGGCATCATTACCGTTCCGCTCTGTGTGACACAAGTTAGGCGAATAGATGAAAAACACAAAGTCAGCAGCGACCTTAGCGGCGGGGTGATCTTTACCCTCTCTGCAAAATGAGGCCTTTGCTCCGTAATAGAACGGCAGCTGAGAAAGCACTTTGTTGATCTGCTCCATTGTTTCCAGATAGCCCATGGCGCCCTCAACTAATCTGCGGAAATAGCGGCAATCTCTTCAGCCTCATCAATGTCATCAACATCAATGTAACTTTCGGCGTCAGGGTCATTCGGACGGTGAACGACACCATCACTGTCGACGTACTCAGTGGCGCCGTGGCCGTTGATCTGTTCAACGGTCTCTTGCATTTGAATCATCACGGGAGACACGGGGATGAGGCTCATGAGGCGGTTGATCGCGGTCTTTCTGATCATGGCCTCTTCATGTTTGACCCACGTAGCAGGCAATTTGTTGTTTGGCGAGCGCGTTGTGGCTGCCGCCTTAACCTCTTCAATGTCTGATTTGGTCAGGATATAGACTTGCTCACCACCATTCTTGAGCTTGGCGGCGGCATAGGCGCCGATAATCTCACCACGGTCACCGTCCAGCGGCATATGGTGCTTCACGTAGCAATTGGTGCCCAAGTCATAGCTGAATTGATCGTTCTTACGCACGACATTGGCGGATATGCTGATGAGGTGCCCAGCACGGCGTGCAAGCTCAATCTTTCCCTTGTAGCTGATGAGTAGATTGCATTGATCCTTGAACCGCACAAAGTAGCAGAGACCGTGTTTAGATCCTGGCTCGAGTCCAAGCAGTGCGGCAGAAACCACGGCCGCAGCAAAAGACTGTGGCGTGCACTTTGAAATTTCTTTAGCTGTATTTTCTTCCATCGCCGCAAAGCGGACAATGCGCTGAAAGCGATCAACGGACACGCCAGGGGGCAGTGCGGCTAATACCTGCCCCTTGTAGTTGTTGAACACGTAATTCATGCTCTGCTTAACCGTCGCGATTTCAGCAGGGGTTGGTGCGTATTTTTTGCTGTTTTCTTCCATTTTTTCTTTACTTTCTCTATAAAAATCGACGTTTTTTGTGTTTTCGGTCACTACTGGAGGAGTTGACTCATTCGTCTAAGCACTCAGAGTGTGCAGCCAAGGAAAAGTCAACAATCTGCTCTTGTGGCACGCCGCGTGCGAGGAGAATCTTCTGCACACTGCGCTCTCTGAAGTCAGATGAGATGTTGCGCAAGGCGCCTGCGGCGGCGGCCGCGCGATACCCCTTAAGCACGGCATGCGGGTCGATGTACGAGAGCACGGCGCCGTAAAACACGGCCATTGGCGCTAGGTTTTCTTTGTCGGTGCTCATGGCCTCCAGTTCGGAGATATCTGCGTTTGTCAGGTTTGTCGTGCTCATGTCTTTTTGCTCTGGTGCCGTGGCGGTTGCTTCACGTGCTTTAACTACGTTCATAAGCGCGGTGTAATGCTGTTTTTCGATTGCTACACGCTCAACAGCCTGCTTAAATACGTGCACATACGTTGGGATCTTTTTCACGCATAGCGCTACGATTTGATCTGGTAGAGGCGTTGTGAACGGGTCAAAGTCTTTAGCAATCAGCTCCGCTTCGTCGATCAGCTTTATCGTTTGCTCTCCCTCGAAAATCACCTGCAGTAGCGCCTCATCCATGCCAGCGATGAGGGCGTCAAACTTTTCAGGGGTAGGATTGGCTAGGCTGTACTTAAGGGACAAAATGCGCTGATTAATGTCTTCAACGGGCTCAAGCAATTTCTCAAGTTTGCTGGCGCTCTCCTGAACATCCTTGACGCACATCTTGAGAAGCTCATCTGTAACTGGCGTTCTTGGCTTGCCATGTATCTCTGTTGAGATATGTGCCTCATCAAGCGTGTCTCTAGCATCTCCAGCCGCGTCCATGATGGCCACAATGGCGCTTTTAATGTCACGCAGTGTGCTCACGAATTCGTCGCAGTTAGGATTGGTCGCTGTGGTCTTCAATGGTTCGTCTTCAGTTCCAAAGAGACGCTCAACCACATCCTGCATAGACTCGGCGAGATGGCTCGCGTTCGTTTCGTTGGACATGTGTTACTCCTTTTGAGCGTCAATGATCTGCTCGAGACTGCTCGCATATATACAAATCCCAGCAACTCGAACCATCAGACTCCTAAGAGCAGTTTCATAGTCGACGAACTGGATGTGACCATTAAGGTTGAGAGCGCGCGTGCCATACCTCAAACTAAAGCCGCGCTCTTTATCCAAGGCGAACTCATTGAGTGTCTTCAATATTTCCTTGCATTCACACATGATGCGGTACTGTAAGTCGAGAGTGCTATTCAATTGCTTAATGTCATCAAGAGTTAGGCTTTTCATGTCTGCCACTTGTGTGCCTACTTAGGCATTTGCTTTCTTTTCAAGCTCACTTTATTAAGCTCGAAGGTTCTTTTTGAGACAACGCGCAAATAGAAGAATTCCAAAAACGCAAACCGTCAGCTTTCCAAGAGCCTTTTCATAGCTGAAGAGAGCTCTGTGATCGCTGTACTGGATTACGACCCCGTGGCAATCCGCTCCGCGCTCGTTAGCTAAAGCGACTTCATTAAGTGCCCTCAATATTTCCTTGCATTCATTGATTTTTAGTTGCAGTGAGTTGAGAACGCGATTCAATCGCTCAATGTCATCGAGAGTTAGTTTTTTCATTTGTGGCTTCCCATCGTGGTATTTGGCGTCCTCGCTGCTACAGCGGCCACACTGTCACAGCGAGGATGTCGCTTAGGCGGTTGCTGTCTTTTCAAGCTCGCCTAACGCTCTGGACGCGCCACAAAGCGCTTGAAAAAGATCAAATTTGTTGCGGCTTACAGCGATACTCATCCCCGCCATGATGTGATTACGCAAGTCTTCTGACGTGAGGGTGTTGTTAATAGCCTTATCTTCAAGCTCTTTGCAAACTTCGTAAGTTCCGTTGAAGCCACTGCCATTTTCTTCGACACGTCGCAGAGTTGGAAGAAACGGTTCTAGTGCTGAGTAAGTAACGAGCATGTTTGTCTCCTTAGGTGTTAGACTCTGATGATGTTGATATTCGGGCGCGTTAGTTTTTTGAAGCCGCAGAAAAGATCGGCGCCCTCTTCCTTGTACATTTCAAAAGCTTTCGGCACGCAAACGCATAGCCCTAACAAAAATGCAAAAATGCAGTGAACAAATTTGTCAATCCTGACTGGATCGAACAAATAAATAGCGCCAATTTGCGCGCACGCCTTTAAGCAGCCGTTTTCAACGGTGAGGCCAAAAAATTCAAGGCTGTTCCCAAGAAAGTCGAATTGCCCCTTTCGCCACTCATTGACGTTACCAAGCAAAGAACTACACATTGGATCTACTAATAATCGGTAGACATTCAACATGTATCGCTGTAGCACAAACTCTTGTTCAGCACGGTGCAAGTCCTTGCCAGCAAGCGGCAGGAGTGACTCGTATTGCTCAAGCTCTTCATCAGTCAGGCGCAATGACACATAGGTTCTAATTTCATCTGGACTGATGCGCACGCATGCGCTCGGTTCTGCGGTAAGGATGGCTGAGGGCACGAAATGAACATCTAATGCCAAGTCACTCGATTCGTCGCTATAGACTTTGTCGACGTGCAATACTCCCGCAGAGCACTTGTAGCCGTGTTGCATACTCATCAATTCGCTCATGTCCTCGATGTACCTTTTGTACTCGCGGCGGCGTTCTTCTCGAGTCGTCATGGTGATATTCCCCTTTGTTCCGTTAACCGATTAGTGTTCAAAGTGCGCAGCCAACCATGCGGCGGCCTCGACTCCGTAATTAGCCTTCAGGTAGCACAGCGCGATGATGACCAGAGACAGCCCAATGAGAAGCGCAGCGAACTGCCGCGCAAGCTGACGGTGCTCTCCTGGGCGATAGCGCTCGCCCGTGAAGACCGTGAAGAAGGTGGCAAAGAATGTCTCAAGCATTGTGCTCTCCTGCTAAATTAGCTATAGGCATAACTATATCAGGTGCGCACGAATGTTTCAATAGGAGCGGCTATTTTTTATAGTACTAGCTAACTTGTGCAGTTTTTGCGAGCAACAAAAAGCCCCGACACTGTGAGTGCCAGGGCGCAATCTTTTACGCGATAGGGTTAGAGTCCACCAGAGCCTGATTTGTCTATCACTCTTCCGATGATGAATAGACGTTCTGTGTCTTGGGCGGCAATCTTTTCAGGCTGCCAACTTGGATTTTCTGAGATTACCAAAACCCCGCCGTCCAACTGCTTGCGCAATCGCTTCACTCTGAATTCCCCTTCATACGTGAATGCAAATACTCGATCGTTTCTAATCTCTCGCTGTGTTGTGTCGACGGTAATGGAATCACCGTCCCACAGTAGCGGCTCCATGGACTCGCCCGTTACTGTGAACACCTTCAATTTCTCTGGGTTGTAATGGTGCTTCTGTAGCCAGCTGAGTCTATAAGCGCGAGATTCTCTTGTTTCATCCTCGTAGAAATCAGGGATAAATCCGGGGCCGGCGCTACAGCTTATTCCTGAAACTTGAATGTAAACGAGTGGGTCATCTTCATCGGCTGAGTCGTAATTCTCTGTCGTGTCGACGGCGGAAACACTGGCGCCAGCGGCAAGCGCATCGCCTTGCCCATAGACAAGCCAAGGCATCAGCACTGGCAACTTAGAGCAGATATTCAACGCCACTGCTGATGTGAGTGTTTTTGTGCGGCCATTGAGCCAATTGGCAACAGAAGGCTGTTTCACATTTGCCAATTTAGCAAGCTCAGTTTGAGAAATATCGAATGTCTCAAGGAGCCACTGGATGCGTTCTGAGAGAGTGTTCATATATAAAAAATCCTATAGCAACTCATCCAAGCTATGGCTATGTCATGATATAGTAGTGCCTATATAAAACAACAGGAGCCATAACCATGACAACAAATGAACGGTCGGCGCAGATCGCCCGTGCATTGGTCGAAGAACTTGGGTCGCAGACAGCCGCGGCAAAGCTATTTGGAGTAGCGCAGCCATCAATTAGCGAGTGGGTAAAAGTTGGGATGAGTAAGACCAGAGAGAATGACCTGCGGTTCAGATTCCCCAAACTCAAGACCTGGAAGCGTTTTCCCCCTTTTGGTAACTAATAAATGTTCATCCGTCCAGAACTACGCAAAGGTGATTTTGACCTGCGCCTGAAGGCTCCAAAAGAGCTTGTTGAGGCGCTTGACTTGATTGCCGTCGCGATTGGCGTATCTCGGCAGGACGTGATTGTCATTGCGTTGAGCCAGTACGTTGATGAGCAAGTTCATGTCTCTAGAGTACTGGCGCGAGGAATGCGGAATCAACGGAGTCTGAACGGAACGCGCGGCGCCGCTGACGTCGACGGGTTAAGTGACTAAGGCGTGTGAACTCAATTAGGTGAACTATGAACGCGTACACACACAATATCGGCGACTACGCCATGGAAACGAAATTTCTCACTTTCGAGCAGAAAGGGATTTTCGTTGACATGGTTGACCAGTATTTAGCGACTGGCAAGCCACTCGCTAGCGACTGGGTAGCGAACATCAAGCGACTCGCTAGCGAAAATGCAGTTGAGTTTGTTTTGGAGCAGTTTTTTGAATTGCGTGACGGCAAATATCACAACGAAAAGTGTGACGCACTGCTTGCAGAATCTCAGAAGCGCAGTGAACGCAATCGCGCAAACGCCCAAAAGACAAGGGTTTCCAAGAAGTCAGCAACTCGCAAGCAAGTGGCTAGCGACTCGCAAGCGACAGAAAAGCCACTCGCTAGCGACTCGCTAGCGACTCGCAAGCCAGTCGCTAACAACACTGAAGAAAATTCAATTTCCCCCCATACCCCCCTTATATATAAAGATATATCTATAAGTAATAAAGAGATAGAAGGGGGTGTGGGGGAAACAAAAACCGAAATTCCGCAAAACGTCGACGAGATGCTCAACTCGTTTTACGAAACCGATGGCGTTTTGTCGGGCACTGAGGTCGCTCAGTCGGTAGCGACCGCAGAAGCGCCTTTGCCGCCAATGAACGATCAGGCGCAAGCGGCGGCGCCAGTGGCCGCTCCGAAGAAGCGCGGCCGCAAGAAGGCTAGCCAAGCCCAAGACCCTGAAGGCCAAAAGCCTGAGTCTGTCCAAAAGCCTGAAGGCGTTAGCGACGAGGTTTGGGCGAATTGGTGTGAGCTCAAGAGCCGTGGCGCCAATGGCAATCGCTCCAAGCGCGTGCGCGTCACGCCGTACATGCTCAATGCCATGATCCGAGAGTCTGAAAAGGCGGGCTTAACGTTGCAAGAAGCCATGACCTTCCAGCTCGAACAAGGATGGCAGGGCTTTAACGCCGAATGGTACGGAAAACGGCATCAGAAATCACCACGACAGCAAGAGACGGAACGGCGCGCAAAGATCAGCCAAGCGCTGCAGGGTGACGTCGACTATTACGACTTATCGCCGCTCTACGGCGACACGGCGCGTGCCGATTAACGGCTATCACGGGGAAAGTCACTAGGGGAAAACATGATGATGGCAACAGAAACTTTTAAGCAGAACAAACCTATGCAGGCCTCTGACTTGTTGAATGCACAGCTCGAAAGAATGGCGGCGGCGCGTGTTCACGAGTACTGCCCTGTGCATGGCTGCTACACGTGGAGCAGGCTCAAAAACACAAGCAATCCTGGGTGCCCAAAGTGCGCTGCTGAGGCCGAAGAGAAATTGCGTGCGCGTGCCGCATTCTTGAGCCGCATGCAACGACTGGAGCGTGAGGCTGATGCAATCCTCGGTAGCTACTCAACGCCCTATGACGCAAAGCAGACATTCGAGACGTTCAGTGTCGACGATAGCAATAGGAATCAAAAGGTTGCAGTAATGGCGGCGCGCAAATTTGCTGAAGGCTTGATGGCGCGTCTCATGAGTGGCAATAAGGAAAAAAGCAAGAACGGTCTGCTGCTTATCGGCTCATTCGGCACGGGAAAGACCCACTTAGCTAACGCCATCGTCAATGAGGTGAGAAAGAGCGGCTTGGCGCCAGTGTTCTTGACCGCGCCTACATTCTTCAACTTTTTCCGCCCTGGCTCTTCTGTTTCCGCTAACGCGGCCACCAAAGCGCTTGGCTCTGTGCCGCTATTGATCGTCGATGAGCTTGGACGCACAACGGGTAGTGAGTTTGAACGCACACAGCTACAAGAGGTGCTTGATGCGCGCTCTCAGCGAGGATTCCCGACCGTCCTGATTTCAAACTTGAACATGGAGGGGCTAATGGACTTTGTTGGTGCCGCTATCGCTAGCCGCGTGCCTATGCTGTTTTGCCCTGTCGTGTGCGCTTGGGGTGATTACCGCAAAAAGAAAAGCCTTAGGGGAATGACCATTGACGAATGTTTTGATGTCAACGTTGCGGATTGATGTATTCGGGTGAAGACATGGAATTGAGACCTTCAGTAAACCAAAAGTGCAGACCAATGGCTGATAGGCCGTGGAATCGAATGAAGAAGAAACACGCCACTCCCTTAAAGGACAGCGTCCTTGCAAAGGCTAGAGAGGAGTGCGCTAAGGCGCTCAAGAACGCCGATAGGTTTGATGAGGCCTTGGGGTGGAAGGCTGCAGAAGACAGTGACGATTGGGTGATTAGTGAAGCGGCACTACGCGGCGGCGTAGAGCTTAATGGGCGCCGAGTAATGGACGGTTTCATTGTGGTTGGCTGCTTTATCTGCCAGGGGCGCTTTTTCGTTCCTCTGGGCTACAAGGATAGTTACGGGCACGTGTGCATCTTGAACGCCATTACGGTCATTGCGCATAGACCCATGTGGGAGCGTATTACCAACCGTCATGGTACTTCACGCCTGGAAGACAGCCGCTCAATCCGAAATCAAGTGTTTCGTGCGGCGATGGCGGTCAAAAGCGCCATTGAGTCAAGAAAGGCCCGCAGAGAGCAAGATGGGTATTTCACATTGCTTGAGCGCGTTAAATACCCACAGCTAGGGGGCTTGAATGAGTAACTTAGCCCTGTTGATGACGTTCTACCTCGCGCTATTGGCAACACTGGATGAATTTAGACCCGCCGTATATGCGGTCGCTAAGCTCTCGCTTCTGTGCCCTATCGTTGAGTTTGCGTACCTGACTTACAAAGGTCATGCGGCAAATATGTCTATGTTCTGGGTACAACTTTTCATCTTTGGCGGCTTGCTGACATCAATCCTCTTTCTCGGTGAGGTGTTTGACTATCTGTTTTTCAATCGAAAGAAGAAGTGAGATTGTGATGGATAAAAAGGAAAACATGATGTGGCTTGAGATTGACATTGAGCCAAAGGCAAAGGGGCGGCCACGCGTTGGCGCCCGTGGCAATGTCTACACGCCCTACTCCACCAGAGCCTATGAATCGGCGATAAGGATTGAGTGCCGCAGTTACATGAAGCGTAGACGCTACAAACAAATTACTGGAGCGGCGCGAGTGTTTTTGTCGTTTCACTTCAAGCGACCAAAGTCACACAAGGGAGTCGATTACCCGCACACACAAAAGCCCGACATTGACAACCTCATTAAGGCCGTACTGGACGGCATGAACGGTACCGTGTACCACGACGATTGCCAAATAGTTGAGCTTAGTGCCACAAAGAGCTTTGCTGACGCGGACAGCGTAACGATATGCGTGAGTGAGGCGCGCGTTTAGGTGGCGCCATTAAATCGAATTACGAGGAAGGAAAAATGAAAATCAACAAAGATTCATTTTGGTTTGTATTCGCTACATGCCTGTGCTTAAACCCATTGGTCTATTTTATTGCGATTGCGGCAGTCATTTCGTCACTTATGGCTCCTAATGGTTGGCGGTTTTCTGTAGCCGCTGTGGCCGCTTATGCGCTCTCATACGTAATTTGGGAGGGCTATTGGGGTAGTGACCTAGCTGACCGCTTAAGTGAAAAGAGAAAGAAGTACTGTAGAACAATGGATGAGTGGTACAGGTCAAACTTTTACCACTACCTGATTGTGTTCAATGCAATTTGGGTGATTGTAACGACCATCATTGCTGTCGTTGTGGCCTTGCAATAGCGAGTGGATGAAGGCGCGAGCCAATGAGCGCGTCACGCGCCTAGTTGCTAGGATTGGGCATGTCACATTGCTTTGGGGCGGCACATGAGTGAAGAGGATGATTTCGAAGAGCGGCTAATAAATTGGGGGCGGTGGGCGCGTGGGCGCCCGAAACGAAACATGAGCCCACTCGCAAAGCTTCAGCTACCTGAAGAGGAAGAAGAGCAGAGAGTGCCGCCAGTAGATCCCGTCGATGTAGAAGACGCGCTTCTAATTCAAGCAGCTTGGCAAAGAATGCCAATGGCACCACTGCGGTACAAGGCCATCAAACTTCTAATTGGCTACAGCTACGCTTATCGCCAAGTCGATCCTGTGAGGCTTATAAGGCGGCGCCATAGGATAGCCATCAGAGAGCGAGAGGTAGAGCAGATGATGGTGTACGGCAGACGAATGATGATGAACATAGTGCGGCAGATAGGAGAAAGAAGCGGAAAAAGCTAGCGTTAATCGCTTGACATAAAAGTTACCGTGCCATAGAATGAACTCATGAAAATTTGAAGCTGTGTGATCAGCGTCGGTCGATTTGGGGTAGGGGAACTTGCGTCCAAATCGACGTCCTTAAGGCGTTGAGAGGCTCGGGTTTTCAAGAGTAGAAGATGAGGCTGGTAGAAATACTGGCTTTTTTTGTTCTACTCAGACTGGCGATGTTTGTTGACCGTGTGAGGCAAACATCTCTTCAACTCAGTCTGAAAAGCTTCAAGGTAAGGCACTGTGTCTTTGACATGGTGCCTTTACTTTTTGGAGCCTAACGATTAGGTGCTCATATGCCTATTTTGAAAGTTTGTAGCTTCCCTGGATGCAAAGCGTGCGTGCCTTATGGTGTGAGCTATTGTGCTGAACATAAGAAAGTGATGGATGTTCGGCGCGAGCGCATCGAAGAGAAATTACGCAAGGAGCGTGAAGCGCGGCGCGTAAAGCGTAGTGGCAATAGCTCGGCGCGTGGATATGGGTCACGGTGGCAGGCTGCGCGGCGCGTGTTCCTGATGGCCAACCCGTTATGTGTTGAGTGCCTTAAGAAGGGAATCATCACGCAGGCCACGGACGTTGATCACATCATTCCGCACAAGGGTGATCGCTCCCTATTCTGGGATCAAAGCAATTGGCAAGCCTTATGTCATTCGTGCCACAGTCGAAAGACCGCTAGTGAAGATGGCGGCTTTGGACTGGAACAGAAGCAAGAAAAGGACAAGGGCTAAAGAAAACAATGCGGGGCGCGCTCTCCAGTAGGGTTGCTGTTCCGCACCACTTAACTTTACAACGAGAATAATTGTTGCTATGTTGCGTTTCGACATCATCTTTCACTAGATGATTATTCCCCGCTTGGCGCCCATGGTGGTAGCGCATCATGGGCGCCAAGATAACTTGCGAGAGTTGCTAGGTCATCCATCAACCTTGGTAATTTTTGAACTTGTTTCATTTACCTGGCGACTCTCTCAAATTACCTTGGGCATTGCGCCATCAATCCGCGAGATTGGTGGCGCTTTTTTATTGGGTGTTGCTGGCGCAGTGGCCGTTTCGGTAGTTATCCACAGCTTCTTGTGGATAAATATCAAAATCCTGTGGATAACTCAGCAAGTTTCGCCATAGGGGGAGGGGCGGGTCAAAAGTCCAATTTGGGTGACGGAGACCGCGCATCCGAGGTCGTTACACGTGCGTGCAAAATTCCAAACGATTTTTTCCGCAGGCGCAAAAAGCTGAAATTTGGTTGTGAGGAGGTGTTTCATGGGAAGACCGCGGCTACCTGATTCAGAGAAGGCGCGGCGCGGCACTCTGCAGCCATGTAGAGCGTTGAGTAATGCGCAAAAGCCGCAATTTTCGTCGGAGATGGCGCTTGATCCGAACACGCCGCCAATTGGTCTGAAGAAAGAGGCGAAAAAGCTGTGGGCTCTAGTGTTGACGGCCAGTCCGAAGGGTCTGCTGCAGATCACTGACGCCACAGTGCTTGAGCGTTATTGCAGAAATTACGCACTGTATAGGCAAGCCTCAAAGAAGCTCGATACAGAGGGGCTTTTGGTTGAGATTCTTGACTCAAATGGCAATCCAAAGACCGTAAAAAACCCGCTCTTTCATGTCGTGATGGAGCTTGAACGGCAAATAGCGGATTGCGAAAAACAGCTTGGATTTACCCCTGCCTCGCGCGCGCGCGTGGCGGCGGCAATTCCTGAAGAAAAGGAGAGCAACGAATTCGATGAGTTCTAAGGATTACGTGAACGTGGCGAACAGCTACATAGATGGTGTGCTGAATGGGCAGATCATTACTGGTCGACTTGTGAAGCTAGCTTGTAAACGCCAGCAACGTGATCTTGAGCGCTTTTCTCGGCAAAACTCGCCTTATTACTTCGATGAGGCAGAGGCTAATCGAGTTTGCTCATTCATCGAACTGTTACCGCACACAAAAGGCGTGCTCGCAGGTAAAAAGATTCACCTTGAACCCTGGCAGGTATTCATTCTCACCACTGTGTTTGGGTGGAAGAAGTCCGAGAATGGCGCGCGGCGTTATCGCAGTGCCTACATTGAGGTGGCACGCGGCAATGGGAAAAGTGCAATCAGTAGCGGCGTGATGCTCTATTGCCTACTCGCGGACCGTGAGCTTGGCGCCGAAGTTTACGCGTTTGCTACTACGCATGATCAAGCGCTGATTGTGTACGACTCTGCTGCCACGATGGCGCGCTGGTGCAAACCGATGACTCAGAAATTTGGGCTTAAGATCACCGCGCATTCAATGCTTGTGCCGTCGACGAATAGTGTGTGTCGTGCAAAAAGCTCGGACGGGAAAACCCTTGACGGCTTGAATACTCATCTTGCAATCGTGGATGAGCTACACGCACACAAGACGCGAGACCTTTATGACGTTGTCGAAACATCATTAGGCAAGCGCCCATCATCGCTACTTTGGTGCATCACCACGGCAGGCAGTAATGTACATGGCATTTGCTTTGAAGTGCGCTCCATGACGCGGCATGTGCTTGAAGGCGTTGTGGAGGATGAATCTCAGTTTGGAATCATCTACACGATTGACGACGGTGACGATTGGACTTCAGAAGAGGCGATTATCAAGGCCAATCCTAACTGGAAGATATCGGTAGACCCTGACCGCATTCTGTCGCTCCAGAAGCAAGCACAAGTGAAGCCTGCAGCCAAGACAAACTTTTTGACCAAGCATCTCAATGTGTGGTGTAAGGCGTCTTCACTGTGGATGAACATGGAAAAGTGGAATGAGTGCGGCCGCGATGATCTACGGCTTGAAGATTATGAAGGCAGAGAGTGCTTTATCGGTCTCGACTTGTCGGCCAAGAGTGACATTGCGGCTAAGGTGTATCTCTTCCGTGAAGAGGATGGAAGCATCACAGTTTTCCCGCGGTTCTATCTCTCAAGGATGGCGCTTGAGCGTAACGGTGCCTCTGTCATCAATTACGGAACGTGGGCAGAGAAGGGCTATTTGACTGTAGCGGGTGATGTGATCACTGACTTCACTCAAATTCAAGCTGAGCTTGAGCAAGACCTAACGCGTTTTTCTGTGTCGGCCATTGCCTATGACCCATGGAATGCGCAACAGCTTGCAATGACGCTCTCCGATATGGGCGCGCCAATGGTTGAGTACCGAAACACGGTTCAAAACATGAGTGAACCAATGAAAGAGCTTGAGGCGCTTATTCATGGTGGCTTGGTCAATCATCCGAATGACCCCGTGCTGACGTGGATGATGGGGAATGTTGAGGCGCGTATTGACTTCAAAGACAACATCTTTCCAAGAAAAGCGGACATGCTCAGAGAAAACAAAATTGACGGTGTGGTGGCAATGATCTTTGCGCTTGGCGTCACTAAGCGCGTAACGCCTGCCTTTGTCGACTATGAGCCTGTCGATAACCCCTTTGAACAATTCGAGTGGTGACAATCATGCTTTCTTCAATGATTAATTGGTTTCGGTCATGGAGCACTGGCGGCCTTAGCGATGGCTCTGGGCAGCAGGTCAATCGACCCACTAATGTGCTCTTTGACCATTTAATCCCTGCCACGCCCGACAAAGCGCTGCAGGTGCCAACGGTCTTTGCGTGCATTGAGCTCTATGCAAAGACAATCTCTAGCCTGCCTATCTTTGTGTACGAGAAAAAGAACGGGGTGCGGCAAGAGGCGCGAGATTCGCAGCTGTGGCGGCTATTACACAAAAAGCCAAATGACTATATGTCTCCAGCTGACTTTAAACAGACGGTAGTTTGCAATTACTTGCTAACAGGTAACGCCTATATCCGCATCTACCGCAACGCTGAAGGCATGCCGATTGCGCTGGTGCCGCTAGCTTCTGAACAAGTGATTGTTTCGGTAAGTAATGGCTCGATCTACTACAAGTACAAAAAGGACGGGAGAGACGAAATCATCCTCAGTGATGACATGGTGCACTGGAAGAGCTTGGGTGCGGGTGTTGTTGGGCTCTCTAAGGTCAATTACATGCAGGCCTCTTTGACAGAGTCCATTAACGCACAGATGAATGCCGCGCGTCTCTTTGGGGCTCGCAGTAAACCTTCAGGCGTTTTGTCGACTGAGATGACGTTAAAGCCAGAGCAGGTTGAAATGATCATGAATAGATTCCGCAGTATGGCTGAGGGTGGCGGCTCACTTGCGGTAGTTGATCAGGGGCTTAAGTACTCTCCATTGTCGCTAACGCCAGCAGATGCTCAGCTTCTGCAAACGCGGCAATTCATCGTTGAGGAGATTTGCCGTTGGTTTGGCGTTCCGCCCGTGCTAATCGGCGCGTCTGGCGCAACCACTTGGGGCAGCGGAATTGAACAGATCAAGAACGGGTTTCATACGTTTTCTCTTTCGCCAATGTGTACACAGCTACAAGAGGCGCTTGAGTTACGCCTTGTAGGCGCTGATGAGGATGTTGAGATTGAGTTCAACTATGACGCGCTTCTGCGAGCCTCTCCGCAGGAACGTGCCGCGCATGAGGCCACCATGGTTCAAAACGGCATCATGACGCGCAATGAAGTGCGACATCTCGAGAACATGCCTCCAGTCGAGGGTGGTGATGAGCTCACGGTTCAAAGCAACCTGCTCAACATTGATGATTTGGCAAAAGTTGTTGATATCAACAGACAGGGGTCAAAAGATGGTTCAACGATCAAACAATAACGACGCCAGTGACGTTCAGACAAAGTCTGTCAAGTTCAATGATGTCACGGTGGACGGGTACAAATTCTCAGGCTATGCGAGCGTATTTGGTGGCCTTGATGCGTATGGCGACACGATTGAAAAAGGAGCATTCTCCAAGGTCATTGCAAGCGGTGAGATGCCAAAGATGTTCTTCAATCACAACTCTTGGGGTATTCCTATCGGCAAGTGGACGCTGATTGAAGAGGATGACAAGGGGCTGCGCGTCGAAGGTGAGCTCACTCAGGGTAACACTGAGGCAGAGCAAATTAAGGCGGCGCTAGCTCACGGCACCATTGACGGTCTCTCTATCGGCTTTTCGCTAGCGAAAGATGGATACAGGTACGAAAAAAACACAGATGTGCGCACGATTCTTGAGGTCGAAAAGCTCTTTGAGATCTCTATAGTCACTTTCCCTGCGGACAGTGCCGCGCGCATCAGTGAAGTCAAGATGTCTGACATTGAGGCAATCAAGTCAGTACGTGAATTTGAGAAAGTGCTGAGGGATTCAGGGCTATCTCAGAAATTAGCCGTAGCAATGTGCTCTAAGGCTAAGGACGTTTTTAATTCTCAGAGGGAGTCTGAAGAGGAAATTGCGTCTGTTATTAAAACGCGGCTTGATGCAATCCTGCAGAAGGCCGAACACCTTACATCTAAGGAGTAAATAATGGAAGAAATGAAAAAGATCCTCGACTCTCTTGAGAGTGTCGAAAAGGCCATGGCGAACACGGCCAGTGCTGCAGAGTTGAAGTCTCTCCAGGAACAGCAGAACAACCTCATGGCTGAGCTCAAGTCTGTTGGCAAGCGCTTGGCTGATGTTGAGCAGCGCGGCGTCAACGCCCTGCCGTCCGCTTTTGAACCGCGCAAGTCTGTCGGTGAGCAGTTTGTTAAGTCGAACAGCTACGGCACTTTCTTGAACCGTCAGACGCGTTCTGTTTCGGAAGAAATTGAAACTAAGGCTGATGCGACCGTCATGATCACGTCTAACACGGCGGCTGGCACGATTCAGCCCTATGTTCAGCCCAATATCGTTGAAGGCGAATTGCGCGCGCTGACCATTGAGTCGATCTTGCCGCAGATTACTATCACTAGCCCGTCGTTTACGTATACGCGTGAAAAGGCCTTCACTAACGGTGCCGCATTTGTCGCTGAAGGCGCGGCCGCCCCGTACTCTAAGGTAGAACTCGAACAGGTCACGCTCTCTGTCGCTAACATTGCGCACATTGCCGTGATCTCTCGCATTCTGCTTGAAGACAAGGCCGCTCTCGCGGGCTTTATCAATGCGCGCATGCTCTATGGCGTTGATGTGGCTGTTGAAGACGCGCTCATCAATGGTGATGGCTCTAATAACGGCATCTCTGGTCTGTTCAAGACTGGCAATTTCACGGCTCATGGCGCCACGACTGTTGACCTCCCTGCTCAGCCTAATTTGATCGACTTGATCAACTTGGCGGCCACTAAGGTTAGCGACAAGGGGTATCGCCCAACTCATGTGCTCTTGAACCCGTTTGATGCTTTTGCTCTCAGCGGCATGAAGGACAGCACTGGTCGTTATCTCCTTGACAATGCGTTGAGCTCCAGCCTCACGTCTATTCGCGGCTTGAGCGTGATGACCACGCAGGCTATCCAGCGAGGCAAGTTCTTGGTGCTTGATCCGCGCAATGTCGGCATGATCTATAACCGTTCTACTCTCTCCATTGGCGTCTACGAGCAGGATGGTGACAACGTGAAGAACGGTACCGTGACTATCCGTGCAGAACGTCGACTTGGCCTTGCGGTTGAGCGTCCATTTGCCGCCGTTGGTGGTGATTTGGCTGTTCCAGCTGCTCCGAAGAGCGAATAAACATAAAGCCCGCCTCACCAGCGGGCTTTTTTACAAGGGGCAAACAATGCGAATTGTGATGAAAAAGACCGTGATCACGACGTTCGGCAAGCTAGAAGAAGGCGTTGAGTATGAGCTGTTTGACGCTTATGCAATGAACCTAATCACGGCAGGCTTTGCGGCGCTTCTAGAAAAGAAGGCAGAAGGAGGTGACGAAAATGGCGGACAAGGTGCCACAGTCAGCGGTAACTCTCGAAGAGGCAAAAAAGCATCTCAGGGTTGAGCACTCCTTGGATGACGACTACATCATGAGCCTCTGCGTCGCTTATACCGACGTGGCGGCTCATAACCTTGAGCGGCCTATCTTCGGTGAAGGTGGGCTCGCTGATAGCGTCGAAGACGTGCCGCCAAGCGTCAAGTTTTGGGTGCTGCTACACGTTGGCACGCTCTACGAAAACCGAGAGAGCGCGGGCACCACGGAATTAAAGATTCAGCCACATGTTGCTGGGCTTTTGATTCCATACAAGATATGGGGGCGGATTAATGCAACTACCTAGTATTGGCGAGTTAAACCGTCGTGCCAAGCTCTACAAGGTAGAGACGGTGCCAGATGATGAGGTGGACATGCTCAATCAGCGCAAGCTTGTGGCCGTGCTGTGGGCAAAGCTCGAAGTGATTGGCGGCAGCGCTTATCTAGAGTCCATCAATACCGAAGAGACCGTGACTCATCGCATTTATGTGAGATCGATAGCGGGCGTCTCCACACCGATTGACCTTCAGCATCTCACTGAAGTTGAGCTTGATGGCTTTATCTATCAAGTAAGGCGAATAACCGACGTCAATAGCGCAGGCCGCTTCACGCTTCTTGAGTGCGAGCAGATGAGTGAAGCTAGCGCTGAGGAGTAATCAACATGTCTCGCAGTTTGGTTGAGGTAGATCTTAAGTGGCCAATAAGCCTGCCCGACTTGGACACAAAAGTGCTCAAGAAGGGTTTTCGCGGCATTGGTCGTGAAGTGGTCAAAATGGCGCGCAAGAACATCAGCCGCCGAAACATAGTGTCTAAAGCTGGTGAGTTCCCTGGTCTTCACACTGGGGCGCTGCGCAAAACGGTCACAAACCGTCTGTCACGGACGGGTAAGTCTGTTGCTGTGCGCTCCTACCCAAAGACAGGAGATGAACCAATCCCGTTCTATGTACTTTACGGGCATAGACCACCGAAAGCGGACATGAGCCTTGATGGCCGCAAGGATTCACGGCAGGCACATAAGACGCGTAGTGGCCAGAAGGTAGCGGTGCGCCGAAAGGACTGGATTATTGAGGCCGCAGATGAGTATGGCCGTGCAAAGTACCGCACGGTTATGTCTCACATCATCGACGAGGCAATCAAGCCAGGGGTGATAACAGGATGAAACTAGGTTCAATCATTGAACGCCTGCGTGAGCAGTGTCCGACACTCGAAGGGCGCGTGGGTGGCGCAGCAGAGTACGGCGCGCTAGCAGCAAAGACCAACGTCAAGACACCTTACGCCTTTGTGCTACCGCTTGGTGAGACAGCTGATTACTACACCTTTAACGAGAATCAGTATCGGCAAGGTGTTGTGGCTCAGTTTGGCGTTTTGCTCTACCTAACGCTCGCCAACGACGTTACCGCGCGCCGTGCCTATGACTACTCGCAAGACATCAAAAAAGAGGTGTTTAAGGCGATTTTGGGCGCGGCGCTACCCGACACAGACCCAATTACCTATGACGGTGAGGCCGTGATCGACGTCAGCAAGGCGCGGCTCATGGTTCAGTGGGAATTCAATGTGCCGTATGACATTGACTGGAGAGAGACAGCACAAGGCGTCGAAATTGAGGCGCTTGGTGAGCTTGAAGGCATTGATGCCCAGATAGATCCTGCACCTGCTGACTATGTCGACGGTGTGAAATTTTCAATCAACATGAAAGGGGGCTAGAAAGTGGCTATTTCATTTAACTCTATCCCATCGAATATTGCTGTTCCGCTGTTTTATGCAGAAGTCGACAATTCGATGGCAAACACTGGCGCCAATAACCTCAAGGCGCTCATCATTGGTCAGATGACTGACGGCACGGCCACTGCGGGTGAACCCGTTTTGGTCTCGGGGGACAATCAGGGAAAGGACTATTTCGGGCAAGGCTCGATGCTTGCGCTGATGAACACGGCTTTTCGCAATAACAATAGCGTGGGTGAGCTGTGGGCTATTCCGCTTGCGGACCCTTCTGGCGGCTCGAAAGCGTCTGGCACGTTCACACTCTCGGGCACGGCTAACGAAGCAGGTGTGATTTACGCCTACATTGGAGCCACTCGCTTGCCAGTCGCTATTGCTCAGGGTGATTCGGCCTCTAAGGCGGCTGTTGCACTCGCTAACGCCATTAACGCTAATCGTGACCTTCCGATGACGGCGCAGGCCGCAGACGGTGAAGGCAAGAGCACGGTGACCGTTCAGGCTAAGAACGCAGGCGCCTATGGTAACGACATCAAGATTTTCGTGAATTACAACGGCGTGGCCTCTGGTGAAGTGTTACCTGACGGCTTGGGCGTTGAGGTCTCTAAGGTCTCGGGCGGCGCAGGCGTTATTGACTTTTCGGTTATCAAGAACGCCATGGGTAGTGATGAGTACGACTTTATCGCTTTCCCCTATGCCGATAACTCCCTCTTAGGCGAATTCAAGGTACTCATGAATGACGCAACGGGTCGATGGTCGGCGATGAGTCAGCTCTACGGCCACGTCTATTGCGCTAAGCGCGGCACGGCTCAAGAGCTTGTTACGTTCGTCTCGGGTCTCAATGACCAGCACTTGACGGTTGTGGCCGTTGAAGACGGCATGCCGCAGCACCCTGCTGAAATTCTTGGCGCCTATGTCGGCAAAAGCTATGGTGCGCTGCAGATTGACCCTGCACGCCCCACGCAGAGTCTTGAGCTCACGGGTATCACTCCCGCTCGTGCAGGGCAGCGCTTCACGCTCGCTGAGAAGCAAACCTTACTTACGAGTGGTGTGGCCACCAATTCTGTGACGGCAAGTGCTGTGCGCATCGAGCGTGCGGTAACGACCTACC
Organism: uncultured Sutterella sp.; assembly: GCA_902463725.1. Classification (GTDB taxonomy): domain Bacteria; phylum Pseudomonadota; class Gammaproteobacteria; order Burkholderiales; family Burkholderiaceae_F; genus Sutterella. The sequence goes on along the minus strand of CABQGK010000011.1, from coordinate 40,323 downwards.
AGAAGAACGCCTACGGTGTTGACGACACCTCTTACCTCGACAGTGAAACGTTGCACACCTTGGCTTATGTGATCCGACAGCTCAAGAGCGTGATTACATCGAAGTTCCCGCGCCACAAGCTTGCCAACGACGGCACGCGCTTTGGTGCAGGTCAGGCCATTGTGACGCCCAACATCATCCGTGGTGAGATTTTGGCGGTCTACTCGCGCCTTGAAAACCTTGGCATTGTCGAGAATTTCGAAGCATTTAAGAAGGCGCTGATTGTGGAGCGTAGCGCAACAGATCCGAACCGTGTCGACGTGCTTCTGCCGCCTGATCTGGTCAATGGTCTGCGTATTTTTGCTACGTTGGTTCAGTTCCGTCTTCAGTACGAATAAGGAGTAAAGAGAATGACAAAGCGACTTTCAGGTGTGTGCTATGTGTACATCAATGGCACGCAGCTAGCACTCAAGGCTGATGGCAGTCTTGAGTATTCCATGGCCTCAGTGACGCGCACCGCTGAGCTCGCAACGAGTGGCGTGGTGGGCTATTCCGAGACGCCAGTAGCGCCCTATATCTCGGGCGAATTCATGCTGACGGAAGACTTTCCCATCGACGCGGTCACGTCCAACACAAACATGACGGTCGTGGCTGAGCTTTCGAACGGCTGGACAGTCACGCTCTCGGGCGCGTTTGTCGACGGTGAAATCACGGCCAGTGGCAGTGGCGGCACGGTCTCGCTCAAGTTTGTGGGCGATAAGATCATCATGAGCTAAGAGGTGCGGCATGCGTAAACCAAAGACGATTAAGGTGACGCTTTCCGATCCAATTCAGATTGGTGAAGAAGACGTCACTGAGCTGGAGGTGATTGAGCCTACGCCGCGGATCATTCGCAAGTACGGCTATCCCGTTGGCGCTAAGGGCAATATCAACGATGAGGCAATTTACGGCCTCATCTTTCAAGACCGATATCCCAATGCCGTCATTGATCAGATCTCTGCAGCTGACTATCTGCGTCTCACTGAGGCGTTAATGGATTTTTTCGGCCAATCCGAGAGCTCAGTGAAGGAGAGCTAAGAAATTGGGTCTTCAATCTCGCTAAGTACTGGAGTATTCCACCTTACGAGGTTGAAGACCTTTGTCTTTCCGATTTGATTGAGTATTCCGAGCAGGCACAACGCATCAATGAGGAGCAGAAGGAGGAGATTGAACGATGTCAAAGGAATTCTCGCTAAGTGCGCGGTTTAGCCTGAACACAGAACCGTTTGAAAAGGCGCTTAAGAGTGTGCGCAAGCACGTGCGCTCATTTGACCGTGCTTTTTCTAACGCTCTCAATCAAGCGGGCACGATTGGCGCAACGCTCGCTAAGCCCTTTGCGGCATTGTCGGGCGTTGGTGCTATTTCGCTCTCAGGCGCGGTGAGTCAGTTTGTCACGCTTGGTGACTCGATTGATAAGGCGGCACTGCGCGCGGGCGTTGCCACTGGTGCGCTTCAGCGTTTGCGTGTGGCCGCGATGCTCTCGGGCATGAGACAAGAGCAGATGGACAATGCCATAGCAAAGCTCTCTCTGCAGCTAGGTAAGGCCGCAAGTGGGCAGAACGCTAACCTTGTGCAGATGTTCAAGGAGCTCAATATTCAGTGGAAGGATTCAAGCGGCAAGGCGCGTGATGCGGCAAGCGTTATGCGTGAAATCGCTGATGCCGTTAAGGCTAATGAGGATCCAACTAAGCGCGCCATCATCCTGAACAATATCTTTGGTGATGACCTAGGCAAGTTCCTTGTGCCCGCGCTCAAGGATGGCGCAGCAGGGCTTGATGAGATGGCCAAAAAGGCTGATGACCTTGGCACCATCATTGACCCGCAAGACGTGCAGAACGCGGCGGCGCTTGGCGACAAGTTTGGGATTTTCAAACTTGTGATTGACTCGCTGATTGCGCGAATGGGCGGAAAGCTCGCGCCGATTCTCATGAAGCTCATCGATAAGTTTCAAGCCATTGTCGTAGCAAATCGTGAGCTGATTTCGAACAAAGCAGCAGAGGCCGTGAATGCGATGAGTAACGCGCTCGATCGTGTGGACTTTGCGGCTATCGGTGACGGAATAAGCACGTCTCTCAAGTGGATTTCGCGCTTTATTGATGCAATGGGGGGCTTAGGCAACATCCTCAAGGTTGTGGCCGCGTTCTTTGCTATCCGTGCGGTCAATAGCGTGCTCACGTTCGCACTCGCGATTGCTGGTGTGGTGAAGGTGATCGCAGGCATTGTGGTCGCAATTGGTGCACTCCCTGTAGCCATTGGCGCGGCAATTGTGGCTGCGGTTGGCGCACTTTGGTATTTCTGGGACGACATTACCGCGTGGTTTGATCGTGTGAAGGCGCGTTACACGGCTTTTGTTGAGAAATTCCCCGCGATCGCCAAAAGCCCCTTCGGTTTTATCGTGGCGGCAGTGGCGTCACTCAGTGACTCACTCTTTTCGACGCTCTCCGAGTGGCTTGACGTTATTCAGGCCAAGATGAAAGAAGTCGTGAATGCCGTTCTTGGTACCGTCAAGACACTTTGGCAGGAAATCAAGAATCTCTTTAGCAATATGGTCGACAGTGTGGTCACCAGCATTGTTAAGACGGCAAGCCGCGTCAAAGACGCCTTTAAGGGGATGATTACGGATGCCTTTAACACGGCCATGTCGTGGGCACCTGATTGGTTTAAGGATTGGTTTTCTGACGGAAAAACGCCAAGCACTGGCGCGAGCACGCTGAAGAGCGCGGCCCCGCCCTCCTACGCACCAGTAATGGCGGGTGCAGGAATGAATGGCGAACTCACCATCTCGCTTAAGGCAGCAGACGGCACCAGCGCCCAGATTGAAGAGATGAAAGCGACGAACGGACAGCTGAAAGTTGATTCCGTTGGCCGTGTTTCGACGTTTGGAGACTTTTGATGGCAGAAACGAGTAAACCGCTGCGGGTAGCGAGTTTCAGAGGCGCGGTTTTCCACGTAACTGAAACCGACCACACCACTGGTAGACGTGTGGTGGTGCATGAGTATCCAGAGCGCGATACGCCCTTTACTGAAGATCTCGGCCGATCGGCAAGAACTTTTACGGTAAAGGGCTTTTTTGTGGGCGCTGATTACGTCGAGCAGATGAAGGCGTTTCAGGAGAAGTTTGAGCAACGCGGCGCGGGCGAGCTTGTGCATCCGTGGCTAGGTCGCATGATGGTTACGCCTCAGGGGCTAACAGTTCACTACTCACTCAAATTGTTGCGTGCGGACTTTGATGCAACCTTCTCTGAGAGTGGCGAGCAGACTTACCCCTCACAAGAGGCTGATCCCGCTTATGTCGTAAAGGAAAAGGCAGAAGCGCTCAAAACCTCATCGCTTGCGGCACTCGCACGAAAGATCAAGGTGAGCTCTCTGCAGGACTATGTGGCCAAGCAGATTGTAGGAAACATCAATAAGGCGCTTGGCATTGATGCAATCTCAGAGATTAATCAGGTTTTCGGTATCTCTGAAGATATCGCTTCAACCATGAATGAGGCTATTTCGCTTCTTGGCTCAGGCGCTTCAGGCTTTGCGGTTGAGCTTGCGGGCGCTCTTGGCCTCTCGCGCTTTGCGTCTGCCGCGGCCGCATGGCGCGCAGTAGCAAAGAATGTTGGACGAATTTGTGACGATGACAAGCTCAACACAGAAACAAGTGTTTTGCACTCAGAAGGTACGCAGTCCTACGAAATTGCTATGGTCACAGAAGCGTTTAACGGATTGATCCGCCAAGTGTCAATCGCTAACGCGGTTGGCGCAGTGGCCAATATCGGCACGGAGCTTGATAAGCCCAACACGTCAGACGCAGTGCCGCCCTTGGCTTATGAAGACCTCATTGCCATTCGCGATGACCTACTAGCGACGATTGACCGTGAGGCGCTCAAGGTTGAAGACGATGAGCTTTATCAGGCGCTTCAGGACGCTCGCGCGGCCGTTTGGCTCAATCTAACCACTAAGGCTGAGTCTAAGGCGCGGCTAGTGACTTACACGCCCAGCAGTGTGCTGCCTGCCGTGGTGATTGCGTATGAGTTCTATGGTGACGCGAATCGTGACCTTGAGCTTATCGAGCGCAACCGTATTGCGCGCCCAGGCTTTGTGCCAGTGGTGCCGCTCAAACTGTTGAGTGAATGATATGGACGAAAACAAAGTAACACTGAGTGTGAACGGCGTTGACTTTTCGTGGTGGACAAGCGCGAGCATTACTTGCGAGCTTGTGAACATTACGCGGCAATTCAATGTGTCGTTTACGCAAGACCTCTCTGGCACAACGGCCAACCCGTTTGAGGGACTTCCGCGTGTTGGTGACGCGGTGACCTTCAAGATAGGTAATGACGTGGTAGCGACGGGCTATGTCACTACCTCCTCATCGAGCTATTCGGCCACAGGGGTGAACCTATCCATTGCGGGCGCGAGCAAAACGATTGACCTTGTTGAGTGCACGATGCCGCTTGAGAGTGCGCACCGATTCTCGGGTGTGACGGTACGGGACGTTGTGGCCGCGCTTGCCGCTCCTTACGGCATCAGTGTCGTGGATGAGGTCAGTGCGACAGAAAAGACCACGCTAGACGTGACGCCCACAAAGAAGATCAAGAGCGCGCTTGAAGAAGTCTCTAAGCAGCACTCCTTGATTCTCACCGATAACGCCAAGGGTGATCTGGTCATCACGAAGGCGGGCGCAGGCGGCAACACGACTGATGCGCTCAAACTCGGTGAAAACGTGCTCACGGGCTCAAGGACGGTCAACGGCAGTCAGGTCTACTCGTGTTACACCGTGGTCGGCCAGTCGGCTAACTCAGATAGCAATTTGTCGGTCACGGCAAACCAAACAAAGGCCACGGCCACTGTCGAGGGCTATAGGCCGCGTGAGTTTGTGTACCTGCAAAGCGGTGATGCGCGGCAGAGTGCCATGCAGGCGCGCGCACAGCTTCTGCGCAACCATGCGCTAGGGGCTTCAGAGACCTTCACTTACACCGTGCAAGGCTGGCGGCAGAGTAACGGAGAGCTGTGGCGCCCAAACACGCTAGTACGCGTGGTCGACTCAATCTTTGGCGTTGATCAAGTGCTACTCATTGACCAAGTCACGCTAACAAAGGGCGATGGCGGCACCACGGCCACACTGCGCTGCATACATCCTGAAGCGCTACTTGACACTGACGAGAAAGAGCTACCGAAGAAGGCTAAAGCAACAAGCAATAGCTCACTTGGGCTCAACGCTAAGGGCAAAACGGAAGAGGCTAATTGGTCTAAGTCATGACATTAAGCGATTTACAAGAAAAGGTATGGGCGCTGATCTGTCGGGGGCGACTCACTGGCGCTGATGGCGGCAGGGCTATGCGCACTGTGCAGACGGAGCTTTTGGCGGGAGACGTGCGCGACAACGTTGAGCACTTCGAGCCTTATGGCTTCACGAGCGAGCCACTTATGGGCAGTGAAGTACTCGCAAGCAGTCTCTCAGGAGACCGTAACCACACGATTGTGCTGATGGTGGCGGATAGGCGCTATCGCCTCACGGGCCTTAAGGGCGGCGAGGTTGCGATTTTCGACGACAAAAAGCGCAAGGTGTTGCTATCGCGTGAGGGCATTGTGATTGATGGCGTGGCAGACCCGATTGAGGTGAAGACCACGGGCGATATCAAGCTCAGTGGTGCCACGATCACGCTCAACGGCACAAGTGCGGTCAAGGTAAATGCGCCTTCTATCACGCTATCGGGCGGCGCCATTAGCTTTGATGCGCCCAATTCGAGCGCTACAGGGTCGCTCACGACCACTGGAGACGTTACTGCGGGTGGCATCAGCCTGATCAACCACACGCACACGGGCGACTCGGGCGGCACAACAAGCGCCCCGCGCTAAGGAGGTTAGAGATGGAAGTGTTCATTAATGGGCGCGAGGCCACACTGTCTGACTTTCTCGATGAGGACTTGGCACGTGCTGTCGAAATCAGTCTCTTCACGTGGCAGCGCGCAGCAGACACGGATGAGCTCAGCGGCCGCTCGAAGTATGGCTGGTGGGGAGACAACTTTGCTGAAGAGCGCGGTGACGTGATTGGCTCAAAGCTTTGGCTATTGATGCGCGCAAAGCTCACAGACGAGACGATCGTGACGGCAAAAGAGTACGCAGAAGAGGCGCTTGAGTGGCTGATCAAAGACAGGATTGCGAGCGCGGTCGACGTCACGGCAGAACGTGGCGCGCTTAACCGCCTTGATCTTTCGGTAACCATCACCAAGCCCGATAAGTCTCAACTGAATTTGCGCTTTCAAAGCGTATGGGGGTAAAAAATGCCATTTGAACGACCGACACTTGAAACGATTATCAAACGAGTGACTGCGGATATTGAATCCCGCCTCTCTACGCCACAGTTACGGCGCTCTAATGCCAAGGTCTATGCCATGGTAATGGCGGCAGTGTCTCACTCACTGCACGGCTACGCTGAATACATCTCGCGTCAGCTCTTTTTCGATACCGCAGAAGGCAATTACCTTGACCACTGGGGCAGTCTCTATGGCGTACTGCGCAAGGCGGCTGCTAAGGCTCATGGCACGGTAACGTTTTCCTTCTCGGGCAGTGCCGTTGAGGTGCCAGTAGGCACGCTTTTGCAGTCTCAGCTTGGTACGCAGTACAAGACCACATCAGCCGTCGCAGAGAGCGCAGCCACAGTTGAGGCGTTGATTGCAGGTTCTGCAGGCAACCTAGCCGCGGGCGAGACGCTCACGCTTATCTCTCCGATTGCTGGCGTGAAGTCAACGGCCACGGCGGGAGAAATTAGCGGCGGCGTGGAAGAAGAGACCGATGACGCACTGCGCTCACGACTCTTGGCGCGCGTGCGCGAGCGGCCGCATGCGGGCACGGCGCAGGACTATGAGGCGTGGGCACTGGAAGTGAGTGGCGTAACGCGTGCTTGGGTGTACCCGCGTGAAGAAGGTACGGGCAGTGTCGTTATTCGCTTTGTCTGTGACGGGCTAGAAAACATTGTGCCAACAGACACCATGCGGCAGACGGTTCAGGATTACATCGATAGTGTCAGACCCGTGACGGCGCGTGTTGCGGTGTATGCGCCGAAAACGCAAACGATCAATTTCACGATTAAAGACCTTGAGCCTGACAATGAAACAGTTAAGGCGCGAATTAAAGAGGCACTCGTAGAGCTATTTCAGCGTGAGGCAGTGCCTGGGCGAGTGCTTTACCTCTCGCATATCCGTGCGGCGATATCGGGGGCAACAGGGGAAGTGAATCACGTGCTTGTTGAGCCCGCTGAAGACATCAAGCCTGATGTGGGCATTCTTCCAATTGTGGGGGCTATCACATGGCAGTAGTCACGCAAGGCGAATACTCGGCGCAGATTAGAGCGCTACTACCGCATGGGCTAGCGTGGTCGCGTGATGACGTAGCAAGCGTGATGGGCATCATGGTTGAGTGCTGGGCGATGGAGTTTCAGCGCGCAGACGCTCGCATTGATGCACTCATCCGAGAAGCAGACCCGCGCTTTTGTGTTGAGACTTTTCAAGAATGGCTCACGCAATGGGGGGTGCCTGATGAATGTCTTGCGCTTTGGGGCGAGTTGCTCGCAAACAAACTCACAGCCCAGATGCTACGTCAAGCGCTTGTACATAAGGTCACGACGGTTGGCGGGCAGACCTTCAGGTTCTTCATTGAGCTAGCAGAGAGCTATGGCTACAGGATCAGGATTGAAGAGTATCGGCCGTGGCGCGTAACGTCGACGCTGATGGACTTGCTTATTGATAACGACAACATCCATCACACCATGCTAGTGAGCATCTATACGGGGCACTCAGGCAAGGTCTACTACTTTGACACGCTAAGCGGCGTCAATGATCCGCTCTCATGGTGGGGAGACAAGATTGTCGAGTGCCTGCTGAGACGTTACGCACCAGCACACGTTGATTTGCGAATTGGTTATTTATCGGAATAGGTTGAAGAAAAATGGACAGAATCTACCTAGCTAACGCAGTGCAGACGGCGCCAGCCATGCCGTCTGCGGAAACCTCTAAAGGCTATCCAACAGACGGCAGTGCTACATCAGGGCAATTGGCCACTATTCCAGGATCGCATTGGTTTCATGCCGTCACGGAAGAAATCCGTAATGCAATTGTTGCGGCAGGGATTGACCCCGCAGGCAATGAGTATGACCAACTCAGTCGAGCCATTGCGGCGCGTATTGAAGCGCGAGTGAGTGCGGCAGAAGCGGCATTAGATGAGGCGATTGAGCAAATAAAGACTGAAGTAGCAAGCGACGGCATTAGCGCGGGCACTTATGGCTTTTTTGACCTTGACGCCCCACCCTCAGATAAGTGGATTCCGTGCGACGGCCGTGCGCTATCACGTGTGGCCTATGCCGCACTCTTTGCGACCATTGGAACAAAACACGGCGCGGGCGACGGTTCAACCACATTCAATGTGCCCGACGTGCGTGGTCGCGTCTTTGAAGGAAGTATGACGGGCATTGGTGAGCTCATCGAGCCAGCACTGCCAAACATCAAGGGACGCATTGGTAACTTCAGCGACTTCACCACAAGAGCGAGTAATAACGGCCCGGTGATTGTCGTTCGAAACGGTGGTTTTGACGGCACTCGGCGCGGCAGTTGGGACGGTGCAATAGAGATTTTCATTGATGCCTCTCGCACTAGCCCCATTTACAAAGATGACGTTACGACGGTGCAGCCTGCTGCCATCAAAACACTAGTGTGCATTCATGTGTAAGGAGTAAAGGATGAAATTTAATTCGTTTTACGCGGACGCATCTCAGACGCCACCAGAGCGCCCTACAAATCCGTCTGTCGGCTATCCGAGTAACGGAGACCCCGTAACGGGTAAAGGCGCCACACGTCTCGGCGCGTGGTGGGTGCACATGTTTTGCCAGGAGAATACTAATCTGCTAGCCGTGATGAACATCACGCCGTCTGACGATAACGACCACCAGCTAGCTGATTTCTACGTAGCCTACAAGGCGGCAATTGATGAGCTAAAGACCACGGCAGTGAATGCGGCTAATACGGCCACGGCTAAAGCAAATTCTGCAAGCGACTTACAGAGTGCAGCCGCTGCATCTGCCTCTGCTGCGTTAGCTAGTGAGAATGCAGCCAAAGCAAGTGCAACCTCTGCGCAAGACTCCTTCAATAAAACGAGCGCACTCATCACGTCAATGGAAGAGATGCGAGATGCCGCGTCGGGCGCTGCTACGCAGTCGGCGCAGTCGGCGGCAAGCTCGGCAAACTTTGCGCAGTCAGCATCAGGTAGCGCTACAGCAGCCAAGACGAGTGAGGTCAATGCTGCGGCCTCTTTGCGTGATGCGGCCAGCTTTGCAGACAGTGCGAGTAACTCTGCTGCCGCGGCCAAAACGAGTGAGACCAATGCGAAGGCAAGTGAAACCAACGCAAGCGAAAGCGCCAAGAGCGCCAGTGCCAGTGCGGCATCTGCGGCTAACACGCTCTCAGCAACGCAGGCGGTTAAGGCAGAAGTTGACAACACGGTGACCGAAACCCGCAAGTCTATTGATGCGTCGCTTGATGAGATTGAAAGCACGGTTAATACGCTCAACAATCCATCTGCAACCGTAACGATGATGACGCCTGATTCGCTACCGACCGTGACGCTCAACCGCTTAGGGGACGGTCTGCAGTGGGCATTCAAACTGCCGCGTGGACTGACGGGCGACAAGGGCGAAAAAGGTGATAAGGGCGATCGTGGCGCAAAAGGCGATCGTGGCGAAAAAGGCGACAAGGGAGATCCCTTTGTCTACACGGACTTTACGCCTGAGCAACTGGAAGCGCTACGCGGTCCGCAAGGCTTGAAGGGTGACAAAGGTGAGAAGGGAGACAAGGGCGATCCGCTCCGTTGGGACGACTTGACGGAAGAGCAGAAGAGCCAGCTCAAGGTAACGCTACCTGATGATTTGGTTCACGATGATGAGTTGACTGCGGCGCTCAATCCGTATGCCAAGAGTGTTGATGTTGCAGCCACGTACGCGACGAAGGACGAACTTGCAAGCGCCACTCCTACGGGCGTGCTCTACGCATCGAAGAATCTCTCTGACTTGACGGATACCGCGGCGGCGCGTACGAACTTGGGATTAGGCGCACTGGCTTTGAAGGATGCGGTTGCGTACTCCGAGCTATCGACCAAGCCTACATTCTCGGAATTGGCCGCGAGCAACCGCGGGACGCTATCGGGCTATGAGACAGCACTTGAAGTAACACTAACGGGGTCTACCGTTCCTACGATTAACGATCCTTTTGGTGATGGCGACGAGCCTGAAGACCCGCGGCCTATAAACACCCCTGATCCTGACGAATACCGATACCGATACTACGTGCAAATTTCCACGCAATCCACAACGGTCATTAAAACGTCAGGGTTTGTCTATTTGAACTTTAAGGCTGGTGACGTTACTCAGTCTGATGTCAAGGTGATCGCTTTGACGGCAACCGAGAAAACCATACTGAAGATTGAGAACGCGGTATGGGCGAATCGCGGTAGCGCTCCCTCATGGGGGGACAAAGGTAACACCCTTGTGCTCGTTGCGCACTTTATCGGCGGGCGCGTGATTTTGAGTGTATTTGATAGCACCTACGTGTTTTAAGTTATGAAAGAAAAGATCTACACATTTAAAGGAAAAGAATACCCCGCGCTCAGTGCGCTAAGAGCGGCAATGCCGTATGTGGTCTTTTCAGACAACGTGTCTGACGAACTACTCAATGCCCTTGGCGTTACCGTGTCTGAGCGGGATATTGTGCCTGACACAACTGAGTTGGCGGCTATTGTTCGACGGCGTCGAGATGCGCTTCTGCGAGCGACGGACTATTACATGATGTCTGACTACCCATCGACGGCGGAAGGACTGGAGGCTGTGAAAGCCTATCGCACTGCGCTACGCGACATTACCGAACAGGAAAGTTTTCCTGAGGCAGTCACTTGGCCTGAAATCCCTGAGGTACTGAAAGATGCTTAACAAACCTTTGCTAGTACGGACGGGTGCGAGCGGGGAAGTATTTAAGGCACTCGTTACTTTCACCCTCGAGCAAAACCCTGAGAACCCCGAGGAGGGGCCATATACCCTAGTTGATGGCCAAATAAAAGCCATAGATGTAAGAGGGAGTGGCAATTTGAATATGTATCGCATGCTCGAAAGCGATATCACAAACTTTGACGAGGCGATATTAATCCCCGACCATGGCGGCAAAACATACGCTTACTTCAACGCTTCATACCCTCATTTTGGTCAGGTGTATATGCAGTTAGTTACTTACCTAAGGGTAGACGGACGTGGAGTTGAGGTGAAAAGAACGAACCCAGCCAACTTAAGTGGTAGCAGAGCTGAGCTTGAGTTCGAAAAAGTCCCGAACCATTTGTTTGTGGATGGGTACACCGTTAGCTTTTTGCTTGATAGTGCGGTTTTTGATTGACAGTGAAGAGTCCTTCGGAGGCGCATGATGAACAAAGTTGAAATTGCAAAAGAAACAATTGAAGGGGCGACGATGACGAAAACCGCGCCAGCAGTAGCAGGAGGAACAGTGAGCGTGTTGACAATTGCGGGGTATAGCTTTCCTGACATCGTCTATGTACTAACCGCTTTGAGCTTGGTGGTGTCCATCGCCTACAAGCTTTGGTCTTGGAGAAAGGAAGTGCTCGAAGATGCACGAAAAGAGGAGCACAAAGAATGAAAGTACGGCTCGCCATTGGTGCTTTGTCGTTGAGTGCAGCGGGCATGCTTGCTGTTGCCAACTTTGAGGGTTATTCGGAGACGGTCTATGTGCCAGTGGCGGGCGATGTGCCTACTGTTGGTTTTGGGCACACTGGGGCTGATCTTAGGGTTGGGCAGAAGATCAACCCGCTAACAGGGCTTGAGTACTTAGCGGCTGATCTTGCGCGTGCAGAGGAAGCTGTGAAGCGTTGTGTGAGAGTGCCGCTAACGCAGAATGAGTACGACAGCTACGTGAGCTTTGCGTACAACGTGGGAGGATCGGCGTTTTGTTCGTCAACGTTGGTGAAGAAGTTGAATGCAGGGGATTACGTAGGGGCGTGTGAAGAGTTGCCGCGCTGGGCGTACTTCAAGGGGAAGCGGTTAACGGGGCTAGCGAACAGGCGTGAGGAAGAGCGAGCGCGATGCCTGAGGTAGAAAAAACCCCACCCGACTTTTATCGGATGGGGCTCAAGCGATTTATACAAAATCATTTGTTCATTGGCTAATTATAAGTTAAGCCAGCTGAGAGGGCAATCTCGGCTGGCTTTTTTGTTGACCTTAGCACTGAGGTACAGACGCTATTGGCGTCTGTTAGGAGGTCTATGGATATTCTAACCAGTTTCTTATCCACGATCTCGTGGAAAGGCATATTTATGACGGAAGACAAAAGCCTGCCGTTTGTAGTGCGCATATTTCGATGGTGGGCATTACTGGCAATCATGATAGGAGGGACGGGAGCAATCGCGCTCGGGCTCATTCTGTTTGCGAATTTCGTGTTCAAGTGGTGGTAGGCATTAGTGGTCTACCTAGGGACAAATTGTCCCTAGCAAGTTTGATTGAGCTATGAGCACTATGCGCCACCAAATGGTCAACCATTACGCTTCAAATACTCAACCATTAGAAGTTAATGGTCAAATATTTCACTATTACGCCCGCAAACGCCCTGATTTCGCGCCTTCTAATGGTCAACCATTACACGCGCAAATGGTCAAGCATTAGAAGTTAATGGTTGACTATTTCTTTTTCGGTAGAAAAATCCCCACCTATTTCTCAGGCGGGGAGTGTGAGGCTAGGTTGCGCTGATAACAATATCTGGCGTTAACCCGAGCGCATGAAAGGCTAGAAAAAGCGTATCTAACTTAGTATTGCTACGGTATAACGTAAGCGACTGACTTACGGATGAATTAGATGCACCAATTCGGCGTGCCAATTCTGCTTTTGTTACTCCCTGTGCGATCATCTCGTTTTGGAGCATTACTTTCAAGGCGACAATAGCGGGTAGATTGAGTGTTTTTTGCCCATTTTTTGCCTTTTGGGCAACTGGAATACTTCTATTCCTACTGAAGGCAAAATCCGCAAAATCTAAAAAGCACGCTAACGCCCATTCCTCTATCCCATTTTCATCAGGCGACTCAGTAATAGCGCCAGGAATGCCATCAATAGTAATTGTGTACCCTGAGTCATTGCCTTTAGTTATCGTGAGCGGGTATGCAAGGTAGTCAGATAATTTCATAATGGTTTCAAGAGATAAACCGCACCCCCTCAGAAGAGGGGGGATTAGTTAGCGGATACCTAAATCCTTTAAAATTGACTTAGCGGTGCTGTCTTTTACTTTTGGGTGTCGTGGTACTGTGGTTTGGATTCCGTTTCTTTCCCACAGATCATGACTTCTCCCATGACGTTTTAAAGTAGCGCCGCTTTTCCTTAGGATTCGGATAAGCTCGGCGGTTTTCACTTGATCTCCTGTAGTTATTGAACATACTTGTATTATATACAATACAACTAGAATTGTCAATATATAGCCCTACGAATTAAGTTTCATTGGGCTATTTTTTTTGGAGTACAGAATGCTGAATTTATCTTTTTCAACTATTCGGCTATGGGCACTACGCGCCGCTATTGCCGTGCTCGCGGCATGCCTGTGGGCGGCTAATGGGCACATCGACACGCTCGAAGAAACGATTAGGGCTAAAGACCGTGCCGCGCTTGAAGCGCTCGCTAACGCAAGGAGGGAAAATAATGAAAAGCTATCTCAAGCCACTGGTGATTTACTTGACCAGCTTAACCGTGCAAATAATCTTGCTCGTGATCGTGGCGCTGAGCTTGAGCGGGTGCGCAACGCAAACACCCGTTTACAGTCCCGAGCAAAAGCCGATACCGCCACAGCTGACCGTCAAGCACTTGCCCGATGCTCAGAGTTACTCGCAGAGGGTGCAGGATTGGCTACAGAAGGTGAAGGGCTTTTACTCCGACATGGAGCAGAGCATGACGCGCTAGTGGACGTGGTGAAATAGTTGCTTGTGTCAACTACAACGCCTTTTGATTGACACAAGAATTTTTGCGTACACCGAGACGCGTTTTACGGTACACAAGGGAGTGAGGATGAAAGCAGTGACATTGAACAAATTGGTGAGAAAAGCGCTCATAGATTGCGACTCTACAGCCGCTGAGCTGGCGCAATCCATCGGTGTCTCATGCTCGTTTGTGAGTATGGTGTTGAGAGGCGAAAAGAAGATGTCCGATTCGATGCTAGAGAAGATATCGGCATTCTTTGACTCTCGCGGCGTCAAAGTCGAGGGGCTACGAGTGGCGGCTGATGTTTCTAATGGCAAGATACCGTTAGACGGACTCAGCAAAGCGCATCAATACCTAGTGGCCAGTCTAGCCACTATGAAGCTCAATCAACGGGATATTGATAACCTAGCGGCACGGCTTAAGCAGTGCACAACGCACATCAAAAGGTAAGCGGACAGTTGAGAATGTCGGTTTTTTCAGTGCCATTTAACCTTATGGCAAACCTTATGGCACTTTTCTTATATCTGAAAAAACACAATAAAATCAACGCCAATCGGCGGACTCTCCTTCCGCCATTTCCTCTTTTAGCACAAGCGTTTGTGCTGATCTCAAAAAAGTGCCATAAGGTTTGTCATAAGGTTAACGACAAACTCGACACCTTTTCCTTCATACACGTACTTCTCATCACCGCGCACCCTATTGACATTGAGTACGCCGAAATCACCTTGTCTTGCTCATCGAGCTAACAAGCGAGCCTTGTGCTACACGAACTCAGTAGAGACTTTCTCCGAGAGCATTTGATGCGGGCAGCGTAGCACTCAACTTCCTTGTGCGCGCCCCCCGAAGCGACCAATTTTTCCAGTAGAGTAGATGAAATCCCATGCGTGCCCGCTATTGGGTAGTGGGAGTATCTCATTGAACCTTTTCCCATGGAGGTGGCGCTTGAGCGTCATGGACTGCTTTTCGCGCTAAGACTAGATGACAGATCAGGAAAACTCGCTCGCACAGAAGCTTTTTGACGCTTGGAAAAACAATGCCCCGCTCAACATGGACGAGTGCGCCGACATCTTGAATGATTTCGGCGCTGCTTACCGCGTGCAGGAGAGGGTGGCCGCGCTCAAAGGCGAGGGTACAGGCGGCTACAAAATCTCGCTCACGAGTGAACAAACTCAGCGTATGTTCGGCACCAATGAGCCACTCTACGGAGAAAATATCCCCTCGCATGTCCTCCCCTCTCCCTGCACCCTGAGCCTTACCGACATGAACGAGCCCTTGATCGAGGTCGAACTTGCCATGACGGCGAAAGAAGATCTCACCACGGGGCTCTCTGACGAGGAGTTGCTGTCCCGCGTAACCATCGCTGGTGATATAGAAGTTCCCGATGCTCGCTTCAAAGCATGGTTTCCGAAACTCAACAAATATCTCGTTGTTGCTGACTGCGCTGTGAGCGGCTACATCCTCACGGGGGAAGCTATCGATGGCGCGAACCTGAGCGTGGCTGACCTCGCTGACATTCATGTTGAACTCACGCTTGACGGCGCCCCGCTGCGCTCGGGCGATGCCACCGAGGTGCTCGGCAACCCGATCAATGCCTTGCAGTGGCTCCTTAAAGCCCTCGCTCGTCACGGCCGCGAGTTGAAGGCTGGAACAACCGTCTCGACGGGAACTTTCTTTGTGCCGCCCAAACTCGTTGCAGGGCGCTATGAAGCCACTTTCAGTGGCGCACTCAACCAAACAGTCACGTTGATTGTCGAGGATTGAACCCGCATCTCTCAGTACCTATCCCGCTCTGCGCCGCGCACTTAACCTTGCGGCGCAGGGATCAACTCTCAGGCATAATGGATAGACTCTTGGGCGGCTATGTTCCGCCCCGCCCTTCTCAAGGAGTCTTCCAACATGTCCCTCTTCCGCCCCATTCCCGCTACGCAAAAACTGCCAAGCATCTGCGTTTTCGATCTTGACCATACCCTGATCGGCGGCGATGTGACAGCCGATTGGACCCCCTACCTCATCAAACATGAGCTCATTCGAGATCTCGGCGCCTTTCTCAAAGTCGACGAAGAAATGGAACGTCGCTACCATGCGGGCAACCTCGATATCGACGACTACCTCCGGCAAGTGGTACCTTTTTTCGGCTGGCTCACGATGGATGCACTCAATGAACATGTGCAACGCTTCATCGATGAGTTCATTGCGCATACCGTCTACCAAGAAGGGATCGACGCCATCGCCCAAGCACGCGCGCTCGGCATAGAGGTGATGATCATCTCCGCCTCCAACGCTTTTCTGGTAAAGCCCGTTGCCAGTCAACTCTTTGGTATTGACGAGGCCTATGGTGTCGAGCTTGCCGTGCGAGACAACCATCTCACGGCAGATGTGATCGGCATTGCGCCCTTCCAGTCAGGGAAAATTCACTGCTGTAAACGCGCCGTTGCCGCGCTTGGAAAGACGTTAGATGACGTGGTCTTCTTCACCGACAGCCACAATGATCTTCCGCTTGCCCATGCAGCAGGAGACTGCATCTGTGTTAACCCTGACCCAATCCTTGAAAAAGAAGCACAGCGCGCAGGCTGGGCCATCAAACGCTGGGAACGTCAAGTGGGACGCAATTCGCAACACTAAACGCATCGAGCTTGTCGAACAAAAAGTCTGATTTGTCGACTATTGGTGGCTTTATTTTTGCAAATCGCCAACCGATCCGCGTTCGAGGCAAAAAAACGAAAAAGAGTCAAAAAATCTAGGTAATAAACCGAAACAGGCGTGACTTTCTTTAGCTATAGTGACTCTCACGACATCAGATCCCCCTCTGATGAGTCCATGAAGACACACACGTCAACCATTTGGGAGTTCACACCATGTTCAAGAAAATCGTCCTCGCCGCCGCTCTGATGAGCACACTCGTTGGTTCTGCTTTTGCCGCTGAAAAACTTCGCGTCGGCACGGAACCTACCTTTGCGCCGTTTGAGTTCCTCGACACCAAGACCAATAAAGTCACGGGCTATGACATCGAACTCATCAAAGCCATCGGCAAAAAAGCGGGCTATGAAGTGGAAGTTCAGAGCATGGGCTTTGATGCCCTGATCCCTGCCCTCTCGGTTGGGACCATTGACGCGGCGATCGCTGGTATCTCCATTACCGAAGAACGCCAGAAAAAGGTTGACTTCACAACCCCCTACTATGAATCTGGCCTTGCGTATCTGACGCTCAAGAGCAACGCCGAGAAGTATCCAACTTTCGAATCCCTCAAGGGCAAGACCATCGCTGCTCAGATTGGTAACACGGGCGCTGACTACGCTAAGAAGACGCTCGGTGCGAAGGTTCTCACCTTCAACACCACGAGTGAAGCCTTTATGGATCTCTCCTCGGGTCACTCCTCTGTAGCTGTGGTGCTTGACCGCCCTGTGCTTGCATACTTCCTCAAGAGCAAGCCTGCTCAGGCCAAGAACTTCCAACTCTCTAAGGAAACAGCTGACGCCGAAAACTATGGTATTGCTGTCAAGAAGGGCAACACCAAGTTGCTCGAAGCCCTCAACAAAGCCTATGAAGAGCTGAAGGCCTCGGGTGAACTCAAGAAGATCCACGACAACTGGTTTGCTGAATAAACTCGTTTCGACAGATCGCGCCGTTTGCCTCAGGCAAACGGCGTTTTCAGCTGAGTCTAGTGCGCGCAACCCCCGAGAATTTCTAGAGTGTTGTACCTAGCACAACAGCTACGCGCAACTGTCATTGGACAGATCTAAAACCTGTCAGTAGAATGGTGGGCGTTTTACCCTCGTCTTTTGCGCCCCCCCTCCTCGGCGCCCAAGACACCCACAAATTCAGACAACACCACTTGCAGAGAGCTTAGAGGTTACGAGATGGAATTCGACTTATCGCTTGTCTACAACAGCATTCCCCTGTTGCTCAAAGGGGCCGGCGTCACGCTGGAAATCACCGCACTTGCCGTGGGCTTCGGCCTTATTCTGGGGCTTTTCCTTGGGCTCGGACAACTTTCTAAGCGTAGCTTCTTCCGTTGGCCCTGCAAGGTCTATGTGGACGTGATTCGCGGCACGCCACTGCTTGTGCAGATTTTCATTATCTACTTTGCCCTACCGAACATCATCGGCCACCGTATCGACCCGTTCGTTGCCGCCGTTGTAGCCTGCTCGATCAACTCTGGTGCCTATGTGGCGGAAATCTTTCGTGCTGGCATCCAGTCCATCTCACTCGGGCAGATGCGTGCTGGGCTTTCGCTTGGTATGACTGGAGCGCAAACGATGCGCTACATCATCCTGCCTCAAGCCATCAAGCGTATTATTCCGCCGCTTGGCAATGAGTTTATTGCCATGTTGAAAGACTCCTCGCTCGTCTCGGTTATTGGCTTTGAAGAACTGACCCGCTCTGGTCAGCTCATCATCGCTGAAACCTATGCCACGATGGAAATTTGGACCTGTGTAGCCATCCTCTATTTGGTCATGACGCTGACCATTACTCAGATCGTCGGCGTGCTCGAACGTCGTCTACGTTTGGTTGAGCGCTAACGTTGCACTCGGGGATAACGCCAAGGGAGCACAGAGTGTTCTCAGCTCATTTATCCTCACTCGCTGGCTCGATTACCTCGGGCCAGCTCACTTTGGCCGCAGAGGCTTCACTTGGGTGAATTTTCCGCCGCCTAACACTTGCATAACCTTCTGCGCATGAGTAAAATGCGCTCTTTCACGGCTCGAGTTTCAACGCTCCTGTCCGCCAGTTTTTAACAATGTTTCTTTTACAGGAAATCACATGTCCGTTGAAATGAACAAGACTGAGATTGTTGCCAAGTTCCAGCGCGCTGAAGGCGACACCGGCTCTCCTGAAGTGCAGGTCGCTCTTCTGACGGCTCGCATCAACCACCTCACGGAGCACTTCAAGCTCCACGCTAAGGATCACCATTCCCGTCGTGGCCTTCTGCGCATGGTTTCCCGCCGCCGCAAGCTGCTTGACTACCTCAAGCGCACCGATCTCAATGCTTACCGTAAGCTGATCAGCGATCTGAATCTGCGTAAGTAAGACGGCACATATTTCCCGACACGGCCTGCCAATTCTGACAGGCCGTTGTCACAACCTAAGGACCGCTCCATCTTCCGTCACGCTTCAGCCGGCATGCGCGTTGCGACAGAAGCAATCCTCCTCCTACGCGAAGTTTTCTTCTGCCGCAGCGTGCCAGACAACCTTTCGAGTTGCCTACCTTGCTGCGATGTCGACCAAGAGGTAAGAGCGTCGTCCGAACTAACGAGGAATTTATTCCATGTCCATGTTCAACAAAGTCTCCAAATCCTTCCCTTTTGGATCGCACACCGTCACGATCACCACGGGTGAAATCGCTCGTCAGGCCACTGGCGCTGTCGTTTGCCAGATGGGTGACACGGTCGTGCTGGCAACGGTGGTTGCCAAAAAGGAAAGCAAGCCCGGTCAGGACTTCTTCCCGCTCACCGTTGACTACATTGAAAAAACCTACGCCGCGGGTCGCATCCCGGGGGGCTTCTTCAAGCGCGAAGGCCGTCCTTCTGAAAAGGAAACGCTCACCTCGCGTCTGATCGACCGTCCTATCCGTCCGCTCTTCCCGGATGGATTCTTCAACGAAGTTCAGGTCATCATTCACGTCATCTCGGCTGAGCCCGAAGTCGATCCAGACATTCCTTCCATGATCGGCGCCTCAGCTGCGCTCGCTATTTCTGGCATCCCGTTCCGCGGTCCGATCGGCGCTGCCCGTGTCGGCTATATCAATGGTGAACTCGTCCTCAACCCGACGACCTCCCAGCTCAAAGATTCCCGCCTCGACTTGGTAGTCGCGGGGACGGAACGCGCCGTGTTGATGGTTGAATCCGAAGCCGATTGCTTGCCCGAAAAAACCATGCTTGATGCGGTTATGTTTGGCCACCGCGAAATGCAGGTTGCCATCAAGGCCATCAACGAACTCGTTGCCGAAGCTGGTAAGCCCGCTTGGGATTGGCAGCCCGCGCCAAAGAACGAAGCGCTCATCGCTCGTATCGTTGAACTTGCTGACGCAGGTCTCAAAGAAGCCTACAGCATCCGCTCCAAGCAGCTGCGCACCGAAAAGCTCCACGAAGTCTATGCTGCCGTTGAAGCCCAGCTCAAGGCTGATGCTGAAGCCGCTGGAACGGAACCCGCTGACATTAACGAAGTCAACGGTATTCTCTTTGAGCTTGAAGCCAAACTCGTGCGTACCAACATCCTCAACGGTGAGCCGCGTATCGACGGTCGTGATACCCGCACGGTTCGCCCGATCGAAATTCGTCAGGGCGTTCTGCCGCGCACCCATGGTTCCGCGCTCTTTACTCGTGGCGAAACCCAAGCGCTCGTGCTCACGACGCTCGGTACCAAGCAGGATGAACAGATTATCGACGGTCTCTGCGAAGAAACGCACGACCGCTTCATGCTGCACTACAACATGCCCCCGTTTGCCACGGGCGAAACGGGTCGCGTTGGTAGCCCCAAGCGCCGCGAAATCGGTCATGGCCGCCTTGCCAAGCGTGCCCTGAAAGCTGTATTGCCTTCTGAAGAAGAATTCCAGTACACGATCCGTGTGGTTTCTGAAATCACGGAATCCAACGGTTCTTCCTCGATGGCGAGTGTCTGTGGCGGCTGCCTCTCGATGCTCGATGCGGGTGTGCCGCTCAAGGACTACGTGGCCGGTGTAGCCATGGGCTTGATCAAGGAAGGCAACAAGTTTGCCGTGCTCACCGACATCCTCGGTGATGAAGACCACTTGGGTGATATGGACTTCAAGGTGGCGGGTACCGAAAACGGGGTCACCGCGCTGCAGATGGACATCAAGATCGAAGGCATCACGGCTGAAATCATGCAGGCCGCGCTGGCTCAGGCTCACGAAGGCCGTCAGCACATCCTCGGCAAGATGCACGAAATGGCTGGTGGCGGCGCTAAGGAACTCTCCAACCTCGCTCCGCGTATGGTCTCTTTCAAGATCGACCAGGACAAGATCCGCGAAGTCATCGGTAAGGGTGGCGCGACCATCCGTGCGCTCACGGAAGAAACCGGTACCTCGATCAATATCGAAGACGACGGTACCGTGACCATCGCTAGCCCCGATATGGCTCGTGTGGAAGAAGCTCGCCGTCGTATCGAGATCATCACCGCCAAGGTCGAACCGGGTCAGGTTTACGAAGGCACGGTCACGCGCCTGCTCGACTTCGGTGCCATCGTCGAAGTGCTGCCAGGCAAGGACGGGCTCTTGCATATCAGCCAGATCGCCAACGAACGCGTCAACCAAGTGGCCGACTACCTGAAGGAAGGCCAGAAGGTTCGTGTCAAGGTCATCGAATGCGATGATAAGGGTCGTGTGCGTCTCTCGATGAAGGCGTTGCTCAACCCTGAAGGCTAATTCTCAGCGCCTTAAGTTCTGAAATCCGACGCCCGAAAGTGCCTCAGCAGTTTCGGGCGTCTTCTTTTGAAAGCGCACCCAAAAGGTCGCGAGCGCCTCACTCAAAGACTAAGTGCTTTTGATTATCCAAAGGAAAACGGCTAAAATTCACTTGGACTTTGTCCGCTTTTCCAACAACCCACCCGAGGAGAGATGCCGTGCGAACACCACTCGTTGCAGCGAACTGGAAAATGAATGGCTCCCGTGAGGCTGCCGACGCTTGGTTGCGCGAAGTGCTCCCAGCTCTCTCGGCGATCAACTCCGATACGCTACTTTGTGCGCCTTACGTTTATCTGCCGCAGCTCGCCGACAAACTCATGGGCACAAAGCTCATGCTTGGCGCACAAAACGTCTCCCATGAGAAAAAGGGGGCGTTTACTGGCGAAATTTCTGCCAGCATGCTCTTTGATATTGGCGTGCGTTGGTGTATTATCGGTCACTCAGAACGCCGCTCTCTCTATGGAGAAACGGATGCGATTGTTGCGCAAAAGGCGCTTCGCTTGACTGAGGTTGGGCTTAAGCCCGTGCTCTGTATTGGCGAAACGTTGCAAGAGCGCCGCGAGGGGCATACGCTCGACGTGGTGTTGCGTCAACTCTGTGCCGTGTTGGACGTTGTGGGCGCTGAAGCGCTCGGAGCCATCGCTTATGAGCCTGTCTGGGCCATTGGCACGGGGCAGGTTGCCACCCCAGATGAAGCACAAGCTGTGCATGCTGCAGTGCGTGCCGCGCTCGGCGAACGCAACAGCGACGTTGCACACCGCATCCCTGTGCTCTACGGTGGCAGTGTCAAACCTGAGAATGCGGCTGCAATTTTTGCCAAGCCTGACATCGACGGGGGACTGCTGGGTGGCGCTGGACTGCTCGCACAAGATTATTTGGCCGTTTGTCGTGCCTCGATTCTTTAACTTTTTTTGTCCATTATTAGGTTAACAAACCATGCATTTTCTGCTCAGCATTGCTCTCGTTTTGCAAATCATCTCCGCTGTAGTCGTGATCGTCTTGGTACTGATGCAGCACGGCAAAGGAGCCGATCTGGGTGCTGCATTCGGCTCTGGTGCCTCTGGCTCGCTCTTTGGCGCAACAGGTTCTGCTAATTTCCTTTCTCGCTCGACAGCCATTGCCGCAACGGTGTTCTTCTGCTCGACGATCGCTCTGACGCTCGCCTCTGGCGCATTCAATAAGAGCGCTCGTCAGCCTGCTGGCGGTGTCCTTTCCACGGTTGAACAGCCTGCGCAATCCCAAGAACTTGGTACTGGCGCGGCGAAAAGTGAAAAGAGCGCCCCCGAAAACTCAATTCCGCGCTAAAATAGCCCTTCTCTGAAAAGCTGCTGACTCTCACAGCCTTGAAAGGCTTTCAGAGAAAATTTAGTAAATCGCGGTCGTGGCGAAATTGGTAGACGCACTATCTTGAGGGGGTAGCGGAGCAATCCATATGAGTTCGACTCTCATCGACCGCACCAGATGACTGGGGTATCGCCAAGTCCGGTTAAGGCTCTGGATTCTGAATCCAGCATGCGTAGGTTCGAATCCTACTACCCCTGCCAACCTTTTTACTAAATGACAATTTGATTGAGCGCTGCGGTCGTGGCGAAATTGGTAGACGCACTATCTTGAGGGGGTAGCGGAGCAATCCATATGAGTTCGACTCTCATCGACCGCACCAGATGACTGGGGTATCGCCAAGTCCGGTTAAGGCTCTGGATTCTGAATCCAGCATGCGTAGGTTCGAATCCTACTACCCCTGCCAGCCTTGACACGGTGCGCTCATCAACGACAACTTGAACAAATTTTCGCGGTCGTGGCGAAATTGGTAGACGCACTATCTTGAGGGGGTAGCGGAGCAATCCATATGAGTTCGACTCTCATCGACCGCACCAGATGACTGGGGTATCGCCAAGTCCGGTTAAGGCTCTGGATTCTGAATCCAGCATGCGTAGGTTCGAATCCTACTACCCCTGCCAAGTCATAGGGCAGCAGATGAAATCATCGTCTGCTGCCTTTTCTTTTGCCCTAAGGACGGCCATTAGCTAAAATAAAATCTTCACGACTAAGGAATTAGGGCCATGCAGCGTTTTACCGTATCTCTCGACGACTGTCTTGCTGACAAATTTGATGAACTCATCAAACTCAAGGGCTACCGCAACCGCTCTAAGGCAATTCGTGACCTCCTGCTCGAAAAACTCTCTGTCGATGAGTTCATGGAAAATCCTCAGGCTGAATGCGTCTGTGTCGTGAGCTACACCTACAACCACCATGAGCGCCAACTCGCGCTACGCCTCACCGAGCACCAGCATCACCATGATGGGGTCATCTCCACGATGCATGTGCATGTCACCCCAGATGAATGTGCAGAGACGGTCGTCATTCGTGGCGCCTATACCGAAGTCAAAGCCTTGGCTGAACTGCTCATTGCAGAGCCTGGGATTCGTCATGGTAGCTTCAATATCATGCCCGTGACTGCCCAAGAGGGTGATCACACCGCCCATCAGCACTCACATGAGCCCAATCACCATAACCACGGGCATGATCACCATCACACCCACTAGGCCACGTCTCTGCGTCGCACCTACTTTCTCGGCGCCACATTGAAAACAGCGCACGCCGAATACCGGGGTGCGCTGTGTTGTCGATTCTACGTGTTTGGCCGCTTTAGGCGACAAACACAAAGTCCATAATGAGGAAGGTAGGCACGAGGATGGTCACCGACCAAAGCATGTAACCAAAGAAGCTCGGCATCTTGATGCCACGCTCATTACAGATGGCAACGGTCATAAAGTTAGGCGCATTACCAATGTACGTCACCGCCCCCATGAACACGGAACCAAGCGAAATTGCCATCAAGGTGTGGGCATCCTCACCCATGAGCACAAGCGGATCACCACCAGCGAGGTTAAAGAACGCCAAATAGGTCGGCGCATTGTCAAGGAATGCCGAGAGCACCCCTGTCAACCAGAAGAACACGGTGTTATTGAAGGTGCCATCCGCATTGGTAACGAGCGCGACCACTGGCGCAAAGGCGCCCACATGGCCAGCACGCAACATCTCGAGCACGGGAACGATACAGATGAAGATGCCAAAGAAGAGCTTGCCCACCTCCATAATCGGATCCCACGTGAAGTGGTTGGCTTCACGCGTTGCACGCGACGTAAGTTTGAGTGACAGGAGCGCAGCCACAATAAAGAGCGCATCACGCACCAGCCCCTCGAGCGCGAAATGCACGCCCAAGAAGTGCAACTCGATCCCCGAGCGCCAGAAACCAGCGAGCAACACGGCTCCAATAATGAGCGCAAGGAAGATCACATTAATGCCGCCGTCAATTCCAAAGGCTGCTTTTTCCGCGGGCGCTTTAAAGCCATCGGTCACATCCTTACGGAACATCATCGAGTCGATGAGGAAGTACACGAGCAGTAGCAGCCCCACCGTCATCAACCAGGGAGCCATCAGATGTCCCGTGGTCCAGAAGAAGCTCACGCCTTTCAAAAACCCAAGAAAGAGCGGTGGATCACCGAGCGGCGTCAAAGCGCCCCCCACATTGGCTACCAAAAAGATGAAAAAGATAAAGGTATGCACCTTACGTGTGCGATTTTCATTGGCACCAATGAGCGGACGAATCAACAGCATCGCCGCCCCCGTTGTGCCCATAAAGTTTGCAAGCACCGCCCCGAGCGCGAGAAACGCCGTGTTAACCACAGGACGTCCAACGAAACTCCCCCGCACGTGAATACCACCCGCCACAATGAAAAGCGAGCCAACGAAAATCAAAAACGGCAGATAGTCTGTCAGAAGAATGTGTGCGATGGAATCAAAGGCCACTTTACTGCCAAAGAAGACCCAAAGTGGTACCGCACAGCAAAGCGCCCAAAAAACAGCAATCTTGCCAAAATGGTGATGCCAAATATGCGGGGCAAGGAGGGGGAAAAGAGCAATGGAGAGCAAAATCCCTGCAAAGGGTAACGCCCAAGGCAGGCCGAGCGACGAACCGTCAAGTCCCGAGGCAAAAGCCGCAGCGGGCACAAGTGCCGCACAGGCAACCGCAGTTCGTCGAATAAGTGATGAAAGCATGTCGAAAATACTCCAAAAGCTCCTTCCTACCTCTGCTGGGGCGGAGAGAAGCGCAACAAATCATCAAAGACGTGCGTTGGAAGAACCGCTTCGCAGAGAAGTGATTTTTCCGATGCGCGCCTCACATAGTGCAGCCGCCAGAGAGACCGCAGGCAAAAATAACCATACACTGATTTGACAAAATCTGCTAATTTTTTTCCTTTTATTTGAATAATTTTCGTCCTGCTAAGTAATTCTAACTAGATACTAATCTAAAAAAGCGCGCCAGCGCAGGCTAACCCGCACATGACGCGCATTCGTTTTCCATCAAACGCTAGTTCGAAATACCGAAGACCTGCCTCAAATAACGAAGATAACCCTCATCCTCGCACATCCCTTTTTCTGGCGCATCGGATATTTTTGCCACAGGCTGTCCATTGGCTTGAACCATTTTGATCACCACATTAAGCGACTGCGGACCAAGGTCGTTCATGAGGTTGGTGCCAATACCAAAGCCGATTCCCACTCGACCGTGGAAGCGTCGGTAAAGTTCAATGACACGGGGAACGGTCAAGGCGTCACTGAAAATGAGCGACTTACTGCGGGGATCGCATTTGTTGCGCGCCCAGTGCTCGATGAGTCGCTCCCCCCATACGAAAGGATCCCCAGAATCATGCCGAGCACCATCAAAGAGTTTGCAGAAATACATGTCAAAATCTTTGAGAAAGGGCTCCATGCCGTAGACATCTGAGAGCGCAATTCCCAAGTCACCTCGATACTCCTTTGCCCACATCTCAAAGCCATAAACCTGAGAGTCGCGTAGTCGGGGGCCAAGCGCTTGGCAGGCTTGCAGATATTCATGCGCCATCGTGCCTAACGGGGTCAGGGCATGCTTTTTCGCTAGCATGACGTTAGAGGTGCCCGAGAGCATGCTCCCAAGGCGCGCCTTGAGTTTCAGTAGCACCTCCTCTTGCCAGAGCCGAGAAAATCGACGGCGGGTACCGTAATCGGAAATTCTCAGATCCCCATTATCGGGCTCGGAGAGTAGCATTTGAATTTTTTCATCCAGCCGCCGATGCCCCTCCGACTTATCAAGATCAGGATAGTGGTTACGGAAGTACACCTCATTAACAATGGCGAGCACTGGGATCTCAAAGAGAATCGTATGTAACCACGGCCCCTTAATCGAAATATCAATGCCGCAAGGATAGTCATCGCTTGCACTCACCGTAATGTACTTGCGCTTGAGATGGAACAGACTCAAGAAGTCCACAAAGTCGCCTTTTATGAAGCGTAGACTCGCGAGGTAGGCGAGCTCCTCATCGCTGAAGTGCAACGTGCAGAGCGCGTCAATCTCTCGATTAAGCTCCTCAAGAAAAGGGCGCAGATTCACACCTGGCGTGCGGCACTTGAAGCGGTACTGCACGTCGGCTCCTGGAAATTGATGCAACACACACTGTTGCATCGTGAATTTATAGAGATCCGTATCGAGCAGAGATTCGATGATCATGTAAAACTCCTCTGAGCGCCGTGGACAGCGTGCACATCAAGCAAGCACAATGTCGCGTGCCTGCGCAAGCTTTGCTTCGCTAAGCGGTTCGAGCTTCGGGCGGAGTCGCTCAAAGCGACGATCAAAGTCCGCCGTACGCTGCCAACGCAAGCCTGCAAGCAGTTCGTCAGCCTGCTCGGGGTGGTTGCAGATCAACACCATATCGCAGCCTGCAGCCAGCGCTTTTTCAGCACGCGTCACAATATTGCCAAGCTCCGCAGCCTTCATCGACAAGTCATCGGAGAAAACCAGCCCATCAAAACCAAGCTCGCTGCGGAGCACCTCCTTGAGAAGCGTCGCAGAAAACGTCGCGAGCTCACCGTGATAAGCCTCGTAGCTCACATGAGCCGTCATCAACGAGGCGAGGTTGCGAATCGCGCGGTAGGGCTCCATGTCGCGGCTAAGCGCATGTACATCACGCTCATCTGTTGGTAGTGCCACGTGACTATCGGCCTCTGCCCAACCATGTCCAGGGAAGTGTTTGCCACAGCTCGCCATCCCTGCCTGCATCAACCCATCGATAAAGGCGGAGGCGTTTTCGATCACCTCCATGGGAGTGCTACCAAAGCTACGATTACCAATGACGCTACTGCGACCATAGTTCACATCGAGCACCGGTGCAAACGTCAGATCAACGCCACACGCCAAAAGCTCTGCAGCAAGCACAGCACCCGCCGCACGGAAGGCGCTCGCGCGATCCTCACGCTCTGCCAATGACGCCATGCTAGGAACCTCGGTAAAGCCCGTGCGGAAGCGCTGAACCCGTCCGCCCTCGTGATCGACGGCAATCAAAATACCTGGGCGCGTGCGATGAATATCCGCACAGAGCGCGCTCAGTTGTTCAGGGCTCTCATAGTTACGAGTAAAAAGAATCACCATCCCTGTCAGAGGGTGACGCAAACGATCGCGTTCATGATCCGTGAGCGTGGTGCCCGAAATGTCGACACAAACAGGACCCGGCGCAAGAATGTCAGCAGCAGCGGCAGTAGTAGACATGCGTAAGTGAAGATTGGTTGATGGGAGAATCGGCCTGTGCTCATGACAACAAAGCGAAGGCTGATGGGGCTCGGTGCGCCCGAGCGCAGAATGAGCCATGTCCATTATACGAGGGCGCGCCGTATCGGCTGAGCGGCATTCGGTATCAAGGTGTGTGAAGGGCGAAGACGCTCAACGGCGCGAATGCGTGACGCCGTGCAGAGTGCCGCTCTAGCGCATGAGTTCTTTAAGTTCAGCGAGAATACGCCGCGTATTAAGGACCCGATGTTCGAGGTGGTACTCAATCATCTCTCTAAGCATATCGCGCAGAGCACGTTGTGTACTCTTCTTGGTAAAGTCCCCCTGCAATAGGGCTTCGACCTCCTCGCGCCGATAGTGTCGAGGCGCTGATGTATTCCCATTCGTGCAGGGTTGTGCTGCGCAGAGCACTCCCTCTCGGAACACGTATGCTTGCGCCTCAGGAAAACCCTCCGTGCTTGGCGTCCAACCCGCAAGTGTCAGAATCGTGCGTTCAAAAGCACGTAACGCAGGCTGAACCCCATCACGGCGCCCTGCAGCAAGAGCATCGAGCACCGTTACGTACGCGCTAAAGAGCCCTGGATGGTGCTCCTCACGCTGACAGAGCCGCAGCACCAACTCATTGACATAAAAGGCCGACATTAGCGTCTCACCCGTCAGCGGCATCAAACTCCCGAGCCAATCAACGCGAACAAGACTTTTTGCTTCACGTCGACCGCTCCAGTGAAAGAGTAACGGGCAGAACTGCGTTAAAAGCCCTCGCATCTGTGAGGACGGGCGCTTGGCGCCCTTGGCCACCATGAAAACGCGGCCGTAGTGTAGCGTTAGCACGTCTAGTAGTTGACTCGATTCGCTCCACTCCCAAGCGTGCAGAATAAAGCCAGGCTCGCCAACAACCTTAGCCGGCATAGCAGCGCCATGAACCTCTGCCTCTAGAAGGTACTCGTCAAGCAACTCGTGCGCACTTCTGCGGCGCTCAAGCACCCCCCGGAGCGTGCTTGAGCGCGCGAGACTCACGGTCGGCGTCACCGCTGCAGCATCGTGCATCCTTGGCGCACGAGCTCGCGGCCTTGCTATAGCGCCAAGTGGGCTCTCTTTCTCGGAAAGTTCGTTCATGCTGCTTTCAGCCTCTGGCCTGCGCTTTTTTTGGGGGTTGTCTATTCGTAACCGAGTGTCTTAAGCGCCTTAACGTCATCCGACCATCCACGGCGCACACGCACCCAAACCTCTAGGTGCACGCTCTTACCCAGCATATCCGTGACGTCCAGACGAGCTAAGCGACCGATCTCCCGCAGCTTGGCCCCGCCCTCACCAATGACAATGGGCTTATGGCTCTCACGCTCGACAATGAGCGTGGCCACGATATCGGCATGCGTCTCGTCTTCGCTCCACTTGTCAATCGTGACAGCAATCCCATAAGGCAACTCGTCTCCCAAAAGGCGGAATGCCTTTTCACGAATGGTTTCTGCCACAAGAAAACGGGGCGAGCGATCTGTATACATGTCTGGGTCAAAGAACGGAACGCTCTCGGGGAGTAGTTTTTCCACCTCGTCGAGCAGATCGCCCAACTGCCGGCCTTTCTCTGCAGACACCGGAACAATGGCCGTAAACGGAAAGCGCTCCATCGATTCCGCCATCAATGGGAGAAGCGCGTCTCGACTCTTACTGAGATCCGTCTTATTGATCGCCAAAATGACATTTTTGGCATCACGGTTAAGCAGTTTAAGCACTTCCAAGTCTGCCGCACGCCAGCCAAGGGCTTCGATCACAAAGATCACCGCATCAACCTCTCCGAGCGTGCTACGCACGGTGCGGTTCATACGACGAATGAGCTGGCTACCGATCTTGGTCTGAAACCCTGGCGTATCCATGAAGACGAACTGCGCGCGCTCGCGCGTCACCACCCCGAGCACCCGATCGCGCGTTGTCTGCGGCTTTTTAGAGGTGATCGACACCTTTTCACCAATCAAGTGATTGATCAGCGTGGATTTACCCACATTCGGGCGGCCAATCACTGCCACATAACCACAGCGAAACCCTTCGGGTACTGCTTCACTCACCCGATTCGGTAACGCAGCAAGCATAGCCTCGAGATCAGGCGTTTCCTTTTCAGTCATGTGCATCCTCCTGAATCAGCTCAACGGGCGCGCCCAACCGAGAAAGCATGAGTTGCGCGGCCGCCTGCTCTGCACCACGGCGGTTGCGTGCTTTACCACGCGTACGCAGCTGCTTTTCAACAACATGACACTCACACTCAAAGACTTGATTGTGCGCAGCGCCTGTGACACTGACGACGTGATACTCTGGCAGAGAATACTTCTGACCCTGTAAGAACTCTTGCAAACGTGTCTTAGCATCCTTGCTGAGTTGTTCGGGCGTCAGCGACGAGAGGATTGGTTCAAACTGTCGCAAAATCACCTGCGCCGCACTTTCAAAACCCGAGTCAGAGAATACAGCACCAAAAAGCGCCTCCATGGCATCGGCAATGATTGAGGGACGCGTGCGCCCACCCATTTTCACCTCCCCATCGCCCATGAGCAGGTAGTCAGAGATACCGAGCTCGCGTCCAACCACGGCCAGCGTTTTTTCACAGACCAAATTGGCGCGAACCCGAGAGAGTTCACCCTCGTTGAAGTGGCGGTCACGCAGAAAGAGCGTATAGCCCATCACACAGTTGAGCACCGAGTCGCCGAGAAACTCCAGCCGCTCATTGTGCTCAATCGAAAACGAGCGATGCGTCATCGCCCGCTCTAGGAGCTTGCGATTCTTAAATTTGTAGCCGATGCTTGTTTCAAGCTCGGAGAGATCCTTGAGGCCTTGCACTTCACTAGTCCTTATTTAAACGATCCGATTCGACTCATGTCGCCAAAGTTGGCCCAGATGAAGGTGGCACGTCCGACGAGATTCTCCTCGGGGACAAAGCCCCAGTAACGGGAGTCCTCAGAATTGTCACGGTTATCCCCCATCACAAAGTAGCTCTTCTCGGGCACGCGGCACACAAAACCCGCCTCATTGTAGGAACAGTTGGGGTCACGCTTGAGAATCGCCTGCGGGAAAACCCAACTCGGGCGTGTCGGATCCACCGCCACCATGTGTGTCACGCCAGAGAGTGTTTCATCGTGCTCATCGAGCGTACGCATGCTCTGCTCATCAACAAAGTCACGACGTCCCGTTTGTGCTTGCTCCTCACCGTTGATATAGAGAATCTTGTTGCGATACTCAACCGTATCGCCAGGTACGCCCACCACACGCTTGATATAGTCCACGCTCGTATCCATCGGGTACTTGAAGACCACCACATCACCGCGCTCAGGACTTCCAACAGGAATCACCTTCGTATTGAGTACCGGCAGGCGAACACCATAGTCAAATTTGTTAACCAGAATAAAGTCACCAATGTGCAACGTCGGCAACATCGAACCCGACGGAATACGGAAAGGCTCAAAGAGAAAACTGCGCACCAAGAACACGACGAGGATCACGGGGAAAAGCCCAGCCGTGTATTCGAGCCAAACGGGCTGTTTTAATGCTTGGGCACGAATGTGCTCGAGCTCATCGACCGCGGCTTGTTCATGCCGAGAAAGCGCATCAGCATTTGCGGCACGAAACGCTTCGGTTGCTTCTTGAGCGCGCGCCTTCCGAGCCTTCTCAAAGACCTTCTTGTCAGCGAGCCAAAACACGAACGTCACAAGCGTGACCACGGTCAGAATCAGGGGAAAATTCATAAAAGTTGTCCTTTAGTGAATTACTTTTCGTCAACCTGCAAAATGGCAAGGAACGCTTCCTGAGGGATTTCCACAGAGCCCACCTGCTTCATACGCTTCTTACCCGCTTTCTGCTTTTCTAGGAGCTTGCGCTTACGCGTAATGTCGCCCCCGTAGCACTTTGCCAGTACGTTCTTACGAAGCGCTTTGACGTTTTCACGGGCAATGATATTGGCACCAATGGCAGCCTGAATGGCCACTTCGTACATTTGGCGCGGAATAAGCGAACGTAGTCGCGTGACAATCTCGCGACCACGCGCAACAGCGTTGCTGCGGTGAAGAATCGTCGAGAGTGCGTCAACCTTGTCACCGTTGATGAGCATATCCACGCGTACCACGTCGCTGGCACGGTATTCCTTGAACTCGTAGTCCATGGAGGCATAGCCACGCGTCAACGACTTCATTCTGTCAAAGAAGTCGAGCACAATTTCCGCGAGTGGCAATTCGTACGTGAGGTGTACTTGGCGACCGTGGTAAGCCAAATTAAGCTGAACGCCACGCTTTTCTTGGCAGAGTTTCATCACCGCGCCAACGTGCTCATCGGGCACGAAAATTGTCACCGTGTCAATGGGCTCACGAATTTCGGCAATCTTGTCGACAGGCGGCAACTTCGAAGGATTCTCAACTTGCACCACTTCCCCATTGGTCATGAGCACCTCATAGACCACCGAGGGTGCCGTAGTGATGAGATCCATGTCGTACTCACGCTCAAGGCGCTCCTGCACAATATCCATGTGCAAAAGTCCCAAAAAGCCCGCGCGGAATCCAAATCCAAGTGCTTGACTCACTTCTGGTTCAAAGTGCAACGCCGCGTCATTGAGCTGCAGCTTGGTGAGCGCATCTCGCAGTGCCTCGTACTGGTTCGCTTCAACTGGATAGAGCCCAGCGAAAACCTGAGGCTTCACCTCTTTAAAGCCCGGCACTGGTTTATCCGCGGGCTTTGCGGCCAAGGTCACTGTATCGCCAACGCGAGCGTCTTTGAGCTCTTTAATGCCAGAAATCACAAAACCAACTTCGCCTGCGGAAAGTTCGGTACGGCTTTCAGACTTAGGCGTAAAGACACCAAGTTGCTCGACCAAATGACTCGCGCCCGTGGCCATCAAGCGAATTTTGTCCTTCTGACGAAGCGTACCGTTCACAACGCGCACAAGCATCACCACGCCAACATAGTTGTCAAACCAGCTGTCAATGATCAGTGCCTGTAGCGGCGCCTCAGGATCTCCCGAGGGCGGTGGCACGTCGCGCACCACTCGTTCAAGAATCTCGTCGATCCCCATGCCCGTTTTTGCCGAACAAGGAATTGCGTCCGTCGCATCAATACCAATGACGTCTTCAATTTCCTCAGCGGCCGCGATCGGATTGGCACTGCCAAGATCCATTTTGTTGAGTACAGGAATGACCTCAACACCAAGATCAATAGCGGTGTAGCAGTTGGCAACGGTCTGGGCTTCGACGCCCTGTGTCGCGTCAACCACCAGCAAAGCTCCCTCGCAAGCAGACAAAGAACGGCTCACTTCATAAGAGAAGTCAACATGCCCCGGCGTATCAATAAGGTTGAGGTTGTAGACCTCACCGTCACGGGCCTTATATCGCAGAGAAGCCGTCTGAGCTTTGATGGTGATGCCGCGCTCGCGCTCCAAGTCCATGCTATCGAGGACCTGCTCGCTCATTTCGCGGTCGGAAAGACCGCCGCAGCGCTGGATCAGGCGGTCCGCCAAAGTGGACTTGCCGTGGTCAATGTGAGCGATGATCGAAAAATTGCGGATGTTTTTCATTGACGGATGGTGAAAGTGACTGAAGAACTGAGCGGCCTAGCATAAAAGACGCCGCTCCCCACGTACATGGATGGCTCATTGTATCATCTTGCTCCCATGCGCCCCGAGCACAGGTCCAGAAGAAAGTGAGCGATCGTGTCTACACGAAAAAACCGGTCAATCCTGCTACACAAAGTAAGGATCGACCGGTTAGTGTTTCGTGCACCCGTTGCCGAGTGCACGATACCCTCCTGAGGCGGCCTAACGAGGTGTGCTCCATCACAGAGCGCCTCCATTATGGCCGTAGGAAAAGGCAGGGAGCTAATCTTGACATCCTCCCCTACTTAAGCAAGAGGATTCCTGCTGCGACTAACGATACGACCTGTTAGCTCACTTCGGTGAGTTCGTGCTGCTGAGCGCCCAACGGACAGTTAACTTCATACGCACTTTAGCCAAGTGCTACCTTGAACCATGTACCGCCATGGAAAAAGCCGTAGCCCACCCGCTCGATACAC
Organism: uncultured Sutterella sp.; assembly: GCA_902463725.1. Taxonomy (GTDB): domain Bacteria; phylum Pseudomonadota; class Gammaproteobacteria; order Burkholderiales; family Burkholderiaceae_F; genus Sutterella. Next base: position 6,264 of record CABQGK010000011.1, on the reverse strand, counting down.
TTTTTTCCGTCAAACGCCTGCGACGCTGCAGTTTGTGCCTTTCCTCGCCGTAAACGATGCCGTTTTAGGGCACTGCTCGGAAAATCACCGTGGAGTTCGTGCCACCGAAACCGAAAGAGTTCTTCATGGCGTAGCGAATCGTCATGGGGCGAGCTTCATTGGCGCAACAATCAATGTCGCACTCAGGATCTTGCTCGACGATATTAATCGTGGGCGGGGAGATCTGATTTTCAATCGCCTTCACCGTAAAGACACTTTCAATGCCGCCAGCACCACCGAGCAGATGCCCCGTCATGGACTTGGTACTGTTGACCACCATGTGAGCAACATGCTCACCAAAGAGGGCGCGAATTGCCTTGACTTCATTGGCATCACCAAGCGGCGTTGACGTGCCGTGCGCATTGAGGTAGTCAATATCTTCAGGCTTGAGCCCAGCATGGCGAAGCGCCATCTGCATACAACGCAACGGGCCATCCATCGACGGCGTGGTAATGTGGAACGCATCGCCCGTGAGACCATAGCCTACGATCTCGGCATAAATCTTCGCACCGCGAGCCTTCGCGTGTGCCATCTCTTCGAGCACCAACACGCCAGCGCCCTCACCCATCACAAAACCATCACGGTCTTTGTCAAAGGGACGAGAGGCCATCTGTGGGTCATCATTGCGGCGCGAAAGGGCATGCATCGAATCGAAGGCGCCAATGGCCAAGGGATGAATGGTCGCCTCCGCGCCCCCAGCCACCATGGCCACAGCGTCACCGCGCTGAATCATGTACATAGCTTCACCGATGGCGTGCAACCCTGTCGAGCAAGCGGTGGAGTGCGCGATGTTCGGTCCGCGGAGATTCTTCATGATAGCGAGCTGCCCACCCGCCATATTCACAATGCAACCCGGAATCATAAAAGGGGAAATACGACGAGGGCCACGCTCAAGATAAGCGGAATGATTCGTACAAATCACCGGCAGACCACCAATCCCAGATCCAATGGCAACGCCAACCTCAGGGGAGAGCGCTTCGGTTATCTCAAGTCCCGAATCCTCAAGCGCCATCAGACCCGCCGCCACACCAAAATGGATGAAGCGATCGAAACGACGAACCTCTTTGACGTCAAGATATTTACCCGCGTCAAAATCCTTGACTTCAGCAGCAATCTGACAGCCAAAGGCCGACGCATCGAAATGCGTGATCGGGCCAACACCACTTGTGCCCGCGAGTGCAGCCTTCCAGCTGCTCTCGACGTCGTTACCGATGGGGGAAACCATGCCTAGGCCAGTGACGACCACTCTACGTTGTTGCATAACTTGTAATTCCGATAGTTGAACGAGGATTCGACCTTTGGAGAGAGTAGCTTAGAATGGTGCGCACCGTAAAGCCCTAGCGCAGGCAACTTCCTTCAACGGCTCTCACCAAAGGGCGACACCCAAGGGGAACGTACCCAACGAAAAACAATTGGATACGACTTTCATCCGAGGGGATTAGCAGAAAAAGACTGTTTTCGATCACCAAAAAAGACGATGGGACCCGCCTAAGTAAACGGATCCCAACCTCTAGACGCTTTCACGGAAAGAAGTGAAGAAGTCGTCTCAGCCTATTGTCACGCAGAACGCCTTACTTGGCAGCGTGTTCCTTGACGTAGTCAATGGCAAGCTGAACCGTACGGAGCTTTTCCTGGTCGGTGTCGGGGATGTCAATACCGAAGGTGTCTTCGAGAGCGAGCGACAGTTCAACCGTGGAAAGGCTGTCAGCACCGAGATCGTCGATGAAGCTCGCTTCATTGCGAACGTCTTCTTCCTTGATACCCAACTGCTGGGCCACAATCTTCTTAACTTTCTGTTCGATTTCGTCCATTTTCTCTTTGCTCCGCAAAGGGGTTGCCCCCGCTCGAATGCGGGGAAAAGAAGTTGAGGGAAAATTCCCTGAAAAATAAGTAGCTTACTATTGTATCAACTGAAAAGGAATTTGTGTAGCCGCTACTAACCCATATACATTCCGCCATTCACATGAAGCGTAGCACCCGTGATATAGGCCCCAGCGGGCGAGGCCAAGAACAAGCAAGCCTCTGCAATTTCCTCCGCCTTACCGAGTCGGCCAAGGGGAATCTGCGAGAGCAGATGTGCACGGTGCTCGTCAGCAAGCCCCGCAGTCATGTCCGTATCGATAAAGCCAGGGGCCACCGCGTTGACCGTAATACCACGAGAGCCGATCTCACGAGCTAGCGCCATGCTCATCCCAATCAAACCAGCCTTCGCCGCAGCATAGTTGACCTGCCCCGCGTTGCCCATGGCGCCCACCACGGAACTGAGATTAATAATGCGACCTTCACGCTGGCGCATCATCGGGCGCACGCACGCTTTGGCTAAGCGAAAGGCTGCGCTCAGGTCGGTCTCAATCACCTCCGACCATTGTTCTTCTTTCATACGCATCACGAGCGTATCGCGCGTGATGCCTGCGTTGTTCACCAAAATGTGAATCGCACCGTATTTTTCAACCGTTGACTCAACGAGCGCGACGGAGGCCTCGGCATCGTTAACGTTGAGAACAGCGCCATCACCTGAGGCTCCCAACTCTGCGAGCACGGCACGAATACCCTGCGCACCCGACTCAGTGGTTGCCGTACCAATCACAGTCGCGCCAGCCTGCGCAAAGGCTTTAAGCACAGCGTGCCCAATGCCGCGGCTCGCCCCTGTAACGAGCGCCACTTTACCCGTAAGCGCTGTTGTGCTGAATGTTTTCGATTCTGTCATAGTCAAAATTCTCTTCGAATTGTTTTGCTAGCAACGCCCTGACTAGGGAGTCGGTTGTTGCGCATCAACGAGTGCGTTGATAGCCGCTTCTAGCGTGGTCTTATCTGAGAAGTTGTAGAGCCGCACCGACGGGGCAATACGTTTAATGAGCCCAGTGAGCACTTTTCCTGGACCACACTCGACGATATCGGTGACGCCAGCCGCAAGCATCGCATTGACACTACGCACCCACTCCACTGGGCTATACGCTTGGCGTGCGAGCACATCAGCGAGTTCGCTCACTGGATGAACGGCAGCGTCCACGTTCGCGTAGACAGGCAATGCAGGCGCCGAGAGCGTCATGCCCGAAAGTCTCTCACGCAACGCCTCTGCGGCCGTACGCATTAAGGGACTGTGGAAGGGCGCCGAAACTGGCAACATCACGGCACGGCGGCATCCCGCTTCCTTAGCCAGACGAATAGCCTCTTCAAGCGCAGCGAGTTCACCTGCGATGACAATCTGCCCAGGGGCGTTCTTATTGGCGGGAACCACTTGCCCCACGCTCGAAGCAGTGCAGCAAATTTCCTCAACCTTTTCTTCCTCGAGTCCCAGGAGCGCAGCCATTCCCCCCACCCCCACGGGCACCGCGGCTTGCATTTGTTCGGCACGATAGCGCACGAGCGCCAGCCCTTCAGCCAACGTCATGGTTCCCGCTGCGACATGAGCACTGTATTCACCGAGTGAATGCCCTGCCAAGACCGTAGGTAGGGGAGCTCCCGCGCTCCGCCACGCCTCAAAGTAGACGCTCGACGCAAGTAACATCGCGGGTTGCGTATTGGTCGTGAGCGAAAGTGTTTCCGCGGGCCCTTTTGCAATGAGCTCCACGAGCTCTGCCCCTAACACGTCTTCAGCTTCTTTGAGCAAACGGCTCACACCAGGCACGTCCAGAAACGCATCGAGCATCCCGACGCTCTGGCTGCCCTGTCCGGGGAACACAAAAGCAATTGTCATGAAAATCTCTCTCGAGTTGTGGATTGTCCTTGAGTCTAGCAGGTTGGGCTTCAGCAAAAAAGATGAGTTTGGCGCGCGCCTTTTAGGCATAGGCGCCTTGTGCTCAGTACGTCCAACGTAGCAGTGCGGATCCCCAAGCCATCCCTGCACCGACGCCTTGTAGCAGGACAAGTTCACCAGGTTTGACACAGCCCGCGCGCACAGCACTGTCAAGCGCAAGCGGCACACTAGCCGCTGAAGTATTGCCGTGTTCGGCCACGGTTTTGACCATGCGACGCTCATCAATGCCGAGCTTCTTGGCTACCATCGTCATGATGCGTAGGTTTGCTTGGTGTGGTACAAAAAGCGCCACATCTTCGGTGCGCACACAAGCGAGTTCTGCCACTTCCTGTGCACTCTGCGTGAGCCCATCGACTGCAAGCTTAAACACCTGACGTCCATCCATTCGTAGAAACGGATCACCACACACCGCGCCCGATTCGAAATGCGCGGACAAGCCAAGTACATTCTCGTCATAGCGCCCATCCGCATACATACGCGCGGCAAGAATACCAGGCTCCGATGCACTTTCGAGCACCACCGCACCGGCTCCATCGCCAAAGAGCACACAAGTGCTCCGATCCTTCATATCAAGCAGACGGGACATCGTTTCCGCCCCGATCACGACCGCGCGGCGATAGGGACCCGCGCGCAACATCGCATCGGCGGCATTCAGCGCATAGATAAACCCCGCGCAAACAGCTTGCACATCAAAGGCAGCACAACCTGCTGCCCCTAGCGCTGCCTGCACGTGGCAAGCTACTGATGGGAAGACCATGTCAGGGGTCGTGGTGGCAACAATAATAAGATCCACGTCGCTACTAGCAACGCCTGCTGCCTCAAGCGCGCGACGTGCGGCCGCAATCGCCATCGAGGTTGTTGTCTCACCCAACGTAGCGTCTGCAAAGTAGCGGCTCTCAATGCCAGTACGAGTACGAATCCACTCGTCGCTCGTCTCAATACCATCTTGAGCAAGCCGCGCCGCCAGCTCATCATTGCTGAGTCGATGTTGCGGCAGGGCAGACCCCGTTCCCACGACCTTTGAATACATTATCTTGATTGCTCCTCACTGAAATCAAAAAAAGGGCGTCGGAACACACCTAAGGCGCCGACACCCCCATTTTCATCTTGGGATCTCGTTCCCTTTTATTTCACTAGTTCATACGGCCAGTTTTGCACGCCGCCAAAATTGAAAACCTTTTTGTAGCCAGACTTCAACAAGATTTCCGAAGCTGCCGCTGCGCGCTTACCCGACTTGCAGTACACAAGTATAGTCTCCGAGCTATCAGGCACTTGGCTGAGTTTCTGCCCCTCCTTCAGGGTATTGAGCGGCACATTATGTGCGCCAGCAATATGGCCAGCTGCATACTCTTCGGGCGTACGAACGTCAAGTACGACCACACCTTTTTGCCCCATCATCCCCTTGGCTTGCTCAGCAGGAATCACTTGGTAGGATGCTTGTGCAGCGGCAGCAGCCTCTTCAGGGGAGGCAAAAGCGGGAGTAGCTAAGCCCAAAGCCGAGCAGGCAAGCACTGCCGTGCTGATGCTAAAGAGCAGGGTCTTAATCTGAGACATGTTACTTCTCCTATATAAAGGGTTGGGATTGAAGTCGATTCCCATACTAGCTAAAGGATACTCAGAGAGCAACAACAATCAAACTGAGCGCTCAACGCGTTCAATAAAGCTAAACAGTCTCGCTTGGCGTGTAAAAAAAAGGATTCACCCCTTCTCATCGAGAGTGAATCCTCTTTCAGTGGCAAGTTCCTCGGCTCGGGACAACTTTTTTACAGCCTACGCTGCTCAAAAGGAAGCTTCTTCGTCTCTCTGCCGAGAACACAACCGACCAATTATTCGTCAGCCTTCGTTGCAATCACCTTCTTGCCGCGGTAGAAACCTGTCGGGCTGATGTGGTGACGACGATGCACTTCACCAGTCGTCGCTTCGACAGCGGTCGGCGGATTGGTCAAGAAGTCATGAGCACGGTGATTACCGCGCTTGCTGGTGGATTTTTTGTTCTGCTGAACAGCCATGGCAAACCCCACGATATCTGCGGGCGCAGTTTCTGTTGTCCACAAGCCTGCACCCGCAATCGTGACTTATGGACATTCCGGAAAAAATCTTCTGTTGGGTCAAGCGAGCGTTTTTGAAACAAGTCGCTTCTGATGGATCGAACACCACCCGTGGCGGCAGTAAAACCGACCATCGCCACCCACAGAAAGACGCAGATTTTAGCAAAAAAACTGAGGATCATCATCCCAAAGGAGCGCTTTTTTCATCCTCATGCTCATTGGGTAAAGAAAAAGGGGAGGCAAAACGCTTCCCCTTCCCTTTGAATCCTGGAGCGGGAAACGAGTCTCGAACTCGCGACCTCAACCTTGGCAAGGTTGCGCTCTACCAACTGAGCTATTCCCGCATACTTCTCTCGGAACAGGCGTTTGGAGCGGGAAACGAGTCTCGAACTCGCGACCTCAACCTTGGCAAGGTTGCGC
>CABQGK010000010.1 GCA_902463725.1 uncultured Sutterella sp. | reverse complement strand
AGCTACGCCATCATCACCCCGCAGGGACGTGTCACGAATGTGATCCCCGGCATCAAAGACGCCGTGATGACGATTCTCTGCACCCCAAAGATGGGTGCTGGCTTTGTGCAGCTCATTGGTAAATTGGGTGCAACGGCTCACACGGAATACCCCTATGCTACGGCCTGCCACGAAGAAAGTTTCCTCTACGTGCTCGATGGTTGCATCGAGCTCGAGGTCACCGTGGGTTCCGAATCCCAGGTTCTCAAGCAGGGTGGTTACGCCTATGCACCTGCGGGCGTTGGTATTGGCTTTAAGAACGTCAACGGCAAAGAAGGCCGCATTCTGCTCTATAAGCAGCGCTATGTGCCGCATCCGAAGGGACTTCAGCCCTGGGCCGTCTTTGGCAACATCAACGACGTGGCGTTCCGCGACTACGACGGCATGGCCAACGTGCATGTGAAGGATTTCCTGCCGATCAACGAAGCGTTCGACATGAACATGCACATCCTCTCCTTTGATCCGGGTGCCAGCCACAACATCTGCGAGACGCATGTGCAGGAGCACGGCGCTTACATCTACGAGGGCGAAGGGATGTATCTGCTCGACGATGAGTGGATCCCTGTCAAGCGCGAAGACTTCATCTGGATGGGTGCCTTCTCCGTGCAGGCTGGCTACGGCATTGGCCGCGAGCCCTTCAGCTACATCTACTCGAAGGATTGCCACCGCGACGTGGAAATCTAACTGCTCACCTTTCAAAGACACAACATAGGAGCCACAACCATGGCACTCGATCTCAATTTCAAAGCCCGCGATATCCGCGAAGTGCTCGACGCCACGCATATGCGCGGCCGTAACATCACGTTCTTGGATGACTTCAAGCGTGAGGAAATCCTAAGCCTCTATCAGGCGGCGGAAATGCTTGAACCCTTCATGCGCACGGGTACGAACCTGCTGGAAGGCAAGGTTCTCTACACGCTCTTTTTCCAACCTTCGACCCGTACGCGCTGCTCGCATGAAAACGCGATGCACCGTTTGGGCGGCTCGGTGATTACTGAGGCGGACCCGACGCACAACAGCTCCGTGGCGAAGAATGAAAGCTTGGCCGACAGCTTGCGTGTGACGAGTGAATACGCGGACGTCATCGTGATGCGTCACCCCAACGACGTGGAAGCACTCGGCGCGCTCAAAGAAATCGAAGGGCACTGCGCACCGGTGATTTCCGGCGGCTACGGTCATGTCACGCACCCCACACAGGGGCTCTTGGACTCCTATACCTGCTGGCGTGCCTTTGGTGATTTGAGCAAGGTGACGGTTGCGATCGCAACGCCGGACCTCTCGCGTGCTCGCTCGGGTCAGTCCTTTGCGCTCGCGCTCGCTGCGATGGGGGCCAAGATTATCTATACGGGTACGAGTGAGTTGCGCACGCCGGAAATCGTGCGTGAAAAGCTCAAAGCGATGGGGGCGAACTTTGAAGAGCACTTTGACCTGACGCGTGCTCAGAACGAAGAGCTCTACGCGGACACCAACGTGGATCTCATCTACTTGCCGGGTTGCTCCGTCAAGAAGGACGATCCGAACCGCGCTGACTTCGAAAAGAAGATGGCCAACTACTACGTGAGCCTTGACATGCTCAAGAACATCAAGGCCAAGACCGGCAAGACCGTGGGCGTGCATCACTCGCTGCCGCGCAACCCTGGTGAATTTGATTTCGGCATTGACAACACCGAACACCAGCTCTACTTCCGCGCGATCGGCTTCTCGGTAGCGCTACGTATGGCACTGCTCGCTGCAGTGGTCGGCGTTAATTAACGGCACCTAAGTTCAGTGACTGCGACCGCAAGCGTGGCAAAGACCCACTCGCGGTCGCAGCCTGAACGCTAGGGAGAGATCTCGGCAGCGCACCTTGCTCAACCGTGCTTAGCCAAAGGAATTCAAAATGACAGAGAAGAACAACGTTCAGCAAAAGAAGAAAGGCTTCAAGATGCCAGACATTTACATTGTTCTGGCATGCTTCATCCTCGTGATGGCTGCGCTTACGTACATCGTGCCAGCGGGTAATTACGAGCGGCAGATGATGCAGACCGCGCATGGTATGCAGAATTTGGTGGTTGCAGGCACCTATAAAGAAGTGGCTCAATCCCCGGTAGGCCTGATGGATCTGATCACGGCTGTGCCGGCAGGTTTGGAACGTGCTAGCGGCATTGTGTTCCTCACCTTCATGGTGGGCGCGTGTATGGGCCTGATCAAGCGTGCTGGGCTGATTGACCTCGGCGTTCAGCGCCTCTCTCGCGCAGTGGGCTCGAGTAGCTTCTTGGTAGCACCGATTCTGATGGTGGTGCTCTCGTTGCTTGCGGCGTTCATCGGGGTGCCGGAGCTCTCGCTTGCGTACCTCCCAGTGTTCCTCCCGCTCTTTTATCGGCTAGGCTATGACGGCATGACCGCTACTGCTGTGGCGCTTCTTGGGCCGTGCCTTGGGTTTACGTTCGGCATTACGATTCCTGGTTCTGTGGGTATGGGGCAAGTGATTGCTCAGATCCCGATGTTCTCGGGCTCTGCCTTCCGCGCTGGCGTGTTGGTGCTCGTGATCGTGGTGGCGATTGCCTATGTGATGATCTACGCGAGTCGCGTGAAGAAAAACCCCACGGCCTCGCTGACGTACGATACCGACAATGAAATCAAGGCCGAGCTCCTCGCTGAGCAGGGCGACAAGAAGGATCTTACCTTCACGCAGCGTCAGATTTGGGCTGGGTGCTCGCTCTTGGTGCTCTTTCCGATTGCGATTTATCTGATCCTCTCGCGCGGTTTGGGCTTTAAGGAAATTGGTGGTCTCTTCCTCTTTATCGGTATTGTTTCTTCTGCGATCGCTGGCAAGGGGCCGCAGCAGATCTGCGACGATATCAATGCCGGTATGCGTGACTTGATGGTTGGCGCACTGCTCTGCGGTGTTGCAAGCGCCATTGCGGTGGTGATGGACAAGGGTAACATTACGGATACGATCGTCTTCTTCCTCTCGAATGCGCTCGCGTCGCTGCCGCCCGCGGTTTCGGCTATCGGCATCTTCTGGGAACAGTCGATCTTCAACTTCTTGATCCCGGGTGCTACGGCGCTCACGGTGCTCACGATGCCGGTGCTCTCTCCGTTGGCTTCGCTTCTGGATATTTCTCAGCAGACGGTGGTTAGCGCCAATGCTTGGGGTGGACAGCTCACCGACATCTTCTTCCCGACCTCGGGCTTCTTTGTGGCAACGCTCGTGATTGCCAAGGTGGACTTCTTCAAGTGGTTGCGCTTTTACACGCCGCTCATGCTGATCCTTGGTGTGATCGCCTCGGCAGCGCTCTACATCCAGCAGGCCTTTAATATTGCTTGATTGAATGGAGGTGGAAACCATGAAATTCGATTTGATCATCAAAGGTGGGCAAGTGGTTCTTGCTGACCGTGTCGAAAAACTCGATATCGGCGTTAAAGATGGCCGTATCGCCGAAATCGGCCGTGACCTCGAAGGCGCTGATCAGGTGGTCTGCGCGAGCGGCAAGTACGTCATGCCAGGGATGGTGGACCCGCATATGCACATTAGTGAGCCGGGTCGCACCGAGTGGGAAGGCTACTGGACCGGCACGCAGGCCATGGCGGCAGGCGGTATCACGAGCTTTGTGGAAATGCCGCTCAACACCGTGCCCGCCACGACCAATGTGGAAACGCTCAAGCTCAAACTTGAGGCAGCCAAAGATCAGTGCTGGGTGGACTATAGCCCCATGGGTGGGCTCGTTCCCTGGAATCTCGCTGACATCGGTCCCATGGCCGAAGAGGGTGTCTACGCCTACAAGGCCTTTGTGGCAACGTGTGGGTCAGGTAAGCCCGGTGACTTTAAGAACGTGACCGACTTTGAGCTCTACCAGGGCTGCAAAGAAATCGCTAAGCACGACGGTATTCTCGTTGTGCACTGCGAAAACGCCTCCATTACGGATGGCCTCGGGCGCGCAGCCAAAGAGGCGGGGCTCACCAAGGTCTCCGACTACGTGGCCACGCGTCCCATCTTCACCGAACTAGAAGCCGCACGCCGTGTGCTCATGATCGCCAAAGAAGCGGGTTGCCGCATCCATATCGCCCATTGTTCCTGCACGGAAGTGATGGACGAAGTGCAAAAAGCGATTGACGCTGGGCAGAACGCGAGCTTTGAGAGCTGCCCGCACTACTTCCTGCTTGCCACAGAAGATCTCGACGCGATTGGTCCCAAGGCCAAGTGCTCGCCACCCATTCGTGACCGCGTGCACCAAAAGCAGAATTGGGACAAGCTCGCCAAGGGTGAAGTGCAGATGCTGGTCTCGGACCACTCGCCCTGCACGCCGGATCTCAAGAGCGACCCGAACGCCTTTAAGGCTTGGGGTGGGATCTCAGCCGCGCAGAACTGCATGGACGCGATGTTTGATGAGGCGGTACTCAAGCGCCATATCAGCCCCGTGATTCTTGCCAAGGCGCTCTCGACGAACGCCGCGCAGCGTTTCCGTATGACGGGTAAGGGCGAAATCGCCCCAGGGTTTGATGCGGATCTTGTGCTCATCGATCCCAATCAGTCCTACACGATTACGCCTGAGACGCTCTACTACAAGAACAAGTTCACGGCCTACGAAGGCCGTCAGGTCGATTGCCGCATTACGCATACGTTTGTGCGCGGGCACTTGGTCTACTCGCTTGAAAAGGGCTTTGAAGGTAAACCCATCGGCCGGCGCATTGAACATAAGCGCTTTAATAACTAAGTCTTGCGAGAAGCTCTGCGTCGCGTAGTGCGAGTCGCTCGCGCGACGCAGCATCCAGAAGGACTCTTCAATACCAACAGTTTCGCCCAAAGGCGCTACAGCAAGCGGCTTTGGGCGAAGTCGTTTTTGCGCTCGTTGAATGTGCGGCGCGCGACGTAACTCATTTTGCATTTGGTGCCAAAGATTTGTCACGGCGCTCCGTCCCCTCTCTTAAAACCTCACTCTGCAAATGACGCCAGCGATTTGACTGCTCTAGTTCCGCTGCTGTGCTGTTGGGTAGCTCCTCTCGGAAAAGCTTTTTAACATATGGCGTGCGGGTGTACTCTACGATGGTGCAATCCGCGCCCCGTGCCCAATGTACGGAGCGTGGTCAGTAAAGCACTTCATTATGTGGCGTCAAATGACAAGCAGATGGCAGTGAGGGCAGAAGGAGAGTGGCTTTGAACTTCTATAGTAGATCTCAACGGAGCGGGGTGCTGTGACGCACTTTCACTCTCACTCAGTCAAGGTTTTACGGAGAAAAAGTATGCCTGGTTATCCTTCAGATCTGCTTTCTAATCGCTCTGTCGTTAAGCGCGACAGCTACGCCATCATCACCCCGCAGGGACGTGTCACGAATGTGATCCCCGGCATCAAAGACGCCGTGATGACGATTCTCTGCACCCCAAAGATGGGTGCTGGCTTTGTGCAGCTCATTGGTAAATTGGGTGCAACGGCTCACACGGAATACCCCTATGCTACGGCCTGCCACGAAGAAAGTTTCCTCTACGTGCTCGATGGTTGCATCGAGCTCGAGGTCACCGTGGGTTCCGAATCCCAGGTTCTCAAGCAGGGTGGTTACGCCTATGCACCTGCGGGCGTTGGTATTGGCTTTAAGAACGTCAACGGCAAAGAAGGCCGCATTCTGCTCTATAAGCAGCGCTATGTGCCGCATCCGAAGGGACTTCAGCCCTGGGCCGTCTTTGGCAACATCAACGACGTGGCGTTCCGCGACTACGACGGCATGGCCAACGTGCATGTGAAGGATTTCCTGCCGATCAACGAAGCGTTCGACATGAACATGCACATCCTCTCCTTTGATCCGGGTGCCAGCCACAACATCTGCGAGACGCATGTGCAGGAGCACGGCGCTTACATCTACGAGGGCGAAGGGATGTATCTGCTCGACGATGAGTGGATCCCTGTCAAGCGCGAAGACTTCATCTGGATGGGTGCCTTCTCCGTGCAGGCTGGCTACGGCATTGGCCGCGAGCCCTTCAGCTACATCTACTCGAAGGATTGCCACCGCGACGTGGAAATCTAACTGCTCACCTTTCAAAGACACAACATAGGAGCCACAACCATGGCACTCGATCTCAATTTCAAAGCCCGCGATATCCGCGAAGTGCTCGACGCCACGCATATGCGCGGCCGTAACATCACGTTCTTGGATGACTTCAAGCGTGAGGAAATCCTAAGCCTCTATCAGGCGGCGGAAATGCTTGAACCCTTCATGCGCACGGGTACGAACCTGCTGGAAGGCAAGGTTCTCTACACGCTCTTTTTCCAACCTTCGACCCGTACGCGCTGCTCGCATGAAAACGCGATGCACCGTTTGGGCGGCTCGGTGATTACTGAGGCGGACCCGACGCACAACAGCTCCGTGGCGAAGAATGAAAGCTTGGCCGACAGCTTGCGTGTGACGAGTGAATACGCGGACGTCATCGTGATGCGTCACCCCAACGACGTGGAAGCACTCGGCGCGCTCAAAGAAATCGAAGGGCACTGCGCACCGGTGATTTCCGGCGGCTACGGTCATGTCACGCACCCCACACAGGGGCTCTTGGACTCCTATACCTGCTGGCGTGCCTTTGGTGATTTGAGCAAGGTGACGGTTGCGATCGCAACGCCGGACCTCTCGCGTGCTCGCTCGGGTCAGTCCTTTGCGCTCGCGCTCGCTGCGATGGGGGCCAAGATTATCTATACGGGTACGAGTGAGTTGCGCACGCCGGAAATCGTGCGTGAAAAGCTCAAAGCGATGGGGGCGAACTTTGAAGAGCACTTTGACCTGACGCGTGCTCAGAACGAAGAGCTCTACGCGGACACCAACGTGGATCTCATCTACTTGCCGGGTTGCTCCGTCAAGAAGGACGATCCGAACCGCGCTGACTTCGAAAAGAAGATGGCCAACTACTACGTGAGCCTTGACATGCTCAAGAACATCAAGGCCAAGACCGGCAAGACCGTGGGCGTGCATCACTCGCTGCCGCGCAACCCTGGTGAATTTGATTTCGGCATTGACAACACCGAACACCAGCTCTACTTCCGCGCGATCGGCTTCTCGGTGGCGCTCCGTATGGCACTGCTCGCTGCAGTGGTCGGCGTTAACTAACCTGCGGCAGCACCCGCCAGGCACGAAAGTCTTTCGGACAGGGTCTCGGCGGGGGTCGAATCCAGTGTCGACTTGGCGGGTGGCTGCTTGAGGGTTCGAGGCAGGGATGCCTCGCCCTCACTCCCAACCAAAGAATTTTCAAAGAAGGAATTTCAACATGCGTCTCGTGATTGCTCTTGGCGGCAACGCCCTTTTGAAGCGCGGTGAGCCAATGACATGCGAAAACCAACGTGCTAACGTGCGCCTTGCCTGCGAACAAATCGCCAAGGCCTACGAAGGCAACCAGCTCATCGTCACGCACGGCAATGGCCCACAGGTCGGTCTCATCGCCTTGCAAAACGATGCTTATAAGAAGGTGCCGATGTACCCGCTCGATGTCATTGGTGCGGAGTCCCTTGGCATGATTGGCTACATGATTCAGCAGGAGCTTGCGAGCTTTGTGCCGTCGTCTGCTTCGCTCGTGAACGTGCTCACGCAGACCGAGGTCGACCCAGAAGACCCTGCGTTTAAAAACCCCACGAAGCCCGTGGGACCGGTCTATACCAAGGAAGAAGCTGAGAAACTTGCCGCGGAAAAAGGCTGGACCATTGCGCAAGATAACGACAAGTACCGCCGTGTGGTGGCCTCTCCACAGCCCAAGCGTATTTGGGGGCTGAAACCCTTGAAGACGCTGGTTGAGGCGGGCTACATCACCATCTGCTGTGGCGGCGGTGGGATTCCGACGTTCTTTAAGGACGGGCAACTCTTGGGCGCTGAGGCTGTCATCGATAAGGACTTGGCGAGCTCGCTTCTAGCCTCGAGCATTGAAGCCGATCTCTTTGTGATCGCCACAGACGTTAACGGCGCTTATGTTGGGTGGGGCACCCCCGAGCAGAAGCGTATTGCGCAGGCCGATCCTGAAAGTCTTCGTGCTTTTGGCTTTGCCAAGGGTAGCATGGGTCCGAAGATCGAGGCCGCTTGCCGTTTCGTGGAAGCCACGGGTCGCACGGCAGTGATCGGCGCGCTCGATCAGATTGATCTGATCCTCGCAGGCAAGGCGGGAACGCGTGTCGTTAAGGAAAAGGGTGTGGTTTACGATAATTAAGATGTAACTGAACTCATCTCCACCAAGCTGGTCGGGCGGAAAGTTCGTAAAATGAACATTCCGCCCGACGTCTACCTAGGTGTTCTGCCGCGTGGTTAAGCGCTTTAGTGCGCAGCCATGCAGCCCAATAGACGAAAGCAACGGTACACCAATCGATACGGAGCAGAAAGGATGTACGAAGAAACGCTGGTGCGTGATTTCCAATCAACGGAGCCCAACGAAGAAGAGGTGCTTCCGCTTGGCGACAGTATTCTTGCGAGTTGGGTGCGTTCCATTGGACAGACGGCCCGTGGTTATGGCGTGGATCCCGACGAGTTGATGAAGCGTGCGATGATGAATACGGCGCTGCTTTCAGTGCCGGAGGCGCGCTACCCCGCGGTGAGTGTGCGCAACTTCTGGGAGCAGATTATTAAAGCCACGGGCGATAACCTCTTTGGCTTGCGCTGTGGCGCTGAAATGCAAGTCTCTGCGCTACATGGGTTGGGGCTTGCGATCATTACGAGCCATTCGCTCGCCCAAGTGCTTGACCTCGTGACGATTTACTGCAAAGTCATCAGCTCTACGATGGATATCGCCCTTTTGCATGATAAAGCGGGCACGAAAATCACCATTCGTACGCTTCACGGCACGGAGACGCACAGCTCGGCCATATTGGCGCTGATCGCGCTCATCGCGCGCCAGGCGAATTCGCTAGCGCAGCGCCGCGTCACGCCGCTCTACGTGACGCTTTCTTACGCTGGATGGACACCCGAGGAGATGGAGCGCCTCAAGCAGTACTTTGGCTGTGAGATTCAATGTGGTGCAACGCTCCCTAACGGCATCGCCTATGCCTATAACGACACGATTGAGCCTTATGCCTCGGCCAATGCGGTGCTGCGGGAGGCCAATGAACGTGTAGTGAAAAATTACCTCATCAAAGTGCACCGTAACTCTTATTGCGTGCGCGTTGAGGAAGAGATTCACGCCCTTCTTGAAGAGGGGGAGCGCGTCAAGATTGAAACGGTGGCTAAGCGTCTCAACATTTCTCCGCGCACGCTGCAGCGTCGACTCGAGGCGGAGGGGACACTTTTTGCTGACGTCTACGAGCGGTATCGCCGACAGGTCGCCCACGATGCACTTGCCCACACCCAGATGAGCATCACAGAAATTGCCTATAGCGTGGGCTTTTCTGAGCTCAGCAATTTTTCCCGTAAATGCTACAAGTGGTTTGGCGCCTCACCCCTTGTCTATCGCCGCCGCATTCAGTCTTTGCAAAGCTAATTGGCTGGGTTTCCCGCGGCCTTCATTCCTCAGCATTGATGTTTTTCGCGAGAGAGGCATTCAGCTTCTCTCGCAAAAACAATTCCTCACATTTCACCATCTGCTCTAAACGCCTCTCTGGCGCTTGAATAGGCGCGGCTTAAGACGAATGGCCGTGCTCGGCACGCCTTATGGCGTAAGACAAGGCTCGCATTGACAGTTATTCTTTTGCCCTGTTAAGTTAATTTTGCTTGTGCAGTAGCGCTTGGCGCTCGGCAACAATGAGAGAACTATCGAGATTTTGAAGCTAGGGAGACAAGGCGGATGCTTCTCGGAGTGTTATATGCGGGAGGATATGGCGCGTTTCTGCTTGGATTGCTCTTCAGCGTAGTAGGAGGACTATCGCTAGCAGAAATCATCGGTGTAGATATGGCCGTGGGGGTGTTGGGCGCGGTGCTCTATTTAGCCGCGCTTTTTGGCTATGCCAAGCGCCGGCTCGATAATCGATTTCGCGCTGCAACGGCCATTGGCTTTTCGGGCTTGTTGATTTTTGGCCTGGGGTTGCTTTTCTTCAATACGCCGCTCTGGCATCACCAGGGGTTTCTTTGTGGCATCGCGCAGCTCTATCAGGCGCTCGGTTTCCCGCAGCAGGGCATCACGGGTGGTAGGCTCGATGTAGATCACGCTTTTCAGCTCGTCAATGGCACTTTCTTTTTCCCCGTTATGGCGCTCTTTAGCCTCGTGATGACGGAGCTGATGCGTCGCTACGAAATCCTCAAAGATGGCCTCTGAGCGGCAATATAGCCTGCAAGAAAAAAGCGCCCGAGCACAGTGTGCTCGGGCAAAGTGTTGGGATTTGTCCTCATGAATTTCCCGCTCTGTCACGGGGAGCGCTCGTCGGCGGAATCCCAAAGCCGCGAGTGCTTTAGCTTAATGTTCAAAAATCGTTTTCATATTGAGCCCGATATAGAGCAACGTGGCCGCTGCCATACCGATAAAGAATGAGAAATTCGACACGCCCCAGCCATCAGGCGAGAGAAACGCAATGGCGCTTACTAAGCCGCCAAAGAGCACGCTGCTGATGGAGACGAGGTTGAAGCCCTTGGTGTACCAGTAATGCCCGTTCGGGGTCGGATCGTAGAGCGAAACCACATCGATGTGTTCGCGCTTGACAAGGTAGTAGTCGACGATGATCACCCCGTAGAGCGGCCCGAGCAACCCAGCGAGCACATCGATGGTGTAGTGGATGGTTTCAGGCGAGTTGAATAGGTTCCAGGGGAGGATCACGACGGAGA
The DNA here is from genome assembly GCA_902463725.1 of uncultured Sutterella sp. Taxonomy (GTDB): domain Bacteria; phylum Pseudomonadota; class Gammaproteobacteria; order Burkholderiales; family Burkholderiaceae_F; genus Sutterella. Next base: position 84,873 of record CABQGK010000010.1, on the reverse strand, counting down.
TTACGGCCGCAATCAAGCCGCCGCGACGCCAAGTGATCACTTTCGGGAATACGTTACTGATGTCAAAGGCGGCGGAAACGAAGTTTGCGACAATGTTGACGCCGATTGTCGCCACCAGTAGCGTAAAGCCCATCAGTAGCACCACCATGGGTGTGTCGAGGTAGCCCATGACGTGAATTGGGTCGATGAGCATCTTACCAAAGACAGCCGGCGTACCAGAGATGGTGATGACAGCAATCGAGGAGAAGAAGACGAAATTGATGGGGAGCCCCCAGAAGTTGCCGCGCTTCATGTCGTCTAAGCTTCGGCAGTACTGTGAGAAGTCGCCGTAGTTGAGCGTGGGGCCGGCAAAGTAGCTCACGATAAGCGAGATGCCCACGATCACGTTCCAGAAGCTCTCTGTTGGGGTGAGCTCTTTTTCGTGCAGTGAGAAGGAGATATTGTCCCAGCCCGCTTTCCAGATGATGTAAATCATGAGCACGACCATCACCACGTAGACGGCAGGACCCGCCCAGTCAATGAAGCGCTTGATGAAGTCCATCTTCATGAGAAAGAGTGCGGTTTGGAAGAACCACATCGCCACAAAGCACCACCACCCGAGCGAGGAGAGTCCCAAAATATTGTCGCTGGTGTGTGCCTCGAGGCTCGGGAAAAAGTAAAGCACGGTCACGAGCAGCGCCGTGGAGGCCAAGTAGGTCTGAATGCCGTACCAGACAATTGCAATGATGCCGCGGGTCAGTGAGGAGATGTTGGAGCCAATGACACCAAATGTCATGCGACTGATCACGGGGAAGGGGACGGCGTAGTGTTGACTTGGTCGACCGATTGTGTTTGCCAGCACCTGCACGATAAGGATGCCCACGATGAGCGAAACAAAGACCTGCCAGCCTGTTAGCCCGAGCGAAAAGAGTGTACCTGCAAAGACGTAACCTCCTGCGCTATGCACATCGCTCATCCAGAAAGCGAAGATGTTGTACCAAGTCCAGGTCTGCTTGGTAGGCAACAGATCGTCGTTGCTCAAATAGCTATTGGCGCAGCGTCTTTTGAGTTCAGCAATATCGGTCATGGCTGCCGTCCTTTTCCAGTAGGTTGTTGTCACTATCATCGCTAAAAGACTCTGATAGTGATTGATTCAGCGTGCCAAAACCTTATCGATTGGTGTCAGTTTCAAGGGCGCGGGCAAGTACGCAAAGCGTAGAAATACGAAAGGATGCACAACGATTTCCGAGTTAGTGGGTTTGGCAAGGCTCGCAGGCCACAAGGTCTACGGGTAGTGTCGAGCCAGTCCGCAAGCCCCTCGCGCGAGTCTCATACAATCCCCAACAGATGTTTGAGTCTACTTTACATTGACAACTGCTCGATTCACGAGCTTTTGCAGCGGCCGAAACCTGCAAGGGCGGCACAGCCTACGCCGAGGTTGTGCGTCCATTAGCGAATCGGGTAGCCGCTTGCGAATACGATCCTAAAGTGTAGTCTCACAGAATGGACGCCGTGCAGAGCGCAAAGGTTGAACTTGAAGCCGACGTTCAGGTGTTGTTGTGGCAGACGCACAGATGAATGATGAGCCTTTGGCTAGGGCTAAGAAACGCGACGAGAAAGAGAGGAGCCGCCCGAGTGTTGAGCGACTCCTTGCTTAAGGGGCTTGTTGAGCGAAGCAACTATGCGCTCTACGGCACTTTGAACTTCAAGCCGTCGGCGTGACAGGCCGTGCAGTAGTTGACGCTCTGTTTGTGCTCGCGATGGCAGAGGTTGCAGTCAACCGTGTTCGGGTCATAGTGCAGAGAGACGTGCGGATTGGCTTCTCCGTTTTTGAGTTCGATGCCGCTCTCGAATTGACTCTGCGCGTGGCAGGTGCGGCATTGCGATGTTGGCACGGGAGTCCCAGGCCCATTCTTGTGGCAGGCTGCGCACTCGAGCTTATGCTTATGCACCATCCCTTGAGCGGCTTGCGCGACTGGCAGTCCGAGCAGCAGCGTTGAGAGTGCCGTCACGACGATCAAAGCTGATAGTTTTTTCATTTTCTGTTCCTCCTTAGGCCACTTTGCCCGTGACGGCTGCGCGACCCGCAATGCGTCCGAACACAATGCCATCGAGCACAGAATTGCCGCCAAGGCGCGTCGCGCCGTGAACGCCCCCAGTGATCTCACCACACGCGAATAATCCAGGGATCGGTTCGAAGTTCTGCCCGATTACTTGCGCAAACTCGTTAATCTTGATGCCGCCCATGGTGTAGTGCAGCTTGCTCGTGAGGCGATGTCCGTACCACGGTCCCTTGCCCATCAGCACGCCTTCATTGGGCTTGAGCGGACGATGGAATTCTGGGTCGAATTCCAAGCCCTCTTTGATCCAGCCGTTGTATTTCGCAATTTCAGCTTTGAGGGGCTCGAGCGGGATCCCATAGAACGCGGCGAGCGCTTCGAGCGTGTCAAACTTTTTGGTGGTGCCAGACTTAAGCGACTTTGTGAGGTAGCGCTCAATAGAGACTTTCGGCACAAATTGACTATCCGCGATGATGACTGCAAAGCGCTGAGAGCCGTCTTCGTTTTTCAAGCTGAAGATGTCGTTGGTGAGGTCGGTGCGGTTGCCAAGCTCGTTGAAACAACGCTTGCCCGTCTTTGGATCGAATGCCGCACCGTACTGCTTAAGATAATCGCAGACGTCTGCACCCATACCAATGCCTTTGTCGTCAGGTGAGCACCACGGCCCCCACTGGATGTAGTCGATGTGCACGGGGATGCCGCCCGCGCGCATGAGCGTAAAGAGCGCGCCCGCTGTGGCGCCTGGGTGATTCGTGCCTTCGGTTTCTTTCGTAATTTTCGGGTCAATGATTGAGCAAAGACGCCAATCGTTCACGAAGCCGCCCGCCGCGAAGATGATGCCTTTTTCTGCCCGTAAGTACTTGCGTACACCGCTCTTGTTGGTGAGGTCGTTATCGCGAGAGTTGATGTCAAATTCATAGTCTTCTCGCACGGCAAGACCGATGGCTCGACCCGATTCATCCTTGATCACCTCGTCGACAAAGGTACGTGCACGCATGATGCCGCCAGCCTTTTTGAATACGTTGTGTAGCGGGATTAGTACGGAGATACCAGCGCCCACTTCTGGCGCAAGTGAACGGACCTTGGAGTGACCACCTTGGATGAAGGGGATGGGGGCGAATTTGCAGCCTTTGGACTTGATGTATTCGAAGCTCTCTAGCGCTTGGAAGCAGAGTGCGTGGGCGAGTTTTGGATCGTTGAAGTGTTGACCAGCTTTCACCGTGTCTTGATAGAAGAGCTCTGCCGAGTCATCCTTAATCCCGTGAGCCAGCTGTTCGGGCGAGCGCGGTACGTTAATCCAGAAACCTGTAATCGCGGAGTTGCCACCGAAGACGGGCATCTTGTCAATCATTAGCACCTTTTTAGCGCCTTGATCGAGCGCCTCATTGCCCGCGCAGGTACCCGCAATGCCCGTACCCACAATGATGACATCCCATGTCTCATCCCACTTGATGTTCTTTGCCTCGGGCAGCGGCTTAGCCTGTGCGGCGGGTAGTGCCCCGAACGCCGTCATGGCACCGAGCGCCGCAAGGCCGCTCTTGAGAAACTCTCGTTTTTGCATAGTCTTGGATCTCCTTTCAGTCAATCGATGCGGGGTCGCCCTTGGGCTGTGCATGCCAGCGTCCGTTGTTCGGATCTCGGTAGACCAAAGGCTTTACTTTGACTAGTACGTATTGTATAAACTAAGTTAAGGAAATGCCCTTAGGGGAAATACTAATGCCTTAACTAGATTGGATTTTCTGCCTGTCCGGGCGGGAGACCCCTTCGGGTAGAATTCGCTGCAGCACACTGATGGAGGATGCTCAAGATGACGGAAGAAGCCGAGGTAAAGCAACGGACCGATGCGTCCGAAGAGAAGCCCGCTGGCAGGCCAACGCGCGCAGACGGCAGACTTACGCGCAAGCGGATTCTTGACGCTGCCCGACGGATCATTGTCGAGGAGGGTACCGATCGGTTGACAGTGGCAAACGTCTGTGAAACAGCGGGCGTCAGCCGCGGTAATTATCTCTATCATTTCCGTGAGCGTAGTGGCCTTATTGAGGCGCTTGCCGAAGAGTACGCTTGCCACCTCAACGAGGTGCAGAACACAGAAATGCGGGTTGATGAACAGGCGCATGCACACAACCCCTACCTTGCTGGCTACGAGAACTGGTACAGGAAGTTTTCCGCTGGCGAAATCGATGAAGGAAAGTCGCCCTTATTGCCGCTTGTCATTGCGAGCAGAGAGAATCGCAAATATATGGCCCCTGTGGCCAAGTGGTATCGGGAGCACTTCGATAAGTTGAAGGAAACGCCAGAAGGTCAGGCGCTTGGATTGTTGCTATCCTTTGCTTACGATGGGCTTTTTTTCCACCACCTCTTCGGTCTTAAGGAAATGACGGCAGAGGAGCGTGAGGCGTTGCTCACGCTCATGCATGAGATCGCCCAAGGGGGAATCACCATGACTCGGCACAAGTGAGTGGCGAGTTAAAGATTTGCAACGTGTTTTAGAGAGATGAAATGGTTATGCCACATAAATTGGTGGTTGTTCTTGCAACGCTTTGCCTTATTGGGAGCCCACAGGCTTATGGGTACCTTGGGAGCGATTCGAACTTAAGTTTTGGCTACCCAGAATTCGACAAAAGGAAGCCATACGCACCGTATTCCAAGGATAGCTACGAGGCGGAGCGCTATCGGGAGGAGGTAGAGGCATACGTCAAAGCGGCTAAGCGTTATGTTGAAGCTGCAGACGAGGACATGAAAGGTCTAAGAGATGCCCGCGAAGAGGCTGTTAGGAAAGCCAACCGTGTTGTGGATGAGTACAACAATTGGGTACAAGGCTATTGAGGTCTGTAATAGTCGTTGTGGCCTTGCACACTATGAGGGGGCGATCCTTGCGGATCGCCCCCTCAGAGAATTGCAGCTAAGCGCGTTTAGTGCACGATAAAGTAGAGCACGGCCAGCATGATGATGGAGGCTGGCGCGGTGCGCTTGGCCACTTCGACGGGGGAGACCCCCGCGATACCAGCCAAGAGAATAATGCCACCCGCCAAGGGTGAGGCTTGACGGCCAATCCCTGCGGCCATCATCGCAAGGTAGCCAAGACCATCGATGGTCATACCGAATTTCTCCGCGTGCGGCGTGACGGCTTCGTTAAAGGCAAACGCAGCAGCGTCGCCCGAGCCCGTGAGGATCGCGAGCACAAAGGGTCCCATACTTCCGCCGATCTTAGCGACCTCATTGGCATGGGTGAGGTAGTTGACGAAAACGTCGATCAAACCTGAGGCACGCAGCCCCGCGGCAAAGACCCCCGCGGCAATGATAATGCCGATGATGTTTGCGTAGCCCTTGCCCATACCTTCGAAGAACTTCTTCGTGACGGCCTCAGGGTTGCTACGAGTGACAAGGAGTGCGTAAGCCGTACCGATCAACATGGCGGTCGCTACCGACATCTTAAAGCTCGGTACCCAAAGCGAAACCGAGACAAGAATCAGCACTGGCACGAGCGGCGCGAGCGCATAGAGTAGGTTCGGTCGCTCGATTGGGTCCTCACCCGTTGTAGCGCCCGCGGCATCCGTGAAGCTGCCCTTCTGATAGTCCTTATAAAAGAGACAGCTGAGCATAATGCCAAGGATACTCATGGCTGCCATGGTCAGCGTGGTGGTGTAGTGCGCCCCGATGAATTGCATCACTTCCATGTTGGCGAGCTTAGCAATAAAGGGGTTGTGTGAGACGCCCGGGTTGAGGTAAGCGGGCATAAGCGAAGCACCAACCGAGGCAGCCGCAAGCGCGGGGTGAAAGCCCGAGCGCACGAGAATGGGCACCATGGTGGGAGCGACTGCCGCAGAGAGCCCCGCCATGGAAGGAATGGCGGTTGAAATGATGCTTGTGACGACCATGCACGCTGGTAGCAGCAATAGCCCCAAGCGCTTCAAGGGTCGCATGAGTAAAACCACGAGATGCACGTCACAGCGCGTCAAAGAAATGACTGCGGCAAAGCCCAGCGCCGAACAGATGGCGATGATGAGGCTGCCGTTAGTCATGGACTTATCAAACTGCTGGAAGGCGAGCATCGGCTTCATGCTCACAAAGGCCATGAGAAAGCCTGCCGCGAGCAGGACAAGGCGCGTTTCATAGCGCTTGATCAGGGCATAGATCGTTCCGATAACGACAAGCCCAGCAAACCATAGATTTAAATCCATAAGAGTCTCCACAAGGAGCAGGTAGTAAGTGGAACGGATGCGCCTTAGCATTCGACGAACACCGTCTAGACGAGCCGCCCGAGCGTACGTTGTTCGAGAGGTGCTTTTTTCTATTTTAAATTCCGCGTCTAGACAGGGCTTTTTTAAGTATATCGACGCGCGCCCTGAGACGCCCTCATGATTCTTGAGGAGAGCATTAGCGTTTTCCCTAGGTCTTGAGCCACTCAACCTCGAACACCACCTTTTGGGGGTAGTTGGGGGTGAAGGCAGTTTCTAAAATCATGCACAACGTCGCGCAGAAGCTGCATCTGAGGGACATACCATACCCCTAGCGCTCTCATGCACGTCGCTTTGTTTCTGGCCCATTCAACGCTCTCAGACGGATCTCAATGCAAGTCCGAGAGCGACTACTCTAGGAAGAGCTATGTCCATTCAGAAGAAACTTTTGGCTGCTGCCGTTGCTGCAACCTTTGCTGTTGGCGCTGGCGCCGCGTCGGCTGCTAGCTTCAAGCCGGGTACCTACACGGCTACGGCGCCTGGTATCCACGGTGATGTGACGGTCGAAGTCACGTTCAGTGCTGACAAGATTACCGATATCAAGGTCACCAAGCAGAGCGAGACGCTCGGCATTGGCTCCAAGGCTGTGGAAGTGCTCCCTGGCCGTATGGTTGAACGTCAGTCCCCGAACATCGATGGTGTTGCTGGGGCGACAATCACCTCGGGCGCTATTAAGAAGGCAGTTGCTGATGCGGTGAAGCAGGCGGGAGCTGACCCTGCCAAGTTGGTGCCGCTTGCTGTGGCAGCCAAGGGTGGTGAGAAGACGCTCACGACCGATATGGTGGTCGTTGGCGGTGGTGGCTCTGGGATGTCCGCGACGATTCGCGGTCGCATGAATGGCCTCAACGTCATCCTTGTTGAAAAGATGCCCTACATTGGTGGCGCGGCTGCGATTTCTGGCGGCCAAGTTGTCGCCCAAGGCTCAAAGCTACAGAAGGAGTTTGGTGTTAAGGACGATTCGCCCGAGTCGATGATCAAGGACTTCATGGCAAACGGCCATAACCTCAACGACCCCGCGAAGATTTCTCTCTACGCGCATAACGTTGGTGCCACCATTGACTGGTTGCACGACAAGGTGGGCGTGAAGTTTGTCCCGAACGATCTGCCGTACTTGGCTGAGTACTCGCATCGCCGTGCGCTGGAGTTTGAAGGCGGCGCGAAGACCATGGCGCAGCACCTGCGTGAAGTGATCGCTGGCAACGGCGCTCAGGTCTTCTACAACACCCGCGTCAACAAGTTGCTCACGGACGCAAATGGCCGTGTGATTGGTGTGGAAGCCACTGACGACAATGGTGTCAAGTACACGATTAAGGCAAAAGCCACGCTGCTCACCACGGGCGGCTTTGGCAACAACAAGGAAATGCTCTCTGAGCCGGTGAAGAGCGCGCTCTACTATGGCCCGGTTTCTTCCACGGGTGACGGGCATAACCTCGCCATGGGGCTTGGCGCCAAGACCCAGCTCATGCAGTACGGCAAGCGCTACCCGAACGGTATTGAAGTCGCTCCTGGCATTGCCAAGTCGACGATTTATGCCAATGTGGGTGCCTTTGACCAAGCGGGTATTTTGGTTGATGTTAACGGTAAGCGCTTTGTGAACGAAAAGGCCTCTAACCGTCACATCTTGGATCCGATGATGGAAACCCCGAACCATCAGGCCTATGTGTTCATGGACCAGAAGTCTTGGGAAGGCTTCTACAAGCGTCTGCCCGAGACTGGTGTCTCGCATGAAGATGCGGACAAGTACCTTGCCAATAACGGCAAGAGCAAGCCGCTCTTTGTGAAGGGCGCCACGATTGAAGAGGTCGCTAAGCTCGCTGGTGTGAACGCTGACAACCTCAAGGCCACGGTTGCTCGTTATAACGACTTCGTCAAGGCTAAGAAGGACGCGGACTTTGATCGCCCCGTGCAGTACATGAAGGCGGAAATTTCGGCTCAGGGCCCGTACTACATCGTTGAGCAGAAGCCTCGCTTTGCCACGACGATGGGCGGCCTCATGACCAACGATAGCCTCAACGTCATCAAGACCGACGGTAAGGTCATCCCTGGGCTCTATGCTGCGGGTGAACTCGTCGGCGGCGTGATGGGTGATGACTCCCCCGCGGGTGCTAATGTGGGTTGGGCGTTGACGTCCGGTCGCGTTGCTGCGGATGCCATCACAAAGGCCATCAAGAAGTAAGTAGCGACGTAAGCACATAAGAAAGAAGAGCCCTGGCCTCGTTCAGAGAGGTGCGGGGCTCTTTGCGCTTCGGGCTTTGTGAGTCATTACGGTTTGGTAATGAGCTCAAAGAGCGCATCATCGGGCGCACTCAGTACAGCGAGTGCAAGTGCCTCTTTAAGCGCGCGCCAGCGAGCGTTGAGGGCGTCATCAGCGCCTCCCGCTTTGACTGCACGACCCACGGTGATGAATTCTGTTGGCAGAGCACCTTCAACCAACTGAAGCGTGATGCGCTTTGTTCCCACACCCACGGTAAAGATCATCCGACCGTAGACGCCTTCTGGGGCGGTTGCTGGCGGATGCTCATCCACGGTGAACGCACCGCGGGTGACGGCGCGCGTCACCATTTCGACGGCGTCTCGTAGTCCTGGCCCCGGAAAGCCCGTCTCAAAGGTGATCTCGCGCCGCTCGGGTGGCGCATTGGGCGTGAGGTGCTTGAAGGCAAACTCAAGAAGGCGAAACCCAAGCGCAAGCCCACCTATACTGTCTCGACCATGGTAGAGAAGAAGGGCGTCAAAAGGTATCTCAAGTTTGAGCCCATCGTCGAGCACGGTGATGGGCGTAACGGTGGGTAAAGGAGGAAGCTCTGCTGTGCCCGAGGCATCTGCTATGGCGTAAGCGGCATTTCTCGTGACAGGAGTGACTCGATTGTTTTCAGAACATGGTGTTTTGCGCATGGGAAGCGTACCGAGTTGTGAGCCAAACGGCGGGTTCACGATCAGCGATCGTTCTAGGTGTCGGAGCGTGAGTGCGCTGCGCAGACTCCAAGACGGAGAGCCGCGCAGCACATACCTTAATCGCTGGGCTTTAAGGTGAGAAGCCGTGCGCAATCCACTTCACCTAGACATTCAATCGCATCGGGCGCAGAAAGAAGCTCACCCACAATGCCGTATTTGTAGGCCATATAGGCTGCGTGCTCGGAAGCGCTCGGGCAACCTGCTTGCTCGCTTATGACCCGTGCGCGCCACGTCTCGTCGAAGAGCCGCTCGGAGAATCGAAAACCCAAGGCACGTGTACCGTAGCAAACCTCAAAGTACATCTTGCCGCCCTCGGGCGTGGCGGGACCGCTTCCAACTGTTGGGTCGTAAATGAAGCGATTTCGCGTTACAGCGCGTGTTACGAGTTCGAGCGCATCGTGCACACCCCGTCCACCGAATGCGGTGAGAATGCGTAGTTGGTGACGCCAAGGCGTCCCATCCTCGGTTAGGGCCGAGAAGGCGCTCGAGAGTAGTCGCATCACCACAGCACTTGCGATCAGCTGATCGAGCCCAGCGTAGGCGATGATGTTTTCACGCGTAAAGCTGATCACCCCTTCGGGGTCGCGCACGCGTAGTGAAAACGGTGTTTGCACTTTCACCATGGTGAACTCCTTACTCATGTGTGGCAAGCGGGTGCACAATGGCCTTCACATCCACTGGGGCGCTCATCATGCCGTTGTCGATGAGGAACTTCTGGTCAAGCTCGAGCCCTTTGATGTCGGTGTTGGTGAGTGCGTTGTAGTAGTTCGACCATTTTGCAAGGCGCTCAGCATCCTCAAGGGAGATGCCGTGCTCCTTGGCGCCAATGGCAACCGCATTCTTCCAGTTATTCTTGATCCAGCTGAGCGCCTCGTGTTCGGTGGCAACCACCTTTTGAAGTGCTTCGGGATATTTGTCGGCAAAGCTCTTAGAAGCCGTCATCACGAGGTTGACATTCACGAGGCCCTTAGCCGTCGTAATCACCTTGCAGCCAGCGCTTTCTGCTTTGATGATGGTTGAGGCTGCCAAGAGCGCAGCTTCAACCTGCCCGCTCGAGACAGCAGCAAGCGCTGCGGGGATATCCATTGGCACGAATTCCACGTCCGAGGGGCTCATACCGTTTTTCACGAGCGCAGCAACGAGCAGCTGGTGCAGTACCGTGCCGCGGGGGCCGGCAACTTTCTTACCTTTAAGGCTTGCAATGTCTTGAGCGCCGCCCGCGCGACCCACAATCGCGAAGGTATCAGCGGGGTGTGCAACGCCACTCACGATCATGACGGGGTTGCCAGCCCCATTGGCCATCAGTACGCTCGCGGTGTTCATCACTGCGGAAACGTCAATGGCGCCAGCGGCCATCGCTTGGGCTTGTTTTGCTCCCGAGGTGATGGTTTTCCACTCAATGGTGACGCCATCCTGCGCAAAGGCTTTCTCCAACATGCCGCGCTCTTTCATCACCATATTTTGTAGATTAAAAGGCGCCTTAACATAGACCATCGTAATTTTCTCTGGCATGGCACCAGCAAAGGCGGTGGAGACGCAAGCGGCGAGTGTGGTAAGCGCGAAAAGCGTGTGCTTGATCATGGTGTGTGCTCCCTTAAGAGTGAGTAAAGAAGTCGTTGAGAATACGTTCGGCCATTTCACCGATCTCTGGCTCACCGAGCCGTCGTGGGTAGCCAAGCGTAACCTCGTAAGTAGAGAGAATTTTTCCGCCTGCCATGCACCAAATGCGCGAGGCAAGGAGCGCGGCTTCGGTGACATCGTGTGTGACAAGCACGGTCGTCACAGGGCGAGCGGCATGGATACGCATGAAATCTTGGTAGAGGCGCTGGCGCGTTAGCGCATCGAGTGCGCTAAAGGCTTCGTCAAAGAGAAGCACGTCAGGGGAGGGAGCGAGCGCACGCGCAAGTCCCACGCGCTGCTGCATCCCGCCCGAGAGCGCAGAGGGCTTCATCTCTGAGGCGTCTGTCAGGCCTGTCATAGCCAGCACGTCAGCTAGGCGTGCTTGGGCTTCGGCGCGTGGTAGGTGGCGCAGCGCAATCAGGATGTTTTCCGCCACGCTCATCCAAGGAAAGAGTCGGTGCTCCTGGAAGACGACGCCGATGCGCGGGATACGTCGCTCGCCCGCTGCATGCCACTCAACCGCTCCCTCATCCGCTTGCTCGAGCCCCGCTAAGAGCCGCAAGAGGGTCGTTTTCCCGCAGCCGCTCTCACCAATGACGGCGGCAATACTTCCCGCGTCAAGCGTGAGCGAGAGATCGTTGACGGGGTGGATTTCACGCCCGTCAGGTCGCCGGTAGCGCTTTGAGAGATGTGAAATGCTAAGAGAAAGCGTCATGCCGCAACCCCTGTGATACGAGCGAGTAGCCAGTTAAGAAACTTCGCCATGAGCGCATCGGCGGCAATGCCAAGAACAACAATGCTGAGAATGCCGACAAACACCACGTCGGTTTTGCCAAATTCCGCAGACTCTGAAATCAAAAACCCGAGCCCCGAGGAGGCGGCGATGAGTTCTGCCCCAACAAGAGCGCGCCAGCTGTACCCAAAGCCAATCCTGAGGCCCGTAAGCAACCCTGGGAGCGCTGCGGGGAGCGTCAGGTAGCGAAAGCGTTCTTTGGGCGTAAATCTCAGGAGCGTAGCGACTTCAACGAGTTTTGGATCGATCCCCCGAACGGCTTCAAGCGCATTGAGGTACATCGGAAAAAAGCTCGAAAGAAAGACGATCGCAATTTTTGGCGCTTCATCAATACCCAGCCAGAGAATGAGAAGCGGAATCAGTGAGAGGGGCGGTGTGAGTCGGAGTGCTTCGATAAGAAAGCTAAACGCGTCGCGAACCTTAGGGCGTGAGGCAAAGAGAATCCCTAGCGCGAGGCCCGCAGCTGCGGCAAGCAGAAAACCTGTGCCTGTACGCATGGCGCTCATGCTGATATGGGTGAGCAAGGTGCCGTCAGCGACCATGCGCACAAAAGCTTCCCATACCATCTCGGGGGAGGGAAGCAGAATTTTTGCAATGCCACCCCATTTCGCTGTACCCCACCAAAGGGCAAGTAAGAGTAGGGGCACTATCAAGCGGCGCAAAGTCGTCATGGTCGTGGTGAGCAAAAGTGAATTCGTGAGCAGTGAGCACGGAGACGGGCTCTGGGTGCCGCTAAAACGCTAAGCAACGTCGGCATCAAAAAGATGCTACATGCTTTGTGCGTTTGGAGATATATTATAAGTGAGAATTATTCTCATGTGTAAATGCTGTTTTCTATGAGTGGGATTATGGTGTGGCTGACTGGGACAGGCCTACGGAGCTTGCTCCGAACACCATCAGGAGTCCATCAGTGCCCGGTTGCGAGTACCTAAAATCTTCCTTCCACTACCAATCAGGAGAGTTCTATGGTTGTTTTGCTGATTGCCGCTTTGCATTGCCTGCCGCCGATAATCGGTGCCCTGCTTATGGGTCGGGCAGGTTTAGTGGTTGGTACAGCGTTTGGTGCCGTGATCGCGGTGCTGACGGGCGCACTCGCCATTCCTGACCTCATTGGCGTGGCGATTGGTTATGGGATTGGCAAAGGCTTGCTAAGTCCGTTGTGACGGACTAAGAGCGTTGAACGGAAGCGGTGAATTTGATTCTTGAAACTCACGCTGCAGACCGATGTGATTCAGTGCAGCGTGAGTGTGAAGCTCACCGATTACGCATTTCGGGGTTCTTTTGCTGCATTTTCTCCCGCGATTTGTCCAAAAACGAAACAATCAAGGATGGCGTTGCCGCCCACGCGGTTAGTTCCATGGATTCCACCAGTGATTTCCCCAGCGGCGTAGAGTCGTGGGATGATATTACCCTTCCAGTCAAGACACTGCGCCTTTACATTCGTGTTTAGTCCGCCCATGGTGTGGTGAACTGTCATGCCCGTATAGCATGCCCAGAATGGGCCTACATCGATTCGTTTAGTTAGGTTAACAGGCGTCTTGCCAAAGTCGCTGTCTTTTTGGTTTTTCACAAATTCGTCATTGTAGCGGTTGACAGTCTTTTCGAGCCCATCTGGATCAACCCCCATTTTTTGGGCTAATTCGCGGATTGTTGGGGCAGTCCAAGCCTCATCGATCTTAATGCCCTCAAGGATCGCTTTGCGGTTGACTTCGTCGTAGCTTTGGAAGTTTTCGTTGTCACAAATGGTGTACGCATATCGCTCTGGAGTAGCAAGTACGGCGTCGCGAATAACGTCTCGGCGTGCTCCCTCATTGACAATCCGGTTTCCACGTTTGTCAACATAGATTGAGCCGTTGACGTTGAAATTGAGCAACAACTTCATCTTCTTTCCTTCAGGTGCGCCTGGGGTTGATTGAATGAAGTCCATCCCGACGAGATATCCTCCTACACGTACAGCAGCCATTGCAACCTCACCCTGCATACTTGGGAGGTTGTCTGTGCCAAGTCCTTTGGTACGTGGATCATGTAGCTCACGCAAATACTTATTGGCTCCAAAACCTCCGCCAGCTAACACGACGCCTCGAGTGGCGCGGATGTAGTAGGGGGCTTCCTGGCCCTTCTGTACCTTGACGCCTAGCACGTCTCCAGCAAAAGGCTCTTCGCGGATGATTTCGAGCAGACTGGTGCTAGTGCGCACTTCAATGCCAAGATCCTTCGCGGCCTTGGCTAGAACTGTACCGTAGCCCTGCCCCTTGGGCAAAGCGGGAATGTGCGAGCGGGGGTAGAGGGCGCCGAAGATTTGGATTACATTGTCCTTGAACTTCATGCCAAGACTTTCGAGCCAGGTCACCGCTCCATAGGCATTCTCACAAAGGACTCGGACTCGCTCTGGATCGCCGCGGAAGTCGCCAGCGGCTAGCGTCTGTTTCATGTGGTTTTCAGGCGAGTCAGTGATTCCCTGTCGGGGCTGTCGAATCGGGTCGGCCGCATTGATGAAGCCTTGCGAGAGTAGTGTGTTTCCGCCAGTAAAGGCGAGCTTTTCAATAACTAGAACCTTCTTCGCGCCACACTGTACGGCCTTAACTGCAGCAGCCATACCAGCGCCACCAGAGCCGATTATGACGACCTCCTGAACTTCATTCCAATGAATGCCGTGTTTATCCTGAGCGATAGCTGTGCTACTGACGCCAGCGAGAAGAGCGCCGGCACCACCGTGAAGTATTTGCCGACGGGAAAAAGTCTTTTCTGTCATGGGGACTCCTTAGCTGTAGATCTCGGACGGAGTGTCCGTCCCTCCTGAGATTCATTATCCCGACGGGTTTACGCGCGTAATTTTTTCTGCGTCAACTGGGGGGCATCTGCCGCTTCTTGAGGGCTGCGCTGATTTCAGGAATTAGTAGCTGGAGCTCACGGGCTGTGTGAATTCGGAACTTCTCATAAATCCTCGCCCTGTGTCCCTGTACTGTCCGCTCACTGATGCCGAATCTTTCGGCAATGACTCGGTCGCTCAGGCCTCCGATGATGAGCGTGAGGAGCTCTCGCTCGCGCTCCGTGAGTCTCGAAAGCCCATCGGCAACCAGAGTTGTGCTTGAAAGTCCTGCACGGATGCGAGCGTCAATCTCGACGGCATGCGCGATAGCCTCAAGTAGCTTGACGTCGTCCACGGGCTTCAGCAAGAAGTCGACTGCACCGTGTTTGAGAGAGGATATGGCGACTTCGATGTCGGCGTGGCCTGTCAGAAAGACGATGGGCAACCGGATGTTACGTTGGTGCATGATCTCCTGAAGCTCGAGTCCACTGGTGTTGGGCATCCGTACATCAAGTAGGACACATCCCGGGCGGGTTGTGTCACCAGAAGTGAGGAAAGCGCTGGCGCTTTCGTATGTCCGGCTTTCCCAACCTTCGATGTCAAGCATGAGTTGAATGGCGTTTCTGACATCCTCTTCATCATCGATGATGCGGATGATCGGGTTCGGAGTGTCCAAAATATTCTCCTCACTTAGCGTGGGCGGCCACGGGGAGGAGTACTTCGACTTGAAGGCCTCCCTCGGCGCGTGACGTGAAGCGAATGCGACCGCGGTGCGCTTCCACGATGGTGCGCGTGATCATGATGCCAAGGCCTAGCCCCTTGGCCTTTGTCGAGTAGAGCGGCTCCTGAAGGAGTTCTACAGTTTCGGCATTGAGTGGCCTGCCGTTGTTGACGACCTCAAACCGAACCATCCCTTCAGGTGCGGCGTCGATCGTAATCGAAAGTTCTGGCAATTTGCTTGAGGACTTGAGTTCTTCAGCAGCATTTTTGACGAGGTTGTAGACGACAAGACCCAGCTCGACCTTGTTGCCTGTCACGAAAATGTCGTGTTTTGGTACTTTTAGGGAAAGGTTGATTGCGTCGAGTTTGCGCGCTATGCGCAGGTCGTCGAGCATCTCAGTTGCCACCTCGCAAAGGTTTATCCGCTTGTTGCGGTTTCCGCCAGATTTTGCATAATTACGCACGCGCAAGATGATCTCGCTCGTACGCTGGTGTTGACGCTTTAACGTCTTCAGACAATTGAGCATGTTTTGATTGTCATGCTCGTTGTTGAACGATGCCTTGTTTCGTTCATACAGTGTCTCCATCCCGCGTAGCGCGCATGACATGGCAAGTAGCGGCTGTCCAAGCTCGTGAACGAGCATGCTGGACATCTGACCGATAGCCGAAACACGCTGGAGTACTTCAAGTCTGCCCATGATTTCCATGGCACGGTTATCGGCTTCACGCTCTTTGCGCAGTGCAACCTCTAGTTCAGCTGTTCGTCTGATGACAAGGCGTCTAACATTGAGGAAATGGTATAGACCAGCCAAAAGAAGCCCGAAGCCGAAACAGAGCAGTGGCCAGAGCTGGTTGAACGCCTCCTTGACTGTCCATTCCCGCAGATAAGCATATGGGCCGATGCGGAGGTTTCGCAGTACGGTGTTGACGGCAGCGTAATCCGTGGCGACCGACCAGGCGTATGGTCGACCAAGGCTTGTGAGAGGCATGGACAGCAACCCCTTAACGAGACGTCGCGTGACTTCAGGGGAGGTTTTCGCCGTTACGGCCATGGTCCACCCTGGATAGAGAGACGTCGATGCTAAGCAGACACTCTGGTCGCTCTCAACGTTAACAACTCTAAATTGTCCTTGAAACTCTGGAAAGCGTTCGCTCAGGTTCTCCAGCATACAGTGACGGAGCAGACCGACGTCTTCGTGGCCTTCGAGCACGGCTTTGAGAACTTCGTAGGGGCTGTTGTTAGTAAAGCTTGTGTGTGCAAAGAACTTGTCAGGGTTGTAACCGCGCGCTGCAATCTCACCCATGTTGAGCTGGTACGTCATGAAATTGAGTGGATGTGTGCTGACCGCACGTTTGTGTTGAAGATCGGCGAGGGTCTGTAGCTCGCTCCTATCCCGTTTAACAATCATTGCTCCAGCCACAACGTGATTGGGATCGGGGTAGTCGGCGGAAATCAGTGTGCCGACATCCCGCACGCCATGAGACTGCATTTCGACGTAAAGTCCAGAACTGGCGAGGAAGATATCGACCGTGTTGTCATCGATGGCAGCTATGAGTTGCGGTGTTGTAAGGAATCTTGGCTCGATCGCGTGATCGGGGAAGACGCTTTGCAGGTAGCGCACAATCTGAGCCTGAATGTTGTCCCTAGTGGTGGAGTAGGAGGTTTCGCTTTCAAAATCAAGTAGGCCGATTTTTAGCACTGGCTTGTCAAAAGCCATGCCTGCCGCATTGATGGTTGAAAGCGCCAAAATGCAGAAGACGAATGTGTGCGAAAGAAGGCGTATGAAATGCTTCATCGGGAGAACTGGTCGTTTAGGGAACCGTTCCATTGTGACTGGTATCGGGCAATCAGGGCAAGAGCTGCGGATCAAAGGACTGCTCGGGGTCAAGTTACGCGCGTAGATCAGATGTCGGTAAGCTTGGACAGACGCATGGGGTGGTGCTCGTGTTTCAAAAAGCCCTGATAGTGAGCGTCGAGATAGTCAGCCGCTGGACGCGCGTGTTCTGGAAGTGCGAGTTGATGACCGTCCACATTGAGAAAAAGTGTGCGCAAATCGCCTTCTGACGCCAAGATAAGTTCCTCGTCGACATGAATGACCATGTCTGGGTCGATGCCAATGAGGTTGGCGTCGTAGGCGCGATGAATAAGTGGATTGAGTGTGAGTGCATTAGCGGTCACGAGTCGTAGTGCTTCGTTCTCTGCCCAAGGAACGATATGAGCCACCTCAATGAGCGGGTCACTATGCAAGCCGGTTACCAGACATTTTCGATCGTACATCGTCATCACCGCTTCGCGGAAATAGGCCTGATTGCGGCGCTGTTTGACGATTGCCAACGATTCCGTCTTCAAAGTGGAAGTTTCGTTGATGAGAAGTGTGTTTGCGTCAATGAAAGACGGCGCGTTGTATTCGCCTGAAGTAAGCAGTGTTTCGACTGCTTCGAGCAGCCCCGTGAGCGGTTTCGTGCGGTCCGCTCCCATGTAACGCTCCCAAATGAGGCCATCGATGTGGCTGCCGTGTGAGAGTGATAGAAGCTGTCGATCAGTTAACACCTTGTCGTGTGCGGCAAGGTTGTGCATTTTCATTGAGACAGCCGAGGGCGTGCGTCCCAGCGCTGCGGCCAGTTCGATGATGTCGGGATGTTTTGCATTGATGCGGCTTCTTGGCGTGCGCAGGTAGAGGGCGAGCGCAAGCGTCACCTCATCCTCTGTCCAATTTCGTCGCACCATAGCCATGATGATCCTGCAACAAATGTGAAAACCTCAGATTCATGCCTCGTGCTCTGCCGTCAGAGTAAGCGTGGATCCGGCTAGTCAACGATACCAGATCGCAATCCCGCTGCAGCACTGATTTCGTCAAGTATGCTGCATTTTTCGGGTTTTCCCTGACTCGGACCTACTACCTCTGGACGGCCCCAGATTGAGCTGCTAAGCTGCTGGGACCAAAGGATGAGGCTGGATTCTGCCACCTCAGAGAACGAAGCATTACAGCAGGCATAGGCACGATGGTCGGTTTGTACGAGCGGCTGCTCAACACTCTATTGCACGAAAGAATTGAATCGGATCAGTCCAGAAACTATTTCTATGGAGAGCGCCCGCTAAAAGCTGACGAGGCTGCGAGAATGCTCTCGATCTACGTTGCTGGACTGCTGCAACCCGTGCTCGCAAAGCGGCTCTCGGAGAGGGGCGATGTTAAGGATGCTGTTCGTCTCGTTAACGACATTGTGTTAGCTGTGGCGGACGCTTTGCCCTCGGGAACCAACAATTTGCTTGATGTCGAGGCAAAGATTTTAACGGCGGTGCTTGAACGCCGCAGTCGTGCTGATGCTGAGCTTGAAAAGGAGTTAGAGCGCATTTACCCAGTGACGGGGCTGACGCGCAGTAGTCTTTTTAGCGGTAGCACGAGAGGTCCGAGCCTTGCTGGGGAGCTTGCTCGAGAGATCCTTTCAGCTGATCGGATTGACTGGTTGGTGAGTTTTGTACGGGAGTCTGGGATCAAACCTCTATTGGCAAGCCTAGACGAGGCGACGCAGCGTGGTGCTAAATTTCGTCTTCTCACAACAACCTACATGGCGGTGAGTGACTTTGCAGCGATTAAGCGCTTAGCGCAATTCCCCAATACTGAGGTGCGTATCTCGTACGACGAAAATACGACTCGGCTGCACGCCAAAGCCTATCTCTTTTACCGTAACAGTGGCAGTCATACAGTCTATGTGGGCTCATCGAACCTTTCCGCCGCGGCTATCGGTGCTGGCATGGAATGGAATCTCAAAACGACGGCAGCAGAGGTGCCAGAGCTGGTCGATGCAACAATGCGCGAGTT
The DNA here is from genome assembly GCA_902463725.1 of uncultured Sutterella sp. Classification (GTDB taxonomy): domain Bacteria; phylum Pseudomonadota; class Gammaproteobacteria; order Burkholderiales; family Burkholderiaceae_F; genus Sutterella. Next base: position 65,881 of record CABQGK010000010.1, on the reverse strand, counting down.
TGAGCAGTACTGGCAGATGCCAGCGTTATTTGAGCCCTTTGACCCGAATAGCGCTGCGGACAATGAGCGTCTAGAAAAGGCGCTTCAAAAACCGCTGTTAGTGTTTCCTGGAGAAGCTGATAACGCAGAAACTGCGGATGGCCTTCCCAATGCACCCTACACACTTTTTGACTACCAAGAGGATGTGCTCCGAAAGATTGATGAGCAACGCACCCTTTTCAATTCAAATAAAAATCTTGTTGTAGCGGCTACGGGTACCGGAAAAACAGTCATTGTGGCCAATGACTTCAAACGCTGGCGAGAAAAGCACCCAGAAGCGAGACTTCTTTTTTTGGTCCACCGAGAGGAGATCCTTCGCCAAGCGCGTAACACATTCCGCCGCGTGCTAGGTGAGGAAGACTTTGGTGAGCTTTGGTTTAATGGCGTGCAGCCTACCGAATACAAAGCGGTCTTTGCGTCGGTGGCTACTATGCAGTCGCGCTTAGGGGAGCGAGGCCCTGGGCATGAGAATTTGCCTTTTGGCGCAGAGACGTTTGATTACATCGTCATTGACGAAGCACATCACAGCGCTGCGGACGGTTATCTGCGGATACTGTCGTTCTTTAAGCCGAAAGTGCTCGTGGGGTTGACGGCCACGCCTGAGCGACTAGACCAGCATGACATTAAGCAATACTTTGACGGACGCTTTGCTGCGGAGATCCGACTGACGGATGCGATTAATCGCGGAATGCTGGTGCCCTTTACCTATTACGGGTTGCCCGATGCCGTTGATCTCACGCAGACTGCCTGGAAGCGGGGTCGCTACGATGATCAAGACTTGTCCTACGCGTTCATCAAGAGTGATGCGCGTACAACGCTTGTGCTTAACGCCGTACGAGAGAAACTTCCTGATTTTGATCGAGGACGTAGTCTTGCGTTCTGCGTCGATAAAGCGCACGCAAATGCGATGGCTGACGCCTTTAAGCCTTACCACAGGGTCTCGGTATTAACGTCAGACAATACTCGCCAAGAGCGTCAAGCGATTCTCAAGGCGCTTGAGGACGGATCGATCAATTGCCTTTTTGTCGTTGACATCCTTAATGAAGGTGTGGATATCCCGAGCGTGGACTCCGTGATATTCCTGCGCCCAACACAAAGTCTGACGGTCTTTCTGCAACAGCTCGGCCGCGGCCTGCGCCGTGCAAAAAATAAACTTCGCTTAAACGTGCTTGACTTTATCGCACGTACGCGAAAGGAGTTTGACTGGGCTACGAGGCTAGGTGCACTTTTGGATGCCGAGTCTATGAGCCAAGGCGACATGTGTGCTGCTGTGCGCACCGGCTATCTTCCGTTGCCCAACGGTTGCCAGATTTTCCTAGAGCCCATTGCTCGGGAGACACTGGCTAAGAACATTGAGGATCACATCAAATACCTGTCGCGAAACGAGAAAGTCGATCAGTTGCTCGAAAAATATGGCCCAGACGCAGCGACTTTGCGACTCGAGGATTTTCTCTACAACGAGGGTATTGAACTCGACCACGTCTACAAATATCAGACATGGACCTCTCTGAAGCAAACCATTGCGCAGCGGTATCAGGGCATCAAGCGTCCAAACGTCACCGTCAACGAATCATTGAGAAAAATGATTTATAACCGCTGGCTCGTGATTGACGATCGAGCATATGTGGACTTTTTGAGTAGTTTGGTGGCTCGAGACTTTGATATGCGTTTTGATGAGGCGACGCAAAGGGAGTACTGCTACCTGATGATGCTCTACTACGACTACTACGAGACCTTGGGTCGAATTAGTAGCTTAGAGGAGATGCTCAAAAATTTCAGATCTGATCACGCTTTGAAAGCTGAACTCACTGAGGTGTTACCGCTTGTTCGCGACAAGATGACGGAAGTACCCCAAAGGGAAACTTCCAACCTTGGTTTACTGACTCCTCTAAAACTGCACGGACGTTATACCCGTGCTGAGGCCATGGCGGCTCTTGGTCGTTGGTCACTAACAACGATGCCGGATGGCCAAAGCGGCGTATCGGCTGGTACGCTGGAGGCGATCGGGTCTGATGTAAAAGCAGCCGGGCAGCAAGCCGAGCCGGTATTTCTGATGTTTGTCACGGTGAGAAAAGAGGATATGCAAACGCATGACTACTTGGACTATGCGATAGATCCTCTGCATTTTCACTGGCAGTCACCCAAAAAGACGCATCCAGAGGGTGCCCGAGGCAAGCAGATTACCGACACGAGTAGGAAGAAACTCTTATTCGTCCGTTACCGTCGTGAACTCGAGGACGGCAGGACCTGTCCCTTCTACTACATGGGGCCAGTAACGCTGGAATCCCTCGAGGGTGCCCGCCCCATTTCTGTTGTTTGGAAAATGGCGCATGCAATCCCTGCTGAGATTTTCGCTATCCAACAACGACTCGATCAAGAGAGTGTTGCATCAGAGAGCGAAAATAGCGAAACAAAGTGAAACAACCTCACTATTTCCAGTAGCGGTTATGTCGCTCTGTTAGAGCATGATGTAGTTCATGCGCGCCGGATTTTTGCTAGACGCATTGGCGGGGCGTGCTAAGGATGAAGGAGGTTGGAAATGGGTGAGAAGAGAGCAGTGGCATCAGCTGCTTCCTACAGTTTCGCGGAGGAGGTCGCTAATGCGGTTACGCATGGCGTTGCGGCGCTGCTGAGTATTGCAGCGCTCGTTGTGATGATTTGGTACGCCACCACGCGATCAGGGGCGGCAACGTCTGTGGTGAGCGCCGCCGTTTTCGGTAGCGCCATGGTGATTCTCTACACCGCGTCGACCCTCTACCATGCTGTGCCAAAGGGTAGGGTAAAGGAGATTCTGCAAGTCTTTGACCATGGTGCGATCTACCTCATGATTGCGGGCTCTTACACCCCGTTCTGCCTTGTGAGCCTTCATGGTCCCGTGGGGTGGGCGCTCTGTGCCGTGGTGTGGAGCATTGCGCTGTTTGGAATGATTTTTCAGCCGCTTCTTATGAAGCGTGCCGATTGGCTCAATTGCGTGCTTTACCTTTTGCTCGGCTGGTGTGTTGTGTTCGTCATGAAGCCGCTCGTTGCGACGCTACCGATCGCAGGGCTTTGGCTACTCGTCTCTGGTGGCATTGTTTACTCAGTAGGCGTGATCTTTTATCTTTGGGAGAAGATCCCGTTTAATCATGCGATCTGGCACGTGTTCGTGTTGGCTGGAACGACGCTTCAGTTTTTCTCTGTGCTCTTTTATGTTTTACCGGGTACAGGACTTGCCATATAAGGCGTGAACTCGGGTTTTCACCGATAGAAAAATAACTTTGAAACTCTCAACATATGCTTTTGTCGGCATAAGTTGCCACGGAACAAGTTTTTGGGAGGATCCATATGAAAAAGACCATGATTTCGCTTGCGCTACTGTCGCTCCTGTCAGTTAGCGCACTGGCAGAGACCTTTGATGTGGTGGTCGTTGGCTCGGGCGGCGCTGGGATGTCCGCAGCGATCTCGGCAAAAGAAAAGGGCGCCTCTGTGGTGGTGCTCGAAAAGATGAGCTACTTGGGCGGGAACTCCAACTTTGCTTCGGGTGGCATGAATGCCGCGGGCACGAAGCAGCAGATTGCCGCGGGCGTCACTAACGATAGCCCAGAGCTCTTCTATCAAGACACGATGAAGGGTGGGCACAACCTGAACGATCCTGAACTCCTCAAGACGCTCACTGAGAATGCCCGCTACGCTGAAGAGTGGCTTGTGAGTCTCGGAGCGGATTTCTGCTTCCAGAACCGTCGTAGTGGTGGGCAGTCCGTGCCACGCAGCCATGGGCCCTGTGACGGCTCAAGCGTCGGTGCTGCTGCGATGAAGGTTCTCACGGCACGTGCAAAGCAGGACGGCATTGATGTTCGCACGAACAACCAAGTCACGCATATCAAGATGAAGGATGGCAAAGTTGTCGGTGTTGAGGTGAAAACCAAGGCGGGTGTGCAGACAATTGATGCCAAAGCAGTGGTGATCGCCACGGGCGGGTTTGGCGCGAATATGGCGATGGTGGAAAAGTATCGTCCTGAGCTCAAAGGCTTCAGCACGACAAACCATAGTGGCGCTCAGGGCGAGGGCATCACGCTCGGCTTAGAAGTGGGCGCTGGGCTCACCGATATCGAACAGATTCAGATTCATCCAACTGTCATTAAGCGTGACGGACACCTGATTTCCGAATCGATGCGTGGGCGTGGTGCGATTCTGGTGAACCAAGAAGGCAAGCGCTTCACCAATGAGCTTTTGACCCGTGACGTGGTCTCGCAGAAGATTTTGAAGGAGACGGGCGGTTACGCGTATTTGCTTTGGGATGAGAGCGTTGCGCAAAAGAGCAAGCTCGCTCAAGGATATTTCAGTGATGGTTACGCGGTGCGCGCGGACACGATTGAGGCGCTAGCGAAGGAGATCAAGGTGCCTGCTGACGTGCTAAAGACAACGCTCGCAAACTACACGGCGCTTGCCAAGAAGAAGGAAGACACGGAGTTTGGGCGCCCCGATATGCTCGCATCCTTTGAAAAGGGACCGTACTACGCTGCGCAGGTCACGCCTGGCATTCATCACACCATGGGCGGGCTCAAAATCAATAGCAAGGCCGAGGTGCTCACGCAAGACAAAAAGCCCATTGCCGGCCTCTTTGCCGCGGGTGAAGTTACGGGTGGTGTGCATGGCGGCAACCGCATCGGCGGTAACGCTGTTGCAGACTTTTTGACCTTTGGCCGTATTGCAGGTTTGGACGCGGCAGCGTACGCGCTCAAGTAACTCTCAGAGAGAAAAGCGGCACAGAATGCGTGTCGCTTTTCTATTTGCCATTAAATTCAACATAAGGATTATTATGTTGACTAAATTCTTTAGGCGGATATCATGCAGCGTTAGGCCTTCAAGTTACTCCCGACTAAGATCCCGTTCGGTGGTATCTAATCAGCTCGCTCGCGTGAGCAAGCAAGTTTGCCGTCTAGAAAGAAAGCCTTCAATCCGTGTTGGTTGAAGGCTTTCGTACGCTTTGCGATCCTTAGGCTGCTTGCACTGAAGGAGCGCTGCTACGCTCATGCGCCTCTGGGAACTTTCGGTCGTAGAGTTTTGCGGCGATCAGCACCACCACGAAGGAGCCGAGGTTGTGTACCAGTGCGCCCGTTGTGGGAGTGAGAATCCCCATGAAGGACAGTACGATCGCGATGCCGTTAATGATCATCGAGAGCGAGATCGAGAGCATGATCGTTTTCACGGTCTCGTTTGAGAGGCGCTTGAGGTAAGGGATCTTCGAGAGGTCGTCGCCCATGAGCGCGATATCCGCCGCTTCGATCGCAATGTCGCTCCCCATGGTGCCCATGGCCACCCCAACCGAGGCAGTTTTGAGCGCGGGCGCGTCGTTCACCCCATCGCCAATCATGGCGACGTGCCGTCCAGCGTTGGTGAGCGATTCAATCGCAGCCACTTTATCCGCTGGGAGAAGCTCAGCACGAACATCCGTAATGCCAGCGAGCTTTGCGAAATGCTCCGCGGTTTCTTTGTGGTCACCCGTCAGAAGCGTTGAGGCAACCCCCATTCGTGTGAGGTTTGCCACCATGGCTGGGGCTTCACTCCGGAGTTTGTCAGAGAGCCCGAGCACACCGAGCGCACCATGACGATCGGCGAGAAACACCGCGGCGAAGCCTTCGCGCCGCAGCTCAAGCGCTGCTTTATGGGCTTCGGATGAGAGGTGAATCCCCTCTTCTTCTAACCAAGCCGCGTTCGCGCACCACAGTTCAGTGCCATCAACCTCGCCACGCACGCCCTTGCCAGCGTTCATGAAAAAGCGCTCGGGGCTGCGCAAGGCGAGTCCTGCATCGCGTGCGGCATTGACCACAGCGCGTCCCAAGGGATGCTCACTTTTGAGTTCAAGTGAGGCGGCGAGCTCAAGCAACCGCTCATCAGTAAGTCCCTCGCGCAAAACCCGCTTAGCGCCCACGGAGAGCACACCACTTGTGAGGGTACCCGTTTTGTCAAAAGCGAGCGTATCGACGCTGCCCATGGCTTCGAGCGCTTCCCCTGACTTAATGATGACGCCGTACTTTGTCGCTTGACCGATGGCCGCCATAATGGCGGTCGGCGTCGCAAGCACGAGTGCGCAAGGGCAAAATACGACGAGGATGGTGACGGCCGTAACGACATTGCCCGTGGTGAGGTAGGCAATGAGCGAGAGCGCGAGTGCCGCAGGCACGAGCCACGATGCCCATTTGTCGACGATGCGCTGGGTGGGGGCCTGACGCTGCTCCGCCTCTTCGACCATGCGAATGAGTTTCGCGAGCGAACTATCCTCACCAACTTTCGTTGCGCGCATATCGATGGCACCAAAACGGTTAATGGTTCCAGCAAAGACACTATCGCCCATGCCCTTTTCTACGGGGAGTGATTCACCTGTCATGACCGATTGGTCCACGGAGGTTTCGCCTGCAACGATCACACCGTCAACGGGAATGGATTCGCCAGGAAGCACGCGCAGGAGGTCATCGACCACGATGCTCTCTGCGCTCACGAGCTCTTCGCGATCGCCATCGATGCGGCGGCCCTGAACGGGAGCAAGCGAGAGGAGCTTCTTGAGTCCCTCTTTTGCACGATTGGTGGTGTGCTCTTCCAGCATTTCCCCAAGTGCCATGATAAAGGCCACCTCACCCGCGGCGAATAGGTCGCCAATCGCAATGGCGGCACACATCGCAATGGTGATGAGTAGCGCAGAGGAGATCTTCGCGACACCCTCTTCACTTAGGAGCGTCTCGAGCGCTTCGGCAACAATGGGAAGACCGCAGACGAATACCGTGATCCATGCGGGATCGAGCGGCAGCGCAAAGGGAAGTTTGTCAGCGAAAAAGCTCACCAACAAAAGTGCCCCACCTGCCAGTGCAGCAGGTAGGCTTTCAAGTTTTTCAAGTAGTGCGTTCCACATATCCGACGCGTCCTTATTCATGTCGCCAAAGCTTCTGGTGCGAGAAAATGCTGGGCTCTGTTAGCGTCTTACTGTGAGATAGAATATTCGCTAACAGATATTTTGTTCGATAACTATTCTAGGAATACGCCACCTTGGGCTCAATGAACAAACACCCAGCCTTGTGCGTTACCGAATAAATTTCGATTTTTGTTCGATTCTCATTCTCATTTAGTTATGGATAGACGTCAGACCCGTAGTCGGATGGCTATTTTTTCAGCCTTTAGCGAGCTCTTGAGTAAGACGAGCTTTAGCAACATCACCGTGCAGGACATCATTGATCGGGCGAATGTGGGTCGCTCGACCTTCTATGCGCACTTTCCCACGAAAGAGACGCTGCTCTCCTCGCTTTGTGCGGAGTTGTTTGGGCACATTGTGGATAGCGCGGCCGATATCGCTGAAGAGCACCCGCTCTTTTTTGACGATGAGCGTCACGCCTCGGTGTTCTGTCACCTCTTGCACCACATTGAGGAGAATGACCTCAACATCATCGGGCTACTTTCTTCGGAGAGCGGTGCGCTCTTTTTGGGCTACTTCAAAGACAACTTGCAAAAGCTCATCAGCACGCGGCTTGAAGCGGAGAATTTTGTGCTCGCTGACGGCATTCCTCGAGAGTTCTTGGTTAACCACATTGCAGGTAGCTTCGTCGAGATGGTGCTCTGGTGGATACAGGGCGGCAGAAAAGAAACGCCCGAGGAGCTCGAGCGGTGGTTTTTGGCGGTCATTGCCCCAGTGGGCTGTCCTCTGCCGTAATGACGGCGGCGCTCTGCACTTGGCGGATTAGGCTTGGGTTCTCGAATGATGTACCAATCGTAGGAATTTTTTGTTTATTTTGAAGAAATAACAATGAATATTTATGCTTTTTAAGCATCTATACGACGAGTAATAAAGTTCAACGTTTACATACAAATTGTTAATAATTTTGATTTTATATGAAACGCGTGATCAGTAGCAAATTGCCGTTATCAAGAAAGAGTTATTGGTTTCACTTGTTTATTTCACTATTCATTTGTTTCAGTAATTTTTTCGTCCGAATAATCTGTAATCACGGTAACGCCTATTCTGAACAACTAGACACTATATTTGTACTTGTATATTTTTTAAGTGCTTTTTATTTGGCCTTAATCTACTTAAGGCGATTACTGGATATAGATTACTCTATTGATGAGCTAGTTTTTCCATTTTTCGTGTTTGTGTACTATATATATACGACCAATATCGACTACGATATGAGCTATGCTAATTTTAGTGTTAATCAAGAAGTCGCGTATCGTATGAAAGACTATACCGTTGAACTATTTTGTATTTCAACTGCATTAATTTATTTAATTAATGTTGGTTTAACACCGAAAAACAATAAGTCACTTCTTTGCACGTTCTGCCGATTTCCTGATGGTAGTATAAACAGATTAATTTATACTGCCGTTGTGGTCTTTAGTTATGTACTAGTCTGCTTGTTTATTTCAATATTCGTTGCAATAAATCTCGGTAGAGCATTCGATGCAACAATTGCTTTAGAATATACCCTTTCCAGTAAATTTTTAATTTTTACCATCTCTGCTGTATTAATGTTTGTTATCTATGGATTAAGGCTTATTTATAAAGCAAGGAACTAACATGGTTTCGCATAATCTTAAAATTATATTTAAGCTTATTATTATTGCTGGACTGGTTATTATTTCTTCACTATCTCTCAGGCAGTTAATTTATTCATCAGATAGTAGAGGAGATAGAGATAAATATGCTGAAATAATAATGAACAGAGATATTAGCATCATTATAGATAAAATTCATCATAAAGAATATATGGTGAATAATATTAACTCAGCATCCATGAAACACTTTAATGACTATTATAAATATTTGATATTGATGTATAAGAGATGTGGTGAGTGTAGAATTGTTTATACTCCAGATGGAGAAATTGATATTAAAGTATATGGGCCGTTTGATGACTCATATCGTAAAGTATGTGAGTATCTAAAAACTGGTGAGTACATTTTTGACGATGAGGTCTCGAAAGAAATTTCATTAGGAACCTTAGATTTTCTATCTAGACAAAAGGTTTATCTAACTAAAATGGAGCAACCATACGAAAGAAAAATTTGCAGTGCTAATTAAACTACTGAACCACATATTGGCATGTCGGTGTAAAATCACGTTGGTCATAGTTAGCTCTCGTATCATCTAGTACGGCCATGATGCTATCTTTAATTGGAAATTTTATATTAATACCTCTTTGTGTGGCAGCTTTTTTAAATTTATTGTACTGAGAGAATAATATAATAGACTCGCTCTTGCAGTTATAAATAAAGAAATGGTTCCCTGTTAAATGTGTTTCTTCATCATATTTAATATTTAATTCTGAGTTAAGAATTCTCATCAAATCGTTTTGATCGATGGTAAAATTTCCATACATATATGGAAACCGTATACTCCACTTATTATCATCTGTCACTGTACCTATCTTTTCACCATTGAATATAAAATCTGCAATAGGTGATAAGCGGGAAAATCGATGCCCTCTAACATATAGATTCCCATATACAGGTTCAGTTTGTGATGTGCTTATGATGTCGCTTGCCTCACGAATTAGCAGCAGTGTGATTATAAAAAATAAAACAATAAAAAATACATCAAAAACAGTTAAAATAATTTTAAATATTATTTTTCCTGGTGATATCATTGGACTCGCCTTTTCTCTCTCTTAAATTGCAATGGGTAGTGTATTTCCTATTATGTTTGAAGCTATTCAAGCTTTCGCCGTACTCAAAATCATGAAACTGTAAACCAGCAGTTTTTAATGATGACTTATAGTCTTCAATATTCTCAAAATGTTCAATAAAGTGTTTCTGGCAATTATATATAACAAAAACATTTCTATTGTTTATTTCAAACATGCCAGTTAAATATATATCTGATATAAACCATCTTGAGCTAGCATTGATGTTTGCGATAGGGATGTTATAAAATAACAATTTGTCTGTGAGTTCAAAATTTTTTAATTTTATTGATAAGGCTCCTAAAACAATTTCGTCGTCATATAAAATGACCTGGTGTGCAAAAAGTACTGCCATGTATATGCCAACAAGCAGTATGCTGTAAATCGCAAGAATGGTTAAGTGATTAAAAACTTTCAAACATTTCTTGTTCATATTTTTGTTTTGACTTATTTTTGGCTCTTCGTGCATATCCGTGGGTTAATTATGGCGCTGAGGCTACTGCCGCAAGGGGTTCCGCCAGTTTTTTGTTGAGCATGTGTTTTTTCAGCTCTTTAGGGGTCAGTATTGGCTTGGAAAAACAGGCCACATAGATCATGCTGATCAGGTTGTTGATGTTCCGGAAACCGTATGCTCTCTGGATGATCACCTTGTTGCTGATTGCCTCAACCTTTGCGCCTCTGTGGTCTGTAAGAAATTTCGTGTCTCACCATTTTCAGCTCAAAAGGGAGGGGTGCATAGCGACGTTCTCTTTCGGAAATCTTCCTACTTTAAGATCATGTCATGAGATCGTTAACCTTAGTTGTTGGGTAAAGCTTGACAAGCGCCTGCTACCAAGCAGAGACCAACTGCTAGGTAATGAGTTGGCACTGGCCATACTAGGTACTAAAATTCACAAAAATTTGACAGTACCTGCATGGTATCGGAAAACGCTTTCTATGTGGAACGTAGTCTTATAGATTTAAGTTCTGCTTAACGATGGGGATTAAGGCATCAGCTAACACGCGGTGGTCATCAAGGGAAAAGTGGATACCATCAATGTCGTGCGCGCGGTCTATGACACTACCAGCATTAAAAAGTTGGATGCCTTTACTCTTGATGAGTGGCTTAAGTAAGCCAAACAAGGCAGCTGAAGGAGCGTCAGCGCCAGGAAAAAACTGCTCGTTCTTGGTGCCTGCAAGTTTTTTGGGGACAGGGCATACGACGAGGACTTTGGGCGTTCTGTAGGGAGTTAGCGATCGCCACTGACAACCTTGGACGATATCAACCAAGTGCCCTATTCCTTCGGCGACTTCAGGAGCAGTTTTGCGAAGTTGCCGATTGAAATCGTTGGTTCCCAGCATAATGATCACTAAATCGAGTGGCATGGTGCGAGATAGTGCAGCGGGAAGCAACGTCGCTCCGTTGAGTACGGTGCCAGGCATATCTCCTGTGCCGTTTCCGGGCTCTTCTGGACGATCGTACATAGTGGTGCGACCACTTAGCCCGTCAACTTCGACCTCTACACCATCCCCTAAGGCTCTGGCGAGCCGTTGTGGCCAAATGCTTTGCAGGGGGTGACGAACAATGACGCCATCCTCGCGCTCATGCCATCCAAAGGTGTTGGAGTCGCCGTAAATGAGGATGCGTTTGGCTTCTTTGGGTGTATTCATAGGGAGCTCCTCTCTGAGATCGATCCACATCCATTCTAAGTCTGAGTATGGATATAAAGGACAAATAGCCACGGGATTTCCGTGCGTGGAATTCAAACCTCGGGTAAGTCCCAAGGGCGTTCACATTCGTACGGATGATCGTAGTCGCTAACGAGTAACAGCGCATGACGTTGTTTTGACAATAGGATCTGGCGACCAAGAGTGGAGTGAAACACATGGCATGAGGGTCAGGCTTTTCATTCGAAGCCAAAAGTCGCAACAGCGAAGAGAACGATCTTTCTGTTTGTCATTTGAGGTATTACTTTGCCATGAGGGTTCGTCTTGGGCACAATACTCCTTACTGAGCATGCTCGCCCGTCGCTTGAGCATGCCCTTTCCAAATTTCATTGTTGCAGCACTATTTGCTGAAAGGTAGTTTTATGTCTCGAGTCAATCCCCCCTACCGTGCAGATGTTGTTGGTAGTTTCCTTCGTCCTAAGGCCATTCATGAGGCCCGTCGTGCTTTTGCCGCGGGCGAGATCACCCGTGAAGAACTCACACGTATTGAAGATCGTGAAATCAAGACATTGATTGAAAATGAAAAGGCCAATGGGCTACGTGCGGTGACCGATGGGGAATTTCGCCGCGCCTTTTGGCACTTGGATTTTCTAGCAGCTTTGGGTGGCATCAAGCACATCAAGGCCGAGGCCTGGAGCGTGCACTTTGAAGGTGTGCAACCCAAGGCTGAAACCGTAGTGATTGCGGATAAAGTTCACTTCCCTAGTGACCACCCGTTCTTGGAAGCTTTTGACCGTGTGAAGGCGCTTGCGGGGGATACCCCGGTGAAATTCACGATCCCCTCCCCTTCAATGCTGCATCTCATCTGTTGTGTGCGTGAGAAGGACTACCAGCCCATTGAACGCTACCGCGACAACGAGGCGGCGCTCTTTGATGATATTGCTGAGACGTGGATTGCTGCGGTGAAGGCGCTCTACGCTCGCGGATGCCGCTACCTTCAGTTTGACGATACGAGCTGGGGCGAACTTTGTAGTGCGGAGAAGCGCGCCGCCTATAGCGCTCGCGGTATTGATGTGGATGCGCTCGCTCGCAACTACGTTGCGGTGCTCAACCGCATTTTAGATACCAAGCCAGAAGACTTGACGATCACGATGCATATTTGCCGCGGTAATTTCCGCTCTACGTGGTTCTCCTCCGGTGGGTACGAGCCCGTCGCGGAAACGCTCTTTGGCGGGTGCCACGTCGACGGGTTCTTCCTTGAGTACGATACGGAGCGCGCGGGAAGCTTTGAGCCGCTCCGCTTCATTAAGAATCAGACTGTGGTGCTTGGGCTCATTACGTCGAAGTTCCCAGCGCTCGAGCAGAAGGAAGAAGTCAAGGCGCGTATTCAAGAGGCGACAAAGTACGTCCCGCTTGAGCAGCTTGCGCTCTCGCCGCAGTGTGGTTTCTCCTCAACGGAAGAAGGCAACCTGCTCACTGAAGCCAATCAGTGGGCGAAGGTGCGACTCTGTGTAGAAATCGCTCGCGAAGTCTGGGCTGACGCGTAACGTTCGCTCAGAGGCGTGTTGGGGGTGGCAGCCTCTGCTCCCACCCCTGCGCCGCTTCCTGCCTTGGTGGGCGTGTTAAGCGCTCACCGTGTCCCTAAGTGGGGAGCGCCGCAATGAGGTCACGCTCATTGATAATGAGCACCGGTACACCCGCTTTGCGAAGCTCAAGCGCCGCTTCGACCTTACGCCCATAAGTGCTAAACGCCCAACAAGGATTTCCAAGATTTCCCACCACCAAGTAGTGCGTCTTCTTTGAGACATTACCTTTGATGAGGCCGCCTGCCGCGCTGATGCGTGCTTCAATCGCCGAGCGCTTGCCGCTCTCAAACTCACCCGTGAGCACAAAGTTGTGCGCTGCAACCTCCACCTCAGGGTTGGCAACACAAATCCCTGATAGGCTGTACTTTTCCTGTAGCGCTCGGTAGTGCTGCGCGTCAAGCGTCGCGGTTTGTGAGAAGTCGACAAACTGCGCAATGAAGGCCATGAAGCGTTCACGCTCACTCTCGCTGATGACTCCGTCGGCGAGAATACTGCTAACGAGCGTGCAGAGTTCATCGTACGGGTAGAAGCGCTCAAGGAACGTGCTTTTCTCAAGCCAGGCAGCAAGCGCCGTGAGTTCGCGGTCAGCTAAGCGGTTGTCCGCAATGATCCCATAGAGAATGCCGAAGAGCTCCTGAAGGTTGTCTTTGACGAGATCATCGAGTTCGGCGCGCTCCGTGAGATGCTCAGCGAGCCATTTCAGGTCCTCGAGCTCTTCAGCGTCAACCCGACCATCGGCGAGGATATCTCGAAGGTGATTTGCAACTGCGTCTAAGGGAGCGGTTTGGCAGAACTCAGCGTTTACTTCGAGCCAATACGCAATTTCCTCAAACTCTTCTCGGGTGATGGTCTCATCCGCAGTCACCCCGCGCAGCAGGCCCGCTAAGGTGTGTACAGCCTTGTTTTTTAGGCGTCGCGCGGAAAAGAAAAGGTACTGTTTACTGTCATGAACGTCGGTTTTGGTACTCATGATGGTGCGAGAGGAAATTTTGCGTAGGCAAAAGCATACCGCTTGCCGAAAGCCGCGCGCAAGTAGAAGCGCTTGGCGCGACCCCCTCAAGCTCTGACGTGAAAGTCACTTCATTGCCTTGATTTTCGCTCTGTAGTGCTTGGCAAGGATATCGGGTTGGGCGAGCTCACCACTCTGGATCAATGTTTCAATTGTGGCATTGTGCCAGCCGATCGGCTGCCACCCTAAAAGCAGCGAGCCCTCTTCAACCAATTGCAGTCGTACGTCAAGCACCACGCAGAGCATGGCAAAGGCGGTGTCACAGGGCGCGTCGTGCGCGCTTTCAAATACCGCCGCGAGTGCCTTGTCGGCGTCAATGCTGAGCTCATACGCGGCGTTGTCGGTGAGCTTAACAAACTGTCCTTTTTCTCGTTTGTAGTGAAGACTCACCGAAGGCGCGGAGAGCTTGAAGAGTAGCTGATCGCGACCTCGGCGCGCGCCTAACGCTCGCACGGGCGACTCGTCCCGATCGAAACCGCCGTCAAAGAGATACTGATACTCGAGGTAGCAGGCTAACGACTCATAGATCTTATCGATTTCGGCTTGAGACAAGACCTCTTTGGCTGGCTTACTGCTTTGAATCTCAGCCAACTCCTCATCCTCGATGGTGATGGGCTCCACGCCGTCCGTATCGGAGAATCGTGCCGTCTCAAGCCAGTCGTTCGTGTCAACGTCGAAATGAAAGTTCACGAATCGTTCGCACGTCTGCTCCTCACTCTCAAGACTATCTCGACAGTCAATAGCCAGCTCAAAATTGATCCATGTGCCTAGGAGAATGTGGTCGATGCTAACGTGCGCCTTAAGGTAGTTGGTAAGGCACTTTCTCAAGCCTTTCTCGTTGGTGTCGGCGAGAGGATGCCGCACATAGCGCGGCAGTACGGGAAGGCTTTCGAGTGTGGCTGCTGGTTTAGTCATCATGGGTCGTTTCAAAGCTGAAGTTGGGCGAGTGCAACGGGTCAATGCTTGGGTCAAACAGCCGCAGGCGTGCGACACATCTATGATAACGAAGCCTGTCACGGTCAGTGCACGCCTCGGGCTTTGTGCCAAGGCGTCTCTCAGAGCTGTTGCATCCTTCCTCTGCGGCTCTCCTAATGTAGGGCGTCTAGGGAAAACACCCTGTGAGGGTTGATGTGTGTCTTCTGGCGCGTAGATTCTCTCGGGTGTGCTCTTGTTTTCGGTTGGGAAATCGGTAGGATTAAGTCAAGGAACACGCCCGAGTGGCCAAAAAACTTTGAGGCGCTCCCGTTCACAAAGGAAGGAAAATGATTTCTCTTAGCTCTCAGCGATTTAACAACTTTTATTTCTGGTCGTATTACTGGAAATAAAAGTATTTGCTGCTAGCGTCTGAAATCATCAAGAAAACCTGCGGTAAATACACACCGTAGGTTTTTTCATATCTGGCCCACTCTTTTCATGGCCGCCAAGCATCCAACCCACGATGTGTATTCCGCACCCAAAGCACAAAGGAACACATCATGGTCATCATTCTTAAGCCCCACGTTGAAGAGACTCTCATCCGCGGTCTGATTGCCGAGCTTGAAACCCAAGGTCTCAAAACCCATCTCTCGGTTGGTACCGAATCCACGCTCATTGGCCTCATTGGTGACACGCGCCGCATTGACCAGAACCGTCTTCTGGCAAATCCCATCGTCAAAGAAGTTAAGATTATCACCGCGCCCTACAAGCGTGTCTCGCGTGATTTCCACCCCAATGACACTGTGGTCGAGGCGGGTGGCGTGAAAGTGGGTGGCGGCCACTTCGCCATGATTGCGGGCCCCTGCTCGGTGGAAACGCGTGAGCAGATTATTACCGTCGCGAAAGCGGTTAAGGCCGCAGGGGCGACGATGCTGCGCGGCGGGGCATTTAAGCCGCGTACCTCCCCGTACGACTTCCAAGGGCTTGCGGCTGATGGGCTTGAGTTACTCCTTGAGGCAAAGCGCGAAACGGGCTTGCCGATCGTGACCGAAATTATGAACATCAACCATTTGCCGCTCTTTGAAGAGGTCGACGTTATTCAGGTTGGTGCGCGTAGCATGCAGAATTTCGAACTCCTCAAAGAGCTCGGCCGCACCAATAAGCCGATTCTTCTTAAGCGCGGTTTGGCCAATACCATTAAAGAGCTCCTTATGGCGGCAGAATACGTTATGAGCACGGGTGAGGCGCAGGTGATTCTCTGTGAGCGTGGCATCCGTACGTTCGAGACCGTCACGCGCAATACGCTCGATTTGTCGGCCGTGCCAGTACTGCATGAGATGACGCACTTGCCCGTGGTGATCGATCCCTCGCACGCCACAGGGGTGGCGCGACTCGTTAAGCCCATGGCGGCGGCAGCCGTGGCCTGTGGTGCAGACGGGCTTCTGATCGAAGTGCACAACGACCCGAAGAACGCGCTCTGCGACGGTGCACAGTCCCTCACTCCCGAGCAGTTCGAGGAGACGGCGGCCCTTGTGCAAGACATTCGTGCGACCGTGTTGCGTCACCAGCACTAAACTCATGTGTAGCGTGGGCTCAGGGAGGAGACAATGGAAATTATTGAGGTGCGCACACAACCGAGCTACCAAGTGGTAGTGGGTGCTGGAGCAATCAAGGCGTTGGGAGCGCGCGTGCGCACGCTCGTCAAAGGGCGAAAAGCGGCGCTACTCGCGGACAGCCATGTCATGCCACTCTACGGAGCGAGCGTGAGTGATTTGCTCTCGGTGGCGGGGTTTACCGTGACGCCCATTGAGTTTGCTGCGGGGGAAGCGTCGAAAACGCCTGAAGTGCTCCTAGAGGTGATTGATGCGCTAGCAGCGGCAGAGCTGACGCGCGCCGATGTGCTCGTCGCGCTGGGCGGTGGGGTCACTGGCGATTTAGGGGGGTTAGCTGCGTCGCTCTACCTGCGGGGCATTCACTTGGTGCAGATCCCCACGTCGCTTCTAGCCATGGTGGACTCGAGCGTGGGTGGCAAGACAGCTGTGAATTTGGCTGCTGGCAAAAACCTGCTCGGCACCTTCTACCAACCTGACTTGGTGCTTTGCGACCCCACACTGCTCAGCACGCTTCCAGCAGAGGAGTTTGCTAATGGGTGGGCCGAGATCATTAAGTATGCCATACTCGAAGATAAGCCACTTTTGTCGCTCGTTGAGCACTATTTAGAGGGTGATGACCTCACGGCGATCATCGCTACGGCAATTCGCATTAAAGAAGCGCTCGTTGCTGAGGATGAGCACGATCGCGGCGCACGCGCGCTTCTCAACCTCGGGCACACGATGGGTCACGCGATTGAGCGACTTACGGATTTTGCCATTCCGCATGGGCGTGCGGTGGGCATTGGGCTAGCGATGATGACGCGCGCTGCGGTGGCTACTGGGCAGGCTGAGCCCGCCGCGCTCGAGGTGGTGTTGAGGTTACTTGCGCGCTTTGGGCTTGAGGATCGCACCACGCTCACGGTCGAAGCGTTGATTGCTGCTTGCGCGCATGATAAGAAAAGCACCGGAGAGGAGATTACCGTGATTGTGCCCCATGCGCCAGGGCATTGCACTTTGGAGCGCGTGAGTTACGCAACGCTTGCGGCGTGGATGACGGCTGCTCGGGAGATGGAAGATGCGAATCAGTAAAGAAATCAGCGCACTTACTGTGGCCGGGACGGTGAGTGGCGAACTGGAAGCCATCGCATCCAAGTCGCATGTACATCGACTGCTGATGGCGGCGGCGCTCGCTGATGCGCCCACACGAATTCTTTGCGCTAGCAGTAGTGCGGATATTGAGGCCACTATGCGGGTGCTCACGGGCCTAGGAGCAAAGTTTACGGTGAGCGATGGCGCTATTGTCGTGAGCCCTATTACTGCGCTCACCCAAGGCGGGACACTCAATTGCGGTGAGAGTGGTACCACCCTGCGCTTTATGCTCCCGATTGTGGCCGCGTTGGGCGCCGATGCGGGGCTTGTGGCCGAGGGGCGACTCGTCGAGCGCCCACTCTCGCCGCTCTACGAAGAGCTCGTTGCGCATGGGATTGCGCTCTCGGCGGCAGGTAGTGTCCCGCTCTCTGTGAAGGGAAAACTCACGAACGGCGACTATAAGGTAGCGGCGAATGTGAGCTCTCAGTTTGTCGGCGGCCTTCTCTATGCGTTAAGCATTCTGCCCGGTGTGAGTACGCTTACGCTCACCGAAACGATTGAGTCTCGTCACTACATTTCTATGACGCTCGACGTGCTGCGCGCCTTTGGGGCACAGATTGAGACTGATGAAGGGTTGCGACACTACCGCATCGTGGGGCGCGAGCGGCTCGTCACGCCCAGGACGGTGCGTGCAGAAGGCGACTGGAGTAATGCGGCGTTTTGGCTTTGCGCAGGGGCGCTCAAAAAAGAGATGACCGTCAGTAACCTAAAGGGCGATTCGCTTCAGGGCGATCGCGCCTTGCTTGACATTCTTGCGCGCTTTGGTGCGGAGGTGTCGATGCAGGGCGTGGATACGGTGCGGGTGAAGGCAGCGCCACTCAAGGCTCAGACGATCGACGCGCAGCATATTCCAGATCTCGTCCCAGTGCTTGCGATCACCGCAGCCTTTGCGCAAGGCGAAACGCATTTCACGCACATCGCGCGCCTTAGAATCAAAGAGAGCGACCGTGTGGCGAGCACGCTTGCGCTTCTAGGGGCGCTTGGCGTAAAGGCTCGCTCCGATGAGGATAATCTTTGGGTGATGGGAGGTGGTGCCCGTGTGCAGTGCGCCGCAATTTCTAGCTTCAACGACCACCGTATCGTGATGGCGGCAGCCGTTGCGGCACACGCCGCAGAGGTAGCGGTGACGATTACCGAGCCCTCGGCGGTTAATAAGAGCTACCCCACATTTTTTGAAGCGTGGACCGCGCTTGGCGGCTCTCTTGAACTCCCGAACGTTCATTGCGCGCAGAAGGATAAAGAATGAGTGAATGGAAAGGCCGAGTGCTCTCGGTCAACGTATTTGGGCAGAGCCACTCGGAGGCGATCGGTGTGGTGTTTTCTGGGCTGCCCGCGGGGCTCTCGATAGACCTAGAGACGCTTGCTGCGTTTATGCAGAGACGGGCGCCAGGGAAAAGCCGCCTTTCGACGCAACGCCGAGAAGCGGATGCAGTGGAGTGGCTCTCGGGGCTTCTTGAGTCGCGCACGTGTGGTGCGCCGCTTGCGGGGATGATTCGCAACGGCGATGCGCGAAGTAGCGACTACCGGAAAATTGCCGACCTTCCTCGGCCTTCTCACGCCGATTGGCCGGCGCAGGTGAAATTTAAGGGCTTTCAAGATGTTCGTGGCGGTGGCGCCTTTTCAGGGCGTTTGACTGCGCCCATCTGTGCGGCAGGTGGCATTGCGCTGCAGCTTCTCGCTCGCTTGGGCGTTGGGGTCGTTGCGCATGTGCTCTCGATTGGCACAGAGCGCGACCGCGGCATGGATCCGATGGGCGAGAGCGAGGCGGCGCTTCTTGCGCGGCTCACGCGTGAGGTCCCGACGCTTGAGAGTGATGCCGCGGAGCGCATGGCGGCGGCGATTGAAGCCGCGCGCCTAGATGCCGATAGTGTGGGCGGGGTGATTGAAGCGCAGGTTACGGGGCTGCTCGTCGGACTTGGTGGTGAGCTCTTTGACGGTCTTGATGGTGCTGTGGCTGCAGCGCTCTTTGCGATTCCCGGTGTCAAAGGCGTCTCCTTTGGTGAAGGGTTTGGTGCTGCGGCGCTACGCGGCTCAGAAAATAATGACCCGTACGGTCTCATCGATGGCCAGATTGTGCCACTCAGTAACCATGCGGGCGGCGTGCTCGGCGGTATGAGCACTGGGTTGCCGCTCACGGTTGCCGTAGCAATGAAACCCACCCCGTCGATAGGGAAACTGCAGCAAAGCGTCTCGCTCTCAAGTGGTGAGCTCACGCAGTACCGTGTCCCGGGACGGCACGATCCCTGCATTGTGATTCGTGCGGTTCCCGTTGTTGAAGCCATCCTCGCGCTCGTGGTGCTCGACGCGCTACTAGCTGCGCATGCGCTAGAGGAGCGATGGCCATGACATTAGCTAATTTGCGAGCTGAGATTGATCAGATCGATGCGCAAATCGTGACGCTCGTTGAAAAGCGCCTTGAAATTGTCAGTGAGATTGCTGAGGATAAGCGCGCGCGAGCTGCGGCAGTCTATGACGCTGAGCGCGAGCGCGCGCTTTTTGAGCGCATTGGACGCTTGGCAAGCGAGAAAAATCGCAAGGCACTCGTTGCGCTCTACAGAATGATGACGGCGCTCAGTCGTTCACAAGAGTTGGGGCAAAGTCCCCGCGAGGCTTCGCAAGCGCGTGCCTTTCGTGCAAAGCTCCCTAGCGCCCTACCCGCTGCTGAACTACTCATCATGCTTCTTGCGCATGAGGTCGAGATCGAGGTGCTCACCGTTGAGCAAGCGCAATGCATGTTCCGCGCTCGTTCCCCACTGCCGCCGACATTTCTTACGGATTGCAGAGAACACGGGATCGCACTTGAGGCAGTAGAGCAAGATCAGTTTGCGGAGATGGTGGAGCTATGAGTGAGAAACGTTACGGGCTCATCGGCAGACGACTTGGACATTCACTCTCGCCAGAAATTCATGCGCACTTTGGCTCCTACCCTTACGAGCTCGTTGAGCTTGAGCCGGAGGCGCTAAGTGCCTTTCTCGAGCGTGGCACATTGGCTGGGTTTAATGTCACCATCCCTTATAAGGAGGTCGTCTGTGCGCGCTGTGATGAGTTAAGTGAGAGAGCTGCACGCATTGGTGCGGTCAATACTGTGCTGCGACGCGATGATGGAACGCTCTACGGAGACAACACCGATTACGATGGTTTTCTCTACCTCTGTCGTCAGAGTAAGCTCGATTTCCGAGGCGTACACGTGCTCGTGCTCGGAAGTGGCGGTGCGGCGAAAACCGTCTGCGCCGTGCTCGAGGATCTTGGTGCACGCGCAACCATCGTCTCGCGCTCAGGCCCCGTGACCTATGAGCGCGCAACGCTCCTCACGGATGTTGAGGTGATTGTCAACACAACGCCAGTGGGGATGTACCCCGTACTCGACGAAAGTCCGCTCGCTTCGCTCAGTGCGTGGCCCAAGTTACGCGCAGTGCTTGAGCTGATCTACAACCCTGCACATACCCGACTCATGATGATGGCTGAGGCACGGGGTCTGATTGCGATCAACGGCCTAGGGATGCTCGTAAGCCAAGCGCTTGCCGCGGCAAATCGTTGGATGGGCATTCGTGAAGACGATACGCTTGTCGCGCGCGTTACACATACGGTTGAGTGCGACGCGCGCAACCTTATTTTGGTGGGCATGCCAGGCGCGGGGAAATCCACGCTCGGTAAACGGCTCGCCGAGGTGCTTGAGCGCCCCTTTATCGACCTTGATGCGCTTGTTTCGGAGTGTCAGGGGCGCACCGCCGCAGAGATTATTCGTGAGGATGGCGAGACGGCTTTTCGTGCAGTTGAGTCGGCTACGCTCAAGCGGGCGCTCCTTCTACGGCGTGCAGTCATCGCTACGGGGGGCGGCACGGTGCTCGCTGAAGAAAATCGAACCCTCATGCGGCAGAATGCCACCGTGCTATGGCTCAAGCGCCCTTTGGACTCGCTCCCCATCGAGGGGCGGCCGCTCAGCGTAGCGCAAGGTGTTGCGGCGCTAGCCGAGCAACGCTACCCCCTCTACGAATCGGTTGCAGATGCGGTGGTCGATGTGCAAGATGCGCTCGCGCAGACGCTTGACGCGACGCTCGCTCTGCTCAAGCAGGCTCCTCGCCATGTGAAAGTGTTGAAAAACGGAAGTGAATCGCTATGAAGATACTCGTCATCAATGGCCCTAACCTCAATATGCTCGGCATTCGTGAACCCGCGCTTTATGGCGCGCAGAGTTACTGCGAACTCAAGCGCCTCTTGGACGTTTGGGCAGATGCACTCAGCATCACGCTCGAAGAGTTTCAGAGCAATCATGAAGGGGCCATCGTGGACCGAATCCAGCGTGCGTATTTCGAACAGGTGGATGGTATTGTGATCAATCCTGCGGCCTACACCCATACGAGCGTAGCAATCCTAGACGCCCTTAAAGCAACGGCCATCCCGACTGTGGAAGTGCACATTACCGATATTCACGCGCGTGAGGACTTCCGCGCAGTGAGTTACGTCTCGCTTGCGGCGATCAAGCAGATTTCGGGTCATGGCATTGAGGGCTACCATGAGGCGCTCGAATTTTTGATCGCGTACCTCAACGCGCCCGAGCGTGAGTTAGACGCTCAGTAACACGCACAACGGTCACAAAGTATTGCTGCGCTTAAGGAAAAGGTGCAAGAGACGCTTGTTTGGTATGGTTTTAACTTCGTTAACGACCCTAAATGTAACCGCATCATCCCTAGAGAATGTGTATGTAACGATTTGTGACCGTACTTTTGTGCCACTTATCTCAGGTTATTTTCCCGAGTTTTCGGCGTTTTTGAGGGCTCTAGGATGGCTAAGTCGTGAGTAACCGTGGCCTACACCTCAATTCCCGACAAATCTTCAAAGTATTACAGCCGACAACCTTTCTTACAGTTGACGCGCTTTGTCATGACTATGCTCTCCATCACAACGTTTCGGTCGATGTCGTCTCCCAGCGTGTGAGATGAAGGTTGACCCATCAAATTTTTTGGAGATTTCAGCGTGTCTAACCTTGTTTCTTTTTTGCATGTGGCCGAGATGTCGGCCACGCTTTCATTGGCATTACTCGTTTTGCGCGTCCTCTTGGGCTTGGGCCTTTTGACGCATGGGCTCTACAAAGTGGCGCACTTCTCGGAAGTATCGAAGAACTTCCCCGCCATGCTTGGGCTCTCGATGCCTATGTCAGTCGTGGGCGCGATCGTCGGTGAAGTGATTCTCAACGCGTTAGTGATCGTTGGGCTTTTTGGTCAGCTCGCGGCAATCGGCGTTGCGGTGATGTTTCTGATGATCTACTTCATCGTGCACGGCGGTATGGAATTTGCTAAGCGTGAACTTGCCTACCTCTATGGGATTGGCTACATCACCTTGGCGATCACGGGACCCGGCGCCTATTCGCTCGATGCCCTGCTCTTCTAAAGATACTTGATCGGCCGAGGGTTGGGTGCCCACGGCGGTACGCAATGCTCACGAGCGAGGATTGAAAAAAACTCCGAGCCATCATTTAGATGAAGACTCGGAGTTTTGTTTTTCTAGGAGGTGCCTCTCAAAAGCGCTGAGAGGCACTGCGCCTTACCGTGTTAGAAGTCGATTCTCACACCCGCTTCAGCGTTGAGGCCGTAGCGATCGTGGCCAGCGAGCGACTGCAGGTCAACCGAGAAGGTGACGCGATCGCTCATGCGATAGCCAACCCCAAGACCCAACTCACCGACAAAGCGACCCAATTCCGGATTCTGAACCGTAAAGGGCTTGTCTGGTGCATCACGCAACGCCACGGTGATGTCGTTCCCTTCGTTATAGACGTCCGCACTGATGGCGAGCTTACCCTTCACCGTGAGGCGCTCAGTTGGGTTATAGAGCGCGCGCAGACCGACACTTGCGTAGATGGCCTTAGTGCTCTGGCGCGATACCGTAAGGTTCATGTCATCGGCATTACGTTCACGATATCCGTGCGTGCTCACCTGAATGTAGTCCGCACGAATAAAAGGAACCAGCTCTAGGGCATTTTGAGACCAACGGTAGTTAAGGCCCGTGCCAGCGCGCATAATGTCGGCAGAGGTCTTGGCGCGAGCGAGTTTGCCAAAGGTGCTGAGCGAGCGGTCCATGCGGATGCTAGCGTGGCCATACGCGGCCTCGGCATCCACATCCCAACGATCAGAGAAGGGCTTGATGGCGTAGATGCCCACCTGCCAAGTGTCGGCATTGACGTTATGGGTGATCGCGCTCTGCCGGCTCTTCGCGTCACTCGAGAGGTACGCAGCGTTGATACCAAACTTCGTGTGATTGACGCACACGTCGCTACCAATGGCAGCACCGTAATGTGTTGCATCGTAGCCCGAGCGAATGTCGCGCCCGTCTTGCATATCCCAGCCGCCCAGGGCATGTGCCCAGCTAGAGCGCGTCTGTCCCATGCAAGGATCAAGCGGGATGTAGCGCTGCATAAGCGTAGTGGCCTCTTGCAACATACGGTTCGTCTTACCCGAAAGAGCAGGTTGCGCTTCAGGAGCTGCCGTATCAGGACGGATTGCCAAGTGCATTGCGTGGTTCGCCTCATCGTAGATGGGCGTTAACACAAAGACGGGGCTATTGTCCGTAAAGGAGGCAAACTGCCCGCTAAAGGACGACGTTCCCTTGAGCACGTTTTCTAAGCGATCCGTGCCGCCTGTGAAGGAGCGAGCATCAATCGTCAACGTCGCGCCGTTAGCGATGGTGATGCTATCGGCTGACAATTGCGAGTACTCGGTGCTCGAGCGAACTTCAATCGCTGTGTTTGCGAGGTTAAGCGCCCCGCCCACGGTGTGCGTGCTCGGCGTGCTCGCCACTGCGCGGCGCAGGCGTCTCGGCGCAGTTTGCTCCGTTTGATCAAGGCTCAGCACGACCGTGGTGTCATCAGCCATGTTGAAGTTGCCCGACAAAACCGTGCCCTTCTCAAGGATGACCGTGCCATCTTGAATATAGGTAAGACCACTGTAGCTGTGAGTGCCCGTTTCAAAGAGGAGCGTTCCGTCGCCCGTCTTGGTGATACCGCCCTCACCCGTCACCTTGCCCGCAACAACGCGAGCGTTGTTGAGCATGAGCTCACTAGCCTCACCAGTTTGCACCACACGATCAATGTGCGCGAGCGATGTGGCGTCAAGTTTGACGCCTGCGTTCAAGGTGGTGCGAGTAAGTGCTAGCGAATCGGTTACGCTGTTTTTTTGCACCTGCCACTCACCAAAGGAGCCAGCGAAGTTATCGGTCGACGTAAACTGCTCTGCCGTGACAAGTTTTGCGCCGTCTCGGCCGCTAATCTTACGCACAGCGCCAGATTGAATTGCGTCAGCATTTGCCTTGCTAGTAGTCAGAGTCGCTCCCGTGGCAAACTGGCTCGTTGTCCCCTCTGTCAAGCGCACGATGCCATCATCGAGATTGGTTTCACCCTCGAAAACAAGTTCACCGCCAGTATTTTGAAGGGTCTTACCGTTGATAAGGGTGAGGTTCTTGACGGTCAGTTCGCCATTTTCTTCCACCGATGTGGTCTTTGCCAACTGCCCAGCACCCGTAGCGCTCGAATTTGCACCCTGCACTTCCCACGTACCAAATTTCGCAACCGTTTCGCTCGAGGTAAAGCTCGTCCCCTTCGTCTGCAACGTGGCGCCTTGGGAGTCTTGCATGAGGTTTTGTCCTTCTTCGCCAAAGAGTGCAGCAAGTGAGGCTTTTTCTGTATAAAGCGTGCCACCTGCACTAACTTTGAAGGTGCCATCGGTGAAGTTTAGGGTGCCCGCATCGAGGTTGTTCGTTTCGCCAAAGGCCATGTCACCTCCCAAGAGTTCAAGCGTTTGGCTTGAGTTGAGCGTTACATCGTTGAGGGTGAGGTTACCTCCGCTTTGGACTTTAGTGTCCTTAGCGAGCTGAGCAGCGCCCCTGGCTACCGTATTACGGCTCTCTACTTCCCAAGTGCCAAACTTGGCTACGTCGGTCGATGAGGTAAAGCGATCTCCCTCTGTGTGAAGCGTTGCTTCAAGGGAGTCCTCCATGAGACTGAGCCCATCGCCAAATAACGTCGCTAGTGAGTCTTTTTGCGTTTTAAGCGTTGCACCTTGAGCAAATCGGTAGGCACCATCGGTAAATTCTTTGGTTCCCGCGTCAAGGTTGGTCTCGCCCTTAAAGGTCAAGTCACCTCCCGTTAGCTTGAGCGTTTGGGTATCGCCTAGCGTCAATGCATCAACGGCAAGCTCCCCGCCCGTCTTTACATCGGTGACTTTAGCAAGCTCACTTGCACCCGTTGCTGACGTGGCCGCGCCAAGCACTTCCCACGTACCAAATTTCCCGACCGCAGTGCTTGAGGTGAAACCTTCCCCCTTGGTCTGTAGCGTAGCGCCTGGGGAGTCTTGCATTAGGTTCTGTCCAGTCCCAAAGATCGCCTCAAGTGAGGCTTTGTGCGTTTCTAGCGTAGCTTCATTAGCAAATTGGAATTTCCCTGCTATGAAGGCTTTCGAACCATCATCAAGATTCGTCTTGCCTTCAAATGTGATCAGTGCATCATTACCTGTTAACACCAGTGTCTGATCATGGCCGAGCGTAATGTTTTTCGCAAAAAGCGTCCCACTACCCATAACTTGTGTGGTTTTCGCGAGCTCTGCGGCCCCTTCTACGCGAGAATTAGCGCCCGTAACGTCCCAACCTTTGAACTGAGCCGCAAAGCCGTCTTTAGCTGTGAAAGCGCCAGTGCTTCGCAGCGTTGCCTTATCTTTGTTGGCAACCGTGATCGGGGAGTTTCTGCCAAAGAGGTTATCCTGAATCAGATCGCCAGAAGCCTTGGCGGTCTCAAGAATCGCTCCCTGCTCTTTAAATTTGGCACCGTTGCCCTGGATCGTCAGTGTTCCGTTGTCAAAATTGCTTGTGCCAGCAAAGGTAAGCTCAGTACTCTCAGTCTTCTCTAACGTCTGATCCTCGCCGAGAGCAACATTTTCGACGATGAGCTTGGACGTGCCTTGCACGCTCGTTTTGCCCTTGGCCAACTGTGAGGCGCCCGTGGCAGTGCTCGTGCCTGACGCGATGGTCCAGTTTTGGAACTTATTCACGTCAGCCGATGACGTAAAGTCTTCTGTTGTCTTGAGGGTTACTTGCGAGCCAGAGGCGATATCAAGTGTAAACCCTGAGAGCTGCTCCTTATTCGTTTCAAGCGTTGTGTTGCCAGAGAAGTTCATCGAACCAGTCACGGTCGCGTTCTTGTCGTAGACAAGTGTTGAGCTACCCGAGACGTCCACCGCTTTATCCCAGACACTTCCGCTATCGAGCTTCAAGGTTCCTTCTTTGACTTCAATAGCCTCGCTGAACTCATTAGAAATATCCCCCTGAATCGTCCAGGTTGAGCCTGCATTCTTCTTCACGAGCTTACTAAAGAAGGTGCCACTGCGCGGCGTGAATTTGTCAGAGACCTCTGTAGCGGTCAGCGTGTAGTTTTGATTGTCTACGCCACCTAATTCGAGTGTATTACCTGAGCCTCTCACACCACCCGTGAGCGACACATTACCGAGTTCTGTGTTAAGGACCACAGTATTGGCGCCGTCAGACTCAATAGCATAACCCTGAGAACTTCCGGTTCCGCCAACAAGTGAGGCGCCGCTCTCAAGAACGAGTCTGCCACCGTTAGCGAGCTTGACGGCACTACCTCCACGCCCCTGAGTGCCAGCGGTTGCGTCACTCGGTGTGCTGGGGGATGGATTAGTCTGAACGGAACCACTGCTAGCACTGCCTAGTTGAGAGTTCAGAGCAGGATCCCAAACACCTCCGTTCTTGCCACCAGCGCCAACTTGACCCGCATTTCCTGCAGTGCCAGCCTGCCCTGCAGCACCGCCCGTACCACCGTTGCCGCCATAAATGGTGCCAGCAACGACTAGAGTGCTGCTATTAACGCTCACGCCATAGCCACCATCTCCACCTTTACCACCGTTGCCAGCCTTGCCGCCATTGCCACCGTAGCCAGCGTTACCACCAACGCCGCCCTGAAAAGCTCCAGCTCTATTCATTGGATCTAAGTTAAACCCATGGCCACCAGCTACGACAAGGGCGCCCATACCGCCCTTGCCACCATTGCCGCCGTCGCCACCATTACCACCGTTGCCACCATTACCACCGTTGCCGCCACGGCCACCAGTAATGGTCGTACCCGCTGTGACGGTTACCACAGCGCCACTTTCAATGGCTAAGGCGCTCTGGCCTTGACCGCCTTTGCCGCCATCACCACCGTTGCCACCATCACCACCATTGCCGCCGTTACCGCCACGTCCACCGTGGAAAACGAAACCAGCCCATTGGTTGCCGCCTTGCGTATGACCAGCTAAATCAGCAGGTACAGGCTGAGACGAGAGGTAGTTGGCGGTGGCAATTTCATTTGTGTCTGAGTTGTTGGTGTATTGAACTTGTTGACCACCTTCTTCATGGCTCGCACCGCGACCGCCGTTGCCACCGTCGCCACCATTTTGCCCGTTGTTGCCGTTGCCGCCACTTACACCACCACCTGCAGACAGGTTCTGTGAGATTGTGCGGTCTATGTTGATGGTTTGAGCCGCCCCAGCACTGCCTTGTGCGGGAGAATTGCCCGCGGTACCGTTACTGCCACTCGTTCCCGATGTTGCATCAGCAACATAGTTGTCGGACTTAGGGTTGACTTTTTTGAAAACATCCGCAAATTTGTTGTAGGCAGCTTCTTTTGTTGGATCATCACCTCTCGAAATAACAAAATGAACATCCCCAATGTTCTGGCCAGCGGTTCCGTTGTTGGATGAGGCGGTGGCGAGCGCTTGAGAAGCTGGAGATAAGCCAAGCAAGAGCGCCACAGTGGTTGCCGCCGCACTTAGTTTGAAATGTGCTGTGCGCACCTCTTTATGCACCATTGGAGCAGCGGACACTGCCGCTGCTTTGCGTTTCCCATGCGCTCGGGAAAGCTCTGACACACATTGCCAGACACTCAGTACGTCATTCCAAACAATGCGGTAAATACGGTTCACTTCGTTCTCCTATCGTAGTCGGAAGGTCTTCGCTTGATGGGGATGATCAAGCGAGAAAGATTGCCCTGTTGAGCGCAAGTTCTTTTGCGCGCTTGGGATAAAAAGCGAAAAATTCTCAGCTAAGAGAGGTAAGCCCTCAAGATGAGCTAGACATCGCAGGGGAAGATGCCGTCATCATCGGCTAGGAATGACGCGAATTATACATAATATGACGGTTAATTGTTTAAATTCTACGTAATATCAATTTGATAGAATTTAATTTAACAGGATGTAAATATCTTAAACCACTGTATTCCTAATGCAACTATTTACATTAAAAGTCTATATATTTCAGGAACTAATGATATTTGTATAGTATGTACTATTAGTCTAAATTACAACGATTTTGACGTAAATTTTACGATGCATCTGGTGCTTGATGACGCTGTTTAAGCGCGAATTTCAAGAATTTTGATAAAGTTGGGCTAGGTGTTGAAACTGCGCAGTTTAATGCGTGAAGTGAGAGGAAGAATTCTCACTGCGATCAAGGTTGGCAGGATCATGCGGTTTTTGAACGTGCTTCGCGGATGATTGCATCCAGATGGTTTGCCGCAGAACCATTGAGTAATCGGCAGCACGTCTTAGGACGAATCTGTATTTTGTCTTGACGCTAACAGCAGAGTAAATCCCATGGATCATCCGATGTGTTCACCGAAGCAACCTCTAGGTGGTAACCCGACTCATGGAGTGCGTTGCGCGAGAGATTTTCGACAAGCTGTCGAGCTCACTTCGTTCTCAAGGCTCGCGCGCCTATGTCACAGCACTAGACAAACCTTAAGATGAGGGCCGAGGTGCAATCGCACGCGTGTGCTCCTGGCCATCGAGAGGCGAGGAGGCTTTGCCCGCAAAGCTGCTTTGCTAAGCATTGCGCCAAGCAAGTCAATCGAATTATTGACTTTAAAAATTTATAAAGAAAATTAGTTCGTAAGCTATCACGCTGTATGGATTGAGAAAAGTTAATAAAGCAACAAAAAATAATTTCGTTCAGAAAAATCCATGACTTTTACCTGTATACTCGAGAGATATGCGACAATGACCTTGTGTATTAGGTCAGAAGAGGTATCAAATTAGATCTTTAGTTTGATTCTCTCATGGGTGTTACGTAATGGTTGGATTGATGCAAGTGATGGATGCGCAGGCGCTAGTGGGAGTGGCCAATCTGTCGCATCAATTAGGACTCACGTCCGTGATGTATTGGGTGAGTCGTGCGGGAAATTTTGGTGAATGCTGGATTGTGCTCGGTGTGGTGTTGCTGTGCTTTAAGCGGTCGCGCTGGGCAGGGCTTGCTGTGTTACTTGCCATTGCGTTGAGCTCGATGTTAGGGCCTGGCCTACTCAAAACGCTTGTAGCACGGCCGCGTCCTTGTAGTGTTATGTTGCCAGACTTTTTACAGTCTTGCCCTCAGAGTTTTTCCTTTCCCTCGGGCCATACCGCCGCTGCCTTTGCGGCGGCCACGGTCCTATGGGTAAGAAAGAGTCCATTGGCCATCCCGGTATTCGCGCTTGCGTTTTTAATGGGGGTAAGCCGTATGGCGCTCTTCGTACATTACCCGACCGACGTGATGGCAGGCGCCCTTTTGGGCATCGCTTCGGGGATTGCAGCGTCGATGTTGGTAGAGACCCTTCGCACGTGGTATGAGCGGCGGCACGCTGCCCTTGGTGAGAAAAATTTGTGAAATCGCAAGAGACCCCGTAGAATGCCAAAGGAAGTCGACCACTTCCTTCGATCCACCACGCGCCATTCACTAAAGGAGAAATCCAATGAAAACCCTAACCTGCGCAGCGCTCGCTGCCCTGACGGTCGTTTTTGTGAGCCCTAGCTTTGCTGCGGAACCCAGCACGCAAGACACCCCAGCAGTAGAACAAGCTAAACATGAGCACAAAAAGAGCTGCTGCCCGATGATGCAAAAGCAGATGGAAAACGCCAAAGATAAGCAGCAATCAGAAGAGCGCGCTTTGGCGCATGACCATAGTGCGATGCATCAGCATGATCACCACGCAACAAGTGAGGGTGCCTCCGCTCATCACGAGCACCAGCACTAAGTCACTTTTTTTGCTATCACGAGGAGGCGTTTTTCCAACGAGGAAAAGCGCCTTTTTAGTGTTGGGAGCCTACTAGGCTCACTGGGTTCAATAAGGCGCTCACCGCGAACCCGGCAGCACGGTGAGTGCTGCCCCGACACTTACCTCGTTTGCAAAAGGATGCGTGAGAGATGTCAAAACTTTTCCTTTCTGCGTCAAAACTGCAAGGTGTTTGCCCGGGCGTTTTGGAGGACGTGGCGGCTGGCGTTCGACGCGAGCAGACTGAGGTAGTGCACGGTTAGCGTCACTGCGGTGGGTGCTTCCCATTTTGCTACACAGCGGTCGTGCATAAGCGCATAATGCAAGCTAAGACGGGTCGCGCAAATGTCCCAAATCTTCACGAATGTTCACATTTGGCGAGTGTCTTCCATGCTACCTTCTAAGCATCACCTCCCGACAACGGTTGCTACGCTTGAGTGCCGCGGGAGCCGTCCAACTCTTATGAGGAATCGAATTATGATGAAGAAGACAATTTTGGCCGCCATCCTCGTCGCCGTGACGGGAGGTCTCTCGCTCAACGCTGTCGCTGCCGCCGAGTCGAGCAGTATGAAGGAAAGCGCTGCGAACGTTTGGGATGCCACGAAAGAAAAGAGCGCCGCGGCCTGGGACAAGACCAAGGAGGTCGCTTCCGATGTGGCTGATGCCACCAAGGAAAAGGCTGCTGACGCAAAAGAAGCTGCGGGTCACGCATGGGATAAAACCAAGAAGACCACCTCTAAGGCTTGGGATAAAACCAAGTCTGTAACGGGCGACGTGGTTGATGCCACGAAGGAAAAGGCTTCCGACGCGAAGGATGCCACATCAAACGCGTGGGATAAGACCAAGGAAAAGACGGGCGAAGTTTGGGACGCCACCAAAGAAAAGGCCAAGGCTGGTAAAGACAAGGCAGCTGAGGTGATCCATGATGCCCGCGAAAAAACGGCGGAAATGATTGCGCCGAAGAATTAATGTATCTCGCATTTCGCGATGAGCGCGCCCATTAGGCGTCTCGTGCGAAAGCCCAAAAAATCGCGCCCTCGCATCGACTGCGTTGGGCGCGATTTTTGTATGTACTTCCTCTCACTCGAAGGAAAAAGCCGGACTGGATCGGACGATCGCAGAGAGTTGCGCGGCAGCAGCGTGCCGCACTAGTGACCCAGTCCGGTCAAAAACTGACGGGTGCGCTCATTTTTCGGGTTGGTAAAGAGTGCCTCGGGGCTACCCTCTTCCACCACCATACCATCTTCCATGAACACCACATGGTTCGCGACGCGACGCGCAAAGTTCATTTCGTGCGTGACGATAACCATCGTGCGCCCTTCTTCAGCCAACTCACGAATGACTTGCAGCACGCCGATGATAAGCTCTGGGTCGAGCGCGCTCGTGGGCTCATCTAAGAAGAGAATTTCAGGGTTGGGCGCAATCGCGCGGGCAATCCCCACACGTTGCTGCTGCCCGCCAGAGAGCTGACTCGGGTAGTGCGAAAGCCGCTCGGCAAGGCCAACTTTTTCAAGCGCAGCCCGAGCAATTTCCTCCGCCTTGGCACGGGAAAAGCCGTGCCCGTGCATGAGACCGAGCGTGACGTTTCCGAGCGCCGTGTAGTTGGCAAAGAGGTTGTAGTTTTGAAAGACAAAGCCTGTACGTTTACGAATGTCGGCGATGTCCTTTTTAGAGGCAGCGGCGAGATCGAGCGTTTTCTCATCAAACGTCATACTGCCCGCATCAGCGCGTTCGAGAAAATTAGCGATTCGTAGCAACGTGGTTTTCCCAGATCCTGAGGGACCGAGAATGGCGATCACATCGCCCTTATTGACCTCGAGGTTGACCCCTTTGAGCACGCTCTGCCCGTTGAAGGCCTTCTTGACGCCCGTTAACTTCAACATTTTTTGCTCTCCTTAGGCATAACGGTTAAGGTACTGCTCACCCTTGTTTTGAAGTGCGGTGAGCACCGTCGAGAAGATGAGATAAATGACGGCCACTTCGATATAGAGCCAAAACGGCTCATAGGTTCGTGCTGCAATGCGCTGCGCGCTCATGAACATTTCGGTGACGGTGACGTTTGCGGCAAGCGACGTATCTTTCACAAGCGAAATGAACGAATTAAAGAGCGCGGGAAATGCGGAACGAAAGGCCTGCGGGAGCACAATCAAAAACATGATCTGCACGTAGCTCAATCCCACGCATACCCCTGCTTCAATTTGGCCATTGGGCACTGCACGAATCGCACCACGGATCGTTTCCGTGCAGTATGCCCCCACAGAAAGCGTAAAGGCGATGATGGCCGAGGGGATCGGATCAATCACGAGTCCCAAGTTGGGTAAGCCATAGAAAATGATGAAGAGTTGCACCAGTAGCGGTGTGCCACGAATCACCCATACGTAAAAACGAATGATCTGTGAGAGCACCGGCAGGCGGGCTTCGAGGGTGAGAGCACTAGCAACAGCGACAGCTAAGCCAAGGGCAAAGCTCGCAAGGGTAAGGGGTACCGTCACGGTGAGGCCAGGAATGAGCAAATTCCAAAAGGAATCCGTGAGCAGTTGTAGTAAGCGATCGTCCATGATGGGTTCTTATTCTTTCAATTTTGCGCTCTCTCTAGGGGGGGGTGTTGAGCGAGAGACTCGACACGCTGGGCGCATTGAACTTTTGTGGAGGGTCAACCCCTTCGGCCTGTGCGTCATGGCCGAAGGGGCGCCCCGAAGGTGCTGCGCCCCTCTGCGAGAGCGGCGCGGCGCAGCTTGGCAGCTCCCTTACTTGTGGGAGACGTCCGTGTTGAGGAACTTAAGCGACAGTTCCTTCATCGTCCCGTCAGCCTGCAGCTCGCCAATGGCTTTGTCGATGGCAGCCTTGAGATCGTCGCTACCCTTGCGGATCATGACAGCTACGACCTGTGGTTCGTCGGACTTACCAACGATCTTGACGTTAGCGCGAGGCTGCTTTTTGAGAAAGTCCGCGAGCGCAATCTGCGAGTTGATTGCGGCATCTGCACGACCTTGCGAGACGAGGATGAAACCCGCGGAGGCATCGGGCACTTCGACGATCGTTGCACCAAGGCTACGAGCGAGCGCGCTCCAGTTACTCGTGAGGTTGCTCGTGACGCGCTTACCCTTGACATCAGCGAGGCTATGGATGTCGGTGTTGTTCTTGTTCACCAAGACGCTCGCGTAGTCATAAACGTACGGCACGGAGAAGAGGTACTTTTCCTGACGGGCTGGGGTGGGGCCCACCTGGTTAATCACCACATCAAAGCGCTTGGCATCGAGCCCAGCGATCATGCCGTCCCAAAGCGTTTCTTTAAATTCGACTTTGACACCAAGTTTTTTGGCAAGCGCACGGGAGAATTCCACGTCAAACCCTGTGAGCGTGCCCTTGTCATCGTGATAGGTATAGGGTGGGTAGTTGCCTTCAGTCCCCACGGTGATAACGCCCGCGGCTTTAATGTCGTCGAGTTGTGTGGCGTTGACGCTTCCTGCGGCAAGACCAGTGAGGGCGAGCGCAGAGATAAGAAGCGAGCGGATGAGCGGCTGATTCATGATGGTTTCCTTTATTGCTGACAAATCGTGAAAAAATCGTTTGTCGTCAATCAGCTGCCGCAGGACTCAGAGGGAGAGAGAAAAACAAAAACGCTGCCCAAATTTTCCTGTGGCAGCGTCCTGACGATGGGTTTGTTTCTAGCGCAGTCTCGAGTGTGTCTTATGCTCGGGCTGCACGGTGAAGCGCTTCTAGGGCTTCCCATTCGACGGACGCAATCCCGCACATACAACAACACATGTTGACAGTGGACTTACGGAAGGCGTGCGTCATGGTGTTTCCTTTGAAAGCGTTAAAAATCAGGGTGTTGATCAATCCCGAGTAATTTACTCTGGTTTTGACTGTAAACGCAGTGTAGCATAAAAAAATCGAACTCGCGTCAAGCCTTCTCTCAACAAACTGCCCTCCGCCGCTCTTGCGGGGGCGGCGCGAGCGAGATTCACGAGCGCCACGGGAATTTGCCGCAATGCCGCACGGAGAGTGGACTTGGGAGCCGTGGCGCGCCCAGCGTCAACGCCTCGCTTTCGACAGCGCTTTGACGCTCAAATTTTTCGAAAAATACCAAGAAGGCGGGATACTTCGAGCCCAACATCCGTTTTTTGCGCGTCCTGCGCACGAGCGGACTGCATCGCGCTCGCATGCGGAAACATATTGAGCGCTAAGCCAAGCGCTCAAGAGTACCGACTTGAGTGCTAGGATTATTGTCACGCTGGTTTTCAACTTTCCTAATGGGGATTCTGTTCATGGGCGCTCTGAGCAACAAATTTCGCTGGGCTACGTTCTCTATCGTTGCTGCGTTGGCATCGGCTCAAGGGGCGGCTGCGCATGGACTGACCCAGAACGATCTCGACTTAATCGCAAATGCCACGGGCTACGTCTTAGGTCAGAAATACGTGCTCGCTGAGATTCGTCGACGCTACCCCGCCTATACCGATGCGGTGTCGACTTTTGAAGATGGCTGGAATCGCCGCTACCCCAATGCCGAAGAAAAGCTCACTGAGCATTTGACGCGTTTTGGCGTGTCCGCTGATCGCGTAGAGAAAATTAAAGCCAATATCCTTGCGGGCAGCAAACCCGAGCTCGATCGGCAGATTTCTTCTTCGGACGCAGCCTCGCGAGTGTTACTTGACTTTGCTATTCGCACCGAGATGCCCAATCCCCGATTGCGTGACGTGCTGATCATGCTTGATGATGTGGTTTACGACGATCACCCCGAGCGTGAGTTTGAATTGCACCCCGTCCCCTACTCTAGCGCGGAGAGCCCTAAAACCCATGGTTGGGATGTGCGCTTAACGATGCCTGCTTCTTGGCAGATGGCCGATATCTATGCTGGAAAATTGGTTCAGGGTTGGATGAAGTACGATGGGCTACAGCTACTCACCATGACGCTTGGCTATAGCGAAGCCAACGAGGTGCGTGACTGGCGGCAGGAAGCTGAGCGGCTCAAAACTGACGAGTCCTTTTTGTCGCTTTTTACCGCGGGCAAAGTCCTAGAGCGCCAAACTTCGGTGGTGCCTTTTGCGGGTAGCGTTGCGCTTGAAGACCGCAATGTCGTGCAGCAACAAAAAGAAGGTAGTGATGAGCGGCTCTATCGCGCAAGTGTGCTACGTTTTGTGATGTTTGGGAAAAACCTCTTCGTGACGGCGTTTAGTGTGGTGGCCCAAACCGCCGAGCAAGCTCGAGCGACGCTCAAGAAAAACGAGGCGCTCCTTGCGGCTATCCACGATAGTGTGACGATTTTCCCGCCAAAAGGTGAGCCGCTCGCGCCCAAAGCCGCAAAGGTGCGGACTGAAGGACGTGCACCATGAATTACCAAGCGCTACGTGAACTCTGCCTCTCCTTTGAAGGAACTTACGACTACCAGCCTTTTAACGCTAACGATCCCAAATACCGCACGGTGACCGTTTTCTATGTGGGCCCCAAGTGGTTCTGCATGGCCGATGACGAGAATTTCGAGAGCATCAACCTTAAGCACGATCCTGAGCTTATTCCTAATCTCATCGATACCTATAGTGGCATTCGTCCCGCCTACCACATGAACAAAAAGCACTGGATCAGTGTGTTCATGGATGATGATGTGCCTGATGAGCTTATCGCCAAGTTGGTGCGTCGCTCCTATGAGCTCGTTTTTGCCAAACTCACGAAAAAAGAGAAGGCGGAGCTTGACTTCATGAAAGACTTCAAAAAGGACGAGTTGCCTCAGGATGAGCCGTGAGGCGCAATGGCAGTTGCATGCGCTGCGCGTCTTACACACGTTCTGCGCGCGAGGCCTTCGTCTAGCGGTACTACCTCGCGCGCCGAGCGCTTTACTCTACGTCGTTATCAATCGGGGACCAATCAAAGTACCCCGTTTCCTTTTTCGCTTCAAACGCGAGCCAAACGAAAATCACAGTGGCGATTGCATAGCCCAGCGTGACACCCGCGTTGACATTGATGCCCAAGTGGGCTGCGTGGATAAAGCCGAAAAAGGAGAGAACGGTCGCAGCAAACGCATAAACCGCTGCCCAATTAAAGCGCCGTTCAATCACGAAAACGCTGATTGCGGCCAAGAGCAGGCCTGCCACCACAGCGCCTCCCCCCGTGACCGTCATTCCTGTGTAGAGCACGCCGTTATTGGCTAAGTTGGCAAGCGCACTCTCGTCCATCGCTGCGGGGTTAATGTTGCTGAGCGTAAGCGCTCCGTCCACTTGAGACTTTGCCCATTCAGCAATGTTTGGCACGAGCGCAAGGACGATTGCTGGGGCGTGGCGCTTCGGGGTGACTTGGAAGGCTTGTGCGCCGATCACCAGCCCAATAAAGAGCAGGATGGGGACGATTGCCACGAGCGGAATCACCGAAAGAAGGAGCGCCGCAAGCCCCAAGAAGCACACAAGCGCCATGGCGATCCCTGTGGCGAGCGAATAACCAATGCGCCCACCCATGGCTTTCCAGCCTGGGTGTCCAATGTAGACCGCGGGCGGAAAAGGTGAGCCAAGGAAAGCGCCCACAATAGCACCCAAGCCGTCAGCAGCGAGCACCGTGCGTAGACTGTATGCGTCACCCCCTACGGCAGCCGACTCCACATTGTTGAGAATCTCGGTAAAGGTGAAGATCCCGAGCGGAATCGCCGTCACCAAGAGTTGCAACACCATATCAAAGGGCACATCAAAGACTTGGGTGGAGAAATGCGGAAGGTTGAGCGAGAGCTGTCCGAGCGCGTCGGTGACCGCTGCGGGTTTCATGATGTCGGTGAGACCAAGCGCTGTAGCGCCCCAACCGAGTGCCGCGCCGACGATGACCACGGCAAGACCGCCCGGCATCCCAAAGGGCAGTCTCACACCACCCACCCAATTAACGAGAATAATCCCTAAGCAGACCAAGCCGATCCACGCCGTATCAAAGAGCTGGTACGCGGGACGCATGGCAATGAAAGCAATGGCAATGCCAGCGAGCGTCCCGAGCATCGCTGCGCGCGGCGTGTATTTCCGAATCGTGGGACCCACCAAAATCCCAAGGAGCACAATCACCCCCACGATCATGGCCCAGATGAGTCCGAGCTTCCAAGCGAGCTGCCAGTCGTGATGCACTAGCAGCGTGGGGAGCATTACCACAAACACCACAATGAACATATGGGGCACACTGGGCCCATAGGGAAGCGCGGTGACATCGTTTCGCCCCGTTTTGCGTGCCAGCTGCCAGGCCATCCAAGCGTAAAAGAGGTTCCCGAGCGGAAGCGCAATCCCGAGCGCTGGGAGCACGCGCCCATAGACGGTCTCAGCAGGAATCTGCGCGACGTAAAGCGAAAGCCCTGTTAGCACCAACACATTGACGAGCACATTGGTAAAAAGCCCAAAAAAGGCATTTAAATCCCCCGAAACCCAGAGTTTTGGGGCAGCAGAATTTGAGGCCATGTTTTATTCTCCAAGAATTCGTTTTCGAGAGCCGAGGCGTTAGCGTTGCGCGAGCAGCTCAGCAAGCGCCGCTCTGAAGCAGGCTTCGGGCGCAGTGGTAATGCCCGCACCGATTTGCCCCACGCCTGCAGCTTTATGCGCGATCCCTGTGTTGATCACGGGGAGGATCTGCGCTTCGAGCACGAGGCGCGCGTCAATGCCAGAGCCCGCGCCCGCAAAATTCAAAGCGGGCAGTGTAAAAATCGGACTCTCGGCGAGCGTAATGCGCTTCATCTTGACACTCTGCTCAGTGGCGTCCGCCGGCGTGCCGCCCACAAACTTCACGATGGCGGGGGCCGCCGCCATGGCAAAGCCTCCGATACCTGCAGTTTCTGTGATGGCGCTGTCGCCCAAGTCCGCTGCGGCATCTTCAAGGGAAAAGCCCGCAAAGAAGAGCCCATCCACTTTATTGGCGGGGGCTTGGAACCAGCTGTCGCCCGTGCCGGAGAGCTGAATCCCAAAATTCACGCCATTGCGAGCCATGACGGTGACAAAGCTCGAGTGCGCAACGTTGCGTGCGGCATCGAGCATCGCTTTACAAGCGGCCATGGAGACGTTGAGAAAGAAATGGTCGTTCCCAGCCATGAAGTTGAGCGCAGGGCTGCCCGCTGGATGCGTGGCAAGCGCGGCTGCGAGCCGCTTTATCAAAAGTCCAGTGGCCGCAGCATTGCGGTTATGGCACTCGTCGCCCATCAAAAGCGCCTGCGCGATGAGGGGCTTGAGTTCTATGGGGCCAGTGAGAGCGAGAGCCGCTTTGAGGGCAGGCGCGAGCTCGTCGCGCATCCACGCAAGGCGCTTGAGCACTTCGTCACTATTTGCGCCAAAACGCAAGACCTGCCCGAGCCCCTCGTTGAGGTTACTGATGGCACGCCCGCCAAAGGTGCTCTCTTCAACAACCCACACGGGCATCGAGGGGCTGATGACACCTGCCATCGGCCCCACGGCACCGTGGTGGTGATTAGGAGCGAGTGCAATGTTGCCAGCGGCGAGCGCCTCAGCCGCCTCATGCACATCCTTGGCCCAGCCCTCAAGCACGGCCGCGCCGCAGAGCGCCCCTTGCATCGGGCCGCACATATCCTTCCAAGCAATGGGAGGCCCCGCATGCAGCAGAAGCCGAGCGCCGCGCATGGCGCAGATGACCTCATCGGCACGCCGAACGTCGGAAAGCACAGGGTTGGCTAGCTGAAAGCGAGATAGCGCTTCAGCGTTCGCCCTATCAATGCGGCGATCGGCGAGCGCCTGAGCAAGCATGAGCCCCGCATCGCGATCACCCTCGAGCGGTGGCTGCCAATCGAGCGCGGTGACCGACCCTGCGGCGTGCTCAATATTGAGCGCAAAGCTCTCTAGCCCCACATTGATGACGCTAAGGGGTTTTTCAAAGAGCGAAATCATTGGTGTCCTCCTTGCTCAAGCCGTGCAGTGACTACCGCACGCGCAAGCATGGCCGCGTGCCAGTTGCTTGGCGCGATGTGTACACCGGCGCTTTGCAACGCTTCGATTTGACGCGCTCGCCCCTGAGCATCCGCGTCCGTGCCGCAGACATGTGCAACCAGGATGGGCGCGTGCGGCTTATCGCGCACGATGTGTGTGAGCGCTGGCAATAGCGCCCCCGCGGGATCAGGGTGCGCACCGTAACCAAGAACCACATCAAAGAGAATCACTGCCGTGCTGGGATCCTCTGCCGCTTGGGAGAGATACGCTGTGCGTAGCGTAGGATCGATCATCGGGTGCGGGCGCCCTCGGGTAAATTCATCTTCACCCATGTCCCAGAAGTGGTGCCCAGCGGGGTGCGTGCCAGCGGGGACTAAGGTTTGTGCACCAGCAATAGGAGCGTTCGAGGCGATGGGCTCGCCCAGCTGCGAGAAAACGAGTTGCGCTTCATAGCAGAAGGTCCCGCCTGTGTAGATGCCGCGCACACTGCGCTGCGTGGGGGTGAGTGAAAGTGCTTGAGCCCTCAGCTCGCTATCGAGCGCAGGGGGCGTGGCATGCGTGCCCGCAACGGCCAGTTCTGCGGCGTCGGTTAGACTCGTTGCGAGCTGCACGTGGGCCGCAAGCGTGAGCCCTGCGGGCGCAGCTTCGAGCCCGAGGAAATGCACGATGACCGCTTTGTTTGCGGCATTGGCCGCGCTGATGACGCGCATCATGACAGAGAGCGCGGCGGGTTTGGAAATGAGGATGATCGTTTTGGTGTGCGCGTCCGCCTCGAGCGCACCGAGCGCATCGAGCATGGTGATTCCGCCGACCTCCTCATGGAGGTCACGTCCGCCTGTGCCAATGGCTTGCGAAATTCCCCCTCCTAACGCATCAATGCGCGTGCTCACTTCTTGAAGCCCCGTGCCCGAGGCAGCAACAATCCCAATGCTGCCTGCGCGTACACGGTTGGCAAAGCCGAGTGGAATTCCATTGATGATGGAGGTGCCACAGTCGGGCCCCATCATCAGAAGCGACAAGTCGTGAGCGCGGCGCTTGAGCATCACTTCATCCTCTAGCGGAACATTGTCGCTAAACATCATGACGTTAAGGCCAGCGGTGAGCGCTTTAAGCGCTTCGGCACTCGCGTAGGAGCCTGGCACGGAAATCAGCGCGAGGTTTGCCTCGGGATGTTCGCGCGCGGCGAGCACAAGGCTTTTGAGCGGTGCGGCGTCTAGCCTGCCCGCTTTCTGCGTCTCGTGCTTAGATTTGAGGGAATCAAGCGCAAACTCAAAGAGCGGTTCGACATCTTCTGTGTCGGACTCAATCACGATAAGAAGGTCGGTGGGTTTGGCCTCGACCTCGATCTTGAGCCCGCCCATGGCAAGTTGCTTGAGATTTTGTGGGGTAGCCATGATGAGTGCGGCGTTTTTGACGCCACGCTCTTCGATCAGTCGTTTGCTCACGTGCATGAGCGCGACCGAATCACGGTACTGGTTCGGAATAAGGCGATGATAGATGGACATACTGCTTTGTCCTCACCGCTTACTTGAGGGCGGCGCAGAGGGCATCTGCTTGAGCAACCCAACCTACGATCGCGCCTTGTGCGGCGAACATCTCAAGCGTGACCCGATGAAACTCTGGGAAGTAGGATGCACAGGCATCTTCAATGACGAGTACTTCAAAGCCGCGATCGTTCGCTTCTCTCGAAGTGCTCTGCACGCAAACCTCAGTAGTCACGCCACAGATAATGAGGGACTCAATACCGCGACTGCGTAGCATCAGCTCCAAATCCGTGGCGTAAAACGCGCCTTTGCCTGGCTTATCCAGCACGATTTCAGAGCTGAGCGGTTTGAGCTCATCGATGATGTCGTGACCCGCTTCGCCGCGCACCAAAATGCGACCCATTGGTCCCTGCTCGCCAATGAAGGTTTTTCCGCCGCGGGTGCGCTTTGCGGGCCAAAGATCGGTGAGCGTAGGGTTGTGCCCTTCGCGGGTATGAATGACGAGGAGCCCCGCCGCGCGTGCTGCGGCGAGCACTTTTTTGCATGGTTCAATTGCGCGTCGCACAAGGCTCACGTCGTTGCCAAGAACCTCACCGAAGCCGCCAGGCTCGACGAAGTCACGTTGCATATCGATCACGATAAGTGCAGTTTTTTGGGGGTCAAAAGCGTACTCAAACGGCTTGGCAGCTAGCCTGATCATGGTTCACCTCGCGTGGAAGGGGATTTTTTTGGGGGGATACCACGAAAGGATACTCCGCTTAGTGAACGTGTTGTGAAACGACGCCAGCTCAATGATGAAATTACAAAGCAAGGGCGTCGACAAACATAAGCGCGAAAGCGATCCCCGCGAGGGTATCCATCCCCGAGGAGTGCCCTTGTTGAGCAAGCGAGCTAAACCCAGCATCGGGGTCAAGCTCAGCGACTTTTAGTGATTCAAGAAACACCCCGTTGCTCGCAGCAATGAGAAGGCTCTGACTAATGGGCGTCGTTGCGGTGAGATGCTTAAGAACCGCGACGCGAAGGGGGGCAAGTTCAGCACGTTTCGCTAGCGTTGCCCACCAGAGCCAGCCGCAGAGGAAATCGTCTCCGCTTGGGGTGAGTCCAGGACCGAGCCCAATCAACTCAGCGACCAAGTTGTCGAGAGCGCCTGCGCGCACTTGAGCTGCGCGTGCCGCGAGCCACGGACGGGCGCAAAGGCAGTCAAGACCCGTGCGCGAGTGTGGGGCGCTCGCCACGGGCCAGAGGGTGCTGCTAGCAGGTTCGGTTTCGATGTGAAGGTACCGTTCTAGCGCAAGGCGCACACGCGCAGCGTCCGGGGCAATGCGCCCAGCCGTGAGGTCAATGACTTGTGCGTGCGTGACATCAATTGATAAGGGAGTGTTGCCAAAGAGGGTAAGCACTCCCTGCCGAAATGTCGCTCGATTCCCTAAGTCGATCTCAGGGAACTGCGGGCAATCCACTTTGATGCCCTGAGGGGGAAGTGGTTTCCCGCACGTCACGAGCGTCATAAGCGCGCCAGAGGCTTCACGCAGATTGATGGCATGCGCAAAGCTACTCTCAACCGTGAAACTGGCTGAGCTCACTCGTGCTGAACGGGAAAGCGCGGATAAATACATGCGGCGGCGCGAAAAGGAACGGCTGAGTCCAAAATCATTTCGATTCTACCTGAGCGCAAGATTCTCCCGCGATGGCGCGAGCCGCGTAGAATATTCAGAGCCTTGACCAAGTTCTTTTCTGCTGACTCAACATGGCCAAATTTCTCTTTGCTTTTGTCTTGGCTGCGGCGCTCACGACGCAAGCCGCTGCCGCTGAACTGCACCTGTTCGCTGGGAACGTCTACCTTGGGTGCTTCACTTGCAAGCCCACACATCAGAGCTCAATTTGGAACGCTAAAGGGCGCTTTGGCAGTGCCACAAGCCCCGTCTCTATTTGGAACCCAGCGGGTAAGTATGGGAATGCGGTAAACGTCGCGAGCCCATGGAGCCGCCGAACAAGTAGCAAATTTGTGGTGCTCGTCGAAAAATCGGGGCGCTTTCACGGCTACTTCACCTGCAATCAGCAGGCGGCAAAACGTGTGAGTGCCGCAACGATGGATTACCTCTGCGCAAACCACACACGCCTAGCTAACGATCTCGAACAAGGCTGGCGTGAGGTCATTGTGCGCTAAGCGCCTCACTGCGCCTTAACTCAACCTCCTCTTTTCCTTACTGAACATTCCCGAGATGGGTACTTTCCCTTACGTCCCTTGTTGTGGTTAGTTTTCAAGGAGGATAATCCTTTCTGCAGTGCGCTCACGGAGCGCACACGACCAACTTCGCACAATGTCAAGAAACGGGGAGGATTATGATGAACTTTCGCCTTACCACGCTCGTGGTGCTCATGGGCGCGCTGAGTGCTGCAGGAGCCGTCTCGGCCGCTGGCGTGAAAAACGGCACATTCAACGCATCCGCTGATGGCCGCAATGGACCGATTGATGTGGCGGTGACGTTTAAAGCGGGCAAGATCGCCGCCGTCAAGATTTTGAAACACGCCGAGACCGCGGGGATTGCTGACGCGGCACTCAAAACTTTCCCTGCGCGCATCGTAGAGGGAAACAGCACGGCGGTGGATTCCATTTCAGGCGCGACACTCACCAGTAACGGGATTCGCCGTGCCGTGAGCAACGCTATTAAAAAAGCGGGGGGTGACCCTCTCGCCTTTGCCGTACTCCCTATTCGTGAGTTCAGCAAGGGCCAAGCGCATAAAGAAACAACGGATGTGCTCGTTGTGGGTGCGGGTGGCGCAGGGATGGCCGCTGCCGTCCGTGCTGCAAGCCAAGGCGTGAAGGTGCTTCTCATCGAAAAGATGCCGATGATCGGTGGCGCTACGATGCTAAACGCCGGCACCCTGATTGCCACGGGCTCGCGCTATCAACGTGAGGTGATGAAAGAGACCAAGGATAGCCCAGCGCTCGCGGAAAAGGACATCATGCGCATTGGTAAGAATCGCAATGATCCCGTGCTCGTGAAGATGATCACGCACCGAGTTGGTGGTGTGGTCGATTGGCTCATCGATGATCTGAAGATCCCGTATGGGCCCGCTGCTACGCAGTACCCTGATCATTCGGCTAATCGGCAACTCGGTGTTGAAGGGCGTAGCGTGAATTTCCTGCACCTTATGCAGAAGAAGTACGCGGATTTTGGTGGTCGGCTACTACTTGGTACGCGTGCCGATAAGCTCATTACCGATGAGTCGGGGCGAGTGATTGGGGTGCGTGCTTTTGATGAGAACGGCAACTCCTACGAAATTAAGAGTAAGGCGACGATTTTGGCTAGCGGTGGGTACGGAGCACAAAAACGGTTGTTGCCCGCCGAGATGCGCGATTACGTTTTCTACGGTCTTGACAGTGAGACGGGCGACGGGCTAAAGATGGCCACCGCGCTTGACGCAGATGTCATCAACATGGATCTCGTCAAGAAGTACCCGCATGGGGTTGAAACCGTGCCGGGCCATGGGCTCGCTGCAACCGCTTCCTCGACCGATACGATCAAGAAGTCTGGGGCCATCTATGTCAATATCGATGGCAAGCGCTTTGTCAATGAGCGTGAAGGACTGGGGGTGCTTACGGACGCGACGATTGCGCAACCACAGCACATGGCCTACATCGTGATGGATGCGGCTGCCTGGAAGGTCTATGTTGATAAGTCGCTTGAGGACAAACTGG
Organism: uncultured Sutterella sp.; assembly: GCA_902463725.1. Lineage (GTDB taxonomy): Bacteria > Pseudomonadota > Gammaproteobacteria > Burkholderiales > Burkholderiaceae_F > Sutterella. Next base: position 21,162 of record CABQGK010000010.1, on the reverse strand, counting down.
TACCCAATCCCGAAGCGCTTGATGCGTGGGCAACGATTGAAAACGCTGGTGCGCCCGTGATGGCGGTTAGCGACAAGCTCGAAGATGCCGCCAAATCGATGGGCATCAACGCCGAGCAACTTACAAAGACCGTGGCTAGCTGGAACCAGATGGCCGCCGCTGGCAAGGATAGCGAATTCAATCGTCCGATCACGGGAGCATTGGGGGCTGGGCCATACCACATTGTTGAGCAGAAGGTTCGTTACCAGACCACGCTCGGTGGACTCAAAGCCAATGCGGATTTGGCAATCATGAACCGTAAGGGTGAAGTCATCCCTGCGCTCTATGGTGCAGGCTCGGTGGTGGGCGGCGCTAACGGTGCCGACTCCATGACGGCCATGATGAACTCGTGGGCTATTGTCTCTGGCGTGGTGGCCGCTGACAGCGCTGTGAAGTATGTGCGCTCGATGAAGTAACGCCTAACACTTCCGTAACCCAAGGGTAGACCGACTAAGGCCTACCCTAGATCCCTCGCTCTAAGCTAGCACAAGGCTCAGCTGACGTTCAAAAACGGCTTTTCATCCTCTAAGAGCAAGTGAGCTGCACTCTCAACCTTCTTTTTTCTCGCTTCCAACTCAGCACTATCGGCAGCCAATTGACTGTCCAGTACAGATAGCTGGCGCTCTACTTCGTGCAATGCACTACCGCCAATTGGACTCTTAGCCTCTGCCACACGTGAAGGATCCAAAGCCTCGTTGATCAATTCATCTGTCAATGACGTTGTAAAGCCGAATAATGCTGTCGCACTTTCGTTGATCACAGCCCTAGTTATGTGTGATGCATCCTGTCCACCCTCACACAAATGACCGACCACATGAGCAATAATTTCATGTGCTTCACGGAATGAAATTTTGTCGTAGCGAACCAAGTAGTTCGCAAGCTCGGTCACTGTACAGAAGTTGTTCCGTGCATTCGATAACATGCGAGTCTTTTTTAGCTGCATCGTTTTCACTGTGACATCCAATAGCGCGAAATCAGCTTCCATCTCTTGTAGAGCCTGCCAAACCAAACGCACAGACTCGACTGAAATATCTCTGCAATGTGAGTAGAGCACATTCTTCATGCTAGAAAAAATCGACACGTAGAACGCTTCCATGTGAGCGGCCTTACCTTTCACATGCTCTAGTGTCATTGGGTTTTTCTTCTGGGGCATGATCGACGAGCAAACAGCACAAGAGTCATCAACTTCAATGTAGCCATATTCAGGCGTTGACCATGTGTATAGGTCTAAGGCCAATCTACTCATCGTATTGGCCGTCATCGCTAACGCGTTGACCAATTCAAGTGCAAAATCTCGTGCAGCGACTCCGTCGATTGAGTTTTCCATGGGCTTGTCAAAACCCAATAGTGAGGCCGTATACGCGCGATCTATTGGGAAAGAGGTAGACCCCATCGAGCAAGAACCTAACGGACATAGATTCAATGTGTCCCAAACATTTTGGAATCGATGATAATCACGAGCGAGTGCATTAGACACTGCACTTAAATAATGTGCAAATGTGATTGGTTCGCTTGGCTGCATATGAGTGTAGCCAGACATAACAGCGTCTTTATTCTTCTTAGCCACTTCTAGAAGTGTCGCACGTAAGTGCAAAAACATCTCCGAGAGCTTCAAGTAGTAGCGGCGGACATCGATTCTTAATTCCGTAGCCGCTAAATCATTTCGACTACGTGCAGTGTGTTGTTGCCCACCAATATCCAGTCCAGTAAGTGAAATCAAGTACTTTTCTAAATTGAAATACAGATCTTCAATATTGGGATTTATTTCAAATGTCGGAGCATCCTTCTCGTCAGCAATCTTTTTGGTAGCCTTTAAGAGCTCTGCAGCTGTCTTTTCTGTAATGATCTTCTGTTTAGCGAGCATCAGAATATGCGCGCGATTGATATCCAAAATCGTCAAATACGAGCGTTCAAGATCCTGTAGGATTGCGGGCCGAATAAGGTACTTAACGACCTCTGGAGCTGGTGCCTTCTTGATTTTTCCACGAGCAGTTTCTTTCATGACAAAGCCTCATTAGAACAAAAACGTTTGAATGACCAAACCAACGGTTACAGCAGTTGCGGTTGCAATGCAGCCGGGCAACATGAAGGAATGATTGAAGACATATTTCCCAATTTTGCAAGTACCCGATAGGTCAAAGGAAAGTGTGGCTACAAGCGGCCCCGCCGATGGAATGAAGAACAGTCCGTTGACTGCTGGATACATCCCAATAAGAGAGCTGGGCAACAGTCCAAGCACCAAACCTAATGGCATTACTGCTCGTACAGTCGCGGCTTGAGAGGCTAAGATGGCGCTCATGAAAAAGAGGAAAAGTGCAAACAGCCAAGGATAACCGCTGATCATGTCCTTGAAATTTATAAGCCACACTTCCTTATGCGCAGAAATAAAGCTGTCACCTAACCACGCAAGGCCAAAGACAGCAATCAGAGCAGTGATCCCTGCACGCATAATGGGTGAACTCATCGCCTCATTGAGCTTTGGTTTATTGCATACCAAGATGAGTGCTGCTACCGCCAACATGAAGATCTGCAGGAAAGTAGCCATACCAATTGGCTTCCCACCAGTAGGGGTCCGCAATGCAGGGAAGAACCCAGAAATGACGACGAACGAAACGCCGAGAACGAAGATAAGTGCCGAAAGCCAAGCCTTAGGTGGCAGTTTCTTATCCTCACGCTTCTCTGGAGCTTTTACTAGCCCAGCTTGAAGCCGTGCTTGGAAATCGGGATCGTCTGCCAACTCTTTGCCAATATGCATCTGAACAAGTGCTGCGACAAAAATGCCACAAAGTGAAGCAGGCACCGTAACAGCAAGAATCTGACCTAGAGAGATATCAAAGTGATTGGCGGCTAGAAGTCCCAGTAAGGCGGCAGTAGCTGCAGATACAGGAGATGCTGTAACTGCCTGTTGAGCTGCGACCATGGACACAGTCATTGGTCTTTCTGGGCGTATCCCTGCAGAATACGCTACCTCATAAATCACTGGCATTAGTGGATAGGAGATGTGCGCAGTACCTGCTAAAAAGGTAAAGAACCAAGTCGTAAATGGAGCGACAAGAGTGATGCGTTTAGGGTTTGCCCGAATAATGCGCTCAGCAATCTTCACCATAAATGCAACGCCACCAGCAGCATCCATTACGGAAGCTGCAGTGACCACTGCGGTCAAAATTAGCATGACATCAATAGGTGCTGAAGTAGGTTTGACACCAAAGAAAAGTACAAGGATGAGCAAGCCAACGCCGCCCCATATGCCTAACCCGATACCCTTGTATCTAGCGCCGATAAACAGCGCTACCAGCACTACACACGCCTGTAGAAGTGTTTCCATAGTTGCTCCTTTCAATTTGGTCTAAAAATAGATTGCAATCGGTTTAGATCAAATCGACTACACAGCAAGCGTATGGAATTAGTTCTTTAGAGTCGATTAATATTCAAATTCAGAATATTGAATATCAAGAGTATCTGCTAGAGGAGTTGTTATGCAGGAGTCTTTTCGAGAAAACGGTATCCTAACATCTGGAGTACAAGTCTTTCTTAGCCTGTGTGAAACTCACTCATTTAGCAAAACAGCCAAGCTTTTAGGTTACTCTCAGCCCGCGGTATCCCACCAACTTCAGGATCTTGAGACACGCCTTGGTGTTACTCTCTTCGACCGAAAGAAGCGGCCAGCCCAATTGACCACAGAAGGGCGCATATTTCAAGAAGCAATATCTCCGTTATTGTCCTCACTCCCTGAGGTTATAAGCACTCTACGGAGCAAAGCAAATCTCCGGCCACCATTACGCATTGGATTCATCGAGAGCCTTTCTATGGACGTTGCGCCACTACTACTGGAGCGTCTCAAGCCTTACACGGGTAAACAACTCTGTTTGACAGGGACATGTGATCGTCTTCTCGAAAAGCTTAAAAATGGTGAGCTAGACATTCTGGTATCAAGTGACCCTTTTGAATCCACCTTTGGATTGCGAAGAAAGTTCATTTTCTCAGAACCTTCTGTCATCCTTCTCCCGCGTTCCTATTTTGAATCCCACAAAAAAGAAAGGTTCTCTTGGGACGATCTTCGCTTCTCAGGACTTCCCTACATTCGTTACTATCGAGAAAGCGGTGGTGGGAAGTTGTCTGATGCTCTTTTGAGTGCACTAAAGCTCAACCTAGTTGGAACAGTGGAAGTGGATACTAATGGGTTGATGCTGTCATTGGTCGCTCGCGGAATCGGGTGGACTCTCAGCAGAACAACATCCTTACTTCAACACCACTATCTAGTAGGCAATATTGTGGTGTCTCCTATGCCTCCCCCTCAGATGGGAAGGGCGATTTTCCTAATCGACTACCCAAACAATGTTCCTGTCTCTTTACACAACCTCGTTTTCTCAACCATCGTGAAAATAGTAAAAACAGATATGCGTCAGAGACTGATCAACCTTGCTCCATGGATCGAAGATGGTATCTTCGTCAGTGAATAGCCTTAGCAATTAGGACGCCTAACTTGGCATGAAAACGCCTATTCTCCACCAAATGGTCTATATGTTTTCCTAGCGATTATTTTTCATAACGTTTGCTCAATCTGTACGTTTCTCAATTGCAAATACCGCTCACGCTTAGCATTCAGTCATTTGCCCGAGCGAGTGTGATGCGACGGTGAGCGTAGAGACCGGTGCAGACGCCTCATGAAGAACGCGCAATTGAAGAGACATAGCTGAGGAGCACTTATCCTTTTGAAACGACACAAAGCGAAAAGTCAAGCTCTCGGCAAAAGCCCTGTAAGAATTTGAGCGTTTGAGAGTATGGCCCATGCTCGCCTGGAGCGCTCTATACCTGTGAAGTGCGACAACGCTGGCGTTCTGGAAGGTGTGTGTGCCGTGAAGGCACCAGTGTATGCACGGAACAGCGCTGCGTCGCGCATCACGGGGGCACGGTGAGCGTTCGTGAGGAGGCGTGAGTGTGATCGACGCACTTCTCGCTCGTGAAACCCGCAGAAATGGCGGTGGTGCTAGGCGAGGTGTGAAAGAGTGGTGATTTTTCCAAGGGCAAGCAGTGCGTGCAATGCGCGCAGAGATCTTCCCGCACCACAACGCTCATGTCGCTTTTAGCGATAACTAGCGTAATCAGATAAGCGTCGTCGTTAATTTCCTATCTGAAAAATTCTAATGGCTTCTGAGTTCGTATTTGACTGTTGCGCGGCGATGCGCTGTTCAGTGGCTGATGGTTGAAATTGCGTTCGTGTGCGCTGATGAGTGAGGTGGTGATTGCGGACTGCGTCGCAGAAGGCTTCATGGCCATGAGGCCTCTTAGGAGAGTGATGGCAGAAATTGTGGCAATTAGAGCAAAAAGGCAAGATATATGCCGTAAATCCTGACAGAAAAGCGCGATTTTCGGGCACGTGACGGCGTTACCTTTGCAGCGTCTTGGGAAAAAATTGTGCTGATCCGTGTGAAAACAGTGCTGTTCTGAGTGGTGGGAGCGATGAGTGTGGGTGGCTGGGCGCTTTGCTGTGTGTGGCACGCATTTGCTGTGAGACTGGTGGTGATGGTGCGATGAGTGAGAGGTGGTGACAGAAGGTGAGTCCAGTGGCCTGAGCCAAAGCATACAGCTTGGCATGGCACTGGACTGCATCACAACCTCAAACGTCGCCGAATTCCTGAGGTGCGTGTCGTGGGTGTGCTCTAACTCCTACTCTTCCAAACGGACCCCGCACGCCATTCTTGATTGGGTCGGGCGAATGAAAGGTCCAACAGGAAATTTTTCGTGTGTGGACTCAGTAGGTTTCTCGATTGACAGGCAAATATAGGTGACGCTATCGTTAGACAAATAAGGCATAGCAAGAGAAGAATGTCGAGCAGCGCGATGTGTCTATCGCCGAAGTGCTTCCTTACAGTCCTGCACTGAAAGCATGCCGTTGTGCCGAGCTAACGAAAACATTTGGGTACGCGGACAATTTTGGTGCGGAATATTCACTTATTCACTTAGTTGCGAAATCGATATGATGAATCCAAATTGCTCCCTACTCGCCCCCTCTCAGGCGAAAAAATCTCAGCCGTGGTTGCGTCAACACAAAGGTTCCCAGTTTGCTCTCACGCTCTTGGCGCTGTCTCTTGCCTGTAGTTTTACGTCGTTTGCTTCTGCTGCAACAGTAACTAAAACAAATTCTGGAACGGCAGATGTTACAGAGGAGCGCAATCCAGATTTCCCCATTGTGAATGGCAACGTTCTCATTGTTACCGATACCCTTTATTTGACAGGGGCAAACTTGTTTGTTGGTAAAAATGCCGAGGGCGTTATTAGTCACGGGATGTTGCAGGCTAACAACCTTGCCGTAGCGACTGGTACTACCCTTGCTACCTTTGGTACTGCGGACGCAGCCTCTTTTACTAGCATATCCAATATGCCCAAACAAATGGGGGGTGACGGTTGGGACTTTGGTAATACCTCATACTTGACTTTTCATGGCAATCGCGTACTTAGCGGAGGCTATGCCGTTACAGGCTTAGGCACAGAAAACCTTGATGAACTAAAGTCCTTAGCCAGTCCTTATCTTGACAGTACGAAAACCAAGATTGAAAGCTCACTTAACATTAAATCAATTGGTGTATTAACGAAGCCAATAGTGTATGACGAGGTCCTTGGGCAATTCATGCTCGATGCTTATGCTAGTGATTTAGGAGACATACGTAATAGAGAGGCTATCAGCATCGCCCGAGATTCTTTGCTCTATGTTGACGCCCGTCTAGCCAGTAGCCTCCTGTACACCCGTGGTGAAGTCCCCGGTGGCTTTTTTCTTGTTAAATATGACGGTTCATCATCTGATAGTGGTGGTGACGCAATGATAAATAATGGCATCTTGGTTTTCGCGGGTATAAAAGAAGGTCAGATAGTCAGAGCTTTTGAAAAAAGAGAGAACCTAAGCGGTGTGGGAAAGGTCTACGGAGCCAATCGCTTTATTGTGGGGAGCCCCTTTGAAGAAGATCCAAATTACACTCCATCACGCCTCTACCGATTTGCTTTTGATGAAGCAAGTTTTTCTTCGGCCACAGCAGGGCTTGATGAAGATACTGCTTCAAGTTTAGAGAATGCCGTGCGCCACACCCCGATTGATGATGGCGAAATTGACCGCTGGCTCACGCCTCCCTCCTCAGGAGGTGATCCCGATGCGCCTGCCTTAAATGCCCTACCGCGCTTGGCGCTTTTAGGTGGTGCTGTACACACCTTGCGCTCTGCAGCGTATGCCGCCCGACAGCCTATACGTGAGCGCATGGGCTTTGGGGCGAGCACAGCGTTTGACGCGTTTGGAAAAGCTCAGCAAAGTGGAGCCTCCTTATGGGTCACGCCCCTCTATGCGCATGTCTCCTACAAGGGAGGGAGCACCACAAATCCTAGCTATAAGGGCAATAGCAGTGGAATTTGGCTCGGCTTTGACTATGCTCGGGAGAATTATTTGCTGGGCACAGCCTTTTTTGCGGGTGAGGGAGATGGCAAATCCAATTCTGACGCTCTTGCCGCCACCCACGATAAACATCACTTCTATGGCGCCCAGATCTACAGTAGCTATGTGAAAGATTCACTGATGCTGGGTCTTGATTTTACCTATACCTTGGCAAGATCAGAGGTAACACAAAGCTCAGCTTTAGCAAATTTCTCCGCCAAGCCCGATTCTCACCTGGCAAGCTTGAGTCTAAGTGCCGCTTACGATCTAATGCCCGGCGAGGGACGTTTAGCGCCTCGGGTATCCGTCGGTCTTGAACATTACTCGATCGATGGTTATACGATTAACTCCGACCGAGGCGATCGCCTCAATGCTCATAAGAGTTCCAAGACCGTAGGCTTTGTGGAGGGAGCTGTCCTCTCTCAGATTCCGCTTATTGAGGGTGAGAGAGCATTAAATTTTGGCGCTGAGCTGGGTGCCAAGTACTTTGCTAGCGATCGACTCATTCATACCAAGGTCGATTTAGCGGATAACTTTTATGCCGCCGGCTACAGCGAAATCAGCTCGCGGGTTCTGTTTGAGGCAACCCTAGGGCTTAATTTGAAGGTAGCAAACTTTGGAGCGGGCCTCGGTGTGAATTACAGTCGCTCGGCAGACGGCGACTCCAAGTACGGTTCGGTATTTGCAAATATTAGGTATCAGTTCTAATCGCGCTAGACTAACAATTACCCTCGTGCCCAAACTCATGTCACTTGGGCACGAGGCAACGTCGGCGTGATCACGCTTCTGATTCCTGTGCGAGTACTTGAATAATGCCGCATTAGTACGGCCGATTGCGAGGTTGAGCGAGCCATTTTTCATCGCACGCAGATGGGGTGGACAAAACTTTTGTCGCTCGCGACCGTTTACCTAGCAACTTAGGGAAAACACGGATGTCTGCTCAACGTTGCTACGACGGTATTCATGACTCGGAGTAGTAGAATTGACTGAGCCCTCACAAATTGCGAGAGCTGATTGCAAATGGAGGGGCGCATGATTGCCGAGCCGAGACGGTACAAGCTAGCGGAGATGGTAAAAGCAGGCCAGTACGATCGTACCGAGGCCTATTTTTCCAAGGACTTCTCCATTATCCAAAAGTTTCGCTCCGATGCACTAGCGCCTTGGGTAAAGCTGGGCTTTCCGTATGTCTGTAGCGACTGGCGGCTTATCCTCTTTAGATCAGGCTCGATAAAATTGCAAATTGGCCTCAAGGTTTGCAAGACCAAAGGCCCCTCGCCTTTTGTAGCGATTGCACCGCCCGGTACGACAATACTGCCGCTTGAGGTTTACGCCGACAGTGAAGTCTCCATGGTGGGCTTTAGCGGGTTGTCAGCGCTTGAGCAATACGTGCCACTTCCGGGTTTTTGCGTCTATACGCCGCCCAAGATCAAATTTGAGCGGCTCGAGTTGACCTGTGCCTATCTTAATGCACTCGCGCATCGAGATCCTTCGTTCTCGGTTCTTGAAGATGGCTTTCGCCTCCTTGCCGATGACGTTCTCAACTCAGTGAGTTTGGGCGCGCGCAATGTCCACGGCCATATTCGGAATCTCTTCTTTAGCCTATTGATGTCGCGAGGCGCGATTAGCCACCCCGTGAGCTACTATGCCAAGCTGCTCAAAGTCACGCCCGCGGTGCTCAATGCGGCTGTCAAGTCCGTAGAGCCTAAAGAAACGCCGCTCTCGCTCATCAACCGTGCGTTGATTCTTCAGGCAAAGGTACTTCTGCTGCACAGTGACAGCACTGCTGAAGGGATTGCTAAGGCACTTGGCCTCTCGGGTGGCCCCTACTTTTGTCGCTTTTTCAAACGAGAAACAGGCATGACACCAACCGAGTATTGCGAGCATGCACGGGCGGGCGTAGCTTAATGCGGGGCAGAAGCACCGAGCGCTGCCGCAATAAAGCCGCTTTCAGCTGCTGTGGCGGGTGAGACATGTTGAAAATAGAGCCCTGCAGTGGACTGAGGCGCCCATGGGGTAGCGCTTTGGATCGCTTCTCCAAGTTTGGTGAGCCACGGGTAGAAGAGCCAGACGCCTTCGATACGCTCACCCTGCTCAGATGGGGAAATGCTGAAGAGGTACTTGAAGAGAATTTCCTTGGTCTGCTGCTCGATGACTTTCGTATCCACGGAGTATTTGGCGTCTGCGATAAACCATCGTGCACCTTGCCCTTCTTGCTCGACTTTGAGCACAAAATCTGGCGTGTAGAACGCAAACCTTGGATCCAGCATGCGGAAGTCGCCCTCGGCGCTCCAACTCAATGGCGAGGTGCGCACCAGTGTCATATCGGCCTCGCTCTCAAGCACTGGGCTCTTGATGACGGGCTCATGGAAAAGCGTGAGGGTAGTGGCTGGTGTATGGGGGCCTGCGGGTAGCGTAAAGCGGAACACGTTCGGGATGGTGTCGTCGCTGGTGCGCCCGTCAGGCCGATGCCAAGCGTGATGCGAGGCGCCACAGAACGTTGCTCCCGCACACGAGAGCGCATCGAGTTGCGCCACGAGGCAAAAGAGCTCGTAGAGGCGGCTACGCTCAAAGCAGGTCATGAGGAACTCTTCACGTGCAAAGGAGAGGCTCCCCAAGCCAAACCAACGCACCATGTTGTCGTAGATGAGTCGATAGGCGGGCACCGAAATGAAAATCTCAGTGGGCGCTGGAATGTGTGTCACGCACGCTGGGGTGATGGGAAAAATTCGGGAATAAACGAGAAAGAGCCCCCTCAGCTCGGTGAGGTATTGCCGCAGATGCGAGATGTAGTGGGTAAGCCGCTCGGTGACTTCCCCAAGAAGCGCCTCAGCGCTACAAACGTAACCCTCCACCGTACTGAGCAGTGCAGGAAGCCGTTTGCACTGCAATTCAAGTGTCGCTACCTCTTCGGAGAGTGCTTCTTCAAGTCGCTTGAGAAAACCGAGCACAATACGGTTCTCAAGCAAATCAAAGCTCTTACGTGTTGTTTGAATCAACATCCGCTCAGGGACATACGTGCGGTTATGAACACGGATACCGCGCCCACTTTGCGAAGGGACAAGTTCATCGGGGTGCTCGATCACATATCGTAGCGCAGACTCGGAAAAGCCATTAAGCCGCCCTGCCCCATCAATACGCTCGCCTGTGACAAGATGAAAGCGCGCATTGGCGCGGAAATACGCCGCTTGCTGACTATAGGTTTTGAGAATGTCTTCGAGAATTTTGAGGCGTGCTGCAAAATCGTTTCGCGCTTCTGTGTCGAAGAGCACTGCTTCGAGCTTGAGTGCGCCAGTGTCCCCTTCTCCTTGCGTGTTTTGCCCATAGTGTTTGAGCCCTGCGAGTACACGTTTTGCCATGGAGCGCACCGCCTCGGCGGTGGGGCCTTGGCGAATCGCAATTAGCACCGTTTCGCTCAGCAGAGTCTGCGTCGGAAAGCCGCGTGCGAGGCGCCGGATTTCGACTGCCGCCGTGCCAATGTAGTCCCGAAAGGGAATCGGGTCATCGCTTGAAAGCGGGTCTGAGGGCGTCAAGATGAGGAGCGCATTTCTAATTTCTGCGCGTGTGGGAACAAACGTCTCGTTGATAAAAAGCTGGTACGTGGCATTCACGTTAAGGGCGCTCTCTGTTTCTGCGAGCGGCGAAAAGGCAGAGAGCGGCAGCTCAAACGTCCAACGAACGTCTGAGCAAACCGTGCGGCGAATCCCTGAGATGTTCGCTGCGCGCTCGGTCCCTGCCCCTTCGGTGAGCGCCAGCTCAATGGCTGGGTAGCCCGGCGCTCTTAACGTCAACGTACTCATCAGAAGAACCGATACCAATCCATGGTACTGTCGCCCGTACGCAGAATCTGTGCGAGGGCAGCTGCGGACTCGGTGAGTCCTTCACGCTCAAGAAGTGCGGCGAGTTCCACAAGCCCTGCCCGATAAACGCTACCGTTTCCGTTAATGCGAGGTAGCAACCGCTGCATGACAGCAAAGTCAATTCCCGTTTGGTACGCAGGACGATCCTTCGCGCTAAAGACGCGGTTCGCAGCTGAGATGTAATCGGCGATAGCGATGCGCGTACGCATCGAGACGGCCACACCCATGTTCATAAAAGCGGCGTAGATTCTCTCGAGCACTGGCTCAATCTCGGTTTTATGGGCAAGCGAGCGGGAGGGGCCAAAATGCTTTTGCATTTCTGTCCAATTCACAGGCTCGAGCTTTTCATCTTCATCGATGACACCAATGGTGCCCATGATTTGGGCGGGTAACGTGACGATCGCCGCACGGTCGAGCAGACGCGGCGAGAGGTTCTCTGTGGTGAAGTCGTTGTTGATAGTCGCCACAAACCGTAATGTGTCTGGGATACGGTACTGTGCGTCTCCGCCAAACGAGACGTACGAAGCAGCCCCCGTGCGCTTGTCGGCAATGCGCATAAAGTCGCCCCAGTAGTACTCCATGGGTGAGAGGTTTGCTTCGTCAAGCAGCATCATAAAGGGGGTGTTGAGCACGCCAGCGCGCTTTTCAGCATCGAGCTGAGCAAACGCGTCCTTTCGGAGCGGATCGATGCTCTCGAAGGTTTTTGAGAGCGGATTGTAGTAGCCCACAAAGTCACGCTTACTCGTCCAGCCTCGCTCAACGGAGACTGGCAAGAAGCGACTAGCCGCCATCTCACTATCCCAAAGTTTCAAAGCCGCAGGGGGAAGTTGCTGAGCAAAACCAGAAAGCCCCATGACGTGCGCCAGAATCTCACAGATCGAAGTTTTCCCAACACCCGGAGGGCCAGAGAAAATTGTCAAGAAGCTCTGCGTGAGCAGAATAAAGAAGTTAAGTACCGTATTGTCATCGTAGCCGCGGTAGCTTTGGACTTTCTTGACCAGATAGTTGGCGAGTTTGTGTCCGGTGAGGTTCAAGTGCGGCGCATGAGCCACGGCATGCGCTCGCGCTTCAAAATTGTCCGCGCTCTTTTCCGACTCCCACGCCGAGGCCGCGGCAAGCAGTTTGGAAGCAATCGCGCCCTCAAAGGCGTATTCATGCGGGTTCTTAAAGGCATGTTCAAGATGCGCTTCTATGCGGGAAACGGTGGCTCGTAACGTCTCATTGGATTCAGAGAGTTTGGCATTTTCGTCTTGAAGCGTTTTACGAGTCGTGGCCAGATCACGCACATTTTCAAGAATGCCAAGCTCCGAGCGCATGCGCTCATTTTCCTCGGTAAGCCGCTCGTTTTCGGCCAGAAGCTTCTGATTGGTTTCTTGGAATTTCGCGCGCTCAGAGCGGATTTGCTCATTGATTTCGTGAGTGAGGTTAGCCTTGCGTGCGGTGAGCGCTTTAACGTCATTCTCCGCCTTCTGAAGCTTTTCTCGAAGCGTACTCTTAGCGGTGAGCGCCTTATAGGCTTCGGGGGAATTCGCAAACGCTTCGGCGAGTTCAGGCAGAACTCGCTCCTTATTGGCCCAAACCGCATTGAAGAAAGCGCTACGCAACTCGGTTGATGTGGCGCTTGTTGCGAAGCAGTCGTTGAGCGCAGTTCTGAGTAGCAGCGCACGCTGAGCGCTAAAAAAGCGATGCGAGCCAAGCACTTCGCTCTCTTCGATGAGTGCGGCAACAGCTTCACGCATCGATGCGTTCGCAGGCGCCTCAGCGGGGATAGAAAGTAGGAAGCGCCGAACGAGCTCTTTGTCCGAGAGCGTATCAAAGGCAAAGGCCTGAGCGCCTGGCGCGTAAAAGAGATCAATGGCCTGCGACTTGAGCGTGTTACCGTCATGCCAATACCGGAGCTCTGCGGTCACGAGGTTTGAGGCATCCTTGGGACGCAAACCCGATACCACGCCCTCTTTTGCAGCAAGCGGCACGTTGACGTAAAGGCGGTTAGCCGCGTCTTCTCTCAGCGGAAATGGTCCGTAATAGTCCCCTCGGTATTCCAGCATCACTGGGAGCGTGGAGAGCTTGGCTTCGGTGGGCTCCTGCGCCGTTAACGTAACGTAGATAGACTTCGTGAAGTCTGGCTCTAGCTCCAGCGGACGCACCACAGGGAAGACCCCCGCATCGTCAAGCAGCGAGGCGCGTCCTTCACTTTTGAGTTGGGCATAGTCGAACTGATAAGCATAGTCCGTACGTATCACGCCATTGGCATCGTGGTAAGGGATCAGATCTGAGCGCCCCCAGTCGAGCACCAGTAATGAGCCATCGGGGACTTGCGCATAGGAGGCTACTTTGAGGTTCACCGCGCCAAACATCGGAAAGCGCTGCGTAAAGTTCGCTTCACTGTAGCGCTTGAGGTAGGGATCCCAGTTGGCAACACCGTAAAAATTCACAAAACCACCATATCGCACCGCGTAGCCAATAGTTCGGGTGAGCCCTTCTTCGGGCTCTGCCTTGGCACGATACGTGTTTTTAATGGGGTGGCTCATCTGCCGAAGCGCCCCCTCAACTGGTGCTTGCGCGCCAGTCTGTGCTTTCTTGCTGCTTGACTCAGCTTTGGATTTAGCACTGCCCTTGGCTTTAGGTGCACCCTCAATCTTTGAGGGCGTAACGTGCACGGGAGCGGTTGCAGGAGTTGGGCTGGCTTCAGGGATCGCGAAAGCGCGCTCCCCGTCGGGGCGCTTGCCAAGGGTGGCCTGAACCGCCTCAGCAAGCGCTGCGCTGCTACTAGCGGTTTTCTTATTCTGTTTCGCTTGCGTTTTTTCGCCGCTCGTGCTGACAAGCGGAGCGCTTACCTTTACATTTGCGGTTGTTACTGCTAAAGCCTCTTCTTGGGCGTGAGGCGTACTCGATTCCCGTGCATCGGTAACTTGGGGGGCAGCCGCCTCTGCCGCCTCCTGCTTAGTTGCCTTGCCCTTGCCGCTAGCCTTCTTAGGCTTTTCTTCATCAGCCTCGGGTAGCGCCTTTTGCGCCATGCCGAGCGCTCCGCGCATAGCAGCGACAATTTTCGTGAGCTCTTTACGCTCATCAAGGATATCGGCTGCTCGTTCAAACGCATCGTCTAAAAGCGCCTCAAGCTCGGATTTCTTCGCGTCGTTATCGGCGACGCACTGAAGCACTTTGAGCCAGACAAGTCCAAGGCTCATCGTAACGAGCAGCTGAGGAGAGAGACCGTGCGTGCCGCCAACTGCCGAAAGGATTTCGCGAAGTGCGTCGTCGGTAACGGGTAAAGCGCTTACCGCTGCCTCACGAATTTTTGCACCCGTCTGCTCATTGGCCGTAATCTGAGAAAAGAGTGCGCCGAATATCAGCTCTGCCTCGGGGGAGGCGCTCATGAGTCCTTGTAAGAGCTCACGCTGAAATTGAGGCTGCCCCCAGACGTGGGTTTTATTCAGAGGCCACTCGAACAAATAGCCGAAAAAAGATTTTTTCTCGCGGTTATTTTTGATCGTCTGCCAAGCCTGACGGCGTGCGTCGCTTGTAGTGCAGGTAATAATGCGCTTGAGAAGTTCGGATTTGTTGACGGCCATGATGCATCCCGATAGGTATGGGCGAGTGATGGGAAAATTATAGAGAATTGAGCGAGTTGACGCGGCCGCTCCGTTTTGCCGCCCCTGCCCTTTTAGCTCAAAACGCTTGATCCCAAGATTCGCGCTAGGTAGACTGAAACGCAGAGGACCATCACTTCTGCTCGGAGCTTTCCATGCCCATCAAGACCACGCTAATCGCAGCCATCATGGCTACGGGACTAGTTCCTTTAGTAGCAAGCGCTGCCTACAAGCCATACTGGTTTGATAATGGCCCCGATCCCATTCACGAGGGTGTGCAACGCATCGTCGATGAGGCCGGACGCGTGGGCTATGCTACTGCTGAGGGCGAGGTGGTGATTGCACCACGGTTTGCGTTTGGCTATCCATTTAAGAATGGTCGCGCCAAAGTCACCGACGTGGGCGTCAATAAGGAAGTTCCTGGCTCAAATGGTGAATATCACTACTGGGAGAGTGACAGTTGGTACTACATCGACCATCAAGGTAAGCGCATAGCGCCATAACATGGGCTCCGTAAAGTTTTCAGGTATCTGCATCTTTTCGGCGATGAGCTTTTCTGCCGCTTTGAGCCGCTCACCGATCGTGCGTTTTTCACCTTCCACCACGCCAACGCTTGCATTCCTACCTTCACCGCCTCGTGACGTTTTGGTTGGATTCCAACTGTCGCAAAACACACGATTAAAAGGCACTTCATGACCATATCTTCACAACTGCCAATGATTATTCCAATCGAATAGATGAAATTTTTCTAACAGAAAGGAACCTGATATATAGGTCATACAGGAAGTATTTTGAGGAGATCTTGTAAATGATCAATGGTGATATAAAATATTTTATTGAAGCCTTAGAAACAAGTTCAGATATCTATATTAGGTATAAAAGCAAAAAATACTTCATATCTGGGAATTGGGACACAAAAAATAAAAAACAGCTCCTGTATGTTATCGATTTAGATAATCAGGATGAATACTTGTGGAGTTCTTATTCTGAAAAAATGAGTGATAACATTAAAAAATTCATGTGTGCCAATATATTTCAGAACAACTCATTTTCGCAAGTACAAGAATCAATAGAATGGATAAATGATTAAAAGTGTAGCTATAAATTTATCTTGAATCATTATTTCAAAATTTCTACAGAAATTATGAAAGAACTAACTGAACAAATTAACAAGCTATACGATTTGCTTTCACAAAGGTTTATAGCTGTCATTAGGCATAAAACAAATAAATACTGTGTCTTTTCTGGCGAGGATAATAAAAATACTACATTATCAGTCGCAAAACTTGAGGGATTTGATTTTGGCAGAGATGTATTGTTCGAATGTTCATTTCCGTCACTACATGACTGTTTGAACCATTTCGAAACAGCAAAGATATTTGATGGAAACTTATCATTCGGAGAATTGTATTTTGATTGCACTATAAATACAGATCTCATTACAGACGATGAACTTATGAAAATTGATTGATCTGAATTAATTATGTAAGCTTTATATTATTAGCTGCTCTGCGGTATTTATCATTACCTCGCCTATCGTATCGAGCAGTTGTCGTGACGCTAGCATGGCCCATCATGCCTTGAACTGTCACGATATCGACGTTATCTTCCAGCAATCTTGTTGCAAATGTTCTTCTGAGATCGTGAGCCGTATAGGCTGAACGCCCCTCCACGATTCTATGAGAAGCAAGAATATCCCCAATTGAGCGGGCATCCATCGGCCGGGTCAAATCGATCCGGCCATTTTTATAAATGCGTCCAAATAATAGACCGTAATTTTCACCGCGATCTTTTTTGATCCACGCCAATAAATACGACTCAACCTCTTCAGGAAGAAATACTCGCCTTTCTTTATCGCCCTTACCAATTAAAGTGAGCGCGCCTTCATTTTGATCGTAATTTTCCCAGCGCAAATCAGGAATTTCCCCACGACGAAGTCCACATCCGAGCATGAGCGAGAGGATCGCTTTGTCGCGGCGACCGATGGCATCGTTACGCGTATCGCAGTCGGCAAGTAGTGCCCGTGATTCACTGGGCGTAAGCGACCGTCCCGCAGGGAGGCGCTTTGTGCGACGTTGCTTTATGGCGGAAATACGGAGCATCACCTCGTGACTGAGGCTCCCCACAAGCCAGGCCGCTTTCGCCACCCCCTTGATCGCGGCGAGATAACAGTTCACGGTATTGGCCCGACGTCCCTGCCGCTCAAGCGTTTCAAGCATCGCGATCACGTGCTCGGGAGCCATCGCCTCCCATGGACAGAGCGTTAGGTCGGCATAACCTGCAAGACGCGCCACCACATTGAGTTTGCTTCTCATCGCGATGCGGCTTGTCTCGGAATGGAGCGTCGCCAGATAGGCGAGTGCTGCATTGGGCGTGCGGTCACGCCCCGCGGGTGTTTGCGGCAAAAATTCAATCTGCGCTCCCTCTTCTTTCGGAACGAGTGAGGTGGTTGCAGAGAGTTGTGCGGGGCTTTTCTTCATGACGTTTTCCAGTTCGCTACGCTTGTAGTCATTCTAGAATAATCTCCTAGAATTGACATTCTATCGGGTTATTTTTTTCAAGTCGCTTTGGACTCGAATCGTCCGATCCAAAATATTTTTGTAGTACAGAATATAAATTAAGAAATGTCTTCACTCGAGAATGGTAAGTTCATCGACTTCTGCTACCCGTTCAACTCACTGTCATACGCCGATTTGAGAGAGCGCGACCGAGAGCAAAGGATATAATGAGGGCATCTTTCTTCAATTCCTCTCATCCTACGATTTCTCCCATATCATGCGCTGGCAAGATAAACCTGAAAGCGACAACGTCGAAGATCGACGTAGCGAGCGTAGCGGCTTCCCCTTCCCCATGGGAAGCGGCTCTCAACAACCTCGCATGCGCGGCATCCCGTTGCGGGGTCGCTCTGGTCTAGTGATCTTCATCATCATTCTGATTGCGGGCTACTACGGTATCGACCTCACGCCACTCATCACGGGTGTGCCGATGGAAACGCCTGTCGAGCAGACTCAAGGCGCACAATCCTCGGGCAAGAACTTTACCGCTCAGGAGCAAGAGTTGGCGAAGTTCAGCTCTGTTGCGCTTAAAACCACAGAAGACGTTTGGACGCAGATCTTCAGGGCAGGCGGCGAAAAGTACACCTATCCTAAATTAGTGCTCTACTCTGGCGTCACCAATACCGCCTGTGGCACGGGGCAGTCCGCTATGGGGCCGTTCTACTGCCCAAATGACCAAAAGGTCTACATTGACCTCTCGTTCTATCGCGACATGCAAAAGAAGTACGGCGGTGGTGGTGACTTTGCCCTCGGCTACGTGCTCGCCCACGAAGTGGGTCACCACGTCCAAACGCTGCTTGGCATCTCTGATAAGGTTCACCAGATGCAAAGTCGCGCTAGCCAAAAGGAAGCGAACGCTATCCAAGTGAAGATGGAGCTTCAGGCCGACTGTTTCGCGGGTGTGTGGGGTCACTACATGCAGAAGCAAGGCATCCTTGAGACGGGAGACCTTGACGAAGCGCTAGACACTGCGACCGCCATCGGCGACGACCGTCTGCAGAAAGAGGCCACCGGCCGCGTTGTGCCCGATAGCTTTACGCACGGCACATCCGAACAACGCAAGACATGGTTCAAGCGAGGCTTTACCTCCGGAGATCCGCAGGTCTGCAACACCTGGAACTAAGCCAATCAAAAGAGCAAAGCTCATACACGAAGGACCGCATGATCAGATGTCAGCGGTCCTTCACATTTTGGCCTAATTAAAAAGCGTGGCGCAACCCAATACCTGCCCGCAGGGTCTTTTCAACCTGTGACAAGTCCGTGTATGGGTATCCCCTCCTTTCAACTTTCGAATCCATGCTGTGAGACACATAGCCAGCTACGCCGTAAAGCATGGTTCTTTGGCTTAGGTGATATTCGTAGCTAGCCGTGATTCCCCATTCCCGTTCATGGTTGAGGGATGTGAAAAGAGAGCCGATAGGTACGATAGATACCCCTGCGGTTTCTTTACTCGAACTATAGAAGGAGTCCATCTTGAAAACAGCGGCCCCAATGGGAACGGCAGCACCAAGATGAATCGCAGTAAATCGAATGTCGTGTCTCGCCGGATCATTGTAGGTTTTGAACATGTTGCCCACAAAGTCTAAGTTTTTACCGAGCTGCACTGACACATAGGGCTTTGCAAAGCCTAAGTCGTAATTGCCACCAAAGCTAAAGATGTAGCCGTCGTCCCCGTCGGTTGCCTCACGCCTTGCCGGTAAATAAGACTCTACCGATGCGGTTAACCCGAAATTATTTTGGTCGTAGGTAACACCCATCCCCCAATAGCGGTTATTGTTGCGCACAGAGGGTGCTTCAGCCGAATTCACGTTGAAGCTGTACTGGGCGTAAAGCTTCAACCCAGAAAAGGTTGGACTTATATACCCAACCATATTATCGAACGCTACGCGCCGGACGGTGTCCGTAGAAGGGTCAAACAGGCTATATTGACCGCCAAACACCTGAGCATGACTCTTGAAGATATTGAAACTCCCAACACCTGCGGTCAATGGAGCAATGCGGCCAGCAAAAAATGTCCCAACGCTACTGGCCAAGCTTAAAGAAGCCTCTCGATCAAACAAGCGGTCTTTATCTTGGAGTTGACCTGAATCGGACTCAAATCCATTTTCAAGCTGGAATCCCACACTCAAATCTGGAGAAATCGTTTCATTACCTTTGATGCCAAAGATAGAGCTATCCACTATTTGCGACAGCTCTGTCAGGCTACGTTTATTGACCTCCTGTAGATATCTGGGACTGTACCCACTATAGAAGACGGAATTGATCTTGACTCTCGATTTTGAGTACAAGATGCCAGAATCTACGGCACCATATGCCGATACTTCAGCTGACACCTGCGCGGAGATTAAACACAGGAAACTCAAAGACAAAATGCGAAAGGCTAGGCGCATGGCACTCCCCTTGTTTTTAATATGGTCAAGATCATTCTACAAGATATTGAAACTCCCAAAGGTTTTCGCGCCGTGCATCTTGCGTCAAGCTACAGAGGTGAAGCCACAGTTGTGAATGCGGGCGGTTCAGATGTTCTAGAGCATGCTCTTCAACAGCACAAAATACTGGTTCCGCAGTGATGACAAGGGTGGACGTGTACTTGCGCGGCTCGGTCTTCAGCACTAGAGGGGGCTCATCTCCCAGTTGCATCACCCCCTGCACCTCAAGAACTTCTTGGAAAAGTTCGACGTGCAGGCTTTCTGTATCAGTCTGGCGTTTCGTGATACGAATCCCCCAGTCTGCACCAATTCTCCCAATACCACAAAGTTGGGTGAACTCTGAGAGCCACGTCTGTAAATCAATCTCTTTGAAGGGCGCCGTAAGCGACATTTCACCGAGATCCCGCAGAAAGTAAGATTTATACGACGTCACGCCGCTCATCGTTCCTGCTCTGAGCAGCGCTTCTTCATGCGCATAGCGATTCTGCTGGCTTCGCAAATAGGCTTCAGCGCGCAGTAGATCATCTCGCCTGAGCGTCAGTTCATCCTGCACGCGCTTAAAGTAGCGCTCGCCCTTAAAATCGACAATACTCTCGCAGCCCTCTTCCTCGGACCACGCCTTGAGCGAAGACATGGGGATGCCCATCATTTTGAGCATGTAGAGTCGGTCAACATCCTGCAATTGGCTAATGCGGTAGTAGCGGTAGTTGCTATCACTATCCACAATCGCTGGCTTCAATAGCCCCATCTCATCCCAATGCCGAAGCGCTTTGATGCTCACGCCAGAGACCTTGGAAAATTCGCCAATGCGAAACAACCCTCGGGTGCTATCGTCACAACTTGCCATCTTCCACTCTCCTACTTACTAACTCAATTGAGTCTAACTCATTGGCCTTTGAAACGATACCCCTTTGACTCTCCCTGCTATGGGAGTCCCTAGTCTTACAAGGTCAAAGATGGTGGACTGTTATGCTTGGTAGGATTTATCTCATTTTTTCGGGACTTTGTGAACTCGGTTGGCCTCTCGCACTTCTAAGCAGAAACGCCTAGCAGATCTATTGACTCTCCCTTATAGAGGAAGAGTTAAAATTCTGCCACCCTATGACGTTGGAGCAACGATGAGTTGGTTTTATCTATTGCTTGCGAGTGCAAGCGAACTGGGCTGGCCCGTTGGGCTGAAGCTTGCGAGCATAGCAGAGGCGGAGCACAACACCACGGCATACATGCTTTGGATTGCCATGTCGGTGACGACCATGATCACCTCCATGATCTTCC
>CABQGK010000009.1 GCA_902463725.1 uncultured Sutterella sp. | reverse complement strand
TGGAGCGGGAAACGAGTCTCGAACTCGCGACCTCAACCTTGGCAAGGTTGCGCTCTACCAACTGAGCTATTCCCGCAGGCGTTCCTCAAAGAGGAAGGAAATATAGCGAATCTTTGCTTCGTTGTCAAAAAACTTAACCGTCAATCCTCAAAAAATACCCTATTCTTGGTATTTGACATTCAACTTAAAGAGCGACTGTAGCTCGTGCATCGGTAGCGACCCAATCCAGCCCTCACCCTCGCCGACCGTGAGATCTGCCAATTCTTTCTTGGCATTGATCATGTCGTTGATTCGCTCCTCAAACGTTCCTTCTGTAATCATGCGGTAGACCAACACGTTTTCCTTCTGTCCAATGCGATAGGCACGGTCTGTGGCCTGAGCCTCCACGGCAGGGTTCCACCAAAGGTCATAGTGCACCACCACAGTGGCCGCCACGAGGTTGAGTCCCGTACCACCGGCTTTGAGGGAAACGATGAGACAATCGGTTGCTGGATCGTTTTGAAACGATTCAACCATCTTTGCACGTTTTTCTGCGCTCACGCTGCCCTGCAGAAAGTCAGGCTGACGCCCCGTATGCTCAGCAAGCCAGCGTTGAAGAATCTCACCCATTTTCGCAAACTGCGTAAACACGAGCACCTTCTGTCCACGTTCTCGCGCTTGGTCAATGATCTCTAGGAGCGCAGCCCCCTTCTTAGAATCTGGTTCACTCGGCGCCCGTTCTGGCTCTAGCGCTTGTGCTGGCGAATTGCAAATCTGCTTAAGGCGCGTCATGAGCGCAAGCACCTGTGCTCGCCCTTTGGCGGTTTCCCCCTCGTTGCGTGCTTTTTCAATTTGTTTGAGTGCATGATCCAACGTCGCACTGTAGAGCGCTGCCTGCTCTTCTGTGAGGCCCACGTAGTGGTCCATCATAATTTTGTCAGGCAAATCATCGATGATACGGCGGTCAGTCTTTAATCGCCGTAGCATGAAGGGCGAGGTAATACGCTTGAGACGATCGGCCACTACGGGATCGTGTTCACGCTCAATCGGTTCGACGAATTGCTTAGTGAAGGCGCGCTCGGAACCAAGCAGCCCAGGCTCAACCAACTGAAAGATCGACCAATACTCCATTAAGCGGTTTTCTACTGGCGTACCCGTCATCGCAATGACGCCACCCGTGGGGCGAATTTTGCGTAGTGCCCGAGAAACCTGAGCATCAACGCTCTTGACGGCTTGTGCTTCATCGAGTACGAGCAGATGCCACTTCTGCTTGGCGAGTCGTTCAATGTCGCGACGAGCAGTACCGTAACTCGTCAAGACGACGTCTGTGGTGGCATCAAGTTCGCGATTGAGTCCGTAATAGAGGGAATAAGTCAACTCGGGGGCAAATTTGTCGATTTCACGCTGCCAATTAATGAGTAGCGACGTAGGCACAATAACCAAATGCGGGTACTTGGTCTTTTTCTCTGAGCGTAGCTTTTCCATGAGTGTAATGACTTGCAGGGTCTTTCCGAGCCCCATGTCATCGGCGATGAGCGAACCCACTCCGAGCTCGAGATTCTTAAAGAGCCAAGCGTAGCCACGCTCTTGGTAAGGACGCAGTTTCGCTTGAATGCCTTGCGGTACGGGAATCTCATCGATACGCTCAAGACGGCGAATTTCTTTTTCAAGCCCCTCGGAAATCTTGACTTCGAAGCCGTTAATTTCTCCAGTCTGTGCCGCGGCAAGCACCGCGATACGCCCCACATTCTTGGAGTGTTCTTGCGCTTGGCGGATACGTTCGATTTCAGCAGGATCCAGATAGACAAAACCATCTTCGCCCCAAGGAATCACCTTACCAGCCTGTTTACTGAGCTCCATGAACTGTGCTTCGGTAATCGGCGTTTCTCCGACGCTAGTGGTCCACTCGAAGTGGAAAACCGCATCGCGATCCAGCAGCGACAATTTACCCGTTGATGAGCTCAACTGCACCTGCGCTACTGGTTTCATCAATTTAACAAGCGACTTAGGCAATCGCACTTCGACGCCGAGCAATTTCAGCACAGGCAGCGTCTCAAAGAGAAAGTCCGTCAGCGATTCAAGCGGCAACCGCGTTGCCTCTCCATTACTCGACAAAATGGGCGCTAGTAATGGAACGGCACGAGCAAAACGCTCTACAAGAGAAATAGCGGTATAGCGCTGCGGCTCGAAGGCTTCTTTTTGCAGCACGTCTCGGTACAGAACGACCTTGTTGTCCCCCTGAGCCTGATGCTCAGTCTCAGGCACCTCTTGTGCGTTCTCATCAAGGAAACGGAATCCGAGATTAAGGGAGACCTCCTCGTTTTTAAGCGTTCGTACGAGCAACACGACGCGCATAACCCCTTCAAGCCGCAGTGGATTGATAGGCGCCAAAAACTCTTGCAGACGAGAGATAACTTGGGCGTTTGCAGGAAAGAACGTCTCCCCAGGAAACATAAAAAGCAGTTCGGCTTTTTTCGGCGTTTTCCCGTTGACGAGGTAGCTGCATACTAGCGCTGAAGTGATATGTGTGAGCATCATCACAGCAGCATTGGGTGCCGTCACATCAGGAGCGTGCTTACCATAGGCTGACCGCCATAGCTCAGCGGTAGCATGCAAGTGCTTATTCATGGCAGCAACCATTGACGCAACCGTATCCGAAAAGAGTACAGGCCCCCAAAGGATGGTACGTTGCTCCTGGCTCTCACTGGCGCTGTGCGCGACAAACATAGGAACGACTGCCCCCTTGTGGATGAGCTCCATAGCAAGGTGAACCAACAGGCGCCATTGCGAAAAGATGGGATGCATTCTTGCGAGATCTTGCGGGGATAGCTTTGCAATAGCATTCAGCATCTTGGTCACACTGGAGACAGACTTGCGCAGACGCCGCGTCTCAAGGCTATAGATTGCCCAACCCCCGTTCACCGCATCTAAGCGCATATGAGGAAGTTTTAGTTTGCCACCAACACTAAAGCGTTCAAACTGCTCCCAAGAATTGAGGTAACGCCCTTCTTCATCGGGTATCGGAGGTATCTGGTACTCTCGAACCGTTTTGACCTTTTGAGCGAACGTCCGATAGTAGCTCTTCAATTTGGCACGAGAAATCCCGTCGGCAGCATTCTCTTCATCACACATCGAAACAATGCTAGTGCTCAAAGGCTGCAGCTGATAAAAGGGCAATGTCTCTACAGACCCCTCATAGGCTTTCACTTGTGACAAATAGTCGCCGCTCAGAATGTCTTCCACGCTCGGCGTCTTCTCTTGCACCACCTCATCAAGATTCACATCAAAGGCCTTGAGGCGCTCAATGAGATCTACACCGCGGAAAAGGAATAAATTGAAAGGATCCTGATCAAGGGCTTGAACAAGGGCATAGTAAACCGTAGCAATATGCTTGCAGGGCACGGCAAAGTCAGGACATGAGCAGCGCATTTCGAAATCTTCCCATGCCGATGGAAAGAGTTTAATGCCGTGTTTATTACAAAGCTCTTCAATCTCTTCGGGAAAATCATGCTTAAGCAGTGCTGCTAAAAGGCGAGGACGCTGGCTAATGTCTTTGACGAGCGCCTCAATGCTCTGCTCAGGGATATTTCCAAGTTGCCTTATCAAGACGTCATAAAAATTGTAGGAGGAGCCACTCACCTCAGCGAGAAAACTTCTCTCCGTAGAATAGAAGCGAAGACTAAGGATATGACCTTTTTTAAAATAAGCTCTGCCACGCGCTAGCCTTCCCCACTTATCAAGCTTTTTGAGGGCATCGAGCCAGCGTTGACTCCACCAAGTGCTTGCAATCATATCCCTCATCAGGGGCTCCTAAAGTTGAATGCTCATGATTCTACAAGAAAAAAGAAAACGCTCCTGCGCATACAACGTACGATGCTCATCAAGAGAAACCGTCTTGACTCAAGCGCTTCACGAGAACTAAATTCAGCAACGCTGAGATGCCGTGTTCTTGTGAGTAACTCTTGACAATCAAAAGATTTCGTGTAGAATTCAACTTCTCAAAGCGGGAATAGCTCAGTTGGTAGAGCGCAACCTTGCCAAGGTTGAGGTCGCGAGTTCGAGACTCGTTTCCCGCTCCAAATTTTGGCGCGATAGCAAAGTGGCTATGCACCGGATTGCAAATCCGTTTACGGCGGTTCGATTCCGCCTCGCGCCTCCAAGCGGGAATAGCTCAGTTGGTAGAGCGCAACCTTGCCAAGGTTGAGGTCGCGAGTTCGAGACTCGTTTCCCGCTCCAGTTTTTTCTGATGTGGGGAACTTTGAGCAAGTTCCTTTTTTTCTATCTATCATCAGAGAATGGCTGCTGATCGCTGTGCCGGGATGACGAAATTGGTAGACGTAGCGGACTTAAAATCCGCCGCCATTTTAAACGGCGTACGGGTTCGATTCCCGTTCCCGGCACCACTCCCCCAAAAAATACCCCCAAAGTTTCTGCTGCCATGGCACTCGGCCTCACGGCGAGTTTGCGTGCGCCTGCTGAGCTCAGGCTCACCCCCTTGCTAACACAATCTGTTACATCTCTGCTTTTGTAATCGTTCGATATCGAACTATAATAACTTCCATGAAAAAGAGAAATGTCTTACACCGTCCTTTCGTATCCTATGCCTCACGGCTCGTAGCTAATTCTGAGCGCATTATCCTCGCCGAACTCAAAGGCGCTGGCGTTACGGATTTGCTCCCTTGCCACGGCGACGTTTTGGCGCCGCTCTACGTAAAGGATGGCTTAACCGTCACGGAACTCGCTACGCTCACCAAACGTACCAAGTCTACGGTTTCCGTGATCGTCGACAAGCTTGTCAAACTAGGCTACGTCAGCAAGGTTCCTAGCGTTGCCGACGCACGCGCCGTTTCCGTGGCGTTGACCGAGAAAGGTACGGCGCTTAAGCCCGTGTTCTTCCGTGTCTCAGAAATTCTCAATGCACGATTTATGGCGGTACTCTCCGAAGAGGAAGCCGGGCAACTTGAAGGGTTGCTCAACCGCTTGGTGGATGCTTGCAGCGAGCGGTAATCGCACAAAACGGTATCCACCGCTTTTTTACTAAAATTGTTCGATGCCGAACAAATAAAGGAGATCCTCTGATGTCAAATTATCTGTTAACGCACACCGCAAACGCGCCACGTGTTGAACTGCACGACGCACTGAAACTCTCGGGTGCTGAAGTTTCGATTAACGCCTTACCCGCTGGTGTTGCAGTGCCTTTCGTACATGCTCACACCGTCAATGAAGAGCTCTACATTGTGCTTGAAGGAGCGGGGGAACTCTATATCGATGGTGAAGTCGTCGAAATTAAGGCTGGTGACGCTTTCCGCATAGACCCCAAAGGACATCGTGCCATCCGTGCCGCGGCTCATAGCGCCATCCGCTATATCTGCATCCAGACCAAAGCTGGTAGCCTCACTACCTTTACTGCAGGCGACGCAAAAATCCTTGAAGAAAAGGCTCCGTGGCACTAAGTTGCCCATTGCCGTGGTAGTCGATGCGCGTCGATCCTACTGACCACAACGCTTAATTTTCAGTCCTTGGTAGGCTCAGTGCTAAGCGGTGCTGAGCCTATTTTTTAGCGCACAAGAGCGCCAAACATTCATCTCTCGACATTTCCGTCACGAGCGCCATGCCGCGCTCTATCTCCTACCGCGCCTATTGAGCGAACGCTGCTCTACAGAGTAGAGGTCGAAAGACAAAGGTTGCGATTCTCGGCATTTATATATCTCACAAAATTCCGCAGAAGAAGACCCACCTTACCTTCTCCCACAAGGCTTTTCGTGACTGATATTGAACGATTAGTGGCAAAGTACAGTCATACTTTGCTGTACGTGCCTTGTATCTCTCGGCAACGGCGACGTTTTTCGGCGCAGGCTGAAAACGAGAAAAGCACCAGCCGTATTTCATGCTAGTGCTTTCACTCTAACCAGTAAGGGTATCAGGGGTGGGGGGCAATATCCACCCCTGTGTCTCATGCCATTTAGTGGAAGAGACCAGCGGCAACGAAGCCAAGCGCAACGGAGGTACCGATGGCAAGCACGCCAGGAATGAAGAAGGCGTGATTGAAGACCCACTTACCAATGCGGGTCGTACCCGTGTAGTCCATCTGCACGGCACCGAGCAGCGTCGGGTAGGTCGGCAGAACGAACAGAGCGGAAACCGCAGCGAACGAGGCAACAAGCATGTAGCTGTCGCCAGGGTTGGCAGCAGAGATACCAAGTGCAGCAACGATAGCTGGGGTAATGGCCTTAGCGGTAGCAGCCTGCGAGTACAGGAGCATGGAAGCCAAGAAGAACACCACGGCGAGCAGAGCAGGATAGCTACTCACGGTACCAGCGGCGAGTTCCTTAATTTCAGCGCTGTGACCAGACACGAAAGTGTCACCCAACCAAGCCACACCAAAGACGCACACGCAAGCGATCATGCCGGACTGGAAGACAGAGCTCGAACCAATCTTCGAGACATCGATCTTGCAGCAGAACGAAATCAGCGAGGCAATCAAGAACATGAACGACCAAATAGCAGCGTCGCGCTTGACGATCACAGGGTCAATCAAACCAACAGCCGGGGAAATGGCGGAGGCATAGAAGACCACCAAGATGATACCGAGCAAGAAGATCAGCACGGAGAGCTTGGCATGCGGCAGAAGCTTCTTCTGTTCAGCCGTCGGGGCATGAACGAGGCCCTTAGCAAGGCGTTCCTTGTACACAGGGTCGCTGTCAAGATCCATGTTGCTGATGAGCGTCATGACAAAAGCGGTGATCATGCAACCCAAGAACGTCGTCGCAATCCAGATGCAGAGCAGCAGCGGATAGCTCCAGCCAAACTTTTCAAGCACGCCGGACATGTAAATCACAGCAGCCGAAACCGGCGAAGCGGTAATAGCGATCTGGGAAGCAACCACGGCGATAGAAAGCGGTACGCACGGACGAATGTGCTGTTCCTTGGCCACTTCAACGATCACAGGGATCATGGAGAAAGCAGTATGACCCGTACCAGCGAAGAGCGTCAGCACGTAGGTAACGACCGGAGCCAGATAGTTAATCTGCTTAGGGTTGCGACGAAGAATCCCTTCAGCGATCTGAACCAAGTAGTCAAGACCACCAGCGAGCTGCATAGCGGAAATGGCAGCGATCACCGAAGCGATGATGAGGATCACGTCCCAAGGTACATTGCCCGGAGCCATACCAAAGCCAAGACCGAGCACGAGCACACCAGCACCGCCGATGTAGCCAATACCGATGCCGCCCAAGCGGACACCGAGGAAGATCGCCACGAGGACGACCAAAAATTGCAGAATGATTTGAATAGACATAGCGTTGGTCAAAGGCTTTAATGCCCGAAGCCTTTGATTCCTCTTTGTGGTTGGTATACCACCCGCGCCTACTGGTCGACAACGCGGGTGGGTTTACTCATATCAGGGAGCAAATCGATGACTCCCCGATTCTCCTTGTTCAATTATTATTTTTCGAACTTAGGATTGATGAGATTTTCATAGGTGAAGGTCTTGTCCCATTCAGCCTGCGTCATCATGCCCTTTTCTTCAACCACGAGCTGATGCAACGACTTGCCAGTCAAGAAGCCTTCACGAGCAACGTTGGCGCAGGGCTTGTAGCCAAAGTGCGGCTTGAGCAGCGTCACGATGCCAAGCGAACCCATCACGAGATCCTTGCAGTGTTCGGCATTCACAACGATGCCGTCAACACACTTCTCGCGCAACGCCGTGCAAGCGTTGGAGAGCACCTTCATCTGCATGTAGAGTGCGAAGGTGATCACCGGTTCCATCACGTTCAGTTCAAGCTGGCCAGCCGAGGCGGCAAGCATCACTGTCGTGTCGAGACCGATAGCGAGGAAGGAAGCCTGATTGGTCACTTCTGGGATAACGGGGTTAACCTTGCCCGGCATAATGGAGGAGCCAGGCTGCAACTGCGGCAGAACGAGCTCGGAGAGACCCGTACGCGGGCCAGAAGCCAAGAGACGCAGGTCGTTGCAGACCTTCGTGAGCTTAACGGCCAAGCTCTTGCAAGCAGAGGAGAGCGCAACATAGGAGCCGCAATCACTCGTCGCAGCAATGAGGTCATCACTGTTCTTGAAGTCAATACCGGTCAATTCAGCAAGGTACTTGACAGCGAGAGCAGGATAGTCGGGGTGAGCCGTCACCGTCGTACCAATGGCGGTAGCGCCAAGGTTAACGACCTTGAGGTGTTCCTGAGCTTCCTTGATGACCTTGATTTCATCTTCAATCGTGCGACCCCAGCCATGGAATTCCTGGCCAAAGGACATCGGCACGGCGTCCTGCAGGTGGGTACGGCCCATCTTCAGCACGTTCTTCGTTTCTTCAGCCTTCTTGTAGAAGGAACCAACCAGCGCTTCGACGGTCTTCAGCAGTTCATTGGAGCGCAGGATGAGCGAAAGGTGCAGAGCGGTCGGATAGGTGTCGTTGGTCGACTGACCGAAATTGGCATGGTCGTTCGGGGAGACCTTCTTGTCGCCCTTAGCCAAACCGAGGTGTTCGCAAGCGAGGTTGCAAATCACTTCATTGACGTTCATGTTCGTGGAGGTACCCGCACCACCCTGAAGCCAGTCGGTCACAAACTGGTCGTTGTACTTGCCAGCGATGAGCTGATCGCAGGCCCACATAAGAGCATCAGCGACATCAGCGGGGATCGTGCCCAATTCCTTATTGGCCTTGGCAGCGGCCTTCTTCACATAGCCATAAGCGATCGCAAAGAAGGGTTCCTGGGACATCGGCATTTCCGTGATGTGGAAATTGTGCTTGCCGCGCATCGTCTGCACGCCATAGTAGACGTCATCCGGAATCTCAAGTTCGCCAAGGAAGTCGCTTTCAATACGAGACATGTTAATGCTCCTCAAATAACAGGTTGGTGTTCTCGCCCTTTGTTCCTAGGGCATGTGACACCACAGAGTTTCTAAGAGTGCGAGAGTGGTCCTGACTCTTAGTTTAATAATCCGTTCTAACTACCCCTAAAGGGTTCGGGGTAGCTAGAACAGCCTAGATAATATTACTGCCGAACAGGCTTGATGGGAATAGCTTTTTTCTGGGACGGCAACACTTTGTCGTACCCACGCATACCCTGCTCAGCCATCTTGCGACGGATGAAGGCGATCTGCGTCTTGAGCGGCAGATCCTTCGGGCAGAAGTCGTGGCAAGCGAGCAACGACATGCAACCGAACACGCCAGACTCATCACCCACCACTTCATAGTAGTCGGCATCGTTACGCGTATCGCGCGGGTCAAGGCGGAAGCGGGCAATCTTGTTGATACCAACGCCACCGACGAAGTCCGGACGGATGCGGACCGTACCGCAACCCGCGATACAGCAACCGCATTCGACGCAACGGTCGAGCACGTAGATGTCTTCGGCCAGCTGCGGATCCATCGGTTCTTCCTTCTTGCGAAGATCGACTTCACCTTCCTTCATGTGCACCCAAGCTTCCATGCGCTCGCTCATATCGCGCATCCACTTACCAGTGTTAACCGAGAGGTCACCAATCAGTTCAAAGGCCGGCAAGGGGGCGAGCGTGAATTCCGACGGGAGGTCACGCGTGAGCGTACGGCAGGCCAAACCAGGCTTGCCATTGATCATCATTGCGCAAGAGCCGCAGATACCAGCACGGCAGACAAAGTCAAACTGCAGCGTGGGGTCCTGTGTATCACGAAGCTCGTTGAGCGCGATGAACAGCGTCATCGAGTCGGATTCCTCGAGTTCGTAAGTCTGCATGTGAGGAACACTCTCGGGATCCTGGGGGTTGAAGCGCAGGATGCTGATCTTAAGCATGCGGTGCTTCTTCTGTTCAATTTCAGCCATTTGCATGAGCTCCAAAATTAGTCGTTCAGCGGTTCATCGATACGTTCGTTCTTGCCCTTGAGTCGAGCCGGCAGCAAGTGCTGATACGGCATGAGGGCTTCCTGAATGGCGAAGCGATCCTTGCCTTCCGCTTCCATCTTGGCGCGGATGGCATCCACTTCAGCCTGACGCTTGGCGGATTCCGGATTCTCGATGTAGTTCTTGACGCCGTAGCCACGGAATCCCGGGGGCAATTCCATCTTGCTGATGTCGAGCTTCTGATAGCTCAACGTCGGCAGGGTGTCCCCTTCCTTCCAAGTGGCCAGCGTACGGCTGAGCCAATCCACGTCGTTACGCACGCTGTAGTCTTCACGGTAGTGAGCGCCACGAGATTCCTTACGGTTCAGAGCGCCACAGGCCACGGAGAGCGCGACGCGCAACATGGACTGAGTACGGTAAGCGTAAATGAGTTCGGGGTTCGGGCCCACGACGTCCTTGACGCAAACATTGAAGGAGCGCTTGTAGAGGTCTTCAAGTTCGGAGACGGCACTTTCCATATCCTTACCCTTACGGAAGATACCGATCTTGGTCGTCATGATGTCCTGCATGCGAGTGCGCAACTCATAGGCGTTCTCGCTACCGCCGTTGGTCGTGAAGTGCTTCATACGCGCAGCTTCCTTATTCACGGCGTCATAGATGATAGAGGCCGGGATGTCGATCGCGTTTTCAGCCTTATCGCAGAAGTCAGCGATGTACTCGCCCACAATCATGCCTGCGACCACGGTTTCAGCAACGGAGTTACCACCGAGGCGGTTAAAGCCGTGCATGTCCCAGCAAGCAGCTTCACCAGCGGCAAAGAGCCCCTTGAGCGTCGGCGATTCACCGGTGGGCAGCGTACGGATACCACCCATGGTGTAGTGCTGAGCCGGACGCACCGGGATCCATTCCTTCGTCGGGTCCACACCCATGAAGTAATGGCAGATTTCATAAACTTCGCGCAGCTTGTGCTTGATGTGATTTTCACCGAGCAACGTGATGTCAAGCCAAATATGCTCACCGAAGCGGCTCTTGACACCCTTGCCCTGAGCGATACGCTCTTCCATACGACGGGAGACCACGTCGCGGGAAGCCAGTTCTTTCTTTTCTGGTTCCACATCCGGCATGAAGCGATGGCCGTCAACGTCACGCAACAGACCACCGTCACCGCGGCAGCCTTCCGTCACGAGAATGCCCGCAGGGAAGATACCGGTCGGGTGGAACTGAATAGCTTCCATGTTACCGAGCGCAGCAACACCCGTATTGAGCGCGAGGTCGTAACCGATACCTTCACAAATAACGGCGTTCGTCGTAACACGATAGATACGACCCGCACCGCCCGTGGCGATGGCCGTGGCCTTGGAGACATAGGCCATGAGTTCACCCGTGATGAGGTCACGCACCACCGCGCCATAGCAGCGCTTGCCGTCGTGAATGAGGCTCATCGCTTCGACACGTTCGATCACAGGCACCTGCTCAGCAATGATGCGGTCGGACACCGCATTGAGCATGGCGTGACCAGTACAGTCGGAGACGTAGCAGGTACGCCACTTCTTCGTACCACCGAAGTCACGCTGAGCCACAAGGCCAGCGGCTTCCTTACGTTCCGTAATCGTCACCTTTTCACCGTTGATGATGACCTGACGGTCACCCGGGGTGATACGGCTCCAGGGCACACCCCAAGCGGCGAGTTCACGAACTGCCTTCGGAGAGGTGTTCACGAACATACGCACAACTTCCTGATCGGCACCCCAGTCGGAACCGCGAACGGTATCGCCGAAATGGATGTCTTCGTTGTCACCCATGCCCTTGATCACGTTACCAAGAGAGGCCTGCATACCACCCTGAGCAGCCTTGGAGTGGCTACGCTTCGGAGGAACGAGCGACAGGACGATTGCGTCATGCCCACGGCGCTTGGCCGCAACAGCCATACGCAGACCGGCAAGACCGCCACCGATCACGAGCACGTCGGTGTAGATGATTTTCATTTCCTATGGTCTCCTAGATTTAAAGACGTTGCACCGGCGGGACTTAATTGACAGAGCGTCCATGGCCGATGCGGGGTCAAATCTTTACAGTGCCCGCCTGATTTTCTATGGCGGGGCAGCAGTTAATCCTTGCCCTGAGAGTTGATTTGCGTGACCCCACCTTTTCAGAGTCCCGCAACCGTTACTGCCGAAAAGCACTGGTCATTTCGGCGGAGCGGCAGACTAGCAAACCTACCTAGGTCAACTGGATTTCATGGCGCTTTTATAGCAGTTTCTGCTCTGAACGAAAGTCTTTCTTCTAGTCTCTTTCGCCTGAGTCAAAGAAAACAACCTCCTTAACACAAGCCACGTCCACATTTATACGTGTTTATACGTAACCGCTTGGGGATGGGAGTTAAGAGCAATCACACCAGTTGAATTAGATATAAGTCACTAACCACGCTGAAGTTTAAGAATCCTACCTCTAGAGGTATATTAGGGAAAACCCTAATAAAAAGTAGAGAATTAATTACACCTGTGATTTCTAACAAGAATTAAAGAAAATTTACGCCAGAATTTAGACTTTTTTATCCCAGCCATGCCCGCAATACACCGTACAAACTTCCTAAAAGTCGTTCTTCACTTCTCGTTCGACAACACAAAAATATCTCTTTATAGGTAGCTATAAACCCTAGCTTCAACCGATATTCCGTTCTCGACAAGGAAAATTGGCTGTTTTTGGTATTACGTATTAATACGTATTGTTGCAGGATCTGTTTCTTTACAAAAGCTAATACGTTGGATCAATTCACTTCATTAAAACAATCCCTATCAATCTGAAAATTCCGATAGAATATATCCAACAGCCAACAACATCAAAACGCTTTGGAGGAAAGATCGGCATGGCGATCAACGTGATCAATACAAAAGCAGCCCCAGCACCCATTGGCCCATACAGTCAAGGCATCGTGCATGGCAACACCTTCTATCCGGCAGGTCAAATTGGTCTCAACCCTGAGACAGGCAATTTGGAAGAAGGTATTGAAGCGCAAGCGCGTCGTGCCTTTGCCAATCTCAAAGTTTTGTGCGAGGCAGCTGGCTCCGATCTCTCCCATGTAGTGAAAGTCGCTGTACTCATTACCGACATGGCCGATTTCCCCATCGTCAATGCCGTCATGAGCGAAGTGCTGAGCGCGCCTTTCCCTGCGCGCACTTGCTATGCCGCGGCAGCGCTCCCCAAAGGCGCGCTCGTTGAGATCGACGCAACGGTCGCTTTGCCCTAAAGGGTGAGCCGTTCGAGGTGGTGGCTCAATCCCCGCTGCTACCTCGATCACGCCCATACGAGAGAAACACTGTCATGACCACCCCACGTTCTGCTACAAGCGCTCGAACGAAAGGAGAGAAACTTCCGCCTCTGTCTGAGCGCCTCGAACGCATCGGTCTTGTAGACAGCTGGGACTACGTCTTGCACTTGCCCCTACGCTACGAAGACGAAACGAGCATTACGCCGATTGCTGCTATGCAACCAGGAGTGCCTGCGCTTATCTCCTTTTCGGTCGACGCACAACGCGTGATCTCAACACGTTCGGGCCCACAGTTACTCGTGGATGGCCATGACGATTCAGCAAAGCTCACGCTACGCTTTTTTCACTTTTTCCCCTCGACACAAAAAGAGCTCAGTGCAGGCAAAACAGTTCGCCTCTATGGGGAAGTGAAACCAGGCTGGCAGGGTGGTTTAGAAATGTTGCACCCGAAAGTGAAGTTCGGCAGCACATCCACTCAAGCGCTGGCGACCTCGCTCACGCCCATCTACCCCGCAGGGGAAGGCATACAGCAGGCATGGTTGAGAAAACGCATTGATCGTGCGATGCTCGACTTGGATCTGAGCGACCCAGTTCCGCACGTTTATACCGAAGGGCTGGGTTTGCCAGGTTTTCGCGAGGCGCTCGAAGCGTTGCACCACCCTCCAAAAGGCGCTGACGTAGACGGTCTACAAAACCGAACTTCGCCAAGTTGGCGGCGGCTTATTTTTGATGAGCTCCTAGCGCAGCAAATTACGCTGCGCGCAAGCCGTGAAGCAATCGGCGCCGAACAAGCGCCCCGCATCGCTCCCGACGCAACCCCCTTTACCGAGTCACTGCTTGCAAGGTTACCGTTTTCGCTTACGAGCGCACAAGAGCGCGTGCTTTCAGAAATTCGTGCCGATCTCTGCCGTGCCAACCCCATGAACCGTCTCGTTCAGGGGGATGTCGGTAGTGGCAAAACCATCGTCGCTGCCTTAGCGGGCCTCACCGCTATTGAAGCCGGAGAGCAGGTCGCACTCATGGCACCGACGGAGATCCTCGCCGAGCAACACTACGAAAAGATGCGCGCTTGGTTGGAGCCCATCGGCATCCGTATTGTCTGGCTCGCAGGGCGCATGAAGGCCTCCGAGCACGCAGCGGCCGTCTCGGCCATTCAGTCTGGTGAGGCGAAATTTATTGTTGGAACCCATGCTCTTATTCAAGAGGGGGTCCGCTTTCACTCGCTCGGACTTGCCATTGTTGACGAGCAGCACCGCTTTGGCGTCGCTCAACGCCTTGCGCTACGCTCTAGCTCAGAATCGGGACTCACCGCGCACCTGCTCATGCTCTCAGCAACGCCCATACCGCGAACACTCGCAATGAGCTATCTCGCGGACCTCGATGTGAGTGTTATTGATGAGTTGCCCCCTGGACGTACACCCGTGAGTACCAAGCTTGTACGGGTGGAGAGAACGGCGGAGGTATTTGCTGCCCTACAACACTCGTTAGAAGAAGGGCGTCAGGCCTACTGGGTCTGCCCCCTTGTGCAAGAGAGCGAGGCGCTCGCACTCACTAGCGTCACCACTCGACTCGAGGAACTCACCCGTGCCCTACCCGCTTGCCGGTTTGGCTTGGTACACGGCCAGATGAGCGGTGAAGAAAAAGATTTGGTCATGAGCCGCTTTGCCCAAGGCGAGCTTGATGTGCTTGTAGCCACGACCGTGATTGAGGTGGGGGTCGACGTACCCAACGCTTCGCTCATGATCATTGAGCATGCTGAGCGTTTTGGACTCTCGCAATTGCACCAGCTCCGAGGCAGAGTGGGTCGCGGAGCTGCCGTCAGTAGTTGCTTGCTGCTTTTTGGTGACGAATTGACCGAGACCGCCAAAGAGCGTCTACGCATCATCCGCGAAACAACGGATGGCTTTGAAATTGCGCGCTACGACCTTAAGTTGCGCGGACCTGGTGAATTTCTCGGAGAACGTCAAAGCGGTATGCCACTTTTGCGTTTTGCCGATTTGGACAGAGATGAGGCGCTGCTGCGCGCCGCAACCGACGTCGCGAAAAAGTGGCTCTCTCTCGACAAGGATGCGGCACTTGCCCAAGCGAACCGATGGTTCGCGCGACACAGCCGACTCCTTTCCGCCTGATTTTTTACAGTTACCTTGTGGTTTGAAGGAATATCTATGACCTTAACCGAATTGAAGTACATCATTGCCGTTGCACGCGAACGCCATTTCGGCCGTGCTGCAGAAACTTGCTTTGTGAGTCAACCCTCCCTCTCTGTTGCCATTAAAAAGCTCGAAGAGGAACTGGGGGTGACGATTTTCGAACGCCGCACCTCAGACATCGCCATGACCCCTGTGGGTGAACAAATCGTTGCTCAGGCGCAGAAAGTGATTGAAGACACAGATCACATTGTCGAGCTCGCTCTTCAGGGCAAAGATGCGCTCGCCGGTGGTCTTCGCTTGGGGGTCATCTACACCATCGCCCCCTACCTGTTGCCGCAGCTCGTCCGAAGCATGAACGCTAGCGCACCCAAAATGCCGCTTTACCTGCGGGAAGGCTTCACCAATGAGCTCCTTCAACAGCTGCGCAAGGGTGAGATAGATGTGGCCATCATGGCGGATACGATTCACGACACGGGCTTTATGACCCGAGCGATTTATCAAGAAGATTTTGTGGTAGCGGTGCCTGCACATCATCCTTGGGTCAACCGCAACTACATCACCCCCGCTGAGCTCAAAGATCAAACCATGTTGTTGCTCGGTGCAGGTCACTGCTTCCGCGATCAAATTCTCAATGTCTGCCCGAGTATCCTCGCATCGAACAACCCCAAAGCTACCGAACTGCAGCGTACAGTAGAGGGCTCTTCGCTGATGACGATTACTCATATGGTTGCTCAGGGACTTGGGATCACCGTGCTACCAGCGTCCGCAGTACCGTATCTGACGCCGATTGAATCCTCGACGATCAAGATCATTCCATTTAAGTCGCCAGTACCGAACCGTAAGGTGCTCCTTGTTTGGCGTAAGAGCTTCACGCGTATGCCTGCCATCGACAGCCTCATCGAAGCCGCCGTCAGCATCCAGCTCAATGGCTGCTTTACGCTCTCCGAGCCTGCTGTCGTCCGTTAATTGCTAGTGCGCTACGAGGCCAGTCGTGACCAGTTCTGAGGATCACGCCCAAGTAGAAACAAACGGTGATGGCCGTCTCAGTTTCGAAGAGCGTATTGACATTCTGATTCGCACCCTGACGGCAGCCGCCGTCGCCGTCGGGTGCTACTTTGTCGTTCGCCCCTTTTTGACTGCCATCATGATTGCGGCGATTCTCGCTGTCGTCACCTGGCCCGTTTTTACGCGAGCCCGTAGCTCGTTTGGAAACAGCACAACCGTTCCCGCGCTGATCATGATTCTGCTGATCGTCACGTGTGTGCTCATCCCAACGAGCTTCATTCTCGTGGCGCTAGCGCAGCAAATCCCCAAAGCGGTTTCCCTCTTTAAGGCGTGGGTTGCTACAGGCTTTACACTACCGCAGTGGATTGCCGATTTGCCTGTCATAGGCAGCTGGCTTCATGAGCAGCTCCTCTTTGCGATTGATCCCACAACGTTGACCGCCACACTGCAAAAGCTCATTGACCCGCTCACGAGCGGCTTACTCAATGCTGCGCTCAATGTCAGCTCGGGGCTAATGCAGATGGTGCTTGTCACCTTCATTGTGTTCTTTTTCTACCGAGATGGTCCGTGGTTTGCGCAACGGGTCCATGTTGTACTGGAGAAAATTAGTGGCCGTTTGGCCGGTGAGATGAATGGCATTCTCATCAACACGACACGCTCCGTAGTACTAGGAATTCTTGGCACTGCGCTCGGTCAGGGGCTCGTTGCCGCCGTAGGCTTTTGGATTGCAGGCATCCCAGGCATCCTCACGCTATCGACGCTCGTTTGCATACTCTCCATCATTCCTGTTGGACCACCGCTTGTATGGGGCCCCGTCGCACTTTGGCTTCTTTCACAAGGCGAGACGGGGATGGCGATTTTCATGCTACTTTGGGGAGCCCTAGCCGTCTCGAGCGTCGACAACTTTGTTAAACCCATTCTCATCGCACGTGGTACCTCACTCCCCCTTGGGCTCATCTTTCTAGGAGTCTTTGGTGGCATCATGGCCTTTGGCTTTATGGGTATTATTCTCGGGCCAATTCTGCTGGCAATCAGCATCTCCATGCTCCAAGCATGGATGAAAAACGTCCCCTTGCTCAGAGCTCGCCGCAGTGCTCATGAAGAAAGCGAAACGCCTCAGGCAGCGCAGACACGACCGCTTACAGTGAAAGCCCCCCGCACCCTGACACTCAAAAATACGTCACTTTCCGATCCTGAGGATGCAAAATAAGTCGCAGCGCGCCCACTAACCACACGAGGTGAGCCAAACTCACCTCGTCACCCCGCCTCACAGGACGTCCCCCAAACAGAGAAACTCAACCATTAGACCTAATGGTTTTCCCGAGATTAGCTATAAAAAACGCATAGAGTCGGACCACACGAAAGCAAATCGTGAACTTTTGTTGCATACTTGAGCAGATAATCCTAAACAAGGGGCTGTCTGCACCCCAGAGCCAGCTCCTCAAAGACATTCAAGTACGGAGTTTCTATGTCTGCAATACTTCCTTGGATTGCTCTTGTTGTAGTGATTGCTACAATTTGGGCATTGATTAAACGCTACGAAACCCGCCTAGTGCTGATTTCCGCTGGTCTTTTCCTCTGTCTTATCAGCCTGCACTTCCTTGATGGCTTAAACGCCTTTGCCAAGTCCATGACCAACGCCTCGCTGGTGATGGCAATCTGCGGCTCGATGGGTTTTGCCTTCGTTGCCAACTACACGCAGTGTGACCGTTCTCTCGTACACTACCTCGCCTCGCCGATTCGTGGTTTGGGCATCTTCCTCATCCCCGTCTGCACCGCCATTACCTTCTTTGTGAACATCGCCATTCCCTCTGCCGCAGGCTGCGCTGCGGCGGTTGGCTCAACGCTCATTCCGGTGATGTTGCGCGCAGGGATTAAGCCTGCGGCCGCTGCGGCAGCTGTGCTCGGTGGTACGATCGGTTCCTACCTCTCGCCGGGTACCTCACACAACCCGATGGTGGCCAAGATGGCCAATATGGAAGTGATTGACTTCATTAGCTTCCATACCCCCTACTCGCTGATGTCTGGCGCCATTGTTATCGCGGGTCTCTTGATCATTTGCTTTGTGCTCGGCGACCACAAAGGCGACACCGAAGCCAAGGCTGACGCGAGCAAACTACAGTCCCAGACGGACTTCACCCCGAGCGTGCTTCGCGCCATCGTACCGCTTATTCCGATCACGCTTCTCGTTGTGGGCAACCTTTGGGTGCCGGAAATCAAGATGGGCGTTGCCCAGGCTATGCTCATCGGTACCATTGCAGCCATGATTGTTGCGCGTACCAATCCTCAGGATCTCGCCAAGCAGTTCTTCGCTGGCATGGGTAAGGGCTACGCAGATGTTATGGGCATCATTATTGCCGCTGGCGTCTTCGCCGCAGGTCTTCGTTCTGCAGGCCTTATCGACATTGCTGTCGATACGCTCAAGCACTCCAACGACATCGCGCGCTGGGGTGGTTCTTTGGGTCCCTGGATCATGGGTATCATCACCGGTAGTGGTGACGCTGCCACCATCGCCTTTAACGAAGCCGTCACTCCGCATGCCCGTGACTTCGGCATGAGCATCGAAGGCTTGGGCGGCTTGGCGTTCCTCACTGGCGCTTTGGGTCGTACGATGTCGCCGCTCGCTGGCGTAACGATTCTCGTTGCTGGTATCGCTATGGTGAACCCGCTTGAAGTTGTCAAGCGTACGGCACTTCCCTGCACCATCGCCGTCATCGCTTGCGCGATTCTGATGGTCTAAAGTGACCTAAATCCTCACGCATCTGAAAAGTGCGCCCCCTTGAGAATTCTCCCAAGGGGGCGCCTTGTTTTTGTGACCTGTCTGCGTAGCTACT
Organism: uncultured Sutterella sp.; assembly: GCA_902463725.1. Lineage (GTDB taxonomy): Bacteria > Pseudomonadota > Gammaproteobacteria > Burkholderiales > Burkholderiaceae_F > Sutterella. The sequence continues at coordinate 82,652 of CABQGK010000009.1, read as the reverse complement.
GACAAGTCGCAGCCACCCACACTGCTCAGATCTTCATGATTTCGCGGCGATAGTAAGCCAGCTCTTCAATGCTGTCCTGAATATCAGAGAGCGCTTGGTGCTTGGTGCTCTTTTCCACGGTGCGTAGCTTCTCTGGCGCCCAACGACGAGTGAGCTCCTTAAGCGTCGAGACGTCTAGATAGCGGTAGTGGAAATAGCGCTCAAGCCCAGGGAGCCACCTGGCCATAAAGCGGCGATCTTGTCCAATTGTGTTACCGCACATCGGGCTCTTGCCTTCTGGGACAAAACGACGGAAGGTCTGCAGGAAGATTTCCTCACAGCCACGCTCGTCGATACTCGAGGCACGTACCCGATCAACTAAGCCCGAACGCGTATGGGTATCGGTATTCCACGCATCCATCCCAGCCAGAATTTCGTCCGTCTGATGAATCGCCACAACAGGACCCTCATGCAATATGTTGAGGTCCTTATCTGTAATAATGGCGGCCACTTCAATGACACGGTTGATTTCAGGCTGTAGCCCCGTCATTTCCATGTCGATCCAAATCAAATTATCATCGGCGTAGCGCGGATCGCGCTCGAGCTCTTTATCCATGCCTATTTCCTTCAACACCCGATTCTTTGGGCCTCTCGTGCTTAGGAGGTGAAGCAATCCACCCGCATTAAGCCTGATCCATTTTTGAGACGCCATTGTAGCGCTCGCTCTCAGCCCACACAACAACACCTAAAGCTCTATATACTTTCTGAAAAATCTGCGCCGCATAGCTCCGATCGAGCTTGTGGCAACGCCTACGATTCCTTCCGCTTCCCAAAGGAGCGCTCCGCGCGATGTCAAAGCCCACAAAATCCTGTTTCTCTAGCCGTGAGACCCTTCTGCCTGCGCTCGTCATTGCGAGTCACGGGCGGCACTACAAAGTGCTCACTCAGGATGGCCAAACGCTTGAAGCACATCGACGCGGCAAACGCGCCGACGTTTGTGTGGGGGACCATGTTCTCTGTACAGCCCCTGAATCGGGGGTCACGGCCATCGAATCAGTCAACGAACGACGCAATCTGCTTTACCGTTCCGATGAGTGGCGGATCAAAACGCTCGCTGCTAACGTCGATCAAGTCTGTATCATCTTCGCCTCACGTCCTGCATTCAATCCTTGGTTTATCTGGAGAGCAATCCTAGCCGCTCGCCAAGCGGAAATCGATGTTATCGTGGTACGCAACAAGGCGGAATTGACTGAGGATGCGCAAAAAGCCGCGGCCGCGTTGCAACTCTTAGCTGGCATTGGTGAGTGCACGTTGTCTGTATCAGCCATTGCCGACGCCGAGCGTACCCGCGCCACCCTGATTGAACGGCTCACGGGGAAAACCACCCTTTTTGTTGGGCAGTCAGGCATGGGCAAATCCACCCTTCTCAATCTTCTCATCCCCCACGCTCAAGCCGCAACACGAGAGTTTTCCGAAGCACTTAACTTGGGCAAGCAAACCACGACACGCGTGCAACGCTATGACGCAGCCATCGATGGTTGGCAAGGCGCCATCATCGACAGTCCTGGCTTTCAAGAATTTGGCCTCGCACACCTCTCGCTCAACGACATCCTCCGTGCCATGCCCGACATCAGCCGACATGTCGATGGTTGTCGCTTCTTTAATTGCCGCCATCTGCATGAGCCAGGCTGTAGCGTTAAACGTGCACTTGAGGCGCATGAAATCGACGCAGAGCGCTACGAATTTTATGCCGCTCTCGCGCAATCAGCCGATGCGACTAAGCTCTAAGAGCTACCGACAACTGCCAAGCCAGCCCGATATAATCGACTCCATATCCAGAGAGGCAAGACTCGTCGACCAAAAACTCTGGATGTTTGGAGATGCCGATGAACGACACAAAGCAAATCATCCCGATTCAACCTGCAACCAACGTGGGGAGCCTACCCATTCCTCAAACTGGCGCAGTAAGAAAGGGCGGTGGGCATTGGCTCGACGAACGTGGCCGTCCCCTGCGTGATTTGCGCATTTCTGTCACAGACCACTGCAACTTCCGTTGCCGCTACTGCATGCCCAAGGAGAAGTTCGATAAGCAACACGCCTTTCTCGGACATACGGAATTGCTCACTTTTGAAGAAATTCTGCGCATCGCCCGTATTGCCGTAAAAAACGGCGTCGAAAAACTCCGACTCACAGGCGGCGAACCGCTACTCAGAAAAGGCATTGAACACCTCGTTGCGGAGCTGACCGCACTGCGCTTAGCGGATGGTCGTCCTGTCGATGTTGCCATGACCACCAACGCTTCCATCCTCAAGAAAAAGGCACAGGCTCTGCGCGACGCTGGCCTCGAGCGCATTACTGTGAGCCTTGATGCCATTGACGAAGGGATTTTTCAAGCCTTCAACGATGTAGGCTTTCCCGCAGCAAAAGTGCTCGAAGCTATTGATCATGCGCTCGCGCTTGGCTTCCGCGTCAAAGTCAACACCGTCGTTAAGCGCGGCGTCAACGAGCACGAAGTAGTACGGATCGCGGAATACTTCCGCAACACTGGCGTTATTCCCCGTTTCATTGAATACATGGATGTTGGCACCGCCAACGGTTGGCGCATGACCGATGTGGTACCAAGCGCTGAAATCGTGCGCTTGATCGCTGAGCACTGGCCAGTGGAGCCCATCGGCGCCAATTACCTTGGCGAAACCGCCTCTCGCTGGCGCTACCGTGATGGCGCGGGTGAATTCGGCTGTATCAGCTCCGTGACGCAGGCATTTTGCCGCGATTGCTCACGCGCGCGACTTAGTATGGACGGGCGACTCTTTCTTTGCCTCTTTGCCAATCAAGGTTTTGACTTACGCACCATGTTGCGCGGCGGTGCCACCGACTTTGAAATTGAAACCGCACTCGCTCGTATCTGGGCTCACCGCGATGACCATTACTCAGAATTGCGCAGTCTTGGACTTGCTACCGACCGCACAAAAGTCGAGATGAGTTTCATTGGTGGCTAATCATGGCGAGCTTCATTTGCGAAGTTTTATATGTACCGGTTAGAAAACCTTGTCTCCTGCAAAAAGACTTCTCCCAAGCGTGATTACGCAGAGGGAGTTGGGGTTTTCGCCTAGGGCAGACCTCATATTCATCGTCTAAAATAGTGCTCAATCAGGAACATGGGCCCCTTTTCTGAAGGCTTCATAGAGCACTGGGGAAGTTGGGTACCTGCGAGCCTGCCTTTTTAAATTACAAGGATTATGACTATGTCTGCTACACCTAACGATCCCAATGCGCTTGCGCCTCGCAAGCCTGGCATTGGTGCGTACATTTCGCTGTTCTGCGCCATCGTGTTTTTCTCTGGCGTATGTGCGTCCAAACAGTGGTGGGGCATCTTTGACTTCACAACGATGAACGGCAGCTTCGGCACGCTCGTAGCTAGCGCAGTGGAAAAGAACGACGTTCTCACGACCACGATGGCTAACTTCCGCGGTAAAGGCGGCAGCGGCGCTATCGATGGCTTCATGTTCGCCATTGGCCTCATCCCGTCGGTGATGTTCGCACTTGCTATGGTGACGGTCTTTGAGTTCTATGGCGCGCTCGATGCGGCTCGCAATCTGCTTACCCCGTTGCTTCGTCCTTTGATTGGCGTTCCGGGTTCGGCCACGCTCGCGCTCATTGCCTCGCTACAGTCGACCGACTCTGGCGCCGCGCTCACCCGTCAGCTCCGTGACGCGGGTGATCTCAACGATGTGGAAACACTCAACTTCGCCGCTTTCCAGCTCTCAGCTGACGCGGCCATCACCAACTTCATGGGCTCGGGGGCTGTGATCTTCACATTGCAGACCGCTGCGGGCCAACCCGCGGTACCGACCACACTCGGTGTTTGTCTCGGGGTCATGCTTCTCGGCAAGCTCTTCTCCGCCAACCTTATGCGACTCATCCAGATTCGCAAGGCACGCAAGTAAAGGCGTGCGGAGCAGAGTTTTAAAGTTTGTCTAGAGAAAAGGATTTACTATGTCCAACCCAAATACAAATACCAAGCCCATGATTACTGACGTGTTCGTCAAGGGTGCTGTTCATGGCTGGCAGATTGCTACAAGCTCGACGATTCCGAACGTGTTGATGGCCTTCGTCATCATCAAGGTTCTTAACCACTCCGGTCTACTCGAAATGATCGGTAATCTCTTTGACCCCGTCATGGGTCTGTTTGGTCTACCCGGCAAGGCCGCCACGATTCTGCTCGGCGCATGGATGAGTATGGGCGGCGGCGTTGGTGTGGCCGTTGCTCTTTTCGGTAGCGGTCAAGTTGACGGCACGCACTTGGCCATCGTCACCCCTGCCATCTTCCTGATGGGTTCGCAGATTCAGTACATGGGGCGCTGCTTGGGTGTGATCGGCATCAAGGGTAAAGATCTCCCCCTCATTATGTGCATTCCCGTGATCACAGCTTTCGTGAGCCTCATTGTGATGCGCTTTATCGTTGCCATGGGCTAATGCCCAAGCACCACGCCTCTGCGCGCGGTTTGCGTTAGGAACGCTTCAGAGAGCCAGACGGTCTCGCGCCGCTGGCTCTTGCTTTTTGGAGCCCGTCCACTAAGGCAAATTCCCTAGCGTCACGATAGGAGTCGTATTTTTTCAAGCGACGCCCTCCCCCTTACCCGTATACTTGTGGGAGCTTGTCTTTAAGCCAACAACAAAAATATTTAGCCCCTTATTTACCACTGCCGTAACAGCCTATGTTCAACAATCCTACCGCGATAACCTTCATCTCCTACATGGTGCTCATGGTGGGCGTGGGTTTCTTCGCCTACTACTACACCCGAAACTACAGCGACTATATTTTGGGCGGACGTAGTTTGGGCGGTGTGATTACCGCACTCTCCGTTGGGGCTAGCGACATGAGTGGCTGGCTCCTCATGGGGCTACCTGGCGCAGTGTTCGCCACGGGCATCGCCAGCTCTTGGATTGCGATTGGTCTTACTATCGGCGCCTATATCAACTGGTGCATCGTCGCAACGCGGCTACGCCTATATACAGAAAAAGCGCACAATGCCCTGACCCTACCCGATTACTTTGCGCACCGCTTTGCTGATAAGCAAAACGTTTTGCGCATTGTGGCTGCTACGGTCATTCTTATTTTCTTTACGATCTACTGTGCCTCGGGGGTTGTCGCAGGCGCACGCCTCTTTGAAAACACCTTTGGCCTACCGTACGCTACCTCGCTCTGGATTGGCGCCGTATGTACGATTTTCTACGTGTTTGTAGGCGGTTTCTTGGCCGTGAGTTGGACCGACGCCATTCAGGCCACGCTCATGTGCATTGCCCTGATCGTCACACCTTTTGCCGTCATCAATGACCTCGGTGGCTTTACCGCCGCGACCGATGCCGTCGCGCAAATCGATCCCTCCATGCTCAACATTCTCAAAGGGCATACTTGGATTGGCATCCTCAGTCTCTGTGCTTGGGGTTTTGGCTACTTTGGCCAGCCTCATATCCTCATACGCTTCATGGCCGCTCGTTCTATCAAAGTCATTCCCAATGCGCGCCGCGTCGGCACACTTTGGATGATTTTCTGTCTTGCGGGCGCAATTGGTGTTGGGTTCTTTGGCGCAGCCTACTTTACCCACCATGCCGAAAGCGCCTCGCTCGTGCTAGAAAATAAGGAGCGTGTTTTTATCGTGCTCTCTAGCCTGCTCTTTAATCCTTGGATTGCGGGGGTTCTCATGAGCGCCATTTTGGCTGCAGTAATGTCCACGCTCTCTGCGCAACTCCTTGTTTGCTCGGCAACGCTGACCGAAGACTTCTATCGCACGTTCTTGCGTCCCCATGCCACTCAGAAGGAACTCGTGTGGGTCGGCCGCCTCATGGTGCTCGCGATTTCTTGCGTCGCTGTTTGGCTCGCGCGTAACCCAGAAAGTCGTGTGCTGGCCTTGGTCTCCTATGCATGGGCAGGATTCGGTGCAGCCTTTGGGCCGTTGATCATCCTCTCGCTCTGGTGGCGTCGTATGACGCGCAATGGGGCGCTCGCAGGTATGGTCACGGGTGCTGTCGTCGTGCTGGTTTGGCATGAGTATGGTTGGTGGGATCTCTATGAGATTTTGCCGGGCTTTGCGCTCTCAATGCTTGCTATTGTCATGGTGAGTCTGCTTGATAAAGCGCCTCCCGTCTCCATTACACGCACCTTTGACGAGGTCAGTGCGCTCGTTAAGGCAGCAGGAACAAAAAACTAAATCGCGTAGCGACAAGGCTATGTAAAGACTGAGGGGAGCTGAGTAAATGCCCCCCTCACATTCATGTGGCCTGAGCGCAGAGCCTGCGTAGCGGCTTACCCAGCAGGCCTGCGTACTCGCGCTTTAAGCGACCGCCGCTTTTTTCACCGAGAAGTCAAAGCGACCGTTGCTCGCACTCACCTCAATCACATCACCAGACGCAGCACGCCCTTCAAGCAGTAGGCGTGCCAGTGCATTTTCCACATGCTCCTGAATCGCGCGCTTAAGCGGACGAGCCCCGTAGTGCACATCAAAGCCCACTTTAGCAAGTTCATCGAGCGCGCTATCGTTGATCTCAAGATGAATATCCTGAGCCGCCACGCGCTCCTCGAGCGCCTTCAGTTGGATGCGCGCAATACTACGGATCGCATCACTGCCGAGCGAATCGAAGACCACAATCTCATCGATACGGTTGATGAACTCAGGACGGAAGTGCTCACGCACCTCTTCCATGACCGCCGCCTTGACCTTGTCGTGCGGCTCGCCGATCATCTCCTGAATCTCCGTGGCGCCAAGATTTGAGGTCATGACAATCACCGTGTTCTTGAAGTCCACCGTGCGCCCCTGACCATCCGTCATACGGCCATCATCGAGCACTTGCAGTAGTACATTGAAGACATCGGGATGCGCCTTCTCAATTTCATCGAACAGGATGACACTGTAGGGCTTACGACGCACAGCCTCCGTCAGGTAGCCGCCCTCTTCATAGCCAACATAGCCCGGAGGCGCTCCAATGAGACGCGCCACACTATGTTTTTCCATGAATTCGCTCATGTCGATTCTGACGAGCGAATCTTCGCTATCAAAGAGGAAGCTAGCCAGCGCCTTAGTGAGCTCCGTCTTACCGACCCCCGTAGGCCCCAAAAAGAGGAAACTACCGTAAGGTCGATTCGGATCCGAGAGCCCTGCACGACTTCTGAGAATCGTCTCCGCAACGCGACGTACCGCCTCGTTCTGTCCCACAACACGAGACGACAACGCGTCCGCAATCTTGAGTAACTTCTGGCGCTCGCCCTCCATCATCTTCGCCACAGGAATACCCGTTGCGCGGCTAACGACTTCAGCGATTTCCTCGGCGGTAACCGCTGTGCGAAGTAGCGTGGGGCGCTTTCCTTCCCCTTCTTCAGCCATCGCACTCTTGAGACGTTCTTCGAGTTTAGGAAGCTCTCCGTACTGTAGTTCAGCGAGCTTGTCATACTGTGCGCTACGGCGGTACTCCTCCATCTCGCGGCGCACACGGTCGATTTCATCACGAACGCTCTTTGCGCCGAGCGCCTCACTCTTTTCCTTCTTCCAAACCTCTTCAAGATCGGCGTATTCACGACCGAGTCGAGCGATCTCTTCCTCGAGCAGCGCTAGGCGCTTCTTGGACGCATCGTCAGACTCTTTCTTGACCGCTTCGCGTTCAATCTTGAGCTGAATGAGACGACGATCGAGTCGATCGAGCGCCTCTGGCTTGCTATCGATCTCCATCTTGACACGAGCGGCCGCCTCATCAATGAGGTCAATGGCCTTGTCAGGCAGGAAACGATCCGTGATGTAGCGATGCGAAAGCTCCGCGGCGGCCACCAGCGCAGGGTCAGTAATTTCCACGCCGTGATGCGCTTCATAGCGCTCTTTGAGACCACGCAGAATTGCAATCGTATCCTCAACGCTCGGCTCATCAATGAGCACTTTCTGGAAACGACGCTCAAGCGCAGCATCCTTTTCCACGTACTTGCGGTACTCATCAAGCGTGGTAGCACCAATCACATGCAACTCCCCACGCGACAGCGCAGGCTTGAGCATATTGCCCGCATCCATGCTGCCCTCAGTTTTCCCAGCGCCTACGACCGTATGCAACTCATCGATAAAGAGAATGATCTGACCATTGGCCGCTTGTACCTCTTTGAGCAACTTCTTCAGCCGCTCCTCAAATTCACCGCGGTACTTAGCGCCAGCAATGAGCCCCGCCATATCGAGCGAGAGCACACGCTTTCCACGTAGCGTATCGGGAACTTCATTGTTGACAATACGTTGCGCAAGTCCTTCAACCACCGCCGTCTTACCCGTGCCAGGTTCACCAATCAACACTGGGTTATTTTTGGTACGACGTTGCAAAATCTGCATGGTGCGACGAATTTCATCGTCACGCCCGATAACTGGATCGAGTTTGCCCTGACGCGCCCGCTCGGTCAGATCCACGGTGTACTTCTTGAGACTTTCACGTTGCTGCTCACTATCGGGGTTATCAGCGGTATCCCCACCACGAACCGTTGAGATCGCCGCTTCAAGCGCAGCACGCGTAAGACCCGCAGCACGTGCTAATTCACCCGCGCGGCTACGATCTTCGGTGAGCGCTAGCAGCAACATTTCCGTGGATATGTAGGCATCGTTACGCTTCATTGCCTCCTTTTCCGTGAGGTTTAGAAGTGCCATCGTATCCGATGAAATCTGAATGTCTCCACCCGTATTTGAGACCTTGGGCAGACGGTCAAGTTCAGCCTTCAGCGCTTGGCTGAGTTGGGAGACGTTGACCCCAGAACGCTCAAGTAGGCTCTTGGAAGACCCATCTTCATCTGCGAGCAATGCGCTCAGCAGATGCACTGGCTCGATGCGGTTATTGTCATGCGCAATAGCGAGCGACTGAGCTTCGGCAAACGTTTCCTGAAACTTGGTTGTTAGCTTATCCTGACGCATTGAATGCTTTCCTCCGGGGACCGCCGAAAGCACCACGCCTCAAGCCAGTCCCCTCATTGACTTGCTTTGTATATGGGGGTCTTGTGTTGAATTTCAACCTTGGAGTTGATACAAAGTTTGTCCAAGCGCAATCTCTGTATGGCGAAGCTTGCGCTCTAGACAGAGAGCGGTGCGAGAAAGCGTCTGAGGGCAAGCTGCGCGGCTCGCCCCAAAAAATCGGGCGCCCGACAGTGAGCGCCCAAACCGACTAGAAAATCTTTGAAAAGAGGGTGTAGCCCGCCCAAGTGGAGAAGATCGTACCGCACGTATGTAGACCGATATGCTCGAGCGCTTCGAGTAACTCGCCCTGCATGAGGAAATGGAGATTTTCCGCAGAGAAAGTCGACAATGTCGAAAGTCCGCCTAAAAAGCCCGTGATCACAAAAAGTCGCACCGCCGGCGGCAACGAGGGATGAGCGGTAAACCAAGCTAGCGCAATCCCAATTAAGAGCCCCGCCGTGAGGTTTGCGGTGAGCGTGCCAAGCGGAATCCAAATCGCCTTCGCATTGAGCCAGTAGGAAAGTCCCCAACGGATGCAGGCGCCAATGGCTGCCCCTGTGCTGACCGCCAGTACGACCAGCCACAATGGACCATCACGGGTCATGATGAAATATCTCCCTTGTTCGGAAAGTGTTTTTCGCGATGAGCACCAGCGCCAGGGCGCTATGCCCAACGCGCTTTAGCTGCATCATCACTATCGCGAGCATCCACCCAGCGGGCTCCCTGCGGCGTATCCTCCTTCTTCCAGAAGGGGGCCTCGGTCTTGAGCCAGTCCATGATGAATTCACATGCTGCAAATGCTTCCTGACGATGCGCAGACGCCACCAGCACAAGCACAATTTGCTCACCTGGCAACAAGCGTCCCACACGATGGATGACAGTCACGTCACCGAGCGACCAGCGGCTACGAGCCTTCGCGACAATACCAGCGAGCGCCTTCTCTGTCATGGCCGGATAATGCTCAAGCTCCATAGCATACACTTGATCTCCGTCGTTGGCGTTGCGCACCACGCCAAGAAAGGACGCGACAGCTCCACACTCTGAACGCCTGTTAATTCTCTTGAGTTCTTGGGTGACGTCGAAATCTTCCGTTCCCACACGAATATAGGTCTCACTCATGATGTGTCCTAAGGCACCGTGCGCTCCGTAAGCACGCTGCGGCATGCTCTTCACGCAGATGTAGATTGAAAAAAGGTGCTCTCCGCCAAGCTGGTAGAGAACACCACGTTCACGAGGACTATGATTTAGCCGCCGGTGACTGGCGGGAAGAACGCTACCTCATCACCGTCGCTGATTGCGGCCCCCATATCAACCATATCCTGATTGACAGCCGCACGCACACGACGACTGTTAGAGAGTGCCCCCGCGCTCGGTTCACCACGACTCATGAGCCAATCACGTAGCGCTCCGACCGTACGGACGCTTTCAGGCACCTCAACCCGTTCTTCTGACAGTCCCATGGCATCACGCAGCAACGCAAAATAGAGCACTTTAACTTTCATCGTTGATCGTATGGACGCTCACTAGGCACGACACATGCACTATCGCGGCACCGCCAAAGCGAATCGTCCCCTCCCTATTGGTTAATAGAAATAGCGTTTAGCACCACGGCAAGCGCATAACAAAGCCACGTTAAGGCTTGCCGCTTAAGCGCAAAACGATTACTCCCGCGATTCATTCGTTAGTTTCCTTGCACCTCAATGGGTGCAGAGCACTAGCGCACCTGCACGGGAATCAGGCAAAAAATTGACAAAATGGATAGTAGTTAACAATATCGCCACGCTTAATGGTTGCGCCAACGGGGATATCCACTAACCCATCGGCCCAGGCGCACGAGGAGAGCACCTGCGAGTTCTGCGTCGGATAGATGTCGACCCCGCCGCGCTCATTGCGACGAACACGAACAAACTCCTGACGCTCGCCAGGCGTGAGCCAATCAAAGTCAGCACGGACACTGAGCGGTTCAATATCGATATCCTCAAGCCCCATTCGCCGTAGCAAGAAGGGGCGCGCCATCATCAAAAACACCACAAAGCCTGCGACAGGATTCCCTGGGCACCCTACAAATGGAATGCCGCGCACAGTGCCGAACGCAAGTGGCTTGCCGGGCTTGAGTTTGACGCGCCAAAGCGCAATCTCTCCAAGCCGCTCCACGGCGTCCTTGACATGATCTTCTTCCCCAACACTCATGCCCCCCGTCGTCAGAATGACGTCCGCACTCTGCGCAGCTTTTTCAAAGGCTGCGACCGTGGCATCTAGCGTGTCGGGCACATTGCCCAAGTCAATGGCCTCACAGCCCAATGTCTGCAAGAGGCTTCGAATCATGAAGCGGTTGGAGTTATAGATGCCGCCTGGCGGCAAGGGTTCACCAGGTTGCACCAGCTCATTGCCAGAAAAGAAGATCCCGACACGGAGTCGGCGATAGACTTTGACGTAGGCGCGGCCGATCGAGGCGATCATACCAATCCCAGCAGGGGTGAGACGCGCACCGCGCTTCATCACCACAGAGCCTTGCGCTACGTCGCTCCCAGCCAAGCGAACCCAAGCGCCACGCTTGAGGGGCTCACGAAAGACTGCGCTATCACCATCGCGCTCAACAAGCTCTTGCGGGACCACCGTATCCGCCCCTTCTGGAATGGGCGCTCCTGTGAAAATACGCGCAGCTGAGCCAGCCGCCAAAGGCTGCCCCACACCCCCAGCAGGAATGCGATCCGTCACCGGCAGTCGTACCGGTATTGCTTCGGAAGCCTCGGCAATATCGGCCGCACGGACGGCATAACCGTCCATCTGAGAGTTATTCCAACTCGGCACCGCCATAGGGCTCACAATGTCTTCGGCGAGCACGCGGTGTGTAGAGTACAGAAGGGGAATGGTTTCGGTGTCGGTGATGGGCTCGGCTTTAGCGAGAAGCCGCTCAAGAGCTTCGGTGTAGGTAATCATAGAAACGCAACAATAAAATTGGCTACGGCCTCGGCATCATTGACGTCTAGGCAGACAGGGGCATCCGAGAGGTCCACTCTGTCGGTGGCCACCGCAACAATATCGGGGCAACCGACATAGAGCGGCGCGGCCTGTTTGGGCTGATCCTTTCGCAACACCTCAATTTTAGGGAAGTTTCCTTCGTTTTTAAAGCCCTCTACAAGAATGAGGTCTACCCCCTCAAAGCGGTTAAGCACCGCTTCGATATCCACCCTTTGCGGCGTTTCAGTCTGCAGAATCCAGCGCTCAGGTGTGCGCAGCATCACCTGTGCTGCGCCACTCTGTCGATAACGCCACGTATCCTTCCCTGGGGTATCCATGTCGACGTGGTGGTGGGCATCCTTGAGCACAGCCACCCGCATGCCACGGCAAACCAAAATTTCGGTAACCGCCGTGGCAAGCGTGGTTTTCCCAGCGCCTGAATACCCAACAAATCCAAAGACAGGGGTTTTCACGATGTCACGCTTTTAGAACAAGGGCCTTAGAGATTGAGAATGCGGTCAATCTCCGCGCGAATCAGCGGTAGCTGATCCGGCACGGTCACCTTACGGGTGGGACGCTGATAGATGTCGGCAAATGCTTCAGGGAGCTCCACGGTGCAACCTGTTGCCTGCTTGACCATCGGGGCGAACTTCACCGGGCTCACCGTTTCCACACAGATCGTCTTAACGCCCACGGGGTGCATGTACACGCCACAGAAAAGTGTATCGGCGGTATGCGGATCGACAAACATGTCGTACTCAAGGTGCATCCATTCGATCATCTCTAAGCGGTTAGAGTGATTCGACGTCCCTGAAATCACCCCGCAAAGACGAAGCTTGGCGAATTCATCGCGCGTGAGCTCAAACTCACCCTTCTCTTCGAGTTCATGCATGAGCTCACGTACGCGTGCCGTGTCACGACCAAGCACTTCAAAGAGGAAGCGTTCAAAGTTTGCAGCGCGGGAAATGTCGGCCGAGGGAGAACTTGTCGCAATCGTTTCGTTGCTCGGCTTGGGGTGATAGCGCCCCGTGCGGAAGAACGCATCCATGGCATCATTTTCATTGGTGCTAATGATGAGGCGAAGAATAGGCAATCCCATCATCTTGGCTACCCACGCCGCAAAGGCGTTGCCAAAGTTACCAGCGGGTACCACAAACACAATGTCCTCGCCACATCCCTGGATAGCTTCAAGGTAGGCGTGGAAATAGTAGACGACCTGCATCAGGATGCGAGCCCAAAGCACGGAATTGATGCTCTTGAGGTTGGCCTTTTGTGCGTAGTCCCGATCTTTGAGCAACGTATTGACAATGTCCTGACAATTGTCAAAGGTACCGTCCACCTCGATATGGTGCACGTTCGGAGCTTGGCAGGAATAGAGTTGCGCGCTCTGGAAATCACTCATACGCCCCTTGGGCGAGAGCAAAATCAGCTTCACACCTTCTTTGTTCGCAAAGGCGGCCTGCGCTGCCGCGCCCATATCGCCCGTGCTCGCGCCAATCAAATTGAGCGGCTTGACGCCCTTATCGGGGCGTTCATCAAAAAGACGCCCCAAAAACTGCATCGCCACGTCATCAAAAGCGAGCGACGGACCGTTGGAGAGCTCCAGCAAACCAATCCCATCGTCTCCGCGCAGCCAAGTCACGGGGGTAACGGCATCCGAGCGGAACCAGTCCCGTCGATTGGGGAAATTTTCACCCTGATACGTTTCATTGACCAAGCGCCATACGAGATCTTTCGGTACTTCCGGCGCAAAGAGGCGGAAGATTTCGTAAGCAAGAGAGGGGTAGCTCAAGCCCTTCCAAAGGCAGAGCTGCTCGCGGCTAATCTTTGGATACGCCGCAGGTAGATAGAGGCCATCATCAGGGGCAAATCCCTCATAGAGGATGTCGGAGAATGAACGCGGAGTACTGTCCCCACGGGTGGAAATGTATTGCATACGCAACTCCCTGGTGAATCTTTGAATCTTTTTGCGGAAAAGAAATTTCCAAAATAGGTCTTGAGCCATACTACCCGATTTCCCTGCCTTGGCGTATAGCGTGTGAATAAAAAGAAACCCTCTCATCCCATTGGTTTACAGGGCATTTAGCGAAAATTATCCAAAAGGAGTATGACCGTTCAAACGCCTAGAGGCTCAACCCTAATGGTTAGCCCGAAGACGCTTTCAATGCACCCAAACACTGGGAGTATCATTATTGGGAGAATTCTTGATTGGCGGCCTCTCGGCACAGTGCATGAGCATGGGCTGCAGCAACTTCTGGAGTCCAGTTATGCCCCTTCCGAAAGCCCCGTCTGTGCTCGGCGACAAACTCGAGGACTACGGTCCTGCCGCGGTGCTCACCAAGACGCGTGAAAAGAAAAAGCGCGCAAGTAGCGCAGCTAAAAATACGAATGAGCGGCCAGAAGACTCACTTTCAGAAACCCTGACGCCAAACGCCGCATCTGAAGCGCAAGGCGCAAGCGTCTCTCAGCCCAAAAAACACGTCACGCGCCGCAAAGCCGTTACGCCAAAACCCGAAACCAGTGAGAGCGCCGCACCAAAGACGCCAGAAAGTAGCTCCCCCACACTCAAAGCGAAAGCACCCAAAAAACGCGCACAATCCGTTAAGCAGCGTACCCAAGCCACCTCTGATACGGTCACCGATGCCATGTTTGCTACTCTGCCCAACGCTGCTGAGAGCGAAGGGGACAGAAGCGACGCGACGAAGTACTCCGCGCCTAGTACGCCTGCCCCTTTAGCGCAACGCACAACCGTACCCGAAGAAAATCTTCGTCCCATGAAGGGCGCCTCCAAGCGACTCAACCGCCGAGCTGGCCTCAGCGATGGCCGCAAGCTTTTCGTCCTCGATACAAACGTGCTCATGCACGACCCGCTTTGTCTCTTTCGTTTTGAAGAGCACGACGTCTTTATCCCGATGACGGTCCTCGAGGAGCTCGATAACCATAAAAAAGGCAGCACCGATGTGGCGCGCAATGCTAGAAGCGTCAGCCGCACGCTTGATCAGCTCACCGAGCTTCATGCTGGATCGCTTGAGGGAGGCATTGCCCTCTCACTGCTTGGCAACAGTGAAGCCACAGGTAAGCTCTTTATCGAAACGCATCCCACGCGCGCAGCGCTACCCGAGGAGTTACCGCTCACAAAGGCTGATAACGTCATCCTTGCCACCGCCAAAGGGGCCGAAGCGCATTTCCCAGATCGCACGATTGTCCTTGTCAGTAAGGACATCAACATGCGCATCAAAGCAAGCGTGCTTGGTATCGCGACCGAAGACTATCTCTCGGACAAAGTCATTGACGACACCGACATGATTTATTCGGGGCGCACTGAGCTGCCCGCTGACTTCTGGAGTGAGGTGGAAGGATCGCTCGAGGTCAAGCAAACTGCAGACGGCACAGTCTACTACTTTGATTGGCCAAGCGCACAGCAGTTTGTCACCAACGAGTGCCTCACCGTCGCAGGCGACCCAGACTTCATGGCGGCCGTGAGCCGCGTCGAAGGCGAACGTGTTGAAGCGCGTGTACTGCGTGACTACCGCAAGCGACTCAAAGTTTGGGGCATCCACGCACGCAATGCCGAACAAAATATGGCGCTCAACCTTCTTATGGACAGTGGCATTGATTTCGTCACCATTCTCGGGCAAGCGGGCACGGGAAAAACGTTGTTGACGCTTGCTGCAGCGCTCGTGCAAACGCTAGACCTCAATCGCTTTAGTGAAATTATCATCACGCGCGCCACGGTGAGCGTCGGTGAAGATATTGGTTATCTGCCTGGCACGGAAGAAGAAAAGATGGCGCCTTGGATGGGCGCACTCGAAGATAACCTTGAGGTGTTGCAGAGCTTTGATAAGAACGCAAGCGAGTGGACTCGCAAGACGGGCATGGAGCTTCTCATGAGCCGCATTCGTGTAAAGTTGATGAACTTTATGCGCGGGCGCACCTTCCTTAAGAAGTTCCTCATTATCGATGAGGCGCAAAATCTCAGCCCAAAGCAAATGAAAACCCTCATCACCCGCGCGGGTCCTGGCACCAAGATTGTCTGCCTAGGGAACCTAGCACAGATCGACACGCCCTACTTGACCGAGGGCAGTTCAGGACTCACCTATGTGGTAGATCGCTTCAAACACTGGCCTCACGCCGCTACCATCACGCTCACTCGTGGGGAGCGTTCACGGCTCGCGGACTACGCCGCTGAAGCGCTCTAGCAGGGCGCCCCACATCCGCTGTTGCGCCGTGGCTAGGCGTGCGACGCCTCGAGCGGCTCGCGCGCTCGAGGCTGCACACACCAAAGAGAATGCCCGCTCCAAGCAAATCGGAGCGGGCATTCATTTTCCGCACTGAGCCTCAGACCAAATAGGCCCAAATGAGCACACCAAGCATCATAAACGCGAGCGCAATCTTAGCAGCGGTCCCTACCACCATACCAATCCAAGTCGCCACTCCTACGCGCCCAGCATGGAGCAGATCACGCTTAGCAAGCCATTCGCCGATAAAGGCGCCTACAAGCGGCAACACCAAAATACCGATCAAGCCGCCAGCAAAGACCCCTGCAAAGGTACCCAGTACTGAGCCCCAAATCCCTTTAGCACTCGCCCCCGCCTTTTGCGCCCCCGCCGTTTGTGCAACCGTATCAATCACGACGCCGATGATCGCTAGCACAGCGAGCACACAGACCGTCATGACGGAAATATTTTCAAAGCCGTCACTCCAGCCAATGAGCGCTGCCCCAGCAGCAATGAGTGGGAGCCCTGGGATCGCAGGAATGACCGTTCCCGCAAGTCCAGCGACAATGCAAACGATCGCCCCTGTCCAACAAAGGATGGCAAACCAGTCGAGCTGCATTAACCAGTCGAGCATGTTTTCTCCTCCCGTATTCAACCCGCCGCAACTTATTCCGCGCCGGCCCAATAACCGCTGTCGCCTGACCAAGCCTCAAAGCGCGTATTGCCACCGCGGAAGACCATGCGCAGTGTGCCAATAGGACCGTTTCTCTGCTTAGCGATAATGATCTCAGCAAGATCTTTATCGGGCGTCTCTGGGTTGTAGACGATATCACGGTAGATAAACATGATGACGTCCGCATCCTGCTCAATAGCACCCGACTCTCGCAAGTCCGACATGATGGGGCGCTTGTTCTGGCGGCTTTCCAAAGAGCGGTTGAGCTGCGAGAGCACAATCACGGGGCAGTGCAACTCTTTTGCCAATGACTTGAGGCCGCGGGAAATCTCCGAGAGCTCCGTAGAACGGTTATCCGCACTCGCTCTACCCTGCATGAGCTGGATATAGTCCACGACAATCAACCCTAGCGGTCCCGTCTGATTCATGAGACGGCGCGCACGACTCGAGAGCTCTGAGATGGTCAATCCAGGGGTTTCATCAATATAGATTTGCTTATTTTCAAGACGGTGAACGGCCTTGGTGAAAGCCCCCCACTCCTCGTCGGAGAGTTGCCCCTTTCTGAGGCGCTGCGCATCGATGTTTCCCACTGAACTGATGAGACGCTGCGTGAGCTGATCACCCCCCATTTCCAGCGAGAAAATCGCCACGGGCAGCTCCTGACGGATACCGACGTTCTCGGCAATGTTGATGGCTAATGAGGTTTTACCCATCGAGGGGCGTCCCGCCAAAATAATGAGGTCACCACGCTGCATGCCAGCCAATTCATGGTCGAGATTGGGATATCCCGTGGGAACACCCGTCACTTCCGAGCCGTTCTGGCTGTTGTAGAGCTCAATGATCTTCTCACTGACATCTCGCACCAGTGTTGCCATCGACTGAAACCCGCGCTGGCCTCGAGCGTTGCGCTCGTTAATCGCAAGCACCTCACGTTCGGCCTCACCGAGAATCTCACTCGTTTCACGCCCTTCGGTATTGAGCGCGCTACTGACGAGTTTGTCACCGACGGTGATGAGCTGACGAAGCACCGCTTTGTCGTGCACGATTTCAGCATAGCGGCGGATATTGGCCGCAGATGGCGTATTGTGCACGAGCTCATTGATGTAGACGATACCGCCCACCTCTGCTTCAAGTCCCGCATCACGCAAACTCTCCATCACAGTGAGCACGTCAGCAGGGCGACCGCGCTGAATCATGGCGGTGATGTGTTCAAAAATGAGACGATGGTCGCGCCGACAAAAATCCTCTGGGTGCACCAAATCCACAATGCTGTCAAGAGCACTGTTGTCGATCATGAGCCCGCCGAGAATAGATTGCTCGCTCGGGATACTTTGCGGGGGACGCCTGACGGCTTCCGCGGGGTCTAGCTCTTCGTTGATATCAGCCATGTCAGCCTAACGCCTCCTCTCAGCTCAAAGATACTCGAATAATGCTACAGGATTCCCATCATGAGGGAAAAAGAGTTTTGTGTCAAAGAAAAAAGAGCCGCCCCCCGTGATGGGAAACGGCTCCTCATATCGTACCTAGATCAGGCTTGCCGCAAGCAATTAGGCTTCAGCAACAACCTTGACCGTCACGTCAGCGGTGATGTCCGTCATCAAACCGATGGTGATGACGTAATCGCCAACTGCCTTGATAGCGCCGAGCGGCGTACGAACCTGGCTCTTCTTGATCTGAAGATTGTACTTAGCATCGATCGCTTCGGCGATGTCATGGTTGGTGACGGAACCGAAGAGACGGCCGTCAACACCAGCCTTGCTGGCGATTTCGATTTCAGCGCCGTTGAGGACATCAGCGATGGCCTGAGCGGCAGCAACACGTTCAGCCTGAGCCTTTTCGAGCTCGGCGCGACGGGTTTCGAATTCGGCGATAGCAGCCTGCGTGGCGCGCTTAGCGTGACCCTGAGGGATCAGGAAGTTACGGGCATAGCCGTCCTTAACCTTCACGACGTCACCGAGATCGCCGAGGTGAACGATTTTTTCGAGCAGAATAACTTGCATTTGATCAACTCCTGGCGATTACTGGTTGTCCGTATACGGAAGGAGAGCGAGGAAGCGAGCGCGCTTGATAGCGGTGTCGAGCTGACGCTGATAGTGAGCCTTCGTACCCGTCAGGCGAGCCGGCATGATCTTGCCGTTTTCCTGAATGAAGTCGCGCAGGGTTTCAATATCCTTGTAGTCGATCTGTTCGACACCTTCCACCGTGAAGCGGCAGAACTTCTTACGCTTGAAAAGCGAATTTTGCTGGGAACGGCGGCGCATGCCTTTGCCCTTAGCACCAAAAGCCATGGTGAGCTCCTTAAATATATTCTGTAATGTGTACGATCAGGTGTTTGCCCCGTTGATATCTCGGCGCCAAAAAGCCTGCGATCTTGAGCATTCGCCCCAAGGACTCTCGATTGAGCTTGTGTGCGATCTCGCCAAAAGCAACGAGTGGCACCTCAATGTTGAGTTTTCGCAACTGTCCCGCCTCCATCTCTTCACCGGTATAACCAAGCACTCCTTCGAATACTTCAATACCTGCTGGGGTATAGCGAACTTCCTGCTTCTGCACGAGTCGCCCCTCAAGTTGGACGGAATTCACGCTAATCTTGGCAACCTGACTGTGGCAAACGTCCGTCAAAGAAATTAGGCCTGTTCGACTTCGGCGCTTTCGACTTCTTCGTCTTCAGCGGCGACGTCTTCATCGGCGACGGCAGACTTCTTGGCCTCTTCCTTCTCGACGAACTTCATCATCGGGGAGGGTTCCGTTTCGGCCTTATTCGTCTTAACCGTCAAATGACGGAGCACAGCATCGTTAAAGCGGAAGCCGTTTTCAATTTCGGCGAGCGTTTCGAAGCTGCATTCGATGTTCATCAGAACATAGTGAGCCTTGACGAGCTTTTCGATGGGATAGGCGAGCTGACGGCGGCCCCAGTCTTCGATACGGTGGACCTTACCACCCTGTTCGGCGACGAGAGCTTTGTAGCGATCGATCATCGCGGGAACCTGTTCGCTCTGATCGGGGTGCACGATAATGCAAATTTCGTAGTGACGCATTTAGCCTCCTTGCGGAAAAAACTGCCCAGGCGTCTAATCTGGTGCAGCAAGGACAGAAAGAGCTAGATTTTACACAGCCTTGGCGGCTTTGTGTAAAAAAAGCCAGAATTTTTTAGTGACCGCGACCACCTTCGGCCATATAG
Source organism: uncultured Sutterella sp. (assembly GCA_902463725.1). Lineage (GTDB taxonomy): Bacteria > Pseudomonadota > Gammaproteobacteria > Burkholderiales > Burkholderiaceae_F > Sutterella. Next base: position 62,672 of record CABQGK010000009.1, on the reverse strand, counting down.
CGCTGACGAGCCGTCTCAAAGAGACAAATCCCAGAGGCCACGGAGACATTCAGACTTTCCACAGCGCCCGCCATCGGAATCGCAGCAAGGTCATCACAGCGCTTGCGCGTAAGTTGACGCAGACCGTCGCCCTCGGCGCCAAGCACCCAAGCAAAAGCCCCTGTCTGGTCAAACTCATAAATATTGTGCGTCGCCTCACCTGCGGTGCCCACCACGGTCACGCCCGCTTCACGTAGCTCCACAATCGAAGCAGCGAGATTGGTGACCGTCACAACGGGCACGCTCTCGGCTGCGCCAGCAGCAGCTTTCAGCGCCGCAGGGCTCATATGTGCACTACGATCTTTGGGACAAATAACGGCCTGCACACCTGCGGCATCTGCCACACGCAAGCAGGCGCCAAAGTTGCGCGGATCGGTTACCCCGTCCAAGATCAGTAGCAGCGTCTTGGGGCTGATCGCATCAAGTAGTTCATCGAAGGTAAGCTGTGCCTGAATCTCGTCCGCGACCGCAACGATCCCTTGGTGGGGAATATCGGGGGCCATACCATCCAAGCGATTAGCATCGGCGTTCATGACCTTAATGCCCGCGGCGATGAGCCGCTCGCGCATCTCACGCATACGCTTGTCTCGGCGGCTCGGATCTATATAGACACGCTCAATGGTTTCAGGGCTCAATTTGAGGCGGGCTCCCACTGCATGGAAGCCCGCGACAATCATACTTTTCACGTTAATGTTCCTCTGGCGCAGTGTTTAACCTGTGCGCATGCAGGGTGGGCGAGTCGCTCATTTTTGCTGGCGAGACACCGCGTCTTTGGCCAGTTCAACTAGCCACATCATAGGTGACGGGCATTGTACAGGTATTCGCCTTGGCCTTCATCAAATCGGCTTCTTTTTCCTAAAGCAGCGCTAGCATCACCAATAACGGTAGCGACGCCCTCTTGTGCGGCGCGTCTGCCCAAGCTCTCCAAACTCTTCGAGCGAGCACTCCGAAAACGAAATTCGGCGCTCATCCATATCGACGAGAGGTCCGCTGACAATCACGCGAGCGCCGATTTTGTATTTGACGCCCTCGGTTTCACCAACCAAGGACATAGCTTGCTCATCGTACTCATAATAGTCCCAGCCCAAGCAGGACACGTGTACAAAGCCTTCAATGCCGTCAGAGAGCTGCACAAAAAGACCTGCGGGAATGACGCCCACGACAACTGCAGGGTAAGACAGATTACCACCAATGGTAATCTGATCCAAAAAGTACTGACACTTCAGATAATTCATGACACTGCGGGTTGCATCGTCCGCGCGTCGTTCAGTCCCAGAGCAGATATAGCCCAGTTGTGTCCAAACGGCTAACTCAGACTGCTCGGATTTGCTGAGCGCTTTGTTGCGCTTTGCATTCTTGTTGTGCAGGCGTTCCTCGGGCTTAAGTCGCAACTTGTAAGCCTCTTCAATGAGGGGCGCCTGCTCCGTAACAATCTTGGGGCAATAGTGCTTGGCACTCAGAATGCCTTTAATCGTGCGGTGCAAAAGTAAATCTGGATAGCGTCGAATGGGCGAAGTAAAGTGCGCATACGCCTCAAACTGCAGCCCATAGTGCCCAATGTTTTCTGGTGTATAGCAGGCGCGTGCCATGCACCGCAGAATTTGCGTCTGCAAAAATTCCTGCCCGCTACAGCGTTCAATGACCTTGGCAAACGTTTTGGGATCTGTCGTGACTTTGGGTAAACTGAAATTTCGCAACACAGCATTGAGTGCCGTAAGGCGTGAAGCGACAGGCTTATCGTGCACGCGAAAGAGCGTGTGTTCATGGTGCATGAGCACAAATTCTGCCGCACATACATTGGCAATGAGCATGCACTCCTCAATGAGACGATTCGCGTCATTGATACGCCGCATCTCAAAACCGCTAATGAAGCCTTGCTCATCAAAAATCGCCTTACTTTCCGTGGTACTAAAGTCAAGCGCAAAGCGATCCTTGCGTTGCAGGCCTCGAGCCTGAGAGAGCGCATAGAGAGTACGAATCTCTGGGAGACGCTCCCCTAAGGCTTCTTGGGCAGCCGTATTGCCTTCTAGTGCACTGGCAACCGTCGTATAGGTGAGCCGTGCGTGGGAATGAATCACTGCAGGATAGAACTGATAGGCCTTGACCGTACCAGCGGCATCAAGAACCGCATCACAGACTAGGGTCAACCGATCCACATCAGGGTTGAGCGAGCAGAGCCCATTAGAGAGTTCCTCGGGTAGCATCGGTACAACACTCGCAGGGAAATAAACGCTGGTGCCACGAGTCTGCGCATCACAGTCGAGGGCGCTGCCTGGTTTCACATAGTGACTCACATCGGCAATAGCCACGAGCAAACGCCAACCCCCGTCATCGAGTACTTGGGCATAGACCGCATCATCAAAGTCGCGTGCATCCTCCCCATCAATCGTCACAAACGGGATATCCCGAAGATCAACGCGTCCTTTTCTGCTACGTGCATCTACCTTTAGGGGCAGACGTGCAACCTCCTGCAGTGTTTGGTCAGAAAAATTCACAGGAATACCAAACTCTGCTTGCGCGATGGCCATCTCGCCCAAAGGGTCATTGCGCTCACCGATCGTACGCACATACGTGCAAGTGGGCTCTGTCCACACATCCTGAGGCGCTTGCTCATCGAGTGCCACTTCAAACACCTTCCCTGTCAGCAACCGACGCTCAAGCGGCTCATTCAGATGCATCACAAAGACCTGAGGGAAGAAAGGATTAATGGGAGCAACGAGGATATTGCCCTCAATCGTTTTCTGGCGAGCGGGCAACTCCGTGACCAATTTCACCATCAATTGCTTCTGCGCGCGTGAAACCCGGGACACGATCCGCCATTTTTTACGCTGACGCCGCACTAGAATTTTGTCACCCGGGATAAGTCCTTTAGGCATGCTCAGGCTGTTGGCAAGCTTCACTTCGAGTTCTTCAGCCTGCTGAGCACTCTGCGCATTCTCTCCCGCCTCAACCATGAAAGTGTACTGGTCTACATGACGTGCACCACGCACGACTGCTATAACGTCTTTGCTGAGCGCACCTAGGTAAAGTCGCGTCGCCACATCAAAATTCGGGAGCTTTTCAAGCGACTCGCGGATCAAAAGCCACGTGTCATTGTCCAGACCATACTGCTTAGCAAGCTCGTTTTTTAACTGGTCTGGCGAATAGTCACACTCCGCTTGAGCCAGAGTGGACTTGGCGGTTTCAATCCACGCTTTCAAGTTTTTCTTCTCGGCTACGGTCTCTACTTTTGTCATCTTGTCTCTATTCCTCTTCACCGCTGTACCGAAAAGTCCCGCCCATGCGCACCAATTGTCCTTGCGGCATCAGCCAAATGTGTTCCCATTGTACAACAGCCATTTATTACGGTCAATTTTTGAGCTTCTACCGATCTCACGCTCAACGGCTCCCTTTTTACAAAAGGAATATCCCATAAAAAAGGGATTTAGTATCTTGACAAACCCCCACCTGCCCTGCATAATTACCTCCTGTCTCTCGCCCAGGTGGCGAAATTGGTAGACGCATCAGCTTCAGGTGCTGACGCCTTAACGGGCGTGAAGGTTCGAGTCCTTTCCTGGGCACCAACAACACAGTGTGTTACGAGAGACGAGCAAAGAGCAGTTGAAATGCTTAGGTATTTCAACTGCTTTTTTGTTTTCCTTCACCCGCGCTAATGGTATTCTCTCTTAGAGAAACGCCGGGCTTCAACCACCTCCCGCACCCAGTGCGCTATCCAAAAGTGGCACAATAGTTGCAGTATGCACGAATACCTCCTGCCGTCCCCCGAGAAGACTCGCGGCAGATCCTTCGAGCATTTTGCAATTTCTTTGAGCTAAGAGGCTCTCCCATGAAGCACGATTTTGAAACCGAAATCAACCGTTTTGGTACCCGCGCCCTCAAGTGGCTGATTGCTGAAGACGAACTGCCAGTCTGGGTGGCTGACATGGACTTTGAAACAGCCCCCAGTATTGTCGAAGCACTCAAAAAGCGCGTCGACCATAAAATATTCGGCTATACCCGCGTCGATGATAGCTGGCGCGATGCGTACCGTAGCTGGTGGTCTCGCCGCTATGGCTGGGACTTCCCTAGAGAACACCTGCTCTTTGCCACAGGCATTATGCCAGCGCTGCACAGTGCGGTGCGACGCTTTACGGCTCCTGGCGACAAAGTTGCCATCGTTACTCCTGTCTACCAGTGCTTTTTTGAAGCCATTGAAGAAAATGGGCGCTTTGTTCTCGAATGCCCACTCGACTACGTTGACGGGCACTACAGCCTCAACTTCACGCGTCTCGAAGAAACGCTCGCCACCCCTGGTGTGGAAGCTCTTCTTTTCTGCAACCCCCACAATCCCACTGGGCAACTTTGGACGCGTGAGCAACTTGCTCGGATCGGCGAACTCGCTCGCAAATACAACATTGTGGTCTTTAACGATGAGATTCACTGCGACCTCGTTGACCCAGGTTCACACTACATCCCCTTTGCCTCGGTTTCCGATGATTGCCGCGAGATGAGTATCACGTTCCTCTCGCCGTCGAAAACGTTCAACGTTCCAGGACTCTCATCGGCCGCCGTTGTCATTGCCAATGCGCAATGGCGCGCTCGCCTTGCACGAGCCCTGCATGCCGATCAAATCGGCAACCCTGGTGCACTCGCGGTCGATCCTGCGATCGGCGCCTATACGGGGGGCGAAAAGTGGCTCGAGGAGTTGCGCGAGGTGCTTTTCAAAAATAAGCAGCGCGTGGTGCAATTCTGTGCTCAAGCGCTACCCGAACTTAAAGTGAACCTCATGCCAGCCACCTACCTTGTGTGGATTGACTGCTCGGCAATCACCACCAACACCGATGCGCTCGTTAAACACCTCCGCAAGCATGAAGGGTTAATCATCTCAGCTGGTTCCGTGTTCCGCGGCAATGGTGCAGCTTTTCTGCGGTTTAACACCGCCACACAGCCTAGCCGACTTGAAGAGGCGCTCGCGCGTCTAAAGCGCGGTATTGACTCCTTTAAACTCGCTCAACACTAATTTTGGGCCACCGTGACCGCCCTCTCTCTATCTGCGAGTCTCGCTTGAGAGGGCGGCACTGTCTGACTCATTACAGAATGCGCGCTCTAAGCGCTACTTACCATGACCACCGCCATGAATCCAGACACCACAACCTCAGAAGTCGAAGAAACTCACGAAGGTGAGCGCTCACCTGCCGATGCGCTACACACAAATCGAGCGCAGCAGGCGCTCCCCTTTGCTGTGGTGACGGGAGCCTCAAGTGGGCTAGGGCTAGAAATGGCCAAGGGCTTAAGCGCACGAGGCTATGAAGTGCTCTTAGTGGCGCGAAACCGTGCAGCACTCGAAGCACTCAAACAAACGCTACCGAATCCAGCTTGGGTGCTCGTTGCTGACCTTACCCAGCGTGAGGCCATTGACGAGCTGTTCTCGTGGCTGAGCCGCTATAAACGCACCCCCGAGGTATGTATCAATAACGCGGGCTTTGGTGCGTTTGGTCGCAGTATCGATAAGTCTGCAGATCTACTCGCCGACATGATTGCGCTCAATGTGACCGCACTCACGCTCCTTTCACAGGGCGCCGCCCAGCGGATGCTTGCAAGCGAGCGCGCTGGCTACATCATGAATGTGGCCAGTACTGCAGCTTTTCAGGCCTGTCCTTACCTTGGCGTTTACGGCGCCACAAAAGCTTATGTGCTCAGCTTTTCTGAGTCGCTCGCTGAAGAACTTGCCACGAGCCGCGTGAGCGTCACTGCTTTCTGCCCTGGACCCACACGGACGCGTTTTGGTCTCAACGCAGGTCTGCTCGCCGACAGCCCCTTCGACCGAGCGAGTGCCAACGCAGCCGACGTTGCAGTCTATGGGCTCGAAGCCATGTTTGAGCGACGCCCCATTGCCATCGAGGGGCGTCTTAACCGCATCAGCGCTTTGCTCTCTAAGTGGCTACCACGTCGCACAGTGAGGCGCCTGAGCGCAAAACTCCTAAAGCGCATGCAATAGCGGCCTCGCCACCCGAGCACATCGATTAGAATGCCAAACAGCTCCTTTCTGCCCACTTACTTAAGAGAGGAGCCCATCAAAAGAGGTGCCGCTCATGCTGATCGATCACTATCCCTACTGGCTTGAACAGAACGCTCAAGGCGAGTTCTGCGCGCATTTTCGGGATTTTCCAGATTTCGTTGCCAAAGCCCCTACGCTTGCGCGACTACTCGGCACGCTCAACGATGAGTTCCTCAACTATTGCGATACGCTCGTGAAAAATGGCGCACCGATGCCGTTGCCGTCCGAAGTTTGTCCTGGAGAAGAGAAACTCTGGCTCAAACCCACTACCGTGGCCAAGCTACTCTTGGCCGCCTATGTGCGTAAAGAAAATATCTCGGTTGCTGAGCTCTCTCGCCGCCTCGACGTACTGCCCCAAGAAGCTAGCCGTATGCTCAAACTCACGCACCCGACGAAAATCGATACCTTAAACGCGGCACTGATGAGTTGCGGCATGGTCCTACGCTGGGAGCTGAGCACGCTTGACACTGCACCAGCGCATACAGACTGATAGCGCGCCACGCAAACGCAAGCCTCTCCAAGAAAGAGAGGCTTGCACGAAACAAGCAAACCTCTCAACTCTCCTAGCCTCAACACCGATCGCGCCTGATCTAAGTTTGATGAGCACGCTATCGGCGACTGAGCGCTTTAGCTTTCTTCCTTTGCCGAGCCCGTCTCGGTGATCAGCACGGGAAGCTCTTTAGCAGCGACTTCTCGCAAATTGATCTCGAGGCGGTCATACGGGATTTCAATACCTTCCTCTGCAAAACGCTTCATGATGGCCACTGAAATCTGTGTGCGAAGACCTGCTGTGCCATTCTTGGGATCCTTGACCCAGAAGCCAAGTGAGAGATTGATACCAGAGCCGCCAAACGAATCAATGCAAGCCCAGCCGCGACGCGTTGTATCGATACGGGGGCGCTCACGCATCCCCTCCTCAAGCATGATCGCTAGCGCACGTTCCACATCCGAACCGTACGCAACAGCCACGTTCACATAAGAGACACAGGAGTCAAAGCCGTAGGAGTGATTCATCACGGGGCTGGTCACAAAACTTTCGTTCGGAACAATGTTCTCAACCCCTTCAGCATTACGCACCACGGTGTAGCGAGTATTGATCTCCGTGACCTCACCACGGAATCCTCCCACCGTAACCAAGTCACCGATCTTGATGGACTTGTCAAGCAAAATGATGAACCCAGAGATATAGTTGGACGCGATTTTTTGCAACCCAAAGCCCAAGCCAACGCCGAGTGCGCCACCGAAGACCGAGAGCACCGTAAGGTCAATCCCCACTGAACCCAGTCCTGTGACCACCGCCAAAATCATGAAACCCACCGTGACAATGCGCGAGAGCACAACCTTGATATTGGCGGAGAGCGTATCGAGTCCATCGATAAACTGCTTGACCACACCAGCAAGCCAGTTGGCAACTGCAAGCGTCAAGAGCACGGAGAAGATGGCCACCATGAGCGTCCAAACCGTCATGGTACCGCCACCAAGTGGCACATTCACGCTGTTGAGCTTATCGACCACATCAGTGAGAATGCCGAAGAACTGCAATACCGCAAGTGACCAAAAGGTCGTTGTCACGAAACGTCGCACACGCGGGGTAATCCAGCTACTGCCGACCATCCCCTGCAAGCACTCCATCAAAAGCGACAACAGCGCAAACGAGAAGAAGAGGCTATAGGCAATGCGAACCACGAAGAGCGACACAGCGTGGTAGCCGAGTCCATGCAGAAGAATATAAGCGCCAAGCGAGAGGGTGCAGCCAGAAAGAAAGCTAAACGAGATGTTATTTACAAAACGCACAAACACGCGCCGAAGATAGGCAACGAAGCCTTTGGCCTCACGCTTGGGCATCAGGCGATCCACCGCGGCATTCAGCTTGCGCGAGAGAAAATAGCCGACAGCAATACTGAGGGCAACCGTGACCACCTGTAGCAGCAGGTTTTCAATGGAAATATGCGTAAAGAACTGAGAAACGACTTTCGCGATACGATCGCTAAAACCGATGACAGCATTTGCTGCTGTATCCAGGCTCTGCGTATCGACCCCCATGTTCTGCTCAATCACAGCAGTGGTTGTCTTGGTTGCGCTCATATGACTGATTTCCTTTCTTGCCAAAGAGAATTCTTTTTGCTCATGGCGATCGAGGTAAGGCGGCACCACAAGCGTGACGATTGCATTGAAGATACCTCAACTCGAGCGAGCAAAAAGAAAAAGGCTCAAGTAAATTTGAAAATAAGTTTACTTGAGCCATAGATTTAAACACCCGTTTATTCGGTTTTTTCAGCGCCCTCAACGAGTTCAATAATCTTGTCTTTGCCCATGGCATCGTACATTTCAAACGGCTGATGAATCCAAGGATTGTCAGGCAAGAATTCGACGTACCAGTCGGGCTTGAGTACGGAGTGCGACTTGTACCAAAGCACAGCCACGCGGATTTCAGTGATTTCGGGGTAGCGCTGCTTGAGCACTTCAATCACTTCCTTGATGGTCTTACCGCTGTCAACCATATCGTCAACAAGGAGCACACGACCTTCGAGGCGGCTCACACCCGTAATCGTTTCGGCGATATCCAACTCGCTCTGCACCGTCCCCTTGGCTTCGCGGTAGGAACTCGTGGAGAGAATCGCCAGAGGCATGTCATAGACGCGGCTGAAGAAGTCACCGGGGCGCATACCGCCGCGGGAAAGACAAAGAATGCTGTCGAACTCCCAGCCGCTCTTGGCAACGGTGGCAACCAGTTTTTCATTGAGGCGAATATATTCGTCCCAGGAATAGAATTTATCAGCCATGTCAAACTCGCTTAGTATTGTGTGCCGCTGCGCCCTCACTGGCGTCATGTAACGTCTGGGCGACGGAGACTCCCGTAAATCTTAAGGTAAAGGACAAACGCCTCGCAGCAACACCACCGTGAAGCGCTTGATTTTTAGAAAGGTGTGATTCTACATGAATTTGGCACTGCGAGGCCAAAAAATGAAGGCAGAATGCATGTACATCCTGCCCTCAGATCAATTAGACCGCGTTGACTTTGTTTTTAAGCAAACGGATCAGTATGCAAAATCGTCTGTTCACGATCCGGCCCCGTGCTCACCAAGGCAATCGGCGCCCCAGCGACTTCCGCTAGACGCGTAAGGAAGCGGCGAGCAGATTCGGGGAGTTGTTCCCACTTGGTCAGACCAAACGTGCTTTCGCTCCAGCCAGGGAACTCTTCAAAGATCGGCTCGCACTCTGCCACGGCATCCGCGCCAGAAGGCATCACAGAGAGCACCTGTCCCTTGTACTTGTAGCCCACACCCAACTTGACAGTCTTCAGCCCGTCGAGCACGTCTAGCTTCATAATCGCGAGCCCAGAAAGGCCATTGATCTGCACGGCACGACGCAACGCTGCCCCGTCAAACCAACCGCAACGACGAGGACGCCCCGTCACCGCACCAAATTCATTGCCCTTTTTACGGAGCTCTTCACCCATTTCACAGAGCAATTCCGTGGGGAAGGGGCCTTCGCCAACGCGTGTACAGTAAGCCTTGGTAATGCCCAAGACATAGTTGAGTTTGTCAGGTCCGACACCCGCGCCAGCGCAAGCTGAGCCCGCAACGGTGTTCGAGCTGGTCACAAACGGGTACGTGCCGTGGTCAATGTCAAGCATCGACCCCTGCGCCCCTTCAAAGAGGAAGCTCTTACCTTCGGCCATCTGCTCATTGAGCGCTTCAGAGACATCGCAAACCATCGGACGGAGGCGGTCGGCGTAGGCGAGTGTCTCGGCGATGACTTTTTCCGCGTCAAGCGCCTCAGCATGGAGGTAGTTTTCGAGCACGAAATTGTGGTAATGCAACACCGAACGGACAATCTCAGCGAAGCGTTCCGGCTCAAAAAGGTCGGCCACACGCACAGTGCGACGTGCCACCTTATCCTCGTACGCAGGACCAATACCGCGCCCCGTCGTACCAATCTTCTTGGCACCCGCAGCGGCTTCACGCGCCTTATCTAGCGCAACGTGATAGGGCATGATAAGCGGGCAGTTCTGAGACACAAAGAGGCGCTTCTCGACATTGGGGACACCCGCGGCAATCAGTTCGTCAACCTCGCGGAAGAACGCTTCGGGCGAGAAGACAACACCGTTACCGAGGTAGCACACGGAGGTGGGGTGCATGATGCCAGACGGAATAAGACGGAGAATGGTCTTCCTGCCGTTGATCACGAGCGTATGACCAGCGTTGTGCCCGCCATTGAAGCGAACCACACCAGCCACCTTTTCGGTGAGCCAGTCCACGATCTTACCCTTACCCTCGTCACCCCACTGGGCACCGACAACAACCACGTTTTTGGCCATTTGGATTTCCCTTATTTACGAATTTCAGTGGCTTGCACCACCCATTGACTGTCGAGCCGCACAAGCGCACGGTCGATTTTAAAACTAGACAACAAATCTTCAGCCGCCTCCCCTGGGAGAAGCTGCACGACAATCTCACCCTGTTCACGCAACGCCGCCATCGCTTTGGATAATGATTCGGAATCCTCCGCAGGCGCCACAATCGCCTCAGGCAGTGCATGGTAGGTTGTAGAAATGATTTCCCGCAGGTACACGGTAAAGCCCACGGCTGGCCGTGCACGACCGAACGCTTCACCGATGCTGTCGTAGCGACCACCACGCAACACAGGCTGTGAGAGTCCCTCGACATAACCAGCAAAGCTCACTCCCGTGAGGTAGCCGTAACCATGCACATCGCAGAAGTCAACCGAGACAAATCGAGCCCCCGCATGTTCAGCCAGATACGCAACTTCATCGAGCGCTTCGGCTACGCCAGCGCGTGCAGGTAGCTCGCGACGCAATGTCGCTAACACAGAGAGATCACCATAAGTTTCTGTGAGCAGCACCAAGGCTTTCATCCCCTCATCCGTGAGCACCCCTGCTAGGGGCTCAAGGCGCACACGATCCTTGAGACGAAGCGCTTCAAGCACCATGGCTGTCTGCTCTTGTGTGAGCGTCTCCGCTGCGAGTAGTGCACGCACGAGCCCTACGTGTCCAATGTCAAGATGCATCTTCTGCACGCCAGCGCGTCTTGCTGCGCTCACCGCTAGGCGAATGACTTCACAGTCAGTGCGCTGTCCCTTGGAGCCAAACAACTCGGCCCCCACCACATAAGGCTGGCGACTTGCGAGTGGATGGGCTGGCGTCTGGTGTACGACAAAACCCTTGTAGCAGAGGCGTGTCACACCACGCCGTCCGAGAATATGGGCGTCGATACGCGCCACCTGCGGCGTCATATCAGCACGCAACCCTAACAGGCCACCGTCGCCTTGATCGGTAAATTTGAAGGTATTTCGGGAGAGATCTGAAGCGCTTCCCGTGAGCAACGAATCAACGTATTCAACCAGAGGCGGCTCAACAAGTTCGAAACCGTAGGAGGTCAGTAAGTCGATGATGTTGCGCGAAATCCGCTCCAAGCTTCTGGCTTGGCGCGGCAGAATATCGGCAAAATGTTCCGGCAATAACCAGCTGGCCATGCACGCGCACCTTTAATTGAGGCCCTCAACCCGCAGGAAGGGGGCTAGGATGATGACAAAATCTGTGACCCAAGGATGAAGTGTAGCAAAGTATGCCTTGCTGGCGCGGCCGTATTGCGCACTTTTCCGCCTTGGGATCTTCCCTACACGGGAAAACCCGACCTCTGCTAGAGAGTGTCGGGTTTTAGTTTTCACTGCGTGCACGCGCCTTAAGCGTGCTGCTTCTTGAAGCTTAGGGCGAAGTGGGCTTTGCGTCGGGGCGCTCCTTCTTCAAGTACTTGAAGAAGTCACTCGAAGGATCCACCACCATCACATCACTCTTATCGCGGAAGGTACTACGGTACGCTTCGAGCGAGCGGTAAAAACGAGCGAATTCGGGATCGCGAGCAAAAGCCTTTGCATAAATATCGGCAGCAGCTGCATCGCCTTCACCCTTGATGGTCTGAGCTTCACGATAGGCTTGCGCCAAGATCACTTCGCTTTCACGGTCAGCAGAAGCACGAATACGTTCGGCTTGTGCATTACCCTTAGAGCGCTCTTCACTGGCTACACGCTTACGTTCCGCTTCCATACGCCGGTAGACCGACTCCGAAATCTCAGGGGTGAAGTCCACGCGCTTCATGCGCACATCCACAATGCCGATGCCCACATCCTTGACGCGATCCTGCAGCATGGAGGAAATCTCGCGCATCGCTTTTTCACGCTCAGAGCTCGTGATTTGATTGACCGTGCGCTTATTGACGACAATGTTGAGCACGTCACGCAAAAGCGCAGAGAGACGATTTTCCGCGGCACGTTCATTTCCCTGGAAGGACACCCAATAGAGGCGCGGATCTTCGATGCGCCACTTCACAAACGTATCAATCAACAGGTTTTTCTTCTCACTGGTCTGAACCAAATCCGCATCAGCGCCATCGAGGTTAAGAATACGTTTATCAAGGTAAACCACGTTCTGAAAAGGTGGTGGCAACTTGACGTGAAGCCCTGGCTGATCGATGACACTCTTAAGTTCACCGAGCGCAAATACCAGCGCATATTCCCGTTCATTGACGGTATAGACACAGAGTCTGAGAGCAACGCCAATAATGAGCACGAGCGTCAACAAGGAACTGAGTTTCTTCATGTTCTTCTCTCCCTCTGCTCTTAGCGGTTGCGGCCGAGTCTGAGACTCGTATCGAGTTCAGTGCCTGTGCGGCGATCCTGCCAGCTTTGCGCAGCACTCTGCTGCGCTCCCCCCACAACGGCCGGTGCTGGTTCACTCTGGCGCGTACTCGCGCTCACGGCCTCTTCAGCACTCTGGCGCGTTTTCTCCATGATTTTCTCCAAAGGCAGATAAAGCATGTTGTTGCTGTGCGAATCGACATAGACCTTCGTCGTCTTAGCGAAAACGTCCTTGACGCTATCGATATAGAGACGGTCACGTGTCACTTCGGGCGCCTTTGCATACTCCGCCTGCAGTGCTTCAAATCGCGAAGCATCACCGCGAGCAGTCTCAGTGATGCGCGCCTGATAACCGAGCGCATCTTCCTTCAGACGGGCAGCGTTACCTTGAGCGCGCGGAATCACCGCGTTGCGATATTCCTCACCGAGGTTAATCGCGCGTTCCCTATCCTGACCAGCCTTAACCGCATCATTAAAAGCAGCCTGAACCTGCTGCGGAGGCTGCGCGTTCTGGATAGCCACGCTCATGATTTCAATACCTGAGGTATACCGGTCGAGCATATCTTGCATCGACTTACGTACAGCATCGGCAATTTCCGCCTTGCTCTCAAAGAGCACGCTGTCCATGGTCTTGCGGCCTACGACTTCACGCATGGCGCTTTCTGCCGCCTGGACCACGGTGCGTTCAGGCTGCCGAATGTTAAAGACATAGTCACGTGCGCCCGTGCCTGGCTTAATGCGATACTGCACGGTGAACTGCATATCGACGATATTCTCGTCATCCGTAAGCATCAGGGCTTCACGCAGGCGCTCACTCTGACTACCCGAACCAATTTCGGCCGTACGCACGCTACTCACATCTACCAACTGCACATCTTGTAGCGGCATCGGCATATGCCAACGAAAACCTGGGGCTGTCGACTCACTATAGCGGCCAAACGTCGTCACAATGCCAGTTTGACCTTCCGGCACGATGTAAAAGCCCGTAGCGGCCCAGCCGACAAGCGCGATGAAAAGCGCCACGCCCATCCCAACGCCTGTGCCACGACCGAGGTTTTTCGGTGTGATCGGTGGAATGGGAGGATGCCAGTTGTTACCACCCCCACTGCCGCTCTCAGACGGCTCCGCCGTGCGATGACGGCTTGGACGGATTTCTTCTGGCTCTTCATCATCACGCGAGAAATCATCTCGACTCTTAAGCTTATTGGGACGGCTGCGACGATCGCCTTCCGTCTTTACCCCAAAAATCTCAGCAAAAAGGCGTTTTGCATCCTCAAGCATCGCATCAATCTCATCTTGCGTGCTCGGCTCCTTACGAGGGCGCTTGGGGTTTGTGTTATTTGGGGATTCGCGACGCTTCTCACCGTCCTCATCCTGCTGCCGCGTCTCATCCTTGCGGTCTTCATCGTCAGACTCGTCTTGCGAGCCACGGCCCCAACGGGGGTCATTCAATGACATTGTCTTACTCCCAACTATGTGGCTAGTGCTAGCGCGATCGCCACAGGCGAATCGTGCAGACACCTTGGTCGTTATTGCCTGATTCTATATTACTTAGACAACCGAGAATGCTCTGAGCGGCGCATCGAGCGTGGGTGGGTGCGGCAAAAATGTGACGAAACATGTGCTAATTCATGCTCGCCCCGTCAATTCCCTAAAGCGATTTGACCAAGGCGAAAGACTGTGGTTTGCAAAAAAGAGCGCGGAACTGAATTTGCTACACTCAAGCAATACCCACAAAGCCCAAGCACGGAGCCCATTTCTTTTGCGCTTCTGCTTTGGGCTCAATATTTTCCCATTTTCAGAGGAGCGTCTCATGACCGTACTCTCAAACTATCTCAAGGATCTTTCTGAACTCGTCAATCTCGACGCGGGTACCGCCAACATCGCTGGCGTCACCCGTGCTGCCGAAATTATGAAAGCTCACTTTGAGTCCATCGGCTTTACTTGTGAACTCGTCGACCTAGGTCCCGAAGTGGGTCGAGGCCTTATCGCACGCAATAAGCCAGAGGCAGAGAAGTACGACGTACTGATGAATGCACACCTCGACACGGTTTTCCCAGACGGAACCGCAGCTGCTCGCCCCTTCCGCGTCGATGGCGATCGAGCCTATGGTCCTGGTTGCTCGGACTGCAAAGGCGGTGTGCTTGCCATCTACTACGCGCTTAAGGCTGCCCGCCCCGAGGATCTTGCCCGACTCTCCATCTGCGTGGCCTACAACCCTGATGAAGAAACGGGCTCTAAGCACTCCTCGGAGTGGCTCAAGAGCATTGGTGCTAAAGCCGATAACGTGCTCATTTTTGAAGCCGCTCGCGCTGGCGGCAAACTTGTTCGTTCACGCAAAGGCGTTCAAGCCTTCAAAGTACAATTCAAGGGACGTGCTGCTCACGCAGGTAACAACCCCCAAGACGGTGCCAACGCAAATGTCGCTGCCATGCGTTTTGCACTTGCTGCGTATGAACTCGCCGATGCAGCCAAGGGCACCACGGTCAACCCTGGTGTCATCCACGGTGGTACGGTCTCTAACGTCATTCCACAAGACTGCGCACTTGAGATCGACACACGCTTCTGGTTCGATGAAGATGGCGCTGCATTGCGCGCACAAATTGAAGCGCTCGCCGCGCGTGATTGGGTTGCAGGCGTGACGCAGGAAATCTCCGTCAAGAGCTACACACCAGCCATGCCGCTCTCAGAGGACACCAAAGAGCTCGTTGCAAAGATTACTGAAGCGGCTCGACTCGAAGGCTTTACCGCAGAGTGGGTCGACGCGGGCGGAGGTAGCGACGGCAACCACATTGCTGAAATGGGGGTGCCAGTTGTCGATGGTTGCGCCCCAGACGGCGGAAGCTTCCATAGCGAAAAGGAATTCCTCTCGATCAATACGGTTGAAGAGCGTATCCGCATGGTCTCGCGCTTTTTGACGTTGATCTAAACACCCGAGCGCGATAGCGCGCTCTAGCGATCAAATTGAAACGGGCCGTCCTCAAAAGAGAGACGGCCCGAACTGTAAAGATAATTTCCGCCAAGCGGGTTGACACTCAGAGGTAATTTTCAATGTTGTCGTCAGCAAGCAGTGCTTGCTCGGCTTCGATCTCAGGGTGTTCCCACGGCTCAAGCTCTCTTGGCTCATTGGGATGCTCGACGCGCCACTGGTGAGCAAATTCACCGATCGCGCTACGCAGTAAATCCAGCCCCTCGCCCGTCATTGCAGAGACCGTCACCGACTTTGGGCGCCCCGCTTCATCGCGAAGAATTTCAGCAGCGAGCCCTGCTCGGTCGATCTTGTTGTAAACAAGGATCGTCGGCACATCATTGGCCTTAATTTCCTCGAGCACGTGATTGACTTCACGAATCTGATCCTCTCTGGCCACAGATGAAGCATCTACCACATGCAAGAGCAAATCAGCGTGCACCGTCTCATCAAGTGTTGACTTAAAAGCTTCAATCAACTGGTGAGGGAGCCCACGAATAAAGCCCACCGTATCACTAGCAACCACAGTCTCTGTCTCACTGATCCAGCAGCGGCGTGCTGTGGTATCGAGAGTTGCAAAGAGTTGATCCGCCGCGTAGCTGTTAGCACGAGTCAAGCGGTTAAAAAGCGTGGATTTGCCTGCATTGGTATAACCCACCAGCGACACCGTGAGCGTATCACCCTTGATGCGCGCTTTGCGTTGCGTGTTACGCTGTCTGCTCAGACGCTTAAGCTGGTCACGCAACTGCTTCATTCGCACACCGATCAAGCGACGGTCAAGCTCAATCTGCTTTTCACCGGGGCCACCCGTTTTTCCAAGGCCACCGCGCTGACGCTCCAAGTGCGTCCAACCACGCACGAGCCGCGTCGAGAGGTGCTCGAGCTGTGCAAGTTCAACCTGCAAGCGACCCTCACGGCTTTTAGCTCGTGCTCGGAAAATATCCAAAATGAGCTGAGTGCGATCGAGCACTGGCAAGCCGATCGTGCGTTCAATATTTCTCTGCTGCGCTGCGGAAAGCGCAACGTCGAACACCACGATGTTCGCGCCCACCTCCTTGGCAAGTTCGCCAAGTTCTTCAACTTTGCCACTACCAATGAAAAAGGCAGGATCCGGCTTATCTCGCTTCGCCGTCATCAATCCGCAGGGCTCAAGCCCATCGGACTTGACGAGCAACGCAAGTTCTTCCGCCGAATCATCATAAACCGTGCGTCCGATGTTGACGGACACCAAAAGAGCGCGGGAGGACTCCTCCTCGCGCTCAGCATCAATCTGAAAGATAGCTATCTTACTTCTCCGGTTCAGTAGGCATGGTGACAGCACGTGTAGGAACCACAGTGCTAATGGCATGCTTGTAGACCATCTGTGTAACAGTATTGCGCAGGAGAACCACGTACTGGTCAAAAGACTCGATCTGGCCCTGAAGCTTTATCCCGTTGACCAAGTAGATCGACACGGGGATATGCTCCTTGCGCAGACTATTGAGGAACGGATCCTGAAGGAGCTGACCTTTTGTTGTCATAATTATTCTTCTCCACCCAAGTGGGCCGAGCATGGCGTCTCGGTTACCCTCGGTATATTTGTTGTTCTTTGTCGCGAAGAATGCGGCTTCACGATACTTGAGCTGTCCCTGATCTCACTAGGAACTGCTCACATATTAGCACTACTACTAAACGTGGCTACATAAAAAAAGCGCCTCAGATTGAAGCGCTTTGTTAACAAAAAGCGACGCCTTAGCGCTTTTCGTCTTTGACAAAAGGATTGTCTTTGGTACGGAACTCAATGCGCAGAGGGGTTCCTGCTAAATCGAATTTCTCGCGGAAGAAACTCTCCAAGTAGCGGCGATACGACTCGCCGATATCCTCAAGCGCATTGCCGTGCACCACGATCACAGGCGGGTTACTTCCGCCTTGGTGGGCATAACGAGGCTTGGGGCGCCCGCCACGTGCACGCGGAGGTTGCTGTCGCTCGACCGCTTCCAAAAGCGCGCGCGTCAGCTTCGGCGTGCTGATCTTGCGATAAGCAGCGGCATGAGCCTCATCAACCGCTTTCATCAAGTGATTGAGTCCATTGCGCTTGAGTGCAGAAATGCGAATCATGCGTGCCCAACGCAAGAAATGAAGTTTGCGCTCAAGCTCAAGACTGAACATCTCACGCTCGTAGTTATCGAGCAAATCCCATTTGTTTACCGCCACCACCAGCGCACGTCCGCTCTCAAGCACGTAACCCGCAATATGGGCATCATGATCCGCGATGCCATTCTTTGCATCCACCACGAGAATCACCACATTGGAGTCCTCTATGGCTTGAAGCGTTTTGACCACAGAAAATTTTTCAATAGCTTCAAAGACCTTGCCTTTCTTACGCAAGCCAGCGGTATCCACAAGCTCATAGGGGCGATCGTTATAGTCGAAATCCACCTTGATCGCATCACGCGTCGTTCCCGGCATATCGAAGGCAATGAGTCGCTCTTCACCGATGAGGGCGTTGATGAGCGTAGATTTGCCCGCATTCGGACGCCCTGCGAGCGTCACCTTGAGGCGCTTTGGCGCATCAGGATCTTCGGACTCTTCTTGCTCAGGCTCAAAGTCCTCGAGCACGAGATCCATCACAGAGCGTACACCTTGGCCGTGCGCCGCAGAAATAAGGTACGGTTCGTTGAGACCAAGTTCGTAAAACTCCGCTTTGGCCACATCTGAGAGGCCTTCTGCCTTATTCACAACGAGAATAATCTTGCGCCCCGTTTCTCGCAAATAGCGGGCAATTCGCTGGTCGTGAGGCGTAAGCCCCGAGCGCGCATCGCAGACAAAGAGCACCACATCGGCTTCAGCAATAGCCATCTCGGCTTGGCTCGCCATGGCCTGCTCAATACCTTCGGTCTTAATCGGTTCAAAACCACCCGTATCGACCACGATATACGGCAGAGGGCCGACGCGTCCCTGACCATACTGCCGGTCGCGAGTCAATCCCGGGAAATCCGCCACAATGGCATCACGGGAGCGGGTCAGTCGATTGAACAAGGTGGACTTGCCCACATTAGGGCGCCCCACTAAGGCTACAACAGGAAGCATGTCTTAAGAGAATTCTGAAAAATCAAAGAGCGGCTCGAGGAAAGAACTCCACGAACCGCTCACGGCTGAACCCGACGAAAACGTGCTATGCGTCAGGTCATGTTATTGCATGAGCGAGTCTTGGACGACATAGGCCACATCGCCATCGACCGTCTGGAATACGGCACCAAAAGCGAGTGGCGTGGCTGGCGTCGTAATCGCGCCACCGAGGTGCAGGCGGGATACCGTCTTACCAGTCGCTGGGTCATAAAAGGAGATGTACCCTTCTAGGTCACCCACGGCAATGGTACCGCCCACCTTCACGGGCGCTGATGGGTTACGGTAGAGGAGCTCATCTCGACTCCAAGCCTCCCGTCCGTTTTCGCGATTATAAGCATGAATGATGCCTTTAGCATCGACAACATACATTTTTTCATTGTCGCCCACGGGTCCCGTCACGGCGTCCACTTTGGCGGACCAAACCGGCTGCCCATTCTGAGCATTCATGCAGAGCGTCGAACCTTGGAAGGTGGCCGCGCACATGAGTTTTGCATCAATCCACGGGCGACCAACCACATCCACGAGTCGTTCCACTTCCGTGATGCCATGCGGCTCAGAAATCACCGCATCAAACACCACTTCCCCACGCGCGTTCAACGCAAGCAAACGCCCATTGCTTTGCCCAACCAAAATCCCCGCCGGTGACCAAGCCATCTCGCGGTAGACCTGCAGTGTCAACGCGGGCGCCTGACTCTGATAAGACCAGAGTTGCGCGCCGCTACCAATATCAAAGGCTGTCGTACGAGCATCGGCGCTCGTGACCACCACAAGTCCATTGCCGACAAGAGGCGGCACTGACGCGTCCGCAGAGAGCTTCTTGTTCCAACGTGCTTTGCCTTCGGCATTAAAGACTTCTAAAACACCGCCCGCAGAGACCACCGCAACCGTACTGCCGTCGCTACCAACACCTGCCGTCACAGTGCCCTGTAGATCGGCACTCCAAACTTTGGCGCCATCATCACGAGAGAGTCGATAGAGCGTATCACCCCCTGCGGCATAGACAGCGTTGTCCGTGACCGCCGGCACGAGGTACGCAGAGTCACTATCGCCGACATCCGCTACCCAAACCGTTTTTGTCTTGACCGTTTCATTAATACTCTCTAATTCCACGGGCTCGTGCCCCGAGCTAGACGAAAAGAGCCCGCAGCCAGCAAGCGGCAATGTGAGCAACATAGCTGCGAGAAGGGAACAGTGTTTCAATTTCATGCGAGTGTGCTCCGTTTTTACTCTGTTTGGAACGGTCGATCGAACGCAGGCTTTGCTACGCGAGCCTGCGCCCTAACGGCATTATTTGGTCACGGGAATCGCACCCATCTTCAGGTTCACAAGGGTGCGCAGGTTGTTATCCATGGGATCGGTCGTAGCGAGTACTTTACCCCAGCTTTCCTTCGCTTTGGCAAAGTCGCCGAGCGCGAAATACACGTCGCCAAAACGGTCATTGAGTTCAATCTCAAGCGCCTTTACGGGCTTGACAGCTTCTAGCGCCTTAAGGGCATCGGCAGCTTTTCCTGCCGACAGTAGCACAGCAGCCAAACGTACGCGCGCAATATCCGCATATTCAGGATGAGACTTTTGATTGATCACCCAATTAAGCAGATTGGTGGCAGCATCCGTATCTCCAAGACGTGCTTGGGCAGCAGCTGCATTGAGTGCACCGAGCGGCGCATACACCGTCGAGCTGTACTCGTCGATCAGCCCAAGCGATGTAGAGCCAATACTCTTTTTGTCACCCTGCTCTACCGCGGTCTGCAAAGCAACGTACACAGCGCTTGCCTTGGCGACCTGATTCCGTTGCCACCAGTTCCAGACATTCCAGCCAGCAAACGCAAGACAGATCACGCAGACCACAGCGGTAAGCGCCGTCCCCCACTTGTCCCACCAAGCCTTCAGCTGGTCAATACTCTCTTGTTCTTCTAAGTCGTAGGCCATGTTACTTTCCTTTAACCGTAAGCGCTATTGATGGGATTTGTGCAGTGCGCAGAGCGCTTGGCGAATTGCTTCGGGCGCCTCTTCAAACGCAAGTAAGCTCTGTTCCGTATAGGGCGCCTCTGCGCGCGCGCGCAACGCCTTAACGGCCACTTTCCCCTGTGCGAGCTCGTCTGTCGTGGCAAAGAGCGCAAACTCCGCACCGCTAGCATCGGCCTTCTTCATCTGCGCCTTGAGGCTAGCTTCACCGGGATGCACAATGACACGCACTCCAGCGTCACGCAGTGCTTCAGCAAGCACCATGGCGCGTAAATGTGCGTCGCCCTCATGGTGAATCACATACACATCGGTTGCCGAGCGAGTGGGCACCACATTGCATTCACGCATGAGTTCGATGATGCGCTCCATACCCATTGCGAAACCGACGCCAGGCGCCGGACGCCCACCAAGCATCTCAATGAGCGGATCGTAACGGCCGCCGCCGCAGATCGTACCTTGCGCACCAAGCTTATCCGTAATCCACTCAAAGACCGTATGGTTGTAGTAGTCAAGACCGCGGACGAGGCGAGGATTAATCGAGTATTCGATACCCTGTGCACTAAGAATCGACTCAATGCGCGAGAGGAATACGCGACTCTCTTCACCCAAAAAGTCTAGCAAGCGGGGCGCGGCATTGACCATGTCCTGCATATCTGGGTTCTTCGTATCGAGAATACGTAGCGGATTGGTGTGCAGGCGGCGACGTGCGTCCTCATCCAAGATGTCTTGGTGCTGCTCAAAATATGCAATCAGGGCTGCACGGTGTGCTTGGCGCTCTTCGAGGGCACCGAGCGTATTCAGTTCAAGTCGCACGCTACCAACACCCAACTCCTTCCAAAGGCGGTTGAGCATCACCAGCATTTCCGCATCGATATCAGGGCCTGCCATGCCGAGCGCCTCGACACCGAACTGGTGGAACTGGCGGTAACGGCCACGTTGAGGACGCTCATGACGGAACATCGGACCACAGTACCAAAGGCGTTGAACAGCACCGTAGAGCAGGTTGTGCTCATTGACACTACGCACCACAGCCGATGTGCACTCAGGGCGCAACGTCAACTGATCGCCGTTCATGCTGTCGGTAAAGGAATACATTTCCTTTTCGACAATGTCCGTCACCTCACCAACGCCGCGAGTAAAGACACGCGTATCTTCGAGAATCGGCGTGCGGATTTCTTGGTAGCCGTAGCGCTCCACTACGCCAACAGCTGTCTTTTGCAGAGTCTGCCAGATCGCGGCATCCTCTGGGAGCATGTCATTCATGCCCTTGACGCCGAAAAATTTTTCTTTGCTCATATCACTGCACTTGTGTATTGTCTTCACCCGCGCCCGCCTGCGGCAAACGGTAGGTGTTTTGAACGAATTCCTCAATCATAGCCTGAAAGCGCGCTTGCATGTCCTCACCCTTGAGACTGCAGACCTTGGTGCCACGAATAAAAACTGGTGCCACAGGACTTTCTCCTGCGCCAGGCAGGCTAATCCCAATATCGGCTTGACGGCTTTCACCAGGGCCATTGACCACACAGCCCATGACCGCCACACTCATCGACTCGACCCCAGGGTAGTGCTTGCGCCAGACGGGCATACGCTCACGCAGGAACGCCTGCGTACTCGCAGCCAATCGCTGGAACAAATCGCTCGTAGTACGTCCGCACCCAGGGCAGCTCGTCACGAGCGGTACAAAGTTCCTCAGTCCCATACTTTGGAGAATTTCCTGCGCTACAACCACTTCTTCGGTGCGCGGAGCGCCTGGCGTGGGGGTGAGCGAAACGCGGATCGTATCGCCAATACCTTCTTCGAGTAGCACGGCGAGCGCTGCCGTCGAGGCAACGATCCCTTTGCTACCGATACCTGCCTCCGTGAGGCCGAGGTGAAGGGCGCAGTTGGTGCGTCGCGCCAACATCCGATACACCGCAATGAGTTCCTGCACCGCAGAGACTTTCGCCGAGAGCACAATGCGGTCAGCCCCGAGTCCCAAACGCACGGCAAGCTCAGCGCTTGAGGTCGCACTCTCCACGAGCGCCTCTCGAACGAGTTCCTGATTCGTGAGGGGAACTTCACGCGTTTGATTTTCATCCATGAGCCGCGCGAGTAGCCCTTGGTCGAGCGAGCCCCAATTCACCCCGATGCGAACCGCAGCGCCATAGCGCTTGGCTGCTTCAATCATCATGGCGAAATTTTCTTCGGCTTTCTCACCTTTTCCGACATTACCCGGGTTGATTCGGTACTTACTGAGCGCGGCTGCACATTCTGGGATTTCCGTGAGAAGCTTATGGCCGTTGTAGTGGAAGTCCCCCACAAGCGGCACGTCGCACCCTTTTTTGTCAAGCTCATTACGGATATCAACCACGGCGCGTGCCGCATCGGGCGTATTCACCGTTAATCGCACAAGCTCACTGCCAGCACGCCACAGCTCCAGCACCTGTGCCACCGTGGCAGCGACATCTGTGGTTGCCGTGTTGGTCATGGATTGCACAACCACCGGCGCCATACCGCCAATCACGACGGTGTTACGTCCCCAACTGACTTTGACTGCATGAGATTTTCGATGAAATTGAATGGTTTGCTTAGCCACGTTTTACTCCGTTGACTGTTTCGATGGCAGAGCGCATTTTGAGAAACAGAAAGGGCCGCCAAGGCCCTTTGCTTGCCTGAGAACGATGAGCTGCGATCGTGCGCTAGTTTCACTTCAGCTCAAAGCGAGCGACTGCCCCTTTTGCATGGGAAGCAACATCGAATTTATTACCATCAACCGTCATGACGGTGGCGGGACTGTTGCCAATCGTAAAGCGCGCCCCAGTCGTCACAACTAGTGTCGTGGAAGAGCCTGCGGTCATTTCGCGGGAAAAGATCCGCTCACCGCCACGACCGATCACTTCGATCCAACTATTAGCGGAAACCCGTAAAACGACCTGATGCTCATCGGCAGATTTCGCCACAGGCTTGCTATGTTTGTCGTTGTCCGTTGCCGCCACAGGGGTAGACGTTTGGGTGGCAGCAGTACTCGGTTGTTCAACGGGCCCAGACTTCGTGGGCTCGCTCGTTTGAGCTTGAGAAGCGCCAGCCGCTACCGCCCCTTCTGGCGTCGTATTCGGTGTGCTTGGCACAGTATTCGCGTTAGGCGTGCCACCAGCAGTACTACCACTGACGGGCGCAATCACGGGCGCCACGGGGGCGGGCGCCACCATGGGCGTCGTGCTCTGTGAGCTACTCTGCTTCATGCCCGTGGCCTCGGCCACTTTCGCCGCTTCCGTTGTAGCCGTACTGTTCGTATCCCCTGCGGCCCGACCCGTAATGCGTTCGATAATCTGAGAGCGAATGCCACCCTCGTCGGTAAAGGCATACCAAGCACCCGTCACCAACGCAACGAGTAGCACAACGGTACCCAGCAAACGCATCAGACGATGATTGCCCGTGCGGGAGATCACAGGTTCATGAGAAACGTCCGTCAGAGGAAGAATACCGCTAGGTGCGCTCGCCGTTCCGTAGCGGGCGCTGTAATCCGCAATCAAGGGAGCCGCGTCAATTCGCAACACATTTGCAACGTTGCGGATAAAAGCACGAACATAGACTGGCTCTGGCAGAAGGGCCAGATTTTCAGCCTCAAGCGCCTTGAGCTGAGCGACGGACAGACGCGAGCGCGCCTCCATGTCTCCTAGGGATATTCCCTGTTCCTCGCGAGCCGCCTTGAGGCGCGCACCGAACCCAGCCGCATCGTTTATGCGGGCTTCTGCCCGCTCATTCTGCGCTTTATCCATCACGACATCCATCCCCCGTCGTCATTCCCCAGACGTCTTACGCTGCCCAGGGAGCGTCTTGTGAAAATAAATCTTGGCCTGTGCCTTCTGTTCGGCTAGACGTTCAGCACGGCGCGTGCGATCCCGCACTTCGCCAGCGAGCTGACCGCAAGCCGCATCAATGTCGTCGCCGCGCGTCTTGCGCACGGTTGAAACAATCCCCGCATCGTTTAAGCGACGGCAGAAGGCGAGCACCTGCTCGCGATCTGGTGTGTGCAGATCACTCTGCGCAAAGGCATTAAACGGAATGAGATTGAATTTACAGGGTACGCGCTCACGTCGTACCAGATCGATCAGCTTGTCGGCATCTTCGAGCCGATCGTTAATGCCACCGAGCATGACGTACTCAAACGTGATGAAATCACGCGGAGCCACCTTCAAATAACGGCGGCAGGCTGCCATCAATTCCTCAAGTGGATGCTTACGATTGACGGGCATCAGTTTGTCACGGAGCTCGTCATCGGCGGCATGCAAACTCACCGCGAGTGCAACTGGCGCCTCAGCTGCGAGTTTGTCCATCTGGCGAACAAGGCCGGAAGTCGACACCGTAACGCGACGTCGAGAAAGACCGTAGCCATTGTCATCCAGAAAAATCTTTAGGGCACGAATCACGTTATCGAGATTCTGCAAGGGCTCGCCCATGCCCATGAGAACCACGTTAGAAATGATGCGGTCGTTCGGGTCGGTCACGCCGTGGAGTGCACGCAACTCATGCTCGGCATACCAAAGTTGTCCGACGATCTCCGCCGTAGAGAGGTTGCGGTTGAAACCCTGTTTGCCCGTCGAACAGAACAGACACCCCATAGCACATCCGGCTTGCGTCGAAATGCAAAGCGTGCCCCGATCGTCCTCGGGAATATAGACCGTTTCAACCGCATTGCCGTTACCGACATCAAAGAGCCACTTACGCGTACCATCGGCTGACTGCTTTTCAGCAATCGGTTGCGGCGGGCGCACTTCTGCCAGCGTCTCGAGCTTCGAACGGAAAGACTTGGCCAAATTGGTCATCTTTTCGAAGTCGCCTTCAACATGACGGTGCAGCCAGCGCATCAGTTGCGTCGCGCGAAATGGCTTTTCACCGATTTCACGACACCACTCGAGCAATCCGGCAGGATCGAAATCGAGCAGGTTAACTTTGGCTGTTGCCGTCTCAGCAGCAGTTGTGGGTTCCATGCGTTCAGTCACGTGCAGATACCTCATCTCACCCGATTAGCGGCTGTGAATAGCCAAAGCGGGGAAGAAGTAAGCGATTTCAACCGCAGCGGTTTCAGGCGCATCCGAGCCGTGCACAGCGTTGGCGTCAATGCTTTCAGCAAAGTCAGCGCGAATGGTGCCAGCGGCAGCCTTCTTCGGATCCGTAGCGCCCATGAGTTCGCGGTTCTTCTTGATGGCGTCTTCACCCTCGAGCACCTGGATCATCACGGGGCCAGAGGTCATGAACTTGACGAGGTCAGCAAAGAAGGGGCGTTCCTTATGCACGGCGTAGAAGCCTTCGGCTTCGGCCTTAGAGAGCAAGCGCATCTGAGCAGCAACGATCTTGAGACCGTTGGTTTCGAAACGCGAATAGATCTTGCCGATAACGTTTTTGGCAACGGCATCCGGCTTGATGATGGAGAGGGTACGTTCAATAGCCATTTTTTGACTCTCGAAAAACTAGATGAAAGATGACGCAGTCAAGCGCTAAGGCACGACTAGCGCCCTGTCGAAGGGGGAGGCACCTGCACATAAAATGAGCACAGAGCACCTCGATTCAAACTAAAGATTTTAGCATGATGCCTCTATTCGCTCCCGCGAGCACAAGGTTTTTTCTCCTGACTTTGTGACGACATACGACAAGATGGCTCACCCTATGCCACAATAGTCACTAGCTCGAGCCGCTACTTGCTGCAACCCTCTCTCGTGCCGCTAGAAGCACTCGCGCTAGCATTTCCAAAAACCTTCTAAGGAGATGACTCTCCTTGAGCGTAAGTCTGCCCCTATGGCTGAGATCCCACTCGCGCTCGGAGAGCCTAATTGCCACACATGTCCAAAGAGCGCATCACAAAGACCTTTGCAGAAGAATTAGGGCAGTCCCTCGGGGGCTGCGCAACAGAGCTCACCATCGGCGGCTACTATCGCGAGGCCGCTCACCGCGCCCGCGCCCGGCTCAATCCCATCCCTTTTCTCGGCATGAAGAAAAAGCGCCGCTTTCAAATCCTCTGGTCTTGTTGCCTAGAGGCTGTGGCGCTTTGGACCGCCGTGCGTCTTGTACCAGAACTGACTCAAAATGAACGGCTTTCTGCCAAGACGCTCTTTCAGATGCAGAGCTACAACAATAGCGTCCTCTCTGCAGCGTTCCTACCTTATTTCAATGCCGAAGAAATGAACGGCTTTGCTCGCATCCGCAAGGCGTTTGTGCGGCTGAGCGAAAAGGATGGCGTTGAGAAGGAAGACTTCGCACGCGAGCTCCTTGCGCACATACACGAAACGACGCCAGAGGCTGTGGATAGCCAGCTTGTCACAGCCATGGCGAGTGAACTTGGGCTCGCTGTAAATGTGTTTCAGAAGATGATTAACATTCACCTCGAAAAGCTCGGCGCCAATCAAGATCGTGCCGCGAACGAGTCCTAATCCGGACGACCTTCTTGCGCAAACAGAGGGCACAAAAAGGGGGCGCCCTGAAAAAATTTCAGAACACCCCCGAGGTCGTCTCACCTCTCACTTTAGGCGAGCCGCTTCATACGAAGCGGCTCCTATCCGTCAGGCTATAAGACTACTTGCCTGCCGCAGCGCGCTCTCCCGCGATACGACCGAAGACGAGGCAGTCCAAAATAGCGACGGAACCAAGACGCACAGCACCGTGTACACCACCCGTTGCTTCGCCAGCCGCATAGAGGCCAGGAATCGGCTTGTCGTTCATGACATCGATCACATGGCAATCCATGTCGGTGACGAGACCACCCATGCAGTGGTGAACCTTGGGCGAAAGCTCGCCAATGTACCAAGGACCTTCGGTGAGCGGCACTTGGTCATTGTTGATATAGCGACCGAGCACAGGATCCTTCTTCGCCTTGACGTATTCGTTGAATTCGTCGATCTGCTTCTGCAAAGCGGCGGGATCAATCTTGCAGGCCTTCGCCATATCGGCAACGGTGTCAAACTTCTCAACGATCTTGCGTTCGAGCATCTTTTCAAGCATGCCCGGGCGCTGCTTCTTGAGCGGTCCAACATTGGGTTCGTTGGCGATAGCCCAGCAGGTCTTGCCCTTAACTTGTTCAACCATAATGGCGTCTGCACGCACCTTACGGTTGGCTAGCTCATTGACAAAGCGCTTACCATCGGAGTTAACCCAAAGACCATATTCAGCGGCCGAGGTCTGGTTGAACATCCAGCCAATACCCATACCCTTTTCGCGGGGATTACCCCACGGGCCACACTGAATCCAGTCGTTCTGCACTTGCAGGGCGCCAATATTGGAGGTTTCGCGCCAAAGTTCAGACGTAGCCCCTGGCTGATTCGTCGTATCAAGCTTCTCATTGAGCTTGGGATCCTGATACATACGGAACTTCACGTCAGCGGAGAAACCGCCATAGCAAAGCACAATACCCTTCGTGGCGCGCAAGAACTTCACCTTGCCACTTTCCTTGTTGGGGAACTTGTAGCCTTCGCGAACCTGCAAGCCTTCTACGCGGCCATCCTTGTTGCGGATGATATGTTCGACCATGCACTTGAGTTGCAGCGGAATACCGAGTTCCTTAACGCGCTTGAGCTCTTGATTGACAATGCCCGAACCAGAACCGTTGGTCGTCGTGACATAACGCGGCACAGAGTGACCGCCTTCCTGACCAATCGCATCCGGGATGTACTGCACACCAAGCTCTTTAATGGTCCACTCGTAGTTAGAAAGCGCACTCTGAGCGAGCAGGTGAACCTTCTCAGAGGTATTCATGTACAGACCAGCGGTCAAAATATCCTTCTCAAGGAGATCGGGCGAGTCCGTAATGCCATGCATCTTCTGCTGCGGGCAGCCAGTAGCCGTCAAAATACCGCCGTTAATGATCGAGTTACCACCCGGGGTAGGCATCTTTTCCAGCACGATGACATTGGCGCCAGCCTTCTTGGCTTCAATGGCTGCAGCAAGCCCAGCAAAACCAGAACCGATGACAATCACATCATATGTGGCATCCCATTTTTGGGGAACTTCTGCTTCGGCAGCTTTAGCAACGCCAGCCAATAGGGCGGCGCCACCCGCAATCGAACCACCGAGCAGACGGCGACGGGAAATTTCTGTCATGAGACTGTACTCCTTTTAAGGTCATAAATACTTGGGGTGAAGTAGGTTGGTCGCCCACGTTGTCTAAACAACTACCCCGTACGACCTAGTGATAAAGCATTTATCTCATAGCCATATTGATTAACATCAAGGGTTAGATAAGCATATCTTTCTTTTCGTTAAGTATTTTCCCTACCCTTATGCTAACGCCTGAAAATTGCTTGTTTGCGAAATATATACATTAACTATTGCTTTTCGTTCTTGTTGCCATAAAGTCAATATTTCTGCCAAAAAGCACAAAAGCCTGCCAAGCATCGATATGCCATAGCAGGCTTTTGTCTGGTACAGTCTTCAACGGGTCATACAACTTTACGCACACCAGCATGACTTGACAGCGTTGCAGCCATCTTTCGCTTAAGGCTTCAGCGTAGCATGCGTGAGTTGCTGCTCATTACTGTGGCTCTGTCATCTCCGTGAGGCGATCGTCTCCCTGCGCTGCAATACGACGTTCAATACTCTCAGCCTCTTCGGAGAGTCGATCGGGTTTAGGCCCCGGTTCGAGCACAGCGATCGACTCCACATGCCCAGTATGCGGGAACATATTCATGATGCCCGCGGCACGGATATGCCAGCCGCCCTCATGGTGCAAAATCGCGCAGTCACGCGCAAGCGTCGCAGGGTTGCAAGAAACGTAAACCACGCGAGCGGGCCGGTGCTCACTCGCCGCCAAGACGCGTGCCAGCGCCAACGCCCCTTCACGCGGCGGATCAATCAATACGCGATCAATGCCACCGAGTTTCTGCCAGAGTTGCTCCCAGTCACTCTCGCTCCATGTAAAGAGGTTGCGAGCGACAAAGTCTGTTTTCTCAGCGAGCCCGTTATCTTGCGCACCTTGGCGAGCGCGCGCAACCAGCCCTTCAGAGCCTTCGATGCCCGTGACATGGGCCGCAACACTCGCCAACGGCAAGGTAAAGTTCCCCAGCCCACAGAAAAAGTCCGCGACCTTGTGCTCAGGGTGTACATCAAGCAGACGAACCGCTCGGCCAACCATCACCTCATTAATCGCAGGGTTAACCTGAGTAAAATCGGTAGGTTTAAACGCAATGCGAACCCCAAATTCTGGGAGCGACAACCCGAGCTTCTTAGCATCTTCTGCGTGAACGGGGTACACAGAGTCTGGCCCCTTCGGTTGAAGCCAGATCGCAACGTTGTGCGCCTGACCAAAGGCAAGCAGCTTTTCCATATCGGCTGCGCTCGGCTCGACAAGCACGCGGAACACGAGCGCCGTGTGCCCATCACCCCCAACCGCCACTTCAATTTGTGGCATACGCTCGGAAATGGAGAGAGAAGCGACCAGTGTACGGAACGCTTCAAGCATGTCACAGACATTCTTGGTGAGAATATGGCACTCACGCATATCGGCCACGTAGGAGCTACTCTTTTCATGGAAACCTACGAGCACCCCACCCTTTTTAGCAACGTTACGCACGGTAAGACGTGCACGATGTCGATAGTGCCAAGTCGGGCCAAAAATTGGCGTTAATACACTCTCCGGCTTCACACGTCCAATATGCCAGAGTGTATCGAGCAGTACGCGTTCTTTGAAAGCGACCTGAGCTCGCGGCTCTAAGTGTTGCATCGCACAGCCACCACAGCTCCCTGGGCCATGACCGAAATTTGGACAACGTGGTTTAACGCGAAGCACACTCTCGCGATGCACCGTGAGCACACGCCCCATTTCAAAACTCGGCTTATTGCGAATGCGCTCATAGGTGACGAGCTCTCCGGGCAGTGCCCCTTCAATAAATGCCACCTTCCCGTCGTTGTAGGCCACGCCGCGGCCTTCTTGATCGAGTCGTAACACTTCCACGGTAAAGGTATCAGGGGTCTTCGTCTGTCGTCTTGCCATTGTTGATTTCACTCTATTAGAGAATTTCCCAAAGAGCGGCTACTCTTGACTGCCGCCCATCCAAAAAAGGAAGAGGCTCCCGTCTTTAAGGAACCTCTTCACGTACTCGCCCATGCGCTCAGCGCTCAGAAAGCGCCTTGACAGGGTCTAGCTTAAGCGTTACGGAAGGTACTGCATCGGATCGACGGGCTTACCCTTTTCGCGCACTTCAAAGCGCAAAGCAGGCGTTCCGTCTGCAAGACCGAGCTCAGCAATCTTCTGCCCAGCCTTGACATGAGTACCATTCGTCACCGTCACGCGATCATTGTTGCCGTAGGCGGTCACAAGCGTCGGGGAGTGTTTCACGATGACAAGATTACCGTAACCCTTCACAACACCCACAAAGAGAACGTCCCCGTCCATGGCCGCAACCACCACATCACCCTTGGTACCCGCAATGTCGAGTCCCTTGCCAGTTTTCTTATAGTCGGCTAGCACTTTACCCTTGATCGGCCAAATCATCCGAGAGCCTGACACCGGGCCAAGTGTCGTTTGAGCGCTCGACTGTGCCTTAGCGCTGACGTTTTGCGTTTCCGGCTGAGTGCTCACACTACTGCTACGAGCACTACTGGCGCTGTCCGTCGTCGTGGAAGGCGCTGCGCTATGCACAGTACTGGACTGTGTTGGTAGCGCGGAAGCGTGCGTGCTCGGGTGCGGCACAGCAATCGGCGTCACACGCACGTCCGAGGGGGTATCCGCTTCATAGGGCGTACGCACATTACGACTCAGCGCCAGCACTTGCCCTGGTTTAATCTGAGTGGGATCGGAAATGTTGTTAATCGTCTTGAGTTCGTTAACAGAGAGGCCATGTCGCATGGCGATGCTGTAGAGCGTATCGCCTTGGCGCACGGTGTAGGACTGTCCCGATGCCAGCGCAGCAAGGCGCTTTTGCTCAGCATCAATCAGCGTCTGCTGGGCCTCACTCGGCTGTGCGTAGGTCGATTTATCAACAACAACCGCCGGCTTGCGCGGTGAAGTAGAACACCCAGCAAGCACAACCATGGTGCCGACCAGAGTGAGCCAGAGTAAGTTCTTTTTCATAGCTAATCCATTTCCTTTTGCCGCAGAGGAGCCTGCAACCAGTCTCCCACCATTTGTATCTGAGCGTGTGCAGTCAAATCGATCTGCAATGGAGACACCGACACGAAACCATGGTTGGTCGCCCAAAAATCCGTTCCCTCTGAATCGTCCGCAGGAATTCCCGCAGGACCCATCCAATAAACAGGGAAACCTCTCGGACTCATTTCACGGATGACAGACCCCGCGGATTGTCTCTTTCCCAGACGCGTGCTCAAAATCCCTTGTAGGGCTTCAAGCGGCATATTGGGAATATTAACGTTTAATAGCACTGCACGGGTGTTTTCTCGGGACTCTAAATACCGCTCAATGATCAGTTGAGCCATCTGCGCCGCGCTCTCTAACTCGCTCCACCCCTTGTCAATCTGCGAAAAGGCAAAGGATGGAATGCCAAAGAGGTAGCCTTCAATGGCTGCTGCAACCGTCCCAGAATACATCGTATCGTCTCCCATGTTGGCACCACAATTGATGCCAGAGACGACAATATCAGGCTTATCTTCAAGTAGCCCCGTGAGCGCCACATGCACACAGTCGCTCGGTGTACCACTCACCACGTAAAGGCTGTCACCGTCGGTATGCTCAACGGTCAGAGGCCGGTTAAGGGTGAGCGAGTTGGACGCGCCCGAATGATTGGACTCTGGTGCCACGACAGTCACCCGACCAAAGCGTCGCATTGCCTTGGCCAAGGCGGCGATCCCAGGCGCACGATACCCATCGTCGTTTGAAACCAAAATATGCATGCTCACTCGTTCCGTTTGGTTGTCTCCATTTAAGAGCCTCGATCATATCACGGTCAGAATTCCTCTCCTGCTTGCGAAAGCCCACGAAAACACCATCATGAGCACTAAACCTGCTGGCCTAGGTCAAGTGCATCCATTATTTCATTGATGCACGTCAACAATTTGCACAGAATTAACCGTTTCTTATTTAAACCTTAAACACGATCTCAATTTTTGCCGATACTATTTACTCATCAAGAAACGGTCAGTGTTCACATAGTTGCTGAGAGGTCTGCAACGAACACAGGCACTGCTGATTCAGGCTTGGACGATGATGCAGGTGAGTTTCTGGAATTTTTCGGCGGCGTACCCTAACAGGGTGGTACGCCGTTTTTTTTGCTCCTTATGGAGCAACGCCAAGCACCTCAATATAGCCACGACGCGTCGCTCTGCTCGCCCCCTGCCCGCTACCGATCAAGCGGCGCGCTATGCGCGAGAGTCTTGCTCATCACCACGGTCAGAATTCCCGTTTTGCGCTCAGAAAAAAGGGCGCTCACACTCATGCGCTGAGTGTCGCGCCCTTTCAAACGGCTTATGCGTTAGATGAATTGCGAAACCACAATGCCAGCAATTAAGAGTGGTACGTTATAGGCCAAAAAGGTCGGCACACACGTATCCCAAATATGGTTGTGTTGTCCATCGGCATTCAGACCGCTCGTCGGTCCCAATGTACTGTCCGAAGCGGGTGAACCCGCATCGCCGAGCGCACCAGCAATCGTCATCAGCAAGATCGTCGCAGGCACTGAAAAGCCAACAGCAGAGCAAAGCGGCACATAGATGACCGCCAAAATTGGCACGGTACCAAAACTCGTGCCGATACCCATGGTTACCAGCAACCCGATACTCGTGATGATGGTGGCCGCCACCCACTTGTTCGAACCAATGAGCGGCACAACACTTTCCACAAGCGTGGGCACAGCGTTCGTACCTTTGAGAATTGCCGCATAACCACCAGCGATCAGCATCACAAAGGCAATCAATCCCATCATGGAGATACCGCTCGAGATGTGATCGTCCAATTTGTCAAAACGGAAAGCGCCGCCCACAAACATCACCACGAGACCAAATAGTGCCGCGAGCGGCAGACTCTCTAGGGTGAGCTGCACAGCCACTGCTGCAAGAATGGCCACTAGCGTGGCAATGTGTTTGCGATTAAAGGAGAGATCCTCATCGCTGTGCGTGGCTGCACCAGGTAACGCAATGTCCTGATAGGTGCGAGCCCGTCCATAGAGCACCACAGAGACAGTCAAGCCAAACAACATCGCCAAGCCTGCGATCCACGCCACCTGAGCAACATCGGAGACCGTTGTTGCCATCCCGTTATCGGTCATGCTATTGGCAACGATCCCTTGGAAGATGAGCCCAAAGCCCACGGGTAGCGATACATACGGCGCTGTCAGCCCAAAGCCGAGTGCGCATGCAACCGCACGACGATCTAGCTTCATCTTGTTCATGAGCGAGAGCAAGGGGGGAATAAGAAGCGGAATAAACGCAATGTGAACCGGAATAACGTTCTGCGATAGGCAGGCAATAAAGGCAATGATGAAGCAGAAGATCTTTGGCTTCGTGCCCACATGGCGGCCAATCCAGTGAACCAACATCTGCATGAGCCCCGTTTGGGCAATGGCCACTGCAAACGTGCCGAGAAGAATGTAGGAAAGCGCCGTCGTGGAATTGGCACTAAAACCGTTGGTGAGAATTTCCATGGACTTAGTGAGTCCTAGACCCCCCGTTAGCCCTGCGGCAATGGCAGAGATCAAGAGTGCGAGCAGTACATTGACCTTCGCTAGACAGAGGATGCATAAGAGCACCACGGAAATGATGATTGGATTGAGAAGTAGCTCCACATAGCCTCCTTGGATCTGCTTGCCGCGCATGGCGAACATCGTTGAGTCGTA
This sequence comes from uncultured Sutterella sp., assembly GCA_902463725.1. Lineage (GTDB taxonomy): Bacteria > Pseudomonadota > Gammaproteobacteria > Burkholderiales > Burkholderiaceae_F > Sutterella. The sequence goes on along the minus strand of CABQGK010000009.1, from coordinate 28,147 downwards.
CGAGCAGCAAAGCGGGGGTGTGTTGATGGCGTGTAACAAATTATGTACCATCAACAAAACAGAGGGGGAGTTTTTTCTAAGAAAATTTGGTCTCAGTCGGGCAGACTCAGCAACTTACCTTATGTCTAGTGCATGGCCGAGTGCATGCCAGATTGCGTCAAAGGCGATCTCACAAGTAACGCATATCTTGCCCAACGCTCTGTCAAAGAGACGAACAACACCTTAACGCACAAAAAAAGAGGCAGCTTCGATACTGAAACTACCTCTTTCCTGGATTCTGGTCGGGGCGGCGGGATTCGAACTCGCGACCCCTTGCACCCCATGCAAGTGCGCTACCAGGCTGCGCTACGCCCCGAGAGACTTGAAAGTATATAGCAGAGCGCCCAGAAAGGAAAGGTATTACACAAAAATACCCTCTTTAGGGGATACCCTACTGCACTTTAAGCCTTGGATGGTTCAGCCTCATCCACAAGGTTGCTACTTGTGCGTTGGTTGAGTAGACCAGAGCTACGGAAGGAGACGACGCGGCGTTCGCCGATCGTCACAACCTGTCCCGTCTTCATATTACGACCAGGACGAGCCTTTTTGCTGCGAACCATGAAGTTACCCAAGCCCGGCACCTTGACTGTGTTGCCGTTAGCGAGTGCAAACATGATTTCCTCAAAAATCGAATCCACGAGATGGCGGGCAATGTTTTTTTCAAGGTTGAACTCGGCCGCAACATGCTCCACCATTTCCGTCTTGGTGAAGGTGCCAGACACGGTATCTTCATCTTCGGTGGAATCGTAGGTTTCTTCTGTATTCATAAATAAGTTCTGTAGTTCAATGGTTGAACGGGCTCTGAAGTGCAAGCACGTGCCACTCCAGATAAAACATGAAAGGGTCTCAAGGGGCGCTGCGCAAGCCTTGCCAGCACATTGCCCCCTATACAGGGTGAGATCCGTTAGAACTCAGCTACGCAAACGTGCACCCTTTTGAGAAAGCGCATCGATAATCCCTTGCACCGCCTCATCGGCTTGCACATCGCTGAGCGCTTCGTCTGGGTCACGGCTCGTGAGCTCAAGCGCAAAGGCAAGACTCTTCTCCGCCTTGTGCGCATCGTCAGTGGGGCGATACACGTCAAAGAGGTTCACCGCCGAAACGGGGGCGCAACGCACGTCACCGAGACGGGCAGCGGCAATCGCATCCATCAGCACCTTGACCTCGAGTTCAGCGGGTACCACCACTGCGATATCACGACGCATCGGCTGGAATTTACTCACTGGCATGTAGCGAGGCAAAAAGAGTGCCGTCAACGGTTCGACATCGAGCTCAAAGACAACCGGCGCCTGCGGCAGTGCGTACTGCTGCACGAGACGAGGATGCAATTCGCCAATAAAACCAACACGACGCTCGCCAACATAAATCGAGGCGGAACGCCCAGGATGCAACGCAACAAACTCCTCACGTTTGAATCGAGCGTTAAGCGGCGCGATCAAGCGCTCCACATCACCCTTGACGTCGAAGAAATCTACTGCGCGGCTCTTAACGCCCCACTGCTCATCATCAGCACTACCGTAAGCAAGACCCGCAATGCGCTGCGGCTGGTTAATACCCTTAACCGACCACGGGCCATCATTGACCGTGGGATCCGGTAGGAAGACGCGCCCAAGCTCAAAGAGACGAACGCGTTCTGCTTTACGGTTGAGGTTGTATTTAAGAATGTCCACCAATCCACCGATGAGCTGCGTGCGCATCACTGAGAGTTGCGAGGCAATCGGATTCAGCAATCGGATGGGATGGCTGTTACCAGCAAAGTCCACTTCCCACTGCTCAGGCACAAACGAGAAGTTGATGAGCTCTTGATAGCCTAACCCGGCCAGTGTGCGGCGCAAATCATGGTTCGAACGAGTATCTTCTCGGCGGCTCTTCATCGCAATGCGTGCAAGCGGTGGACGATCGGGAAGCTTTTCGTAGCCATAGAGACGAGCCACTTCTTCGATGAGATCTTCCTCGATCTCAATATCGAAACGGTAGCTTGGTGCCGAGACCGTAAAGACCTCCCCGTCAAACGTGTATTCAAAGCCAAGACGCTTAAACGTGTCCTGCATCACGGGCACAGGAATATCAATACCGACGACCTTGCGGCAGCGAGCCACTCGCATTTGAACCTGACGACGTTCCGGTAGCTGAATCACTTGGTCGTCGACCGGTCCAACTTTCGTCTCGGCCGTGCCACAAATGTCGAGCACTAAACGCGTGATGTACTCCATGTGTTCGACGTTGCTCGCAAAGTCCACACCACGCTCAAAACGGTAGGCGGCATCCGTGGAGAAATTGAGACGGCGGCAACGGCCCTGAATCGCTACAGGATGCCAGAACGCCATTTCAATGAAGAGATCCGTCGTCGTCGACGAGATGCTACTCAATTCTCCCCCCATGATGCCCGCGATGCATTCAGGCGTATCCCCATCAGCAATCACACCAAAATAGGGATCAAGCGCAACGCTCTGCCCATTAAGCAGTTGGACGGACTCGCCTTCACGAGCCCAACGCACAGTCAATGCACCGTGCTTAAGCTTGGCAAGATCGAAAAAGTGTGATGGGCGACCGAGCTCGAGCATCACATAGTTCGAAATATCCACCAGCGCTGAGATATGGCGCAAGCCTGAGGCCTCTAAGCGACGAACCATCCACGCTGGCGTTTCCGCGTTGGGATTTAGACCGCGAATCACACGGCCCGTAAAGCGACCACAAAGATCAGCAGCTTCAACCTTGACAGGCAGGCGGCATTCACAGGTAGACACCACCGGCTTCATTTCAGGTAAGTGCAACGGCGCCCCCGTCGCTGCATGCAGATCGCGCGCCACGCCAATCAGACTAAGTGCATCGCCGCGATTCGGGGTCAACTTAATCTCAATGCGCGAGCCGTCAAGCTTGGCATAGTCGCGAATATTCATGCCAACCGGCGCGTCCGCAGGCAGAATCCAAAGGCCTTCATGATCCTCACTTACGCCGAGTTCACGCGCAGAGCAAAGCATCCCGCAGGAGAGTTCGCCACGAAGTTTCGACTTCTTAATCGTAAAGCCACCAGGTAGCTCCGCTCCAATGAGCGCGCACGGCACTTTGATGCCCGCACGAACATTCGGCGCGCCACACACAATCTGCAAGCGTTCACCCGTGCCAGCATCCACCTCACAGACGTGCAGATGATCTGAATTTTCATGATCACGGCAGCTCAACACCTCGGCAACAACCACACCGGAAAAGGCCGGAGCGAGCGGTGTCACTTCCTCGACCTCCAACCCAGACATGGTGAGCGTTTCTGCGAGATCTTCTGTGCTGAGTGCAGGGTTCACATACTCTCGAAGCCACTCTTCAGTAAATAACATGATGATTCCCTTTTGCTGTCAGATGCACATTAGTTGAACTGGCGCAAGAAGCGCAGATCGCCGTCAAAGAAGAGGCGCAAGTCATCGATGCCGTAACGCAGCATCGTCAGACGTTCAAGCCCCGAACCAAAGGCAAAGCCAATGTGCTTTTCCGGATCCAAGCCAAAATTGCGTACCACATTCGGATGAACTTCGCCAGCACCCGAGATTTCAAGCCAACGCCCCTTGCGTGGACCACTCGTGAACATCATGTCCACTTCAACCGAGGGCTCCGTAAACGGGAAGTAACTCGGGCGGAAACGAACGATGAGGTCATCGGTTTCGAAGAAACGGCGCAGGAAGTTGCTGTAAACCCCTTTGAGGTCGGTAAAGCTCACATCGTCCCCAATCCAGAGCCCTTCGACTTGGTGGAACATGGGCGAGTGCGTCGCATCGCTGTCAACGCGGTAAGTACGCCCTGGGGCAATGACCTTGATCGGCGCTTCATGAGTACGGGCATAACGCACCTGCATCGGCGAGGTGTGCGGGCGCAAAGGCAGGGCACGCCCCTGTTCGTCCTGACGATCCACATAAAAGGTATCTTGCATGGAGCGAGCCGGATGATTGGGGGGATTATTGAGCGCGGTAAAGCTGAACCAATCGCTTTCAATTTCCGGGCCATCAGCAACTTCAAAACCGATCGAGCGGAAAATCTCTTCGATACGAATCCAAGTACGCATCACGGGGTGAATACCACCAGCGCGACGCGCGCGTCCTGGGAGCGTCACATCAATCGCCTCGCTCACGAGCTTGGCTTGTAGCGCTGCGTCCGCCAACTGTTGGCGACGGGCATTGAGCGCCTCTTCGACGCGCTGCTTGGCTTCATTAATCAGTTGGCCACGGCTACGGCGCTCTTCAGGAGCCAAGCGACCCAGCTCCTTCATCATTGCGGTGAGCGCGCCGGTCTTGCCGAGATAACGGGCCTTTGCATCCTCAAGGGCTGCGGTCTGCTCGGCCTTGGCAAAGTCCGCTCGAGCGGCTTCAACAAGTTCGGTAAGGTCTTGCATAATTTGGATTCCGACAACGTTTAGTTTTATTGGTTGCACAGCCTGTGGGCCAAGTCGAGGCACCAAACACAGCGCTGAGCAGACCTCCCGTACCGTCGCCCCCTTACGAGGCGCGCACGGAAGAATTCGTCTTCTCTCTGTACCACACCACACTGAGCAAAGCTCTGAAAGAGCACAGTAGAAAGCTCAAAGAGGCGTGAGGCAAACCCCCACTTCTTTCAGAGCAAGCCGTATCATGTTGGCATCACACCCATATCAGGATTCGGCAAATAATTTCTCAAGAAAAAAGCAGCGAATTTTTTATTTTACCGCCAAATCCCCATCGTCATGGGATTTTTTTCATATGAATCAGAAACTTACTACATCGATACCCACAAAAAAAGAGAGACCCACCGCAGTAGATCTCTCTTTATTCATCCAATTTCAGCGCGCCAAGGGGCATCCCTCAAAAACCGGACACCCAAAATACGCTTCAACTGATTAAGCAGCCTGACCCTTAACCTGGGCGACTAGGGAAGCAAAGCCTTCCTTGTCGAAGATGGCCATATCGGCGAGCACCTTACGGTCGAGCGCGATACCAGCCTTCTTAAGACCGTTCATGAAGACGGAGTACGTCAAACCATTGGCGCGCGTACCAGCGTTGATACGAGCAATCCAAAGGCGACGGAACACGCGCTTCTTGTTGCGACGGTCACGGTAGGCGTACTGACCAGCACGCATAACAGCCTGCTTAGCAACACGGTAGACGTTGTTGCGGCGGAGGCTAAAACCCTTGGAAAGGGCAAAAACTTTTTTATGACGGGCACGAGCCGTCACACCACGCTTAACTCGGGGCATTCCTATTCTCCTCTCAATTACGCGTACGGCAGCATGCGGCGAACATTTGCGATATCCGAATCATGGATGTCAACCATGCCACGGAGGTGACGCTTGTTCTTCGTAGTGCGCTTGGTGAGAATATGACGCTTCGTCGCGTGGGCACGCTTAATGGAGCCACTGGCGCGCGGCTTGAAACGCTTTGCCGCAGCGCGCTTGGTTTTCATCTTCGGCATTTGCCGTTACCTCATTTTTATATGGACCTCAGGCGCCTACCATGAGGGGTAGATCTTGACGAGCCACGGTCCACTTGTTGTCCAAAAAAGTACCCACGTCGGTTGCGGCGTGAGTACTTCTTCAGGGAAAGTGCGGATTTTAACTCAAAAAAAGAAGCCTTGCACGAAATTACTTCTTCTTTTTGGGAGCAAGCACCATAATCATCTGCTTGCCTTCGAGCTTCGGATGATGTTCGACCTGCGCAACATCCTCGAGTTCCGTGCGAATGCGATCCATGAGCTCCATGCCAAAATGCTGGTGCGCCATTTCGCGGCCGCGGAAGCGCAACGTCACCTTGGCTTTGTCGCCGTCGGTGAGGAAGCGCACGAGACTACGCAACTTGGTCTGGAAGTCGTTCTCATCAGTCACAGGGCGGAACTTCACTTCCTTAACCTGAATGACCTTCTGACGTGCCTTAGCCTCCTGCGCCTTCTTCTGCTCCTGATAGCGGAATTTACCGTAATCCATCAAGCGACAAACTGGCGGCTGTGCATTCGGCGCAACCTCGACCAAGTCCACGTCGGCTTCCTCAGCCATACGCAGGGCTTCACTGGTACGAACAATACCGATCTGGACGCCATCGACGCCCGTCAATCGGACCTCAGGGACTCGGATCTCATTGTTGATCCGATGCTTGCGATCTTGTGCTATGGCTCTACTCCCATAAAGTTATTTAACTAAGTGCTCAGTGCGCAAACGGCGCATGGGTACGGTCTTCCGTCAACACCATTTCCATAAAGTCCTCGAGCTTCATCACGCCCAAGTCCTTACCGCCACGTACGCGGACTGCCACTGTGCCTGCCTGCTTTTCCTTCTCCCCGACAACGAGGATGTAAGGAATTTTCTGCATGCTCAATTCGCGAATTTTATAGTTAATCTTCTCGCTACGCAAATCAGATTGCACACGGATTCGTGCATCGTGCAACTTTTTCGCGACCTCTGCAGCGTACTCACTCTGCGCATCGGTAATGCTTGCCACCGCAACCTGCACCGGCGCAAGCCACGTCGGGAAAGCCCCCGCGTAGTTTTCAATCATCATGCCAATCCAGCGTTCAAGCGAACCCAAGATAGCGCGGTGCAGCATGACCGGAACCTTGCGAGTGTTGTCTTCCGCGACATACTCGGCACCCAAACGGCTCGGCATCTGGAAGTCAACCTGAATCGTACCGCACTGCCAAGAGCGTCCCAAGCAGTCCTTCAGGTGATACTCCACCTTTGGTCCATAGAAAGCCCCTTCACCTGCAAGAATGTCGTACTTGATGCCCAAATCATCCAAGCTCTTCATGAGAGCATGCTCGGCTTTGTCCCACGTCTCATCAGCACCAATACGCATCTCAGGACGCGTAGCAATCTTGTAGGAGATTTCCGTAAAGCCAAAGTCCTTGTAAACCTTAGCCACCAAGCGGGTAAAGGCTTCACACTCCTGCAGAATCTGGTCTTCCGTACAGAAGATATGCCCATCGTCCTGAGTGAACGCGCGCACACGCATCATGCCGTGCAACGAGCCCGAGCTTTCATTACGATGGCACTGACCAAACTCGCCCACGCGGAAAGGCAAATCACGGTAGCTACGCAGATCGGAATTAAAGATCTGGATGTGCCCTGGGCAGTTCATCGGCTTGAGAGCGTAGTAGCGGTTCTCCGACTCGGTCGTGAACATATTTTCACGATACTTCGCCCAGTGACCAGAGCGCTCCCAGAGTGAGCGATCGAGCAACTGAGGAGCCTTCACCTCTTGGTAGCCGTTATCCTGATAGACGCGGCGCATATACTGCTCAACAACCTGCCAAATGGCCCAACCCTTGGCATGCCAGAAAATCATGCCAGGCGCTTCATCCTGCAGATGGAACAGGTCAAGCTCTTTGCCCAAGCGACGATGATCCCGAGCCTCCGCCTCTTCTAGCATCTTTAGGTAAGCGGCCTGATCCTCTTTATTGGCCCAAGCCGTACCGTAGATACGCTGCAGCATCTCGTTTTTGCTATCGCCACGCCAATACGCACCAGCCACCTTCATGAGCTTGTGAACTTTCAGACGCCCCGTGCTCGGCACGTGAGGCCCACGGCAAAGGTCGATAAAGTCACCTTGGCGATAGAGCGAAATCACCTCACCCTCAGGAATAGAGCTGATGATTTCCGCCTTGTAGTGCTCGCCCATGTTCTTGAAGAACGCCACCGCCTCATCGCGCGGCATTTCGCTACGTTCCACGGGCAAATCCTGACGCACAATCTCATCCATACGCGCTTCAATGGCCTTCAAATCATCAGGCGTGAAGGGACGAGAGTACGAGAAATCATAGTAGAAGCCATTTTCAATCGCCGGCCCAATCGTGACCTGCGCCTCAGGAAAGAGCTGCTTGACAGCCTGAGCCATAAGGTGTGCCGTCGAATGACGCAAAAGCTCCAACCCCTCAGGGTCACGCCCCGTCACGATGCTCACTCGCGCATCGTGATCAAGCACAAACGACAGGTCAACTAGACGGTCGTCCACACGCCCAGCAAGTGCAGCCTTAGCAAGACCCGCACCGATATCCGCGGCGATCTGTGCGATCGTCACAGGTTCATTGAATTCACGCCGACTTCCATCAGGTAACGTAACAGCAACCATTCTTCGAGACCTCAACTAAAAGTTTTGATAACAAAAAAGCGCGGACATGAGCCGCGCTTTTTTGTCTGGGATGTTGTGACAATAATCCGCCCACGCCCTCTAGCATTAAAGAGAGGGTGTTGTTGTTCGGACAGCTTTAGAAAAAGCACACATCATCAACAAATCCCCAAATTCTTGGTAGGCACAATTGGACTCGAACCAACGACCCCCACCATGTCAAGGTGATGCTCTAACCAGCTGAGCTATGTGCCTAGTAAGGATTAAATTATGCACGAAAGCTTGCCTCTGTGCAAGTTTTCCGGCAGGGCGATCCTTGCGCCGTTCAAGTTGCTTTTCTCGGCACGCCCGGCCGGAAGGCCGACTGGGCGCGCCATTGAGAAAATTCTGGTAGGCACAATTGGACTCGAACCAACGACCCCCACCATGTCAAGGTGATGCTCTAACCAACTGAGCTATGTGCCTAAAAAGAGATTAGGTATTATGCCCGATTTTCACAAAATTGCAAGCCTCGTTGCAAAAATACCTTAAATACGGTACAGCCCCTCATCAAATACGACGCGCGGACAATACCCCTGGCAGTTCTCGCAGTGCAGCCAAAGACGTCTGTAACCCTTCAACCGACTGAATCTCGATCGTAAAGCGCATACGCATATCGGTCTTTTGTCGCTGTGAACCCATACCGATGACGTGTTGCTTTTGTCGCATAAACACTTCGGAGACGTCTTTGAGCAGCCCAGGGCGCTCCTGCGCGACGATCAGGACATCGACGGGATAGACGCTCTCGGGGCGCTGATTGCCCCAGCTCACTTCAATCAGTCGTTCGTGATCCTGCTCAGACATGTTTCGTACATTGGGGCAGTCAGTGCGGTGAATCGTCACACCGTGACCTCGCGTAACGTACCCAATAATGTCATCGGGCGGCACAGGGTGGCAGCAACGGGCAAGTTGCGTCAGAAGACTATCTACCCCCACCACTAGCACAGGGCTCTTGGCATTCGAGTGGCGCGAGGCTTTCACTTCGACTGTCTCGGGCTCGGGCTCCGAAGGCTTGGGAGGCTGAACGGCAGTTGCAAGGGCTTGCGGCGAGACTTCTTCCTTGGCATAGGCCAAGCAGAATTCATCAACCCCATCAAAGCCCAATCTCTTAGCAAGATCATCGAGTTTGACAGCTGTTTTCCCAAGGCGAGCCAGTTCACGATCGATTTTCTCACGACCATCCGCGGTCATTTGTGCCGCTTGCTGCGCGTTGAACCACTGGCGCACTTTATTACGCGTACGTTGGCTGACCGCGTAACCGAGCTCGGGGGTGAGCCAGTCACGAGAGGGCTGTCCCGTCTTACCCGCAATGATTTCCACCGTCTGTCCCGTCTTGAGCGGGGTATTGAGCGGGACCATTGCACCATCAACCTTCGCGCCGCGTGTACGATGTCCAAGCTCCGTGTGAATGAGGTAGGCGAAATCCACGGGGGTTGCGCCACGGGGCAATTCCAACACTCGCCCTTGTGGCGTCAGCACATACACGTGCTCATCCTCAAGCATCTGAGGGTGGTCCCCTTGAGCCTGCTCACGCATGTCCGTGCTCCAGGCAAGCAACTGTCTCAACCACGCCACACGATGCTCTTCTGCGCTCGTGGCACCATTAGAGTTACCTGCCTCCTTGTAGCGCCAGTGAGCGGCTACGCCGAGCTCCGCAAACTCGTGCATGGCTCGCGTACGAATCTGAATTTCAATCGGCCGTCCTTGCCGATCCGTCACAACCGTGTGCAGGGACTGATAACCATTGGGCTTAGGGCGAGCAATATAGTCATCGTACTCTTTAGAGAGCACAGGGAAATTTTCGTGCACAATCGAGAGCACCTGATAGCACTGCTCCACCGTCTCGACAATAATGCGCACGGCGCGCACATCAAAAAGCTGGTCAAAGCGCAGGTGCTTGCGCTGCATCTTCTTCCAAATCGAGTAAATGTGCTTGGGGCGGCCGCTAATTTCTGCCTCAATATTGTTCTCTTTCATCAGGCTACGAATGTAGTCTACCGCCCCCTCCATGAATTTGAGGCGATCTTCGCGGCTCTCATCAAGCTGACGAGCAATATCGTGGTACTCCTGTGGGCGAGTCAGTCGCAGGGACAGATCTTCGAGCTCCCACTTCATCTGCCAAATCCCTAAGCGATTGGCGAGGGGGGCATAGACGTCGAGTGTGTTTTCCCCAAACTGCGCGCCGAGTTCACTGCCACTTCTGACCAAATAGCGCAACGTCTCAAGTCGACTCGCTAACTTTAGAAATACCACACGCAGGTCATTGCACATTGCAATGAGCATCTTGCGCATGACCTCGGCTTGCGAAGCCGTGGAATCGTGACGCGTGATTTCCGTGAGTCGATTAATACGATTGAGCTCTTGGACAAGGCGGTTCACCGAAGCGCCAAAGCTCTTCTCAATCCATTCGCCCGAGTTCTGCACAATACTCGGAACCATAAAGAGATAAGCCGCAGCCTGCAGTTCTGGATCTTCACGCACTTCTTGGAGAATGGCGACCATCGCCTCTGCATGCTCGAGCGCCCCTTCTCCCGTCTCAAGTACCGTATCCTTGTAGAGCGGCTCAACCAAGCGTCGCGCCAAACTGACATCCAAGGCATCTTGCATGGGCTTGTCTCCTCCCTATTCTCTCTCAGTGATGCGCCAGCCTGTCAGTGAAACTCACTCTGGCACATTCTTGCTTCGCACCCGCCTATTGTACCCAACGGCGCCGTTCGCATTACCGCCGCGAGCAGATCCTGTACAAGCGAGACGGCATGCCGAACGAGCGTTAGCGCCGAGCAACACTTGCCCCTCGGACCGCGTAACGCCTGCGCTCAAAGTGCTCGCACCAATTGATGCACCTCGACGGCACTGCGCACATAGCTCTAGCATACAGGTTTCTCATCAAAGCAAAATACTGCTCGTTACGCTTTTTCACCTTGAGTATTGTGCGCGCCGCTCAGAGGCAAGAGAAGCGCGCTTTGCCCCCTAGCGTTTGAGCTTGGGGCAAAGCGCACTACCGATCCAAACTTCACTAACTAAAATCGCATCAGTACCGTCAAACCAGCCTCAAGACCATGACGGTGACGATCATCCGTGAGGGCTCCCGCAGTGAGCGCAGCGACTCCGTATTTACTACTAAGCATCAACTCTGTCACCGCCCGAATGCTCGCTCGCGGTAAGTCTCTCACACTGTCATGCGCCACAGCGTCCCCAGTCTCTACGCTAAAGCGCGAGCTACGGGGGCCGGCGTAGAGCGCGGCTTTGAGCCCCGCTGCTGCCCTTACATTGAGCGAGAGCGGCTTAATGTCGGCACGGAGTTGCGTGCCAGCACCGGCTTCCAGTCGTGCAAGTACAGTATCTTTTTCCTTGACGCGAAAAATATCCTCTCCATCGAGTCGCACATGCCAACTCGCCCCACGCTCGCCGAGTAGCGCGCCTCCGAAACTTCCCCAAAAGCGCAACCCTGAGGTTTTATCGCCACTTGCCATCAATCTTGTGAGTCCAATCTGCCAAGCGGTTCGGCTCAGATCATCGATGCTCACAAGGCTACTAGCCCAAGGCATACGGAGCGTATCATCCGCACGCGCATAGCCTGCGCTCACCACCCACCAAGCATGATCCTCTTCGTTACCTAAAGCCACATAACCGCGCGCTGCAATCCCATCACTCTGCCCACGCCAAGAAAGCGCCGGTTCATTATCGTGCGAACTAACACGCGCACTGCGATATGCAAGCCGCAGCCCCCAGCGCCAGGCGCCATCACGTAAGCGACGGTCAAGCCCAATTTCGATCCCCGTTGTCTCGCGCCGAATATCTGCGCGCTCCTCTTGAATCGTGACAGCATTTGTGTGGTAGCCCATATCACGGGTGCGCTCCCCGATCAGGCGAACCGTCACGGGGAAATTGAGTTTCGGAATACTAGGTAGATGCCAACCATCGCTTTTTTCTTTGGAGCCTGATTCATCGTCCTCAAGCGCGAGCATCTGCCTTGCGCTCTCAGGCTGAGTCCCTGTCTCCTCCTGCGGTGTGAGTGGCTCAGCGATCGGCAATATTTCACCAAGCACGCCAAGTAGTTCAGTTCCGTTAAAGTCCAACCACTCTCGCATCGCCGACGAGGTTCCTAAGGAGCGCCCTTTGAGGGCGGCATTGCTAATGCCTGAGACCGCCATATCGGGTGTAGGAATCAAATTTGCCAGACTATGCAGTGCCCCACTGGCAAGCGCATCATGGCCAGCTCGGTAAAGGGCGAATGCCACATCTTTGTAGGGTCCCTGAGCCACCCAAAGCCGTGGCGTGCCATAAAGCTGGTTGCCTCGGCGCTCAAGGTGTCCAAAATAAAAATAATCATCTTGAGGATAGACCACCGTCGCGTTTTCGATACCTTCGATGAGGGCGCCTTCATCCCAAGTGAGCAGTAGAACCTCCTCAGAGGGCTCACTGCTCTCAAGCGTATTCGTCCGTGCCATGGCCGCTAAGCTCATCATCGTTTCCGAGTCGGCCGCTGGCAACACCACAATACCAGAGCCCTGCGTGAAAACAACCCTTGCACCGCTCGCCACATGGAGCATCGGGCTCGAGTCTGCCCGAACCACGAGCAAACTACTCTGCCCCATGATGAGCGAAGCGGTATTTTCCAGCTCTGGCACTATCTCACCAAAAGCAAGGTGCATATCGCCCGTAATGGTGAGCGGATCATTGACCGAAAAGAGCGACAGCGTCCCGCTGTACCCTGTCACAATCGGCGTCCCCTCCCCTGGCTCAATCTCAATATAGTAGGTCGCGGGAGCGACGATCTTCCTCCACACTTCGTCTAAAAGCGCCTCACCATCGTTTGAGCTTCCTGCACGCTGATAGACCGTATGAGAGAGCCCTCTTGCACGATATGTGAGCCCCGCAAGCGGCGAACTTTGCTCACTGCTAAGGACCACTTGCGCCACATATTGATACGAATCGAGCCCACCATCACCCACGTAAAGATCGGGCGATGTGAAGTGCACGGTCTTCGCGGGCTCATTGCCTTGTAGATGTAGCCACACCGACGTACCAAAGGGGCATTCGTCATTCACAATGCCATGGTGCGTAATACTGAGAGAATCAACAGTCCTATCAAGGTCATAAATATCGTAAGTCACATCTTCCTGGATCTCCCAAGCGAGTGCATCGCTTGAGCTCGAAAGACATACAAATAGCGAGAGCGGCAATAACACTTGCGAGGCTCGGTGGTTCATAGGGGTCTCCTTAGGTCTGAACAAGGGATAGTCAAGGGTTGGGAAAAACGCATGCACAACGACACACGCATGACAACAGACACCGCGCCCACGAGGGTGGATGCCGACACCGAGCAAGCAGAAAACGCGGATCATCTTTGCCGCAGAGGGTGGCGCTCATTCTTTCTAACTCCTGATCTCTGTAGGGGAAACAATGCGGGTACTTCCCCCTCCGCACCCGAAGAGAGAGGGCCTATGGAAAGGTAGGAGGGGGAAGAGTAGCCTGCACTCTGTAGCCCTCGTTCTTTGCGAATCGGTGGGTGTAGCGTTTAAGCGCTGTCCCGAGCAAAGAACGAAGCTCTAAGAAAGGGAGTGACCGCTATGGGGACTTAAGTGGCAAAGTGCGCGCAAGTAACTGCGCAACGCTACGTTTACGCTGGGCGTGTTGCACGCTCATAGCGCTCTCTGTGGTCAAAAAGGGCAAGGGGTGGGGTCGGGTCATGGGACGCTCCTCTCTTGGTTGGTCAAGGTCTTTCTTTTTTTGGAGAAGCGCCGCCGCGCAGACGATCTGCGCGGTGGTGTCCTGTGTCAAATAGGTTACCTAGGGAATACTCCGTTAGTTTTTGAGCGAATGGATAGGAGCGGGAATACGGCCGCCAAGCGAAACAAATCCCGAAGCATCCCCGCCAGGGACTCGGATAATCGTCGCCTCACCCAGTAGTCCGCCGAAAATGGCCTTCTCGCCAACCTGTTTGCCTGGCACGGGAATCACGCGCACAGCCGTCGTCTTGTTATTGATCATGCCAATGGCCGCCTCATCGGCAATCATGCCAGCAATGGTTGAGGCAGGCGTCTGCCCAGGGACAGCAATCATATCGAGCCCCACAGAGCAGACACTCGTCATCGCTTCGAGTTTCTCAAGTGTGAGCGCACCAGTGCGCGCCGCCTCTTCAATGGCGCTGTCTTCGGAAACAGGGATGAAGGCACCCGAGAGCCCACCAACATGAGAAGACGCAAAAACGCCGCCCTTTTTGACTGCATCGTTGAGCATTGCCAACACAGCCGTCGTTCCAGGTGCACCAATCGATGAGAGCCCCATCGTTTGGAAAATTTCTCCCACACTGTCACCCACAGCCGGCGTCGGCGCGAGCGAGAGATCCGCCACCCCAAAGGGTAAGCCCAACGCATTGGCCACATCACCACCAATGATCTCACCGACCCGCGTCACTTTGTAAGCCGTCTGTTTGATCACTTCCGCCGCATCAGTAATCGTGAGGTACTCGCCCTTGGCAGCAAACGCACGATCTAGTGCCTTCTTCACAACGCCTGGCCCTGAGACCCCCACATTGATCACCACATCGGGCTCGCCAATACCTAAATAAGCCCCCGCCATAAAGGGGACATCCTGCGGGATGTTGCAGAAAACAACAAGTTTGGCACAGCCAATGGCATCACGATCTGCGGTAGCATCCGCTACCTTGAGAATCGTCTCCCCCATCAATTTGACGGCATCCATGTTGATGCCTGCCTTGGTGCTACCGACATTAATCGAGGAGCAAATGCGATCCGTACTCGCGAGCGCTTCAGGCAGCGAATCAATCAAATTCCGCTCACCAGGCGTTATACCCTTTTCAACTAGGGCTCCAAAGCCACCAATAAAGTCCACACCGACCGTCTTCGCGCAGTCATCAAGCACTCGGCAGACGTCAACCATCTGCGCGCGCGTAAAACCCGCACACACGGTTCCAATCGGGCTAATGGAAATGCGCTTATTTACTACGGGCACACCATAGCGCGCACCCACCGCATTACACGTCTCCACCAAACGTTCAGCGTGACGAAGAATTTTGCTTCGTACCTTGTAGGCAAACGTATCGAAATCGTGGCTTGCACAGTCAAAGAGGTTGATCCCCATCGTGACGGTGCGCACGTCTAAGTGCTCGCTACGGAGCATGTTGATAGTGGAAAGTACTTCACGATCAGTCAGCATGATATTTTGTCGTTCCTTCGTTATTCCACACGCACCCGATGAATAGCTTCAAAAATTTGCGAGTGCTGCACGTTGACATTGAGCCCCATCGCATGGGCGCGCTCAGCCATCACACTCTTGAGGCTACGCAAGTCAACCCCCTCTGGAATCGATACCTCAAGAACCTGCAGACTCTGTCCTTCTTCAATACGGAAAGCGCGGAGCGCCTCAATGTTGATGCCCTGCTCGGCACAGATATTGGAGAAGACCGCGATGATATCGTTGCGGTCCTTCCCCCAAATGCTGATCACAAACGGTTCACCAGCGCGCTCTGCCGTACTACCGGGCGTCTCAAAATCACGAATCACAAGGGAGAGACGAAACTTTTTGGCGCGAAAAGCCGTCATCATCTCCTCTTCGAGATGTTTGTTGGCAAGGCCTTCAGGTTTATTGACGAGAAAAATGCTAGCGAACTGATGGCGCAAAATTGACTGCGTCATCTCTTCAACGTTACAACCCAGACGCGTCAGCGTGGTTGTCGCCGCAGCAATCACACCTGGCTGGTCACAGCCGATCACCGCCACGACAATACTGTCTTTGTCAAGCATATGTGTCCTCGAACAGGAAAGCTCTACCTTAACATCAGGTAGAAAAAAGCTAATCCAGTCTAGCACACAGATATTTCGCAAAGATTGCTGATTTCCCCTATGGACACTGATGGAAATTAGTGGTACACACAATATTTTTACCCGAGCGTGCTAGAGAGCTCAGGATGCCGAAGTGCAAGACGAGGGAAAGCTAAAAACGCATTGCGTAGTGACTGTCTTGACGCCTCCTCGACAGTAATGCCACGTAGCGTTGCAGCGAGTTCACCTGTCTCGACGATATCCGCGGGTTCTGTGCGCAAATTGCCCTCATCGCGTCGACGGCTCGAAGGAATATCGGGCGCATCGGTCTCGAGCACCCACTGTGTCTCTAGCGCTCCAGCAAGATGCCGACGAATGCGCTGACTACCGACATAAGTACTGGCGCCGCCAAAACCAAACCGAAAGCCAAGCTGGGCAAACCGATCAAACTCATCCTGCGAACCGTTAAAAGCGTGAATCACCCCACCTACGGCGCCGTAACGGTTGAGGTACTTCAGTAACCGAGAGCCACTACGACGAATGTGTACCGAAAGCGGCAACGCATAGCGGCGAGCAATCTTGAGCTGCTCGGCAAAAAAATGCTCCTGCTTTTCGTCATCGAGCGTGCCGACAAAACTGTCGATACCGATCTCACCAATACCGACGAAGTGCTTGTCTGAGAGGGCTTGTTCGACCCTCTCCTCTAGGAGCGCAAGATCCGCTTCTTGCGCCTCGGGTGTAAAGAGTGGGTGTATCCCGAGAGTGTAGGAAAGATCCAGCGACTGTGCAATCTGGGCACAGCGTGCCCAGTCGGCTGCGCTACCAGCGCAGATGATCATATCGATAACACCCACGACTCGCGCTTGCGCAACAAGCGACTCAAGGTCATGGTCAAAGACCGTTGCCTGCAAATGGGTATGCGTATCAATCCACGCGCTCATCAGGGATTCTCCCGTCAACAATGTTTTAGCCTTAGCAAACGGCTCTGCCACACACTTCATACTGGGATAAGTCGTCCCTGCTCTAGACGCACCGCTCGATCGCACTGGGCAGCAAGCGACTCATCGTGCGTCACAATCAGCGTGGCCGTACGCTCACGGCGTGCTAACGCCACAAAGAGACGGAACACAGCATCCGACGTGCGTCGATCCAAGTTACCTGTGGGCTCATCGGCCAAAATACACGCTGGCGAGGTCACCATGGCGCGCGCAATCGCAACGCGCTGACGCTCACCGCCAGAGAGCTGGCCTGGCAGATGGTCAAGCCGTGCACCCAACCCCACGGCTTCGAGCATCTGACGCGCCCGCACGGCGGCTTGCTCGCGCTCGGTACGCCGAATCCAAAGAGGCATTGCCACGTTGTCTAGCGCAGAAAACTCTGGCAGCAGGTGATGGAACTGGTAGACAAACCCGAGTGAGCGATTACGCAATGCTGCCCGCGCATTGCTTGTGAGTGCGCTCATCTCTTCGCAGGCAATCATCACCCGCCCAGCATCGAGCTGATCTAGCCCTCCAAGCACGTGTAGCAATGTCGATTTTCCAGAGCCCGATGCGCCAAGAATCGCCACAATCTCGCCCGCGGCAACCGAGAGATTTACATCATCGAGCACCTGAACCTCATCAAGCCCATCGCGATAGCCCTTGGAGACATGCTCAGCCAAAACCACAATTGAATTATTCATAGCGCAGAGCCTCCGCTGGATCGGTTCGCGCCGCACGCCAACTTGGATAGAGCGTCGCGACAAGACTCAACAAGAAAGAGAAAAGTGCAATAGGCACAATATCACTCATCCGTGGATCACTTGGCATCGAGGAAATGAAGTAGATTTCTTTGGGTAAAAAGGCAACCCCAAAGAGATGTTCAATCGCGCTCACGATACTGCCCACATTGACCGCAATGAGCAAACCCACGGCTACGCCAATGCCCACGCCCACAAGGCCAACGATCGTGCCCTGAATCACAAAAATCGACATAATCGAGCGCTCTGTCGCACCGAGCGTACGCAAAATTGCGATGTCTGCTTGTTTTTCCTTGACCGTCATCACGAGTGATGAAACAAGCCCAAAGGCGCCGACCAAGACGATCAAAAAGAGAATGATGCCCATCATGCGCTTTTCAACTTGCACCGCAGCAAACCACGTGCGGTTCTGCTGCGACCAGTCGCTCGCAAACACCCCCAATGGCAGTTCCGCGTTCAGCGCCTCAGCCACCGCTGGCGCAGCATCCATGTGCTTAAGCTTGAGACGCCAGCCCTGCGGTCCAACAGAGCGAAAAAGCGCTTCTGCGTCCTCGATATGTATGAGCGCCATGGTGCTGTCGTACTCATAGTGCCCCGATTGCAGCAAACCTACCACCGTAAACTGACGGACACGCGGCACAATTCCGGCAGGCGTTATGTTGCCCTCAGGAATCATCAATGCAACTTTTTCACCAACATGCACCCCTAGCAGATAAGCCAAATCCTTACCGAGAATGATCCGAAACTCCCCAGGCGTCAGTAGGCTGAGATGTGCCCCGCCGACCAAGTGCTCGCTCATTTCGCTGACGCCGGGCTCCGCACTGGGATCAATACCTTTGACCGCAGCTCCACGCACAGCACGCGCAGTCGACAATAGGCCCTGACCCTGCACAAAAGGCGCAACGGCCTCAACCTCAGGATTTTTTTTGACGAGCGTCATGAGCGATGCCCAGTCGGTATTGCCCGCTGCGACTCCTGCCGCACGAATCTCCACGTGCGGCACGACGGAGAGCATACGATCACGCACCTCTTTCTGAAAACCATTCATCACCGAGAGCACGATGATGAGAGCCGCTACCCCAAGCGCTATCGACGTCACCGACATCGAAGAAATAAAGGACATGAAGCGATCTTTGCGGCGCCCGCGGCGCCCAGCTCGCGTATACGTCAGACCAATCGTCCACTCAAAAGGAATCTTCACGAATCACCCTTGAAACAAAGGAAAAAACCGATTCGCACATTCTACCCGCAGCAGCTCACAGTACAATGCGAAGCATGTCGAAAGCTTTTCTTCTTATCCCTGGTGCCCGCCTACCAAAGGGCAACCCCGAGTGCGAAGCGCTACTCGCACGCGAAGACATCCGTGACACCCTCAGCCGCGTGACCCCTGCTGGAGTATCCGCCGTCACGCAGTGCTTGGATCTCGGTCCCTATCGTCGCGCGCCGCACCGTATTTGGCTCTGGAAAGTGCTCACGCGTGAGCGTAGCTATCCTCGCGAGGCGCCTTGGGCATGGTTGGCGATGGGCGCAAGAGAACAGACCCCAGAACTGTGGGCATTATCAGCTCTCAGACTCGACGCAGCTGGTCGCGTGCAGGGCGTTGTGTCGCTCGGTGACGAAGACTTTCTAACACTCACCATGGCTCTGAGCCCTGTGCTTGCCCGCGCAGGCTTTCGCCTGCAGATGTGGGATAACCATTGGTTTGTGACGCGCCCCACCAACTGGGATCTAGTGAGCACCCCAGCCGATGTACTGGTTGGAAAGAGCATCGATTGCGCCATGGTAGGCGAGGCGGCCCCAAAAACAAAAGCACTGCTTGAAGCACTACTGAGTGCCGCTGCGCAGCATGGCGCCGCAGTTAAAGGGATTGGCACGTTCTGGCTCTGGGGTGGTGGACGACACTGCCGCTTCAATCCTCCGACACAAATTCGTGCCGTTGCAAGCAATGAACCGATTATCCTTGGCTGGGCCAATGCCAGTGGTATCCTCAATACGTTTCTCAGTGCGGAAGATGTGGGCTGGTCGGCGCAAACCGCCCCAGGCGACGTCATTGCTACGATCTCCACGCTCTACGAGCCGTGGCTGCGAGAGGACTGGCAACGTTGGGCCGCGTTGTTACCTCAGACGATTGAGGCGATTGAGCGCTACCGCGCGGCTGCCCTAGCGCGACCTGACACCGATCTTGCTCTCGTGCTTTTCGGCGAGACA
Organism: uncultured Sutterella sp.; assembly: GCA_902463725.1. Lineage (GTDB taxonomy): Bacteria > Pseudomonadota > Gammaproteobacteria > Burkholderiales > Burkholderiaceae_F > Sutterella. Next base: position 8,264 of record CABQGK010000009.1, on the reverse strand, counting down.
GGGAGCGCCACGCTCATGGGACAAGCAGAGAGCGGTGGGCTTTTGTCGCGCCTATTAAAACGCAAAGCACCTGCAGCCGATCTCACCGCTTGGATAGATCACTACGACGCGCCACCCACGTAGCACAAGCATGCCTCATAGTGCGCACCACTCTAGAAAGAACACTCGCCCATTTTTCACCGCTGACTGAGCAAAACTCGAATATGACTCGTATTGTTGAAAGGCCTTATGATCGAAACTGTTGCGAAACCCTAGCCGAGCAAGGAATATCTTTACCCGTAGCACGGGCACTTGCTGCACGCGGCATCACCGACCGCGATGATCTCTCCTCAGAGTGGACAGGCATGCTCTCTCCGTCGCTCCTTGAAGATACGGACAAAGCTGCAGAGCGCCTTGCTCTGGCACGTAGCCGAGGCGAACAAGTCACGATTGTCGCTGACTACGACTGCGATGGCGCCACAGCCTGCGCGGTCGCCATGCGCGGCCTCACGGAAATGGGCCTCAAGGTCAACTACATCGTGCCCGATCGCGTCACGCAGGGCTACGGTCTGAGTTCCGACATTGTCAACATCATCGCTGCCCGCACCCCTAAAACCGATCTCATTGTCACCGTCGATAACGGCATTACCTCGATTGCAGCGGTCGATCGAGCACGCGAGCTCGGTATCGATGTCATCATCACGGATCATCACTTACCTGGGGCCACAGAGCCTGCCGCACTCTGTATTGTCAACCCGAATCGCCGAGGCTCCACATTTCCCTCAAAGAATCTCGCGGGCGTTGGGGTCATTTTCTACGTGCTACTCGCTCTACGAGCGCTCTTACGCGCCCGCGGTATTTTTACCCGTGAAACGCAACCGCGCCTTGACAAACTTGTCGATTTGGTCGCTCTCGGTACCGTTGCCGACGTCGTCCGACTCGATAAAAACAATCGAATTCTCGTCGCTCAAGGGCTCAAGAAAGTTCGTGCAGGCGCCGCACAACCTGGAATTGAAGCGCTTTTTGCCGTGGCAGGGAAAAGCACCCGAAACGCAGGGGTAAAAGACTTTGGTTTTGTGATTGGGCCTCGCATTAACGCTGCCGGTCGGCTCGCCTCGATGCAAAGCGGCATTGAGTGTTTGCTCAGCACACATGAAGCCAACGCCCTCGCATTTGCCAAAACCCTTAACCTCATTAACGCTGAGCGACGTGAGCTTGAAAGCGAGATGCAGCAAAGCGCCGAGGACGCGCTCGCAGCGTTTAACCCAGAGCGCGATAATGCCCTTTGCCTATTTGATGAGCACTTCAATGAAGGGGTGGTTGGGCTGGTTGCCTCTCGTATTAAGGATCGTATTCACCGCCCCGTCTTTGCCTTCGCCCCCGGTGAAGATGGCCTTTTGAAAGGCAGTGGCCGTTCCATCCCTGGCATCCATCTACGAGATACGCTTGACCTGGTAAGTCGTGAGCTACCTGGCCGCATTATTCGCTTTGGTGGACACGCAGCAGCGGCGGGTCTAACGCTTCGGCGAGAGGCTTTGGAAGCATTTCGCCAAGCACTCAGTCGCGTCATCGTCGAGCACTGCGACCGTAGTAGCTTTGAGCGTGTCATCTACACCGATGGTGGCCTGTGTGCCGACGATGTGAGCGAAGCACTGGTTGAAGAAATCAACAACCAAATCTGGGGACAGGGCTTTGATGCGCCCCTTTTTTCCGATCGCTTCCGCGTACTCGATCAACGAATTCTCAAAGAGGCGCACCTCAAGCTCACGCTCGAACTGGATGGACGCCATTTTGATGCAATCTTCTTCCGTCACAATACGCCGCTCCCCGAAGAGGTTCTCCTTGCGTATCGTCCCGATATCAATGAATACATGGGACGGCGGCGCATTCAACTCGTCATCGAAGCAGTGGGCGACTGAGCGTCGTCGCAAGCCAGCAAAGTGCCGTCGCTGACGCAATTTTTCTATTCGCAGAGCAAGCGGCTCATCATGGGCGACGCTTATAATGGATTGTTTTAACCAATTGGCTGGTCCCTTCTAGACTCACCGAGGCAAACCAGCATTAGCCCTAATTTTCAGGAAAGAACATGGAAGTCGAACGCATCAACCAAATCCAGCACCTCATCGATGACCTGACGCAGCGTCTGGTCGAACTTCGGGGGTATCTTTGACGTCGACCGCAAGGCTCGACGGCTCGAAGAAGTGCTCCGTGAGATCGAAAATCCCGATCTCTGGAACGATCCCAAACATGCTCAAGAAATCAGCAAAGAGAAAAAACTCCTCGACGGTATTGTTGGAAGTTTTCGCCGTCTGAGCTCGGGCATCAACGATGCTACAGAGCTCTTCGAGCTCTCCATGGCTGAAGAAGACTGGGATACGGTTGAAGCGGTTGGCGCAGATGTCGAAGCGATTGAACGCGAGGTCGCAGACCTTGAGTTTAAGCGTATGTTTAACCAGCCGATGGATCCTGCCAACTGCTATTTGGAAATTCAAGCAGGCGCAGGCGGAACGGAAGCGCAGGACTGGGCCAGCATGCTCGAGCGCATGTATATGCGCTACGCTGAACGCAAGGGTTTCAAAGTCACACTCGAAGAAGAAAGCGCGGGCGACGTCGCTGGTATCAAGAGTGCCACGCTCTACATCGAAGGCGACTATGCCTATGGAACACTTCGCACCGAAACCGGCATTCACCGTCTCGTGCGCAAGAGTCCCTTTGACTCCAATGCACGACGTCACACGTCCTTCACCTCGGTCTATGTCTACCCCGAAGTGGACGACTCCATTGAAATTGAGATTAATCCAGCTGACCTCAAAATTGACGTCTTCCGTGCCTCAGGCGCTGGTGGTCAGCACATTCAAAAGACAGAGTCTGCCGTGCGTATTCACCACGTCCCCACGGGCATCATTACCATCTGTCAGGACGATCGCTCGCAGCACCGCAACCGAGAAAAAGCCATGCAGCAGCTGAAAGCAAAACTCTATGAGTTTGAAATGCGTAAACGCATGGAAGCGCAGACCAAGCTCGAAGAGGCTAAATCCGATATCGGCTGGGGACACCAGATTCGTAGCTACGTGCTCGACCAGTCGCGCGTTAAGGACTTGCGTACCAATGTAGAAACTGGTAACACCGGTGCGGTCCTCGACGGCGACCTCGATCAATTTGTCGAAGCTAGCCTAAAACTCAATATCGGCGCGCCAGCCGCCTAATGTACAATTGATCGCATGCCTCTCTGTTGCAAGCCTATTTCTCTCAGCAGCAGTGAGGCCCACACAGGATTGTTCTTATGTCAGACGAAATCAATACTCAAGTTACTACAGAAGACGAAAACCATATTATTGCCGAACGCCGCGCAAAACTTGCTGAAATGCGCGCCAACGGCGTCGCGTATCCGAACGACTTCAAACGCACGGATCTCTTTGGAGACCTGCAGCAGAAGTACAAGGACGCCACTGCTGAAGAACTTGAAGCCACTCCGATCCATGTTGCCTGCTCGGGTCGCATGATGCTCAAGCGCGTCATGGGCAAGGCTAGCTTTGCCTCCGTGCGCGACTTCACGGGTGAAATGCAGTACTTCATCTCCCAAACCGACATCGGCGAAGAAGCTTACACGCGCTTTAAGACGTTCGACTTGGGTGACATCGTCGCCGTTCGCGGCACGCTTTTCCGTACTAAGAGCGGCGAACTCTCGATCCGTGCCGCCGAACTGCGTCTTATGACGAAGAACATTCGCCCGCTGCCGGACAAGGTCAAGGGGCTGCGCGACACTGAAACCGCGTATCGCCAGCGCTACGTCGACCTCATCATGAATGAGGAAAGCCGTAACCGCTTCATCACACGCTCGCGTGCGATCCAGGAAATCCGCAACTTCATGCTCAACGCCCGCTTCATGGAAGTGGAAACGCCGATGTTGCACCCGATCCCTGGTGGTGCCAACGCTCGTCCGTTCATCACGCATCACAACGCGCTTGACGTGGATATGTACCTGCGCATCGCGCCTGAGCTCTACCTCAAGCGCCTGACGGTTGGCGGCTTCGAACGCGTGTTCGAAATCAACCGTAATTTCCGTAACGAAGGCGTCTCGGTTCGCCACAATCCCGAATTCACCATGATGGAGTTCTATGCGACGTACTGGACGTATATCGATCAGATGAACTTCACGGAAGAACTGCTGCGCACCGTTGCACAGAAGACCGTCGGTACGACTCTGCTCAAGTATCAAGGTCAGGAAATCGATCTCGGAAAACCGTTTGATCGCCTCACGCCAAAGCAGGCTATTCAAAAGTACGCACCGCACTACAGCGATGAGCAGCTCAACGATGAAGCGTTCTTACGCGCTGAACTCGCTCGCCTCGGCGAACCGCAACCGGAATGGGTTGGACTTGGTGGTCTACAGATGGCACTCTTTGATGAAACGGCCGAAGCCAAGCTTATTCAGCCGACATTCATCATCGATTACCCGACGGAAATTTCGCCGCTCGCCCGTGCCTCAGACGAAAATCACGACATCACAGAGCGTTTTGAGCTCTTCATTGGCGGTCGTGAACTTGGCAACGGCTTCTCTGAGCTCAATGACCCCGATGATCAGGCAGCCCGCTTTAAAGCACAGGCCGATGCCAAGAGTCAGGGTGACGATGAAGCGATGTACTACGACGCTGACTACATCCGTGCGCTCGAATACGGTCTGCCCCCCACCGCGGGCTGCGGCGTTGGTATCGACCGTTTCATCATGTTGTTGACGGATGCGCCGAGCATTCGCGATGTGTTGCTCTTCCCGCATATGCGCCCGGAAAACAACTAAACGGCTTCAATGAGTACCCCTCAAACTAAAGCTTGGGCTGAACCCCTCATCAAGGGGTTTCAGCCCTATTTAGTGCAACCTCTCCCGAAGCGCCTTAGCGCACTCTGTGTTGACGGCATTGCGGTAGGGGTTGTCCGTTCCTCTGTGCTCACCAAGGTCGCTCACGCTGATGGGCTCAGCGCGCTTTTTACCCCCTGTTCCGTTGACGGGCCTTTTTCAAAAAAAGGGCTCACAGTCAAGCGCTCCGACTGGAGCCTCTGCCAAGAACGGCTACTACAATACTTTGACATTGAGCCGCTACACGAAGCGATTCCCCTACCTCTTGCCAGTAGAGATCTCACTATCGACCGTGCGCTCTGCCGTACGCTCGGCATCCCCACGCAGGTTGTACGTCTTGTTTGGGAGGAAAACGGGCACATCCTTCTTGCCCGCAGAGCAGCGACAAAACGAATTAATCCTGGGCTCTGGGATAATCCTGCTGCAGGGATGATTCGTAGCGGTGAAACGCCAGAAGAGGCCCTACTGAGAGAGGCTCAAGAAGAGGCTTCGCTTGTGCCTAAAGAAGACATTTGTCAGTCTTTGAGCTTTAGCACACAGCGGCCTTTGCTGAGTGGCATTCTCCGCGAAACAACCTTCGTAACCCATGTACGACGCTCAACGAGCAAACGCACTGTGCCCTATGCGCTCGACAGGGAAGTCGAAGAATTCGGCTGGTTTTCCATGGCGCACTTGCAAAGCTTACTTTCAACTGGCAAGATCGTTCCTGAAGCTTCTTACGCTACTCTGCTGGCGCTTGCGACCAACTAATCTACGACTCCGACGAACCACTTGAGCCATGAGACAAGTCTTTACGTCACTTCCATACATTCCACCCAGAGAGCCCGCACTCATTTGCCGATGGATTGTCACCCATGGCACCATACGACACCTTGCCAAAGGAGAAGTACTCAAATACGGTGGAGAGGAAAATCGCCTATTTTTAGTTCTCGACGGCTTATGCGCCTACTACATTGCTGGGGAACTCACTGGGCAACCAAGCATCATGTCGCTTCTGCCGCCAGCGCGCACCGTTGGCGATATCACTGCGACCGCTCACACCGCCTGCAATGTTCAATCGCGTGCGGTGACGCCAGCAATGGTCATGGTCTGCTCACCGTCGAGCTACCGAGAGATGCTTGAAGAGCAGCCAGAACTCATGCAGTTAAAGCTCGTGCACGCTATTCAAAAAGAAGAGTCAACGCTTGAAGGTATGGTGGCAAACTTTACGCTTCCGCCCGAGCAACGTCTCAAAATCCTCTTCAAAGCCCTTGCACTCGAGGCCAAAGCGGAGGCTGAGAGTGACACCCAAAATAGCCAAGGCTTTACGCGGCTACCGTTTCGACTCAGCGATGAAGTGATCGGTCAGGTCGTCAATCTCAAACGTCCCACCGTCAGTCGCATCACCAACGACTGGCGCCGTGCCGGACTTATGCGAAAAATTGGCCTAGATCGTGAAGTTCACGACGCTCTCTTTGAAGACATTTACGATTGGCTCGACCGCCCCGATCTACCTAAACCCAATTGGCTCGCGCTACGCACCTAAATAAAAAGGACAGCTACTCAGAGTTTCTCTGTGACAAGCCGTCCTCAAAAGTGCCCAGCGACTTCGCCTACGGCTAAGTCGCACCGCCTTGGTTTACTTGAGCGTGTGGATGTACTCTGCAGCGCTATCAACTGCAATGCGTGCAGAGTTGACCGCGAAGCCCACCGTCGAGCCCGCCATCAAAAGGTCATAGGAGTCGCCATACATGCCGCCCACATCATTTCCCGCTGCGTACAGGCCAGGAACCGGCGTTTCGTCCTGCGTGACGACCTCAAAGCGTTCATTGGCCTTGATGCCGCCCAAGGTGCCGAGCGAGCTCGCTACTGACTTGATCGCATAGAATGGTGCCGTGCGGACTTCACGCAAGAACTGCGGATCCTTGGCAAACTCCTCATCATGACGAACGTCACAGAAGCGGTTATAGGCATCCACCGTCTTCTTGAGTCGTGCAGGCTCCATGCCCGTCATCTTCGCCAATTCATCCAAGCTCTGTGCCTTGAACGCCCAGCCCGCTTTCACGGCTGCATCCCACTCTTTTTCAAAGTTGGTGAGTTTCGTACCGACAGGCACCATCACACCGACTCCCAAATCGATACCACGGTCCTTTTCCATGTGTGCAAGCGTCTTCGCATCGTAGACCACGTACATCGTGCCGCCAATACGTTCAAGCGCATTACCAGCAAACGGCCACTCGAGCATGATCTTCTCATCACAGAAGCGCTCGCCCTTAGGCGTGAGCCAGAGATGAGGTTGCTTGGCCGTCGCGCTCACATGGTTCGTCGTAGGAACGGCACGCGGACCCGGACGATAGGACGCCTGAACTTCCGTACCTTCGTGCCCTGCCCCGACGGCCCAAGCCATGCGAATGCCATCGCCTGTCTTACCGCTTTGAGCAAGACCATCAGCATCGGGGAAACGCAGGAATTTCTCTCTCATTTCTTTGTTATCAAAGAAGCCCCCTGTAGCAATGATGGTGGCACGAGCATTGACCGTAATCTTGTCTCCGTCTTTGTTGGTGGCGCGCACACCAGTGACCCGGCCTTTGGCATCACGAATCAGCTCCTCGCCCCACGTATTGAGTAGCAGCGTTTGCCCCTTATCTTTAAATTTTTGCTGGAAGTTGGTGATCCAGCCCATGCCACGCCCCTTGTAGATGTGCCAGGTATAGAGACCATTTGGGTAGTTGGAGAACAGCTTTTCAAACTCCACACCGTTGTTCATCATCCAGTCAATCGTATCGGCACTCTTATTCACAAAGGCGCGCACCATCTTGGCATTGCCACGCCAGTGACCATAGTTCATGATCTTCTGAAACGCTTCATCACGGCTCAAGCCATAGTTCCAGTCACGCTGCAGGCGACTTTCCACAGCGAAAATCCCTTCGGAATACTTGCCCGTTCCGCCAAAGACTGCCTGCTTTTCAAGCGTTACGACTTTGAGGCCTTTCTCAGCAGCGGCCCAAGAAGCAGCCGTTCCTGCAGCACCAGCGCCAATCACGACAATGTCAGCATTGTAGGTTTTATCAGCAGCAGCTGCACTCAAAGAAAGCGCGCTAAGCGCGAGGGCAAGCGCTGTATTTATCATTGTTTTTTTCATGTGAGCTCTCCAGTGTAGGTATCTTGGCACCCACGCTTTGGGCGCCATCCACGTTAACGGATCTCATTGTCTCTAAGCGCAAGAAGTGCAACTGTCTGTGCGCTGACAGTTTTAGGGAAAACACTAATAAGCCAAGTCAAAAAAAGCCCCAAGCAAAAGCTTTACCTCTCAAGCTCTCGATGCTCTAGTTTATAAGGGGCTTGATGGCGATCAAGTATCCATCCAAAAAAACCTAAAATATCCCAAAAATCCCCGCATTTAGGACTAAATCCGATGCGGGGATTTAATTTTACTGCTATAATAGTGTAT
>CABQGK010000008.1 GCA_902463725.1 uncultured Sutterella sp. | reverse complement strand
GGTGGCACACCCGCCTCGCTTCCTGAAATAGGGATCTGTGAGGCGGGAGTTTAGGGACCAACTGGGGCGCAAAGAGTGCATGCTAGGGCACTGCCACAAAATTTTTGCGACAGGCAGAAGCGAGAGAATTACTTACCCGTGAGCAGAGGCGCGATACCGTCCTTGGTGTTGGCAAGTAGCCCAGCTTCGGAATAGATACCGAGCTTCTGGCGTGTGTCCGTAATGTCGAGGTTACGCATCGTGAGCTGACCAATACGATCCACAGCCGTAAACATCGAGTCGCCCTTTTCCATCGTGAGGCGTGAGGGCTCATAGGTGAGATTTGGGCTCTTCGTATCGAGAATGGTGTAGTCATTGCCACGGCGCAACTCCAGCGTCACTTCACCCGTAATCGCACGAGCAACCCAACGCATGCTAGCTTCACGCAACATGATTGCCTGGCTATCAAACCAACGACCCTGATAGAGCAAACGACCAAGCTTGATGCCGCCGATGCGATACTCTTCAATCGTATCTTCGTTGTGGATACCAGTGACGAGACGTTCATACGCGATAAAGAGCAAAGCCATACCCGGCGCTTCATAGATACCACGGGACTTCGCTTCAATGATGCGGTTTTCGATCTGGTCGCTCATCCCGAGACCATGGCGACCGCCAATCGCATTGGCAGCCATCATGAGGTCAACAAGGTTAGCGAAGTGTTGCCCGTTCAGTGCAACAGGAACACCCTCTTTGAACTCCACCTTCACCACTTCAGGCTTGATATCGCAATCCGCGCGCCAGAAAGGCACGCCCATGATCGGCTCGACAATCTTCATGCTTGTGGCAAGTTCTTCTAAGTCCTTGGCTTCATGGGTAGCGCCGAGCATGTTCGAGTCAGTCGAGTAAGCCTTCTCAGCACTCATGCGGTAGTTGAAACCTTCAGCGGTCAAAAACGCGCTCATTTCCGCACGGCCACCAAGCTCCTTAATGAACTGTACGTCAAGCCAGGGCTTGTAGATCTTCAGGTTTGGATTGGTCAAAAGGCCATAACGGTAGAAACGCTCAATGTCGTTGCCCTTATAGGTGCTACCGTCCCCCCAAATATTGACGCCATCGGCACGCATCGCAGCAACGAGCATCGTGCCCGTCACAGCACGCCCAAGCGGCGTCGTGTTGAAGTAGAGCTGTCCTCCCGTAGAAATATGGAACGCCCCTGACTGAATGGCAGCAATACCTTCACGCACAAGCTGCTCACGGCAGTCAACGAGACGAGCATTTTCAGCACCATACATCATGGCGCGCTTAGGAATGGCCTCGTAGTCTTTTTCATCGGGCTGCCCCAAATTGGCCGTGTAGGCATACGGCAAGGCGCCCTTGTTCTTCATCCAACGCAGCGCTGCACTCGTATCAAGGCCGCCCGAAAAAGCAATACCGACCTTTTCGCCAACGGGTACGCTCTGCAGAATTGTTTGTGACATAACTAAAAACCTGATCTTTTGTGTTGTTGTTGACCCAGCAACCTGGGGCCTAGAGAAGCATTATGGTCTTTCAGAAACCGCTTGACGCCTGCGGGTGCTGTCTTTTTTCAGCTTTCTGCTAGGGAGCGTCTCCTGCTCAAATGCTCTGATCACTTTCACCAAGGGAAAATCTCAGTGCATTAGGGTTTTTACTAATACCATTGACTTAGTTCGAAATTTGAATATTACTCTGCATTATCTAAGACTGCTATTAGGGTTTTCCTAATTTTGCAGGCTATCCGTCAAAGATCAAAAGCTGTGCTTGACCCTGTGTGCAGGAAAAACTTTCCCCGATAGACTGCTCAACGACCGGTCACGTTGACTTCAGTAAGTCAGGACCCTCTAACAGCGCTTACTGCTTGCACAATCCGGTTGCTCAGCCGAACTTTTCCTTAAGGGCTGTAGCCTTCGTTTGAATTCCCTTTTTAAGGAGCAACATCATGTCGTTGAAAAAGACTCTCGTGGGCCTCGGGTTCATCATTGCCTCTGGTACCGCTATGGCAGCCCTGCCGAACATCGCAGTGTTCGCTACGGGTGGCACGATCGCTGGAGCTGGCCAGTCTTCCACGGGCTCTGCCTATTCTGCAGGTAAGGTCAGCGTCAACCACCTCGTTGCCGCCGTTCCTGAAATCGCCAAAGTGGCAAACGTCACCCCTGTTCAGGTTGCGCAGATTGGCTCGCAGGACATGAGCGATGAAGTTTGGCTCAAGCTCGCCCAGTCGATCAACGCTGACTGCGGCAAGTACGATGGTTTTGTGATCACGCACGGCACGGACACGATGGAAGAAACCGCTTACTTCCTGCAGCTCACGAGCAAGTGCAAAAAGCCGATCGTGATGGTTGGCGCCATGCTTCCTTCCACGGGGCTTTCTGCCGACGGTCCTCGCAACCTCTTTAATGCCGTGGTGACGGCTGCCGACCCTGCGACGGCTCAACAAGGTGTTGTGGTGGCGATGGACAACATTGTCATCGGTGCACGCGAAGTCTCCAAGACCAGCACGGTGCAACCCGAAACCTTCCAAGCTGCTAACTTCGGTAAGGTCGGCACCATCTACAACGGCCACGTGACCTATGAAAGCAAGAGCCTGCGTGACTACTCCAACACGCCGTTCGATGTGAGCAAGCTCACGAGCCTGCCCAAGGTTGGTATCGTCTACAACCACGCTGGTGTTGAAGGCGTGCAGGCTGAAGCACTCGTTAAGGCTGGCTACAAGGGCATCGTGAGCGCTGGTGTTGGTAACGGCAACGTCCACAAGTCCATTTGGCCGGTGCTTGAAAAAGCTGCCAAGGACGGCATCGTCGTTGTGCGCTCCTCTCGCGTTCCTACGGGTGGTACCACGAAGGATGCTGAGGTCGATGACAAGGCCATGCACTGGGTTTCCTCTGGCGATCTGACCCCGCAGAAGGCTCGCATTCTTCTGCAGCTTGCTCTGACGAAGACGAGCAACTGGGAAGAAATCCAGAAGTACTTCGATCGCTACTAATCTGAGCCTCGCCTCGGTATCGTCTCCTAGAGCCGAGGCGCGGTTACCTTGCTAACGATTGCATGGGGGATGCGCCGTGTTGGAAATTTTCCACACGGCGTATCTTTTTGTGCTCAGAGCAAGTTGCTCGCCAAAACTCTCCCCCTAGAGAGAGTCCATCTCTTACGCCTTATCTCAGGTAGCTAGGCTAAAATATGGATGTTTTAGCTACTTGCTACACGCGCACAGTTCCATGATGTGCGCGCTGTCGTGCCCACAAAAGCCAGTGAGCTTTGCGCGGGCCGCAAGAGCGCCCTCTTTCATGGTGTCAAATGTCTGCCAAACCAATTCAGCCCCAGGTCTACTCCAATCGTCAGATCTTTCGCATGGTGCTCCCCTTGATCCTCAGCTTGATGATCGAACAAGTCATCGGCTTTACAGACGTTGCCTTTCTCGGGCGCGTTGGGGAAACGGAGCTCGGCGCCTCAGCGCTCGCCGGCGTGATGTATCTCGCACTCATCATGGTGGGTTTTGGCTACAGCTTTTCCATGCAAGCCTATATGGGGCAGAAAAATGGAGAACGTGACTGGCGTGCCATTGGGCTCGTGTTTCACAACGGAACGGCCTTTTTGCTCGGGTTTTCTGTCGTGCTCTTTATCGTCGCACTGCTCTTTTCCGAGCCATTTCTCTCGGCAGTCACACGAGATGCGGCGGTCGCTCGTGCTACGGATCAGTATTTTTTCTGGCGCGTGATCGGTGTACCTTTCACGTTCCTCTGTGCCGTCTCACGGGCCTTTTTCATTGCGACACTTCGCCCCAAGATTCTCACGACTGCGAGCGTCATCATGATGCTCGCGAATATTGTCCTTGACTACGTGCTCATCTTTGGCTGGGGACCTATTCCAGCACTTGGGATTCGTGGCGCCGCCATTGCATCAAGTCTTTCTGAGGCCATCGCCATGCTGGTCTATGCGGTTTATGCAATCAAATTCATGGACGCCAAGCAATATGGCCTACTTGAGCCGTTGCGCTGGGATTGGGGCATGCAGAAAAAGCTCTTCAGCCTCGGGCGCTGGCTCATGATTCAAGAGGGTATCGCTTTTGTTGCTTGGCTTTACTTCTTCATTTGCGTCGAGCACCTGGGCGCCGCAGCACTCGCCATCAGCAATGTCGTGCGGCAAACCTCCTCGATTTTTTATCTGCTTGTTCACAGCTTTGGCTCCACAGGCGGCGCAATCGGGGCGAACTTAATCGGCGAGCGCCGTTTTGATGAGATACCCTCCATGCTACGGCGCACGCTTGGCATTACCGTTGCTGTGATTGCTCCCTTTTATCTGCTGGTGGCCTTCTTTCCCGAATCGATTCTCTCCATCTTCACCAATATCCCAGAAATCATCGAGGGGAGCGTGACAACGCTCTATGTACTGCTCGGGGCATTTTTTGTCATTGTGCCCTGCATGTTTTATAACTTTGCCATGGGTGGCATGGGGCTTACCAAAGAAACCAGTCTTGCCACCACGGCAGCAACCCTCAGTTACTCGGCCTATATTTTTGTACTGAGCCTGAGCACCACGCACGTCGAAGTCATGTGGACTTCTGAATACGTCTATAACATCGTGGTCGGGGTGGTGTGCTTCTACTTCTGGCGTCAGCGCCGTTGGCGCGTGCTCTAACGCGTTACGGACATTGCGTTAAGGCTTTGTTTAGAGAAAGAGGGCTGCTGGCTGAGCAGCGTATTGGCCAAGTAACTTGCGTTTCCTAGGCTAGTTTCGCGCACGCAGAGAGAACTTACAGCTGGTGGCACGTGGCACAACTTGATGATTGTCTCAATACGCCACTCCTTGATGTAAAGAGATTTACCTCTCAATACCGCTTCTGAGCGGGTTTGTCTACATCAGTACCAGCGTTTCCGCGGGAATAACAGGAATGTATGGTGCGACCGCCGGGACTCGAACCCAGATCCGTCCCTTAGGAGGGGACAGTTCTATCCTGTTGAACTACAGTCGCAACCCTATTAATCGTGAGGCATTATAGCCTATGATGCCTTGCGCGGAAGCGCCCCAGCCTCGTGCAAGCAAGCGCCTAGTCTACGATCACTTTGCATGAGAAAGACTCTTTTTCGCCAATGCCAGTAAGAGCTCTTTGGTTCCAGCGCCTTGGAAATCGATCAATATGCGAGCATCGTCACCCGCGCCCATGAGCTTTCGCACGGTTCCACGGCCAAATTTTGTGTGTTCAAGCACATCACCCACTTTGAAGCCGTACTCAGCCTCTAGTTTCTCCCCCGAAGCGCTCTGCGCAAAGTCCCCTCTGCCCAAGCCTGACGAAGCACTTGATTTTCCGCCATGGTGACTACGGCTCGACTCATGACGACGCCCATAGCCTGAGCCACTTGTTCTATTGCTAGAGCCGCGATAGCCGCGCTCTGCGCCGCGCGAACCGCTAAAGCTTGGGCGCTCCCAGCCATAGTTATCATCCCATGGCGAATAAGGATAAGAGTCGTACGCCGAAGGCGAGCTTTTTCTCAACTCGATGTGTTCAATGAGGGCGTCGGGAATCTCCTCAATGAAGCTTGAGGGGGGATTGCTCTGCACATCGCCGTAGAGTTGACGCTCTTGACAGTAGGTAATGGCTAGACGCTTCTGCGCTCGGGTGATTGCCACATACATGAGGCGACGTTCTTCATCAACACCACCACCCTGTGGATCTTTGTAGGCAGAAAAATGCGGGAAAATCCCTTCTTCTGCGCCAATAATGTAGACATTTTTAAATTCCAACCCTTTGGCCGAGTGCACCGTCATGAGTTGGACAACATCGGCATTGGGATCATCATTTTTATCCCCAGCCTCAAGCGTTGCCTGCGTTAAATAGCCCTGCAGTGGCGTTTGGTCTGTGTTCTCTAACGTTGCGAAGGCAGGCGCATCCAGTGCAATACCCTCGGTATTGAGATATCCCTTGGCCGCAGCCATCATTTCGGTCATGTTTGCTCGGCGATCCTCGCCCTCACGCTCAGCCGAGTAATACTCGAGCAACCCCGAACGGTTGATCACGAGCATGATCGTGTCCATGAGGTTGAGGTGCTCCGCTTCTGCGCGCATCTTTTTGAGAAGATCTCGAAATAGCTGCAGCTTCCCAGCGGGCATATACGCAGGATGCATGAGCGTTGCCCAGAGCGAGAGGTTTGCGTGGCTTGCATCATCCATGAGCTTTTCAATGGTTTTTGCCCCAATGCCACGTGCGGGCGTATTCACAACACGCAAAAAGCTTGTATCATCCGCATCGCCACTCAAAAGGCGCAGGTAAGCAAGCACATGCTTGACTTCAGCGCGCTCGAAAAAGCGCAACCCACCATAGATTCGGTAAGGAATACCACGCTGCGTAAGCGCAGTCTCCATCGCACGCGACTGTGCGTTCATGCGATAAAGCACTGCATGGTCGCGGTAGCAATGTCCACGGGCGACGTCGGCACGAATTTCTTCGACCACCCAATTTGCTTCATCTTCATCATCGGCTTGTTCGACGAGTGCAATGCGACTGCCTTTCTCTCCACTCGTCCAAAGGTTTTTCCCAAGGCGATTGGGGTTATGGGAGATCACCGCATTGGCTGCCTCCAAAATCACACTCGTCGAGCGGTAGTTTTCTTCAAGACGAATCGGTTCACGCACTTGGAAGTCGCGCAAAAAGTCAGCCATATTGCCAACATTGGCGCCGCGGAACGCATAAATCGACTGATCGTCATCGCCCACCGCAAAGACGGCGTTGCGAGAAGCATGCGCGCCACCTGCACCGAGCCCCGCTAAAAGCTGAAGCCAACGGTACTGCAGCACATTCGTGTCTTGGAATTCGTCAACAAGAATGTGCTCAAAGCGCTCTTGATAGTGCTGACGCACCACCTCATTGCGGTCGAGCAACTCATAGCAGCGTAGCAGGAGCTCGGCGAAATCCACCGCCCCTTCTTTCTGACACTGCTGCTCGTAGAGCAAATAGAGTTTTGCCCCCTCATCGTTGTCGCCGCCCGTGCCCGCACGGCTCGCACGAATACCGTTTTCCTTGTGCCAGTTGATATAGTTCTGAACTTTCTTTGGCTCAATACGATCGGTGTCGACATTGGCCGCCTTCATGATGCGCTTGACGAGCGCGAGCTGATCGCTCTGATCCATGATTTGAAAGTTCTTTGGTAGTCCCGCCTCTACGGCATGCCGACGCAAGATGCGGTTGCAGAGACCATGGAACGTCCCGACCCACATGCGTGAAAGG
This sequence comes from uncultured Sutterella sp., assembly GCA_902463725.1. Taxonomy (GTDB): domain Bacteria; phylum Pseudomonadota; class Gammaproteobacteria; order Burkholderiales; family Burkholderiaceae_F; genus Sutterella. The sequence continues at coordinate 95,363 of CABQGK010000008.1, read as the reverse complement.
TCGTACGGGAGCATTCCCTCCAAGCGGGTCATCATTTCCTTGGCAGCCTTGTTTGTGAAAGTCACCGCCAAAATATTTTCTGGCCGCGCAATATGCTGCTCAAGCAACCAAGCAATGCGCGTGGTGAGCACGCGTGTTTTCCCTGACCCCGCGCCTGCCAAAATGAGCACACTTTGTGCAGGGGCCGTCACGGCTTCGTGTTGCTTGGTGTTAAGCGATTGGAGAAGATTGTCTGACATGGATGCGTTCAAATAAGGATATCAACCGCGCGACGGGCGGGCTCATTGAAAACTGTCTGCTACCGAGGTTTCACGGGTGGGCAAAGCACACTCGCAAAGCCCACTCGAAAAGCGACCTAAGAGAGTAGCACATGTGACGGTTGCAGAGAAGCTCGCATTGCACCCCGCCCTATCTGCGATAAACCGCCTAAAAAAGCGGATATGAGGCATAAATCCTTATTTTACTGAGGACATTGTGTTTTGAGTGTTTGCCCGCGGCTGTATACTAAGGAATTGTCTTTTTCAACCCCTTTACTGGAATCTATATGCGCGAGACTTACTCTGCTCAAGCAGTGGAATCTGAAGTCCAGGCTCAATGGCGAGCCAAGGACGTCTACCGAGCCGTCGAAAACGCGCTCGACAGCCATGGCAAACCCAAGCCCAAGTTCTATGTCTGCTCGATGTTGCCTTATCCGAGCGGCAAGTTGCATATGGGCCACGTGCGCAACTACACACTCAATGACGTGATGTACCGCTACTACCGTATGAAGGGTTACAACGTCATGACGCCGATGGGGTGGGATGCCTTTGGTCTGCCCGCCGAAAATGCGGCTATCGCCAAGAAGGTAGCGCCGGCAGCTTGGACTTATAGCAACATCGCCGACATGAAGTCGCAGATGGAACCGCTAGGGCTCGCGTTTGACTGGTCTCGAGAAGTTGCCACCTGCAAGCCCGAATACTATCGCTGGAATCAGTGGCTCTTTCTCAAAATGCTTGAGAAGGGCATCGCTTATCGTAAGACCCAAATCGTCAACTGGGATCCGGTGGACAAAACTGTGCTCGCCAATGAGCAAGTGATTGAAGGGCGTGGCTGGCGTTCTGGTGCCATTGTTGAAAAGCGTGAGATCCCTGGCTACTACCTTGGCATCACGCAGTACGCGCAAGAATTGCTCGATGACATCAAGAAACTCGAAGGCTGGCCCGAGCAAGTACGCCGTATGCAGGAGCACTGGATTGGTCGCTCTGAAGGCGTGAACCTCTCCTTCCCCTACACGTTCGAAGGGCAAAGCAAAGCGTTGCGTGTTTATACGACCCGCGCTGACACGCTCATGGGGGCAACGTATGTGGCGATCGCAGCCGAGCATCCGCTCGCGCGCGCCCTCGCCAAGGATCGCCCTGATCTGCAAACCTTCATTGAAGAGTGTGCCAAGGGTGGTGTAAGCGAAGCCGACATGGCCACCATGGAAAAGAAAGGTATGGCCACGGGCTTTATGGTGCACCATCCGCTCACCGATGCACCTGTGGAAGTTTGGATCGCTAACTACGTGCTCATGAGCTACGGCGAAGGGGCCGTCATGGCGGTGCCAGCTCACGATGAGCGCGACTTCGCATTTGCCAAGAAATACAACCTTCCGATCAAGCAAGTGATTGCCGTCGAAGGGGAAACGTTCTCCACCGAAGCTTGGCAGGAATGGTACGGAGATAAAACGCTTGATGCGCACCTTGTCAACTCTGGCAAGTACGACGGTCTCTCGATCAAAGAGGGCGTTGAAGCCATTGCCGCTGACCTTGCTACCAAGGGACTCGGGGAAAAGCAGGTTCAGTTCCGCCTGCGTGACTGGGGCATCTCTCGTCAGCGCTATTGGGGAACCCCGATTCCGATCATCAACTGCCCACACTGCGGTCCTGTGCCCGTTCCTGAAAAGGATCTGCCGGTCGTTCTGCCAGAGGACCTCATTCCGGATGGCTCTGGCAACCCGCTCAACAAGTGCGAGTCGTTCCTCAACGTGAAGTGTCCGAAGTGCGGTGCCGATGCACAGCGTGAAACTGACACGATGGATACGTTTGTCGACAGTTCTTGGTACTTCCAGCGTTATTGCTCGCCGAACTGCGACACCGCGATGGTCGATAGCCGCAATGACTACTGGATGCCAATGGATCAGTACATCGGTGGCATTGAACATGCGGTCTTGCACCTGCTCTATGCACGCTTCTGGACGAAAGTGATGCGCGACATGGGGCTCGTGAAGTTTGACGAGCCGTTTAAGAACCTCTTCACGCAGGGCATGCTCATGGCAGAGTGCTACTACCGTGTTGAGGCCGATGGCCACAAGACGTGGTTCTACCCCGATGAAGTCGAAGTGCAGTACGACGAAAAGGGCCGCCCTATCGGCGCCACCTGCAAGGCCGATGGGCAACCTGTGGTGCTTGGTGGCATCGAAAAGATGTCCAAGTCGAAGAACAATGTTGTGGAGCCGCGCGCCATTATTGAAAAGTACGGTGCCGACACGGCTCGTAGCTTTGTGATGTTCGCGGGTCCTCCCGATCAGTCTGCAGCCTGGTCCAACAGTGGTGCAGAAGGCACGTACCGCTTCTTGCGTCGTATCTGGACTTGGGCTTATACGAACCGCGATGCGGTTCGTGGTGCGGGTAGCAACTTTAGCGAGCTCTCTGAGGCTGCCAAAGAGCTGCGACGCGGCATCCATGTCTCGCTTCAGCAAGCAGACTTTGACTTCGCACGCATGCAGTACAACACGGTAGTGAGTGCCTGCATGAAGATGTTCAACGCGATCGAAAGCTTTAAGCCCGAAAACGCGCATGACGAAGCAGCAGTTCGTGACAGTGCTTCGATCCTGTTGCGTACGCTCTACCCGATTGCTCCGCACATTACGACGGCACTCTGGGGCGAGCTCGGCTATGTGGAACAGTTTGGCGATCTCATTGACGCCCCTTGGCCCACGGTCGAAGAGGACGCGCTCAAGGTCGATACGATCAAACTCGTTGTGCAAGTCAACGGCAAACTGCGTGGAGAAATCCACGTCTCTGCCGATGCCAGCAAAGAAGCAATCGAAGCCGCTGCGCTCGCCAACGAAGATGTCCAACGCTTTGTTGGTGACGCAACCGTGCGCAAGATCATCATCGTTCCGAATAAACTCGTGAACGTGGTGGCGAAGTAATCGCACACAGAGCTCAAAGGCACGGTTGAGACCCAATCCGTGCCTCCTAACACTCAATGGGAGGGCGCCGCTAAAAATGCGACGCCCTCCCAATCTTTTGTGCTCACCGACTGATACGAGCACACTCTCGTCTATAATCAGTGAGATGTTTCTCACTGCGGGCAAGGGTGGAGTTCGCTCCTTACTCAACTGTCCGCGGCCATACACTGATTAGGACTACTGCTGTGCTCTCTCGTCGACACTTGATCGGGGCTTCTGCGATCTCCCTACTGCTTGGCGGCTGCGGTTTTCATCTCCGCGGCTCCTTTACGGCGCCCTTTGAGAAGCTCTACATTCAGGGCGGCTTCAATACACCACTCATTGTGAAGTTGCGCCAGATGATTGAAGCAGGGTCTAACATCACCATCGTCGACAACCCGAACGAAGCCGAGGCCATTCTTGAGTTACTCTCGGATACGCGCCAACAGGATATCCTCGCACTCAATGACCGCGGTCAGGCTCGTGAATATACCCTCACCCGTACGGTCGGTTTCCGTCTCGTTGCACCCGATGGCTACACCTACATGAAGCCCACGTACTTTGCGGAGAACCGCAGTCTTGCCTACTCTGATTCTCAGTTCCTTTCGTTTAACGACGAAGCGAACACGCTCTATCGCGATATGGCAACAGATCTCTGCAATCAGCTCTTGGGTGTTCTAGAAACCATTCAACCGCGTAAAACGCCACCCGAAAAATAACTGCCACCTCACCGTCGCCACTACCCTGCCTCTCGCTGAGGTAGCTGGCGGCAACTTCGACTCGCTGTGTGCGCCAGAGCGCGTACCCGCTGTCCGTTCTTGGAGTTTCATCAATGCCCTCCTACACAGACGCCAAAGACTTCTGCTCCCAAGCCAAAAAAGCGGGGCAGCTACCTGCCTTTGTGCTGGTCACGGGCAATGATGACTTTTTGCGTATCGAGGCCGCAGACCTAATCCGAGAAACCGCTCGTGAGCTCGGCTACCATGATCGAGAGATCTTCGAGATGAACGGCTCCTCGGACTGGTCGCAAGTAGCCATGGCCGCTGCCGACATCGGTATGTTTGCTGCACAAAAGGTTATCGACGTACGCATCCCCGGTGCAAAAGTGGGTCGAAAGGGACCTGACGGCATCAAAAAGCTACTCTCTCAACCCTTTGACGGCGTCACGGTGCTCTTTACCATTCCTACGCCCGATTGGGCAAGTGCCAAAGCTGCATGGTGGCAATCGCTCAGAACAACGTGTAGCACCGTCACCTGCGACACACCACCGCGTGCGCAACTTGGCCGCTGGCTCGCCGCCCGGCTCGCTCGCCAAGGGCAGAGCGCAAGCCCCGAAGCGCTCGACTATTTGGCCGATCTAGTTGAAGGCAATCTCTTTGCCGCCAACCAAGAGATCAACAAACTCGCCCTGCTATTTGATGCGCGTGAGCTGACACGAAGCGAAATTTCACAAACCGTCACGGACAGTTCTCATTTTGAAATTGATTCACTCATCGAAAGTATTGAGCAGGCGAATGCATCTCGTGTCTTGCGTATTCTCGATGGGCTCGAAGCTCAGGATGCCCCCCTGCCGCTGCTATTGGCCATGCTCACGCGAGAAATCCGTGACATCATCAAACTGCAAGCCGCTGCCGCTCAAGGTGCCTCAAGCGTCAAAGGGGTGTACGCAACGCCAGGCAAGCGAGCTGCAGCAAGGCGCCTCTCGAGCATAAAACTCAAAAATGCCCTTTTGGTGTGCGCGGAACTTGATAAGCAGGTCAAGGGCTTGGCTGTGCCTGAACGCGACGACAACCCTTGGCTTGAATTAAAGAGCATTGCGCTCTTTTTGGCGCGCTAGAACCCATACTCAAGGGTACGCGTTCAAGAGCGCACTACACCGATCAAATCGGTTTTCTCTGCCATTTTGTTAGAATGGATCAACGGCCGGCCGCGTCCTGCAGAGCCGCCGCATCCCTTGCCGCTCAGTGGCGATGAACCATGAGCCGACCGCCTTTTCAGGGAGTCAAACCATGCCCGAAATTTCCATCAATGCCCATGACACGATCGAGCATATCGGTCGCGCCGCCCGCAAGGCCTCCCGCGCGATGGCGCGAGCTGACTCTGCGACAAAAAACCGCTTTCTCAAGCGTCTTGCTGAGCTGATCAACGAGCATCGAGCACAAATCCTACAAGCTAACCGAGAGGATCTCGACGGCGCTGCCAGCGCAGGCCGTGATGAAGCGTTCCTCGACCGACTCGCGCTTAACGAGGCGCGCATCGACGCGATGATTGCTGGTTGCGAGCAAATTGCCACACTGCGCGACCCCATTGGTGAAGTCAGCCGTATTGAACCGCAACCCTCAGGGATTCAGGTTGGACGCATGCGCGTGCCGCTCGGCGTGGTTGCCATGATCTATGAAGCTCGCCCGAATGTCACGGTGGATGCTGCCGCGCTCACCACAAAATCAGGCAATGCAGTGATCCTTCGTGGGGGCTCCGAAGCGCTCAAAACCAACATCGCACTTTGGGAGCTCGTACAAAAAGCACTCGATGAAGTGAAATTGCCGCGCGATGCGGTTCAACTCATTACCAACCCTGATCGCGCACTCGTCGGGGAGTTGATTCGTGCAAAGGACTTTGTTGACGTACTGATTCCGCGCGGCGGCAAGAGTTTGATTGCGCGACTCGCCGCTGAAGCGAGCGTGCCCATGATCAAGCACCTCGATGGCATTTGCCACACCTATGTAGATCAATATGCCAATCTCAAGATGGCCGTTTCGGTCACGGACAATGCCAAAACGCAGCGCTACGCCCCTTGCAACACAACCGAGACACTACTCGTACACAAGGCGGTGGCTTTTGACTTTCTGCCCGATATTGCCCGCATCTTCCACGACAAAGAAGTGGAGATGCGATGCGACGATCTCTCGCGCCGTATCATCGAGCAAGCAGGCTACAGCGCCATTGACGCTACCCCCGAAGATTGGGATACGGAATACAACGCTCCGATCATCGCGATCCGTGTTGTCGCAAGCTTTGACGAAGCCGTTGAATTCATCAATACGCACTCCTCGCACCACACTGATGCCATTCTCACTGAGAATTGGACCCTTGCGCAGCGGTTCCTGCGAGAGGTCGACAGTGCAAGCGTCATGGTCAATACCTCCACTCGCTTTGCTGATGGCTTCGAGTACGGGTTGGGAGCCGAAATTGGTATCTCCACGGACAAGCTCCACGCACGCGGTCCTGTTGGACTCGAGGGCTTGACGAGCGTGAAGTACGTCGTTCTAGGACACGGCGAGCTACGCCAGTGATATCCTATCGTTCTTTTTTCAAACCAACATCGATTGAGCAGAACACTATGGCCATGCAATCTTTCTACGCACTCTGTCCCTTTGGACTGGAGGCGCTTCTCAGTGAAGAAATCACCGCTTGCGGCGCACAAAATGTGCGCGCACAAAGTGGCGGCGTCGCTTTCCGCGGTAGCACTGAGACAGCGATGGCCGTCTGCCTGCACTCGCGCTTAGCGAGCCGCGTGCTCATGAAAGTTGCCGAAGAGAAGTACTGGGATACACGCGACATTTACGATATCGCAACCAAAACACCTTGGGAAAAGTGGTTCGAGCCGGATCAAAGTATCAAGGTCTCGGCCACCGGCATGCGTTGTCCGCTAGAGAGTATCAACTTTGCCGTGCTTCGCATCAAGGATGCGATCTGTGACCGCTTTGTTGAACTCGCGGGGCGCCGCCCCGACGTGGATCGCTACCATCCCGAGGTGCGCATCGCAGCATTTCTCACCTACGACATGTGCACGCTCTACCTTGACCTCGCTGGGGAAGCACTCTTTAAGCGCGGTTGGCGTCTCACGCACGGTGAAGCGCCGCTCAAAGAAAATCTTGCAGCGGGACTGCTTGGGCTAGCACAATGGGACGCTTCCAAAACGCTCGTCGATCCGTTCTGCGGCTCAGGCACCATCGCGATTGAAGCAGCGCAAAAAGCTTGCTCAATGGCACCAGGACTCGGGCGTCATTTTGGCTTTGAAAATCTCAAGGGCTTTGACATGGAGATTTTCTCGGAGATGCTCGAAGATGCCCGTGCTGCGGTGAACCTACACACCGACGTGCGCATCCAAGCAAGCGACATCTCTTCGCTTGTCGTAGAAAAGGCCATCGAAAATGCTCGTCGTGCAGGGCTAGGCGCGCTGATCGATGATGGGCGCTTGAGCTTTACCCAAGGCGACGCTCGCTTGGTCACCCCACCTGCGGATGCGCCAGCTGGCATTCTGATTGCTAATCCCCCTTACGGCGAGCAGTCCAACCCAAAGAGCGCTTCCATTCAGTCAATGATGAAGAATGTCGCCGACAATCTCAAAGCAAACTTTGCTGGCTGGACCGCGTGGATGCTCACCAGTGACCGTACGCTCCCGCAGCAGATGCGCCTGAAAGAGTCCCGTAAGACGGTGCTCTATAACGGTGCTCTTGAGTGCCGCTTCTTCCGCTTTGAAATGGTAGCGGGCAGCAACCGCCGACATCCAAAGCATGACGACACGTCAAACGAGCGCTCGTCCCAATGAGTGCTTCAAGCGCTAAAGCTCAACGATTGGCGGCGTTTGATTTGAAGTCATTGCCTGTTTGAGGCATTTCTTTGCCCAGCACGTCCTAACGGCGGCTGGGCAAACTCATTATTGCGCCGAAAAAATTAGCCGCCTTCTCCTTTAGGAAAAAGCGGCTAATGCATCTGAATCCGTAAAACGGCTTCGGATTAGTTCTTGCGAACCAGGCGTTCCTTAATACGGGCAGCCTTACCGGAGCGATCACGCAGATAGTAGAGCTTGGCGCGGGAGACGTCACCGTGACGCTTCACTTCGATCGAAGCGATCGTCGGAGCGTAGAGCTGGAACGTACGTTCCACACCTTCGCCGCTCGAAATCTTGCGGACGATGAACGAGGAGTTCAGACCACGATTGCGACGGGCGATAACCACACCTTCATAGGCCTGAACGCGCTTGCGAGAACCTTCAACAACGTTGACGTTCACGACAACCGTGTCACCAGCGCGGAAATCGGGGATGGTTTTGCCAGCCGTAAGGCGGGCCATTTCTTCTTGTTCAAGAACCTTGATCAGATCCATTTGATAATTCTCCGTACCATCATCATGTGGCCTAATTTGAGGGCCTCAAACGCCCGCCACAGAGAGGATGGAATGTTTTTGATTAATGTGGTTTCTTCCACCCTGCTGCTTCAAGCCAACGGTAGTCGGCCTTGGTCAGCAAACCAGAAGAATGGGCGATTGTAATCAAATCTGGCCGGTTTTGCAACGTAAATCGTAGACTTTCCTCACGCGTCCAGCGGGCAATATTGGCATGGTGCCCCGACAAAAGCACTTCTGGCACAGGCATGCCTCGCCAGACTTCTGGGCGCGTGTAGTGCGGGGCATCGAGAAGCCCCGTAGCAAAACTTTCATCTTCAGTAGAAAGCGTCTTAATGGCACCGGGGAGCTGTCGCACTACCGCATCAATGAGCGCACAGGCGGGAATCTCCCCGCCACTCAGTACAAAGTCGCCAAGGCTAATCACCTCATCGACCGCAGTACTGAGAAAACGTTCGTCAATGCCTTCGTAACGACCGCAAAGCAGTACCAAGTCATCTTGAGCAGCCACAAGTTCACGCACACGCTTATCCGTCAGGCGCACCCCATTGGGCGCAAAGCTCACCACACGTCCTCGGTTACCCGCAGCACGAATTGCCTCGAGCGTCCGTGCAAGCGGTTCTGCCATCATCACCATGCCTGGACCGCCCCCGAAGGGACGATCATCCACCGTACGATGCAAGTCTTCGGTCAACATACGGGGATTCCACGTATGACATGACCAGAGCCCTCGCTTCATGGCGCGTGCCGTAATACCACAGGCCGTCACGCTCTCAAAAATCTCTGGGAACAAAGTGATGACATCAAAACGCATGTTAGAGCTCCTTGGCTTATCGCCAATCACTTTGCCAATCTAAGACTACGCAACGCGCCTCGAGATCAATGCGCACAAGATAGACATCCTTGACCATCGGTACCATAAATGTGGCGGATTTGCCCGCTGCGATCTCATACTCCACTTCGAGGAGATCCTGCACGCCATTGGAGCTGATGCGTACAACGCGCCCAAGCGTTTCCCCAAGGGTGTTGAGCGCCTGCATGCCAATCAGATCGACAGCCCAAACCGCATCGTCACCCGCAGCAGGGAAATCCGCTCGCGCCACATAGAGCGTTCCCTTCAAGGCATCAGCGGCTTCCTTACTGTCGCAGCCCACCCACTTGGCAATGAGCCCAGCGCCGTGCACACGTACCGCTTCAACTTGCACATCCTGTGTCTGACCGCGCAAGGGTACAAGACGCCAGCGCTTGACCTTTTTGAGCACTTCACCCGTACCTGTAGGTTGCACGCGAACCCATCCACGAAAGCCGTAAGAGCCCGTGGCTCGTCCAAGTTCAACAAAATCGTCCATCACAATCATCCTTGTGCAATCAGAGACAAAAGGCGAAAGCCGTTGACCGCGCTTTCAGGCTGCGGCTCGCGCGCGTAGCGCACAAGAGTGCCCAAGCGCGACCCACAAAAAACAACCCCGCTCTTCAACTCAAGTGTAGATACCGAATAGTGTTGCAGCGACGGAACCGATGTGCTGGACACGAGAGGCACGTCCGTTGCTGCATATTCGCGCTTGAGGAAAGCGGGGTGTACGCAGTTCTCCTTATCTCCCGAGAACCACTTCATGTTGGGAGGGATTCACGCAGGAATCCGAATGGGGCTCAATTAGGCAGCCTTCTGGGACTTCACGAGACGGGCAACCGTGTCGGAGAGCTGGGCGCCCTGGCTCTGCCAGTAGGCGAGGCGTTCCTGATTGATCACGAGCATCGTGGCCTGGCCAGCAGCCATCGGGTTGTAGTAGCCGAGGCGTTCGATGAAGCGGCCATCGCGACGAGCGCGGGAGTCGCAAACGTGAATATTGAAGAAGGGGCGCTTCTTGGCGCCACCACGAGCGAGACGAATGATAACCATGAGTCTACCTCTAGAACTATTTGGTTTTGTTAAAAGGATGGGGGCGTTCATCGTGAACACCCCACAAGAAATTTTGTCTTTTCTCTGGGTCAAAGGCCGCAGAAAGACCTAGATTTTAGTGAAAAGTCACTGGCGATGCAAGTGAGGGGGTGCAGATTGTTTTATTCCACGCCCCCTCGACGATCGTGAACCGCTGAAGCTGAGGCCTTAGCTCCCGAGTTTCTTCGTGAGCTCAGCAAGTGTGGGCAGCGCATCGGCCACCAAGCCGTAATCCGCCACTTCAAAGATCGGCGCCTCTGCATCGTTATTAATTGCAACGACCACTTTGGCATCCTTAATGCCAGCCGTGTGCTGGATGGCACCAGAAATACCGAAGGCAAAATAGAGCTCAGGCGCAATCATCTTGCCCGTCTGCCCAATTTGCCAATCGTTCGGGCATAACCCCATGTCAACGGCGGTACGCGTTGCCCCAACCGCAGCGCCAATCGCATCGGCAAAGCCCTCGAGCGCACGGAAACCCTCTTCATCAAAGAGACCCGCGCCCCCAGCCACCACGCGTTTAGCGCTCACTAGCTCTGGCCGATCGCTCTTCGTTTCAGCAAAACTCACAAACCGCGATCCTTCGTACGCAGGCACGCCCATGACTTCCTCAAGCGCAGCCGCGCCATCAGCGGCCACTGGCTGGAACGCCGTGGTACGAATCGTTGCCACCACTTGCGGCTCACCCACCTCTACGGTGGCGAGCAAACTGCCCGCATAAATACCACGCACAAACGTCTTGGGCCCCAGCACGCGAACAATATCCGAGACGGGCGAGACATCTAGTAGCGCTGCCAAACGCGGCATCACCGCCTTGCCAACGAGGTTTCCAACAAAGAGGACATGGCTGTAGCCCTCGCACTCTTTCTTGACAAGCTCGGCGAGAATCTCGGGCGTTTCATGAGCAAGCTGTGGCTGGTTAACGTAGTAGACAGTGCGCACGCCAGCGAGCTTTGCAGCTTCTTGTGCCACCGACTCAATACCGTTACCTGCCACCAAGAGATCGACCGTATCGGTCATCTGTAGCGCGGCACAAACCGCCTGCGCTGTGCTCGGCTTGAGGGAAATATTGTCATGATCAGCAATCAATAGAGCAGTCATTAGCAGATCTCCCCTTACAGCACGTTGGCCGTGTTCTTGAGTTTTTCAATCAGCTCGTCGACCGAGCTCACCATCACACCGGCTTTTCTCTCAGCAGGCTGTTCAACGCGAACCACCCGATTGCGTGCAACATAATTTACGCCAAGTGTATCGAGCGCCACTTCTTCAACGGGCTTTTTGCGCGCTTTACCCATCGCTGGCAACGTCACATAGCGTGGCTCAGCTAGGCGCAAGTCGGCACTCGCCACCGCGGGCACAGAAAGGGACAACGTCTGTGTGCCACCATCCGTTTCACGCGTAATAAGCCAGCGACCAGCCTCGAACTTAATGTCGTTCGCTGCCATAGCCACAGGGATATTGAGTAGCGCTGAGAGCATCTGCCCAACCTGATTGGAATCATCATCAATGGCTTGTTTGCCACAGAGAATCAAATCGGGCTTTTCACGCTCAACAATGACCTTCAGCGTCTTTGCAACGGCAAGCGGTTCAAGTTCCGCATCGGTCGTGACATGAATACCACGGTCTGCACCGATCGCCATTGCCACACGCAACTGATCGAGCGCTTTCGCAGGCCCGATCGTCACCGCAACCACTTCCTCAACCGTACCCGCCTCTTTGAGACGAACGGCTTCTTCGACGGCGATTTCATCAAAAGGATTGAGGGCCATTTTGGCCATCTTGGTATCCACACCAGAGAAGTCGGGCAGTGGGCGCACTTTAATCTTGGCGTCAACCACACGCTTTACAGCAACCAAAACTTTCATAGGAATTCCGAAACACAGGCGAATCCACGCAAAGCAGCTTCGCGAGAAATAACAATCTTGAAACTCTAGCAAACCTTGAGGCGGCTTTTCAACCCACCCGAAAGAGAGACTTATGGCGCGTTTCTCTATAAGGATCACGATTCTCGTTCAGAGCGCCAGAGTGATGGGAGCGCAGTCATCACGACGCTGCGCAAAGAGGCAAGAAAAGCTTAGATCGCGCGTGGCAGCGCGCAACGTGGACTCAACTCGTTAACTCGCGAGCGAGCTGAGTTCATCACCACTGTTACTTGAGTGCGTACCGTCTGCTACGCGCGCCTCTCGCTAGCTCGCTTAGCCACTTCGCTTGGGCGAGCCGTGGCTTTAGACAAATATCCCCTCCAAGAACCAGCAACCATCGGAAACGCGCTTAGAAATCCACACCGACGTGCCATCTTGGCGGCAAGCGCGGACGTAAAGGCGGCTTCGGTCTTCCGAAAGCCTCCCGCGCCCGAGACTGCGCAACGGGCCATAGTACTGCGGCACGCCATCGATGTCCTTGAGTGGCAGCGAGTCACGGAAAATAAAAGTGGGCAGCTGGTCAAAGCCATTTTGTGGCTGTTGGTTCTCAACCTCCCGCAAGGCTGGCAAATCTCTTTTCATTAATTGGTTCAAAGAGCTTGCGTGCGTGGGATTGTCGAGTGCAAAGACGCGGCCTCGACCAAGTTGAGTCTGTAGCGTATCAATCAGTGAAATCGTCATGGCGTCATTGGGCGCGCCGCTTGGCGCGCCCTCCTCTTTGCAAACGAGGGTCAACGCCAGCGGGGGCCACTTCCTAAAGTAAGATCAGTAAATACGTTCGTTAAGAGATGACTGCGTGCTTTAGTGTCGACACAGGGAACGCTCGACTGTTAGCTGCAGGGGCAACCTGCGCAACGCCAGAGAACTCACGGATGAAATTAAGTGGGAACGTAGCCTCCACGGGGCGAGCCCAAATGTAAGTGTCCGTATGGATACGAGCCCGCACAAGACGAGGATCGTGCTCAACGAAGAGCTGAATACGCATATCAGCAGGGGAGTTTACCCCACTCATCACAAAGGGGCGAATGATAAAGAGCGAGACACGACCGTGCGACGCCGCAAGCGAGAGTCTTGCCATCGCACGCGCATCTTCCTTGCTCGAGAGCGGCGGTAGCCACGCCACAATCGCATCGCACTCACCAGAAAGTAGCGCCTGCTCGACACACCAAAAAGCATCTTTAGCGGTCGCAGGTGCGACCATCAGCTGTCGCGACAAGTCCAGCCCCGCTGCACGCAACCCCTCTTGATAAGGCAGTAGCGGTTCCGTGCAATCCAACACCCAGGTCACCCGCTCAAAGTGACGCAGAACCCCAAGCAACAGCCCTACCTCGCAACGCCCCGTGCGTTGCGGATAGATTTCAATAAGTTTGCCCACAGGAAGCCCACCATCAAGAGCCTCGTCCAACAGGGCAATCCCTGTGGGCAGAACCTTCTTCTCACTGAGGAGTTCGTCAAAGGTGCTTTCAGCACCAAGAGTCCAATCGGCAATGGTACGAGAGATCGTGGAAACGGCAGTCGACATCTTCTTCACCCCAAAAATCAAAACATTCGCGCTCAAAACTGCGAAAACCGTTATCGGTATCCAAGACCACTAGCGAGACGCTGAAACTTGCTTAATGTGCAACGCTCCATCCAGACAGTTGAAGAGATGCGCTCAAGCACTGCTCATGCGTTCTGTGTTTCTTGACTGAAAGTCTAGATCAACGGAAAATCTGTGTCTATATTTTTGATCCTTGAAAGCATGATCCACTGCGTTTATTCAATAAAATCAACATACTAAAAAATTTAATGAGGATCACAGCTTGGCGGCTTACTCAGCGCAAACGCTAGTGTCCCAAGGATTGGGAAATAGATCAGCAGAAAGGAATAAGCATGGTTGTAGAGGATCAAAAAAGCATTTTCAACGCGATGTGACTTGACTAAAATCAATGATGTATCACTTTTCTTTTGGCTCCACTTCTCAAGTCGTGACCGCTTAGCTCCGCTCGGCATCCTTCGCACCCTGTTGAGATTCGTTAGACTATGCAAACCGAAAGGATTCGTTCCGATCAAAGCGATTGTCACGCAGCGTGAAAAAACGTGAGCGCGCTCAGGTAGCCTCCCTTTTTCTCTCTGCCCACACACCAAAAAAAATGCCGCACTTAGCCGCGCGCAGTTGCCCGTTGCGCAACGCCCCTGGCTCAAAAGCGGCACCAACTGATAGAACAATGAGCACATTACAACCTGGTTTAGACAAACGGCTAGCGACAGTTCGCGCTCGATTCGATGCGGCCATTCAAGCCGCTCATCGTGCGCCAGAGAGCGTCACGCTCATCGCCGTGAGCAAGACCTTCCCCATCTCGGCAGCTGAAGCAGCTTGGCAACTTGGACAACGTCATTTCGGCGAAAACTATGTCCAAGAAGGTATTGAAAAAGTCGAATACTTCCGCCGCACCCACCCAACCGACGCAGGGATTTGGCATTTCATCGGGCCGCTGCAGTCGAACAAAACGCGCGCTGTGGCCGAGCACTTTGACTGGGTGCACTCGGTTGATCGCCTAAAAATTGCGCGCCGCCTCTCAGAACAACGGCCCGCTGCCTTAGGAAAACTCAACGTGCTAATCGAAGTCAACGTCAGTGCTGAAACCTCCAAGTCGGGCGTGACGCCGCAAGAGGTTCCTGCGCTTGCGCTTGAAATTTCCAAGCTCCCGAACCTTGCGTTGCGCGGCTTAATGTGCATTCCTGCGCCCGCTGATACCCCTGAGGCACAGCGCGCACCACTTCACGCACTCGCTGAACTCATGGCGTCTCTTGCTACCGACTTCCCAGAGATGGATACGCTCTCGATGGGGATGTCTGCGGATATGGAAGCCGCTATCGCTGAAGGGGCTACCTTCGTGCGTGTCGGTAGCGCCATCTTTGGCCCTCGTGACTACGGCCACAAGGAGGCTTGAGAATGAGCGAAAAGATCCTGCTACACAGCTGCTGCGCGCCCTGCTCAAGCGCCATTCTGGAGTGGCTACTGCAAAATGATTTTGAGCCCACCGTCTTTTTCTTTAACCCGAACATATTCCCGCAAAAGGAATATCTGGTCAGAAAAAACGAGTGCGTGCGCTACTGTGAAAAGCTCGGCATTCCCTTTGTGGATGCCGACTACGACCATGATCTTTGGCGTGAGACCGTCAAGGGGCTAGAAGATGAATCCGAGCGCGGTGCGCGATGCCGCCAGTGCTTTGGTCTGCGTATGCGCGCAACGGCCGCTAAAGCCCGTGAGCTCGGCATCCGCCGCTTTACCACCACCCTAGCAGGCAGTCGTTGGAAGCGACAAGATCAAATCCGCGAAGCCGCAGAAGAGGCCGCTGCCCTCAATGAGGGCACAGAATACTGGGACAAGGACTGGCGAAAGGGCGGGCTGCAGGAGCGTAAAAAAGAAATCATCACGAACGAGGGGTTCTACAACCAGCTCTGGTGCGGCTGCGAGTTTTCCATGGGACATTTGCTCAAACGCTCGCAGAGTGATTTGCCCGCCTACATCCTTGATCTGATCCCTGATATCCGCAAACGTGAAGAACGCCTCGCAGAAAAGACGGCTGCGGCCGCCGCTGAGGCCGAGGCAAAAGCAGCTGTCGAGAAGGCGTAAGGCGAGCGCTCACTTGCCGCTCAATCTCCCACAGCCCAAGCTAGAACATAACAGCTTGGGCATGATGGGAGAGTTAGGGGCGAGTGCTTGCAACTCAGTGTGCTTATTTGGACATTGCTCTAGCAAGCGTGAGCGCAGGCTTGCCAAACCAGTACGCTAGCAACGCTCCGAGCGCTGAAATCCCCATCCCTACATAGGTGAGCGCGCTCATCCCGAGAAGATTGGCGGCAATACCAAAGAGCCCGCCTAGAAAAGCCCCCGCTACCCACAATTTGCGATCGAGCGCTCGCTCGCGTAGCAGTAGTGTCACAAGCAGTGGCACGGCCACTCCTGGCACAAAGAGCGCGTACCCCGTTAGTAGCAACGAAATGATGTTGCCTTGGACGTAAACCATTAACGCGGCCACAATACCAATGAGGCCCACAATCCCCTGCATGACGCGCGCGCGATTGCCGCCGAAAATATCACGCTCAAAGATACCTGCCGCCGATAGAAGCACCGTATCAGCGGAACCACAGAGTGCGCTAATGAGCCCTAGGGCGAGCATCGTCTTGAGTGCAAAAGGTAAAGGCGAGGCCGAGGAGAGCCAATCCCCGACGGGCTGCGCAGCAGAGAGATTCGTCACGGCAAGTAGCGTGATGACCACCGAAAAGAAAACGAGCACGGGCGCAGCTGTCCACGCCGCACGACGAGCCGCGCTGGGGCTACTCGCAGAAAAGGTGCGGCTGAACATATCGGGGCCAATAACATAGGTAATCCCCACGAGCAGTAACATCTGCAGTAAGTCAAGCCAACCAAACGTCGGCGTCAAAAAGGACCACTCAACAGCACTAAGCCGCGCAGGTTCCTCTACGATCAGCCAGAGCATCGTAGCTGAAAAGCCTATCAGAAGAACTGCAGCCTGTAAGACATCGGTACGAATCACGCCACGTTGTCCACCAATCATCGTGTGTAGCAGAATACCGCTCACCGTGAGCCAGTAGAGAAGTGAGCCGAGCGTAGGACCAGCTAGGCTCTTCAGAAGCGCAAAAAGCGCGACAAACTGCGCTGCCGTAATGGCCACCCAAGCGGTTGCAATAATGAATGCTGACCAGCGACGCGCCAACGGTCCAGCAAGCTCATCCACCACCTCTGGTAAGGTGACCGCTCGCATACGGCGAATCCTTGGCACAATCAGCCAACCGTGAATCAATAGGCCAATCGCGCCCACCCCCAGCCACCAAAACGCCGCGGTACCATTTTTGCGGGCAAGGCTACCAATGCCAAGCGTCGCTGAGCCACCGATGATGGTACTGACGAGCGACATGGCGCAAAAAGCCCAGCCCACACTACGGTTGGCCGTGAGAAAACGTGCCCCATCCTGCTCACTGTGCGTACCGCGTATCCCGTACCAAAGTACCAACGCAAAATAAAGCGCCACAAAAATGGCAAGAAGGCTTGTATCGTCAAGTCGCATGTTTAAAGTCCTTTTCTAGTGTTCGATGTCGGTGGCGCAATCACCTCCTAATTGCGCACCAACTCAGTGAAGCGCGAGCACACCAAGCGCAGCAAGAGCGAGCACAGCAAAGCGCGCTGTCTTGCCAGCTGCGATAAAAAATAGTGAAACGCGCCAGTCAATCCGACGCCAGCCTGCCACCAAGGGCAAGGCATCCCCAACGAGAGGCAACCACGAAAATAGCAACGCAGTAGCCCCCCAGCGCTCAATCCAGCGCTGCGCACGTAAGGGCATCGGTCGCTGAGGTAAAAAACGCCCAATCGCCCAACTCGTCATCGCACCCGCTGTATTGCCGATGCTCGCCATCGCAACGAAAAGTAGCCATCGACTGGGTTCTGTGGTGCTAAGCACAGCAGCCGCCAGCAACGCTTCTGTCCCTCCCGGCAGTAACGTCGCGGAAATAAAGGCGCTTACAAGAAGCATCCACTCTAGGGGAAGAGAATTCAGCCAAATGGAGAAGTTCTCCCACATCGTTTTGATTCCTTGCCTGCACAAAGGCAGGGTGCTATGGCTGTTGATGAAGAGCCGAAAAAGTGCTTTGGTCGGCAGTCGGTTGAGGCATATTAGCCGAAAAGCTAAGCTAACGAGAAATTTGGTACCGCTCGAAACAATTGACGCCAGCACAAAGGCTGGCGTCATGATCAAAAGGGAGCTCGTTTAGAGGCGAATGCGTTTGGTCGTTTCAGGATCAAACCAGTACATGTGCTTGGCCTCAAACGTGAGTGCCGCTTGACAACCGACATCAGGGATGAAAGCGTTATTTTCAACGCGGAACACCGCGTTCTGCCCTAGCAACGTTGTATGCACAAGGCAGTCGGCACCAAGCGACTCGACGCTCTCAACGGCTGCCTGGCCAAAGCCACCTTCAGCAGAAAGCGTCACGTGCTCTGGGCGTAGCCCCAACACCACACGGCGAGAGGCGAGCGGACGAACCGCTTCTGGCAAGCGGATCGATTCGCCATTATCTGCCACGAGCGTCGCTCCCTCTTGGTCTAACGTACCTTCGATGAGGTTCATCGGGGGCGAGCCAATAAAGTTAGCCACAAACATTGTGGCAGGATCCTCGTAGACCTCCTTAGGCGTACCGACCTGCTCCGCACGCCCCGCATTCATCACAATCATACGGTGCGCAAGCGTCATTGCCTCAACCTGATCGTGTGTGACGTAAAGCGACGTGGTCTTGAGACGACGATGGAGCTTTTGAATCTGAAGACGAGTCTGCACACGCAATTTCGCGTCCAAATTCGAGAGCGGTTCGTCAAAGAGGAACACGGCCGCCTCGCGAACGATGGCGCGGCCCATAGCCACACGCTGACGTTGACCACCAGAGAGCTGACGGGGACGACGATCCAGCAAATGCTTGAGCTCAAGCATCTCAGCAGCTGCCTCAACGCGACGACGGATTTCTTCCGTAGGCACACGGCGGATCTTGAGGCCATAGGCCATATTGTCATAGACCGTCATGTGCGGATAGAGCGCATAGTTTTGGAACACCATAGCGCAATCGCGGTCTTTTGGTTCGAGCTGATTGACAACGCGATCACCAATCCACAGTTCGCCCGACGTGATGGGCTCCAAGCCCGCCACCATTCTTAGCAGCGTGGACTTGCCGCAGCCCGAAGGTCCGACGATCACGATAAATTCGCCGTCCTCGATATCGAGGCTAATGCCATGCACTACGGCCACATCACCGTAGCTCTTGCGGATGTCTTTAAATTGAATGCCGGCCATAATTTTTCTCTTATTTTTCCGTATCGACCAAACCCTTGACGAACCAACGCTGCATGATGGTTACCACAAGTGCTGGTGGCAGCATGGCCAAAATGGCCGTTGCCATAATGAGGTTCCATTCATTGGCGGAGTCACCACCGCCAATCATTCGCTTAATACCGATGACGATCGGGTACATATCTTCAGAGGTCGTCACCAGAAGCGGCCAGAGGTATTGGTTCCAGCCGTAGATGAACTGAATCACGAACATGGCTGCCACATTCGTCATCGAGAGCGGCATCAGAATCGTGAAGAAGAAACGCAAAGGCCCTGCACCATCCATACGGGCGGCCTCACAAAGTTCATCAGGCACCGTCAAGAAAAACTGACGGAAAAGGAACGTTGCTGTTGCCGAAGCGATCAAAGGCAGAATAAGGCCTCCCCAACTGTCTAGCAGGTTGAGTGTGGCCATCACCTCGTAGGTGGGCGAAATACGCACCTCAACAGGCAACATCAGCGTAATGAAGATGAGCCAGAAGCAGAGCGTACGACCAGGGAACTTGAAGTAAACGATCGCAAAAGCCGACAGCAACGAGATGAAGATCTTACCCACTGAGATCCCCATGGCCATACCAAGGGAAACAAGCAACATACGACCCACAGGGGCTCGAGAAGCCGTACCGCCCCCTTCAAAGAGGATTTGGGCGTAGTTGTCGAGGAAATGCACCCCAGGCAATAGACTCATCGGCGCCTGTTCGACTTCAACAGCCGTCTGCGTCGACGCAACGAACGCAATATAAACGGGGAAGATCACCGCTACGATGCCGAGAATGAGCACCGCATGCGTGAAGAAATTCAACCAAGGACGATTTTCAACCATGTCCGTGCTCCACTAGTAGTTCACGCGGCGTTCGATGAAGCGGAACTGCACAACAGTCAAGAGAATCACCATGACCATGAGCACCACTGACTGTGCGGCCGAACCACCAAAGTCCATATTGCGGAAGCCGTCTACGAACACTTTGTAGACAAGCACCGTCGTATCTTGTCCAGGGCCTCCCATCGTCGTCGCGTCCACAATAGCGAACGTGTCGAAGAAGGCGTACACCACATTCATCACCAACAAGAAGAACGTCGTAGGTGAGAGCAAGGGGAAGACCACCGACCAGAAGCGGCGGAAGGGACCAGCACCGTCCATGGCCGCAGCCTCAAGCAGGGAACGGGGGATCGCTTGCAAGCCTGCCAAAAAGAAGATGAAGTTGTAGCTTACTTGCTTCCAAATTGCAGCGATCACAATGAGCGTGAGCGCGTGATTGGCATTGACAAGGTAGTCCCATTCAAATCCAAGCTGGTGCATGGCGTAGCTCAGCACCCCGAGCGTTGGATTAAAGATGAACATCCATAGCACGCCCGCAACAGCAGGTGCGACGGCGTAGGGCAAAATGAGGAATGTCTTGTAAGCCGTGGCACCGCGAATGACGCGGTCTGCACAAACGGCGAGCGTGAGACTAATGGCGAGTCCCAGTCCTGCAACCAGGACGGAGAAGAGCATCGTTATCTTGAAGCTGTTCAGGTAGTTGGGGTCTGCGAACAGTACTTCAAAATTATGAAGTCCCACAAATTCAGTAGATGTGCCGAAAGCGTCTTGCATCAGTACGGACTGATACATAGCCTGACCGGCGGGCAGGAAGAAAAAAATCAGCGTGATTGCGAGCTGCGGAGCAACCAGCAGGTACGGCAACCAGCGACTTTTGAAAACAACTCGTTTTTCCACTTTGATACTCTGGCTTAGATAGGCAGGGAAACCGTCAGGCACATAACCCAAGAGCCGTCAGGGTATCGAGACTCCCTCACGGCTTTTTGAGCAGGCATTTTACAGCATGCGACCAACGGCTTCATGCCCACCCTTAGGAGGGTTCACCCCCTCCTTTGGGTGGAACAAAGCGCTACAAGCAGTTACTTGGACTGCTGACGTTCGAACTTGGCCAATTCCGCGTTGCCGCGATCGACCACTGCCTGCAGAGCTTCCTTAGCGGTGCTCTTACCAGACCAAATCTTTTCGAACTCTTCGTCAACGATCGTACGGATCGCAGGCAGATTACCCAAACGGATACCACGGCTCTTTTCCGTGGTCTTAAGCATCTGCTTGACAGCGACGTCGGCACCTGGATTCTTTTCGTAGTAACCAGATTCCTTCGTGAGCTCAAAAGCCTTCATCGTTACAGGCAGGTAACCCGTGCGCTGGTGGCTAGCAGCCTGAATCTTCGGATCAGAGATGAAGTTAAAGAACTCTGCGACGCAACGGTTTTCTGCATCACTCTTACCAGCCATCGCCCAAAGCGAAGCACCACCAATGGCGGTGTTCTGCGGAGCGTTGGGCACGTCATCGTAGACAGGCAACGTCGAAGTGCCAAATTCAAACTTCGCGTTACGGCGGATGTTGCCGAGCGAGCCAGAGGAGCCCATGTTGATAGCGCATTCGCCAGAGTAGAACGCCGCATCAGCATGGTTGCCACGTCCCTTGTACACAAAGAGACCTTCCTTGTTCCAGCGCTCCATGTTCTCGAGGTGACGCTGATGCAACGGAGAATTGACCATCAGGCGAGCATCAAGCCCACCGAAACCATTGTTCTTCGTGGCGTATTCAACGTTGTGCCAAGTCGAGAAGCTCTCGAGCTGCGTCCAACCAATCCAGGAGGTGGTCATCGGGCAAGCTTCGCCAGCAGCCTTAAGCTTCTTAGCCGCTTCTTCGATGTCTTTCCAAGTCTTGGGGAAATGCGCCGCATCGGTCGGCAGACCTGCGGCCTTAAATTTGTCGAGATTGAGGTAGAGAACGGTGGTGGAGGAATTGAACGGGAAGCTCATCATGCTTCCGTCAGCGGTAGAGTAGTAGCCGTAGACAGCTGGGATGTAGGATTTGGGATCGAACTTGAAGCCCGCTTTCTGCATCAGTTCACCAACCGGCACAACGGCACCGCCACTGTGCATCATGGTTGCCGTACCCACTTCAAAAACCTGAAGAATGTTGGGGGAGCGCTTGGCACGGTGTGCCGCAATACCAGAGCTCATCGTCTGGTCATAGGTCCCCTTGTAGATGGAGGTGAGGTGGCACTGAGGAACTTTTTCGTTGAATTGAGCCGTCAGATCGGCAACCCAGTCGCCGAGGGTATTGGCCATCGCGTGCCAGAATGTGATTTCGGTCGGGGCGGCCTGCGCGGACGCACACGTCAGAAGAGTGGCCGCCATCACACCGGCAGCGAGTGTCTTTTTGCTCATGCTGAACTCCTTTGAGCATAGGGATGTCTTTTCTAGGCGTCGTTAGCAAGCGTCCCCTAAGGACCCCTCTGCGACACTTCCATCAAGGAGGAAAGACAGACTCCTCGGCAACAGTCGACGCATGCGCCTTTTTTGCCTGACCACGATCATAGGGGAAAGAGAGGGGCAATGTCTATGCTCTGTGAGGAAGTATTTCTGAAGGTGTAGAAAGCAAACTGGTGTTTCTGCTGTGAAATAAGCGAAAATAAACCGAGGTACTAGGAATTACCCCTAAGCCAAGAGACCTAATTCAAACAAATAGTCTTTGAGCGCATCTCACTGCCACTATGTGAGTAGCTAAAGAACGAGAAGCAACACTCGACATCTGCTATACGCACATCATCGACATAACGTTCGACATTTTTCTCGAGGTATAGGCGAAAATCTCAGGCAAATGAGTGAGTACTCACTCGCAACTCGGAAACCGCCATCAGCACGCCTACCCGACCTACGCACTCACGACAATACAACGCTAAGCGAAAGAAGTGAGCGCTCACACGCAAACTGCTATCCATAGAAAAGAGCCAGACCTTGTCAGAGATTCTAGCTCCTTGAGCGAGGGGCTTGGGGCGGCTACATGCCCTAGATCAGCGCTAAATAAAGATGAATAGGATGAAAATCAGAGCGGAGCCCCAACGCAAATATTTGAGCGGCAACTTCGCGGACAGTTTATCGCCCAAAAATACCGCTGGCACATCAGCAATCAGCATGCCCAACGTCGTCCCCGTGACCACTGCGGGCACCGAGCCAATCTTGCTCGCAAGTAAGAGCGTTGTAATTTGCGTTTTGTCTCCCATTTCCGCCAAGAAAAAGAGCAATGTCGTGGTGAGGAACACCCCATAGCGCGGCTTCGTGTCACAGGAGACATCATCGAGCTTATCGGGGATCAGCATCCAAATCGCCATCAATACAAAGGAGACGATGATGATGATGCGCAGTAGCGGCGGAGAAAGCCACTCGCGCAGACTGACACCCACATACGCAGCAAGCAAGTGATTGAGTATCGTCGCAACCAAAATCCCCCAAACAATGGGCATACGAGTTTTAAAGCGAGCTGCTAAACAAAAAGCCAGCAGTTGGGTCTTGTCACCGAGCTCCGCAAAGGTGACAGCCATCGTCATGAAACCGATATCGGACAACATAGAAAAGTGCTTGGAACAAATGGGGACGTGTGGCAACAGACCAATGCGACGGTGCCCCCTAGGCTGCCTTTACGTCCGTAGAAGCTAGGGAGTCCGCCGCAGGTCTTGTCTCCGAAATATGAATTCGGTCACGCACCACGTCAAGAGAAGAGACAGAAAATGACGAGCGTGTTGATGCGTGAAATTGACACCATTGGGTGGCGTCAACAGACTACTCCCCCGCAGAAGAGTGCACATTATAGCGAATACCCAAAGATACTCATAGCAATGAGTAAAATTTTTCTGCACACAGCCGAAAACGCACTATTTGAAGACCGTGCAATGAACGGCATCAACGGCCACAAGCGCTTGGCGTACACTATCTCTGTCTATCAACACTCGGAGTCCCGCCGTGCTGCTTTACCTCTCACTCATTGCGGCCATTGCGCTCATTGTGGTTCTTCTCAGAAAGCATATCCCCATTGGCATTGCAATTTTGCTGGCGGGACTACTCATTTGGCTTGTTAATGACCGCCAACCGAGTAGCGTCACAGACGCGCTCACCAATGCACTCACCATGTCCCGAACGTGGGATCTGATGTTTGCGCTCTACTTTGTCATGTGCTTAGAGATCCAACTGCGCCAGTCTGGGACGCTACGCGGCATGGTGGACGCACTTAACAGTTTCTTCTCGTCGACTCGCGTCATTCTCGCCACGATGCCCGCTTTTCTTGGCTTGCTACCGAGTCTAGGAGGCGCTCGCTTTTCTTGCCCTATCGTCGATGAGGCAAGCCGTGACACCACGATCAGCGCCGAAAGCAAGGCGAGCATTAACTTCTGGTTTCGCCATGTGTTTGAATTTTGCTCGCCTATCGTGCCAGGACTGCTCCTGGGCTGCTCCATTGCGCACATTCAGATTGGCACCTTTATTGCACACCTAGCTTGGGTGAGTGTTGCTGCATTTGTCATTGGCTGGATTGTCATGATTATGCCGCTACGCTTCAAAGAGCAGAGAACGCCGCATGCGCTAAGCGCCGAGGAGCGTCGCACGGGGTTATTTAATGTCATGTTAGCCATCGCCCCTATTCTGCTCAATGTTGTGCTGATGCTTGTCTTTAACCTCAATGCCTCGCTCTCGATGGGTCTTGTGGCCGCGGCACTCTTCCCAACGCTGTGGCTCGCCCGCCGATCGGTTAACGTATGGACAACGCTTAAAGGCGCCTTTGACGTCAAACTGCTTGGCAACGTACTCTGTATCTTGGTCTTCATCCAACTGCTCATGAGCACGGGGGTGCTTGAGGCGATCACTCATTCGTTTGAACACTCCTCCCTACCCGTACCCGTGATCATCGCGCTCACAAGTGTGCTCATCGGTACACTCACTGGCATGAGTCAAGCTCACGTAGCCATGGTGATGCCGCTTGTGGCTCAACTTGCACCAGGTTCCGTAGAGCTTGCTGGCATTGCGATGGTCTTTGGTGTAGCGGGACAAATGTGGACGCCCACCCACGTGTGTCTGACCATCTCCATTGATTATTTCAAGGCTGACTACCTCAAAACGCTCGTGCCCATTGTCATCGCTGAAGGCCTCCTGCTCGCCCTCTTTTCACTTTGGCGCTATTTGAGCTAGAGACGCACCGTGAGCACCGAGCGAGCCGCGCCCACAAAACGCAAACCCAATTATCTTGGGCACAGGCCGTCGTGAGCGCGCTAAAATTGTTTATTTCGTTGTGCATGTTTTTCGGTCTGCCCTCGCTTGGCGCCCATCATTGCGAGTTCCGAGCAGAACGCGGCACACTGACGCCTATTCGTGGCTTTAGCACAAACAAGAGCCATGCAGAAGGCTCGCGATTTTCCAACATCCATCTGAGGACGCACTTCGGAACCGATGCCCAGCTTCCCCAGTGGGATGCCAATATTATTGTCAGTTAGGAGTCTGGGAGGCCGCTATTTTCGCCCTCCCTCAGGAAGTTATGAAAACGATTCGCACCCGCATTGCGCCCAGCCCCACAGGGATGATGCACCTCGGTACTGCCCGTACAGCTATCTATTGTTGGGCTGTCGCCCGCCATTTCGGTGGCAAGTTCTTGTTGCGCATTGAAGATACCGACCAGGTTCGTTCTACCCAAGAGGCCGTGCAGGTTATTCTCGACGGGATGAAGTGGTTGAATCTGGACTACGACGAGGGTCCGATCTACCAGATGGATCGTTTGGCACGCTACCAAGAAGTCGTCGACAAGATGCTCAAGGACGGCACGGCCTATTACTGCTATGCCACACCTGAAGAACTCGACGAAATGCGCGAAGAACAAAAGCGTCTTGGTCTCAAGCCCCGCTATGACGGCCGCTGGCGCCCTGAAAACGCTGTCGGTAAAAAGATTCCTGAAGGCGTGCAGCCGGTTATCCGCTTCCGTAACCCCGATGAAGGCGCCGTCTCTTGGGACGACGCGGTCTACGGCACGATTACGGTCAGCAACAGCGAACTTGATGACCTGATCATCATGCGTAACGGCATCCCGACCTATAACTTTGCAGTGGTCGTGGACGACTGGGATATGGAGGTGAGCCACGTGATTCGTGGCGCCGACCACATTAACAATACGCCTCGACAGATCAATATTTACCGTGCGCTGGGCGCTGAAGTTCCTGTGTTTGCACACTTGCCGCTCATCAACGGTCAAGACGGTCAGAAACTCTCCAAGCGTCACGGCACGGTCTCTGTGCTTGAATACGAGCGTTTGGGCTATCTGCCTGAAGCCATCTTCAACTACCTTGCCCGCCTCGGTTGGGGTCACGGCAATATGGAAAAGTTCTCCCGTGACGAACTTGCGAAGGTCTTCGATCTTGCTGACTGCTCTCGCGCCGCTGCACGTATCGACTGGAAGAAACTCGAGTGGCTCAATGGCCAGTACATGAAAGAAGCGGATAACGACCGTTTGGCCGAATTGGTCAAGCCCCGCATTGAAAGCCGCGGCGGCAAGCTCGAAGCTGGCCCCTGCTTGGCCAAGGTCTGTGACCTACTCAAGGGGCGTTCGGCCACGCTTGAAAAGCTCGCCGATGCAGCGCTGTTCTTCTACGTGGATCCCGTTGTGGACGCCGCAGAAGCAGAAAAGGCCCTTGCCGATGGAGGTCGCGAAGCGCTGGCGCTCTTTGCGCAGAAACTTAGCGCACTGACAGATGTCACCCCTGAAGCGATTTACGGTTGCATTCAAGCCGTTATGCAAGAGCAAGGCATCCCCATGAAGATCCTCGCCACGCCGTTGCGCGTCTGTGTGGCGGCTGCAGAACGCACGCCGCAGATCGACATTACACTCTGCCTGATCGGTAAGGACGAAGTCCTCAAACGAATCGAAAAGGCACTTGCCTAACGCGCATCTTTCCTAGTGGTGGACAGGGGCCCGAGTCCGCTGTCCACCACGCGCGACAATTGTTCTTTATTTGATATACCTCAAAGCTGCAACTTTACAAGCAGAACGAGCACGGTAAAATTAACTCCTCTTCTCTAGCAAGTCCCTATCGTCTAGAGGCCTAGGACAACAGCCCCTCACGCTGTGAACATGGGTTCGACTCCCATTGGGGACGCCACAACGCTTTTCTCCATCGCCTTCCGTCCGCTTCACTCCTTCTTTCAACACTGTTTGTTACCCACAACCTTTCCTCGCTATAGTTGCTCCTTGACTCAGCACCCAAACGCTAGAACCTTCCTAGGCTACGCTGATCTGCTACGGTTTATTGGATCATTGCGCTTTGGCTAGTTGAAGATACAGGTAAGTGACACACTTGAATAACAATCAATATTTCGGACAACTAGCATCAATTCAAGTAAAGGGATAAAACCGACAACAATGAGTCCATTTTATTTATTGTTTAACATAGCGTCATCTATTGTTTGCCTAACAATGTAAGTACATTTTGTATTTGACATTTGTGTTTTATATATAAACTTGGACACAAAAATTGATTCTTATCCTCACGATCCAATGAATGTCCAATTTTTTGTGCATACATAAATTTTGTCATACATGTGTATACGATAATTTACAGTATCAAGCAATAGGTGACATTTTGAATTTATATCGTATTTTGGACACATTTTATTAAAAGATATTTTTAGTCCAAAACTGTATAATTAATCAATTGTGTCAACTCTCGTTATGCATTTGTTGGCACAAGAAAAAACGGCGGATGAAGAGGATTCATTCCGCCGCTTTCTTTTGTGTCACCGAACACATTCGGGTTTGGCTATCAGTACACATTCGCATAATGGTCTCCGAAATTCAACACATTCGAGCATGTCGATTATAAATCGTCAATAACATCTTACAAACCTCCAGCTAGAAGGGCCAAAACACCACCATGAGCACGACGCGCAGGGATATAACCGTCAGCAGCATGGCGAATAATACGGGGCGCGGCGGGGAGTGCTTCAGCTAAGGCGCGTGGCTTTGCAGTACGGTGGCGAGTCTTATGAGTCTCTTCACCCGCTTTACGCACAGTCACCGTTCCATCATCACCAAGGATGAACTCAACACTTGAATTACCTTCCTGAAGACCGAGAAAATCACGGATTTCCTTAGGAATGGTCACCTGACCCTTAATTGTCAAACGATGCGACATCTTCAAACTCCTTTTAGCCGCTTTAACCAAGGCGCGGCAAGCTGGATGCAAATTCGCCCATCAGAGCCCCTCCGATGGGCCCCTGCACCAAAATTTAGATAACAAAAAACCTCTCGAGACTAAGCCACCGAGAGGTTGTATGCGAACCTATTCGATTGTCTCTTTCAAGACCACATGACCCCCCACGGGAGTCTCCACCTTGCCGGGTTGACGGTAGGTTGGCGGGGACTATGACGTCCACTTCTTCATGCCTGAAATTAAGTTTATAGAGCAAAAACGCTTTTTGCAAGCCAATCCCCTGCCCCAAAAGATGTGATGGATATAGGACTTAGGAGAAAACACTTAGCTCACGCCAAGTGAGAAGAGTAAATTTATGCCTCCGTCGACGATTCTGCTACCTGAGCGCTTTCGAACGTCTGCGTGTGGGATTCGTTCGTTTCCACTGGAGGCGTCCAGCGTGGCGGCATACGCATCCCCCCCAGTAGGGCCGCGACTTGGCGAGGCTTTTGCACACGCTCAAACACCTTGAGCTGCTCTTCCTGAGGTTGTGTAGCTCGGCCGCTTTCGCGGTAAGGTGTATCGAAAATAGGATCACGACTACGCTGTCCAGGCGCAACATAAGCACGAGCCCGTTCACGCGCATAGCGTTCTTCTTCTGGCGTATCGTAGCGCTCAAGATTCTCTTCAGCACGCTGATGACGCATGCGTGCGTGACGAGAGAGCGGGCGCAATTCTTCAATCGAGAAACTCTGATGCGTCAGCTTTTCAACAGCCTCCACAAGACGCGCATCGTCACTTGTGGTGAGCATCACGGCAAGCCCATGGGCCCCAGCACGCCCCGTTCGACCAATACGATGCACGTAATCTTCAGCATTAAACGGCACATCGTAGTTAATCACATAGGGTAGTTCCTTGATATCAAGGCCACGAGCTGCCACATCGGTTGCGACAAGCACATGGATCGCACCACTCTTAAAGCCATCCAGCGCCGTCTGACGTTCCTCTTGGCTTTTATCACCATGAATCGCATCGGTATTGATCCCAACGCGCTCGAGCGTACGCGAAAGACGACGGCAAGTTATCTTGGCATTGACGAACACCAACACTTGCTGCATCGGCATACCGCCCTCACCCTGATTCTTCAGAATATCGATGAGTACGTCGGTTTTCTCACGATCGTGTACGCGATAGACCTTCTGCGTGACCGTATCCGCGGTCTGGTTTTGCACAGCAACTTCAATCACGGTGGGATTGGGCTTGAGGAAATTCTTCGCAAGTTGCTTGATTTCGGGCGAAAAAGTTGCCGAGAACATCAGACTCTGACGCGACGCAGGCAGATGTTGCAGAATGCGAGAAATATCTGGCAAAAAGCCCATATCAAGCATACGGTCAGCTTCGTCGAGCACGACAACTTCCACCTGAGAGAGCGAAGTCGCACGCTGCTCAAGATGATCAAGCAAACGGCCAGGAGTCGCTGTGAGAATCTCTACCCCAGCACGCAACATCTCTGCCTGCGGACGAATGTCGACGCCGCCATAAACAACCCCAACACGTAGCGGGGTTTCACTGGCGTATTTCGTGAGATTTTCCGATACCTGATCCGCCAATTCACGCGTCGGTGTCAGGATGAGCGCTCGCACAGGGTGACGCGCTGGCGAGACGGAAGTATTTGCCTTCGGCAGCACTCGTGCAATCAGCGGTAATCCAAACCCAGCGGTTTTACCCGTCCCCGTCTGGGCCGCTCCCATCACATCCCCACCCTTCATGACAACGGGAATGGCCTGCTCCTGAATCGGCGTGGGCGCTTTGTATCCCATGCTATCAATGGCAGTAAGAATTCTAGGATCAAGATTGAAATCGGCAAAAGACGACATGCTGTGTGCGGACAAATATAGAAAGGTCGCCTGCGGCGGGCAGAAGCGGCGATTCACGACAAGAGACGAAATGGTGGGCCAGCTGGGACTTGAACCCAGGATAGCCAGATTATGAGTCCGGTGCCTTAACCAACTTGGCTACAGGCCCACGCAAAAATCTTATTGTACAAGCTATAGTGGCGCTTGTGACAGTTGTCACGTCCAAAATAGCCGTGGCCACAAGACCGAGCACAGAGAGAGAATCGCATCACCTGTGCCACATTTAAGCGCTCAACCGCGAAAAAGCGGTGTGCGTGCCTTGCTTGGAGGAAGATGTATTCTACACATTTTGGATGAAATTGCAAGATGCAGCATGCTCTCCACCCAAAACAGGTGGCTTTTACTGCCTGAGCTGGCGCCGAAATGTGTCGACCTCATCGGCAACCTTCGGCGCAGGCGAATCATCACGACAGGGCGCCCCGCTCTACGCCTTAGCGGGCGCCGTCAAAAAGGCAGCCCTTCAGAGAGAAGAGCTGCCTCGGTAAGTCGTTGATCTAGCTTACGGTTTAGTTTTCCGCTAAGTAGTCACGCAACCGTTCTTGGAATTCAGGTTGACGCAATTTGCGCACGGCCGCAGACTCAATCTGGCGGACACGTTCACGCGTCAAGCCAAGCGCATGTCCCACCTCTTCAAGCGTGTGATCCTTATTGGTGCCGATACCATAGCGCAAACGCAGTACCTGAGCCTCACGAGGCGCAAGTTCGTCGAGCGACTTCTTCACACAATCAATCATGGACTGGTCTTGGAACGCCACGCTCGGATCATCGCGCTCATCGCCGCGCACAAAGTCGAGCTTGGTTGCGTCCTCATCGTCACCGATCGGCGCATCAATACTCTCAACGCCACGCATGGCCTGCGTGAGGAGTTGCACTTTGGGTAGCGGCAGATCAGCAAGTTCCGAGAGTTCCTGCTCCGTCGGCTGACGACCATGCTCTTGCAAGAAGTGCTGCTTATGGCGGCGAATCTTGTTGTAGGACTCGGTCATATGCACCGGAATACGGATCGTATTGCCAAAGTCCGCCACGGCGCGTGTCACAGACTGGCGAACCCACCATGTAGCATAGGTCGAGAACTTATAGCCACGGCGATACTCGAACTTGTCCACCGCCTTCATAAGACCGAGGTTGCCCTCTTGGATAAGGTCAGTCATCGCCAAGCCACGGTTCACATAGCCCTTAGCAATGGAGATCACCAAACGCAAATTGGCCTCAATCATACGAGCCTTAGCCTGCATGAGATTGGTCTGCGCCAACTTCAGTTGACGCGTCAATTCACGCATACGCTTTACCGACATGAAGGCGTGATCCTCGAGTTTGCGTAGCGTCTGCTGCTCCTCAAGCAGGATGCCGAGGTTGCGTTGCAGAGCTTCAGCCCAAGGCTTTCCGAGCGCGATCTTCTCTTCGAAGAAACCCTCACGCACGGGATCATCATCGTTGATCATCTGAAGCGCTTCAGCGGTCGGCACACGGCACTGGCTCACGAGCACATGGCGCATGCGCTTGAGCGCGGCTGTCACCAAATCCATCGTATCGGTAACCGAGCTCGTAATCTGCGTGACCACCTTCACCGAGAAACGCGTCGACTCCAAGAGCGAAGCAATACGGTTGCATGCCGCTTCATAGGCCGCTGCTTGGGCGGGATCACGGTAGGTCGCCTCGATTGTCTTGAGCTCCTTTTCACAATCTGCGAAGAGCTCAAGCACACGCGTGCGCATCTCTTCGAGCTGCTCAATCGTCATCGCTGCTGCGCCGATATCGGTAGAAATATCATCGCTACCGCCCTCGTCAGAAACGTCATTGGACAGATCCTCGAGATTATCGGTAAAGCCGTCAACGAGCGTATCCACGGGCACGTTCGTGTCCTTGAGCGTCTGTGCGATCTTATTGAGCTCCACCACCGCCATCGGATAGTGCACAAGCGTCGAAACGAGTTTGCCCGTGTACATTTCGATGGATTTCGCCACTTCAATTTCGCCCGCACGCGTCAAGAGCTTGTGCGTGCCCACACCGCGCAAATAGCTGCGCAACGGGTCCTTCGAGAGCCCTGCGCTTTCTTCTGGCGTGAGCATGGTGGCGGCATCTTCGTCGTCGATATCCTCGCCATCGTCTGCGCCGTTCCCTACGAGCAGGAGATCATCCTCATCGGGCGGCGCTTCGAACACACGGATCGAGAGACGACCGAGCGTTTCAGTAATTTCCTGAAGATTCTCTGCCGTGCGCACAGCGCTCTCTGGAAGGTGGTCGTTAATTTCTTCAACCGTTACCCAGCCACGCGAACGCCCTAGACGAACCAAAGAGCCATAGCCGTTCCCAGAAACATCGTGGGCATGCGTGCCTTTTGCCTCTGACTCAGAATCCCCCTCCCAAGCGTCAAGCTCTAGAGACTCCTCATCATTATTTTCGGTTTCGTCGTCGTCAAGATCGCCGTCGAAATCGTCATCGTTCGTTTTCATAAAGCTTTCCCAATTCCAGAAGCAGCGCCATGCTGATGCGCTCCGAATGAATATAAAGGGCGGAGCACAGGCAGAATCGCCGCTTCACTTAATTCTGTCTTGCTCAACGTGCTTAGGGAATGTGCCACGGGTATAGAGCTCTGCCTCGTGCGATGCAAAAAATGCCCTTGACAGGAGTTGCGGCTCGGGCACGTAGACCAACACGCCCAAGAGCCGACCTGCCGGCTTTGATTCGACTTCATTTTGAGAATTGCAACGCAAGAGGAGTTACCCGGCTGACCAACCTGCACACCCAACCGCTGAGCCAACCTAGTTCTTCTTCTCTTTTTCAGTCCTTCCACTTTGAAGGTACGCCTTGGCGAAATGACTCGCGCCACATCAGTCTGCCGGAGGCAACTCACCATCCTCCGCACCGTATGCTTCACATACCCAGCGTTTCGGCCGAGCTACACTGCGCACAAGACATCAAGAAAAAGGAAAAGGGCATTTAACGTAGCACAAGCCCCCGCTTTTTGCAAGTGATTTTTAGCCTCTAGAGAACACGTTCATCAAAAAGCGATGCCCTCAAGCTAGCACAAGAGAAAAAGCCGTCTAGCAAGTGTCAACTTGTCTCGCTAGACGGCCTATTAACTAAAGAGAGACGTAAGACGTCTCAGTCCTTATTATCAGGAACGATGAAGCTACGCAGTTTGTCTGCTCGCGAGGGATGGCGCAACTTACGCAACGCCTTGGTTTCAATTTGACGAATACGTTCACGAGTAACATCAAACTGTTTGCCGACCTCTTCGAGCGTGTGGTCGCTTTGCATCTCGATACCAAAGCGCATTCTCAGCACCTTTGCTTCTCGAGGTGAGAGGCTATCGAGCACTTGTCGAACCGTTTCCTGCATGCTGTTGCTATGCGCAGCCTCGCTCGGCAACTCCGTCTGGGTATCTTCCAAAAAGTCACCCAAGTGCGAATCATCATCGTCGCCGATCGGCGTTTCCATGGAGATCGGCTCTTTGGCGATGCGCATGATCTTGAGGATCTTGTCCTCTGGCATCTCCATCATCTCTGCAAGCATCCGAGAATCAGGCTCAACCCCTGTTTCTTGCAACACTTGTCGGGTGATACGGTTCATACGGTTGATCGTTTCGATCATATGCACCGGGATTCGGATCGTGCGCGCCTGATCTGCAATCGAGCGCGTGATCGCCTGACGAATCCACCAGGTAGCATAGGTCGAGAACTTATAGCCACGGCGGTACTCAAACTTATCGACAGCCTTCATGAGGCCAACATTGCCCTCTTGAATGAGATCAAGGAACTGTAGCCCACGATTGGTATATTTTTTCGCAATGCTAATGACCAATCTCAGATTGGCTTCTGTCATCTCACGCTTGGCATTTCGCGCCTGTGCTTCACCCGCCGTCATTTGACGGTAGATATCAAAGAGCTCTTTGATACGCATGGAGCAGCGCCGCTCAATGAGCCCCACTTGACGCACTCCCTCCTCAACGGTCGGACGCACAAATTCCAGTTTTTCCTTCAGTGCAGGGAAAGTGGTCATAGCGAGTTCAAACCAACGAATGTCGGACGCCGACTCTTCAAAATGCTCAATAAACCACTTGCGATCCAAGCCATGGCGGCGCACCAATTCATCGTAGAGCATACGTTGATGTTTACGTACCTCATCGACGGTGTTGCGCAACACGTCACAGAGGCGATCGGCCGTCTTGGCTGTAAAGCGAACCTGCATCAGCTCTTGCTGGATCGCGTCTTTAATGCCCGAGAGTTCAGGGGCTTCATAGCCATCACGCTCCGCAATCGCCCGTAGCTCACCAAGCAACTTCTGCACGCGCTCAAAGATCTCTAGGCTCTGATCGCGCAGATGCTCAAGCTGCCCCGTGGTCATGGAGCTTGCGCCCATATCGGTTTCATCGTCAGCGTGACCCACGACGTTGCCTAGGTCATCCGTGGTCACAATCCCGTCCACGATGTCATCGATGGCAACTTCGTTATTGCGAATTTTTTCACTGATATCAATGATCTCGGCAATCGTCACGGGGCAGCGCGAGATGGCAAGCACCATGTGCTTAAGGCCATCTTCGATGCGCTTGCTAATTTCAATTTCATCCTCACGCTTGAGAAGCTCCACAGAGCCCATCTCACGCATGTATATACGCACTGGGTCCGTCGTACGGCCAAATTCGCTATCGACCGTGGAAAACGCTGCCTCGGCCTCAGCTTCGGCATCTTCTTCGCTTGCCACCGTCTCTGTGCCAAGCATCGCTAGTGTGTCATCATCGGGTGCCGTTTCAAAGACAGGAATGTTGAGGTTACCGAGAATCTGCACAATGGAGTCAATCGCTTCATCATCGACGAGACTCGTAGGCAGATAATCATTGATTTCCCCATAGGTGACGTAACCACGCTCGCGCCCCATCGAAATGAGGGTCTGCACTTTTTGACGGCGATCTTCAGTCGACTCTTCCACGCCTGCATAGTCAGCGAGCGCAGTCTTAGTGTCCTTCTTACGACGGGCGCGCTTTTTCGGCGTCGGACGTTCTTCATGCTCTGGCTCATCTTCGGCGCTTGCTTCAGACTCCTCCTCATCGACCTCATCAAGCTCATCGATGTCATCGATCTCGGGAATCTCTTCGTCGTAGTCATCGGCCTCGCCATCGATGGCGTCAAAGTAATCCGAGTCGCCCCCTTCCTTGTCGAATTCTGCTAAGTCATCATCTTCGTCCGCGTTTTCATCGGAAGAGCGCTTCGTTGTCGAGCGACCTTTACGCTCTTTTTTCGCTGTAGTGCTTGTTGTTTTGCGACGACTCGTCCGCGCACGCTTAGCTGGCGCCTCTTCTTCAGAGGTAGTAGTAGCTTGCTCAGACTCAATTGGCTGCGCGCTAGGTTCAACCGGAAGCACTTCAGTCATAACCTCAGCCGCCCGCGTTGCAGCTGGGAGCGCTTCTTCACCCTCCTGAGCTTTCGACTTGCGGGAGCGCTTTTTCCCCGTAGTAGCGGGGGGCTCCGTGGGCAGAAGCTCAGCAGTCTGTGCCGCCTCAGGCGTTGGGGCAGCAGCGACAGACTTTTTCACCGCAGACTTGCGGGTAGACTTACGGGGCTTTTCGGCAACCGCCACGGCCCCCGTGGCATCGTCAAGCGGCGTAGCGCCTCTCGCCTCGGTAGAGACATCTGTCGCCACACCCACTTGCGAGTGAGTGCTCACCTCTGTTTCGGATACCGCTTTCGCACGGCGCCCTTTCACCGCTTTCGGCTGGGGTTCGGTGGGCGCGAGCGCATCTGAGTTACCTGAGCTACTCGCGGCCTCGTCCTTCTTAGACTGACGGCGCCGCGTCGTCTTTTTTGGCGCCTCGGGTGTTGAGGCCGCTTGCGGGGGTTCCTCTTCGGGGAGGGGTACCGAAGCCGGCGCGCTCTCTTGCGCAAGCGCTTTCTTCTGCGCGCGCTTCTTGGTAGGGGCACTCTCTTCATGCACTTGCTCAGCGGCCGCGCTTTGCTCAAGCGTAGCGGCCTTCTTGCGGCCGAGCTTTGTCGCTTTCTCGGTGGTGTCAGGCTCTTGCGTCTCCACGGACAATGTCAGACCTGACGTACTGAGCGTTGCTTCAGGGGACACCTTTTTTGCTGCGCGTTTTTTCGACTTTTTTGGCGAAAGCTCATCCTTTTCGACCGCTAACGCGGCGGACTTCACTTTGCTTGTCGATTTCTTTTTTTCAGCCATACCTACCCTCAAATTGCGCCCAAAGCACTTACGGCAAAGCCTGCTTTTGGCAACATCAAGCCACAGCACACTGCATCAGAGCGCAGCAATGCGCTTCTAACACGCCCCCTTTGCAAAACTTAGCTTGCCGCATTCCCTGCAGTCTGCAAAAAGGAACCTCTCGCCTCGCTCGCGGGTCTTGCAACAAGCAACACCAACGAGCCATACACCACAACGATGAATGGACAGTTTCGAGTGTGTCGTGGTCTAAAAAGACACTTTGCTCTTCATTTTTGGTCGAAGACAAAAACGAACAGCAAAGGAGTATTTAGCCCTTGCCGCCTGACCTTGTCCTTTGAGGCAATGAGTAGTGACGTCTCAGTGAAATCTTTGTAACAGTCCGCGTGCCTCCTTAACTATACGCCCCCTTGGGAGGATTGAAAAAAAATTCGTGTTTCCGCCAAAAATTCCGATACTTAGCGCGCCTCGTTACCGAGAGAAGCGCTCAACAGGCTGGCAGAGACGCCAAAGAGGAAACGGTATGATTAAAAAAAATCAACACATCCCACTTGACAAAATTTTTTAGTGCAGTTAGGAAATTCTGCCACATCTGAAAGCATTTCTGTGTGCTCTCTAATGGGAAGTACTAATAGAAATGCGTAAGAAAAATACGTTTTCGTCAAATTCGGGGCAGTCCGCGCACGGACCAAGGGCAGAGCAGACGCTCGATCGCAGCAATCGAGCCGTAAAGAGCAAGCCCAAGTAACGACATCCCAAGAATAGCCGTAAACATACCCAGCACATCCCCAAGCCCCCAAGCATCCATGATGAGATAGCCGAGCCCTGAGGTAGTTGCGAAGCTCTCTGCTAAAAAGAGCACTGCCATTGCCGTGCCGGCAGCAACCTTGAGCGCGGTAAAAAGTGAGGGCAGAGCCGCTGGGACATACACGTGCCAGACCGCCTGACAAGACGTCCCGCCCATCGAGCGAAAGGCCTTCATATAAGCTGGATCCAAATTCAATGCCTCATCGCGGATGATGACGAGGATTTGGTAGCCCACCGTGAGTCCAATAAGCAAAATGCGCGACGCATCCCCAAGTCCGACGAGCGTAAAAAACACCGGCAAGAGCACAATTTTCGGGAGCGGGAAGGTGATAAAGAGTAGCGGGCTCAGAATTTTATCGGCTCTCGGACAATGCCCCATCCAGAGCCCGAGCGGAAAGCTTACGAGCACCGCGGTTAAAAGTCCAACCGCGAGACGAGAGCAGCTGACTGCTATGGCTGTCCAAAAAGCACTCGTCTTGAGGGCAGCGATAAAAGCCACCATAGTTGACACAACGTCTGGCAGAAGCGCTTCACCCATCGAGAGCGAACCGAGTTGCCATAGTAAGCCAATGGCCACAAACCCCAGCACATAGCGCAATACGAGCGTCCACATCTTAGAGCCCCCCCTCGCTCATGAGCACTCGATGCACGCGACGCACCGTTTCATCAAAGAGCGTACAGTCACGCGCTTGGCTACCGGCATCAAGCGAAAACGCCGGGTTTTCGTAAAACCGTGGGGCCTGAGCACGCCCTTTGGGAAAGAGCATCAGAATATGTGAGCCTAAAAAGACGGCTTCACGGATATCGTGCGTGACAAAAATCACCGTGCCACGATGGGTCTGGCGCAATTGCTGAAGATGATTTTGAAGCCGCTCGCGTAGTAGCGCATCGAGCGCCGAGAAAGGCTCGTCCATAAAGAGCACATCAGGGCGCGATATCAAGGAGCGTCCGAGCGCCAAGCGCTGACTCTGCCCGCCAGAGAGCTGCGACGGGAAGCGCTCCTCAAGACCCCTGAGGCCCAGTCGCTCAAGCAGTTCAGCAACGCGTCCCGCTCGCTCATGGGGCGGACAAATTTCTGGGTGTAGTTTAAGCGGCAGCAGCATGTTGTCGCGCACACGCTTCCATGGGAACAGCCCCAAACGTTGCCAAACAAAACTGACGCGTGTTTCGTTAAGCGCAACCTCACGGTCATTGACTCGCCAGCTAATCGAGCCGCTAAGGGCCGGATGTAGACCCGCTAGAGTTGTCAGTAACGTTGATTTTCCGCAACCGCTCTCACCAATGACTGCCAATGACCCACCTTGCGGCAGATAAAAAGAGAGCGGCGCGAGCACAGCCTCTCCCCCATAGCCCACCGAGAGATTCTTTACCTCAAGGGACAACCCAACGTGTTTCGTGGTTGCGGTCATTGACATCGTTATTACTTCGTTCTGAATTAGGAGCGCGCAGATCGCGCGCTCCCTCTCATTACTTCACTACTACGTCGCTGTAGCGGGGAAGCGCATCAATCATCTTGTGATCAATCATCCACTCGCCGACGCGTTTAACCTCTGCCTCAGTGGGCAAGGGAGGTAGACCATCCGCTGTTTTAAAGAGCGAAAAACGTAGCATGGTGTAGCTCGACTCGAGCGGCTTCGGCAGGAGTCCCTTCTCTACCATCACCGCACGGTACGTCTGCGGGCTGGCTTCAATCAGTTTAGCCGCTTCTGCCACGGCACTGCGAAAGCCCGCGACAGTCTTCTCATCAAGCGCCGTTTTCTTTAGCGCCACCACCGCAAGCGCTTCATCAAGCGTGCGGTCATCCCAGAGAACGCGAC
The DNA here is from genome assembly GCA_902463725.1 of uncultured Sutterella sp. GTDB lineage: Bacteria > Pseudomonadota > Gammaproteobacteria > Burkholderiales > Burkholderiaceae_F > Sutterella. The sequence continues at coordinate 56,597 of CABQGK010000008.1, read as the reverse complement.
CACCCTTCGCAACGACCATCGAAACGAGGGGCTCAGGGAGTAGCGCCGTCGAGGCCTGTCCAGCCATCAGCATTTGCAAGCGGATTGGAATCTGCTTGACCTCAATTCGCTTGAGGGCATCGGAGGGGAGTTTCTGCTGCTCACTCATGCGGTCGAGCAAATAGTCAATGATGGTGGCACCGCTCATCGCGGTGTCGGTGTCGTGCAAGTCCGAGAGACTCTTGATGCGAGAAGCCGCAGCAGGCGAAACCACCATGGCGAAATTGCGCTGCTGCGCTGTGGTATGAGTTGTGGTGAGCACCACAGACTGCGCAACGCCACGCGCATTTTGCGAAAGCACATTCATCAGGTCACCAAAATGACCATCAAGCTTGCCAGCGCGCATCGCCGCACCAATCTCCAAGGCGCTCTTAAAGGGGACGATCTCCACATCGAGCCCAGCCTTTTTAAAGAGCCCTTTCTCTTGCGCAGCGTAGAGCACGATCGAGTCCGCTGCGGGCAACACACCAATACGCAGGGCGGCCGCTTCGGCGGAAAGCGTTGCAAAAGAGAATGCACATAGCAGTGCAGCGGTTAGTGTTTTACGGGTAAACATCCGTTTACATCTCCAATATTCGTAATGGTGAAGGAGTGTGGTGCAACGCCTTGCCGCCGCTCTTTCTCTCCGAGTTTTAGCAGAAAGCGTTTGGCGCTTCCCTCGCTCATGCCATAAAGCATGAGGCGGCCGGGCAACCTTCGACGGCGTGCAGCAACACGCGCCCTATCTCCTTCAAAAAAGCATGCCCTGATTGTAGCGGTAAAATCGGCCGTACAACGCAGGCTTTTGTTTTGATGTGCGCGCGACAAGCGCTCGGATGCCCCCTGCCCTAGCGGTGCCAGTCCGGCTCAGAAGCTTCTACATCCTCGAAGTGATACTCGCCTGCATCTTCTTCACTTGAGGCCTGCAAATCCGCGGTATCAGGGTCGACCCAAGGGATATCATCGTCAGGTTCTGGCACGGCCCCCCCCAAAGTGGCAGCCGGTAAATCCGCCCAAGGGTCATCTTGTTGAGCGGGGGACGTCTCGGCAGCGACGATCTCGCCAGGCATCGCTCTCGCACTCGCCGCTGCAATTTCGCTAGGCGGCACACTCCAGCCACTACGCGCGCGCGGCGCCGTCTCTGTGCTCAAACTTGAGGGTTGAGCACCTTGAGCGGAGAGCTTCTCGAGCGCTTCGCGAGCGGCTCGTGCGGCGCTCTGCGTCCCCGTGGGCGCGCTCACTGCTACCGCAGTGTCCTCCCCAGGAATATTCACCTCGGGGCTGTCCGAGCCGCGCAAATATTGCTGCAACTCGCGCACGATTGGATTGTCCGAGAGCGGCACCGCACTCACTTTCTTCGTTTTCTGCGCCAGTTGCTCCTGCCGTTCGTAGCGCGAGCGGGTATCAACTCGTTGCCGGTAGAGTCGCTCTTCTTCGGCGATTTCTTCCAGCTGAGAGCGCAACTCTGCGTGCCGACTCATAAGTGGGCGTAGCGTCTGCTCATCACACTTGCCGGCATTCGCGCACTCCTCAATACGGGCCTTAATGCGCTCGAGCTCCAAGTCGATGAAAGCGCGCCGAACTTCATGTAACGCCGTCTCGGCAGGCGTATCAATGGTGAGCTCCTCTCCGAGCAAAAGACGGTAGTACGCCAGAGAGGAACTCGACTTGAGCCGCTCAAGTAGTGAGGCAGCAGAGTGCACAGGCTTGCCGTCTTCGTCGGTGGAATGTTGCCAGAGCTCAACGATGCGACGAGAGATCGCATTTTCCGTATTGAGAAACTCCTCTTCAATGGGGTGGCTGAAGCGGGTGAGCAAATCAGGGTAAGCGAGGAAGCACTGCAACATACGCTCACGCATGTCTTTAACGCGTACCCGTGATTCAACAGCTGGCGCCGCAGAGCGCCAGCCACGAGGGCCGCGACCGCTTTCCCAAAACGGACGGTTTTGCCGCACAGAGCGCGGCGCCGCAGGCATCAGCCCGTACTGGCGCTGAATTTCATCAGCGGTAAGGCGCGCAATACCCGCAAGTTCTTTGATCACGGTGAGTTGCAGGATCGGCGCTTTCTGCATGGCAAGCACCATGGGCTTGGCCTCTGCCACAATCTTGGCGCGCTCCTCAGCATACTGAAGCTCTTTACCTTCAAGAAGCACATGCTTCATAAAAGCCGTCAGCGTATAGGCCTTTTTGATCTCCTCCTCATACGCACTTGCCCCCTCAGCTTTAATCAAGCTGTCAGGGTCATGCTCAGGTGGCAGAATCACAAAGCCCGCCTTTTGCACGTCCGTAATCACAGGTAGTGTCGCCTCGAGCGCTCGACGCGCAGCTTTACGCCCTGCCCCGTCCCCGTCAAACGAAAAGTAAACCGTATCAGCAAGCTTAAAGAGCTTATGGACATGCTCCGAGGTAATGGAGGTTCCTAACGCCGCCACCGACTCCGTGAAGCCAGCCTGCGAGAGCTGAATCACGTCCATATACCCTTCACAAACAATGGCACGCCCCTTTTGGTGAATCGCCTCGCGTCCTTCGTAGAGACCATAGAGCTCGCTACCCTTGTGGTAGATCGGTGTCTCAGGGCTGTTGAGATACTTTGGTTGCTCATCACCGTTGAGCGTTCGGGCGCCAAAACCGATCACCTGCCCTTTTACGTTACGAATCGGGAACATGAGGCGACCTCGGAAAGCATCGTAGCGACGATCGTTTTTGACATTAACGAGGCCACATTCTTCGAGCTCTTTGGCGCCGTAACGCTCGGCAAAAACGCCTTTGAGTGCATGCCACTCATCGGGCGAGTACCCTAAGCCAAAACGCTCTGCCGTCTCTGAGAGGATGGCACGATCCTTGAGGTAGTCGATGACACGGGGCGCGCGCGTAAGCGCCGTCGTATAAAACGCTGCTGCTTCACCCATATAGTCTGTGAGCGTGCGCGAGAGCTCCCGAGCCTTTTTGCGCTCAGGCGACTGATCCTCAGGCACTACCATCCCATAAAAGCCCGCGAGCTTACGGACTGCATCAGGGAACTCCAACCCTTCATAGGCCATCAAAAAGCCAATCGCGTTGCCCGAGGCGCCGCAACCAAAGCACTTATAGATCTGTTTGGTGGGGCTCACCGAAAAGGACGGCGTTTTCTCTTTATGAAAAGGGCAACAGGCCATCAAATTGCGGCCTGCTTTCTTGAGATGCATGTAGCGGCCAATCACGTCACCGATGTCCGCTCGGTCAAGCAAATTCGTGATAAAGCCCTCTGGAATCATGGTCGCCTCTAGCCGATTAGTATTGCTCTGTGGGATGGAAGAAAAGGATGGACTCACTGCACACACTGAGCGTGAGTTCCGCTTGAGAAGTCATTGTAACCAACTCAACGAGTCCTTGAAGCATGCAAAAAAAGAAGCCGCCGCAGGAGACGTTTTCTCCAACGGCGGCATCTCTGCGTTAGTTTGTGTCGTCGTTAGCGACACCCGCGAGCGATATCGTACTGTCGACGCATGCTTAGGCGGTCAAGCGGCTCTTAACAAGCGCGCTCACCTTGCCAAGATCAGCCCTGCCGGCGACCTTGGCTTTGACCAGGGCCATAACTTTGCCCATGGCTGCCATCCCCGTCTGACCGACTTCAGCGATAGCGGCATCAATGATTGCCGTCACCTCTTCATCCGTGAGTCCCTTGGGAAGATATCCCTCGAGAACACGAATCTCGGCCGATTCTTTGTCGGCGAGGTCTTGACGACCGCCAGCCAAGTACTGTTCAACGGAGTCACGACGCTGCTTCACCATCTTCGCAATCACTTGCAGCACGATAGTATCGTCGGCGTCAATCTGTTCGTCGACCTCACGCTGCTTAATCGCGGCAAGGAGCAAACGAATCGTGCTCAGACCAGCCGCATCATGCGCACGCATGGCAGTCTTCATATCTTCGCGGATTCTGTCCTTAATCATCACCATCCTTCGTGAGGGTAAATTGTCTGTAGATTTTTGTCGTGCTGCACACTGCAGCACCTTGTGTGGTTAGCAGAGCTCCGAACTCATTCGGAGAACGCTCACCCCACCGTGATACTCTGCCCAATTGGGCGAGCGCTACCAAACGGAATTAGTAGAGCTTCTTGGGGAGCATCATGCTGCGCAGGCGCTTGTAGTGGCGCTTAACGGCAGCAGCCTTCTTGCGCTTACGTTCAGCGGTGGGCTTTTCGTAGAATTCGCGGGCGCGCAGCTCAGTAAGGAGACCAGACTTTTCGATGGTGCGCTTGAAGCGGCGGAGAGCAACTTCAAACGGTTCGTTTTCTTTAACGCGGATAGTGGGCATTAGGCACCTAACCTCAGTAAAAAAATGTGATGACCCGGAAATACACTCGTCACCCCCAAGGTCTGGTTCCGGGACAAGACCCAAGGAGCAATTCGCAGAGGTACGCGATCAGACGCGGTCCGAAGGGTACGTGCAAAAAATCGTAAAGACAGGATTTTCTCATAAATGCCCACGAAGAATCAACACCAAAGACTGATTTTTCTTGCTAAGCGCTGAGAATTGTCCGCTCAGCGGCGCCACAACATGCATTTTTCGGGTGCTAAAATATTGATTTTTCTTTAATCCCAAGGCACGATCCCCCAAAAGGTCAGATCGGACAGAAACGCACGACTTATGCTGGTTTTAGGTATTGAATCGTCTTGTGACGAAACGGGCGCCGCCCTCATTTCCGATGAAGGGGGGCTACTTGCGGACGCGCTTCACTCCCAGATCGATATGCACAAGGCCTATGGTGGGGTGGTTCCCGAGCTCGCCAGTCGCGACCATATCCGCCGCACGATTGCCCTAATCGACGAGGTTCTCGATAAGGCAGGGAAGACACGCGCCGAACTTGATGCGATCGCCGTCACGGAGGGGCCTGGCCTTGCGGGCGCCCTGCTCGTCGGAAACTGCGTAGCGCATGCCGCAGGCTGGGCACTCGATATTCCCGTCATTGGTATTCACCACTTAGAGGGGCATCTGCTCGCTGCGCGCTTAGCAACCCCAGCACCCGAGTTTCCCTTCCTTGCTGTGCTCGTCTCGGGCGGTCACACCCAGCTCATGCGCGTTGAGCATTTCGGTGAGTACGAAATCTTGGGGCAGACGCTCGACGATGCCGCAGGCGAAGCGTTCGATAAGACAGCCCAACTCTTGGGGCTTCCCTATCCAGGCGGCCCCGCCGTCTCCGCACTCGCTGAGCTCGGGGAGTCGGGGGCAATTGAATTGGCTCGTCCGATGATTCACTCCCCTAATCTAGATATGAGTTTTTCTGGCTTGAAAACCAGTGTGCTCACCGCGGTGCAACAGGCCGAAGATGTTCACGACGAAACCTGGCGTCGCAATCTCGCACGCGGCTTTGTCGACGCACTCGTCGATGTGCTCGCGACCAAAGTTGTCAACGCGATGAAAGCCACTAAACTCACCAATGTGGTGGTCGCAGGCGGCGTCTCCGCCAATAAACAGCTACGTGCACGCCTCACCCGTGAAGTCAAACGTCGCCATGGCACAATCTTCTTCCCCCCATTAAGGCTTTGCACGGACAATGGCGCGATGATTGCCGCAGCGGGGCTTGCACGCTTGACGAGCATGTCACCCCAAGCGCGAGAAGCACTCAAAACACAGCGCGCCTTCGGCGTACGACCACGCTGGTCACTCGAGACGCTCTCCAATTAAGCGAGGTCTCTGAAAGTGGGGGCGTTGCGTCGCGTAGCGCCTCCTCGCGCCCCCTTAAGCCCACCAGATCCCACCCGCCAAGCGCTGAGCTTCGGCGGGCAGCCACTCACGCAAAGCGCAATCTCTCACTTCTATCAACCGAAGCAGTCACTTCCTCCGAGGCGAGCAGGTCACAAGCCCATACTACAATGACACTCAAAAGGCGCTAGTGATAGAGAGCGCTCGCTTTTTCTCGCACTTTTCGATGGACGGACAATCGCACATGCTTCGCAACCCCTCTACTACTGCTCAGGCCATTGCAGACTGGATTCAGAGCTACTTTCTCAGCTCACTGCCTAAGGCCACTGCCGTGGTCGGCATCTCTGGCGGCAAGGATAGTGCTGTCAGCGCTGCACTCTGCGTTCGAGCGCTCGGTGCCGAGCGCGTACTCGGTGTCATGATGCCAAACGGTGTGCAAACGGATATCGCCGATAGCCGCAGCGTCATTGCGCATCTCGGCATTGCTAGCATCTGTGTCAATATCGGCGCAGTTAGTGAGGCATTCGCCGCCAGCGTACCTACAAGTGAAGGCTTTTTTGAGGCAACTGGTAAACGCGCTCTACTTGGCGAAGCCGCCATCAATTTCCCTGCACGCCTCAGAATGACAACGCTCTATGCCATTGCACAGTCTTTGCCAGAGGGTGGGCTCGTCATTAACACCTGCAACCGCTCCGAGGATTGGGTAGGCTACTCGACCAAATTTGGGGACGCTGCGGGAGATTTGAGCCCGCTCGCAGATTTAACGGTCACAGAGGTTCGTCAACTTGGGCACGCCCTCGGCCTTCCCAAGCACCTCGTTGAGAAAACACCATCAGACGGGCTCTCGGGACTCTCTGATGAGGACAAGTTGGGCTTTACTTATGCCGCACTCGATGACTATCTTGAGAGCGGGCGCTGTACGGATGAGGCGCTTCGGGCTCGCATCGATCGGCTACACCAAATGAATTTGCATAAACTCGCGCCCATGCCGCACTTTATCAAGCGCGCAATCGACTGAGTTAAGCGCAAAACCCATCAAAAAACGCGCGGGCGCCTTCACGCTCCTCAGAAAGGACGTGTTTGTGAAAGACACCCGCGCTTTACGTAGATACTGCGTTTTCCGCCTTACTTATCGATCGCGCACTCAACAGGCTTGGCGCCCAACACATCCACAAGCACCTTGGGGTCAATCCCCACCTGATAGCCGCGACGCCCGCCGTTAATGATGATCTTATCAAAGGCGAGAATCGTGCTTTCTACATAAACTGGCATCGCCTTTCGCGTTCCAAAGGGACTGGTGCCTCCCACCATGTAGCCAGAATTACGCTGAGCCTGATCTGGCTTGCAGGGGTTCACACTCTTGACACCAATCTGGCGAGCAAGATTCTTCGTGGAGACATTCTTGTCACCATGCATCAGAATAACCAAAGGCTTGCCGTGCTCATCCTCCATAATCAAGGTCTTGACCACCTGATGCGCATCAATACCGACCTCTTGCGCCGCCTGTAGCGCGCCGCCATGGTCTTCGTACTCGTAGGAGTATTCCTCAAAAGCAATGTTGTGCGCTTTAAGCCACTGTGTGGCGGGGGTAAGACTCTGATGTTTGTCCTTAGACATACGATTAGTTCCTTTTAAACGAGAATTGGGCGAGCTCAGAAACCTACGCAACCATTTACTTGCTGTCGCGATCCTCCTCGCACTCCGCGAGATCGCTCTCCCAAAGCCCCTTAGGGAGCGGGAACGCAACGTTCTCCTCAACTCCTTCAAGAGCCACTGCGGGGCTCGCCCCGCACTTTTCAATAAGATAATTCACCACGCCCTGTACGAGCTCTTCGGGCGCTGAGGCACCGGCCGTCACTCCCACACTACGGATGCCCTCGAACCACTTGGGATCAACATGCTCGGCCGTATCGACCAAGTACGCACGGCACCCTTCTCGCTCGGCAACCTCGCGAAGTCTGTTGGAGTTGGAGCTCGTCGCGGACCCGATCACCAGCACCACATCCACGCCCGCACGCACTAACTGCTTCACCGCTTCTTGGCGATTTTGCGTGGCGTAGCAAATATCTTGTTGCTTGGGCTCATGAATAAGCGGGAAACGCCGTCTGAGCGCCTCAATCATGCCGTGACTGTCGTCAGCACTGATCGTGGTCTGCGTCACATACGCAAGGCTATCCTGATTGGTGTAGGGCAGTGCCTCAATATCGTCGACCGTCTCAATCAGCTCAATCCCATCCTTGACCTGCCCCATCGTCCCTTCGACTTCGGGATGGCCAGCGTGACCAATCATGAGAATGCGACGTCCCTGCTCACGCATACGTCCCACCTCACGGTGCACCTTGGTCACAAGCGGGCACGTCGCGTCAAAGACTCGTAGTCCACGGCGCGAGGCTTCTTCGCTTACGGCACGTGGCACGCCATGCGCAGAAAAGACCACCGTCGCGCCAGCTGGCACCTCGGAGAGATCATCCACAAACACTGCACCACGCTCACGCAGGTTATTAACCACCGTACGGTTATGCACGATCTCATGACGCACATAGATCGGTGCGCCATAGATCTTAAGGGCGCGCTCGACGATGGCAATCGCACGGGTAACGCCGGCACAAAAGCCGCGTGGTTGAGCAAGCAGAATCTTCATCGTTCGTGATTCCTCGAGGCAGAAGCGTCCTCCTCAAAAAAGAGGACACCTAGAGAAAATAATGGGCCTCAGCGGCCCGCTCGGCATATCGAAGAGAGCATCGCGTTGGCGAGTAGCCGCGCTCGGCTCCTTTCCCGCATTGTACAGAAACGCTCTTAGCACTGTGCACGTGCGATGCCCGCCATGGTGAGGGCCCCGTCAAGATTAGCGCTTCAAAAAAAGTCTCCTTCCGCTCACACAACTCTGGAAAAAATCGGTAGAATGCGCTCCACGTCTGAAATTTTTGGTGCTCCAGACTCCCTGTACTGACACTGTGGGGAATCAGCTCGAGGCATTTTCTTGCCTGCATGAGTGGAAATCAAAAGTCATTCTGGCGTATAATCTCATTCTTTCTGCGCTCGCGTGGCTTCCTTGAATGCGTTTGAGGTTTGAGCCTGCGAGATGTTTTTATTTCAAATTTTGACTGGAGTTAGAGATGGCACGAGTGTGTCAAGTCACCGGTAAGGCGCCGATGGTCGGCCATCACGTCTCGCACGCGAACAATAAAACAAAGCGTCGCTTCATGCCCAATCTGCAGTACCGCCGTTTCTGGGTTGAAAGTGAAAACCGTTGGGTTCGTCTGCGTTTGACGACGGCTGGCCTTCGCACGGTTGATAAGATTGGTATTGATGCGGTTTTGGCGGACCTTCGCGCCCGCGGCGAAATCTAATTAGGAGTTCACCATGGCAAAAGGCGCACGTGAAAAGATCAAGCTCGAATCCACGGCCGGTACCGGTCACTTCTACACCACGACGAAGAACAAGAAGAATTCCTCCGGCAAGATGGAAATCTCCAAGTTCGACCCCGTGGCTCGTAAGCACGTGGTTTACAAGGAAACCAAGCTCAAGTAATTCGAGCGATGAGTTTCTGGCGAAAATGCTCGGTTGATGCTAGCCGAGCATTTTGCTTTTTAGGCTTCTAACAAGGTGGTTAGAGGCCTTTTTCTTTGAGTCTTCGAAAAAAAGGCGCTCTCCCACAGGTGGAGAACGCCTCTCTGTTTAGGCATGCTACAGCTTGCGGGCGCGAGACCAGCAAGCTCCTCAGCACATCAATCCTTCACGAGTACCGCGGCAAAGAAACCATCGGTGTTGTGCACGTGCGGCAACATCTGGAAGTAATCACCAAAGCGCGCTGCCGCTTCGGGGTCAAACACAATGCCCTGCTGAGCGAGCACTTCGAGAGCAGGTACCACGTGCCAATCGGGATGCTCGGCCAAGAACGCTTCCACCACATCCTGATTTTCGCGCTTCAGCATGGAGCAGGTCGCATAAACGAGACGCCCTCCCGCCTTCACGAGTTTGCTAGCTTCCTCGAGAACACTTTTTTGAATCGCATTGATGCGTTCAAGCTCCTCTGGGCTCAGACGCCACTTGAGGTCGGGATTACGGCGGAAGGTACCTGTTCCCGTACACGGAGCATCGATAAGCACACGGTCAAACTTACCCTGCAGGCGCTTGACACGGTTGTCGCGTTCATTGCGAATCGCAATGGGATGCACATTCGTGAGACCAGCGCGACGCACACGGGGCATCATGCCATTGAGACGCTTTTCATTGACGTCAAACGCGTAGAGCCGTCCCGTCGAGCGCATAAGCGCCCCCATCGCGAGCGTCTTGCCACCGGCGCCAGCGCAAAAGTCGCAAATCATCTCTCGACGATGCGGCTGCACCAAGCGCGCCACGAGCTGACTACCTTCATCCTGTACGTCGACAAGGCCATCTTTGTAAACCGGCCACTGTGTCAAACCAGGCTTGGTCGGCAGACGAATCCCGTCGGGGCTGTAGGGGGTAGCAAACGCAGCCACGCCATTTTTTTCAAGTTCTGCTAGCACTTGAGCACGAGTAGCCTTAAGAAGATTGACACGCAAGTCGAGCGGAGCCCCTTCGAGCATTGACGGGTAAAGCACAGCGGTATCGTCGTACTGCGCTTCAAGCAAATCGTAGAGCCACTGGGGGAGCTCCGCGCGAACGTGTGCGGGCGCAGCAGAAAGATCCTGCGCGAGAATATTTTTAAGCGGTCCCTCTTCCTGCCCAATCGCATTGGGCGGCAAACTCTCAAGCCCATGCTGACGTGCTAGCGTCACGAGCGCAGCAAGCCGTGGAGCACGATCTGCACGCACCGGGCGCATGGCCCAGCGAATCGATGCGTAGTGCCGTAGCGCATAGTAAATCCCTTCTGCGATCAAGCCGCGCTCACGCATGCCGAGCTGTGGGTTGCTCTTAAAAAAGAGCTTCATGAGCACGTCCGCGGGGCCATCGAGCTTGAGAATCACGGCAAGTGCACGAGTTAATTCATCAATAATGAGGCTCGTGATACGGACCTGCCCAGGATTGAGCGGCGCCATACGTTTCTCAGGTGTCTGCGCCCCCTTCTCAAAGCCAGCGCGTGCAGCTTCACGCTGACGCTTGCTTGCGGCACGCTGCCGCTCGGTACGGCGGGGGGATTCAGTGCGCTCGGCGCGGCGCTTCTTGGGACGCGCAAACGCATGGCGCTTGGGGAAAGCATTTTCTGCCATAGTGCTAGTGTTCTCACAATAGTTAATGGGGAGGGTTGGGCTGAAGCCTCTCAACCGTAGGCTGCGCCCGATCGGAGCAGGCCCGTGTATGCTCTAACGCCAACTCACTCAACCAAAAATCGTCAATTCGCGTGCCGTTTCATCATCCATCACAGCACGATTGTTCTCTAAGCGAACGCGCCCCGTAATCAGCGCGCGCACGCAACGCGGGTACAGCACGTGCTCGAGCGCAAGTCCCCGATGCGCGAGCGCCTCAGGGTCATCAGAAGGAAGCACTCTCAGCACCGCTTGACCGATAATGGCGCCCCCGTCAAGCACGGGACTCACAAAGTGTACGGTCGAGCCATGCACGCGGCAACCTGCCTCAATCGCACGTCGATGCGTATCGAGCCCAGGGAAAAGCGGCAGGATCGCGGGATGAATATTGAGTAGCCGCCCCTCAAAACGCCGCACAAAGCCTTCCGTGAGAATACGCATAAAACCAGCGAGCACTACGACATCGGGCTCGTAGCTTTGCACACACTCTGCGAGCTTCTCATCAAAGGCCTCACGGCTCGCAAAAGCTTTATGGTCGAGCGCCACGGCCTCAATACCGTTGTGCGCTGCCGTCACAAGCCCGGCGGCCTCTGGACGGTTACTAATAACCGCACGAATGCGAGCACCAAACCGCCCCGCCCAATCCTCTTGGCGCGAGGCGTTCAGGATCGCTTCAAAATTGCTTCCGCGGCCCGAGATCAAAATGACGATGTTCTTCACGAACGACTCCTAAAAGAGGTGAGCAGAGTTGGGAAGCGTGCCCTGGCACGTGACCCATTGAGCAAAACCAGAACACAACACCAGCTCAAACATCGTGCGAATGAGGGCTCTAGCCTGCCACAAAGCGCCATACTAGGCGTTTGAAGGCGCACATTCTATCCGCTATTTTACCTAGAGGTGCTGAAAGTACGGTGAAATTCCGTATAATCAAAAATCACCCTTTTACCAATAACCTTTTGATAGCCATGCGCGTTTTTCGTGGTTTACCTGATCCTCTGCTGAAACGTCCTTCTGCCGTTGCTATTGGCAACTTTGATGGCGTACACCTTGGACATCAGTCTCTCTTGAGGATGGTCTGCGCAGCGGCTCACGACAGGGGGCTCGTCCCTTCTGTGGTGACGTTCGAACCGCATCCGAAGGACTTCTTCGGTCGCGGCGGCGAGATTGTTCGCATCTCCACGCTCTACGACAAGGTTCTCAGAATTCTCAATACGGGTATTGAACGGGTCTACATTCTGCCCTTCCACCGGTCTCTCGCGAGTTTGAGTGCTCAGGACTTCGTCACTGAGATCCTGCTCAAAGGACTGGAAACCTATTGGATCACGGTGGGTGAAGATTTTCGTTTCGGTAGCGATCGCTCGGGAAGCGTCGAGACGCTCTCGACGATGAGCGCGCGCTATCCGTTCGAGCTCTACGTGCAGCCCATGGTCTATCACGAAGAAAGCCGCATCAGCAGCTCGCGCATTCGTGAAGTGCTTCGCGCGGGTGACCTCTTCGAAGCAGCGCAGATGCTCGGACGCCCCTACAGCATGACTGGACGCGTCATTCACGGGGCGGCGCTAGGTCGCACACTCGGCTTTCCGACCCTCAACATGGCGCCAATTCCGCCGGGATCCCAAGCGCACCCCGCCGTCGATGGAATCTTTGCTGTACGCATCCGTGGTCTATCCGCAGGTATTGGCCTCAACGGCGTTGCGTCGATTGGGCGTAAACCCACGGTTGAAAGCGACGGGCGCTACCTGTTGGAAACGCATGTCTTTGACTGGCAAGGGGATGCCTATGGTCGCGTTGTCGAAGTCGAGTTTGTCGAGCGGCTACGCGGCGAGAAAAAGTTTTCGGGGCTCGAAGAACTTCGAGCTGCCATCGAATCCGACGCACGGAGTGCCCGTCGGATTTTAGGCTGTCCCCTTGCGGACAGCACTGTCAGCCCAAAGCCAGAGTAATCGGTCGACGCTGACAATTTGTGCACCCATGTTTAATCAACTGAAGAGCCCGAGGGGGCCAGGAGATTTCCATGGCAAAAGATGCCAACACGGCCAATGACGCCGATTCCAAGAAGTATCCGCTCAACCTACCGGATACCCCCTTCCCCATGCGAGGGAATCTCGCGCAGCGTGAACCCGGCTGGATTAAAGCCTGGGACGAATCACACCTCTACGAGCGCATTATCGACGCGCGCCGTGACGCCAAAAAGTTCATCCTCCATGATGGTCCTCCCTATGCCAACGGCACCATCCACGTCGGCCATGCCGTCAACAAGATCCTCAAGGACATGATCGTCAAGGAGAAACTCCTCGAGGGCTACAACGCGCCGTATGTACCAGGTTGGGATTGCCACGGCATGCCGATCGAAGTTCAGATCGAAAAGCTCCACGGTAAGAATCTGCCGGCAGACGAGACGCAACGCCTTGCACGTGAATATGCCATGGAGCAGAGTCTGTTGCAGCTCGCGGACTTCAAGCGCTTGGGAGTGCTTGGTTTCTGGGACAATCCCTATCGCACGATGCGCTACACGAACGAAGCCGAAGAAATCCGTGTACTCAAGCACGTGATGGAAAAGGGCTACGTCTACCGCGGGCTCAAACCCGTCAACTGGTGCTTTGACTGCCAGAGCGCGTTGGCTGAAGCAGAAGTCGAATACAAGGACGTCGAAAGCTATACCGTTGACGTTGCCTTTGCGCTTGACCCTTCAAGCAAAGAAGGGCTTGAGCGTGCATTCAATACCACGCTTGAGAAGCCCGTCTATGTCGTCATCTGGACGACAACCCCTTGGACGTTGCCAGCCAACCAAGCGCTCAACGTCAATCCCGAGCTGGACTACGCGCTCGTTGATACGGGCGATCGTCTGCTTATTTTGGCTGCGGGCCTCGCCGAAGACGCACTCAAGCGCTACGGCTTGAACGGTACGGTCAAGGCCACCGTTAAGGGTGCTGCGCTTGACCACGTCGCCTTCCGTCACCCGCTCTATGAGCTTGAAGCAGGCTACCGTCGCCTCTCACCCGTGTTCCTTGCGGACTACGTTGATGCAAGCGCTGGTACGGGTATCGTGCACTCGGCGCCAGCCTATGGTTTGGACGACTATCTCTCCTGCAAAAACAACGGCTTCACCAACGACGACATTCTCACCCCTGTGAAGGGAGATGGTGTCTACGCCGATGATCTGCCGCTCTTTGGCGGCATGAACATCTGGGCCGCACAACCCAAGATCATCGAAGCGCTCAACCTCGCTGGCAGTTTGCTCGCGCAGGGCAAGATGCAGCACAGCTACATGCACTGCTGGCGTCATAAGACGCCGCTCATCTACCGTGCAACGAGCCAGTGGTTTATTCGCATGGATCAGCCCGATGCTGACACCAAGGGCGTGCTCAATACCAAGCCGAGCGAACACTCGTTGCGCGAAAAGGCTCTTGAAGGCGTCAAGAACACGAAGTTCTTCCCTGCTTGGGGTATTAATCGACTCTACGCCATGATCGAAAACCGCCCCGACTGGTGCATCTCGCGCCAGCGCAATTGGGGGGTACCGCTCCCATTCTTCCTTCATAAGGAAACAGGGGAACTGCATCCCGATACGCTCGCGATCATGGACCGTGTCATCGAGTTGGTCGAAGCCCAGGGCATCGAAGCGTGGTCTCGTAGCAAGCCTGAGGACTTCTTGGGCGCTGATGCGGCCAACTACGTCAAGAGCACAGACATTCTCGACGTTTGGTTCGATAGCGGTGTGACGCACTTCACGGTGTTGCGCGGCTCTCACAAGGACTTGTTGCAGTGGCCTGCGGACCTCTACCTTGAGGGGAGCGATCAGCACCGCGGTTGGTTCCACAGCTCGTTGCTCACCTCCACCATGCTCGACGGTCGTCCTCCGTACGACATGCTGCTCACGCACGGTTTCGTCGTTGACGAAAAGGGCGAAAAGATGTCCAAGTCCAAGGGCAACATCGTCCGTCCGCAGGAAATCAGCGAGCAGTTCGGCGCTGAAATTCTCCGCCTCTGGGTCGGTAGCACCGACTACTCAGGTGAACTGCGTCTCGGTAAGACGATTCTGAAGCGTGTCGTGGAAAGCTATCGCCGTCTGCGCAATACGCTGCGATTCCTCTTGGCGAACACCTCTGACTTCGATCCGAAACACGATATGCTCCCCGTGGATGAGCTCACCGAGCTCGATCGCTGGGCTATCGCCTATACCGAAGCGTTCCAGCAGAGCGTGCTTGCCGAGTACAAGGAGTTCCGTTTCCACAACGTGACGAACCTCTTGCAGACCTTCGCCTCGACCGACCTCGGTGGCTTCTATCTAGACGTGCTCAAGGATCGTCTCTACACGACGGCCCCCAATAGCCGTGCTCGCCGCTCGGCTCAAACCGCGCTCTACTACATCACGAAGACGTTCCTGCGATTGATCGCGCCGATCCTCTCGTTTACCGCAGAAGAAGCCTTTGCTATCTTCTCTCCGAACGAAATCGGCTCGATCTTTGCTGAAACGTTTGAGCCGCTGCCTGCGCCCGCCGATGCAGAAGCCCTGCTCGCGAAGTGGGCACGCATCCGTGCGGTACGAGCCGATCTGCAAAAGGCCATCGAAGAGCAGCGTGAACAGAGCGGCCTCGGTAGCTCTCTTGCGGCCAATGCCCGTATCGAAGTGCCGGCTGCGCTCTACGAAGACCTCGCTAGCCTCGGTGAGGAGCTGCGCTTTGTGATGATCGTCAGCCACGTTGACCTCGTCAAGAGCGCCGACGACAGCACGCATCTCTCGGTGACGGTTGCTACCGAGCAGAAGTGCGCCCGCTGCTGGCACTATGTCGCGGGCGTTGGTAGCAATAGCGAGCATCCCACGCTCTGCCCGCGTTGTATCTCCAACCTCTTTGGCGCCGGCGAAACTCGCCGCTTCGCCTAAAAGCAAGGAACCGCTATGGCAGGCAATGCCCGCTTACGTAGCGATCGGCACAACGGCAAGTATGTGCTTTGGCTTTTGATCATTTTTGCGCTCTTTGCACTTGATCAAGGGACAAAGTACTACTTTGCCCACACCTTTGAGCCCGGACAAGTCAGTCCGGTCTTTCCGGGCTTCAACTTAGTGTTGGCCTTCAACCGCGGTGCCGCCTTCTCGTTTCTTGCTCATGCTGGCGGCTGGCAGATGTGGCTATTTAGCGCGTTGGCCATTGTGGTCATTGTCGTGATGCTACGCATTCTGCGACGTCAGAGCGAGCATGTCATGCTCTCGCTTGCGCTCGCCTCGATTTGCGCGGGTGCAGCGGGCAACCTCGTCGACCGCTTGTTCCGTGGCTACGTCATCGACTTTCTTGACTTCTATGTCAATGGGATGCACTGGCCAGCGTTCAACGTCGCCGATATTGCCATCTGCGTGGGCGCGGGTCTGCTCATCATTGATGAGTTTTTCGGACTGCGCACCCGCACAAAGCGTTGATTGCTCGCTGCGAGCACCTTGCTCAGTCAACTCATCGCACTGTGCGTTGAGTTGACACCAATCTCCACCCAACCTTTAGGGTGGAGATTTTTTCGCCACAACTCTCACCTATGGAGGGAGAGTTTCAGCATCTTTGTCAACAACGCGCTCAGTATTCCGTCCTACCACACTTAATTTTCATCATCTCCACAGCTATTGTTGGCATTTTGCAACATTTTATCGCCCTGTGTTGCAAAGACTCCGAAGCCTCATTCCTCTAAAATAAGTAAAAAATCTGCCTATTCCTAGGTGGGATCTTCCGTCAACAAACACAACAAATAACGAAGCCCAATCCATGGAACACTCTCTTCCCCTCATCTCTACGTTGGTGATAGCTTTCACCCTCGCCCTCGTCTTCGGTTTTATTGCCGAACGTTTTTTCCGCTCTCCCCCACTCGTGGGATATCTCCTAGCAGGGATTGCTGCGGGCAAATACACGCCTGGCGTCTACGCCGATCCTGCACTCGCTGGTCAACTCTCCGAGATCGGCGTGATGCTCTTGATGTTTGGCGTTGGATTGCACTTTTCCTTTAAAGACCTCCTCAAGGTCAAAGGGATTGCGGTTCCTGGCGCCATCTTGCAGATGTTTTTCGCCACTCTCCTCGGGGGTGTGGCGGCGCACTTTTTCTGGGATTGGAACTGGGGCAAGGCCCTCGTGCTCGGGCTTTGTCTCTCCTGCGCCTCCACCGTCGTGCTAATCAAAGCGCTAGAGGTGCGCGGCATTCTCAATTCGATGGACGGTCAAATCGCTGTGGGTTGGCTCGTCGTCGAAGACATTGCCACGGTACTTATTCTCGTGTTACTGCCCGTGGTGGCGGGGCTAACGGGCGGCAGTGGCACGGGGGCGACGATCACCGCAAAAGATGTGCTCTGGCAAATTGGTATCACCGTTTTCAACGTGAGTGCGTTTGTCGCCACGATGCTTGTGGTCGGCAAGCGCGTACTCCCTTGGGCACTCTCGGAAATTGCGCGCACGGGTTCGCGTGAGCTCTTTACGCTATTCATTTTGGCCATTGCTGTGGGCGTAGCGTATGGCGCAGCGGAGTTCTTCCATGTGAGCTTTGCGCTCGGCGCCTTTTTTGCTGGGGCCGTCATGCGCGAATCAAGCTTTGCTCATCGCGCCGCCTCGGAAACCCTCCCCTTCCAAGACGCGTTCTCGGTGCTCTTCTTTGTGGGGGTCGGCATGCTCTTTGACTGGCATATTTTGCTCGAAGCGCCCCTACATGTACTGACGGTACTGCTCATCATCATGCTCGGCAAAAGTGCCGTCGCTTTTGGCCTGGTGCACCTACTCAAATACCCACTACACACGTCCTTCACGGTCAGTGCAGCGCTAGCGCAAATCGGCGAATTTTCGTTCATTTTGGTGGTGCAGGCCAAAAGTCTCGATCTTGCCAATGACTATGCGGTCAACTTGATCGTTGGCGCCGCCATTCTCTCGATTGCACTCAATCCAGTGGCCTTCTATCTCATTCCTAAGATCAAAGCGCTCATGATTGAGCGTTGGGAATGGGTACGAGAAGCCAACCGCCGTGAGGGTCCCTTCACAAAGCTCATGGAGTCGAGTGAAAGCACACACAGTGAGCCCGTGGTCATCATTGGTGAAAACCGCTCCGCGCTACTGCTGATTCGTACGTTAGCAGCCACCGGCGTGCCACTTGTTGCGCTCATGTCGCACCACGATGTGGCAGACAACCTCATCAAAGAAGGATTCTCGGTCATTGTGGGCTCCGCTACGGATCCACAGACGCTCATGAATGCTCGTGTTATGCGTGCGCGTCAGTTGATTCTCTTTGACAACACCACCGAAGCACTACGCGTGGTGGAGATTGCTCGCACCCTTAACCGTGTGCTTCCCATCACAGTTGTTGGCAAAGACCCTGGCATCTGGGATGAGCTACCTCAGCAACCACTGCTAGCCTTTATCGATGCACGTGAAGCGGCGATGCGCTCCGCAGCCGAGTCGATCCGCCGCGCACTTGCTGAGAATCGCCCCGCAGGCTCACCGGTCGGGCGCCCACTCAAGGGGCCTGAAGAAGGCGCTGCCCCGCTAGATGCCTAAAAGAGAGCGCGTGCCGCGCGACTTACCGCAAGTACGCGCGGCAGCGCTCCCCGAACCTCAACTCACGCAGGCTTTGCTATAGCGCTTCACAGATCGTATACTCAGTGGCGAGAAAAACAGCGGGTTCTCGCAGCTTCCTATGCTAAAACCCGCCAAAAAACGCTTCTGAATCCGGAAGGAACACTATGCAAAGCCATCGTATTACGCTTGCCCTCACGGGCGGGATTGCTCTCTACAAAGCCTGTGAGCTCGTCCGACTCCTGCGACGAAAAGGCTACGAAGTGCATGTTGCGATGACAGCACACGCCACCGAGTTTGTGAGCGCACTCACTTTTGAAAATCTCTCAGGCAACCCCGTCGCTTTAACCGAATGGCACCACGATGGCAAGGGCGGTATGCCGCACATTGATCTCAACCGCCAGAGCGACTTACTCGTTGTCATGCCTGCTACCGCCAACATCATTGCAAAAGCTGCGCATGGCATCGCCGATGACCTCGTCAGTACACTGCTCCTTGCACACCGCACAGCGGTGCTCATCGTGCCCGCGATGAACCGCTTCATGTGGCAGAACCCAGCGACCGTGCGCAATGTTGCGCTGCTCAAAGCGGACGGCATTGAGTTTGCTGGTCCCGTCGAGGGGGAACAAGCCTGCGGCGATCAAGGTGGCGGCCGTATGATGGAGCCCGCCGATATTGCAGAGCGAATCGACGCGCACTTTGTTGCGAAAACGCTCGCTGGGAAACGCATCCTTCTCACAGCAGGCCCCACTTACGAGGCCATTGACGACGTGCGTGGCATCACGAACTTGAGCTCGGGTAAACAAGGGTACGCGCTTGCACGGGCCGCGCGCGCGGCAGGTGCAGAGGTCACACTGATTTCGGGGCCTGTTTCCCTCAAAACGCCAGAAGGCGTCAAACGACTTAATGTCGTAAGCGCCCGAGAAATGCTCGACGCCGTACTCGAGACCTTACAGGATGGCACGGTGTGGGATGCGTTTATCAGCGTCGCGGCGGTGGCAGACTGGCGCATTAAATCGAGCACGCAGGGCAAACTCAAAAAACAGCATGGTGCACCCCCTCGCCTCGAGCTGGAAGAAAATCCCGATATCCTCGCGACCGTTGGTGCGCTTCAAAACGCGCCGCTCACCGTAGGGTTTGCTGCCGAAGCAGAAAATCTTGAAGCCTATGCCCGAGGCAAATGTCTAAGAAAGGGCTGTGCCATGGTCGTTGCGAACCATGCTGGGAGCGCGCTCGGCAGCGACTATAATAGCGTGCTCTTGGTCGAAGCTGATCGCACAACCCCTGTAGAGAAAGCAGATAAATACAGCATTGCCGAGGCGGTGCTCGCGCGACTCGCCGAGCTACTCAAGGCGCGGGCTCACTAACAGCGCGCTGATGAGCCCGCTTGACGCTCATTTTGCGTCTAGACGCGCGCATGGCTGTGGCGCCAAGCGGTGCCCCCTCGCCCAACGCATTCCAAACCAATCACCTCAACGCACAACGGAAACTCCATGAAAGTTGATCTAAAAATCCTTGACCCTCGCATGAAGGAACGCCTTCCCGCCTACGCCACAGCGGGCTCTGCTGGGCTCGATCTTCGTGCGCTGCTCGATGAGCCGCTCACCATTGCGCCCGGCGAAACAAAGCTCGTCCGTACGGGTCTTGCTATTCATATTGGGGATCCCCGTTATGCCGCCGTCATTCTGCCGCGCTCCGGCCTAGGGC
The DNA here is from genome assembly GCA_902463725.1 of uncultured Sutterella sp. Classification (GTDB taxonomy): domain Bacteria; phylum Pseudomonadota; class Gammaproteobacteria; order Burkholderiales; family Burkholderiaceae_F; genus Sutterella. The sequence continues at coordinate 36,420 of CABQGK010000008.1, read as the reverse complement.
ATAAGAAAGGGATCGTGCTTGGAAACTTAGTTGGCCTGATCGATGCCGACTACCAGGGTGAACTGATGATTTCAACTTGGAACCGCGGCAACGAGCCCTTTGTACTCGAGCCGTTTGAGCGTCTTGCGCAGCTCGTGATCATTCCTGTGATGCAGGCCGAATTCAACTTGGTTGACGAATTCAGCGCTAGTGAACGCGGTACGGGTGGCTTTGGTTCCACAGGCACGCGCTAAAGAAAGTGCCGCCGTGGCCTCTGGGAGAGGTCAATGGGCGGCACACGTCAAAGGCGAGGTCTAGAGCGAGCCTGCCGCTCGCGTCTCGCCACACTTAGCGCTCGGACTCTTCAAAGTCCTCCTCGTCCTCTTCATCGTCATCGCCAAAGAGAACCTCATCGAGCAGATGATGGTCTTGTTCGGAGAGCCCAGCGACTTGATCGTCCGCGAGGCTGTTTCCCGCATCCAAAATAATGACGGGGCGACGTTCCGAGGAGAAGGTGATATGAACGGGGGACTTGTCGGCATCCTCATAGCCTGGGATGCTATTGGCGAGAATGCCTGTACCGCTCAAGCGATCCGCGTCGCTCTCTTGAAACGCCTCAAGATACGCGTCATGTAGCGCACGGCTCACCTCAACCCAACAACCCCAAGTAAAGCTGCCCTCTGTGTAGGCAAGCGGCACTTCAATGACACCGAAGATATAGTAGGCGCCGTCCATCGAAGCAAAATCCTCGGTATAGCGCGCGCCATGACGGTAGCGCTCAAGCGCATCCAGCATCCAGATCTCGTCAGGGAGCTTCATCTGGATGTCACGACAAAGTTCAGCAGTATCGGTCATAGCATTGAGAGGCAGAAGCGAGCACACACGGTATGCTCTCGCTCTGCCCATATCCTCTTTAGAGCAGGTGAAAGTTCCGTTCCCGGATCAAGAATCCACGCGCCGCACAAGCGCTAGGGACTGTCCTCAAAGACTTGGGACTATTTTCATTATAGCGGGCAGGATCTGCACCGCCCGATCCTATGGGAAAAAGCAACGCGCCAAAGGCAAAAAAGACAAAGGCCCCCGAGAAAATCCCGAGAGCCCCTGTCGCTTTGCCTGAGGCGCTCACCTCAGCGAGTTAGCTCGCGCAGTACGCACTCACTCGCCTCGGTGATACCGCTCGGCTCGTTTAGAAGAAACCGCGCTTCTTTTCGGAGAGCGAAATGAAGATGTTCTTCGCCTGCGAGTAATGTGCAAGCATCATCTTGTGCGTTTCGCGGCCGATACCCGACTTCTTATAGCCACCGAACGGCGCGTGAGCGGGCAGTTCATTGTAGGTATTGACCCACATACGACCCGTACGCACAGCATTGGCTACACGCAGTGCGCGGTTGATGTCGCGCGTCCAGACGGCGCCGCCAAGACCGTATTCGGAGTCATTAGCCATCTTGATGGCATCTTCTTCCGTCTTGAACTTAATCACCACGGCAACCGGCCCGAAGATTTCTTCCTGCGCAACACGCACATCGTTGTTCTCAACAGCGATCAGCGTCGGGCGCATAAAAGCACCCTTGTCGGAAGCTGGCTTTCCACCCGCGACGATCTTGCCGCCCTCTTGCTGAGCGATTTCCACATAGCTCATGATCTTGTTGAGCTGACGCACATTGACCTGAGAGCCAACCTGCGTGGACATATCGAGCGGATCGCCGACCTTGACCTTGTCAAAGGCTTCGCCGAGCTTCTTCACAAACTCATCGTAGATGCCTTCCTGAACGAAGATACGCGAGCCTGCGCAGCAAACCTGACCCTGATTAAAGAGGATACCGATCTGGGCACCTTCAATCGCCTTGTCGAGCTGCGCGTCATCAAAGATGATATTGGCGCTCTTACCACCGAGCTCCAGCGTCGCAGGGATAAGGCGCTTGGCAGCAGCTTCCGCAACGTTGTAACCCACTTCCGTCGAGCCCGTGAAGGCGAGCTTGTCAAAGCCTGGATTATCCAGCATGGCCTGACCGGAGACGGCACCTCGACCGGTAATCACGTTGACCACACCCTTCGGCAATACCTGGCTCATCAGCTTGACGAGTTCATTGAGGCTCAACGGCGTGGCCGACGAGCTCTTGATCACCACGGTGTTACCCGCAGCAAGCGCCGGCGCAAGCTTCCAAGCCGCCATCAAAATCGGGAAATTCCAAGGAATAATCTGACCGACAACACCAATCGGCTCGTGCAACACGATACTCATCGTGTTTTCATCGATCATCGTTGCGCTACCTTCTTCAGCACGAATGGCACCCGCAAAGTAGCGGAAATGGTCAACCGTGAGCGGCAGGTCAACGAGCGTGGTTTCACGCAAGGGCTTGCCATTGTCCATCGTTTCAACACGAGCCAAGTGATCGAGGTTCGCTTCAATCAAATCGGCAATCTTCAGAAGCATGTTGGCACGGTCCTGCACGCTCGTTTTGCTCCAAGCGGGGAACGCCTCACGCGCAGCCTTCACAGCACGGTCAATATCGGCAGGAGATGCATCGGCACAGTCCGCTAGCTTTTCACCCGTAGCCGGATTGAACGTTTCAAAGGTCTTTCCGCCTTCTGCGTCAACCCATTCGCCATTGATGAAAAGGCCGTATTTCTTGTCGATGAGGTTCATCAGAGACTCCTTCATAACATGACCCGCTCAGTGGAAGCGGGTCTACAATTCGATTGTTTTTAACTATTGATTTCAACACATCAATAGTCATAACTTTGTTATGGTTGAGTTTAACACTCAGCTTTTGGAGCGTCTGTAACACCTCCGATCTATATCAATTAGAGTACGTATATATACAGATATAAAAATAGAACCGTAATTTTTCTCCACCAATACTATTATTTCAAAGCAAAATCAACTATCTACATCTAAATTAGTGGGGAAAAATTGGTTGATTTAGGCAATTTGTGAAAGCCTCTGACATCATTATTTGTAGTGAATTTTTACGGTTTGGCCGATTTTCCATCCCTAAGAAGGGTAATTCCGCAACACCACCCCATGATACGCAAAATTCAATATTCCATAAGTCATTGATATTGCTTGTAAAATTAAGTGTTTTCCGCAGATTATCTACGATAATTTTCGACTAGGTATTTATACGTACTATCGACCGAGAGTCGCGGAGAAATGTTCAGTGGCGCGCGTCTGCCAGCGTGCAATCAGCGCGTTGAGCGCGTCCGCACAACGCGCCTCAATATGTAGCGGCCGCCGTGAGCGTACGCATCTGAGCGTGGTAAGGAGAGGAGAGGTGCGCCCCGCGCAGCGAGCCCCTCCCCTTGCTCAATCTAGTCAACGCTCGCTACGCGTGGGAAGCTGAGCGGAAGGTAAAGCGCACGCGCTCAGCTTGCGCATCGTAGTCGATATCGACCTCGCCTCCTTCTTTAAGCTCCCCAAAAAGCAGCTCATCGGCCAGCTCGCGGCGAATCTTCTCGTCGATAAGGCGGCGCATGGGACGCGCACCCATATTCGGGACATAGCCATGGGAGATAAGGTAGCCCTTGAGCGCATCACTGTAGCGCGGCGAGACCCCGCGTGGCAGTAGCTGAGCCGTAAGTTCCCCAAGGAACTTATCCACCACACGGCGCAAGCTTTCTGCGTTAAGTGGTGCGAAGGTAACGATACGGTCGAGTCGATTACGAAACTCTGGAGAAAACGCTCGCTTGAGCGCCTCGGTATTGTCCCCCAACACTACGCCGCTACTAAAGCCGATGGACTGCCGCTCACCTTCACGTGCCCCAACGTTACTGGTCATGATCAGAATGACATTGCGGAAGTCGCTCTCGCGACCTTGGCTATCCGTCAGACGCCCATAGTCCATCACTTGCAAGAGCAAGTTAAAGAGCGCGGGATGCGCTTTTTCAATTTCATCCAAGAGCACCACACAGTACGGGTGCTTATTGACTTGCTCGGTCAAAAGCCCCCCTTCACCATAGCCAACATAGCCTGCGGGCGAGCCAATCAGACGACTGACAGTATGCGACTCCGAGTACTCCGACATATCAAAGCGCAGTAGCGGCACACTCAAACACTTAGCAAGCTGCCGCGCAACCTCGGTTTTCCCCACACCCGTCGGACCGGTAAAGAGAAAACTTCCCATCGGGCGCTCACCCGTAATCAGCCCTGAGCGCGACAGTTTGATGGCATTGACCACGCTTTCAATCGCTTGATCTTGTCCAAAAACCACTGCTCGGATGTCTGCTTCGAGCGTACGCACACTGTTGTGGTCGTCCACTTTGACCTGCTCGAGCGGAATGCGGGCAAAGCGCGCCACCGTTGCAGCCAGAAGCGAGCAGTCCACCGTAAGCGGAGCGCTCCCTGGAGCGGTTTGCTCGGGAACGACTTGAGTAACTGACACCCCCTCTTGAGCAGAGTGAGAAGTGGAGCGCATCGCAGGCGCGGCACTTGCTGCGTTCTGCTCAGCTTGAGCCTCGAGCACAGCGGCAGCTTCTTGCCCCTGCGCATTGAGCGACTTTTCATAATTGAGCCGCGTCGCGGCTGCCATCTGGTCGATCACATCGATCGCGCTCTCCGGCAGGCCCATCTCCAAAATAAACCGCTTTGAAAATTTGACCACCTCTTCAATCACACCATCAGCATAAACGACGTTATGAAAGGCTTCATAACGCCCTTTAAGGCCATGAAGCACCTTAGTGGCTTCTTCGAGGTTCAAGCTACTCAGTTCGATGCGCTGAACTCGTTTGTCAAAGCGCTCGGCCAAACGTCGACGCCAGCTCTTATGGTCAGTCGAGAGAATGATGGGAACATTTGGTAGCGAGAGCAAATTCTCAAGACCATTGAGTTGTTCAAGCGAAGCATCTTCGCTTCCATCGACAATCGTATGCACATTGTCAATCACTAACATGACATGCGTCTGTTTGCGCAGCCAATTGATCAACATGCCAATATTTTCTGCAATTCCCCCCTTGAAACGGGTTCCCACGATGCGCTCAATGCGTAGACCCAGGACCACATAGTGGCAAAGACTCTTGGGTGCCGTTCCATCCGCAAGTGACTGCACAAAACCTTCGATCAGCGCGGTCTTACCGCCGCCGGGCTCACCCAAAATGAGTGCGCGCCGACGTCTGCGGCAGCTCAGTGCAAACGCAATATCATCGAGCTCTTTTTTCCGCCCAATCAGCGGATCAAGTTTGCCTTGGCGTGCCAGCGACGTGAGATTGACCGTGAGGTTGACAATCTCCTCCGGGATAATAAGTTGAGGCAAGCCCGCAGAGGCCTCGCCTCGGTGCTGGCTGGTTTCCTCTTCGTTAGCGCTGTGCGGCGGCGTAAACAAGTGCTCAGGAAAATCCTCATCCTCTAGAGCGCTGGCGTCAAGATGCACAATCTTCACCCCTAGAAGATTTTCCTCGCGTAACCACTGCTGCAAGCCCTCTGGCAATTGGCTCAAAAGTTCCTCATCGCGCGGCTCGCGCTTTGGCGCGGGCGGCTCAAGGCGTTTCAACTCCTTCGTAGCCGGCAGTAGCGCCTCTAAACGAGCTAGATCCTCTTTGACAAACGCCTCAAGCGAGAGACTAATGAACGCAGGGAAATGCCACTGCTCTAGAGGCGCAAAGACTTCGTTGATTTCGAGCGAATTGCCATAACCACTCTTAAAGAGCTTACGAGCGTCACGAAGCTCAGCGTCGGCCTTCTTAATATCAAGCGCATTTAGTCGCTCAGTGGAATCGCCTTGAGGCACGATATCACCCAAGTTAACTTCAAGATACGTCACCAACTGCACAAGCAAATCCATAGCATCAAGCCGCTCGGGTGCACGAGCACTCGTGAGCACATGCATGCTTGCTAAGTAGAGTTGATTGCTGACATCACGACTCCACCTGAGCGAAGAAAGCGGCACTGGTGCCGTTTGAGGTTCAAGCACTTCTGCTTGCTCTTTAAGCGGATCCGGTATCTCCTCACGACGCAGAGGTGCTGCCAACGAGGCTCTCTTCCACCCATCGGCCCAAGACGTCTTCATAAACGTTTCGAGCACCTCTCGCCACCGTCTCACATAACCCGCATTGGCACAAGCGAGTGCGTCGGACACATAGCTGATTCCAAGGAGACGATGCGCTAGTAGTAAGACACTCCAAAAACTTTCCTCTTCGGGGTCAATTCCGAGAGCTGCTTCAATGGTGGCAAGATCGCGCAAATGCCATCCAAGGCGCGCCTCCACCGTGATCGTCATATCATTTTCCATAATCCATTGATCCCATTGCTAGATAGCCCGAGGTCATCCATCAAGACGCATCTATGTTGAAGTGCCTGAGACTGCTTCAAGCACCTTCGTCGAGAGCGGATAACCGGCCTGCCTTGAAAGCGCCATCGTCAATTCCGCCCGCTCGACCGCATCCTCGCGCGTATCAAACCGCCCCGCAACACCAGCACCCATCGTGTGCACCTGTAGCGCAACCTGATGCGCCCCCTCAGCGGTATGACCAAATATTCGCATCAATATGAGTTCCACCCAGTCAAAAGGGGTGTAGTCATCGTTGATGAATAGCACAAGCCATTGTGCAGCAGGCTTTTCCTCTTTCTGAACGGCTCTGCCAGCAGAATGCTGCGTGTTGGTCGCCATATTGGCCTCCTGAAGTTTTTCACTGCGCGCCCCTCTGCTCAGATGCCTCTCTAAGCGCAGTAGCGGACGCGTATCGTCCTTCATTCTAAACGGTTGCCCACCAAAGTCCATGCGCAAAAAAGAACGCCCCACCAAGGCATCAACCTCAGAAGGGCGTCAAGGACTGTAAGCCTCACAGAGCGTGTAGGCTTCGCTAACGGGGAAGAGACTCAGCTCTCTCCCCAGTCGCGGCATTAAGCAGCAAACTGCTCAGCCACAAACTTCCAGTTCACGAGCTTGTCAAAGAACGCATCGATGAACTTCGGGCGAGCGTTGCGATAGTCGACATAGTAGGCGTGTTCCCAAACGTCAAGCGTCAAGAGCGGCTTGAGACCATCGGTAAGCGGCGTGGCAGCGTTGCTCGTATTCACGATGTCAAGCGTACCGTCAGCCTTCTTCACGAGCCACGTCCAGCCAGAACCAAAGTTACCAGCCGCCGAGGCTGTAAAGGCCTTACGGAACTCGGCAAAGGAGCCCCACTTCGCATCAATCGCGGCCTTGAGGTTGTCGCAGCAGGGTTCGCCGCCGCCATTGGGGGTGAGGCACTGCCAGAAGAAGGAGTGGTTGAAGACCTGCGCAGCGTTATTGAAAACGCCACCCTTGGCAGTCTTGATGATTTCTTCGAGGCTCTTGCCTTCGAATTCGGTGCCAGCAATCAGATTGTTGAGGTTGTTGACATAGGTCTGATGATGCTTACCCCAGTGATATTCGAGCGTTTCACGGCTCATCGCAGGAGCAAGGTCGTCCAAGCCGAAGGGAAGCTGGGGCAGAGTAAATTGAGACATGTCTTATCTCCAAAGTTTTCTAGTGATTAAATTATTGTATCACAATGCCAGCATCGATTAGGTTTACCTAAAGTGCGTAGCATGATCGACTAAAGACCTACTTTTTTAGTCGGAGTTTCCGTGACCATCGCCTTCACTGAAGCATCTGAGAAGCGAATCGAGAGGTTATCACCAACCTTTAACGAAGCAGCTGCCGTGATCACCTCCTCCCCAAGGCTTACCAGCGTAAACCCACGCAGTAACACAGTATCGGGGTTAAAGGCTGCGATGTTGCGCTCAATCGCTGTCAGGTGCGCCTCACGCGCCGCTAAAAGCGTCTCCGCGTTTGGAAGCCTGCGCCCTAAGGTCGCGAGACGCTCCTCGGCGCGGAGCACCATCACAGGCGCTGCGGCAGTTAAGCGTTGAGCGGCACTCTCAAAGGCGCTACGTTTAGCGGCAAGCGCCCCATCAGGACTTTTCAAGAGCCTTGCGGCGCGCTCGGCAACCCGAAAACGCTCCGCAAGATATACCGAGAGCGAGCGTTCAAAATGTCCTCTCGAGAGGCCGAGCGCAGTCTCTGCGTTTTGAATCTGCGCACACATCGTCCGCTCTAGGGCCTGTGCACGACGCTCAAGCGCCTCGCTACGCGCTTCGAGTAAGCGAGGGACTGAACGCGTACGCTCTTCAAGTCGATCCAGTGCTTGATCTAATTCGTCACAACGCCTTGCAAGCGCACTCGCAAGCCGCGCCCCAACCTCATCAAGCCTTGCCAACCAAGCGCGCAGATCCGCACCGAGCTGTTCAGCGGCCGCTGTCGGCGTCGACGCACAAATGTCGGCCGCAAGCGCAGCAAGCGTCTCATCAGTTTCGTGCCCAATCCCCGCGACAATAGGCGTACGCATAGCAGCAACCGCACGCACAACGCGCTCGTCACTAAAGGCAAACAAGTCCTCAAAGGAGCCACCTCCGCGCACGAGTAGCACAGCATCTGCGCCAGAAGCATCTGCGCGCGCAAGCGCACTCACAATCCGCTCGGGTGCTTCCTGCCCCTGCACCAGCGTATCGAACACGGTAATACGCACCCACGGCATGCGGCGTGCAAGCGTGCGGCGCACGTCTTGCAGGGCTGCGGCTTGAAGGCTTGTTACCACCGCAACCGCTGAGACAAACCTGGGAAGTGGCTTTTTGCGCGTCGCCGCAAAAAGTCCCTCATGCTCAAGCCGCCCCTTAAGTTTGAGATACGCTTCGTAGAGGGCGCCTAAGCCCGCGGCGCGCCACTCGAGTACGCGTACCTGCAAGTCGCCCCCCTTGACATAGACATCAGACTCGCCACGCACCTCGATGCGATCACCATCCTGAAAGTTCACGGGGAAGCGGCGCTGCGAGCCCGAAAAGAAGACCGCACGAATCTGTGCGCCGTCATCCTTGAGCGTGAAATAGACATGCCCAGAATAGGCGCGAGAAAAGTTGCTCACCTCACCCGAAATCCAAAATCCCGACAACTGCTGCTGCACAGCATCACGAAGCCGCTGCACAGCAGCCGTCACCGTCATGACCGAAGGATCAGGGCTCTGCACAACGCCCGCAAAAGACTGGCTGCCAAAATCGGCTCGGGGCATTTCACTAGGGCGACGGAATCGCTCGGGCGTGCTCGAGAAATCCGAGAGCGGTCGACTCACCGTACGGCTAAGGCCCGTGCGACGATCTAAGCCCACAGCGCTTGGGCGCGGCGTCGATGCTCGCGCACCGCTCTCTGCGTAGGACGTGAGGCGTGGCGAGCCTTGTGCACTACGTGTACGGGGCTCAACGGGTTGCGCCTGCTCTAGCGGCGTACCATCCCAATCGAAAAAAGGCACGTCTTCAAAACGTCTCGGATCACTCACCTCAGACCTCACTCATTACACTCTCGCGACTGCACGCACGCTGCAGCGTTCCTTCTCTCAGATGCTAACGGCTGCGCACATAGAAATCCTAACCACAATCCTAACCGAACGGCGCGCTGCCACGGCAAACTCGCCTGCTCAGGAAGGTACTTGAGTCGAGAAACCCACCAGCAGTACGAACTCTTCATCAAAAATCAAGCTCTAGTGTTGGCGCCATTTTCCCTCGCCCATTCCTGGTGGATAACTTAGCACCCAAGTTATCCACAAGGCGCGCGCCTCTCCGCCATCACGGGTAAGCCTACTCGCGAGCGGGATTAACGGGGGCGCCACCATGACTTTTCCACGCAAACACCTCATTTGCTTAAAAAATAGGCAAACTGAGTTTTCTTCTTATTTTTTAACGACTTAATTGCATTTTCCCATACTTATCCACATAGCTACCCACACGTTTTGGGGAAATCCCCTAGTTGCTAGCCTCCCAGTGCACCATACGCAATACAGATTTGAAACCGTTTGTCAAGCCCATATCCCATAAATCCGCCGAATTTATCCACAACCGCAGTGTAATCAAGGGCTTAGAGGTTTTCCCACAGGCATAGGATCAAATTCATTACCTTCTGATCCTCTCAAAGGCTTGTGCCACAAGGGTTTCAGCAAAATCACAATTTGGCTCACGCAAACACCAAAACCGCTCTCTTCACCTGAAAAATCAATACTCTGCAAAGTTATCCACGAAGTTATACACAGGCTAGTGGATAGGTAGTGGACAACGCAGACGAAGTGGCTAACAAAAAAAGCGGCCACCAACCAAGTCTCACGACCATCAAATCTCGCTATGATTAAGAGGTGACTCACAAGTCACCTTCGACAGGTCATCTTTTTTTTGGATATGTCAGACAAACCACCACGACCTATGCACGCGCAGGCGTGCTATCCCCATCTCTGTGATCAGTTCAGCATTTCTACCCCCAAGGAGTGCTGCCAATGACTGCGCAACCCAAGATAGAAAACTGGCTACATCGCCAGTGGGATCATTTTGGTCTCTTTGCGTTCGCGCTCTCCCCGCTTTCTCTGCTTTTCTACGGGATTAGCCGTTCACGCCAACACCGCACAACCCCTGCACACTTACCGGTTCCCGTCGTTGTGGTTGGCAACATTTATGTGGGCGGCACGGGGAAGACCCCGATTACGATCACGATTGTGCGTGAACTCATCAAACGCGGCTGGCATCCTGGCATCATCTCTCGAGGTTTTGGGCGTAAGGCCGATGCCGTCAAACTCGTCAAGCCCACGAGTCTTGCGTCTGAAGTGGGCGACGAACCGCTACTCATTGCACAGGAGACGCGTGCCCCCGTTGCAGTTGGGCGTCGCCGCTACGAAGCAGGCTTAGCATTGCTGGCCGCGCACCCAGAAATTGATGTCATCGTAAGCGACGATGGCTTACAGCACCATGCACTCGCGCGTGACTTTGAAATTGCAGTCGTCGGCACACGTGGACTCGGCAACGGGCTCGTCCTACCGGCGGGGCCACTACGCGAACCACCGAGTCGACTCGATACCGTCGATGCCATCGTGCTCAATAGTCCTAGTGAGGTCATCGTGAAAAGTCGCACTCCGCGCTACGCGGCCTCCAGCACGTTTGGACGTTGCCGTCAGTTGGCCACGGGTGCAACCGCCAGTATTGATGAGCTTGCCGCGCGCATCAGTCGTGAGGGTCTGCATGCGCTTTGCGCAGCAGGCATTGCTGCCCCTGGACGGTTCTTTGCAATGGTACGTGCGCATGGTATTGAGAGCTTAACGCTCGAGTTGGGCGACCATTTTGACTTTGCAACAAACCCCTTTGCGGCGCGAACTGAAGAGCTGATCTTTATCACGAGTAAAGATGCCGTCAAGTGTGCAACCCACCCTGAACTCTCAATGGATTCGCGCATTTGGGTCGTTGAGCTCGATATGCATCTCGAGCCGTATTTGATTGACAGCATTGAGGAAGCGCTGCACACGTTTCGCAACAAAGCGAGCGCTAGCGCGGCGAACCCAGTGCCGGCCTAGCGCTTGCTCTAGGCCGCCACTGCACCCTTGCCTAAAAAAGAAAAAGGAGCCCAGGCGAGAGGCTCCTTATTTTGATTAGCAACGCCCTCTAGGGCGCGGGTGCATTCAAGTCGTAGTCACGCTCATAGGTGCTACCCTTGACGCCAAGCAGTCCCATGATCGTATGGTAGAGATTGTCATGAGAGCTCGGAGCGTTCGCCGCGCGCTCACGCAGTAGCGCTTCATTGACATGGAAATCTGCCTTAAATTCTGGCGAGAACCACATCACCATCGGAATCTCCTTTTGCACATCAGGCGCCATCCACCACGGCGCACCGTGTAGGTAGAGGCCATCCTCTCCTAAACTCTCCCCGTGATCCGATGCGTAGATGAGCGCCGTGTCATAACCCTTAGCAGCAGCGAGCCGTTCAATGACCCCCGCAATCACGCGATCCGTGTTGCGCACACTGTTGTCGTAGGCCGCCACAATGCTCTCGCGGCTGCAACTTGAGAGGTCGGCGTCACGGCACTCTGGACCAAACTTCTTATCCTGCGGCATGCTACGTTTGTAGTACGCAGGGCCATGCGAGCTCATCATGTGTAAAAAGAGCACCGTGGGTTCAACTGCCGAAAGATGCGTGATTGCCTCGTCAATCTCAGGGAAAAACGCGTCATCAAAGCAGTCGCCCCCAGGGCAGTAGAGATCCACCTTGTTGACCTTGCGCTCAGCGACGTTGTAGCAAGCACCCTTACAGCCCGATTGATTGTCGATCCAAGCGACTTTAAAGCCCGCACGCGATAGCAGCGACGGTAGCGGCTCTTCTTGCAGAATCTGCTCACGATCGTAATTGTGTCGCCCCACACGACTGAACATACAGGGCACGGAAACATCGGTGCTCGTGCCACAACTCGTGGTATGCATAAAGTTGATGAGATCAGGGATACGCTTGAGTTCAGGATTGGTTTCTTTCGAGTAGCCTGCAAGCTCCCAATTGGCACGGCGAGTTGTCTCCCCAACCATCACCACCATGAGCATCGGACGCTCGGGCTTGATACTCATCTCTGGGCGAGCATCAACGACCTTGCGCACTTTATACTCATCGGGCGCTGCATCCTGCACCACTGTACGCACAGAGGAGTAGAGCACATTAAAGGGCGCAATATAGTAGCGCTGAGACTTATTTGCTCCGCGGAAAAGCCCTGCCGCATCTTGAAAGTTAAGCGCAACGACCCCTAGCCCAAGAACCAAGCACCCCACGATGAGCCCGAGCCCTTTGACGAATCGCCAACGTTCGCGCGCAATGGGCTTGGCGACAAAAAATGTCGCAGCAAGCGGCGGCAAAACCGCCAAAAGGAAAATCACCACAGTCTTGAGCGAAAGGTATCCACTCGCTTCGCGCATATCAGTGGCAATGACATTTCGCATCATGTCAGGCGTGATCGGCACCCCATAGAGCAATGCCCCACAATAGGCCGCAGCACCCGCAATGCTCAAGAGCACCATCAGCGCTTGAAAGACTCTAAAAGGCAAGAAAGCGAGGAGCCGAACAAAGGCCACCGCCAAAAGGGCGAATGCCGTTCCGAGCAACACGAGAAAGAGCGTGTTGGGCTCATTACGGTAAAACGCAATCGCCCCCTGCCAGAAGGGCCAATCAAAAACTATGGTCCACCAGAGGGCGGTAAAGAGCAGGTATTTTTTCATGAGTCTTTACTCTGTGTTGTTCAATCACTCGTTAGCGCTCGGCAACCACCATGGGAATACCGCTGCTGAGCTTCTTGCTCTAGCGTGTTGGGCGCACTTGGAGAGGGCGACTTGGCGCGTACTTCCCATGGATAAAGCCAGAAGCGATACAGTAGCGCCGCAATGAGCCAGTCAATTAAAAGGCTTGCTAGCGTATGCGAGAGAAAGTGCGCACCCTGCGTGATGCGTAGAAAAGAGCAAAAGCCCCCCAGTAGCAGCGCCACCCAAAGCCATTTCCTCGCTTTGTGCACATCCACACTACGCCAAGCAAAATAGAGAACGAATAGTCCAAAGCCCGTGCCTGAATGCCCAGCTGGCCAACAATTTCCACTCACGCGTGACCAATGCCAAGTCGGATTCAGCATCGCTTGCTCGCCGCCAAAGGGGACCGTCGACCAAGGACAATACACGCCCGTGGTACGTTTGAGCCACCAAACCGCAAAAAGCGCTAACAAGAGGCCCACAATAACAAAAACGGCACGCCTACGGTTGAGGCTATCTCCAGCTTTTCCAAACCGCCACGCAAGCCACACATAATACAGAGCAATCCCAGCTGGGATGACTTTGATAAGCTCGTGACCGACAAGTTCAGCCACCGCCACCCCTTGTCCAAGCCAATGTCCGTTCCGCCAAAAGAGCTTACTGACCGCCAGATCGAGTGTGTGTGGCGGAAAAGCAACTAATAGAAACAAGGCCACCGCAGGCAGTAGAATGCCTAAAATCCCAAATGGCGACCAGTTTTTTTTGGAATGAAATTCCATGACTAACTCCCGTGAGACGCAAAAGCGGGAAAATCCATCCGCCACTATAGAGCTTGATGTCGCTCCCATTGTCACGAGGCTTTTCTATAGAAATTTCCTGTGACATTTTTCATTTTTGCTTGCTACTCTCTAAGGCCTTTAACTGACGCAGGACTCGCGCCATTGAGCCACTCGCCTCCCTAGTGGCTTCCGCTATACTTTTGCCTGATTACTCAGCCAAGCGCAAAGACGCTTCCTAGGATGAGTGGCGCTCGCCACCCGTAGCCTTCGCTACGGCTGAGCATGCCTTTTGACAATAGACCCCTTTTCTGCTCTGCTCCCTTTTTAGAGGATGCGGACAGCAGACTACGGAGAAATCGCTTAGCGTTATGAAACCCTCTTTTTTTGACGTTTTGGTCTGCCCGATCTGTAAGGGCTCCCTACAAAAGAGCACGGGCCAACGGGAGGAGCTGATTTGCCACCGCTGTGCCCTTGCTTTTGAGGTGCGCAACGACATTGCTGTCATGATTAAAGATAATGCCCGCGCCCTAAGCCCTGAAGAAGTTGAGCATTGGCGCAGTCAGTGCACACGTCTCGTTGATGAGGCCGATGCATCATGAGTTTTAGCGTCCTCATTCCAGCGCGGCTCAAGTCAACGCGTCTTCCTGGTAAGCCCCTCGCTGATATTGGCGGTGCGCCCATGGTGGTGCGTGTGGCGCAACGCGCCCAACAAAGCTCGGCCGAGCGCGTGATTGTGGCGGTTGATGATGCCCGTGTGCAAGCAGCCTGCGAGCAACACGGTATCGCAACGGTCATGACAAGCGCAGAACATCCCACCGGCACCGATCGCCTCGCTGAAGCCGTCACGAGACTAGGCCTTGATGACGACGCGATTGTGGTGAACGTACAGGGCGATGAGCCGCTCATGCCGGTATCGGTCATTGAACGCGTGGCAGCACTCCTTGCTCAATCACCCGACTGTGCCATGGCCACCGCAGCGCACCCCATTGAAAGCGTTGATGCGTTTCTCAATCCCAACGTGGTCAAAGTGGTGCTCGATGAAAAAGGCCGAGCGCTTACGTTCTCTCGTGCCCCCATCCCCTATCCGCGCGATCATTTCCGTGAGGGACTCGCTGGCCTACCCGCTGGGCTACCCGCTCTGCACCACCTTGGGCTCTATGCCTATCGTGTACGCTTTTTGAAGCGTTTCCCCACACTCGCCCAAGCGCCGCTTGAACGCTTTGAGAGCCTTGAGCAGTTGCGCGCGCTCTACTACGGAGAGCGTATCGCGGTCATGATTCTCAACGAGCAACTCCCTGCTGGGGTTGACACCCAAGAGGATCTCGAGCGCGTTCGCGCCATCTACGCCTCGCGCGAGGGCTAATTTTCATATTTTTTCTGTGCGCCGTGCACCCTGCGCGGCGCACGCTAGAGGACGTTGAGGCCACGCTCTCAACGCGCTTTAGCGTCGCACACCCTCCATATTTCTGAGGTTAGGTGCGCATTTCAGGCTAAAATAGTCAAATTCACACATGTCCGACCCCAGCGCACTGCGCACGGTAGCTCGTACTTTTCGCTCGAGCCCCCGAAGGACATGTTCGATCGGTACTGCCGTCCCTGTTGACGCCCTGCGCCTCCGACTGCAGCAGTCCCAGTCCCTTACATTTCATCTAGGAGTATTTCCAATGCGTCTGATTCTGATTGGGCCTCCCGGTGCTGGTAAAGGCACCCAAGCCAAGTTCATTTGCGAAAAGTTCGGTATCCCCCAGATTTCCACGGGCGATATGCTTCGCGCTGCCGTTAAGGCTGGCACGCCGCTCGGGCTCGCTGCCAAGGAAATCATGGACCGCGGCCAACTCGTAAGCGATGACATCATCATTGGCCTTGTGAAGGACCGTCTCACGCAGCCTGATGCGGCCAAGGGTGCACTCTTTGATGGCTTCCCCCGTACGATTCCGCAGGCCCAGGCGCTCAAAGACGCAGGTATTCCCATTGACTACGTGCTTGAGATTCAGGTGCCTGATAGTGAAATCGTTGAACGTATGTCGGGGCGTCGTGTCGATCCGATCTCGGGGCGCACCTACCACATCAAATACAACCCGCCCAAGGTTGAGGGCAAGGATGACATCACGGGCGATCCGCTCATCCAACGTGATGACGACCGAGAAGAAGTGGTTCTCAATCGTCTGAAGGTTTACCACGGCCAGACGGAAGCACTCGTCGGGTTTTACCGTGACCTCGCCGCGAGTGGCGACGCCTCGGCGCCGAAGTACGTCTCCATCTCTGGGCTCGGTGCCATTGAAGAAATCACGGCACGCGTCTTCGAAGCGCTCAAGTAAGCGCAACGCGCAAGAAGCAACTACGCTCGATGGGCGTCCGTCATCCGTGATGGGCGCCCTTTTCACAAAAACAACCTGCCCTTTGACGCAAATCTGTCCTTGCTCTTGCGAGTAACGCCCGCCTGGTGTAAAACCACAGTCTGAAATTTCTTGAGTCAGCTCCTTCTCTTGGTGGCGCGCTCAACAATTTATTCAACATTGACATCCTCACCTTTTGAGAAAGGATTCAACATGTATCGACAGCTCACCCAGAAGTTTTCTCTGGGCACCTTGACGCTTACGAGTATTGCCCTCTTGAGCGGCTGTTCTGCGCTTCAGTCTGGAAGTCGTCCCGCTAGCGCGAGCGAATTCAGCAACGTCGGTGCGAGCGCGCCGCTAGCACTGCCAGCGGCTGCGCGCCTAGACATCTCCGCGCTCCAAGCGCTTTCTGGCGAAGGAATGGTGTTCTTTGACGACAACAAAGCCTCGCGTCTTTACATCGTTCAAGACAAAGCTAGCAAGGATCAGTACCTTGTGAAAGAGAATTTCTCCACAGGCGCCGTGCATGGTCTGCCGTGGGGCAATGGCGCTGAAGCGCTGCTCTATGATGGCGTTGCCGTCAAACCTGAGAACATCCTTTACGCGCAGAGCGCTCGCGATGGTCACCTCGTTGTTAGCTACGGCGACCATCCGAATATGTCGATCAACATGAAGATCGAAGCCTTCGACGTCTCAGGCTTGCTCGTGCGTGAATTCTTGCGCACCCGCGGCAATCAGCCTACACTCTCAGCCTCTTTTGTCTCGGCGGATCGCAAGTTCCCAAAGGGCTCTGTGGCCTACGCCATGACGCTTTGGGTTGATAAGGATGAGGTGCTCGTGCCCAACCTCAAAGGCTTTACGGGGACGGACACGATTGCTGACTTTAGCCGCCGCTTTAGTTCCAATACGCCCTACTGCTTGCGCTTTTTACAGGGCAACGTCGTACAACCCATGGGCATGGCGTTTAAAGAGCCCATCAGCGTGAAGACTGAAAAGGTCAAGGGCAAGACGGTTGAAGCCGATCAGAGCGGCCGCGTCTCGCTCTATGCCGCCAAGAAAAACACGGTTTTCTGCGGCCGCGAACGCGATGAAGAACTCGCTCAGGCCAATTGGACGCTCTCGAGCATCAACGGCACCCGTGTAATGGAATTTGACTTCCCTGGCAATGTGCCCGCTGCAAGTTTTGGTATGACGGAAGAAAATCGCCACCATTTGGGTACGGGTATTGCTGAGATGATCGTCTCCGAAAATGGCGCTAAGCAAACCCGTGCTGTGCCCGTCTACGTTTGGCATAAGGGCGCTCCAGTGCGTGACAGCCAGTATCGCTTTAACAGCATCGCCGCGAAGGCCGTACAGGATGCCATCGCCGAAGCCGCACCGCTGCGCGCTAAGTGGGAAGCAGCGAACGAAAACGACGTGCTTCGCCGTGCTCGCGCCATTGATGCCGCGAACGCGCCGAAGGCTGTTGTAGCGAAGACGCTCCCCGCAAAGTCGAAGAAGTCCCGTGCTACCGTCAAGCAGAAGATCACCCAAAAGCAGGTGAAAAAGACCAAAGCCAAAAAGTAAGGCTTGTGGCAATGATGGGCGTGACGCTTCTGGCGTACACGCCCACGGTTGAACTTCGCCTCGGCGCGTTTTCTCTAACGGGCCGAGGCATTATTTTGCGAGGCTAGAAACGGCGCCTAAATGGCGTTGGCCGCCTCTTCCAGCGTACGCTCGTCACCAAAGGTGCTTTCCCACGCGAACTCAAGAATGTTGAGTCCTTCGCGTTTAAGGGTCGTTGGGTCGGAGAGCAGGCGACGCCATTGACGCGCGCCAGCGAGCCCCTGCATGAGCCCAATCATATGGCGAGCGACGGCACGCACGGCCATCACATCGTCACGGCACGTCTCATAGAGATACCGCGTCATTAGCGCAATCACCTCACGACGCGTCGTGACGGCAGGCGCCTCGTTGTAGAGCGTTGCATCCACCGCGGCAAGAAGCCACGGATTGTGATACGCCGCGCGCCCCATCATAACCCCATCCATGCCCGCGTCGATGAGTTCACGCGCAAGCGCTAGAGAGTCAATCTGACCGTTAATGATAAAGGTCGCCTCTGGGAAAGCGCGCTTCAATTCAAACGCGCGCTCACGCATTAAGGGCGGAATTTCTCGATTTTCTTTGGGCGAAAGCCCCTTGAGCCAGGCCGCACGCGTGTGCACGATAAAGTGGCGGCATCCCGCCTCATAAACCGTCCCAACAAAGTCTTCGACAAACGCATAGTCCGAGCGATCGTCCACCCCAATACGGTGCTTAACCGTCACGGGTTTCTCGGTCACCTCAGCCATCGCGCGCCAAGCGCTCGCAACAGTTTTTGGCTCGAGCATCAAGCACGCACCAAACGAGCCCTTTTGCACGCGCTCCGAGGGACAACCACAATTGAGGTTGTACTCGTCATAGCCATAGCGCTCAGCAATGCGCACGGAGGCAGCTAAATCAGCTGGATCCGAGCCGCCAAGCTGCAGTGCAACAGGATGCTCACAAGGAGAAAATCCCAAGAGCTTATCTTGGTTGCCATGCAAAATGGCCCCAGTCGTCACCATCTCGGTGTAAAGCCACGCATTACGCGAGAGCGTACGGTGAAAGGCTCGACAATGACGATCGGTCCAGTCAAGCATCGGTGCCACCGAAAAGCGCGGTAGCGGAAGCGTTTTTTCTGTCATGGCAGCTCTTATTTCAAAAAAAGAAGACGCCAAGACTTTAAGCGTTGAAGCCAAAGTCTTGGCGCAAATGATTTAAACGCTTTTAGTCGTTCGCCTCTGGCGAGACATCTCCATCGACATAGACCCAGCGGCCGTTCTCTTGTCGGAATCGGCTCTTTTCTTCTAAGCGCATCACGCCCGTGCTCGTACGCGCCAAGGCGGTGAAGTGCACCGTCGCTTGAGCCGCATCGCTTCCGTGCACCACGAGGCGAAACCACTTAGGGCGCGCTTGACCGCGCGAGAAAAGTGCCGCGGGCCGCGTCTCAGGCGCCCAAGTTGCTAGCACATAGTCGTCCAAGCCGAGCACATACGCACTATAGCGGCTACGCATCAGTGCCTCAGGCGTGGGGGCGGCCGCCCCCGCATGATACGGCTGGCAGCACTCGCCGTAACGACGCCCGCTGCCGCACGGGCACTCGAGCTCAGTCAATGGGATTTTGCGGCGTCCCATTATTCGTCGATTTCGCCAAACTCATTGTGTTCGGCACGTGCAGCGCGCTTACGCTCAAAGTCCTTGAGGTAGCGCTTACGCAGACGGATCGACTGCGGTGTAATCTCCACGAGCTCATCGTCGTTAATAAACTCCACCGCGCTTTCAAGCGTGAGCTTAACAGGTGGCACGAGGCGAATTGCTTCGTCAGTGCCCGAGGCACGGATGTTCGTGAGCTGCTTGCCACGGATGGGGTTCACAACGATGTCGTTATCGCGAGAGTGCTCGCCAATGATCATACCTTCGTAGAGCTTGTCGCCTGGGGAGACAAAGAGACGGCCGCGTTCCTGAATCTTCCAGAGCGCATACGCCACCGCTTCCCCATCGTCCTGAGAAATGATCACCCCAGAGCGACGTTCACCAACTTCACCACGGCTGATCGGACCATAGTCATCGAAGACGTGGCTCATGATGCCTGTGCCGCGGCACATCGTCATAAACATACTCTGAAAGCCAATCAGGCCACGCGCGGGAATACGGTACTCGAGACGCACACGACCCTTGCCATCGGGTTGCATATCTTGAAGATCACCCTTACGACGACCCAGCTCTTCCATCACGCTACCCTGATGCTCTTCTTCCACGTCGACCGTGAGCAGTTCATAGGGTTCCATCTTCACGCCGTTGATCTCTTTGAGCAGCACACGCGGGCGCGAGACCGCAAGTTCGAAACCTTCACGGCGCATATTTTCAAGCAGAATCGTGAGGTGCAACTCACCACGGCCTGCGACTTCCCAAACCGTTTCATCGCTCGTCGGGCGCACGCGCATCGCGACGTTACTCTTGAGCTCACGCTCGAGACGCTCACGAATCTGGCGGCTGGTGACGAACTTGCCTTCGCGACCGGCCAAGGGCGAGCTGTTCACCTGAAAGTTCATCGTCAGGGTTGGTTCGTCGACCTTGAGCATCGGAAGCGCCTCAGGCGCGGCCACATCCGTAATCGTGGTACCGATAGCGAGATCTTCAATACCGTTGACAAGCACAATGTCACCGGCTTCCGCTTCATCGACGACCTTACGATCTAGGCCTTCGAATTTCAGAATCTGATTGACCTTGACACGCTTCGGGGTGTCTTCGGGACCATTCATGATCGCCACTTCCTGGTTCGGATGCACACGACCACGGTGCACACGACCGATACCAATCTTGCCCACGTAGCTCGAATAGTCAAGCGAGCAGATCTGCAACATCAGCGGCGCATCGGGATTGTCATCACGCACAGGGACGTACTTGATGACGGTATCGAAAATCGCACGCATGTTGCCGATCTTCTTGAGCTCTTCGACGTCCGTGGTGTAACCGGCAAAGCCATTGAGCGCCGAGGCGTAGATCACCGGGAAGTCAAGCTGATCCTCTGTGGCGCCGAGCTTATCAAAGAGGTCAAACGTCTGATTGACAACCCAGTCTGGGCGAGCCCCCGGGCGGTCGATCTTGTTGACCACCACAATGGGTTTAAGCCCTTGAGCGAGCGCCTTACGCGTGACAAAGCGCGTCTGCGGCATCGGGCCCTCCACCGCATCGACCAAAAGCAGAACGCCGTCGACCATGGAGAGCACACGTTCGACTTCACCGCCGAAGTCGGCGTGCCCTGGGGTGTCAATGATGTTGATGTGGGTGCCCTCGTACTGCACAGCGCAGTTCTTGGACAAAATGGTAATGCCGCGCTCACGCTCCAAATCATTGGAGTCCATCACGCGTTCCGCCACCTGCTGGTTTTCGCGGAAGGTGCCGGCACACTGCAGCAGACGGTCGACCATCGTGGTTTTACCGTGGTCAACGTGGGCAATAATGGCAATGTTACGAATCGCTCGAGTCATGAAAGTTCTCGGTTAATGTGCAATAAGACGTTCGGGCTGGAGAACACCGCGCTCATTGATGAGCGCCGTTCCCAGCAATTCTTTTTCCGGGCCGTAGACGCGGGCGCGCCCGCGTATGGAAAGGCCCAACGCAAGGCGTTGTCCCTGCATGAGGCGAGCCGCATCCGTGTCGGTAAGGGACACGGCGGGCAGCGACTGCAGTAGTGCGTCTGCGGCTTCCAATTTGAGGCGGGCGTCGGCAACGCTGGCGCACGCCTGCAGAGTCTCTAGGCTCACTGCGCGCTCAAGGGTCAACTCCCCAACCCTCGTTCTGCGTAGCGCCACGAGATGAGCCCCGCATCCAAGCGCGCGGCCGATATCTTCGGCCAACACACGAATGTAGGTACCCTTGCTCACGCGCGTAATCATGGTAAAGCTCGTGCCGTCGAAATCCTTCACCTCCAAGGTGTCAATACGGACGCGGCGCGGCTCTCGTTCAACGGTTTCACCGCGACGGGCAATTTCATAGAGGCACTCCCCATTGCGCTTGAGCGCAGAATACATGGGAGGTACCTGATCGATATTGCCTAAAAAGCGGGCGGCTGCAGCGTTGATCTCTGCAAGGGTGACGTGTACAGGGCGCTCTTCGAGCACCACCCCCTCGGCATCGCCCGAATCGGTCGTGATGCCAAGACGCACCCGCGCCTCATAGGCTTTATCTGCATCAAGCAGATCGGCTGAAAATTTGGTGGCGTTACCAAAGCAGAGCGGCAAAAGCCCCGTAGCCATCGGGTCGAGTGTTCCCGTATGGCCAGCTTTTTGTGCATTGAGTAGATGCCGCACACGCTGCAGTGCTGCATTCGAGCTGAGCCCCGCGGGCTTATCCAACAGCAGCACGCCGTCCACAGGATCTCCACGTTTGGCCACGCTCAGCGCTCCTCAGGCGTATCGGCCATGGCTTCACGAATGAGGCGATCCATCGCGAAGCCCCGCTCCACGCTGTCGTCGTGCACAAAGTGCAACGTCGGCACCGTATGAATCGTGTAGTGCTTAAAGAGATGATTGCGCAACATCCCCGCTGCGGCATTCAAGCCTTCGGTGCAGGTTTCGCTATCCACGCCAAGCACAGTAAAGAACACACGGGCGTGTGCATAGTCAGGTGTGATCTCGCAGCCCGTGATCGTCACGAGCCCAACGCGAGGATCGCGCACCTCTTTGGGAATAAGCGTCGCCAAATCTTTGGCGATTTGATCGGCCACTCGCAAAGAGCGACCGGGTTTCTTGGGTGCCATAGCTGGCGCCTCCTTTGCATGGGAGGAATGCGTGCGCCACACGCGGGCACACGCATCCAAAGCATCAATGCCGCAGGGCGCGAGCGCCAAAATTGGGGCGCCCTGCTGGCGTTGTGTTAATCAAGGGTACGAGCCACTTCAGTGACTTCGAACACCTCGAGCTGATCGTTTTCACGAATATCGTCGTAGCCCTTGAGCGAGAGACCGCATTCGTTGCCGGCCTTGACTTCACGCACGTCATCCTTGAAGTGCTTGAGCGAGGCGAGTTCACCCGTCCAGATGACCACATTGTCACGCAACAGGCGCACCGAAGCCGAGCGACGAACCAGACCATCGATGACGCGGCAACCCGCAATGTTACCCACCTTCGGAATGCGGATAATCTGACGGATTTCCACAAGGCCCAAGTTGGTTTCACGCAGCTCGGGCTTCAACATACCACCCAAGGCTGCCTTCACATCGTCAACCGCATCGTAGATGATGTTGTAGTAGCGGATATCAATGCCTTCCGTCTCAGCGACCTTTCGCGCCTGCGCATCAGCACGCACATTAAAGCCGATGATGACAGCGTTCGAGGCGGCAGCCAAGTTGACGTCGCTCTCAGAAATGCCACCCACAGCAGCATGTACAACCTGTACACGCACTTCTTCGTTGCTCAACTGCGTCAGCGCATGGATAAGTGCTTCCTGCGAGCCCTGCACGTCGGCCTTGATAATAAGCGAGAGCGTCTTGGCTTCGCCATTCTCACTCTTGTCGCTAAAGAGGTTGGCCAGATTCGCAGCATGCTGCTTGGCAAGCTTCTGATCACGGCTCTTGCTCTGACGGAAGAGCGAGATTTCACGCGCCTTGCGCTCATCGTCGAGCACAAACATCTCTTCGCCGGCATCAGGCACGCCAGAGAGCCCCTGAATTTCCACCGGAATCGAGGGACCAGCACTCTGCACGGCCTTACCGAGTTCGTTGATCATAGCGCGAACACGGCCGAATTCGTTCCCCACAAGCACGATGTCACCGCGGTGCAACGTACCCGACTGCACGAGCAACGAGGCCACCGGACCGCGGCCCTTATCGAGACGGCTTTCGATGACGATACCGCGCGCAGGACCGTCTTTCGGTGCCTTGAGTTCAAGCATTTCCGCTTGCAACAGCACGTTTTCGAGTAGCTCATCAATGCCCTGACCCGTCTTAGCCGAAACGGGGCAGAACGGCACATCGCCACCCCAGTCTTCAGGCATGACGTTGTTGGCAACGAGCTCCTGCTTGACACGATCGGGGTTAGCTTCAGGCTTATCAATCTTGTTGATCGCCACCACGAGCGGCACATTGGCCGCACGGGCATGCGCAATCGCTTCTTTGGTCTGCGGCATCACACCGTCGTCAGCCGCCACCACCAAAATCACGATGTCGGTCGACTGCGCACCACGGGCACGCATCGCCGTAAAGGCCTCATGCCCCGGTGTATCGAGGAACGTCACAATACCGCGCGGCGTCTTGACATGATAAGCACCAATGTGCTGCGTAATACCACCGGCTTCACCCGCAGCCACTTTCGCACGGCGGATGTAGTCGAGCAACGAGGTCTTACCGTGGTCCACGTGACCCATGATGGTCACCACAGGCGGACGCGGCAGTGCTTCGTACTCGTTCTGAGCCATTTCGCCCAAGATCGCTTCCGGATCATCGGGTTTGGCGGCAACCGCCTTGTGACCCATTTCCTCCACGATAATCATGGCGGTGTCCTGGTCGAGCATCTGGTTAATCGTCACCATCTGCCCCATCTTCATGAGAGCCTTGATCACTTCCGTGGCCTTAATGGCCATGCGATGAGCAAGATCCGCAACGCTAATGGTTTCGGGCACTTCCACCTCGCGCACCACCGCTTCTTGCGTCTGCTGCTGAACGGGCTCGTTACCGCGGCGGCGATCTTGGCTGCGACGACCGCGAGCGGTACGCCAAACATTTTCACCACTGTCCTCGTCACCACGAGTCTTGATCGTACGACGATGCTGACCTTCCTCGCTCCAACGGTCACGATTACCCGCGCCCTTCTTGCGATCCGAAGGATGTCCCTTCTTTTCGGAAGCTGGTGCGTCCATCATGTTCTCGTAATCAGCGCCCGAGTTTCTGTTAGGACGCTCCGCACGTGCTCCACGCTCATGCGAGCGCTCCGCTGAACGCGTACCGCCCTTCTTCGCGTCGGAACGACGCTCGGTGCGCGCATTGTTGTCACCACGACGGGCACCATCACGGTCTTTCTGATTGCCAGCGGCCTCGACCTTCTTAGGTTCGGGCGCCGGCGCTGGCTTCTTTTTAGCCGTCATGACACCCGCACGACGCGTCATCATTTCGCGAATGCGCTGAGCTTCTTCTTCGGCCTGACGGCGCGCTTCTTCACGGCGTTGAGCCTCCTGAGCGTCCGCCTCTGCTTGAGCTTGATCCTGCATACGTTTGGCCGTTGCGGCGGCCACCTCCGCTTCGAGTTTGGCTTTCTCGGCTTCACGACGTGCGGCCTTGACCGCTGCTTCGTTATCCGAGGCTTCTTGTTTCAAGGCCTGCTCACGAGCAGCCGCCTCTTCGGCTTCACGACGTGCCGCTTCAGCGCGAGCTTGCGCAGCTTGACGTTCGGCCTCTTCACGGGCACGCGCTTCTTCCTGAGCGCGACGCGCCGCTTCCTCACGCGCGAGGCGTTCTGCTTCTGCGCGTGCTGCCGCTTGTTCCGCCTCACGGCGAGCGGCTTCTTCAGCTGCGGCACGAGCCTCAGCCTCAAGTTTGGCGGCTTCTTCCGCCATCACTTGCGGATTCTTGACGAAAACACGTGTGCGACGAACTTCCACCGGAATCGCACGGGCACGGCCAGAGCTATCCTGCTGCTTGACAACGGTGTTTTCCTTGCGGGTCACCAAAATCTTGCGATGTGGCTGATTCGTACGCTCCTGTCGCAGGCTGTTAAGCAGACGGGTTTTGTCGTTTTCACTCAATTCGTCACTTTCGCTAGTCTTCATAACTCCAGCGGCCTTGAGCTGCGCGAGCAGCGTCTTGGCAGCGACTTTGAGTTCCTGGGCGAATTCACTGACTGTTTTGCTAGCCATAAATTTTTTGCTCCTTTGCATCGGGTTGGCGCTCTCGCCTCTCCCATCGAGGCACTCCGTAAGCACAACGTTGGAGATTCTCTTGCACGCGTCTAACGCTTCGCGCTCGGACGAAGCGGACCTCTCTGCGGTGCCAGAATTCTCTCTACGTTGTCTCGCGTGTGCGATGGGGGCAAACGCCTCCTGATGCTGTTGCCGCCAAAGGGCGGTTCGGGGAGAAACTAGCCAGTCGCAGACTCACTCAATCCAAAGGGAGAGAGGAGTGCCGCTAGGCTGGAATCTCCGCGCTGAACCGGCCCTAGGGGCCGGCGTGAATTAAGAGGGGTTGAACAGAGAGGCTCAAAGAAGCGCACCTTCGAGCCACCCAAGCGAGGCGCTCTGCTCGCTTGCGCTCAACCACGTATTGCAAACGCTGATTTATTCAAACCAGTGTTCGCGGGCCGCCATGATGAGCTTGGAGGCACGATCCTCATCAATGCCCGTCATCTCGACGAGGTCATCGGTTGCTAACTCAGCGAGGTCGTCAAGCGTCTTAACGCCATGGCTCACGAGCTTACTAGCGAGATCATTGTCCATACCTTCCATCGTGAGTAGAGGCTCATCGGCCTTGCGCAAGTTCTCCTCGCGCGTAATGGCATCGGCGAGCAACTTGTTGCGAGCACGCTGACGCAGTTCATCAATCGTCTCGGTATCGAACGCTTCAATCGCGTGCAATTCCTTTTCAGGGACGTAAGCGATTTCTTCGATACTCGAGAAGCCTTCGTTGATGAGCACGTCCGCAGCGGCCTCATCGATATCGAGGCTCTGCATGAACTCAGCACGCAACTTAGCCACTTCTTCATCGCGCTTCTGCGTGGCTTCAGCCTCAGTCATGATGTTGATCTGCCAACCAGTGAGTTCACTCGCTAAACGCACATTCTGACCACCGCGACCAATCGCCACGGCGAGGTTATCTTCACCGACAACCACTTCCATCGTGTGCTGCTCTTCGAGCATCACAATCGACTGCACCTTCGCAGGCTCAAGCGCCCCCACCACAAACTGGGCAGGATCTTCATTCCAAGGCACAATGTCAACGCGTTCCCCAGCGAGCTCGTTGGTGACGGCGTTCACACGCGAGCCACGCATACCCACGCAAGTACCGATCGGATCAATACGGCGGTCTTTTGCAAACACCGCAATCTTGGCACGCATGCCAGGGTCACGCGCCGCGCTCTTGATCTCCAAGAGACCTTCTTCAATTTCAGGAACTTCCAACTCAAAGAGCTTCTTGAGGAACTCGGGCGAAGTGCGCGAAAGAATAACTTGGCGGCCCTTATTGAGTTCGGCCACATGATCCACATAAGCGCGCACACGGTCACCGGTGCGGAGATTTTCACGCGGAATCATCTGCGAGCGGGGCAAACGGGCTTCAAGGCGGCCGATTTCCACAATCGCTTCGTTTTTGTCAATGCGCTTAATCGAGCCCGTAACGATGCTCTCATTACGAGCCAAAAATTCCTTGAGGATCTGATCGCGCTCCGCATCACGCAGCCGCTGCAGAATGACCTGCTTAGCATCCTGCGCAAAGCGGCGACCCGTCGTATCCACGTCAACCACTTCGATATCACGAGTGATGTAGTCGCCAGGCTGAATGCCAGGATTGTCATCGACCACATCAGAGTACATTTCCTCGCGATCAGGCGCCTGTAGCCCCTGCTCATCGGGAACCACGAGCCAACGGCGTTCTGCCTTGAACTCGCCTGTGACGCGGTCGACGTGCACGACCACATCCGCGTCTTCGCCCTGGAACTGGCTCTTTTTCAGAGCGCTCGCCACGGCTTGCTCCAGAACACCGAACACGATGTCCTTTTCTACATTCTTTTCGCTCGCAAGCACATCAACGAGCTCAAGCATTTCACGACTATTCATCTCGGGCTACCCCTTAAAATTCAATTCGGCAATAAGGTTTGCATGATCAACGGCGCTCAGCGCGAACGTCACTCGGATCGGATCGGCTGGTTGCGCCTGTTTGCGGCGGGCCCGCAAGGCCGCCACAGCGGGTGTACGGGCGATATTGACTTCAAAGTAGTCGAAGGTCACCATCTCTTCGCCGGCGTCACCGTCAATCGAGACAATGCGACCATCGAGTTTGCGACGGCCTGCCTCAGGAAAACCCTCGGCATGCATCGGACTGTAGAGTTCCACATGCGCTAGCTCACCGGCAAAACGCTCCCAGTCGCGCGCACGCTTAAGCGGGCGTTCAACCCCTGGGGAGGAAACCTCCAAGCGTTCGTAATCCACTGCCTCCACGGTGAAGACATGGG
Organism: uncultured Sutterella sp.; assembly: GCA_902463725.1. GTDB lineage: Bacteria > Pseudomonadota > Gammaproteobacteria > Burkholderiales > Burkholderiaceae_F > Sutterella. The sequence continues at coordinate 8,570 of CABQGK010000008.1, read as the reverse complement.
AGAGCTGCTCGCTTACCCGTTCACAGTCGTCAAGCGAAATGCCTCCTTCAGCCATCGTGTCAATCGTGACGCGAACGAGCCCGCGGGCAAGACGTTCGCAATCCACAAATTCGTAACCGAGACCGGTCACAGTAGATTCAACGAGCTCATTTAAAGCTCCGGAATTGGACATTGAGCAGGTTTCCTTATGTTGGTTTGAAACGATTGTGGTAACACTCGGGACTGTGAACAAAAACGCTCTCTGCCTCAAGCGCAAACGACAGGCCTGTCGAGTGACGCAGTAGCTGTGGCAGACGAATTCCAAAAAAAAATGGGCAAACGCCCATTCACAGACCCTTTCTCGCTAGTGGGAGCTCTCCATGAGAGGCTTGTGAACGTGGAGCGCTTCAAGCGCCAAACACATCACTGCTGTCTCTTGGGGAAGTTGCTCACCAGCAGGGTAACAGAGAAGCCTCTCAGCACCACCACGGCACACTGAGCGCTTCACTGCCTGAACTTCATTCTCCGTCATGTCTTCTTGTGAGGTTTGCCACACTCACCTGAAAACGCCGCCAGTTCACCTGAACAGCCATAGATGACGTTGAATGGCGTGATTCTAGGGAAAAAAGCGCCTCTGTGCAAGTGCAAAGGGCGCTTTTTCTTCGTTTTTTCCGTATTGAATTAGCTTCGACGCGGACGCTTTCTCTGCGTCGGTCGATCACTCATATCACGGGCCTCCCACATGGGCACCCCCGTGCGGTCACTCTGCCCATCGGCAAAGCGCCGAGCGCGACGCTTCGTTTCTTCTGCACGTGCTTCGCGCCCCGCAGCGAGCGCTCGAGCACCGCGCCCTTCGTCCCGCGCGCGCTCCCTCTGCGCCTGTGCGCGAGCGCGAACGCGAGCCTGCGCTTTCTCTGCTTTCTTTTCCTCAGCTTTTTCCGCGGCCAGTGGTTCGAGCTCTTTTTCTTGGCGCTTCAGCTCGAGCATCCAAGCACGAACCTGCTCTGCAGTGAGCTCCATACGACGCCCGCGCGGCAATGTCTTCGGTAGCGAGACCGCACCGTAGCGAATACGGATCAAGCGGCTCACGGTCTTACCCACGGCTTCAAAGAGGCGACGCACTTCGCGGTTGCGGCCTTCTTTGATCTGGACGCGATACCAGTGGTTCATGCCCGTACCACCTTCATCGGTAATGAGATCAAAGCGCGCGATCCCGTCCTCAAGCTCCACCCCTTTTTGAAGTTGAAGGAGTTCTTCGGCTTCGAGTTCGCCCACAATACGAACGGCATATTCACGCTCAATTTCGTAGCGCGGATGCATGAGGCGATTCGCAAGCGCCCCCGAGGTGGTAAAGAGCAGCAGGCCTTCGGTATTAAAGTCTAGACGGCCGACCGCAACCCAACGCGCGCCGTTGATGCGCGGCAGCGCCGCAAACACACTCGGACGCCCTTCAGGGTCGTCACGGGAAACAATTTCGCCAGCGGGCTTATGGTACATCAGAACACGCGGGGTCGACTCCATTTCCGTGCGACGCCGCACGAGTCGACCTTCGATGCGTACCATATCGGCTGCGCTCACACGGTCTCCAAGCGTTGCGGTACGTCCATTAATCGTCACCGTGCCCGAGGCAATCAGTGCTTCCATTGCACGGCGAGAACCAAGCCCTGCCTCAGCAAGCATCTTTTGGAGCTTTTCCGTAGGCAGCTCCCCCTGCTGGGCAGCGCGAGCCCGATCGATGATGTCAAGCGCGAGCGGGCGCTCGGCAAACCCTGTGTAGAGTTCATCATCAGCCATTTCATTAAAAGCCTCAGCGGGTGCAGAAAGCCGAGCGCGCTGAGCGCTCTGCGCACGGTCATCGCGCTTTTGCGGGCGACGAAACGGTGTGCGTTTCCCATCGGCTGAGTAACGGCCGTCGCCATTGCGCGACAAGCCACGATCATTTCGTTTCAACTTCTGTCTCCTCTAGGAGCGTCTCTTGCTCGGCCACATCGGGCGTCTCTTCCGTATCGAAGAGCGAACCGATTCCGAGCGCAAAATTTGGTTCTGGGTTTGCCTCCATCGCAGGAAGTTCTGAAAGGCTCTTTAACCCAAGATCATTTAAAAACTGGCGAGTGGTACCAAGCAGTGCAGGGCGTCCTGGCGTCTCTCGATACCCGAGCGTCTCCACCCAACCTCTTTCTTCAAATTGCCGTAGCACGTTGCTATTGACCGCGACGCCACGCAACTCCTCAATGTCGCCACGCGTGACGGGCTGACGGTACGCAATAATGGCCAATACCTCGAGCGCTGCACGAGAGTAGCGCACGGGGCGCTCTTCTTGAAGCTTAGCGAGGTAGAGCCCCACTTCATCAATCGTCTGAAAGCGCCAACCATTGGAGAGCTCCACAAGCCGTAGCCCACGCGATGCCCACATCTTCTCGATCTCAGAGAGATGCTCCTTGATGGTTTTTGCCGAGAGCCTATCATCAAAAAGACGACGCAACTCTCGCACAGGCAACGGTTTTTTCGCGCTTAACAGAGCGGCTTCCAAAACCAGTTGTGGCGTTAATTCAGGCATAGTGTGTGGCGCTTTGTGCTCGGGAGATTGCAGCTGACGTTATTGTACGAAAAAGCGCACGCATGACGGGCTGGGATCGAGGCCTTTGCCGAGGAACACCACGAGAAGCGTTTGTGCTCAGCGGGCAAGGCAGGCATTGTCGCACAGGCCTGAGCGACGAGCAAGCCTCAGTACCAGCTTTTGAAGCACATAACACCGAGGCAAGCCAAAACAACTAGGCAGAAGTGGCTGAGCCCGCCAAGTCGCGCTGCGCTACACTTTTCTAAGATAAAGACCCGTTTTCTTCCTGAGGTGACGGCATGACGTTGCCGTCGTCCATGGACGAATATATAGGAACTCCTACCATGCTTGATTTGCTTCTTCGTGGCGCTCGCGTTGTCGATCCACTCAATCACCTCAATGGCATCGCCGACATCGGTATTGCCGATGGTCACATCGCCGCGGTTGGCCGTGATCTCGACGAAGCCGCTCGTGAAACGATTGATCTCACCGGACTCGTGGTCCAACCTGGTATCATCGACAGCCATGTGCACTTAGGCACCATGTGGGGGTCTCCCTTCGGACACCGTATGCTCGCACGAGCTGGCGTAACCACCGCGCTCGATATGGCTGGTCCTTTGGACGATGTGCTCGAGCACATCCCCGCGTATGGGGCGGGTCTCAATATCGCGATTTTGCAATTTGCCTCCCCGCCCTTTACCTTCCAAACAAACGCCCCGTCGCGCTCAGAAATGCAAACCCTGATTGAGCGCTCACTCGACGACGGAGCACTGGGTGTCAAACTCCTTGGTGGACACTATCCACTTACGCCAGCGGTGAGCGCAACGCTAGTGCAGACAGCCCTCGAGCACCGTGCCTACGTAGCTTGGCACGCCGGTACGAGCGAGCATGGCTCCAATATTGAAGGCATGCGTGAAGCTGTTGAAATGGCAGGCGGCCACCCACTGCACCTCGCCCACATTAACGCATACTGCCGTGGGGCGATCCGCAACGATATTGCCGAGGCTCAGGAGGCGATTGAGCTACTCAAAACCAACCCTAACATCATTTGCGAAAGCTACATTTCACCCAAGAACGGTACGCGGCTCACCTGTAGCGAGGACGGGCGGATTCAGTCGAAAGTCACTGGCAACTGCCTGCGCGCTTTCGGTTTTTCCGAAGACCGAGCAGGCGTACGCGCTGCGCTACTAGCGGAGAAAGCTTTTGCCGTCTATGACGCAGGAGGCTATTCCGAGCTCATGACTGGCGAGCGAGCGCTCGAGTACTGGGAAGCTCATAACACCGACGTTGGCGGCAGCTTCAACATCAACCCACCCATCCCACGTATTCTGCTTGCACAGGCCAAGCGCGCAGACAGCAGTTTCGTCGTCGACGCGCTCTCGACGGACGGCGGTTGCATCCCGCGCAATGTCCTGCTCTCGCAAGGACTCTCGCTCGTCAAACTGGATGTGCTCTCACTCACAGAGTATGCGCAAAAGACCTCACTCAACCCAGCACGCATGTTGCGTCTGAAACAGAAGGGGCACCTCTCGGTTGGCGCTGATGCGGACATCACAGTCTACAATCTTGCCACGCAGTCACCCGTAGCAACCTTCGTCGCAGGACGTAAGGTTCTCTGGCAAGGCGAACTACTCGGCCACGGCGCAACGGTGATATGCACCGAACGCGGCGAGGCTTCGCTCAAGCGCCGCGCCCTGCGTACGATTGTGGTCGATCCCGCCGCACCCATCGAGCGCGTACGCGCCCTCTGATCGAGTCACGCTACCCACTTCAAACTGTGGGCTGGGTCATCTAGTTTGTGTCAACTAAAACGCCTTTTGGTTGACACAAAATTTTTTGTGTACCTTAGAACGCGTTTTACTTGACACAAAAAAATCTGCCGTAAGCGGCACTAGTGTTACTGGGCACCTAACCATCCTACTGCGGCCACCTCAACCCATGATGCACTCGCGGTGAAACCAAGGGAGGCTACGACAATAGGTCCACCAATTCGTTGAACCGATAGACCGACGGCCGTCTTCCTTTCCCAACAGAAACTTGTTCAAAAATGCCAGCATCTTTTAGCTTTGCCGTTATCGTGACAAGCGTTTGCTTCGAAATATTCGGATATTTCTGCTGAATGGCTGGGATTGTAAAAATCGGAGACTCAAAGACGAAATCCAGTATGGCAATAGCGACCGACGAGTTCGTCGTGCTCGAAAATGAGGATTTACTCCGTTCGTAAAGGTCTACCATCTCATTAAGCAAGCCGATGTTGTTCTCGCACTGGGTAACGACACCTTCTAGGAAAAACTGAATCCCAGGATTCAAGTCTCCTTCCTTCGAAATGAGGTCGAGTGTTTGGTAATACTGATCCCGATTACGTTGCTAGTAGGCACTCAATAAGTGATGGGTCCCCTAATCACTACTCTACGGCACACTGCAAAAAGTGCCATAAGGTTTGCCATAAGGTTGACTGCCTAGTTTTGTCTAGATTTGCCGAAGTTGGGGATTTTGAGAAGACGGCGAAACCCCTTGGAAATACTGGGCTTAGCCTTGATTTTGCTGAAGTATCAAAGAGGGGAAATCTTGTACAAATTTTAGTACAAGAATATTCAAAGTACTTGAAAACGCTTGTGCCACAAAGGGTTATGGCGGAAGGAGTGGGATTTGAACCCACGATACGGTATAACCGTATACCGGATTTCGAGTCCGGCGCATTCGACCACTCTGCCATCCTTCCGGGTGCCTGTAGGGCTAGAGGAGGAATCTTACCGAAAGGAACGGGTTTTGTCAAACCCGCGATTCCTCCTCGAACATTTTTTAGTGCGCGAAGAGCCCGTCTTCAGAGGGAACAAGCTTTTCAACGCCATCCATAAACGGACGAAGCGCTTCTGGCACCGTCACGGAGCCATCCGCGTTTTGGTAGTTTTCTAGGACAGCCACTAGCGTACGGCCCACGGCAAGACCAGAGCCATTGAGCGTGTGCACGTACTGAGTCTTACCATTTTCATCCTTGAAACGTGTACCCATGCGACGAGCTTGGAAGTCTTCGCAGTTGGAGCAGGACGAAATTTCACGATACGTATTCTGTGCGGGAAGCCAAACCTCCAAATCGTAGGTCTTTGTTGCCCCAAAGCCCATATCCCCCGTGCAGAGCGTGATCACACGGTACGGCAACCCCAACTTCTGCAGGATCATCTCCGCGTTATGCGTCATTTCTTCAAGTTCACGGTAAGAATCCTCGGGGCGGGTAATACGAACCATCTCGACTTTGTCAAACTGGTGCTGGCGAATCATGCCACGTGTGTCACGACCATAAGCGCCGGCCTCCGAGCGGAAGCAAGGCGTATGAGCGGTCACATGCAGCGGAAGATCCTTGGCCTTAAGCATCATGCCGGCAACTTGGTTCGTAAGGGTAACTTCCGCGGTAGGCACCAAATACATCTGTTCGCCTTCGCCATAAGCGCCACCTTTCTTCGCAGCGAAGAGGTCTTCCTCAAACTTCGGCAACTGACCCGTCCCCTGCATCGTGGAAGCCGTAACAATGTACGGTGTGTAGCACTCGATGTAGCCGTGCTCATGGGTGTGCGTGTAAAGCATGAATTGCGCCAGCGCACGGTGCAAGCGAGCGATTTGGCCACGCATAAAGCAGAAGCGGGAACCAGCTTCCTTGGCAGCGGTATCGAAATCCATGCCGAGCGGTGCGCCGACATCCACGTGATCCTTGATTTCAAAATCAAACGTGCGCGGGGTACCCCAACGGCGAACCTCCACGTTTTCGCTTTCATCTTTACCCACTGGCACACTTTCATGGGGCAGGTTCGGGATGCGCAGCATCAAGTTGCTGAGCTTAGCCTGAATATCAGCAAGTTCCGCTTCAAGCGTAGCGAGTTTCTCGGGCAACTCTGCTGCCTCTTGCATGAGTGCAGTGGCATCTTCTCCGTTTTTCTTAGCCATGCCGATCTGCTTAGAAAGCGCATTGCGGCGAGCCTGAAGTTCTTCTGTCTTCACCTGCACAGCTTTGCGGGCAGCTTCAAGACGATTAAATTCTTCTTCTGGGAAAACAAAGCCGCGCGTGGCCAGACGAGCCACCACTTCAGGGAGCTGCTTTCTCAGCATGTTGGGATCGAGCATATAAACCTCTTTTAGTCCTCCAGCAAGCAGATCCGTTGCTGAAGTTTATTGACAATAAATAGCCGTGGCACAGAGCATACGGCTCGCACCATAGAGAATTCTCTTGCAGACACGGGTGTGTGTCTTTTGGGGCGCAAATCGCACCAAATCATTACGAATTATAACAATGGTGCTCTAGGCACAGTACCCTGCGGCCATGAGACAACGCCCACACGAAAGTGGCGCAAGTCGCGCGACAAGCTCGGCCGCTAGTAAAGCTTTACTACACGGGCTTACCTTGTCCTCGTCTTCGACCCTTGCCTTGACGGACCGCCTCTTCATTGAGCGCTTGCAAGTGTGCAAGCTTCTCGCGAATTTTAAGCTCCAGCCCACGATCCGTTGGATGGTACCAAGTTTTACCTTCGAGACCCTCGGGCAAATAAACTTCCCCTGCGGCAAAAGCGCCAGGCTCGTCATGGGCATAGCGATAACCCGCGTGGTAGCCCAACTCCTTCATCAGCTTGGTGGGCGCATTGCGTAGATGCATGGGCACGGGGCGTGAGAGATCTTTCTTCAAAAAGCTCCGCAACTCGTTATAAGCGTTATAGACCGCATTGCTCTTTGGAGCACAAGCCAAATACACCACAGCGTTGGCGAGCGCAAGTTCTCCCTCGGGACTACCCAGCCTCTCAAAGATCGTTGCCGCTTCCACCGCGATCTGCGTCGCTCGAGGGTCAGCAAGCCCAATGTCTTCAATGGCCATACGCTGGATGCGGCGGGCAATGTAGAGAGGATCAGCGCCACCATCGAGCATGCGACACATCCAGTAGAGCGCCGCATCGGGATCCGAGCCGCGCACAGACTTGTGCATCGCGCTGATTTGATCGTAGAAATTATCTCCCCCCTTATCAAAGCGGCGCAGTGTTGCGGGAGTAGTCTTACGTAAAAAGGCCGCATCAACCTCATCGAGGCTTCGCTCCTCGGCCATCGTACATGTCACCTCAAGCGCATTCAAAAGGCGACGGGCATCCCCATCGGCAAGTTGAACAACAATGCCTTTAGCCTCGTCGGTCATGTTAAGTTTGGGGAATGCTCGCTCCAGCGTACGATTCAGTAGCGTCAGAGACTCTTCTTCATTGAGGCCATTGAGCTGATAAACCATGGCACGCGACAGAAGCGCGCCCACGCATTCAAACGATGGATTCTCGGTCGTAGCACCAACAAAGACAAAGAGTCCCGATTCCACATGGGGAAGAAAGGCATCCTGCTGGCTCTTATTGAAGCGGTGCACCTCATCCACAAAAAGCAACGTAGACTTTCCCGTCAGTTGCATGGTATGTTGAGCCGCCTCAACCGCTTCACGGATATCCTTCACACCGCAGAGCACGGCGCTAATCGCCACAAAGGGCATATCAAAAGCGGTTGCCATCAAGCGGGCTAAGGTTGTTTTCCCGACACCTGGTGGCCCCCAAAGAATCATGGAATGCGGACGATGGTTTTCAAAGGCTACGCGCAAAGGGGCACCGGGTCCGAGCAAATGCGACTGCCCCACCACTTCATCAAGCGACTGTGGGCGCATGCGCTCTGCCAAGGGTTGATGCAACGGTGTCGTAACCGTTGCAGTCGCGGCACTCTTTGTGCTTTTCGGAGCAAGGGCGTCGTCATCGCCAAAGAGGGAATCCGTCATAAAACCACCAATTGGATCAAAAAACTAACTTGATTTCAATTCTATCAAGTGTACCGTGAGAAAGCGCACACTTAGCGGTTTGAGTACGAGCTGGCAAGTAAGCGCAGACATAGATAGGCAGAGGAAGTACGGCAGCCACCTCGAGACGCGGCGCACATAATGAAAAACCCCGCTACCAACACTTGGTAACGGGGTTTTCAATTTTAAAGCCCGGCAATGTCCTACTTTCACTGGAAATACAACCAACTATCA
>CABQGK010000007.1 GCA_902463725.1 uncultured Sutterella sp. | reverse complement strand
GGTGGCACACCCGCCTCGCTTCCTGAAATAGGGATCTGTGAGGCGGGAGTTTAGGTAGCTCGTACCCGCCCAAAATCTGTTTAGGCGGGTTTTCTTTTTTGGGGCGCTCCAGAGTTGGTGTGAAAAAAGCGACCCGATGAGATGGGTCGCTCTAGAAGCGAGCAGTGCGTTACTGACGTCTGACCGAGGCCGGTAACGCGCTGATCGATTTTTTAGAGGCCAACCGCAGCACGTAGTGCTTGAGCGCGATCGGTTTTTTCCCAAGTGAATTCGGGCTCTTCGCGGCCGAAGTGACCATAGGCCGCGGTCTTGGAGAAGATCGGACGACGCAGATCCAGCATTTTGATGATGCCACGTGGACGCAGGTCAAAATGTTCGCGTACGATCTTAGCAATTTCAGAATCGGGAATCACACCTGTGCCGTGGGTAAAGACCGTGATGTTCATAGGTTCTGCGACACCGATGGCATAGGCCACCTGAACCTGACATTGACGGGCGAGACCCGCTGCAACGATGTTCTTGGCAACGTAGCGGCAGGCGTAAGCCGCAGAACGGTCGACCTTAGTAGCGTCCTTACCAGAGAATGCGCCGCCGCCGTGTGGGCAGTAGCCGCCATAGGTGTCAACGATGATTTTGCGACCAGTGAGACCGCAGTCGCCCTGCGGACCGCCCACGACGAAGCGACCCGTCGGGTTGATGAGGAACTTCGTTCCCTGCAACCATTCAGCAGGAATGACGGGGCGGATAATCTCTTCGATAATTGCTTCGGTGAATTCAGGCCTCATTCGCTTGCCGTCAGACATTTCCGGTGCATGTTGCGAGCTGATGACGATCGTGTCGCAACCGACGGGTTTACCATCACGGTAGCGCAGGGTCACCTGACTCTTGGCATCGGGGCGCAGAAATGCGAGCGTGCCGTTGCGGCGAACGATGCTCTGTCTTTCCATGAGGCGGTGTGCATAGAAAATAGGCGCAGGCATAAGCGTCGGGGTTTCATCACAGGCATAGCCAAACATGAGACCTTGGTCGCCCGCACCGAGGTTGAGTTCATCGTCAAAGGCCTTGTCGACGCCCTGAGCAATGTCGTTGGATTGCTTGTCATAGGCAACCTGCACAGAGCAACCCTTGTAGTCAATGCCATATTCGGTATTGTCATAACCAATGCGCTTGAGGACGTTGCGCGCAAGGTCGATGTAGTCAACGTTGGCAGAGGTGGTGATTTCGCCAGCCATCAGGATAAGACCAGTCGTTGCCAGCGTTTCGGCTGCGACGCGGCTCATTGGATCCTGTTCAAGGCAGGCATCGAGGACAGCATCCGAAATTTGGTCAGCGACCTTATCAGGGTGTCCTTCAGAGACGGATTCGGAGGTAAAAAGGTATTCATTGGTGGACATTCGCCAACTCCAGTATTTAGTTCAAAAAGATGGCGCGCCTGCGCAATACTGGGACGAAAGTCACTTGCGAAGACGCTTTAGCGGTATTTGTGTCGCCCCGCAAGTTGTCTTTGTTAACTCGGCGATTCGCGAATAATACATCTTCGCGAGGAGGGATGACAACTCGAAAGCTTTGGCATTTCGTATGTCGAGCTCAATTATGCTGCCGTAACCTTGAGCCAGTCTTAAGGGGGAGGCTAGGCACATCGCGTTGACCTGCGATATCGGATACAATGTTGATTTTTCAGGAGTTTGAGGGGTGCCTCGCTACTGCGTACCTATCTCGAAGATTTCGTTAACACTATGATCCTGCTGTTGAGATTAATTGCTCTGCTTCCGCTAAGGGTGCTGCAGCTATTCGGAGCTGCAATGGGTTACCTCACCTTCAAACTCGCTCCTGAATTGCGTGAGAAGACCTTTGAAAACCTTCGGCAAGCTGGCTTGGATACACCTAAGTTGCGAGAGCGACTTGGGCGCGGAGCAGGGCGTCAGTCGCTCGAGAGCCTTTGGGTATGGTATCGAGATCCCAAGACAGTGCTCTCGCGTGTCAAAGTGGATGAAGCCTCACGGGAGCTCATTGATGAGGCCATGCAAACGAGGAAGCCTATCGTTTTCATGACACCCCATGTGGGGTGTTTTGAAGTGCTTCCTGTATGGTTTGCTAGTACGTATTTTGCCAAGACTGGGCGTAATATCAGCGTGCTTTATCGACCTCCGAAAAATGCCCTCCTCAGGCGTGTCGTTGGTAAAGCGCGTCAAGCTCCAGGTATTGTGGCCTGTCCGACAACGATTGCGGGTGTCAAGACCATCATCAAAAATCTTCGCGCGGGTCATACTTTTGGGGTGTTGCCCGATCAAGTGCCGAGTGCGGGAGATGGGGTGTGGGCACCATTTTTTGGCAAAGAGGCTTATACGATGGTGCTGCCATTGCGTGTTGCTCGGCAATGCGATGCCATTCGAATCTTTGCTTGGAGTAAACGAGATCAGCATGGCTGGACGCTTTTTGCTAAGCGTTGGGACGCACCTCTGACGGGAGATCTCGCTCGCGATGCCGCGGCAATGAATCAGCAGATTGAAGAGATTATCAAACTGATCCCTGAGCAATATGCCTGGGGGTATAACCGCTATAAAGAGCCAAGCGGCGCTCGCCGCAGGGATAATACGCCTCGCTAATTGTTGAGGGTGGCGTCCGATTTGATCTTCGAGGTGCGGGCGCATCGACGAACACTACATGAGGAGGGGAGAATTGCGGTAGCACTTGCGTAGAGCGGTACAGCTCCATCTCCCCTAAACATATGACACTTTGGTTTTCACGGCAGTGGGTCAAACTCATCAAAAGTTTGCGCCACCTGTCTCCCGTCAACCGTGATCGGCTTGCGGGTGCTCTAGCTTGGGTTTTATGGTTGGTGATTCCGAAGCGACGCCACGTAACGCTGACCAACCTGAAACTCTGCTTCCCAGATATGACTGAGGCAGAGCGCAAGGCGCTCGCTCGTCGTGTTTATGGGCGGCTTGCGCGTGCCGCGCTCGATCACGGTGTTCTTTGGGAAGGTAGCGCCGAGGAGATTCGGAAGTTTGTTACCTTTGAAGGGTTAGACGGACTTTTAAATACTGTGGGTGAGCCCGTGATTGTTGTTGCTCCACATTTTGTTGGGCTTGATGCTGCCGGCATTGCACTCAATACGTATGTGCGAGGTGTCTCGCTCTACCAAAAGCAGAGCAATCCAGTATGGGATGAAGCGGTGCTTGCGGGCAGGAAAAGATTTTCTGATCCAGTGCTCATTGCCAAGAGTGATGCCAATGATCTTCGCCCGATTATTCGAGCGATGCGCGAGGGCTTGCCATTTTACTATTTGCCCGATATGGATCACGGAGAGAAAAACTCCATATTTGTACCGTTTTTTGGTGTCTCTGCGGCCACGATCCCGATGGTTTCTCGCTTGGCCAAGTTGATGCGCGCTAAGGTTTTTTGGTGCATTGCGACCATGACAGATTCTGGTTATCACGTGATTCTCTCGGAGCCGTGGCAGGCATTCCCGACGAATAATCCTGAGGCGGATACGCTACGTATCAACCGTGAGTTAGAGGACTGGATACGCGCTTACCCTGATCAGTATTTCTGGGTACACCGCCGTTTTAAGACGCGACCAAATGGCGAGGCGCCACTCTATTAATTTAAGGATGAAGTGCATGGTTCATTTCAGCAAGATGCACGGTGCAGGTAACGATTTCGTAGTGATCAATGGCATTGCGCAGAGGTTTGATCCGCGCGCCGATTTGATCGCTGCGCTCTGTGATCGACATTTCGGTATTGGAGCCGATCAGTTACTCCTGATTGAACCCGCCACAGGTGATGCGGACTTTACGTACCGAATTTTCAATTGCGATGGCTCTGAAGTCGAGATGTGTGGCAATGGCGCACGTTGCTTTGCGCTTTTTGTCTATGAGCGAGGACTTACCAATAAGCGCACAATCGTCGCTCGTACACGGCGACGTAATGTCACCATGCACCTGCTAGATGACGGCCAAGTGGCTGTCGAAATGGGTACACCCGAGCTGGCGCTGTGTGATGCGCAGTTTGATCGCTCTAGCGCAAGAGCCACAGAAGTACAAGGACGCGATCTTTGGCAGATTGTGACAGCGCAGGGGACTTTTACCGCGGATCTGATTGCCTTTGGTAATCCCCATGCGGTGGTGCTCTCGCATGAACGTCCAAGCCGAGTGGTACTCGAGCGATGTGGCCGTGCCATTGAGACGGCCAGCGCATTTCCTGAACGGATCAATGTGGAATTTCTCACAATCGTCAACCCAGAACTTGCTTGGGTAGACGTATGGGAGCGTGGCAGTGGTATTACGCTTGCTTGCGGTAGTGGTGCCTGTGCTGCCGCGGTCTCTGGTCAGCTACGGGGATTACTCTCGCCAACGGTACGACTTCAGTTGCCAGGCGGCGAACTCACGGTTAGTTGGGATGGGGATCCTGAACACAGTGTCTCTCTCAAGGGACCCGCAAGTTTTGTCTTTGACGGTGTAGTCGATGCAGAGGCACTTGTGGATAAACGATTAAAGTTTGCATGAAAGAGGAACATCATGATTGATGTCATTTTGAAAAAAGGCAAAGAAAAGTCTCTGCTACGCCGACATCCTTGGGTCTACGACACAGCAATCGCTCGCTTGAGTGGGCGTGCGAGTAGCGGTGAGACCGTACGGATTGTGAGCCAAGAGGGGCGGCCGCTTGCATTGGCTGCCTATTCCCCTGACTCTACGCTTCGTGCGCGCTGCTGGACGTTTGATGTTGAAGAGCAAATTGATGCTGCATGGTTTGAACGTAAGCTTTCCGCGGCTATTGCTGCGCGCGAGTCCCTCAAAGGTCGCACGGGGGCGGTGAGATTGGTCTTTGGCGAGGCGGATGAGCTACCAGGGCTCATTGTTGATCGCTATGGAGAGTGGTTGGTCACACAGTTTATGTCGGCAGGGGTGGAGTATTGGCGTGAGTTGATTGCCGATCTGTTGATGAAACTCACCCATGCGCGCGGTATCTATGACCGTTCGGATGCACAATTGCGCACTCGTGAAGGGCTTGAACTGAAGACGGGCGTACTCCGCGGGGATGAACCTCCGCAAGCTATCGAAATTGTGGAAGATGGTGTGAAGTACGGCATCGATGTCCGAAATGGTCACAAAACGGGGTTCTATATTGATCAGCGTGAAAGTCGCTTGGCGGCACAGCGTTTGGCTGAGGCTTTCCGCCGTGAGCATGGTCGTGGGCTACGGGCACTTAATTGCTTCTGCTATACCGGAGGCTTTTCGCTTGCGTTGCTCAAGGGCGGCGCTGCCGAAGTTGTTAGCGTGGACTCTTCGGCTGAGGCGCTTGAGATGGCTCAAGCCAATGCGGCGCGTAACGGATTTGACGAATCGTCCCATAAAGTGGTCTGCGAAGATGTGTTTACGTATCTACGCAGTGCCATTGAGGCGGGGGAAAAGTTTGACCTCGTGATTTTGGATCCTCCAAAGTTCGCCTCAAATCACCGCCATGTGGAACGCGCTGCCCGCGCTTACAAGGACATTAACTTGAAGGGCTTGGAGTTGCTCGGCCCTAGTGGTAATCTCTTTACGTTCTCGTGCTCTGGCGCGATTGATCCAGATCTTTTCCAAAAGATCATCGCTGGGGCTGTTTTTGATGCTCACGTCAATGCTTGGGCGATTGCCCGCTTTGGCGGCGGAGAGGATCATCCGCTCCTCATGACCTATCCGGAGGGTGAGTACTTGAAGGGATTGCATCTGTTGGTGCGTCCATAAGCAAATTTTGGACAGATAAAAAATGAGAGTTGAAGAACAAACACCGGACATTCCGGTCACCATTCTTACAGGCTTTCTAGGCGCTGGGAAAACGACGCTTCTGAATCGCATTCTGAAAGAGAATCACAATTACCGCATCGCCATCATCGAAAATGAGTTTGGTGAGGAAAATGTCGATAGCGATTTGCTGGTGACATCTGGTAAGGAACAAATTGTCTCGATGAGCAATGGCTGTGTCTGCTGTACGATTCGAGGAGATTTGTCGCGCGTTCTGACCGATTTGCGCCATCGCCGTGATCGTGGTGAAATTGAGTTCGACTATGTGGTCATCGAAACGACGGGTGTAGCTAACCCTGGCCCCGTTGCGCAGACATTTTTTATGGATGATGCGGTCGCCGCGTTCTATCGGCTGGACGGTGTGGTGACGGTCGTCGATTGTAAACATGCTGAGCTGACGCTCGCACAAGAGGCAGCGGCGCGTGATCAAGTTGGTTTTGCTGACCGCATTCTGCTTTCCAAGACGGATCTGTGTACGACCAGTGAGGTCGAGCAGATGAAGTCTCGTCTGCGTATGATGAATGCTAGAGCGTCACTGCGCGAAGTGAACATGGGGGATTGTCCAGTTGAGGAAGTGCTCAATATCAACGGATTCAGCATGAATGATGTGCTCGACGTTGATCCAGCGTTCTTTAACAATACGCACCACCACCATCACCATCGAGACGACATTCGATCCTTTGTTTTTGAGACGGATCGTGCTTTTGATCCACAAAAGCTCGAGCGCTACATTGGCTCGATTATTACCGTTTACGGAGAACAACTCCTGCGCTACAAAGGCGTGCTACAGTTAAAGGGTACCAACCAGAAGGTCGTCCTACAGGGGGTGCATATGTTCGCAGGGACGGATGCGCTTGGTCCATGGGGAGACCGTAAACCGTACTCAAAACTCGTCTTCATTGGGCGAAACCTTCCTGAAGACGCGATCCGTCACGGATTAACGACCTGCCTTGCTGACTAGTACCTTGTTAGTGGCCACCTCTTAGGGTATTCCCTCATGAACTTTGTCGTGAAATGATGGAAATATATGCGGAATTCCTGTA
This sequence comes from uncultured Sutterella sp., assembly GCA_902463725.1. GTDB lineage: Bacteria > Pseudomonadota > Gammaproteobacteria > Burkholderiales > Burkholderiaceae_F > Sutterella. The sequence goes on along the minus strand of CABQGK010000007.1, from coordinate 111,708 downwards.
TAAAACAGGTTTCACCCTTGGGCATCTGGGCGGCGGCCTTTCTATGGGCTGACGACAGGTTTTTTTAGAAAAAGAAGGTAGTTTATGGCTACAAAGAAATTGCTCACTGTGGAAGAAATTCTGCAGATGCCTGAAGACGATTACATGGACGAACGTCAGCTTGCTTTTTTCAAACATCGTTTGGAACAGATGGAAGCTGAACTTCGTGCCAATGCAGACCAGACAACGAACAATTTGCGTGAAACTACGATTGTTCCTGACCCAGCTGACCGCGCTACCATTGAAGAAGAGCATGCGCTTGAGCTACGTACTCGTGATCGAGAACGCAAGCTTCTCAAGAAGGTGCAGGCTGCATTGAAGCGCATTGAGGACGGCGAGTATGGGTACTGTGAGGAAACGGGAGATCCGATCGGCGTCGCTCGTTTGCTTGCTCGCCCGACAGCTACCCTCTCCCTTGAGGCGCAGCAACGCCGCGAGCTGAAGCAGAAAATGTACGGGGACTGATCGCCATCGTTTGCTTGTTGGCTGAGGCAGCCCTCGGTAGGTGACCTTGTCGCGTACAGGATATCTACGGGCTCGTTGCCGAGACTATCTTCCTAACAGCAGGCATCCGTGTGCCTGCAATGAGGCTCAGTTGGCACACCGTCTAGGGACGGCGTAGCGACTGAGCCTTTTTTCTCGACAAAATGATGAAGTGTTGGTTTTTGGACTTGGACGATACGATCTATGAGGCCTCTGGCGGTATGCTGCGGGAGATACATCTCCGAATGGACGCCTTTATCGCCCGCGAACTCCGTATGAGTGTACAAGAGGCTCATGCGCTGCGTGCTCATTATTGGGCTACATACGGGTCGACCTTTATTGCGTTGTGGCGCCTTCATCGCATAGATCCAGTCCGCTTTCTCACAGAAACTCATGACTTTGATCCGACGCCATATATCCATTACCGTGGTGATGTTGTGGCGGATATTTCCCATATTGAGGGGCGCCGTGTCGTCTTTACCAATGGCCCCGGCACCTATGCACAACGTGTGGTTGCTGCACTGGGTATTGCGAGCGTGGTGGATGTTGTCGTCAGCTGTTTTGAAATGAGGCTCTTTGGGGATTGGCGTCCGAAACCGAGCGTCTCCATGCTCCTTGCTCAAGCACGTCGTCAAGGGATGCATCCTGCTCGTTGCGCCCTTGTCGATGATAGTCTGATGAATCTCAAAGCCGCTAAATGTGCTGGCTTTAAGACAATTTGGGCGACGGGGTATAGACTGGCTCATGGACGGCTCACGCACCGACGCAGTTCGCCATACGTGGACCATCAAATTAGACACATCCACGAACTGGGCTCACGGAAATTTTATGATTAAGAAAATCTTTACCATTCTGAGCGTAATCCCACGCGTTCTTTTCGCCGCTTGCTTTTGGGGCGGTATTGTTTTTGCACTTTGTGCTGCGTTCTATATGTCACGTAGCACCGAGATTAAGGATCATACTGTGCTTGATGTGCGCCTAGATGGTCTGCTCGTTGAGGGAGCCGAAGTGGATACCCCTGCTGGCTTCGAGAGTTTGATGGCGCTAGCTGGCATGGGGAAAGATGTTAGTACCCCTGTTGAGAGCGTGGTTCGAGCCGTGGATGCTGCAGCGAAAGACCCGAAGATTGTGGCGTTGCGTCTGAGAATGGATGATTTCGTTGGTACAAATCTTGCTACCGTAGAGCGTTTAACAAAAGCGCTAGAAGCGTTTCGCCAAACAGGTAAACCTATTTGGGTTTGGCGTAGCGCTTACGGTCAGAATAGTTATGCCATTGCCATGCATGCAACGCATATTTCCATGCCAAGGATGGGGGCCGTGCGTTTCACAGGGGTTAATTTCAATACGCTCTATGTAGGCGAGACGCTTAAAACGGTGGGTATCAATGTCGTCACGACACGTCAGCGCTATAAGAGCGCACTCGAGCCTTTGCTGTTGTCTGCACCGAGCAAAGACAATCTAGCGGCACAAAAATATTTAGGTGAAGATTTTTGGGGACACTACCTCTCCGAGGTTGAGCGCGTTCGCAAACTGCCAGCAGGCAAGCTCAGTCAAAGCATCGAAACGCTTGAGCCGCTGATACAAGCTCTTAACGCTGGTAAGACCTCCGGGGCGTTTTACAAGGACTTAGGGTTAGTGGATAAGCTTGAATCGCGTGAAGACTTCGTCAAGTCGCTAGAGGAGACCTTTTCACCAACTAAGAAACGTGAGGACTACCGACGTGTTGGGCTTATCACGTATTTGCACAGTCTGCCTGAGCAGGGTATGAGCGATGCGAACGGCGTTGTGGTGCTGACGCTTTCTGGTGAAATTGGCGGCAGTGATGACAACCTCAATGCGCGCGCCGTTCGACGTGCCGTTGAAGACATTGAAAAAGACGAGAAAATCAAGGCAGTCGTTTTGCGCATCAACTCCCCAGGGGGCAGCGCTGAGGAAAGTGATGAAATTTATTCTGCCTTAGCTACGCTCAAACAAAAGCGCCCCGTGGTTGTCTCCATGGGTGGGTTCGCCGCATCAGGCGGGTACTGGATTTCGATGGCTGCGGACAAGATCGTAGCAAGTCCATTTACGATAACTGGCTCGATCGGCGTGTTTGCCTTTGGTTTTGAGGCCCCTGAACTATTGAAGCGTCTAAAAGTTGGCTCGGGCGGTTATCAGAGCGTTGAGACAGGTATACCTGTGCAAGGTACGGCTTTTTCCGAGCAGGATCGCGCCTTTTTGAGTGCGTCGGTCAATAACATGTATCAGCACTTTCTTGAGCACGTTGCAGAGCATCGTGGCATGAGTAAAGAAGCGGTTGGCAAAGTGGCAGAAGGTCGTGTCTGGACTGGGACGCAGGCTAAAGAGCGAGGATTAGTTGATGAGGTGGGGGGACTTGATGAGGCCGTACGCCTTGCAAAAAACCTCGCGAAGCTCCCCGAGTCTGCGCCAGTCGTTTATTATGATGCGTCCCCAAGTAGCATGCTGCAGATCCTCAAGCGCATGATCGGAAGGGGCGGTGCCCGACTTGCGACTCAGGTGCTTTCAAGCGTCTTTGGCTTGCCAGCCATGAAGTCAGAGAACGATGTGGCGGTAAGGTTGCCGTCCATTCCCAGTGAGCAACCGTAGTGGCGTATAAGTAAAACCATTACCGACTGTTAGTGAAAAGAACATGATTGAGAGTAAGAACAAGAAATCCTCCCCTCGCCGTGCCCTCATCCTGCAGAGTTTGGCAAAACTCTTGGAAGAGTGCCCAGGTGATCGCGTCTCGATTTCCCAACTGTCCGCCTCGGTCGGCCTAGCTGAAGGCTCGCTTTACCGCTATTTCCCGAAGAAATCGCACATGTATCATGCGTTGATTGACTTTGCCGAGGAGAGTATTGTAGGTCTGTTCAACAGCATCCGAGAAACCAAGGAGTTGGATTCTCTCGCAAAGATCAATATGATGATTAAAGTGATGCTTGACTTCGCTGATGTCAATCGGGGGATCTGTCAGGTGTTGACAGGGCACGCTCTTATGCAGGAGGATGCTGAGCTCAGGGAGCGCATCAATGCGCTTTATGTGAAGTTTAACGGTCTGTTCCGTCAAGCCTATCGTGAAGCCATTGAAGAGGGTAAGTTACCAGCTGATTTCAATGTTTCAGCTCGTGCTAGCTTAGTGATTTCCTTTGTACTCGGGCGTTGGCTCACCTTTGTGGTGAGTGGCTACCGTGAGCGAGTCAATAATGTCACGCCTGTGGCATTGACTCCTTTCTTCCTCTAGGTCATTCAATGAAAGACGCCGTCGCGCGAGGAGCGCTACGGCGTCTTTATTCAAAGGAGCAATTAGTCCTTCGCGGGCTTCTCAGCTTTGTCGGCTGTGGAACCCTTCTGCGCGTCAGCCTTAGCTTCTTCAGCGGCTTTCTTTGCGGCCTCCGCTTTTTTCAGTTTTTCAACTTCCTTACGTGGCTTACCACGGTATTGGGACACTTCGACAGGCTTACCCTGCAGATAGTTCACTGCCTGCGTGAGTTGCCAATCTTTGTCGTCACCCATGGTGTACTGATAGTCGGGGACCGTGCCATCATCGCCATCATAAGGCAGATCTTCCTTGTTTTTATCTTCCTCTTCTTTGTTGGAGAGATGACGTTTCAGATCGGATTCGCGAATCTGGAACGATGGGAAGTTCCCTTTTGGCGTGTCATCAACATAAATATCAGGTTCAATCCCTTTAGCTTGGATGGAGCGGCCCGAGGGAGTGTAGTAGCGAGCTGTCGTAAGCTTAACGCCCACAACTTTGTCACCGGTACGCATGGGCAGAATCGTCTGCACGCTCCCCTTACCAAAGGAGCGATTCCCAATTAGCGTTGCACGTTTGTAGTCTTGCAAAGCGCCCGAGACGATTTCACTTGCAGAGGCAGAGGCCGAGTTGATTAACACAACGAGCGGCACTTCACGAGCCTTTGGCGTGAGGTTCTTTAGAACGTCAGGCGTTGTATCGGAAAGGAAATAGTCCTCGGGCGTGACTTTATAGGTGTAGTTGGAGTCAACCGTACGCCCTTTAGTTGAAACAACGGTCGAATTTTGGGGCAAGAAAGCTCCAGCAACGGCAACAGCCGCTTGTAATACACCACCTGGATCATTGCGCAAGTCGAGGATCAATCCCTTGAGCGAATTGTCTGCTGCGAGTTGGTTGAGATTGGTGACCAAATCTTGGGCAGTACGCTCTTGGAATTGAGAAATACGGATGTAGCCGATACCACCGTCGAGCTTCTTCATTTTGACGCTCTTGACCTTAATGATCGCGCGCGTCAGTTTAAAGATAAGGGGCTTGTTGACACCTTTACGGGCAATCGTGAGTTCGATATCGGTGTTGGGTTCGCCGCGCATCAGTTTGACCGAAGCATCGAGCGATTGATCGTCAGTAGTAATACCGTTGATCTTGGTGATGATGTCGCCAGGGCGAATGCCTGCGCGCTGAGCAGGCGTTTCGTCGATAGGTGAGACGACGAGTACACCAGCAGTATCCTTAGTGACTTCGATACCAAGACCGCCGAAGGCACCTTGTGTGCTTTCGGTCATATTTTTGTAGCCCTTTTCGTCGAGAAACTCCGAGTGAGGATCTAGACCACTAACCATCCCTTTGACGGCATAAAGCATGAGATCCTTGTCCTCGACGGGGTCAACATAGTACTGTTTGATGGCGTTAAATGATTTCGCGAATTGCTGGACTTCGGCGATGGGGACACTGGAAGAGTCCTTTCCCAATGCGATGACAGGGGCGTGTAAGCTGAGGACTCCAGCTGCCAGCCCCGCGGTGAGGAAAGAAACTTTGCGAAACTTAATCATTGCAAACTAAAAGACTGTTGGAGTAAAGAGTAGTGATCATGCCATCCTACTCTGCGGTTCTTAAGGGGAAATCCATGGCGAGGGGTTGATCGGCTTGCCATTATGACGTAGCTCAAAGTATAGCCCTGCTTCAGTGTTGCCTCCAGAGGAGCCAACGGCGCTAATTGTTTCCCCTTGTTTTACATAGTCCCCGACGGACTTATAGAGCGTCTCATTATTACCATAGACCGAAAGATAGCCCTTGCCATGATCAATGATGATGAGATTGCCGTAGCCGCGCAACCAATCGGCAAAGACGACACGCCCCTCGGCACAAGCGACGACATCGGTACCTTCGGGAGCCGAATACTGGATACCTTGCCATTGAGTGCCGCGCGCTCCACGGCTATCACCGTAGCGAGCCGTAATGCGCCCTGAGACTGGTCGCATGAGTTTGCCGCGAAAACCTGGTAGTGGCTTGGCTGGTGTGGAGACAGCCGTGTTCGCTGCGCTGCTTGGAGGTTCTTGGTCGGGTTGCGTGGACGAGTTGCTATTTCGAGAGCCCGTAGACTTACGACGCGCCTCTTGTCGGGCTCGCTCCTCTTTGAGACGGGCTTGGCGGCGAGCTTCTTCGCGAGCTGCTGCTTCACGTGCCCGTTGTTCAGCTTCTGCTTGTTTTTTGAGTTTTTCCTCAATGGTGTTAACAAGGCTACTAAGACGCGCTTGGTCTTTTTTGAGGCGTTCAATCTCGCTTTGCTGAGATTGGATTTCACGACCCAGTTTAGCGACCGCTTGCTGGCGGTCACGTTTTTCACTGAGCAAAATTTGCCTCTGCTCCTCTTCTTGACGCTTGATCTTGAGCAGCTCTTCTTGGCGGGACTGTGCTTGTGCTTTGACGTTGCTGATCTGCTGACGCTGCCCCTCGAGCGTGAGTAGCGCGCTTTGCTGGGCTCGAGCCAAATAGGTGAGCATTGCACTGTCACGGTAGATCTGGTAAGGATTTTGCCCATTGACAAGGGCTTGCCAAGCGGGCTTTCGTAATGTTAGAAACTGACGCTTTGTAATGAGCTCAAGCGTATCGCTCGCGCTCGAGAGATCCCGGCCGACGCTTGTCTCGTTGCGCCGCAAGGATTGTATTTCCCGCTCAATACGGCGGCGGTCTTGTTCGAGTTGGCGGAGCTTTTTGTTGGCTTCTGAAATAGCCGTATCGGACTTCTGCAAATCGTTATTGGCAGCCTCACGCTCTGTTTCTTTGGCTTGAAGTGCGCTCTGCAGGTCTTCAAGCTTGTGATCAATACTCGCCTTTTGACTTTCGGCTCGAGCTTTGTCGGCCTCAGTGATTGCAGCGCTCTGCTTAGCTTGGCGTGGCTTGGCTGCTTTGGCATCGATTCCTGCCAAGCTGTGTAGTGCACACAGCAGACTGAGCGCTACAGCCAATGGACGTAGCGTTGAAAGATAAGAGGCTGACTTTGCAGAGAAAAGACGCATGTCGGACGGTTCGCTTGAGACAGAGGAAAATTCTACCAAAGCATACTGTGCGTGACAGTCCTAGAGTAGGCTCTTATCACCATTGGGTGAGGATTCTCGTCTACAATCAAGATGAATCTGGCTCAGCAGGGCTAGCCTATGCGGGCGTTGGACACATGCAATTATGTCCCATGACGCCTCCCACATGATTAACCAAAATTTTTTTGTACAAACCCGACATGTCTCAGTTTCTGATGGATAACCTCATCCTCATTGGGGTCATCATTGTTTCCGCCGGCGCTCTGCTCTTTTCGAGCTTCTCTAAGGTCCGATCTGGTCCCACGCTCACAACAGCACAGGCGACAGACTTGATTAACCGAAAGGACGCTCAGATCATCGACTTGCGTAGCAAGGAAGAGTTCCGTGTGGGGCATATTCCTAACGCCCGCAACATTACCGCCGATATCATCCAGAATCTTTACAAGGAACTCGATAAGAGCCGTCCTGTGTTGCTTGTTGACCAAGCTGGAGGTATTGCCCGTAGCGTGGCGCGACTGTTACGTGGAGTAGGGTTTAGTGATGTGCATGTGCTCGAAGGGGGCATGGAGGAATGGAAAAAAGCCTCATTGCCCTTGCGTAAATGAGGAATCGTCCCCATATAAGGAGGGAAGGCTCCTGATGACAGAAGCCATCCCTATCATGCTAGAAAGGTTGTCTCTCATTGAGGGACGTTGAACGCGGGTGTCGTCACAAGAGATGGCTTCTCCCGTACCACACGAAGATCAAAGGAAAAAAAATGGCAGAAAATGAAAACGCCCAGAGCCCCGAAGCCGCAGGCCAGCAGGAACCGCAGCCCGTCTTCCAGATGCAACGTTGCTACTTGAAAGACGCTTCGCTCGAGATGCCCAATGCGCCGGAAATCCTTCTGCAACCGCAGACGCAAGATCCGCAGGTTGACATTCAGTTTGAAGTGGCGCAACGTGTCGTGGCTGAATCGCTCTATGACATCACTGTGCGTGGCACGGTCACGGTCAAGGTTGCCGATCGTGTGGTTATCCTTGTTGAAGGTAAGCAGTCCGGTATCTTCGTGATTCAGGGTTTGCCTGCTGAGGCCATTGACCATGTTACGAATGTGCTCTGCCCGACGATCGTCTACCCGTATTTGCGTGGCAATATCGCCGACCTGATGACTCGCGCCAATATTCCGCCTGTTCATCTGCCTGAAGTTAACTTCGAAGTGCTCTATCAGCAGCGTTTGGCTCAGGCTGCTGCTGAAGCCCAAGGTGGGCAGGCTGCTCCTGCTACGCAGGACGGTCAGCTCAACTAATGCTAGCGCTGGCTACTTTCGTGGCCAGTGTCACTGACGCTTAAACCCGCCGCTATTTCGATCGGAAAAGTGGCGGGTTTTTCTGTACGGTATAGCTGAAGTGGTTAGTGTCAGCGATGACAACCATTGTGATATACCTACGCTTTTCTGCTCATCTTTCCCACATGGCGGGGCAGAGCTTGGTAGAATACGAAGGACATACTACGTTAGTAGTAAACCTTAAGTCTCAGCATTTATATCGAGAATGACATGGCTCCTATTCGCATCATTTTGATCGACGACCATACGCTCTTTCGCAGTGGTATTAAAGCGCTTTTATCCCGTCAAAGCGATATTGAGGTGGTGGGCGAAGCCAGAGACGGCCTAGAAGGAGTCAAACTGGTGGAACAAACCCCTGCTGATGTGGTGCTCTTGGACGTGGATATGCCCGTGATGAATGGCGTGGAAGCGCTAGCGCAGATTCGTGAAAGCCGTCCTGATTTGCGAGTATTGATGCTCACAGTCAGTGAGGATTGCGATACGCTTGGAGAGTGTCTGCATCTTGGGGCAAAGGGCTACTTACTCAAGAACATTGATCAGGATGTATTGTTACGCTCCATTCATCTTGTCTACGATGGCGTGAACGCGATCAGTCCACAGATGATGTCGAAGTGGATAACCCACAATGATTCGCCCGCCTCTTTGCAGGATGGCTCTGGCAAGGGTAATGCAGCCAAAGGCAAGGGACGACCTGAGCAGTTGACCCGCCGTGAACGCCAAACACTTGCTTGGCTAGCGCGTGGAGCTTCCAATAAAGACATCGCTCGTGGCCTAGATCTTGCTGAGTCGACGGTGAAGGTGCACGTGCAGAGCATTTTGCGCAAACTTGGCCTGACAAGTCGTGTTCAGGCGGCAATTTACGCGCTTGAGAATAATCTCGATCTCGATGCGCTTGCTGCCGATGGACCTGGCGACGACGACTGAGATAGAGCTTGCTCATATTCTCCAAAAAATACCCCTGTTAACCATTGACTTGGTACAGGGGTTTTCTTTTAGATGCCGCCCCTATAGCCGTTTTGCCGCCAAGCTTCGAATACAGTGACAGCAACGGCATTAGAGAGATTGAGGCTACGATTATTAGGGCGCATTGGTAAGCGAATGCGCTGATTTTCTGGAAATTCAGCTCGTATTGCGTCAGGGAGTCCAGAGCCTTCAGATCCGAAAACGAGATAATCGCCAGGCTTAAAGGAGAAGCTCGAAAAGATGGAGGATCCCTTCGTTGTCATGGCAAAGAGGCGATCGTGAGGCGGATTTTCCGCTGTAAGAAACGCATCGAATGAGTCATGAACTTTGAGGGTGGCGTATTCATGATAGTCGAGCCCAGCACGGATCATATGCTTGTCGTCGAGCGAGAAACCGAGCGGCTTAATGAGGTGCAGACTGCAACCAGTGTTGGCACATAAACGGATGATGTTGCCTGTATTGGGTGGTATTTCTGGATGGACTAAAACAATATTGAACATGGTGTGGATCTGGCTGTTCTTAAAGGTAGAAGCGCTCCGCAATGAAGCGGAAAATTAGCCGTAGAGATCTTCAGCTTGGGGTGCTAATAGCTCATGGAGCTTAGCAATGGCAGCTTTTTCGATTTGTCGCACGCGTTCGGCCGAGACGCCGAGTTCAGTGGCGAGTTCTTGTAACGTGACGGCGCGATTGTTCCCATCCGCATCGACGTGAAGGTAGCGAGCTTCAATCACTCGGCGACTTCTTGCATCGAGTTGTTGCAAGGCGCTACTCAACCCTTCGCTTTGTAGCTTTTCTTGCTCTTGCTGTTCAAGCTGATGTTCGGGTTCATCCTCTTCTGCTGAGAGCCAGTCGAGCGGCGTGAACGTGCGGTCATCGTCCTCGGTGGTATCACTAGGCGCGGTGTCGAGGCTCGTTTCTTGCCCAAACATACGCTCTTCCATCTCTAGCACTTCTTTGGGTTTGACATCAAGAGTGAGTGCGATTTGCTCGGCTTGCTGATACGTTAGTGCTTTTTGATAGTCTTCCTTCATCTGACGCAAATTGAAGAAGAGCTTACGTTGATTCTTTGTGGTGGCAAGTTTCACAATGCGCCAATTGCGGATGATGTACTCTTGAATTTCAGCTCTAATCCAATGCACAGCAAAGGTCATGAGGCGAGCCCCATGATCGGGGTCATAGTGGCGGATGGCTTTCATGAGCCCGATGTTACCCTCTTGGATGAGGTCGGAATACGGTAACCCGTAGCCCAAAAAGCCACGGGCAATCGAGATGACAAGTCGAAGATGACTGAGAATGAGTTGCTGAGCTGCGGCGAGGTCTCCGGTATCGCGTAAGTTGAGTGCAAGTCGTCGCTCTTCTTCAGCAGAGAGCACTGGTGCGGCTTCTGCGGCTCGCAGAAAAGCTTGAATATCACCAAGCGGCCCGACGATGGCTGGCACAGGTGGAGCCTTGTAGGGAGCTAGTGCCGTGCTAGAGGGTTTCTCTGCTGCGCTCTTCGGCGAGATCTCATCAATATCGCTGATCTCGTTAAGGTCATTCTGTTTTTGATCGGCGGCAGCCATACTCACCTCTACATCAAGCTGTTTTGCCGCTGCACGCGGTACCAAATGCGCCAAGCCGCTAGCGAGGTGGCTGCTGCACCTAACGTTGCGGCGCCGAATATAAATGCTGCACTCCATTGCAGGTCAGGCATGTGCAACAGCAGAGAGGATTGATAGCTTTCAGCAAGTGCTTGTAGCGGCGCGCGTAAAAGCGAGATGCCTGCTGCATTGAGCACAAGTGCAAGCAGACTGGCTACACCCATCAAAAAAGCGCCACGCCAAGCCCAAGGTCGAATTGCAAACCAAGGGGAGGCGCCAAAGAAAAATAGCGTGGTCATGACTGGCTCGATAGCATGGGTAGCCATTCGTACTACTAAGAGCAGGACGACAACGACGAGCAAGGCACCCACGGCTCCAAGTGCCCCAACCACCGTGAGCGTCAGGCGCGTCATGAGCTGGAATTTCTTTAGCCACTCATTGTCAAAGGCCGTCATGTCTACATTCTTGTTTTTGTTGAGCTCAGCGAGAAACCCTTCCATACGCTCGGGCGGTACGTCGCTTCGCAGATGGAGCACAAGAATGTCTGGAAGTGGATTATCGACTTTTAGTAAATCTTTAATGCCTAGACGCTCGTTGAGCGAGGCTAGTGCTTCGTCACGAGCAATAGTGGTGACGGTGTTTACCTCAGGGAACTGCTCGAGCAGCTCAGCAACTTGTTTTGTCTTTGCATTTTTCTCTAAGAAGACTGTGACCTCGGGGTTGGTAGGTAAGGCTCGCATGGGGCTGCCTAGATCATAGAGGAGCTGTCCGACAAAGAGCGGCAATGATAGAGCAAGCGCGGTCAATAGAGCCGTCAGACTTACAAGCCCCCAGTCCTTACGCAAACTGCGTAACATTTCGTGCCACGCCCAAAGGCGAGAAGACATAAAGCTCATGTCGCCTCCTTTGCTACGTAAGCATCAAGCGACATCTCTCTGAGTCCTGGTACGGAATAGGAGAGGCGGCGGTGGCTTGTCATGATGACTGTCACCCCTGCCTTGGAAAAGGAGGATAATAACGTGAGCAAAACATGAGCGTTGTTTTTATCGAGTTGCGCCAAGGGCTCATCCGCGATGATGACAACGGGACGATTGACAATGGCGCGTGCTAGTGCGGTCAGTTGGCGCTCCCCGACAGAAAGCGCTGCTGGCATAGCCTGAGCCTGTTCAAGCAAACCACAACGAGCTAGTGCTTGGCGCGCGCGCAGGCGTGACTCACGTTCGGGTTCCCCAGCAATGACTGCAGGCAACATGACATTTTCAAGCACTGTGCGGTCATTGAGTAGCAGGTGCTCTTGAGTCATAAGTCCCATGGAGCGGCGCAACCAACGTAGTTGCATTTCCGAAAAGCCATCGATGCGGTCTCCCGCAAGCAACATCTGCCCTTCACTCGGACGAATCAGTCCAGCGAGAAGACGGCAGAGTGTGCTCTTGCCAGTGCCGGTACTGCCGTAGATAAGTACGAATTCGCCGGCTTTGACGCTTAGGGAGAGGTTCTGCAGAATGGGGCGGCTCCCATAGGTGAGTCCAACATTTTGCAGCTCGATGAGCCCGTGCGGTTCGGAGGTGGTCACTTTCTTTCTATCTTGAAGCGTAGTTTGGTTTTTGCCCAGTATTCTACTTCCTCACTGAGGAGGTAGTCTGTGAGAGGATGCTCATCGAGCCAGCCTGCATCGATAGCCAGCGTGAGCGAAGGCATAACGCCCTTGGCGCTAATGGCAGGCAAGCAAACGTTGCTGCGGGCGTGGGCGAAGATGACCGCTAGCCGTAGCGCGAGTAACCTCTGCATGAAACGAACATTACTGAGTCGGTCTTCGAGTTTATTGAGGCCGCCCCGCTGTGCTAGCACGTAGCTTGCCAGTAGTGCTTGCTCTTCTGAGGAAAAGCCGGCTAGATCGGCGTTTGAAACAATATATTCGCCATGACGATGGTAGCGGCTAGTAGAGATCATCATACCAACCTCGTGTAGCCGAGCAGCCCAAGTGAGCAGCTTGAGGTCTTCGCAACTGATGTTGGGCTCAATCACTTGCACGAGTGCTTGGGTCAGCGTGGCGACGAGCGTGGCTTGCTCTGTAGAGACACGTGTAGAGCTCATCAGCGCTTGGACAGAGCTCTCGCGAGTGTCGCGATTCTCCACTCGACCGAGCAGATCATGTAGAAGTCCCACACGTAGCGCGCCAGGCGCGACACGCATGCGCTCGATGCCTAGCGTGGTAAAGACAGCAATCAGCACAGCGAGGCCACCTGCAATGACATCACGGCGGTCAGGCTTTAACCCAGGGAAATCAATATCAGCTATATGCTTGAATTTAAGGAGTTGGCGCTTGACGGCTAGCAGATGCTCAAGCGTGACCTCTTCTGTGCCCCAAAGTGCTAGAGAAAGTTCAGCGACGGCACCAAACGTCCCAGCTGATCCGTAGGCCTCATCAAACTGGCCTCGGCCGAAAACACGGATGACCTCTTCGAACTCTGCGCTACAGGCGACAACGGCTCGTTTGAAACGCTCTTCGGAGAGGACGCCATCAGAGAAAAAGCGTAGCGACGTGTTGACACAACCGACATGAAAACTTTCAAAGCGTTCGGCCGTTTGACCTTTTCCTAGAACAAATTCTGTACTAGCCCCACCGATGTCGACGACCAGTCGACGCCCATCAGAGGCGGGCAATGAGCTAACACAGCCCTTAAAGACAAGGCGGGCTTCTTCATGACCAGAGAGAATGTCAATGGGGTAACCTAGAGCACGCTCGGCGCGAGCGAGAAACTCGCTCGCATTCGTGGCTTCTCGGAAAGCTTGAGTGCCGACAGCTCGGACGCGAGAGGCAGGGAGCCCACCAATGCGTTCATTGAAGCGTAGAAGGCACGCTTCTGCCCTAGACATCACTTCCTCTGAGAGCGCGCCGTTTGCCTCGAACCCCGCAGCGAGTCGTATCGTCTCTTTCCAATAGTTTTGCGTCACGATACGGTTGTCGATTACACGGCCAATTTCAACTCGGAAACTATTGCTGCCTAAGTCGACGGCGGCAAGAAGCATTTCTTCTGTCATAGCAAAGCCTTTGCGTATTTGCGGGTGATGTGCGCACTGATGCGCTCAGTTGGATTCGAGCGGTGTGTCAGCCGGTAGGCCAACAAGCGTATTGGCAAAATGCAGGGCGTCAAATGGTTGCAGATCATCGATGGCTTCGCCCACGCCAATGAAGTAAATCGGCAACGGCTTGTCTGCTCGCATTTGAGCGATGGCTACTAGTACGCCGCCTTTTGCTGTGCCATCCAATTTCGTGATAATGAGACCTGTAAGCGCTGTGGCTGCATCAAAGGCCTTAACTTGCATGAGTGCATTCTGCCCGTTCGTGCCGTCAAGGACAAGCAATACTTCGTGAGGAGCTCCTTCAAGCGCTTTACCTTGTGAGCGGTAGACTCGGCGCAGTTCTTCCATGAGGTTGACCTGCGTTGGTAGGCGACCTGCGGTGTCGGCAATAACGATGTCTGTATTGCGCTTTTTCGCTGAATTGATCGTGTCGAACACAACCGCAGCAGGGTCGCCCCCCTGTTGTGAAATGACATCAATTTGGTTGCGTTCACCCCAGACGGCGAGTTGTTCACGGGCTGCCGCTCGGAACGTGTCGCCAGCAGCAAGCAGAATTGTTTTGCCGCTAGCGGCTAAACGTTTGGCAATTTTCCCAATGGAGGTGGTTTTCCCTGCACCATTGACACCCACCATCATGATGACTGCTGGATGGTGGCCCTCGAGGTTGAAGTCTTTCTGCGAGGGCAGAAGAATGCGGTGAATCTCATTGCGTAGGGCAAGCCTGACCTCATCCTGTGTTTTGAGCCCGTCGAGCTTAATTCGGTCGCGCAAACGGTGTAGGATACGGGTGGTGGCGTCCACGCCTACGTCCGCGCTGATGAGCGCCATCTCCAGTTCCTCAAGAAAATCCTCATCCACGACACCGCCTGAAAACAGTCCGACGATGTTGACCCGTGTACGCGAAAGCCCCTGCTTGAGTTTGGAAAACCAGCCCTGAGAAGATTCAGACATAGTAGAGTAATGACAGAACGAAATAGTGGAAAACGTAAACAAGCGAATGATACAAGTTTATCAATGGAAACGTATCAGCGTGGTACGGGTTCCGTACGGATTTTGGCTGGCCGTTGGAGGCGCTCTAATGTGCCAGTTCCCTCGCTACCAGGCTTGAGACCAACTCCCGAGCGGGTACGCGAAACGGTCTTCGATTGGTTACAGTTTTTATTTGGCGACTTTTCGGGACTTAGGGCACTCGATCTCTTTGCTGGTTCTGCTGCAATGGGTTTAGAAGCTGCAAGTCGGGGCGCGAGCGAAGTCGTCTGGGTGGATGCAAATCGGCAAGTGGCCGCGAACGTCCGAGCTGCACTCAAGCGATTCGGCGCAGAAGCGGATCGCTATCGGGCGTATCAGGCGGATGCATTTGCGTTTTTGACTCGGGAAAGTGCTCTCTATGATCTGATCTTTATTGACCCGCCTTTTGCACAATGCTGGCAGGAGCGTGCGGTCAGCGCTGCGCTAGAGTGTTTGGCCCCAGAGGGGCTACTTTATGTGGAGTGGCCGAGCAGCGGTATGGATGAAGAAACCCTGATGGCGCTCGGGCTTGTGCGAGTGCGTGCTGGGCGCGCGGGCGCGGTGGCCTTTGAACTTTTGGCGCGTGCAGAGAGTGCGATGGCATTACGAGCTAAACCCGATAAGACGAAGCGGCGTGGAAAACTTGAGGAGACTATATGACCATAGCGGTTTATCCTGGTACTTTTGATCCCATGACGCTCGGTCATGAGGATCTGATCCGTCGTGCTTCGCGCATATTTGATCAGGTGGTTGTTGGGGTGGCTCAGAGCTCAGGCAAGCATCCGCTCCTTGACCTGGAGACTCGCGTTACGTTAGCACGAGCACTCTGTGCTAACTATCGAAATGTGAGGGTCGAGCCATTTGAAGGCCTTCTTAAGGATTTCGTTTTATCCTGTAGCGCAACAGTGATTGTGCGTGGAGCACGTGCAGTCAGCGACTTTGAATATGAATTCCAGATGGCAGGGATGAATCGACAACTTATGCCTGAGGTCGACACAATCTTTTTGACGCCGTCCGATCAGTTCCAGTTTGTCAGCGGAACGTTCGTACGAGAAATTGCTCGCCTCAGCCTTAAGGATGCTGCTCAGTTTGTCTCGCCACTGGTGCTTGAGGCATTGGCGAATCGATTTGCTAAGCCCGTGAAGGATTGATCATGGCCTTGATGATCACGGATGCGTGCATTAATTGTGGAGTCTGTGAGCCGGAGTGCCCCAATGGCGCAATTCAGTTGGGGGAGGAGATTTACTTCATCCGTGCAGGAAAATGCACGGAGTGTGTGGGCAGCTATGATGCGCCCGTATGTGTTTCACTCTGTCCTATTTCCGACTGTATTATCCCCAATCCCCGTCGCGTAGAAACCCGAGCGCAGCTTGAAGAGAAAGCGCGCATCATGGCCTTGAGAAAACGTATTCATCAAGCCATGCGCGACTCTGGACTATAGTTTGCGTTTGAAATAACTCAAATTAGTCCCTGAAACCAAGCAAGAACGTCTTCTAGGAAACGCTGTGCTTGGTCTTGTTTTTGTTTAAACCACTGCACGAGACTATCTATGCCCTGCTCAAGCGTGGAACGCTGTTCCTGTACATAGCGTTGAGCGCCCGTTGTGAGCGCGCTAAAGTCTCCAGCTAAGAGGGCTTCTGTGCCCGTGCGGTGCACTTGGCCGGTACTGCTTGCACCTTGCCAAGCAAAGTCTTGCCAATTTGGATCCCAGAAAACTGGTCCTTCTGCCACACGACGAATGCCAACCGCTAGACGTAGCACAGGATCATAGGCATAGGTTGAGCGGCTAGTAAAAGTGCCTCGGAGTAAAAGAGTGGGCGTTGCGGACTCACTCTTGACGCTACCAAAACTGTCCAAGGACCAGCGCTCGGCGAAGAGTTTAAAGACAGGAATATCCCAGTGCTTAGCCGTACCCTCCATGACAAGCCGTCCAGCTTGGTAGCAAGCGCGAGCAGTGGGTGTAAAGAGCTCTGAGGGTGGTTCTGTTTGGTGTGTTGTCGTAGCTAGGCGCACGGCGGCATCGACGTCACCTCCGAGCAAACACCCTGCACCAAGCTGGGAGGATGCCTGCCAATGTAGAGCGTCAGCTTCTAGTAGTTCACCTGTGGCGTCGAGCTGGATGTTGGCTGCCCCGTCAATGGGTAGCGGTGAGGGCAGTGCTTGCGTATCGCCGCTCAGTTTTGCTTGCCAGCGTCCTGAAGCTTTGAGGGCAATATTCCCAGTGAGCGAACCACCGTGCAGCGCGAGTTCGAGATTCTCTGTGTAGAGGGTTTCGTCTGCGATGTGTAGGGTAGCTTGTACGTGTTGTAGTTGTGTTGCGTTGGGCTCATCTAGACGCAAGGTGATGCGCCCTTCGAGATGGCTGATTGCATTGAGTAAAGCCTTGCGCGTAATGCTGCTGAGCTTGGGCACTTGTTCTAAGAGAAGCCGTCCATCAATATGAGCGCGTTTCCCAGCAACGCTGCTCGGCGAGATGTTGAGCGCTGTCGAAACACCAACGCCCGCAACGTTTCCATCAAGCATGAGCGATCCCGCAGGGGTGCTCGGTGTGGCGGAGAGACTTCCGCGTAGATACCCAAGCGCGGCCTTCGTGTGACGGTGAGTCACGTTAAGGGCGAGCGCTGAGAGCGCGAGTTGACCGTGAGTCAGATCGAGTGTTGCTTCGCTCTCGCCAGTAAACTGTAGTGGGTACTCGTCAGCGTTGAGGGTTGCGTTGAGTATGAGCTCTCTCAGTGTGTAGTGCTCTGATTCTTGTGTTAATGTGCGGGCACTAACGTCGAGTGTGCCAAGCGCATTTTCAATTTTGGCACTCAGCCCTGATACGTTAGGCATCCCTTGCGCGAAGAGATGGTGGATGTTCTCGATGTGCACGTTGGCCTGCCAAGGCGTCTCGTGTTTGTCATTAAAGCCGATCGTCGTATCATGAAATTGCAGTTGGGTAGCCCGGGTATCATCAGGCCAATCAAAACGCGTATTGACGTGCAGTGCCCCCTCTGGCAGCGCCGCCTCAAGCGTGGCACGGAAGTGAGTAAATTTTTCTCGCTTACTCTGCAACTGTACGGCGCTTAGGATGGGTTTTCCTTGTGCATTGCTTACTGAGGCATTGGCAACAACCAACTGATCAATAGGATAGGGTTGCCACGTTTCGATCCACGCTATGTACGCCTGCCAAGAAGTCTTTTCGGGCAGGATGAGATCAAGCCCATTGAGCTCAAGTTTGCGAACAGTTGGCGTTTTGGCGAAGAGGGCAAGCGCATCCAACTCGAGCGTTATGCTCTGATAGCGAGCGGAGATAGCGGGCTCGTCTGTTAGGGACAATGTTCCAGCTGGGACGTGGATGATGGCATGCGGCAGGTACTGTAGGGAAAGTCGGCTTTGTGGGCTCAGTATGATGCCGTACTCTGTTTGTAGCGTCTCTCTGAGTTTACGTTCGACGCGATCGGCCGTGAACACCACATGCAGGGCAAGCACGATAATCAGCAAGACGGTCGCTGCTACTGAGGCAAGAAGAAGGATGCTGCGCACGTATTGCCGCATAAACGATTGACTCCAGTTTTCGCCGCTACTCCGCGCTAGGCTAGCGTATGACCTGTGCACAGGGGAAACGCCTGCGAGATAGCATTGCGCTGTGGCTTGTGTTGGTTTGAGACAGAGAACCTGTCGGTCGATTTGCTCTAGAGGGTATCACCTTTTTGCTTTCTGGGCAAAAGGCGTTTTGAGTAAAACGAAGCGGGGAGGTAGCGATAACGTTAGCAACCTCCCCGTGAAGAGTCAGGCAAAGAACGACGCGATTAGCTTAGCTTTCCGTACGGCGGATGAGATAATCAAAGGCACCGAGTGCAGCTTTTGCTCCTTCCCCTAGGCCAATGACAACCTGCTTATAAGGGATGTTAGTGCAGTCACCAGCAGCGAAAATCCCTTCCGCGCTCGTTGCTCCGTGCGCGTCAATGATGAGTTCGCCAAACTCGTTCACCTTGGCAACCTCTTTGATCCAATCCGTATTGGGGGTCAGCCCGATTTGCACAAAGCAACCTGCCACATCCAACGTGTGCAACGTGTCATCACGTTTATCACGGTAGGTGAGCTGCTCAAGTTTTCCGTTAGAGCCACCAAGTTCTGTGGTGCGAGCATTGCAGAGAACGGTGACATTTTTGAGTGAGCGAACCTTCTCTTGCAAGACTTCATCGGCTTTAAGTTGAGCAGGACTCTGTAGCAGAGTTACGTGCTCGCAGATACCAGCGAGATCGATAGCCGCTTCCACGCCCGAATTTCCTCCGCCCGTTACAGCCACGCGTTTTCCCTTAAAGAGCGGACCATCACAGTGCGGGCAGTACGCCACGCCATGACCTTTGTAGGTGTCCTCACCAGGAACATTCAGCGTCTTCCAACGGGCACCTGTCGCCGCGATGATGGCTTTGCTACGGAGGCTGGCGCCGCAGGAGAGCGTCACCTTCCAAAGATTGCCTTCACGTTCGAGGCGTTCAGCGCGTTGATTGGCGATGATGTCAACATCGTAGGACTTCACGTGCTCGCCGAAGTTTTTAGCGAGTGCTTCGCCCGAGGTGGTCAGAATTGATGTGAAATTCTGGATGTCTGCGGTCTCATTAACCTGTCCGCCCATACGTTCGGCAATCAGACCCGTTCGTAAGCCCTTACGAGCCGTATAAATGGCAGCGGTACAGCCAGCGGGGCCGGCGCCAACAACGAGTACATCGAAGACATCTTTCTTGGATAGCGTTTCGGCTAAGCGCTGAGTTGCAGTGCCATTGGTGTCGAGTTTGGTGAGAATTTCGGCGAGCTCATGGCGCCCCGACATGAATTCCTCACCATTGAGAAATACCGTTGGCACCGCCATGATGTTACGACGCGCAGCTTCTTCTTGATTGACAGCGCCGTCGATGCTCGTCACGCGAACCGCTGGATTGAGCACTGCCATCACGTTGAGGGCCTGAACAACTTCAGGGCAATTGTGGCAGGTCAGAGAGAAGAATACTTCAAAGTCAAGCGGTCCCTGCAGTGCGCGAATCTGTTCCAACTGCTCAGGGGTGAGCTTCGGCGGATGTCCCCCTGTCTGCAGTAGTGCGAGCACAAAGCTCGTGAGTTCGTGCCCCATCGGGGTGCCAGCAAAGCGAATGCCTGTGTCGCCCGTTGCAGTGGTGATTTGAAAGCTCGGACGGCGCAGTGTGGCATCATCGATTTTGATGTAAGAAATCTTATCGGAGAGCGCGGCCACTTCGCTCAAGAAGGTGTCCATGTCCGTTGATGCCTTGGAATCATCAAGGTTAGCCTTAAGCACGACGGGGTGCTGAAGCTTGGTGAAATAGGCACGAAGTTGGTTTTGCAGATTAGCGTCGATCATAAAGCGTTGTATCTCAGGATTTCATTAAAAAACCGCAGGCCGTTCCAAGACAACCTGCGGCTTGTTTCAGTTCGAAGAGCCGGTGAAATTAGATCTTGCCGACGAGGTCAAGAGACGGCGTGAGCGTTTCAGCGCCCGGCGTCCACTTGGCGGGGCAGACCTGATCCGGATGTTCAGCAACGTACTTGGCAGCCTGAACCTTGCGCAGCAGTTCATGAGCGTCACGGCCAATGCCAGAGTCATGGTGTTCCATGATCACGATCTTGCCTTCGGGGGTAATAACGAAGGTGCCACGTTCGGCCATACCTTCTTCTTCAATCAAGACTTCGAAGTTGCGGCTGAGAACCGTGGCCGGGTCTCCGATCATCGGGAACTGAACCTTGCCGACAGCCGGAGAGGAAGCATGCCAAGCCTTGTGGGTGAAGTGGCTATCCGTGGAGACAGCGTAGATTTCAACACCGATCTTCTTGAATTCTTCATAGGTTTCCGCGAGGTCTTCGAGTTCCGTCGGGCAGACGAACGTGAAGTCGGCGGGGTAGAAGAAGACGACAGACCAATGGCCTTTGAGGTCAGCATCCGTCAGAGTAACGAATTCACCGTTGTGGAAGGCATCGGCCTTAAAGGGTTTGATTTCGGTATTGAGAAGAGACATTCTTGACTCCTGTACTAATGGACTGGGATATTCCCAAAAAGTAAAACAATACTAGCAAAAAATTATCGGTTTGTCAATATTGAGATAAAAAATCTATCGGAAGCGGTAAAAATTTGCGGGATGTACACGCTCTAGCGTACGCTCCCGCAGGAGATGGAGCCACAGAAAAATTGTTGCGAATCAGTTCTTGAAGTGTCGACGTATTTCTTGCCGTAGATTAGGCGCGAGCCGCTCAAGAGCATCCATGGTGGTGAAGACGGAGGCACGTCCGCGTTGTGAGAGGTCACGAAAACGTGAGAGCAATTCGTTTTCTTCTTCGATCGGGTTGTGGCGCTCATTAATGAGGATGAACAGCACATCGAAGCCGCAGGCAGAAAGCCGTGGAAGGTTATAGATACCTGGATCCATTGTGCCTTGCTCAAACGCTTCGTAAGTCTCGGTGTTGACGCCGAGCAACTGTGCGATTTGTCGTACAGAGTAGCCTAAGCGTTTTCTTTCAGCTTGGAGGCGTGCGCCAATTTCCTGACGCTGCTTAGAGGTCGTAGTGGCCATGGTGATGTTTGCTGTTGCGTTGATTTCTTGTTTTCGATGATACAAAAAAAGAGATCCCCATGTTGGGAATCTCTTTGGGGAGGCAAGCGTCGAGCGATGTGTTTAGACGTTGAAGAGGAAGTTCATCACGTCACCGTCACGCACGATGTAGTCCTTACCCTCGGCGCGCATTTTCCCAGCTTCTTGAGCTCCTTTTTCACCCTTGAACGCAATATAGTCATCAAAGGCAATGGTCTGGGCACGAATGAAGCCGCGCTCAAAGTCGGTATGAATGACGCCAGCGGCCTGAGGCGCGGTATCGCCTTTGTGAATGGTCCAAGCACGCACTTCCTTCACACCTGCCGTAAAGTATGTCTGCAACCCAAGTAGGTCATAACCAGCACGGATGACACGGTCGAGTCCTGGTTCAGTCATGCCCATATCGGCGAGGAACATCGCTTTGTCTTCGTCTGAAAGGTCAGCAATTTCGCTTTCGATCTTGGCGCAAACAGCGACCACAGGTGCCTTTTCCGTTGCAGCGTAGTCCTGCACCATCTGTAGAAGGGGATTATTTTCAAAGCCACCTTCCTCGACGTTTGCTACGTACATGACGGGTTTTGCGGTTAGCAGGAAAAGCTGTCTGATCGTTGCACGTTCTTCGTCGGAGAGTGCAACGGAGCGAGCGGGCTTGCCTTCGTTGAGTGCTGGCTGAATCTTTTCCAGTACGAGTACGAGCTTGAGGGCCTCTTTATCGCCGCCAGAGCGGGCTTGCTTGCTGTAGCGTGTGAGCGCCTTCTCGACGGTTTGCAGGTCTGCGAGTGCGAGCTCTGTGTTGATCACTTGAATGTCATCCAAAGGGTTGACCTTCCCCGCAACATGCACGATGTTGTCGTCATCAAAGCAGCGAACGATGTGGGCAATGGCATCGCATTCGCGAATGTTGGCAAGGAACTGATTGCCGAGGCCTTCACCTTTGCTTGCACCTGCGACGAGGCCAGCGATGTCCACAAATTCCACCGTAGCTGGCACGACCTTTTGGGGGTTGACGATGTCGCTCAGCTGTGAGAGTCGGGGATCTGGCACTTCAACGATACCCACATTGGGCTCGATGGTACAGAAGGGATAGTTTTCTGCCGCAATACCGGCCTTTGTCAGCGCATTGAAGATGGTCGATTTGCCGACATTAGGCAAGCCGACGATGCCACACTTTAAACCCATAGTTTTGTTTCTCTGCAGTTAAAGAAATTCGTGATTTAGCCACCATGCTGGGGTGTTCTCATTGTAGTGGATTCCCAAAATCGAGGCGGCGTTGCGCGAAAGCGCCGAGTGCTTGGCCTGATAGCTAGAGAGTGCACTCTGCGCTGAGAGGCGCATATTTTAAGGAAGCGCCCCCAGCTCTGTCTTGGTGAGGGCAAGCTTTTGTGAACGCATTCTCCTAGCCTAGAGGGACATCGTGCGGCGTGCTCTCTAACCACGCAGCCAGCGCTGGTAATTCGGTTTCGTCGAAAAGTTTCACGCCGTGCTCATCAAGGAGTTCTGCGGTTAGTCCCATGCCGAGTCTCAACCGCCCTTGAAAAGTACCGTCGTAAATGGAGTGAACACCGCAAGAGGGACTTTTGCTTTTCAAAAGTGCAACAGTAATCTGCTCGCGCTTGACTAGCGCTAGAGCCATTTCTGCACCGAGCAAAAAGTATTTTGTCATGTCTTCACCCGCACGATTGAGGACTTTGGCGGTTCCGTGGCGAATAACGACGGGGGTGATGGCACGTTCACAGGGAACTCTTGGCGTAGGAAGGCCGCCTGCTTGCTCAGGACAGAGCGCAAAGATATCTGTGCTCGCAAAGCCAAGCTTTCGTAAGGTCTGTTCTAGATCTCCCGAACTCTTTCCATCGTAGCGACAAGCTTGCCCAAGCAGGCAATGGCTCACCAGAATCTTCATGATGCACTCTTGTCAGCAAACTCGCTCACGTTTTTTGGGGGGTGCGCAAATTTGGAGATGCCTCGGTTGAAGCGCTCAAGTTCTCCCTCAGCAAGCAGTGAGACGCCTTTGAGAGCGGCAGTTAAGCAGTCGTTAATTTGCGTCATGTGCTCTTTTGAGGGGGCAGATAAGACAAAGTCTGCGACCTGCTGAGCCATGCCGAGCGTACGCGGGTGGCCAATGCCAAAGCGTAAACGCCAGAAATCAGGGGTTGAGAGCTTGGCACTGATGTCTTTTAGGCCGTTGTGCCCAGCGTTTCCTCCTCCTTTTTTGAACTTCATGCACCCAGGCAGCAGATCGAGGTCATCGTGCACCACCAAGATGTTCTCGGGGAGAATCTTGTAGTAGAGTGCAAGCGCTACGACCGCATCCCCCGAGCGGTTCATATAGGTACTGGGTTTCAGAAGCCAGACGTCGTTGCCAGCCAAGCGAGCGCGGGCAACGCTACCCTTGAATTTAGCTTCTTCGTGAAAGAACGCACCAGCATTTTGCGCAAGCGCATCAACAAACCAAAAGCCTGCGTTATGCCGGGTGTTGGCGTATTCAGCGCCGATGTTGCCCAAACCTACAATCAGTTGAATGCCAGACATAAGAGATTCATCCATTATTGAGGCCATGGGTACTCGATTCGGAGTACCTCACGGTCTGGGAAAGTTGTTAGCACAGCGGTTAGCGGCGGGGGCGACGGTGCTCGGGGCGTGGTTCACGGTAGAAGTCACGTTCTGTGCGGGCACCACGGTATTGGCGATCGCTACGGGGTGTGCGACGCGAGTCTTTTCGGTCGTGACGGGCTGCGTGCTCTGCTCGAGAAAAGCGCTCGCCGCTTCCTTCCTCGGGTTGCGGACGATCATAGCGCACGGTTGCGCTACGCCCCTTGAATCGAACGCCCTGTAGCGCGGCAATGATGGTATCGGCCTGCTCGCTTGCGACTTCGACCAGACTGTAGCGATCGGAGATATCGATGGCTCCGATGAACTTCGCAGGAATATTGGCCTCGTTAGCGATGGCGCCCACAATGTCGCCAGGACGGATGTTTAATTCGCGTCCGACGCCAATGAAGAGTCGAGACATACCTGGTTCGGGCTGCTCGGCAAAACGTGGACGGCTACGTTTTTCAGCTCGGGCGCTTTGTTCACGGCGCGGACGCTCAAAGGGCGAATACGCTGGGATGTCGGTGTCGTCATCACCATTGCCTTGCAGCTGTTGGGTGAGCGCGATAGCGGCAGCGGCCACGTCAAAGGGATCGTTGTCTTCACAGAGCTCTTCCAAAATCACCTTAAATCGGTCGAGGTTGTCATCGTTCGTAAGGATTTCTGTGAGCGAATCTCGAAGCGCTTCGAGGCGCTTAGCTTGCACGTCGGTGACGCTTGGGACCGAGCGAATTTCAATTCTTGTCTTTGTAATGCCCTCGATGGCACGAAGATGGCGGTGCTCACGTGGCTCGAGGATGCTGATGGCCGTTCCCGTGCGCCCTGCACGCCCCGTGCGCCCAATACGGTGCACATACGTCTCGTAGGAGGCAGGGATGCCGAAATTGATGACATGTGTGAGGTTCTCTAAGTCGATGCCTCGCGCAGCTACGTCTGTGGCAACAATCGCCTCGACTTGTCCTGCGCGGGCACGCTTCATTACGCGATCGCGCGTGGGTTGATCCAGCCCTCCGTGTAGCGCTTCGACGCTGTAGCCGCGTGCGCGTAGGGACTCGGTGAGTTCATCGACTTCCATACGGGTGCGCGTAAAGATGATGGCAAGCTCCGGCGCTTCAATGTCGAGAATACGGCCAAGAGCAGCAGTGCGGTAGTTGTGCCCCACGATGTAAGCAATTTGCGGCACTCGCGGAGTTTCCCCTTCAGGAGTGCTTTCGCGCGCAATCGAAATTCGTACGGGCTCGCAGAGGTGCGTTTCCGCAATACGTGCAATTCTGGGAGGAAGCGTGGCGGAAAAGAGCGCAGTCTGAACCTTGGCGGGAAGGGCATCGAAAATTGCATCCAACTCGTCGGCAAAGCCCAAGTCGAGCATTTCATCGGCTTCGTCGAGCACAATTGCTTGGATGTTCGAGAGATCAAGCGTGCCACGGCCGATATGGTCAAGCGCTCGCCCCGGGGTGGCGACCACAACATGTGTGCCACGCTTGAGTGCGCGGATTTGGCGGCTGTAGTCTTGTCCGCCATAGATCGGGGTGACTAAGAGGTGGCCGTTACGACCGTAATTGTGAAATGCCTCGCTCACCTGCAGACACAGTTCACGCGTTGGGGTGAGCACCAAAATGAGAGGTAGGTCTGCTTCTGTGTTGAGTGTGTAGCGTTCGATGAGTGGGAGTGCGAAGGCTGCAGTCTTCCCTGTGCCAGTGGCTGCGCGTCCGAGTACGTCATGTCCAGCCAAGATGGCGGGAATGGCTTCGGTTTGAATGGGGGTAGGCTCCTCAAAACCCAAATCGCTCAAAGAGGAAATAATGTCGGGAGAAAGCCCCAGATCAGCAAATGTCGTCATGAATATCAATCAGAAAAGACGCCACTTACCCCGACACACCGAATAACCAGAAAGCAAAGGGGCAAACGGCAAATTGTATGTGGCACTGATGCTAGCGTTAGAGGCTAACACAGTGAAAAGAAAACAGGTGGAGGCTTGGGAGTGGGCTTCACATTACGCCCACGAACCTCTGCTCTACGTACTAGAGCGTGTAAAAAGACCCGCTGGGAGAGGACTCCCAACGGGCCCTGACGCATGAGTCAGTGCTACTGACCGTGTTGTGCCAGTTAGGCAGCAGGAGTAGCTTCAGCGGCAGCCGGTGCAGCTTCGCCTTCAGCCGGAGCTGCCTCAACGACGGTTTCTTCAGCAACGGTCACCACAGAGGCGATCACCGTGTCAAGACCGAACTTCGTGGAGACTTCAACGCCTTCAGGCAACTGGAGCATGGAAGCGTGGAAAGTCGTGCCCGTGGTCATGCCAGAGAGGTCCACAGAGACAAATTCCGGAAGCAGACGCGGCAAGCAGGTAACTTCAACGAAGGAAGCCGTGTGAGAAACGAGGTTCTTGTCAACCTTGACAGCCGGGCTTTCTTCTTCACCGTGGAAGTGCAGGGGCACACGCATCGTGACGGGTTCATTAGCAGCAATACGCTGGAAGTCAATGTGCATGACCTGCTGCTTGTACGGATGCATCTGGAAGGCGCGAAGAACAACGAGTTCTTCTTTGCCGTCAAGTTCCATCGTCAGAATCGAGGCATGGAACTTTTCCTTCTTCAGTGCGTAGAAGATGGGGTTGTGTTCGAGCTCGATGGGCGTAGCGGCTTCCTTGCCGCCGTAAACGATACCGGGCAGCTTGTCAGCACGACGAAGGCGGCGGCTCGCACCCGTACCTTGCGTATTACGCGTGGTGGCGATGACTTTCATTGGAGTAACTCCTAATCGTAAGATAAAAGACCCCCGCAATCGCGACCAACTGCGGGGAGCGTGAAAAAATTAAACAGCAAAGAGGCTGCTGACCGACGCCTCACGGGCGATGCGCGACAGCGTTTCGCCGATGATGGCAGCCGTGGTCACTTGGCGAATCTTCGGACTCGCTGCAGCGGCTTCGCGCAGAGGAATCGTGTCGGTAACCACGAGTTCGTCGAGCGCAGAATTATTGATACGTTCAACGGCGGCACCCGAGAGCACAGGGTGCGTGATGTAGGCAACGACTCGCGTGGCTCCGCGCTCTTTGAGCGCACCAGCCGCATTGCAGAGCGTACCTGCCGTATCGACGATGTCGTCAGTGATCACACAGGTGCGATCCTTGACCTCGCCAATGATGTTCATGATTTCGGCAACGTTAGCGCGAGGACGGCGCTTGTCGATGATGGCCAGATCAACCTCAAGGGCCTTAGCCATGGCACGAGCACGCACCACGCCGCCGACGTCGGGAGATACAACCATTAGATTGTCGTAATGGCGTTCCACGAGATCATTGAGCAGAATCGGCGTCGCGAAGATGTTGTCAACCGGAATATCAAAGAAGCCCTGAATCTGGTCAGCGTGCAAATCCATTGTGAGGATATGATCCACGCCGACAGATTGCAACATGTTAGCTACCACCTTGGCGGAAATGGCAACACGCGTAGAGCGAGGACGACGATCTTGACGAGCATAGCCGAAGTAAGGAATCGCGGCAGTGATGCGGCGCGCAGAAGCACGCTTGAGCGCGTCTGCCATCAGCATCAGTTCCATCAGATTGTCGTTGGTCGGTGCGCAGGTAGGCTGGAGGATGAAGACGTCCTTGCCACGGACATTGTCCAACAGCTGAACCATAACTTCGCCATCACTGAAACGGTTAACCGTCGCAGAACCGAGGGGAATATTGAGGTATTTTGTGACAGCCTGAGCAAGCGCGGGGTTGGCGTTGCCCGAAAAGACCATCATACTTTCTGGCACCATGGGATCCATGATTAAAGCTCTATTTGTTGGGGCGCTAGGCGTCCGGGTTGACAGATAAATAACGTACGGCTTTTTGGTCGGCCGCAACGCATAAAAAGAAAAAGAGGAAGGTCAGAAACACCATCCTCCATTCAATGTTTTTGGCAGGGGTAGAAGGATTCGAACCTTCGAATGTCGGAATCAAAATCCGATGCCTTGGGCCAGCTTGGCGATACCCCTATCCGTACTTTTTATCATCGAGCCATTGC
This sequence comes from uncultured Sutterella sp., assembly GCA_902463725.1. Classification (GTDB taxonomy): domain Bacteria; phylum Pseudomonadota; class Gammaproteobacteria; order Burkholderiales; family Burkholderiaceae_F; genus Sutterella. Next base: position 83,753 of record CABQGK010000007.1, on the reverse strand, counting down.
GCCAGAGGATGCTCCGACAAGGACTCAGCAATAAACCCAATCCACTGGGGCGGCAGCCTGCGAAAAACTGTTTCTGACCAGTTTTTTCCCGCGGACGGAAGGATACCGAATACGGCACTGCCTGATCCAGTCATGCGAGGCTCAGCATAGGGACGAACCCAATCGAGCGCAGTCGCAATCTCGGGTTCCAGTGCAACAGCAACCGGCTGTAAGTCGTTGTGACCATACAGCGTTGGCCAGTTTTGTTTCGCTGCCGCTTGGAAGCTCAGTATTTTGCTGGATTCAGTATCTCTTGTCAAGGCAGGCGATGAAAAAATTTTGCCTGTTGAAACGCTCTTTCCCGGCCAAAGCACGAGAAATTTACTTGGTGGTATTTCTACTGGGGAAAGGATTTCGCCGATGCCTTCGACAAAGGCGTTTTTCCCACCGATGAAAAAGGGTACGTCTGCACCAAGTTCTAGGCCAAGTTCAATGAGTGTGTGTCGGTTAAGTCCAAGTTTCCAGAGCCGATTCAGTCCCATGAGCGTGGTTGCTGCATCTGAACTGCCGCCGCCCATGCCGGCGCCAGAGGGGATACTCTTTTGGAGGTTGATGTGAACTCCTACTGGCACACGGAAACGAGTCTTCAGAAGCTGAGCCGCTCGTACACAGAGATCTGCTTCGGGGGCGCCCACAATGTCGCCCGTTCTTTCAATGCGACCGTCAGCGAGCAGTTCGAGGTTAAGCGTATCAGCTCGGTCAATAAGAACAAAGACTGATTCAAGCAGGTGTTTACCGTCGGCGCGTCGCCCGATGACGTGCAGAAATAAGTTCAGTTTTGCTGGCGCAGGCAGACCCAGTAGGGCACTATCCGTGACTTGTATAAGGTTGCTGGGCATGGTTTAGTCGGCGACGATTGAAAGCGTGGAGACGTTGTTGGGCACCAGCGGCGTGATGGTAATGAGTTTGATGCGCCCATCGGGGTGCTTTGTTCGCACGCGGGCTTGCCATGCGGACACGTTAGCGGGCATTGTTCCCAAACGCAGTAGCTCACCAAGCGCTTCGACTGGGATAGCAAAGCCGAGCATCTCATTGAGGAGCGCTTCGCTTGAGGCTCGACAGAGGCTTTCGCCACTAGAGCGCGTCAGGCATGCCTGACGTGGGTCGAGCTCGATACGGGCAAGAATGCCATTGAGAGGGGTGAGCAAGTCAAGCTGCTTATGCGTGGCGTGCTCTTCGTAGAGGTAACGCCCTGTGGTGGTATGTGTACCGTCGCCGTCCTGATAGGTCACAGAAAAGCGGCCAGTGTTCCGATAGTCAGGCGTTGTGAGGCTGACACAGGCGCTCAGTAGGGTGAGTGTAGCGAGCGCACTAAGTGCTAGCGCGAGACGGCTCAGGCGTTGCATATTACTCCCTCAGTTGGAGGCGTTTACCCATTTCTTTGATGGTGGCGTCATCAGGTTGACGGCGTACGAGCTCGTTATAGACGGCCTGTGCCTCAGCGCGTCGACCGTATGCAGCGAGGATTTCGATCATATGCACGACCACCTCTTGCTGGAAGGGACCTTTCATGGCCGCTAAGGCAAAGTAGTAAGCTTGATCGTAGCGTTGCTCTTTAAAGCAAAGCCAAGCCATACTGTCGAGTACATGCCAGTCAAGCGGGCGCTGCCGGTAAGCATTCTCGATAAGTCGACGCGCCTCTGGTAGTTGGCGATCTTGTTGCACTAGATAATAACCAAGCCCATTATTGGCGAAAGGATTGTCTGGGTTAATTTCCAAAATGCGCCGTAACGTCGCCTCATAGTCCTTGAGCGACTTTTGTTGCTCGTAAATGAGTGCTAGGTGATAGAGGATATCCTCATTGTGTGGATCTTCACGCAGAATGCCCTGCAGAATTCTGATCGCTTTGTCAACCTGGTCGCTTTTTAAAAGGATCTCAATGCGAGCGTTGAAATAGAGACGCTTATTCACGGGATCTCGTTCGATAGCATCAAGCATGACGCGCTCGGCCACGTCGGGCTTACCCGCCTTCAGCCAAGCTGCGGTTTCTCGAATGCGAATATCTGGTGCATTGTTTTTTGGAGTGTATCGCGCGAGCGTTTGCGCCTCATTGGCGTAGTCCTTTAGGTTGTCGTAAACGAGCGCAAGTTCAAGCCAAACATCGTCAGAGGCCCACTCATGTTGCGGATTTTTGATGCGTCCTGCGGCTATGTAGCGATTAAAGAGTTCCTTGGCAAACTCGAAATCTTTGGCCTCAATGGCGAGCTCTCCTGCGTTATAGAGCACCGTTGGACTGCCTGGCTCCAAGCGTACCGCTTCTCGCGTTTCTTGTAGTGCAAGCTCAGTATGACCGAAACGCACCAAGATCTTGCCGTACATCAGGCGGGCAACGGTGGAGTTGGGGTTAGCAACAATGACCGTTTCCAAGATACGCTGACTTTTCTCTGGCATGACTGACCAGCAGATATCTGCGGCGGTCGTGGCAAAATCCTCGTTTTCCGCAAACCAGTGCGCGTCGCGCGGACGGAAAACAATACCGTTTCCTGGTAGTACGGAGAGGGCTGCGCGGCAAGCCTCTTTATCTTCACCCAAGCGTTTTTTGTATATTGCTTTGGCCATAATGACTGTGGCAGATGACGCATAGCGATCCCAAATTGGCTCCAAGTAGGCTTCTAGCCAATTGAGATTAAAGTTCTCTTTTGTGAGTGCGCGTGTTAGCTGAGCGATGAAGTCAGCCGCGTCATCGGGGTGACGGGTAAGTCGTTCTTCGAGGATACGCTGTACTTCGGCTCCTTGCTGTCGGGCAATCGCGTCCGTCAGGAGCGAGTCGCTTGCGGCGCGAGCGCTAGGATCAAGGGTAGACCAAATTTTGGAGGCCTCAACAATTTGCCTATCTGAGCGCGTCTTCACGGCAGCTGTCCACGCCAGCTCAGCCACGCTGGTGTTGTGGAGCTTTTCTGCAGCATTTTTTAAAAGCTCGTAGGCCAATTGGTTCTCGCCGCTTTGCAGGGCAATATTGCCGAGCAACAGCTCGTAGAGTGTCTGACCTGGCTCTGCCAAGCTAGAGGGCGCAGCATCGTCCTGCGCCAAAACTTCAGCAGTGGTGCCTAGCCAAAACAAGAGAAGTGTGGCCAAGTAGGATAATGGGCGAGACATGAGAGTGCACAAAAGGCAGGGTTAACGGCGTATATTCTAACCAAAGCATCCCCCGCAAGCGAAGCGCGGTCAAGTCAAAAACAGCAGGAACTAGGAAGAATAATGCAGACGACTATTGAGCCAATGCAAGACTATGCGCCTTTTACGGCAAGGCTGCTAGAGTGGTATAAAAGCAACGGCCGCCATGACCTGCCTTGGCAACAAGGCTCAAGCTGGTATGAGCGAGTCCTCTCTGAGGTGATGCTACAGCAGACACAAGTCTCAACCGTCATTCCCTATTATCAACGTTTTATCGAACGTTTTCCAACCGCTGAGGCGCTTGCGGCAGCCCCTGATGAAGATGTGATGTCGCTTTGGGCTGGGCTCGGCTATTACGCACGATGCCGTAATTTGCTCAAGGCAGTGCGTATGATTGTCTACGAGCGAGGTGGCGTAGCCCCAGATAGTGCTGCGGCCTGGGCAGAGTTGCCTGGAATTGGACTTTCGACCGCTGGTGCTATTGCTTCCTTTGTCAGCGCAGAACGAGCTGTTATGTGTGATGGGAATGCAAAACGTTCGCTTGCGCGGTTTTTTATGATTGAAGGGGCGCCTGGTGAGCGGGCGTTTGAAAAGGCGGTTTGGGAGAAAGCCGCTTCGCTTTTGCCGGCCTCTCCCGATATGCCTGCTTATACACAGGCACTGATGGATTTGGGCGCTATGCTCTGCCGACGAACCAAACCCGCCTGTCAACACTGCCCAATGGCTGAGCTTTGCGCGGCTCGTCTCGCGGCTCGCACGGGCGACTTTCCTGCTCGGCGCGCTCGCGCTTGCCGCCCTGTGAAATATACGACAGCTCTAGTGTTTGTTTCTGAAGATGGACTATGGCTAACTAAGCGGTTCGATGAAACGCTTTGGAAAGATTTATGGGTGCCAGCAATGACGCCTTTTGTGCTAGAGAGTGCCGATGTGTCCCCCCAGACGCTACCTTGGGCAAAGGATATGCTACGCACTCAGCCTATGGGTGAGCTCGTCCACGACTTTACCCACTTTAGGCTTGTTATTCGCCCGTGGGTGGTTAGTATGCGCCAAGATTCGAGCTCTGGCTGGCAGGCGGGCTTTAAGTCCTTTGCGATGGTCAAGTCCGAGCTACCAGCGATGCCAGCTCCTTTTAAGAAGTTGATTGAGCGCGTGCTGGATTGGAAAAGTCTGTTGTTGAGTTAAGAGCGCGCAGCACTACAAGGTTTGTGCGGCTTGTGTTGGGGCAAGCAATGCGTCCTGCTCAATAATGCGGTGACGCACGATGGTTGGAAATTGTTGCTCAAACGCACGAGCGAGGGTTTCCGCTACGTAAACTGACCGATGTTGACCGCCCGTACAGCCAATGGCCACGGTAAGGTAGTGTCGGTTCTGCTTTAAATAGGCGGGAAGCCATTTATTCAGAAAGAGCGTAATGTCTGAGACCATGTCGGCGACTTGGGGCCGTGCCTGCATGAAGCGAATGATTGGTTCGTCGCGACCAGTGAGGGGACGCAACGCGGGATCATAGTAGGGGTTAGGGAGGCACCGTACATCAAAAACGAGGTCTGCGGCAATAGGAATGCCATGCTTGAAAGCAAAGCTCTCAAACGTTAGGGTCATCTCCGCATGGGGTTGACCTACAAACTGTTGTACCCAGCGTCTTAGCTGAGCAGGCATCAGTGCGGTGGTATCCATGATGGAGGCGAATTCGGTAATCGGGGCGAGCATGTCACGCTCGGTTTGAATTGCCTCTGAGAGTGATAGAAGCTGGTCGTGCTTGCGAGCTCGCGTGCAAAGCGGGTGACGTCGGCGTGTCTCCGAGAAGCGTTTGACGAGTTCGTCTTGTGACGCCGTCAAAAACAGCACACGAACGTCTACCCCTTTGTTTTTGAGCGTTTCTAATGCGCTCAGGGCATGATCAAAGGTCGCTTGGCTGCGTGCATCGATTGCTACAGCAACATTGCCCGTGCCACTTTCAGAGAGTTTATCGACGACGGCGACGAGAAAGTCGGCAGGTAGATTGTCGATACAGTAGTAGCCGCAGTCCTCGAGCTGGCGGATGACAATGGACTTGCCAGCGCCTGACATACCAGTGACCAGTGTGAGTTGCATGGTGTGCTCCGATCTGAAGTACGTGGCCCACGATAGGGCGGCATTAATTGCTTGGCGTTGAGCTGACCTCGAGGGATTCTGTAGCGTCCGATGTTGGCGGTTCCCACGCATTGATGAGCTCACACACTTCCACGGGAGTTGTCGCCGCGCCGAGTTTGTTACGCATCTCTTTATCTTCAAGTAGCGCACAGAGCTCCGTAAGTACGCCACGATACTGCTCACGCGTTTTCTCAGGCACGAGCACAAAGAAGAAAAGTTGTACTGGTTTGCCGTCAGGAGCGTCGAGAATGAGAGCCGTTTTGGTGCGGATGAAGCAGAGTACAGGTTTATCCAGTGCTTCGAGCCGGCCATGGGGAATAGCACAACCACGACCAAGGCAGGTACACCCCAGTTTTTCTCTAGCAAAGAGCGCTTCAAAGGCATCCGTGTGAGGAACACCATGTGCGCTTTCAAAAAGCAGTGACGCTTCTTCGAAGAGACGCTTACGACTGACGAGCTCCTGGTCGAGCAGTATGGTACCGATGCTGAGCAGGGAAGAGAGTTTGTTCATGTATTCTTGGCGCGACGCGCTCAGAGAGGAGAGGGTCGCGGGGAAAAGCAACGATGATTCCTTGAGTCTACTGAAATTCGAGACTTTTGTCAGCCATGGTTACGGCGCGGGAGCCCGTCTCAGATAGGTCGCAGGGATACAAAGCAGGTCGCGGTATTTGGCTACGGTACGACGTGAGACGTTTATGCCACGTGCAGCGAGTAACTCGGCGATCTTTGCGTCTGAGAGGGGCTTTTGTTGGTTTTCATGATCGACGAGCTCACGGATGGCCATGAGCGCGGTCAGTTGCGACGCGTCCTCGGTGGCGGGGACTGCTGTGGGCGTCGCTGTGACAGTCTCCGTTTTGGTTGTCTCTGCAGGGAGAGCGCCCGTTGGACTTTTGGGCGTTGCTTGAACCTTGAGAGTTGTGAGACTCTGAACCCACTGCCTTGCCCCTGCTCCATCCCAAGCGAGCCAAGTGAGCGGAACTGTACCCAACGGGGTGAGAAGGTATTTACCGCTCAGTGCACGAGAGACGGTAGATTGCGAGAGCGATACAGCTTGGGCAATTTGCGCGAGCGGAATATGTTTGAGCGCACCCCATCCTTCTGAGAAGAGCGAGCGCTGTTGGCTGACGAGATACTGGGTAATGCGCAATAGCGTGTTGCGTCTAGCTGAGAGTGCAGCGAGTAGTTCGCGTCCTTCTTGATGAAATTGGTTCCAAAGCGGCTTAGGGAGAGTAGCGCGTTTTTCTGCTAAAGCTTGTTCACTAATCCACCGTACGCTACGACAAGGGTCGGTAATGAGCGATAGTTGTAGTTCGCCGTTGCTGACGCTGACCGAGAGTTCCGGAGAAATATAGCTAGCACTTTCGCTCTGTTCGCTAGCTAGTCTTGGATAGAGCGGCAGGCTACGCAGTAGCAAAAGAGCCGCTTCAACATCGGCGAGGGGAATATGTTCTGTTCGGGCAATGCGCTCACTTTGCCCGCGAGCGGCAAGTGAGAGGTAGCTACGTACGATTCGTGCGGCAAGCAATAAGTGCTGACGGTACGAGGGCTCAACATCTCCTTGAGCTCGCTCTTCAAGGCGCCAGACGAGTGATTCACTCAGGCTTTCCGCCCCAATCCCAGGGGGAGCAATACGCCGCAGTGCTTCGTGCGCTTTTTGCCATTGCACTAGCTCTGTCGTAGCGTCAGGCGAGGTACTGAGCCCAAAACGCTCTAGGACTTCGCGATACTCGAGCATGAGTGCTTGGAGCGGGGCATTTAAAAGTCCGTGCTCATCGAGCTCATCAATCAGAATTTGTGCTCGCACCGCCACCGAGCTCTCGAGCGCAAGACAGTTGAGCTCGCTGAGTAGCTCGTCTTTTAGACTCGGAGTGGCAGCAAGTTGTTCGATAAAGTTGTCTTCGCTAATGTCGTGAGACGTGGATTCGCGCGTCAAAACTTCATCAACCGAGACGTTTTCTGCCAGCGGCACGGATTCTAGATCAGGCTCTTGGAAATCGTCATTATCGAGCTCTGTACGCCGCTCCACTAGGGTATCGCTTTCTTCGAGCGTCGATTCTAGAAGCGGGTTTTCATCGACAATGAGCTCAATATCTGCAAGGAGTGTCGCCAGCGGCGCCTCGAGCAGCGCTAGTGCTACCTGCTGCTGTTGCGATAGCGTCTGCTTTTGTGTTTGCTCGAGAGAGAGTGTCAGCGCCATGGATGACTACATCCTGAAGTGTTCACCCAGATAGATGGCACGTACGCTGGGGTTGTTGATGATTTCTTCAGGTATGCCTGAGGCTAATACCTGCCCTTCATTAATAATGTAGGCATGGTCGCAGATGGCGAGCGTTTCTCGGACGTTGTGATCAGTGATGAGTACCCCGATATTACGTTCTTTGAGAAAACGAACGATGCGCTGAATTTCGATCACAGCAATGGGATCCACGCCAGCAAAGGGCTCATCAAGCAGGATGAAGCGAGGATTTGCTGCCAGTGCGCGCGCAATTTCTGTACGACGGCGCTCCCCGCCCGAGAGTGAGAGCGCCATATTGGTGCGGATATGCTGAATTTGCAGTTCGGTTAGCAAATTCTCGAGACGCTGTTCAAGTTCTGCACCGCGAATCGGCTCACCGTTATCGTCCCTTTGTAGTTCAAGGATGGCACGAATATTATCTTCAACAGAGAGTTTGCGAAAGACGCTCGCTTCCTGAGGGAGATAGGAGACACCGAGACGGGCACGTTTGTAGATAGGCATATGCGTGAGCGACTCTCCGTCGAGCTCGACTGTGCCTTCATCACCCACCACCAAACCGACAACCATGTAGAAGGTAGTCGTTTTCCCTGCGCCGTTCGGACCGAGTAGCCCAACGACTTCGCCAGAGCGAACGGTGAGATCAACGCCTTTGACGACGCGACGGCTACCATAGTGCTTTTTGAGACCACGTGCCTGCAAAATATGCTTGGGCACATTGGGTGTTGACGTCATTTATTTCTTCCCTTTTGGCTCAGAGATTGAGGTAGCGGGTTGCAGCTCCTGTCGAGGCGCAGGAGGTGCCTTTTCCCCAGTCTTATTGCGCGGCGCAATGATGGTGGTGACGCGTTGGCGCGTGCCGTTGATGACGCCTCCTGAAACTTCGGAAAGCGCATTGCGCATGTCGTAGGTGATCACCTCGCCACTTGTCATGTCTTTTTGCACGCCATTTTCTGTGCGCTTCAGTTCTGCCTGCCCTGTGAGCGTGATGCGATCCGTTTCCTCGTCATAGACGATTTGCTTGGATTTTGCGTGAATCCATTCGTCAATATTCGGATCTTTGTTGTCCCGCTTTTGGCGGAAAGTCGCAGGTGCCCCGTCGAGCGTAATGTGGCGGTAGCCTTTTGGGGTTATCGAAAGCGTGAGCTTGGTGCCCGTGAAGCGAATTGACCCTTGATCGACCACCACATTGCCAGAGTAAATCGCCGTCTGTTTAACTTCGTTTCCGTTGAATTGGTCAGCGTGAATTTCGATTGGTTGACTGCTGTCCGTTGAGAGGGCATGGGCGGCACTAGCAGAGAAAAGTGCGGCGAGCGCTGAGACGAGAAGCTTCTTCATAGCAAGTTACCCGTGAGAGCCAATGCAGAATGCACTGGGCGTCATCTCGTTGGCGTTGTTGTTTTGGTGAGTGATGAAGGGGCAATGGCTGTTGCCAGAGCGCCCAGCTCCGGAGTCGAACTGCATGTTCGGTGACTCCAAATATTGTAGGCTTTTTCCCGATGGGACATCCATCTTTTCTGCGCACAGTGCTTGCGTGGACGAGCTGTGCTTCAGGTTTCAGAAAGAGTATAGCAGTGTAGGCAGGGCTCTCTCATCGACGCGACTTTGCGCTATGAAAGATCGATGTAACGCCGCCCATGAGTTCGGTGGTTCGCGCTACGTTGTCAAAGCGCATACCGCCCTGAGCCTGCGTGGTATCGGCGCCGCGAGCGAGCTCAACGGGCTGATTGGTTTCGACAATATCCTCATCGAGGTAGGCCTTTATGTACTCCGTTCGCAGGGACATCGGCGGGTTCTTTTCCGAAGCGTTCTGTCGCAGTCTCACATTGCCAGAAAACTCTAGGGTGGCGAGACTGTCCATGGTGTAAGCACGGTCAGATGAAAGGTAAATTGGTGTACGATCCTTTCCATAGCCTTGCATACGAGCAGCGAGTGCATTCATGCGTCCATCTGAGTAGTGCTCGACCTGTTGCGCTAAGAGTCTTCTCAGGAGAATTCCGTCGCGATCAAAGTCAGTTAGTACGATGTCGTGAGCGATAAAGTCAGGACTCTTTGGGCTAGGCACATACTTGAGCCCATCGAGCTGGATGCGTAGCGAGTAGTAGTAACTCAGACCAACGAGGGCGCAAAGCAACATAATGCCCACGAGGGCAGTCATGCGTTCACGAATCACTAGACTGCGTTGCGCCATTATTTCCCCTGTACAAAGGTTTCGATGACCAAATTATCCCATACACCTTGTGCTTTGAGTATCAGCTCTGCGAGTTCTCGGATGGCGCCGCGTCCGCCTGGGTGGCGACTGCGCCAAGCAATCCACTCATCCAAGCAGGGCATGCCGTCAGCGGGTGTCGTTGGGAGCCCAACGCGCATCAAAAGCGGTAAATCAGGAATATCGTCGCCCATGTAAGCGACCTGAGCATCGCCGAGTCCTGTTTCGGCAAGAAGTTGTTCGTAGGCAGGGGTTTTGAAGCGCTGTCCTTGATAGACGCGGGTAATGCCGAGTTCGCGGCATCGCTCTGTCACAATCCCGCTTGAGCGTCCTGTGATGATCGCGACATCAATGCCCGCTTTCTGCAACATTTTGATGCCTAGCCCGTCTCGCACAAAGAATCGCTTGAAGAGCTCTCCTTTGTCAGAGGTGATGATGCTGCCATCGGTCATGACACCGTCAATGTCGAGAATGACGAGTCGAATTTTGGCTGCGCGGTCGTTGAGATTCATCAGAGTACCTTTGCATCCATAAGATCGTGGACATGGAGGGCGCCAACCAATTCGTCCTTATCGTTAACGACGAGTAATTGGTTAACTTGCAGTTCATCGAGCCGTTTGACGGCGGTGACGGCAAGTTCTTCTGGGCGGATGACTTTGGGATTTCGAGTCATGACATCGGCGAGCGACACGTTACGGATGTCGCCGATGCGCTCGATCAAGCGTCGTAGATCACCTTCAGTGAAGATGCCAACAAGCGCCCCTGTCTCATCCACAATGCTGGTCATGCCCATACACTTACGAGACATTTCTTGGATGGCCTCAAGTACCGTCGCGCCGAGCGTAACACGAGGTACGGCATCCGCTGTACGCATCACGTCGCGCACATGGGTGAGGAGTTTACGTCCAAGAGAGCCACCAGGATGGCTACGCGCGAAGTCCTCCTTTGTAAATTGTTTCGCAGACAGACAGGCGACAGCAAGGGCGTCACCGAGCGCTAAGGTGACCGTCGTTGACGTCGTGGGCGCTAAGTTGAGCGGACAAGCTTCACGACTGACGTGGCAGTCGATGTGCACATCGGCATGTTGCGCAAGGGTGCTGTTAGCATTACCTGTCATGGCGATGAGCGCAATACTTTCACGTTTCAGTACTGGCAGAAGGGTGAGGAGCTCATTGGATTCGCCCGAGTAGGAGATACCGATGACGACATCATCTTTGGTGATCATACCAAGGTCACCGTGGGCTGCTTCTGCGGCATGAACAAAGTAGGCGGGCGTACCAGTGCTGGCGAATGTTGCGGCGATCTTACTGGCGATATGACCTGACTTTCCAATGCCAGAGACGATGAGTCGTCCACGGCAGTTTAGGATCAGGGAGACGGCACGTACGAAGTCCCCATTCAGCGCTTCTGCCGTTTGTGCAATGGCAGAAGACTCCAGAGCTAGAACTTCACGGCCGAGTTCGATGATGTGTTTGTCAGAAATTTGCTCGCCCATAACGCGCTTAAACCTTCTCAGCAGGATTTCAGAAGCACTAATCATACTCAATTTAGCTTGCTGAGCGCGGTATGGTGCGAGATTCATCTTGTGCGCTCTGCTCCGAACGCAAAAGGAAACGCCCGAGTCAAAAAGTATCTCGGGCGTTCTTCTGGTCGTACAAGACCGAGCGGCGTTTGGGCGCGAGCGCTGTGACCCCTAGCTTAGTGGTGCAGAATCTTCGAAAGGAACTGCTGAGCGCGTTCGCTCTTGGGATTTTCGAAAAACTCCTGAGCCGGTTGGTTGTCGATGATTTCTCCCGACTCCATGAAAATAACTCGATCCGCCACCTTGCGAGCGAAGCCCATTTCATGGGTCACGACCATCATCGTCATGCCTTCTTTGGCGAGTTGCACCATGACGTCGAGCACTTCGTTAATCATTTCTGGGTCGAGAGCCGATGTTGGTTCGTCAAAGAGCATGCAGATTGGATCCATAGCAAGCGCACGTGCGATCGCCACACGCTGTTGCTGACCACCAGAGAGCTGACCAGGGAACTTTTCGGCGTGCGCCAAAAGTCCCACACGATCGAGAAGCTCAAGGCCGCGTTGCGTAGCTTCTTCACGGCCGCGACCGAGGACTTTCATTTGTGCGAGCACAAGGTTTTCCTTGATCGAGAGATGGGGGAAGAGCTCGAAATGCTGGAAGACCATGCCGACGCGACTACGTAGCTTAGGAAGGTTGGTTTTGGGGTCACCGACCGAGATGCCGTCGACGATGATCTCACCTTTTTGGAAAGGTTCGAGCGCGTTAACGGTCTTGATGAGGGTGGACTTACCGGAACCAGAGGGGCCGCAGACAACCACTACCTCACCCTTTTGCACTTCAGCAGAGCAGTTCTTCAGAACTTGGAAGGAGCCGTACCACTTGCTGATATTTTTAATTTCAATCATTGCCATGATGGGGGTAATCCTGTCAAACAAAGGGTTTTTGTGCGCAGTGCATCAATGTGCAGAGGTCACTTTCCACTGCAGTCGACGAATCAGCAGTGAGAGCGAAAGTGAAACTGCAAGATAACACACAGCAGCAAAAGAGTACATCAAAATTAACTGCCCGTCACGCTGGGCGATCTTGGAAATCGCGCCCATAAAATCATTGCCACTGATGACATAGACGAGACTCGTGTCCTGAAAGAGAATGATGGTCTGCGTCAGTAGTACTGGTAGCATATGCCGCACAGCCTGTGGCAATACCACATAGCGCATGGTCTGTGAGTAGGTAAGTCCTAATCCATAGGCCGCGTAAATCTGGCCTTTTTTGATGGACTGGATACCTGCTCGCATGATTTCCGAGAAGTAGGCAGCTTCAAAGAGTACGAAGGTAATAATAGCAGTGTACTCAGCACCAATTTGCACAGGGCGATCCAGATGCAGAATGAGGCGGAGTACTTCTGGCATCAGTAAGAAAAACCAAAATAGCACGAGTACGAGCGGAACCGCACGCATCAGATTGACGTACAGACGTGCAGGCACAGAGAGGCATGGCCGGTTTGAGAGTCGGCACAGCGCGAGCAATGTACCCAGAAAAAGCCCGCCACTAGCGGTGATTGCTGTGAGTTCGAGCGTATAGGCAGCCCCATTCAGAATGTAACCCCAACTCTGCGTAATCGAAGAAAAATCGATAGACATGTCACACCTCTCGCTTACTTGGCAGCAATAAATCCAGGAATGGCACTACGCCGCTCGGCCCAGCCCATCAAGGAGTTGACAGCGAGGGCAATCAGAATGTAGAGCACAGTTGCCCAAACGTAGGCAGCGAAGAACTGGAACGTGTCTTCACCCATTTCGTTAGCACGCATGGTGAGCTCGGGTAGGCCAATTGTGATCGCAACAGCGGTGTTTTTCACTAGACTCATGGCCTCACTGGTGAGTGGCGGTAGCACAAGTCTGAAGGCCATCGGGAGAATGACATAGCGGTAACGCTGAAACGCGGTGAAGCCAAGAGCCTTACTGGCATTGGAGAGTCCACGCGGCAATGAGGTGATGCCCGCACGAACCTGTTCGGCAACACGTGACGAGGTAAAGAGCCCTAAGCAGAGGAAGGCGGAGAGGAACTGGCTATAGACAGGATCCACACTGACGATCCAGCTCTTGTATGGGGGGACAAGTTCTGGAACCACAAAGTACCAGATAAAAATCTGCACAATGAGTGGGATGTTACGGAAGAGCTCGATCCAAGCTTCGCAGAAGGCGCGAATGCATTTTTGCTCAGAGGTGCGAAAGGTCCCGACGATTGTGCCGACAAGGAGCGCCAACGCAAACGACGAGAGCGCAAGCCCGATGGTCCAAACGGCGCCTTCGGCCAAATAGAGCCACCAAGGAGAATCATTCAAACTGGACGGCTCTAAGAGAACGGCCAGCGACATATTCAAAGCCATAATCGAGCTCCTCTTACTGCTACCGCGGTAGGCCTTACAGAGGTAGCGAGGTATTTTTATTAATAGAAAGGCCCCCGAGCGTCCCAAAAGTTGCTAGCCGAGACGCTCGGGGAAAAAGGATGTGGGTTTAGATGCCGTCACTGTTGGGGTTGGCAAACAGTTCCTTCGTTACCCGGTTCATCGGGAAGTTAAGATTGCTGTTCATCGGAGGAATCGGGCTTTCGAACCACTTCTTGTAGAGCTTCGTTAGCGTGCCATCCTTGATCATGCTCGTGATCGTACGATCAACCAGTGCCTTGAAATCGGGGTCGTCCTTACGGAACATCGGACCATAGGGCTCCGTCGAGAGCGAAGCGTCGATGATGGTGAAGTCCTGCGGATTGGGCAGGGTTGCGATCTGACCAGCGAGCAGTACGTCGTCAATCACGAAAGCATCAGCACGTTTGTTTGCGACGAGCTTCATGGCCTCAGCAAAATTCTTCGTCTTCAGCAAGCGAATCTTGATGTTGTTGTCCTTCTCAAAGCGGCTCAACAGTTCCACAGAGGTCGTGCCAGAGGTCACGGCGACGTTCTTGCCATCAAGATCTTTAAGTGTTTTGATGGGGCCATCTTTCCAAACGGCAGCTGTGACTTGAATGCCGAAGTAGCTTGTACCAAAGGAGGCCTGTTCCTGACGCTTCTTTGAATTGGTGGTGGATCCGCATTCGATATCAACCGTGCCATTCTGAATAAGCGGAATTCGGTTGGCGCTCGTGACAGGCTGGTAGGCCACTTTCAGATCCGGCATGTTCAAATCTTTCTTGACAGCATCGGCGATGGCATTACAAACCTCATACGCGTAACCCGTAGGCGTGCCATCGGCGGTCAAATAGGAAAACGGTACGGAAGATTCGCGGTAGCCGAGCGTAATCGTGCCCGAGTCCTTGATCTTTTTAAGCGTGCCAGTCAAGTCAGCGGCACCAGCGCTTGTGCAGAGGAGGGCGGCCGCGAGGAGCGCGGCAGCAGAAATCTTGGAAAACGTCATGACGGAATCTCCTTGGTCAACGTATTAGTTTTGCCTCGTCAGGAACAACGCGAGGGGTTTACTTTTGAATAAGCAAGGAGCGTGCCAACTTTAAAAAAACATCATAACCGCCAGATGATGAGGTATAAGGATGCAAAAAAACGCCTGCACAGGGTGGCAGGCGTTCGTTCGTAGAGGATTAGTATGCACTGTAACAGTGCATTGCCCTGTTTTGAAGCATTTAGTTGGGTGCTGAAACAAAAACTGGTGCACGCCCCTCTAAGAAGGCGGCAAGCGCCTCGCGCGCCTCACTGCTATCTGAAATTTCAGCATAGAGGAGGTTATCTTCTGCGGCGCTACGGTTAACGGCAGAAATGAATTCTCGCCGCAACAGTGAGCGGGTAGCCTGTACAGCTTTAGGAGGAAGCACGGCTAGACGGGAAGCGTGACGTGCCAAAGCATCGGCCATGGCATCGCGCTCAGTGACTGCAGTCACAAGTCCCATTTCCAAGGCTTCCTGTGCGGTCATAGGCTCGGAGAGCAATATCTTTTGCGTAAAGAGCCGAGGATTGGCGCAGCGTGCCCCCCATTGCACCAAACCAAAACGAGGAATTTTCGCGAGCGCAGTGGAGGGGAATGCAAAAACCGCTTCCTTGGCCGCAAGCACAATGTCGGCATAGAGCAGGATGGCGACGCCTTCACCGACAGTGGGTCCCAAGACTGCGGCAATGATGGGTTTACGTGTGCGAGCGAGTGTTTCAAAGAGGCTCTGTAAGGCGTCATCAAGCTCATCTGGGGTCTTCTTCATTTCTTCCATGTCGGCGCCCGCACAGAAGACATCTTGCTCGCTTTCGAGCACGATGACGCGAACGGCATCGTCGTTGTCGGCATCTTCAAGCGCTTGCGTGAGAGCCTGAGCCAGTTCTATGTTGAGAGCATTGCGCTTCGCGGCACGGTTAAATGAAAGGCGTAGGACGCCGAATTCCTTATTGATGATGAGATCCATGTTGTATCCAAAGCGGCTAACTGCGAGAGATGTGAGCTTGTGAGCCAGATTGCACGCGCCCTTTTATTGTTCGTGAGCGGCATTATAGGAAATTTCAAGAACCCAAGTTTCTGTATCGGGACTCGTATCGGGGCACTTGGAAAAGCTGAGTGCTCGCATCATGGCTTGCATGGCGTCGTTGCCTTTGAGAACGTAGCCAATGAGGGTGCTAATGCCGCGCACTCGTGCCGATTCGATCAGTTCGCCCATGAGAGCGCGTGCCAGCCCCATACGGTGCCAGCCGTCTTCAATGGCGATGCCAAATTCGGCTTGAGAAGTGCCACTGATTCGATGCCAGTTGGCCAGCCCGCGCAGTTCGCCAGCTTGTTCGACTACCCAAGTGGATTCGCTAATCGGGTCTTGGTCGTAGACCTGTGCGACGCGCTCTTCGGTGAGGCGAGCGCGGGTGTGAAAGCGCAAATAGAGTGATCGTTCAGAAAGCCTTCCGAGGTGTGCACGCAGTGCTGCGCCGTCGCCATCGAGTAGTGGCCGTAGCGTGACAGAGCCTCGTGGGGTCGTGATGATTTTGGAGAGTTCAAGTGGGGGCGGCGGTAGTAGCAAATGTGGGTACCCTCGCTCGGGCTTTACAGCATCCGTGCTGACACGTACGATGGCATCGCGGGCACTCCATGCTCCGTCCAGGTGCAAGAGATTGAGACTGACTCGCCAGAGTGCAGGAATGCTTGCAGCGGCATCAGAGAGTTTGCAGAGAATTTCCGCTAGTTGCAGAAGGATGCTTTCTGTTTTTTCTTCTCGGTACAGTAACGATGAGGCATAGAGCTCGTGCCAGAGCTCACGGTAGCGAAAAGGAACTGCCAGCAGCAAGGGTTGCGACGTAGTGCCGAGTAACCCTGTACGAGTCTGAGTGGGACGAGAGAGAGTGATGCAAGGTCCCATGAGCGCATCGCGTGCGAGCACAACTTTTAAGGGATCGGCAAAGCCAGCCCGATATTTCAGGGTCAACAGTGCGGGTGAGCAATCGGAAAGACGCATGTCGTTGAGTAGCGTTGTCGCGCGCTCGACAAAACAGTTGAGCTCCTCTTCGTTATAGATGGCCTGCCCTTCGAGCGCTTCCTCTAGACCGTGTGCACGGGGCTGAACCCAGAGCGGCCATCCTAAGCGCGTCGCTTGCTCTGCGACTTGTGTTGCATTTTGTGCAACCCAAACTGGCGCATTGTTAAGTCCAAGATGCTCGATGAAAGCGCGACTTTGTGGTAGCTCGAGTGTGAGATGGCCTGTTTGCTGAGCGGCGACAGTCAGGGCGCGCATTGCGGCGATTCCTTTTTTGTCTGCTCGCTCTGGACGGTCGATGCTCAGATCGTGACGCTGCCGGCGTTGAGTGCTTTGTGCAACGAGCGCTGAGAACACCCGCATGGCGTTCTCTACAGTGCTATGGACACTGAGTGGGACATTGAGGTGCTCAGCGAGTGCGGTACGGATTTCTCGCGTAGCACGATCGGAGAGCCAAACGCCGAGGATGGGCTTTTGTGAGCCGGTTATGTGCTTAATGAGCTGTGTAATCGTAAAGGGACTTGCTCCAGCACCGTCTGGGGTGACAACAAGTAATACGGCATCGGTTTGTGGGTCGTCGAGCACTATGGGTAGTGCTTTGAGTGCCAATTCCGCTGTAGTGGCAAGGACGATAGGATTCGAGACGGATGTGCTGATCTTTGCCGTATGCAATTCGGCCATTGTTCGCGCAGACAGCCTTGCGAGCGTGGCGCCTTCGGAGCGAACGCGGTCGACAATCCAAGCGCCAGGATCACCACCAGCGAGCAGTACTGTGAGCTGCGCACCTTTAGGCAGACGGTTTGTCGCAAGTGCAGCGATGGTGGAGCAGAACTCATCGGTACTTTTTGCTAGCCACACATTGGCTTGCTTCAGTACGGTGCTCAGTAGCCGATGAGTGCTCTCGGGAAAATGGCTAGCAAAGACCACGACGCGCTTGCGGCGACTCGCAGCGAGTAGCGCAGAGAAGAGGCGACGCGGGTTCCGAACGCGTGCAATCTCGACGGCGATGACACGGGTATTCTTGTCGGCGGCATATTGTTCGATGAAGTCCGACTCTTCAAGATCCATTTCAGCCCCTGTGGCTGCCACGACGGAAAATCCGAGCTCTGTCTCGCGCATATCCTCCATCACGAGTGCTGCAAGAGGCCCTGTTTGGGTGATGAGCGCGATGGAGCCAGGTTTGGGGAGTTCCCGAAATCGTGAGAGGTTGATGCGCTGACCTGGGTGAAGGATACCCCAAGCGCCAGGTCCCAAGAGCCGCATCCCCTGTGCGGGGAGCTTGGCCATGAGCGTAAGACTCTCTTCGGAAAACCAATCGGGGGTCGCATCAGCGGCGAGCACAGCAAGTTTGCAGTGTTGCCGGGCGAGATGTTCGAGTGCAGAGCGTGCTTTTGTCGCACTAATGCTGATGAGTGCCGCGTCCACTGAGTGCGTAAGCTCGTGTATGTCTCGCAAGCAGGGGGCAACAGAAAGAGTGTCGTACTTGGGGTTGACTGCGATGAGGGGATCCATGCGAGAGCCAGAGCGCGCCGCTTCCCAAAGGCGTGCGCCAAGGCTACCAAATCGTTCGCTGGCGCCAACGACTACAAGGCTAGTTGGAAACATCTGCGATTGCAGGGATGCACGGAAAGTCATCTCGCTCCCAAAAAAGAAATTGAGCACCTTCCTGAGTGTAGCGGGTTTCTTCTGCGCGTTGAGGATTCCGAGTACACTAACTGCAGGAGGGAGTCTCTTTCTGCGCTCTCTCTAGGATGTGCGCACCTAGTGCGCAGCACAAATGGAGGCTCAATGAAGGTTGGTGGACAAAGTTATCGATGCATTCGTGGCATTCGAGAGGGACGCGCAGTAGAAATTATTGATCAGACGTTGCTTCCTTTTCGCTTTGCGTTGCGAGAACTCGAGGACTGGCGTGATTGCGTGGAAGCCATCCGTAGCATGCGGGTGCGAGGGGCGCCACTCATCGGCGTGACGGGAATTTGGGCGGTTGCTCTAGCTGTGCAGGAAAATCCCAGCAACGATGCGCTCATTAAAGCCGCAGAAGTGATTGCTCGTGCGCGCCCTACCGCTGTGAACCTCTCTTGGGGAGTACGACGCATGCTCGGTCATCTGCTGCCGCGCGATCCTGCACAACGCGAAGAGGTGGCTGTGCGCTTGGCCGAGCAGTTTACCCAAGAGGACGTGAATACCTGTCGTCGCATTGGTGAAGAAGGGGCACGCCTGATTGCTGAGAAGTACAAAGAGTTACGCCGTCCCGTCAATATTCTCACGCACTGCAATGCAGGTTGGTTGGCAACGGTGGATTACGGGACTGCACTATCGCCCATCTACATTGCGTTTGAACAGGGTGTGCCCCTGCACGTCTGGGTTGACGAAACACGTCCACGCAACCAAGGACTTCTGACGGAGTGGGAGTTACAGCAGCAGGGGATTCCGCATACCCTCATCGTGGACAACGCAGGTGGACAACTAATGCAGCAGGGCGACGTTGACATGGTGATTGTTGGGGCGGATCGCATCACGCGTCGAGGGGATGTGGCGAATAAAATTGGTACGTATCTTAAGGCGTTAGCGGCTCATGACAATGACATTCCCTTCTATGTTGCGGCACCTGAGTCGACTATCGATTGGACCATTACTGATGGCAAACGTGAGATTGAAATTGAGGATCGCACGGCGCAGGAGGTGCTAACGGTACAGGGGCTTGATGAACATGGGACGCTCGCAACAGTGCACATTGCTGCGGCGGATACGCCCGCATCGAATCCCGCTTTTGATGTGACACATAACCGCTTGGTGAGTGCCATCATCACCGAGCATGGTATTTTCACCCCGACGGCGCTCGTGCAACGTTCGCCGCAGTCGTTTCCCAAAGGATGATGCAATGAGTCAAGAACCGATGCAGGCCGTAGCCGCGTTGATTGCTGCCGCGCAGTCTTTGAGTGCCCGTGGCCTCAACGTCAATAAGGCGGGCAACGTCTCGGTGCGCTTGGCTCGAGATGGGGTTGACGGATTTTTGATTACACCAACGGGCGTGCCGTACGAGCAACTGCAACCCTGCGATTTGTCTTGGTTGCCGATTCGAGCGGATACCGTTGTGAGCGATGCTATAGGTAAGCGAGCGCCCTCGTCAGAGTGGATGATGCATTTGGCTGTTTACCGTTTGCGCGGCGACGCACAAAGCGTGGTGCATACACACTCGCCCTATGCAACGGCGCTAGCGTGCCAAAATTTACCTATTCCTCCCTTTCACTATATGGTGGCGACGGCAGGGGCAATGAGCATTGATGTGGTGCCCTACGCAACGTTTGGCACGGCTGCACTTGCTGATAGCGCTGCTACTGGACTTTTCCACGCAAACGCCTGCTTACTCGAGCACCATGGTGTGCTGGTGTGTGCACCGAGCCTTGAGCGTGCACTGAGCCTGGCCGTCGAAGTAGAGAATCTCGCTCATCAATACGTGATCGTGCGTTCGCTTGGTGAGCCTCGGCTACTCTCGCCTGAGGAGATGCAACGTGTAATTGAGCGCTTTAAAACTTACGGTCAGCCGAGGAACAAAGATGACGAATAAACCCGCGAAACCACAACGATGGTTACGAGTCGACGGCACGACCGTCTCCTGTACGGAGAGCATTAAGGTTCTCGACGAGAATTGGGAAGAAGCGCGTTCGATGCTACAGGATATGTATGAGGATGCCGTGCTACTTGGGTGTGGCAAGGTGGACTACCGCGCAGCGTTGCATGCGCTCGTGGACTCATTGGAGTGTAGTTATGAAGAGTTAACGGCACCCGTTGAAAGTCTTTCTACGAAGGAAAAGTAGCTAACCTCGTGACCGCAAAGACGATATAAAACATGGAGCGATCAAGAGGAGGGCGCCCCCGATGTTTGGGGGCGCCCTCTTTAGGTTCAGCGCTAGCACGAGCGCGGCACTGTTAGGTGTACATGGCTACTTGCGGGTTATTGACCAGCAATGTCATGATCCTTTTTCGGCTCATTGCGCAGGCGGATGTGCAATTCGCGCAACTGCTTTTCATCCACGGGCGAGGGAGCCTGCGTGAGCAGGCACTGAGCACGCTGCGTCTTCGGGAACGCAATCACGTCACGGATGGAATCCGCTTCGCACATCATCGTGACAATACGGTCAAGGCCGAAGGCGAGACCACCATGTGGGGGCGCGCCAAACTGCAACGCGTCGAGCAGGAAGCCGAACTTCTGGCGAGCTTCTTCAGGACCGATTTTGAGCGCTTCGAAGACCTTTTCCTGGATTTCTTCACGGTGAATACGGATAGAGCCGCCACCAATTTCCCAGCCATTGAGCACCATGTCGTAAGCCTTAGCGTAGGCGTGTTCCGGATCGGAGATGAGGCGATCTTCGTGGCCGTCGAGCGGGCTCGTAAACGGATGGTGGCACGAGACCCAACGCTGATCTTCTTCTGAGTATTCAAACATCGGGAAGTTGATCACCCAAAGCGGCTGCCAACCTGGGGTAAAGAGCCCAGTCTTCTTGCCAAATTCGGAGTGACCAATCTTCAGACGCAGAGCGCCGAGGCTGTCCCAAACGATCTTAGCTTTGTCGGCGCCAAAGAAGACGACGTCGCCATTTTGAGCGCCAACACGTTCGAGAATACCCTTGATTTCAGCGTCAGAGAGGTTCTTGACGATTGGGCTCTGCAGACCTTCACGTCCCTTTTCAAGTTCATTGACCTTGATGTAGGCCAGGCCCTTCGCGCCGTAAATCTTGACGAACTCGGTGTAGGTGTCGATTTCCGAGCGTGGCAAGCTACTACCAGCTGGCACGCGCAGGGCAACGACCTTACCATTGTGCAGGCTTTTGACGCCGGAGAAGACCTTGAATTCGGAGTTTTCAACAATGTCCGTGACTTCCACGAGTTTCAGATTGACGCGAAGGTCAGGCTTATCAGAGCCGTAGTTGGCCATGGCGTCATCATAGAGCATCGTCGGGAAGGGGTTCTTCAGCTCAATGTCGAGCACTTCCTTGAAGACGGTACGGATCAGCTCTTCCATTAGGGCACGGATTTCATCCATGTTAAGGAAGGACGTTTCAATATCGACCTGCGTAAATTCAGGCTGACGGTCAGCACGAAGGTCTTCGTCGCGGAAGCACTTAACGATTTGGTAATAGCGATCGAATCCAGCCACCATCAGCATCTGCTTAAAGAGCTGTGGAGACTGCGGCAGCGCATAGAAGCACCCATCTTGAACGCGAGACGGAACCAAGTAGTCGCGAGCACCTTCTGGCGTGGAGCGTGTGAGCATCGGGGTTTCGATGTCGATGAATCCATGCGCATCGAGGAACTTGCGGAATGCCATGGCGGCACGATAACGCGTACGCAAGTTCTTCTGCATTTGTGGGCGACGCAGATCGAGAATGCGGTACGTCAGGCGAGTCGTTTCGGAGAGGTTCTCATCGTCGAGATGGAACGGAGGCGTAGCCGAGGCATTCAGGATCTTGAGTTCCTGACAGAGTACTTCAACACCACCCGAGATCAGGGAGGGGTTTTTGGTGCCTTCCGGACGGGCACGCACGAGGCCAACGACCTCCAAGCAGAATTCGTTTCGGCACTTGTCTGCCGTGGCAAAGACTTCAGGACGGTCAGGGTCGCAGACGACCTGAACGAGACCCTCGCGGTCACGCAGGTCAATGAAGATCACACCACCGTGGTCACGACGACGGTGTGCCCAGCCGTAGAGAGTCACAGTTTGGCCGATGAGCTTTTCATCAACCAAGCCAGAGTAAACGGTTCTCATAAAAACTCCGAAAAAAGGGCCGGCAGGCAACCCGCCGACTAAGGAGAAAGTCGAAAGAAAAAGCGTCGGGATGTCGATGACATCGCAACAGGAATCTTTGCCGCCACACGCCTTTATCGTCACGTGCAATGCGAATGCTTATTAAGTTTACCCCTACAAAGGAGGAATTTGCTCAAGAACCCTCGTCCGGGGGATTAGCACTTTCCCCACGATTGTGGTTCTGTGCTTGAGATAAATCAACTTCAGGCGTCATCACGCCGAGAGAAAGATGGAATTTGAAGGCAGCATCGACGCTAACACTGGTTTTGCGCACATTAGCGGCAGAAACCATGATGACGTAGCCAGAGGTGGGGTTAGGAGCCGTGGGAACATAAACTGTGACAAGGTCGTTAACTTGTGTCTCTTCTTTGAGTACGGCGCTTGGGGTGCCAACAATGAAGCCCAGCGTCCACTGGCCCTTTTGTGGAAACTCCACGAGCACGACCTCTTTGAAACTATCGGTATTGTCAGAGAGGATGGTGCTTGCAATCTGTTTGACACCAGAGTAGATGGGGCGTACAAGCGGGATACGTGACAGCAGCGCCTCCCAAAATTTGACAATGGCTTGCCCAATGTAGTTGGCAACGAGCACGCCCGTACCAAAGATCACCACGACAGCGATAAGTAGTCCAAAGCCTGGGATATGAAAGCCAAAGAGCGTATCGGGGCGGTATGCCGGCGGTAGCAATGCCACGATGACGTCACTCCACCGAATAACGCTCTCTATAACCCAGAGAGTGATAACGAGTGGCAACCAGAGTAGTAGACCGGCCGTGAGGTACTTCTTGATCATGGGGCAATCTCTCGGAGCGAAGGGGAGGAGGGCTCAGCCTCTCCTCCCCTTGGTTTGGATGACTATTTTTTCGCCTTGGTGTGCGAAGCTGGTAGAGCTTTATGGCCACCGTTGAAGTCGGTTGCGGCCCAGCCAGACCCCTTTAGCTCAAACCCAGGCGCGGAAAGTTCCTTTTGGAGTGTTTCCTTGCCGCATTGCGGGCAGTGGGTCATGGGCTTGTCGCTCATCTTCTGCAGATAGTCATGTTCGTAGCCGCAGTTCGTGCATTTATAAGCGTAGATAGGCATGATAAAAGCGTAAACAAAAGAGCACCTAGGCTCTCGTATGTAGTAGAAAAATGACGGGTGCTTGAGACGCGCCTGAGCCGGGCGGCACGCGCTTCTGCAAAATTAGAAGCACACCGGAGGAGGGCTGCGTCATGGTTGCTTTGGTAAGCGGGACACCGCGCCTCGGGAGGTGGCCAACCCATTGGGTGTAGACCACTTCGGGAACAGGAGAGAAGTGTAGCAGAATTGCTAGGATCCGCTCTCAGCAGAGCGCTGTAAAAAAGGGGCGCACCACCGCATGGTGAGTGCGCCCTTTGAAACGCCTTCCGCTTGGCTAAAGTTGCTCTAGAGCCTGATGCCGATGAGCGTAGCCTTTAACAGCAGAAGGGAGGGAGAAAGATGCTCCTTAGTCTTCTTCGGCTTGACGGGTGTACTTCGACGCTAGTTCTGCCTGCTTATTAGCCGGTGCGGGTTGGTAGCTGTCGAGTTCCATCGACCAACTGCCCTGCCCCTGCGTGATGGCATGTAGTCGCGTGGCGTAGCCGTCAAGTTCAGAGAGCGGCACGAGCGCGTGGATTTCGGTGAGCCCCCCAGAGAGCGTATCGCTACCAGAAAGCTGACCACGGCGCGCTCCGAGATCGCTAGCTATGTCGCCAAAGTAGTCGTTGGGAGCGACAACTTCAATCTTGACAATCGGCTCAAGAATTTGTGCATTGGCTTTGCTAAGCGCATCCAAGAAGGCTTTGCGAGCGGCAGCAACGAATGCCACTTCCTTTGAATCTACAGGGTGACTCTTGCCGTCGTAGACCGTTACTCGCAAGTCCTGCAGTGGGTAACCTGCTAGGTAACCTTGTGCGAGAACCTCACGCACGCCTTTCTCAACGGCAGGAATGAGGTTGAACGGAATGACGCCTCCCTTGACAGCATCGACGAATTCGAAGCCCTTGCCACGTTCAAGCGGCTCAACTCGTAAGTACACCTCACCAAACTGACCTGCCCCGCCCGTTTGCTTTTTGTGCCGAGCGTGACCTTCTGCTGGCGCGGAGATCGTCTCACGATAAGGAATGCTCGGTGTGCTGGTGACAACTTCCAAATTAAAGTCGACCTTCATACGATCCAGTACGGAACGCACATGCATGTCCGTTAAGCCGCGAAGTACCGTTTCGTTGAGTACGGCATCGTGGTCGACTTCGAGCGTTGGGTCTTCGGAGAGCATCTTCGTGAGCACTTCATTGAGACGGCCCTCGTCACCGCGTCGTGCGGGTTTGATAGCGAGTCCGAACATGGGCTTGGGGAAGTTGATCGGGCGCATCTTGATATTGAGCTCGGGCTCGGAGTGCAAAACAGAGCCGTAGCGGATTTCATCGATCTTAGCAAGTGCGCCAATGTCACCTGGGCTGAGGCGATCTGTCTCTGCCGTAGTTTTTCCCTGCAAAATTAGGGGGTGTGCCGCCTTGATGCTCTTGCGACTATCGTCGACATAGAGGGTGGTGTCCTTTGTGATGGTGCCTTGGTGGACGCGGAAAATGCCGATCTTACCGATGTAAGGATCGTTGACGACCTTGAAGACCTGTGCGATAACTGGCAGATCCTTATCAGGACTTGTGGGATAGGGGGTACCGTCAGACTGAATAAAGAGTGCATCGTTGGCTTCAACTGGACTCGGCAAGTGACGGATAATGACCTTCATAAAGTCCCGGATACCAATGAGGTTTTTGGCGGAAACAAAGCAGACGGGAATAATGCGACCTTCACGCAACGCTTTAGTGATGAGCGGGTGTAGGCTTCGTGGGTCAACACTGCCCTCTTCGAAATATCGTTCTAGCGCTTCATCATCGTCTTCGATGATTTTTTCAATGAACGCGCGGTGCACTTCACTCACGCTCAAAATGTCTGCATCGCCTTCGTCACGGTCGAAGCAGTCAATGACACGCGTGCGGTTGTTGGCAGGTAGATTGATTGGCAATACACCTGGGCCCCAAACTTCTTGCAACTGCCCTAGTAGTGCGACAAGGTCGATATTGGGATCCTCAAACTTATTGATGCAGATCATTCGACAGAGGCGGCGTTCGCGTGCGACATCCATCATGCGGCGTGTTAGTAGCTCCACCCCCTTGGTCGCGTCAATCACCGCACAAACGCTTTTGACTGCGTCAAGCGCCGAGAGATCTTGTCCCAAGTAATCGGCGTAGCCCGGGGTGTCGAGTACATGAATACGCACGGGTGTCAGGTCAGGCATGGCGGTATCAATATGTGCAACAGCCAAGCGAATTGAGTGTTGCACTTGCTTTTCCAATGTGTCGTTGTCGCACATAGTGTTACCGCGCTCAATCGAGCCGAGTTCAGGAATCATCCCAGAGCGATAGAGCATCGCTTCGATGAGCGACGTCTTACCACAGGAACCATGCCCGACCAGGGCTACAGTACGAAGGTCTTGGGTCTGATAGTTACTCATAAAGTCTCCCTCATGGTTATAGGTCTCTACCCGATGAAAGTAATTTAACGCCGCGGCAAGCGGCCTAGGATTTAAGGCGGAGGGGCTTGATTTATGTTGGTATTGCCGTGTTTCAGGCTTGCGCGGGCAGGAGAAATGGAGCAAACTAAAGAACTGTGCTATTGAAAAAGGAGCTCCACCAAATGTGCTTCTGCCGTCTACCCACGCTCGGGCAAAAAGAGCAGTTTGTCCCTCTCCTAGAGGAAATGGTGAAACTCAGTTTTTCCAATATTGAATCCTATTTCCTCGCCCCCATCACCGTTGACAATAAGAGCAACGGAACGCCTGTGACGCAAGCTGATAAGGGGACAGAGCGGCTTTTACGGGATTGGATTGAGGCACATTTCCCTGAGCACGGCGTCTACGGCGAGGAGTATGGCATCAAGCCAGCAACAGGCGCTTGGCCTCGCTACCGTTGGATTCTTGATCCGATTGATGGTACGCGAGCCTTTATTTCACACTCCTTTCATTTTGGAACACTCATTGCGCTCGAGTATGCCGAGAGCGCCGAGGCGGAGTTTTGCCCC
Source organism: uncultured Sutterella sp. (assembly GCA_902463725.1). Classification (GTDB taxonomy): domain Bacteria; phylum Pseudomonadota; class Gammaproteobacteria; order Burkholderiales; family Burkholderiaceae_F; genus Sutterella. The sequence continues at coordinate 57,172 of CABQGK010000007.1, read as the reverse complement.
ATTCTCTCTGCCGTTGCTTTTCCTGCTGCGCGTCTCTGGGTGATTGGCACGGGTGACAGTGCAACGTTGACACGTTTGACGGCGCATGGGGCTGTCTCGCAGCCCGTTCACGTCAGAGACACAGCCAAAGTAAGCGACGCAACGCTACTGATGACATCGCACTGGAGTACGAGCGAACAGGTGGGAGATAAGAGATTGCAACGTCTTATTGACGGAGCCAAACTCTACCGTACCTGGGGTGACTGCTTTGGTTATTTCGCGGTTGCGACTGGAGGGGCGGACATAATGATTGATCCAGACCTTTCCTACTGGGATGTTGCTGCGCTTCTGCCAGTGGTAGAAGGGGCTGGCGGTATTCTCACGAGTCTGACCGGCGGCAACCCCCTTAAAGATCTCTCTGCGCTTTGCGTCTGCAGTGAGTCTCTCTACCAAGAGGTGGTGTCACGACTTAATGACTCCGTCGTTGTCTGATAGACGCTAGCAGCAAGGAGTGAGCATGGAGGAGGATGGGAGGTATGCCGTTATCCGGCAGGCTGCACGCGGATTTAAGCGTTGCACACAACACCTTGCAAGAGCCAAGGTACGCTTACTTTTGGGTGCGGCGCTTTGGGCGGCTTTTTCTCTGCCGACATTCGCTTTGCTCAGTACACATCTCACGTCTTCGTTTGCGGAGCCATCCAATTCTGCAGTGACCTCAGAAACAGAGACCGTGCCCGAGGTGCAAGCGCCCTCACCTTTGCCGCAAGCATCGTCCTCCACCAACGTAGTGCGATTTGGCTTTCTCAAGCCCATGTTTGTCTATGGCAAGAACAATTATCAGCCAGGTGAGACTGATCTTCGTCGTCCATTAGAGAGCTATCTGCAACGCGCATTACCCGATGTGCATTTTGAGTTTGTTGAGTACCCCTTACCTGAACTTGGACGTGCGGCGCGTGAACACCGCATTGATTTTGCCTTGATGAGCGCCGGGCAGTATGTGGAGGTACAGAATTCTGGCGCCTATGCCTTGGCCACTGTCTCGACAGCGCGCTTTCCGGATCCCAATCGCTTTACGGCGGCACTCTTTGTGGTGAGTTCACGCTTGCCCCAAGTTAAACAACTCGAGGACATGAGGGGTTTGCGAGCTGCCTTTAATAGTCGGGCCAACTTCATTAACTATCAGATTCCACTTGGAGAGGTCGCGCAGCATGGGTTTGATCCTGACAATTTTTTCCGTCAACAGCTCTTTACGAATGACCATCCCGAAGAGGTGTTGCGACTCATCATGGAGGATCGGGCGGATGTCGGGGTTTTTCGCATCTGCGAGTATGAAGCACTCATGCGGATGAAACCCGAATTTAGATTAGTGGTGCATCCCGCAGCCCTTAAGGAAGACACGCAGCTGGCCTGTTTGCGCTCGACTGAGCTTTTCCCTGGGTGGACGGTCGTGGTGACGAGCTCGAAGGATAGTAATATGACCACACGGCTTGCGAATGCGTTACTGATGATGCCGCAAGACCCGAGTAACGGGATGCGCTGGCGTATTGCGACGGAGTTTAACCGTGTCAATGAGGTCTTCCGACTGATTAAGGCGGGGCCATATGAGCATCTGCGAGCCTGGACGCTATCAAGGATTTGGGAGACATACTGGCAGTTCGTGGTAACTGGCGCAGTCATCGTTGCACTTTGGGTTGCGCATTGGCTCTCGGTCGAGCGCTTGGCTGAGGCGAGAGCGCGTGAACTTAGTGATGCGTACGTGCGGCAACGCATGATCGAAGATAAAGCGATCAAGGCCGAAGAGCGACTGGCAGCGATGTCGCGTCTTGGTGTGGTGAGTCAACTCTCGTCGATTTTTGCCCATGAAATGGGGCAGCCCCTTTCAGCCATTCGATATCGAGTCAAGGCACTGGAGTCGCTGTTGGCGGCCCCTGCTGGACGTGAGGAGATGATCATGAGCTCGCTCAAGGTTATCGCTTCGCAAGGTGAGAAGGCGGCACGCATTCTGCAAAAAGTGCGTGACTATGCTAAGGGCGCGACCAATCGAGCAGCAGAGGTGAGATTGGATCTGCTCGTTGAAAATACGATCGCCGATCTTAAGCGTTCGAAGCCGACAGACGTCAATTTCGTCACGAAGCTTGAGCCGATTACAGTGACAGGCGATGAACTCGAGTTAGGCCTTGCGGTTCTCAATATCCTTAAGAACGCTGTGGAAGCAGCCGATGCTCGGTCTGCTGGTAGGATTTTCGTTCAGCTCGCTAAGCGCGAAGCACGCGCGAGACTGTTGTGTGAAAACAGTGGGCTGCCGATTGACCGAGAAAAACTAGCCGAACATATGACGCCGATGAGCACCTCGAAAGAGGAGGGAATTGGGCTCGGCTTAATTATCATCAATTCTATTGCAGAGGCGCATGGCGGCACGTTTTCACTGACGCCAAGAAAGCGAGGCGGGGCCTGTGCGGTGATGGAGTTGCCCATCAAACGTGTAGCAGAAATAACCTCAGGAGGATGATGACTTGAGCAAACAGAAAACACTGGAACCCGCTTTGATTCGCATTGTTGATGATGACCTCGATGTACGAGAGTCTCTCAAACTAATGCTTGAATGTGAGGGCTGGCAGGTAAGTGCTTATGCCAGTGCGCAGGACTTTCTCAAAGATTTTGACAGTTGCCGCCCAGGGTGCCTGCTACTCGATGTGCGACTTCCCGGTTTGAGCGGTCCTGAATTGCAAGAGCGGCTGATTTCAGTGGGAAGTCGCTTGCCGATAGTGTTTATCACGAGTTATGCGGATATTCAAACAGCTATCGAAACGCTCAAGGCGGGTGCGGCGGATTTTCTGCTCAAGCCCGTAGACCCTGATAAGTTGCTCGATGTGGTAGAGCGCGTTTGTAGTATTAGTCGCTTGGATAGCGTAGGTGTTATGCTACCGCCCAACTTGCGCTATGAGCTCGAGCGCCTCTCGGACCAACCTCGCAAAGTCCTCGGCTTTATGTTGGAGGGTATGAATGACGCACAGATTGCAGAGCGCATGGGACTTTCGGAACGCACCATTCAGGTGTACCGCTCCAATGTCTACAAATGCGTGGGCGTGCATTCCGTGCAACAGTTCTCGCTTCTGATTCCGCATATTAGGGAAATCCTTAATACTCGCAACGCGGCGGACTTGACTTTCCGACCAATTACTTAAGCAAACAGGTAGGTATCTTCTTCTTTGGAGTAGAGCCTAGAAGTAAATACAACGGGCTCTTGGAATGTTCGTGATTTCCACCAAAGGAGAGAACCTTATGATGAAGAAAGTGCTGTTAGCCGCTGCTGTGACACTGGCCTTCAGCCAAGCGTATGCTGCAGACCAGACCATGAATGCAGATGTCGTCATTGTTGGCGCAGGGGCGGGCGGTACCGTTGCTGCAGTGAGCGCTGTGGAAGCGGGTCTTAAGACGGTGATGCTCGAAAAGAATGCCTTCCCTGGCGGCGCGGGTAACTTCATGGAAGGCTCGTTTGCGGCGGAAAGCTTTATGCAAAAGCAGGCTGGCATTAAGCTCACAAAGATTGAAGCTTTTAATCGTATGGCGGCCTACCATCACTGGCGTATCAACGCGCCGCTTGTTAAGGCTTTCGTAGACAAGTCTGCTGAAACGATCCAGTGGGTGTATGACCATGGCGTGCACTGGAAAGAAGTCAAGACGGCTTGGCGCAATAACGACATCAAAACTTGGCATATTTATCCGAGTGCTGGTTCACTGCCCAAGCAGATGGTCAGCATCTTTAAAGAGAAGGGTGGGCAGTTGCTACTGTCGACGCCTGCTGAAAAGCTTCTGACCAAGGACGGCAAGGTTGTTGGCGTGGTTGCGAAGAATAAAGCGGGCGATACCATCACGATTAATGCCAAGAATGTGATTCTGGCAACGGGTGGTTACTCCTTTAATGAAAAGCTCGTCAAGGAAACGACGGGTATTGATATGACGCCGGTTGGAGCGCCTGGTCGTACGGGTGACGGCATCAATATGGCCATGAGTGTGGGCGCTGTGCCTGACAACATGGGGCCGATGATGATTAACGGTGCCTTTATGCCTGCCGAGGGTGAGGCCATTTGTAATGGTCCCAATAAGGAAGTGCGTGCACTCTTCCGTCAGGGGTTGCTCTATGTTGACTCGACTGGGCAGCGTTTCTTCAATGAAGAGCTGACCATTGATTGGCCGATGGCAAGTAATGCGATTGCTCGTACGGGCGAGTACACCTACATTATCTTCGACGAAAACACGAAGAAGGAATTCTCCACCGAGGGTAAGGGCTATCCCAACCCCTGCGGCAATTTCATCCAGCGCCATCAGGCAGCCACGCAACTCGATCAGTTGCTCAAAGCTAACGAAGCCAAGGGTAACGTCTTTATTGGCAACACGATCGAAGAAGTGGCCAAGAAGGCAGGTATGGTGCCTGAAGTTCTGAAGGCAAGCACGGACGCCATCACGAAGTACGCCAAGCAGGGCCGTGATGAGCAGTTTGGTAAGGATCCGTACTATCTGCGTGCGGTAGACACGGGTCCCTTCTACATTGTGCGCGGCAAGCTCAATACGCTCACCAGCCTCAATGGCGTGAAGGTAAACGCTGGTCTGCAGGTTCTTGATAAGCACGATCACCCGATCCCTGGCCTTTATGCTATTGGCCATGATGCGGGCGGCGTCTATGGTGACACGTACGACCTCAAGATTGGTGAAGGTACGGCTTCGTCTTTCGCTATCAACTCGGGCCGCATGGCTGTTGAGGACATTGTCGCTCACATGAAAAAATAAAAACGCTTGCTTGGAACTAGCGCTCTGGGTGCTACCCTTCTTTCTCTAGCTAGTTAGTTCTGCTAAGTGCTCTGCCGTCACTCGAGAACGTGTGACGGCAGTTTTTGTCTGCGCTTCCTAAGTATGGGCTACACGCTCTGAGAGGAAGGATCGGTAAGTCTCCTATCGTGAGAGCGCACACACGAGGGGGCGACGTTTGACAAGATGAGTCATGTGTTTGGCCTTTTGCGGTTGTCTCGGATGGGAATGGTCAACGACTTGAGGAAAAAGCCAAAAGTGAGGCAAATCAGCCAAGAAGGAAAAGGTTTGCACCTACACTAATATGATGGTGCAATTTTTCTCAATGTCAATGCCCTCAAGGGGTGCAGAGGATTTTTACCATCTCTCTTTGACAAAGGCGGGTCATCAATATCGGTAGACGCAGTCAGCCTCCCCTTGCTTTAGCAAGGGGAGGATGTCAAAGAGAAACAATTGCCTACAAAAGGGGAGTAGCACTCACAGAGAGTTAGCTTGGCGCTAAGCCTTAGCAGGTAAAATGAAAGTGGTTATTTGCTTTGAACTTCGCTCGGCGCCGTGCCCTCAACGCTACTGTTTAAGCACAACATATAGCCAATGCGTCGCAAACCTTCGATGCGTAGGTCTTCGGAGACAGCGCGCAACTTGTGTCGGATCGCAGAGATGTGGACATCGATGACGCGCTCATTGACGTGCATAGGGCGACCGAAGGCGCGTTGATAGATATAGTCTTTCGTGACAGCGCGATCGGCTTTGCTGAGCAGCACTTCAAGAATAGAAAACTCGGAGTTTGTGAGCTCAACGCGACTGCCTTTATAGTGGACAGTTTTGTCGAGCGGATTGATCTCGAGTCCATGAAAGCTCAGTGTTGGAAGCGTGTGTTCAAGTTGATTGTTTTCGTTGAGTAGCTCAGAGAGTGTTTTTGAAAGTTGCAACAGGGAGCAGGGACGAGAAATGACTGCCTCAATGTGCAGTTGCTGTCTCTGCGCTTCAGTGGGCGCCACATCGCCAGCTTGAATAATGAGCACGGTGGGAGCAAGAGACATACCATGCGCTTGTTGTTGCTGCAACCAGTCGAGTGCTTTCCCATCGGGTAGGCTCGAACTGATCAGAAGACACTCAACATTGCCAAGGGCGAGCAGACGATAGGCTGAACCAAGTGAGTGCGCACGACTTGGCGTAAAACGCTCTAGCGCGAGAAAGTCGACGAGTAGCGTGGAGAACTCTTCGTCACTGTCGACTACAAGAATGGTGTGAGCTTGGTTGAGCATGTCTAAAATGAAATCATGATTTAAAACAAACGCTAGTGAAATCTTAACAAATTTAGCGATGCTCTTCGAGTGGGAAACCCTTCTCTTCTAGCCATGAAGGCGGAATACCGTTTTGCTGAGAGCTCGAGGAAAGACATGGGACTGGAAAAAACAAGCAGAAAGCGCATCCAATTGACGACTGTGCTGGCTGCCCTCGTACTGACGGGGTGCGCAGCGCCGGCTGTGGATTCTGAGGGACCACTGTCTGAAGTAAGCGCTAGCAAATGGAGCGCTACGCTCAATGCAGCAACGACCGTGGATCCTGACAGTTTTTGGCAAGCTTGGCACGATGCGGATTTAATGCGACTCATTGAACGCGTGGATGCAAGCTCCCCGCGTATTGAGTCCGCCTTGGCCACGCTGCGTAGCGCTCGCGCACAAATTCGCAACGCAGACTCCGCGCTCTGGCCAAGTGCCAACGCTAAGTTGGATGTAGCTCGCACAAGAGCAGCAGGCGCACATAGCACTTCGCTCGGCGCATCGCTCGTTGCTGACTGGACAGTCAATGTGGCGGGAGCTGCGTATGCCCGGTATGAGTCAGCGCTTCTTACGGCGCGTGCCAAAGCTTGGAGCGTGCAAGCTGTGCGAAACCAGCTCAAAGCAGAAGTGACGACGGCTTACATCAACCTGCGGGCGGCTCAAGAAAAACTCGCGCTACTGAAGCAACTGCTCAAGAGTTATGAACAAACGGCGGAACTCGCGCGTTGGAATGCCGAAGCTGGTCTTGGTAGTCAAAGCGATGTGGAAAGCGCACTTGCTCAAGTTCAGTCAGCCAAGGTTCAGGTACTGCACATGATGCAGTCTATTGCGGAGTACCGTAATGCACTCGCAAGACTAACGGCGCTACCGAATGATGCTTTGGGTATCGCTGTCGAGGGCTCCTTGCCGAAACCCTCTGCGGGCTTGGCGACTCGAATTCCTGCTGCAGTCATGATGCAGCGTCCTGATGTTCGAAGTGCGCTCGAGACGCTTATGGCTGCGGCACGGGATGTGCAGGCGGCGCGAGCAGACTTTTTCCCCACGCTCTCGCTCACGGGATCCATTGGGACAGAAGCGGCTACCGTTAGTGCATTGGGCGCGGCGGGTACTGGTGTCGGAACGTTGGCTGCAGCGCTCAGTAGCACCCTACTGAATTGGGGGAGTTTGCGTGCAGCCAGTGAAGTGGCACAAGCTCAATTTGATGCTGCGAAAGCCGACTATCGTGAGACGTTGGTGGAAGCGTTAGAAGAGACCGACAATGCACTTTGGGCCGTTAAGACTGCAGAGAGCGCGACTGAACCGCTCAAACAGGCCGTTGAGCATGCGGCACGCGCTCGTGATATTGCGCGTTTGGAGTACCAGTCAGGTTTGGGTGAGTATACAGCGTTACTTTTAGCGGAACGTGACTATTTGAGCGCTTGGGAAACCGAAATTGATAATCGTGCAGCCTACAGCAATGCCATGGGCACACTTTACCGTGTACTTGGGGGCGCTTGGGATGTCTCAGATAATGCTCGATAAAAGAGAACCGAATCATGTCAACTGAAGAAGAAAATCTCCTAAAAATGCCGAAGACGCCATGGTACATAAAAGGCTTTGCTGTTGCTGCGCTCTGCGCCGCGGCGGCTGGCGGATGGTACTGGTGGCAGTCGAGCCATGCGGCACGGGGAGTCTCTTATGTTACTGAGGTTGCTTATCGTGGAGAACTTAGCGTTACCGTGACAGCGGATGGGACGCTACAGCCAATACGTACGGTATCGCTCGGTTCAGAAATGTCAGGCATCGTGCGCAAGGTGTACGTGGATGTGAATTCTGTGATTCACACAGGGGATCCGCTGATCGATCTTGATACGCGCAATCTTGATGCGAAGATCCTATCAGCAAAGGCTGCGGTGCAAAGTGCTCGCGCTCAGCGCCAGCAGAGTGAAGCGAATTTGAAGGAGTCACAGTTGACGCTTGCGCGCATGCGAGACCTCAATAAACGCTCTAATGGCCTGACGCCTTCTAAGAGTGACATGGAGCAACAGGAGGCGAAAGTTGCTGTGAATAAAGCTGCTTTAGCCGTGTCGGATGCCAGTATTGCGGATGCGGAGGCTACGCTGAAAACGGCTGAAACTGAGCGTAGCAAAGCGAGCATCCTCTCTCCGATTGACGGTGTTGTGCTCGCTCGATCGGTTGAGCCTGGGCTCGCCGTTGCCGCTTCATTGCAGGCTGTGGAACTTCTAACACTCGCCACAGACCTCAGTAAGTTGGAGCTACAGGTGCTAGTGGACGAGGCCGATATCGGTGTGGTTAAACCTGGAGATCCTGTCACCTTTACGGTGAGTACTTATCCAAATCAACATTTCCCCGCCGAACTCAAGAAAGTCGCTTATGGTGCTGTGACGAATGAGAACGTAGTGACCTATACCGCGTACATGAATGTGGATAATTCAAAAATGCTCCTGCGTCCAGGGATGACTGCGACGGCCACCATTGAGACAGCGCACAAGCAAGACGTGCTCTTGGTGCCCAACTCCGCGTTCCGCTACAGCCCGAGTGTAGAAAAAACAGAGAAAAAAGAGACCCAAATCATGATGGGACCGCCGCATAGAACAACGGCGAACAAGACCGCTAAAGAGCTTGCTTTGCACGGAGAAGCGACTAAGTCTCTCTATGTGTTGCGCGATGGTAAGGCGGTAAAAGTGGAGGTCGTTACGGGCGTGAGCGACGGGATGCATACCGAGGTTGTGAGTGGAGATGTGCATGAGAATGACGCTGTGATTATTGACCAGCAACGCGCAAAAGGCTCCTAGACATTGAGGCGGGCATGAGCGAAGAATTGAAGCAGGGTGAGCCGCTTCTGCGGCTTGAACACATCCATAAGCGCTATGGCACGGGTGAGGCCGCTTTTGATGCGCTACGCGACGTTTCTTTTACGATTGACCAAGGTGAGTTTGTGGCGATCATGGGGCCGTCTGGTTCAGGCAAGTCGACGATGATGAACATCATTGGAGCACTGGATCGTCCGACTCGCGGCACCTATTTGCTTAACCGTATTCACGTTGAACGTCTTTCGGGTGATGAGCGGGCGCTACTGCGGCGTAACTACTTGGGCTTTGTGTTTCAAGGGTTCAATCTGCTAGCACGAACCACTGCGCTTGAGAATGTGGAGTTGCCACTTCTCTATCGAGGGCTGCCAAAGGCCGAGCGACGTGCTCAGGCACGTGCTGCACTTGAGCGTGTTGGGCTCGGTCAGTGGGAGCACCATACCCCCGCTGCGCTCTCGGGTGGTCAACAGCAGCGTGTCGCCATTGCGCGTGCCATTGTGACAAAACCTCGTCTGTTGCTGGCTGATGAACCAACGGGTAGCCTAGACAGCTCACGCAGTGTCGAAATCATGGAGTTGCTGACCGACCTCAATGTGTCGGAAAAAATTACGGTGGTGCTGGTCACGCACGAGCCTGATATGGCAACCTACGCTCGGCGAATTATTCGCTTCCGCGATGGACGCCTCGAAAGTGATGAGCGCAACCAAGAGGTAAGACCATGATTGGTAACGCATTTCTACTCGCACTGAGACAAATCTTTCGCAATCCGATGCGCAGCCTACTGACGGTGCTCGGTATTGTGATTGGGGTTGCGGCCGTCATCAGCATGGTGACAGTGGGCAACGGCGCTACTCAAGCCATCAAGGAACAGATTGAAAGTTTTGGCAATAACCAGCTCATGGTGAGGCCAGGCTTACGGATGGGGCCTGGGCAGAGTGTAGGAGCTCCTTCCTTTAAAAGCGAAGACGCTGATGCCATTATGGGACAAATTGCAGGCATTACTGCGGTGGCGCCACAGGTATCCAATACATTAACTGTGGTTGGCAACGGTCGAAATTGGCAGACAAGCGTCGTTGGGACGAACAACAATTATTTTCAGATCGACAATCGCTCCCTTGAACAAGGGCGCTACTTTGAAAGCGGTGAGCTGATGTCAGGGGCGGCTGTCTGCGTCATTGGTACGACCATTCAAAAAGAGCTTTTCGGAGAAGGGGCTCAAGTGGTTGGACGCACTATCCGAACAGGGAACTTTAGTTGCCGTGTTATTGGCTTACTAAAGGGCAAGGGAACTGCGGCAATGGGGGGCGATCAGGATGATTTGATGGTGATGCCGCTGAAAACCGTGCAACGCCGAATGTTAGGTTCTACGAGAGTCAGTGCGTTGCTGTTGGCCATCAACCCCCTCTCGGATCGTGAACGCCTCAAGAGTGCGGTCACGCAGTTGTTGCGGGAACGTCGGAAACTCAGTGATGGAGACGATAACAATTTCCAAATTTTGGACACTGCTGAAATTGCCGCTAAGGTTGCCTCTACCACGCGGATTATGACGACATTATTGGCAGCTGTTGCTGGTGTGAGCCTCGTGGTGGGCGGTATTGGCATTATGAACATCATGCTCGTTTCCGTCACAGAGCGTACGCGAGAAATCGGCATACGTCTTGCCATTGGTGCGTTGGCGCGTGAAGTGCAGATGCAGTTCTTGATTGAGTCCTTGGTGCTAGGGGGACTGGGCGGTGTGATGGGACTGCTGCTAGCACTGGGGGTGTCGCTCATACTCGCCAATATGATGGATGTGCCGTTCATCTTCAACCCCTTCATTAACGTTTTGGCTTTTGGTGTTGCAGCGGCTACTGGTGTGGTATTTGGGTATTTCCCAGCGAGACGCGCTGCGCGACTCGATCCGATTGAGGCGGTTCGTCACGAGTAACGCCACGAAATACTGGGGCAAAAAACAGAGGCCGCAGATCTTGTTGGATCAGCGGCCTTACTGTTTGATGGGCACATCGACTTAGAACGGGACGTCTTCGTCGAGCGAGTCGATTCCACCAGCGGGCATTGCGGGCGCGCTATTCTGCGGCGCAGCGCTTTCGCTTTGTCGCGCGCGCGGGGTGCTTTCAAAGCCGTCATCAACATCGTGCTGATCGCTCGAACGGCGATCAAGCATTTGCATCTGTTCGGCGATGATTTCCGTTGTGAAACGCTCAATACCGTCCTTGCCGGTATAGCGGCGGGTGCGTAGACGCCCTTCAATATAGACGAGGCTACCTTTGCGCAGATATTCTTTAGCAATTTCCGCTAGACGAGAAAAGAGCGTGACGCGATGCCATTCGGTTTCGGTCACAGTCTCGCCTTCAGGATTGCGGTAACGGCGCGTCGTCGCCAAGCTCATTGCTGTAATGGCCGTTTTTCCGTCAGTTGAATAACGAGTTTCGGGATCTCGACCGAGATTCCCGACAAGAAGCACCTTGTTGATTGAAGCCATAATAACCCACTGTAAATTTAATCTGAAAAAAGCTTCATTGCCCATTCGTGCGCTCGGTTGAGCGGCTTACCGGCTCATGTTGACCGAGAGCAAGAAGAAACCACACAAGCATAGCAGAGGCAGACACGATGAACACGGTTTCGGCTGAGAAATGTTGAGAGAGCCAGCCGCCTACAGCGCCGCCTATAAAGAGCCCAAGACTTTGTGTTGTGTTGTAGATGCCAAGCGCGAGCCCCTTGTCACTTTTTGGCGCGGTTCGCGAGATGAGCCCTGGCAGGGTCGCTTCTAGGATGTTAAAGCATGCGAAGAACAACGTCATCAGGAAAGCAATTTCCCAAATCGAGTGCATGAGAAAGGTAAATAGCCCAAAGACGATGCCGAGTAGTGCAACGCAAGTACGAAGAAGTTTGACGACCTGCTTGGATTTCTCTGCCCAAACGATGGGCTTGAACATGATGGCGAACCCAAGCAAGACGGCAGGTAGATAGATATACCAGTGGTGTAGCACGGGTAGCCCCATCGAGACCAGTCTTGGGGGCACCACCACAAAGAGCGACATTTGGGCTGCATGCAGGAAGAAAATCCCCGCATTGAGCCTCAGAAGTTGCGGGTTGAAGAGCACCTTGCTCCAGTGTTGATGGGGCTCTTTTTGTTCGTGTTCATGTGCACGTTGTCCCCCAGGAAGTCTCAAAACGGCGAGCACTGCAAAGGTAGACATGAGAGCCGTGATCCAAAATAGTCCTGGCACGCCCCAGAGGTTTGCTAAGGGTGGAGCGATCACTAAACTGAGCGCAAAGGTCACGCCGATGGAGGCACCTACCATGGCCATAGCTTTGGTAATCACCGACTCACGTACTGAGTCTGAAATATAGGCGGTGACCGCAGCGGAGATCGCTCCTGCGCCTTGTATTGCGCGCCCAGCGATGACCCACCAAATGTTATTTGCTAACGCTGCTACGACGCTGCCCGCAATAAAGAGTAGTAGTCCTGCCACAATGACAGGTTTGCGACCAAAGCGATCGCTCGCGAGTCCAAAGGGGATTTGCAGAAAACATTGGGTAAGACCGTAAGTGCCGAGTGCTAAACCGACATAAAAAGCATTTTCCCCACCAGGTAGGTGGCTCGCGTAAACAGCAAAGACCGGCAAAATCAGAAAAAGCCCAAGCATGCGCAGGGCAAACACGCTGGCAAGCGACATGCTTGCTCGCTTTTCGTTCGGGGTCATTTTGAACGAAGAGGGTCGCTCAAGACCTTCAGTTTGTGTTGTCATCATCAGGACTTTCTTGTTGTGTTTGAGAGCTGTGCGCATGAAGCGCTTTACGTAAAATTGTTCGACAGTCTATATTGAAGAGTTGGCTATTAGCTTAAGGGACAGATATTCATGGACGGCATTATCATCAAAGGCGCTCGAACGCACAACCTCAAGAACGTTGATTTAACGCTTCCAAGAGGGAAACTGACGGTCATCACAGGGATGTCAGGTAGCGGGAAAAGCTCTCTAGCCTTTGATACGCTTTACGCGGAGGGGCAGCGGCGCTATGTAGAAAGCCTCTCGACGTATGCACGTCAATTCCTCGATCTCATGCCAAAGCCTGATGTTGATTCGGTCGAGGGCTTATCGCCCGCTATTGCGATCGATCAGCGAGGGGTAGGAAGTAACTCTCGTTCCACGGTGGGTACCGTCACGGAGATCGCTGACTATCTGCGACTACTATTCGCGCGACTTGGGGTGCCTTATTGCCCAGATCACCACCTGCCGCTCAGGATGAGTTCGATTGCCAGTATTGTTGACACGATTCTGACTGACGCAAGTAATAGCCGCATGATGTTGATGGCACCGATTGCGCACCAGAAGGTCGATGACTTTAGAGATTTTTTCTCCATGGCTCTTGCGCAGGGCTTTACCCGCTTTGAGGTCGATGGTGTGGTGCGTGAGCTACATGAGCCCGTGAGTTTCAACGATGGGCAACCGCATGACATTTCGGTGGTAGTCGATCGCCTGAGAATTACGCCAGAAAATAGAGAGCGACTTGCCGATAGTTGCGAGACGGCGTCTGAGTTAGGAAAGGGGCGGATCTATTTCGTCGGTATGGATGACGGGAGTCGGCATGACTTTAGTACCCGCTATGTATGCCCGAGGTGTGATTTTACGGTTAGTAAGCTAGAGCCGAAAATGTTCTCACCCAATAGCCCTGAGGGTTGCTGCCCAACGTGCCAAGGCACGGGCATGACCGATGCCTTTGATCTCACCAAGATCGTTACAGCGCCGCCCTTGTCACTTGCTACAGGGGCAATTTCTGGGTGGGATATGCGAAATGCTAAGAATTACAAGCGCCTTAAGTATGTGGCGCCTGTGCTAGGTGCATCGTTGACCGAGCCTTGGGAGAGTCTTTCCTCGGAGGTTCAAAATGGGCTTCTTTATGGGACAGAAGCAACTCGGGCGCTGACGCCTCCTTTCGGCGGCATTGTCACGGAGATGCAACAGCTTTGGGACTCCCCTGCTACGAGCCGCTATCTGCGGCAAGGGTTGTCGGCTTTCCGCTCATCGGTGACTTGTCAGGCCTGTCAGGGATTACGGCTTCGGCGTGAATCGCTCTCTGTTTATGTGGGAGACGGCACGGTGAAGGTCACACTGCTCGAGCTACAACATCTCTCACTAACTGCGCTTCAACAACGCTTAGGCGAGTTGGAGTTTTCTCAAACGCATCATAGTGTTGCGTTGCGCCTCGTTGAGGAGATCCGCAAACGATTACGATTTCTTGAACACGTGGGACTCGGCTATCTGACGCTTGACCGACGTACGGACTCGCTTTCGGGAGGGGAGTCTCAGCGCATTCGTCTTGCCGGACAGATTGGTAGCGGCTTGACGGGCGTGCTCTATGTGTTGGATGAACCTAGCATCGGGCTACACCAACGGGACAACGATAAATTGATTGACAGCCTCAAAACATTGCGTGATTTAGGCAATACGCTTGTTGTGGTTGAACATGATGAAGATGCGATCCGCAATGCGGATTATGTGGTGGATTTAGGGCCAGGCGCTGGGGAACTCGGTGGCAAGGTCATGGCAGTGGGGACGCCGCAGGAGATTATCGAAAATCCAGCCTCGCTCACTGGGGCGTATCTTTCTGGAAAGCGAAGTATTGCGGCACCTGCGCATCGCAATAAGCCTATCCATGGTGCTGTGCATCTGCGCAATGCCCGTGGGCACAATCTCAAGCATGTGGATTTCAGCTTGCCCGTTGGCGTCTTGACGACTGTCACTGGCGTATCAGGCTCTGGGAAATCTTCGCTTGTCATCGATACGCTCTACGCAGGGCTACATCGTGAGCTCAATGGTGCGAGCGTTGTAGAGCCCTTAGAAAATGATGGATTTGAGCACCTAGAGCTCCTGGACAAAGTGGTGATGGTCGATCAAACCCCACTTGGACGGACGCCGCGCTCCAACCCGGCCACGTACACTGGACTTTTTACGCAGATTCGTGAAGTCTTCGGCAACACACAGATGGCGCGCGAGCGTGGCTACAATGCGGGACGCTTTAGCTTTAACGTCAAGGGTGGTCGGTGTGAGGCCTGTCAGGGCGACGGTATGGTGAAGATGGAGCTACAGTTTCTCCCTGATGTGTTCGTGCCCTGTGAGGTTTGCCACGGTCGGCGTTACAACCGCGAAACGCTTGAGGTGAAATACAAGGGACTCGATATTGCTGAAGTGCTCAATCTGACCGTCCGCGAAGCGATCGGCATTTTTGATGCCTATCCGCGTATTCTGCGTATACTTCGAGCCTTGGAGGCTGTGGGGCTTGGTTATATTCGTCTAGGGCAAAGTGCCACCACGTTTTCTGGGGGGGAAGCACAGCGCATCAAGTTGGCGACAGAACTCGCTCGTCCCGACACTGGACGCACGCTTTACATTCTTGATGAGCCTACGACTGGTCTACATTTCGAGGACATCGCACAATTGATGAACGTATTGCGAGAGTTGGTCAAACTTGGCAATACGGTGCTTGTGATTGAGCACAACCTCGACGTGGTTTGGGGTAGCGACTGGGTAGTGGATATGGGCCCCGAGGGGGGCGCAGGCGGTGGCGAAATTCTCTTTGAAGGCACACCTGAGCAGATGCTCAAAACGCGCGGCGCTAGTGTAACGGCCCCCTATCTCAGAAAACTCAAACGTAGCGTGAAGGCTTAACCTTTTTTGGAGAGTTTCAGGCTGTGGATAACTCTGTGGATGATGTGAATTACTCATCCACGCATCTGTGGACAACTCGACATTAAAAATGGAAAAGTCTTTAAAAATCAATCAGTTGTTTTTGTGGTTTTGTGGATAACCTACCCTGTTAATAACTGATGATTCGTTTTGCGCGAGAGGCGCTCGTTGAGCGCTTCTCGCACAGAATCCGTGGATCGCTCTACAAGTGCGAAGGCCCACGTCCGAGGATGTGGAGGTTCTTCGTGTTGATCTCTTTCAACTTTGGTGCGTTTCGTCGGGAAGCACGTTTTGCGCTGCGACAGCGCTACCGCTTTTCAGTTCAAAATTCCAAGCATCTCGGCACATCTCTGCCAATCCCCGTTCGGCTTTCCACCCCAAGAGAGCCTCTGCTCGCGCCGGAGAGCAGTAACTTTCGGCAATATCACCAGCGCGGCGAGGAACGAGTCGGTAGGGGATGTGGCGAGCACTGGCTTGCTCAAAGGCTTTGATGACTTCGAGTACGCTGAAGCCATGACCGCAGCCGAGGTTGAAGGCTATCCAGCCAGTGTGTTTCATGGCGTAGTCAATGGCCTTGACGTGACCGATGGCGAGATCCACGACATGAATGAAGTCGCGCACCCCCGTTCCATCGAGGGTGGGATAGTCGCTCCCGAAGACCTGAACCTCTTTGAGGGCACCTTTGGCAACGCGGGCAACATAGGGCAACAGATTATTGGGGATACCATTGGGATCCTCGCCAATGAGCCCTGAGGGATGGGCGCCAATAGGATTGAAGTAGCGAAGATTAACAGCGCAGAACGTTGGGTCTGCTTGGCAGATGTCCGCAAGGATCTCCTCGACCATACGCTTAGTGCGACCGTAGGGATTGGTAGCGTCATGTAGCGCAGACTCTTCCGTCAGCGGCAGTGATTCGGGCTCACCGTAAACGGTCGCGGAACTACTGAAAATAATGCGAGAAACAGCCGCGCTTCGCATGGCCGCTAGCAGGGTAAGCGTCCCTGTGATGTTGTTATCGTAATACTCAAGCGGTTTGACGACGGATTCACCAACGGCTTTTAGTGCTGCGAAATGGATGACCAGGTCGATGGCAAAGTCCTTGAGCGTCTTCTCGAGCAGGGTGCGATCTCGGATGTCTCCGATGACCACATGCGCTGATCGGCCTGTAATCGTTTCGATGCGATCGGCGACAGTACTTGTTGTGTTGCAAAGATTGTCGTAGAGAACGACCGTGTGGCCTTGTTGTAAGAGTTCCACGGCCGTGTGCGAGCCAATAAAACCAAGCCCGCCTGTGAGCAGAATATTCATGTTGAGTGCTGGGGACGTTGCCGAAGAGTTCTCTTGCATAGAGACCTTCCTCAGTCCTCTCCTTTAGAAAAGGGCGGAATGTTACCGCACTAAGCGAAAGTGGGTGGGCCGTGCCGCCCACACCGTTGTTCTCGCTACTATAGCAAACTGACTTGAGCGCTTTAGGGAGGGAGATGTGCTCGAAGGCTCAGAGAGCCTTGAGCGTAGAGTTCTAGCGCATCTGTAAGGCGTATCCGCTCTAGGCTCTTGAGGAGTCCACGCTAGGGGGCGATGGACCACGCTCGCGACACCCATGACAGAGACGCAACGGGGAAGCTCCTTTGCGAGCGTAGTGCTTAGAAGAGCCGATTAACTGAAGAGAGTAGTGTATCGGGGGGCGGAGGCAAGCGCTTGATGACAAGGTCGAGCGCGTGCAGTGAGATCCAAATCTCTAAGGCAAAAAAGACCGATGCGCTAATGATCAGCAACACTGCGAGCATCAATAGACATGCGCCGATGGCGTCGTAGTGCAACCCGAGAAAGCTGTGAGCTGCAGAAACGGCAATGAGGCAGCTTGAACATACGGTTGAGAGCGTCAGCAGAATCGTACCGCGTCTCAACAAGGCCGCACGCCGATGGATGATGCGAATTTCGTTATCAATGTCTGGCTCTAGTGTGGCGCCGCCAGTTCGACGTCGACTCATGAGCTGTCGAATACGGTTTGTTGTGTGGTTGTAGCGAGCGGTCATGCAGAGCATGAGAAGTCCGACACTCGAGATCAAGGTAATCGGGGTGAGAGCCTCAAGTAGCAAGCGGTTAAATTCAGGGGTGATCACTTCTCTGACTCCCTATTGAGCGGTGGCATGTGTTTGACCGCAAGATCGAGCGCGTGTAGAGAGAAAGTCGCTTCGAGTGCAAAGGTGCAGGTTGCAAGAATAATGAGCGAGAGTGCCAAACAGAGCCAAACAAAGGCAATCACCGTGAGGTCAATGCCAAGATAGTAGGTAGTGACATTCGTGGCGATCATGAGGGCAGCGCACATGGCTGAGATGGCAATCGAGAGGATGGCCCGTCTCAGTAAGCTTGAGCGATAGTGGATGAGATGAATCTCCTCAAGCAAATCAGGCTCGTCTGCGCTGTCAGCCTCGTGATACTTGGCTAGCAGTTGCCGAATGCGATCAACCGTGTGGTTATAGCGATTGGTCATGCAGAGCATGACCAATCCTACGCCAGAAATGAGAGTAATTGGCGTGAGGGCGTTGCTGATGACGGTTTCAAAAGGCACGGCCATTTTTATTGCTCCGCAACACGAGGACTCTCCGCTTCCGGCAGATGACTGAAAGCGTGTTCGCTATGCTCAACGGCAGCTCGGAAGTCTGCAGCATTGATAATGATGGAAACGTCACGATGCCCTGCGTTAAAGGCAATTTCCTCATAACGTGTGAAAAGCGAGGGATCAATGACCACGGCCAAATCGGGATGGAAACTCACGGGGGGGACGGCTCCAAAAATGCAGCCCGTTAACTCCATGACTTCGGCAGGGCTCGCCAGTGAGGCTCGACGTCCACCAACAGCTGCGGCTAAGCTTGCAAGATCTGCTTGATAGTCAGCAGGTAAGACTCCTAGTACGTAGCGCTTGACTCCATTGCCCTTTACTGTGCAACAAAGTGCTTTGGCTCCTTGTCCAAGTTCTGTTCCACGAATTTCGGCAACGGATTGACTAGATTTTTCGCCTGCCGCGTGATGTAGCACGCGAAAACGCGCATTGTGTGAGGCAAATAATTCGGTGAGCTTTTCCAAAACGTTTTCGACCATGATATAGAACCTTTTTTGAAGGATGGGGTAATGAAAAGAGCGATGTTTTTGCCGCTAGCCTATCCCAGCTTCCCATTAGAATACGCCCACATACGCGGAATGGGTGACATTTCGCGCCAATTTGTAGAATCGTTTTCATAAGATGCAAAAGGAAAAGATTTACATGGCGCTTGACTTCGGTTTGGCGCGTACTGGCGTGGCACTTGGCAATAGTTTGCTCAGGCAAGCACAACCTCTCGAAATTATCCATGCGGCCACCAACAATGACCGTTGGGAGAAACTCGGTGTGCTAGTTGCCCTTTGGAAGCCCGATGCTTTTGTCGTTGGCGTGCCTCGCCATGGAGACGGTAGCCCGACAGATTTGACTGCACGCTGTGAGCGCTTTGGTCGGCAGGCAGCCGCTCGATACCGCCGCCCTGTTTTTTACGTTGATGAGCGTTTTTCTTCGGTGGTCGTGGAAGATGCTGAGGACTTTATCGATGACCGTGCAGCGGCTGTGATCCTACAACAGTTTTTCAATGAGCATGAAGCACTGTGAGAGCACGCAACATCTAAGAAATTGAAGGAAATGTTGAAGATGTCCGGATGGTGGAGACTGGTTTGGCTAGCATGCCTCATCGTTGTCATAACGCTGATCATTTTGATCGGGTTTCCGTTTATGAACCGCGTCCAAAAGCTGAGATGGATTCAGCGCTTAGCGCGGCGTATCCCCGTTAGTGTGGGTATAGACGTGACTGTGAAGGGGGCATTGCCCGCGGAACTTACCCAAGGTGACTTTGGGACTCGTGGCAAAGGTTATGTGGTGTGTGCAAATCACATCAGCTTTGTCGACATTTTTGTGCTCGATGCTATTTTGCCCTGCCGCTTTGTTGCAAAAAAAGAAATTGCTTCTTGGCCACTCTTTGGCTGGATTAGTCGTGGTGTCAATACGCTCTTTATTGACCGCTCGCGAAAGCGCGCGGTGCTCGAAATCGCTTCAGATATGGGCAAAGCGCTACAGTCGGGAGAGCATGTGCTTTTCTTCCCCGAGGGGCGTACGGGCGGTGGTTTGTCGCTACTGCCCTTCTATTCCAATCTTTTTGTTGCCGCTCCAGAGGTCGGAGCACAGGTGTTGCCAATTGCGTTGCGTTACACGCTCAATGGGGAGACGACCGATTTGACCTCGTATGCGGGGGAGACCCCCATGTTTACCATCATTCGCCGAATCGTCTCGACCCGGGGTATTGGGGTTGAGGCGAGCATTCTTCCGCCCATTGACTCAGAGGGGAAGGATAGGCGAATGCTTTGCGCGGAAGTGTCTGCCAGTATCGCTAATGCCTTAGGCATGGAGGACGCGACGGCGACTCGTGCGCGCCAGCTCTCGGACTCACTCTCTCAAGAGCGTCCCAACGCGTAGCGCGCTACGTTGTTAGAGGTCGAACAAAAGGGGGGGCGACGAATGGCGCTTCTCGGCTCAGCCGTTCTTTTTCTTGAAAGCGAAGGGATCTGCCCAACAGGGACAAGCAATGCTTGTGACCTCGCGATCGGGAAAGCGTACAGCGGTGAGGGAGCCCCCCCAGAGGCACCCCGTATCTGTGGCAATGAGATTGGGCTCGTTAATCAGCCCGAGCATTGACCAGTGTCCAAAGCAGATGGGAACATCGGCGTTTAGGCGATTCTTGTACTTGAACCACGGGATCCATTCCTCGCTGACAGAGTCAAGCCCTTCCTTGAATTCAAAGTTCAGTGCTCCCGTGTCTCGATGCACAAAGCGCATCCGCGTAAAGGCGTTGAGAATCGCTTGAATTCTGAGTGGTCCTTCAAGCTTTTCCGACCAATCGAGTCCGCCATACATTTTGGCGAGTTTCTTGCGCCACTTTTTGCTGGCAAGCATTTGTTCTGCCTCTCGAGCATGCGCTCTCGCGGCTTCGAGTGTCCACTTGGGGTGAATGCCTGCGTGAACGATGACAATGCCTCCACGCTCAAGCATGAGTGGTCGCGTCCGAAGCCAGTCTAGTAGCGCTTCGGCGTCGGGCGCGTCAAGAATCGGCTGAATCGTGTCCTTCTTGTGCACCTTGCCAACGCCCGCAGCACAGGCGAGTAAATGCAGGTCATGGTTGCCGAGGACAACCTCTGCTCGAGGGCCAAGACTAATGACTCGCCGTAATGTACCAAGCGAATCGGGACCACGGTTAATGAGGTCGCCTACGAAGATAAGGTCTCCCTCCGTTGGTAAGCGCTCAAGCAGTTGATCGAGACTTTCCAAGCAGCCTTGAAGATCCCCAATAACGTAGAAAGGGCGTTCTTGTTGAGAGGTTGACATGACTCACAGATATGATTTGAAGTGGATGTTTTACCTGAAGACTTCTGAACTGAAGACCTAGGAGTGTGGCAAAATACAGCCACCTGCCTTATTGTAGCCGCCTGCGCTCCACTGTCCTCTGTGCGGGGATACCAGTTTGATTGTTTGGGAGCGTTTTGCGCCTGCTCAGGTTGGTTTCTTTTTATGAAGACACAGTCTGTCTTCTTGCCGCTAGACGTACCGAGTCTCTTCAATTGGGGGAGCATCGAGCCGTCTGCGTTCTTCAACTGAACTTAAGCGAGAGGAGGCAGTGTAACTCCGTAAGAAATTGTCTACGGGCACTGCGAGATTCTTATGAAACCCGTTAAAAAGGTCGTTTTCCCTGTCAATGGTCTTGGCACGCGTTTTTTGCCTGCGACGAAGGCAATGCCTAAGGAAATGCTGCCCATCATCGACAAGCCGCTCATTCAATATGCGGTTGATGAGGCCGTCAAGGCCGGCGTGACTGAAATGATTTTCGTCACGGGTCGCACAAAGCGTGCCATCGAGGATCACTTTGATAATTACCCTGAACTTGAACGTGAACTCGAGAGCAAGGGTAAGAAAGAGCTACTAGACCTCGTGCAGAGCATTGTGCCCTCTGGCATTAATTGCATCTATATTCGCCAGCCCAAGGCGCTTGGCTTGGGTCATGCTGTGCTGTGTGCAAAGCCCGTTGTTGGTAACGAGCCCTTTGGCGTCATCCTCGCGGACGATTTGGTCGACAGCGAAACGCCTTGTATCGGTCAGCTCATTAAGACGCGTCAAGAGCAGGGGGGCGGTTCTGTCGTTGCCGTGCTCGATGTGGCGCCAGAAGAAACCAAGAGCTACGGTATTGTGAGTGTCGATGACGATAAGCAGAGCACCTCTGCATTGCGCGGCATTGTTGAAAAACCTGAACCTTCGGCTGCGCCATCGCGTTTGGCTGTGATCGGCCGCTACGTGTTCGAGCCTGAAATCTTTGATTACTTGGCTGCAACGGTGCCTGGTATTGGTGGAGAAATTCAGCTCACCGATGGCATTTCTGCCTCGCTTGAGACGGTCCCCACCTTTGCTCATCGCTTTGAGGGTAAGCGCTTTGACTGCGGTAGTAAGCAGGGCTTCTTGGATGCGACGGTGAACTTTGCCCGCAAGCGCGGCTTTGTGATTCACTAAGTAGCCCTTACCACTGAGCTGATCACTGCTCTGCGCTAGTCTGCTCAGCACGTTCATACAAAAAATCCCCAGTGGCCTGCCAGATTGAGCGAGCACTGGGGATTTTGTTATTGTGTGTGGCGGATTTTTTGCAACAATTTCGTCGTGCTTTTTTCGTGTTCGAAGGCGACGGTGATGGTGCGCCCACCCCATGTGGCCACGAGTTTTGCTTCAGGCAGATCCTCTATCTGATAGTCTCCCCCCTTGACATAGAGCTCCGGCTTGGCAAGCGCGACCGCGTTGAGTGGAACTTTATCTGGGAACACTACAACGAGATCGACGCTTTCAAGCGCGGCTAGAACGGCCGCACGATCCGCTTCGGTGTTGATGGGCCGGTCGTCGCCTTTGCCTAACATGCGAACGGAGGCGTCACTGTTGACGGCAACAATGAGGCTTGCGCCAAGTGCACGCGCTTGGGCAAGGTAGGTCACATGCCCGCGGTGCAAGATATCAAAGACCCCATTGGTAAAAACACGAGGTTTGGGGAGCGCCTGGGCGCGTTCGGCAAGCGTTTCTAGGGTGCAAATTTTGTGTTCAAAGCCGGGAGCCGGCAGTTTTGTGCTCATAGACGCTCCAAAAGTTTTTTATACCAGCTCGAGCAGACCGCTTCAGCGAGCCCTGTAAAGCACGCCGTGGCCTCTTCAACAGGACTTGGGCAAACCAGCGCATCGGTACCGAGTAGTACTCGTTCTGCGCATCCTGCGCGTAGCCCTGCCTGCATGTCACTGCGTTTGTCACCAAAGATGATGGATGCCGAGAGATCTAAATTGAGCTCACGTGCTGCCGTCAGCAACATGCCAGGCGCTGGCTTGCGACAATCGCAATTTTCTCGATAGGCCGGCAGAGCCTTTTCGGGATGATGCGGGCAAAAATAAAGACCTGCAAGCGGCGCGCCATGTTGTGCAAACTGCTGGCTCATCCAGTCGTTGAGGGTCTGAAAATCCGCCTCAGTGTAGTAGCCTCGACCAATACCAGACTGGTTGGTGACGATCACGAGTAGCCAGCCGTCTTGGTAGAGCGTGGCGGCAGCTTGAAGTACGCCATCAATCCAGTCGAATTTATCGATGGTGTGCACGTAGGCGTGATCGATGTTGATCACGCCGTCTCGGTCGAGAAAGGCGGCGCGCTTTTTCATGACTTATTCCACATTGGGATGCGCTTTGAGCAGGTACTGCATGTACGCCGTCGTACCTTCTTCAACGCTACGGAAGGCAACATCGCAGCCTGCGGCACGCAAGTTGGTGAGGTTTGCTTCGGTAAAGGCTTGGTACTTACCTTTGAGAGCCTCAGGGAAGGCGATGTATTCGAGTTCACCACTCGAGACCGCCTCTTCAAGGCTAAGTGCAGACAAGCCTTCTGCACGACGCAAGGCGTTGATGACGGAGAGTGACACATCATTAAAGGGTTGAGCACGCCCCGTGCCGCAGTTATAGATGCCCGAAACAGGCTTATCCAAGAAGTGCATCAGGACGGCTGTGACATCGTCGATGTAGACAAAGTCGCGGGACTGTTCTCCGTTGCCGTAGCCCAGGCAACCCTCGAAGAGTTTGACTTTCCGCTCACGGCGGTACTGGAAGTACTGATGGTACGCAACACTCGCCATGCGCCCCTTATGCTGCTCATGGGGACCGTAGACGTTGAAGTAGCGCATGCCGATGACCGGCGCCTTGAGTGAGGAGAGCTCACGACGAAGAACTTGGTCGAAAAGGTACTTGGAGTAGCCATAGACATTGAGCGGCTGTTCGTAGCGGACGTCTTCGATGAATTCTGTTCTTGGGCCGTACGTGGCAGCGCTCGAGGCATAAATAAATGGGATACGGAGCGATTGTGCCCAGCGATAAAGCTCAAGCGTGTAGCGGTAATTGTTCTCCATCATATAGACACCGTTTTGCTCCATGGTGTCGGAGCAGGCGCCCTGATGGAAAATGGCATCGGGCTTTGGCGCCGTCCCACGGCGGACACGTTCGATGAAATCGACTTTGTCGAAATAGTCGGAAATCGTGCACTGGGCGAGATTGAGGAATTTCTCGCTCTTGCCGAGATGGTCAACGGCGATGACGTCGGTAATGCCGCGCGCATTGAGCGCGAGCACATTGTTGCAACCGATGAAGCCAGCTGCGCCAGTAACAAGAATACTCATGGCAAAAACTCCAGAAAAATCATTTATCTGCGCAAGGACAATTCACCTTACTAAAGAGCTCTTCATAGCTCACGCTTGCGGTTCCCAGTTTTCCAACGACAATGCCCGCGGCGCGGTTAGACGTGCGAACCGCTTCCTCAATGTCGGCCCCCATGGCAAGCATCGTGCCAAGTACGGCAATAACCGTATCGCCAGCGCCCGAGACATCGTAGACTTCACGGGCTTGTGTCGGAACGCTCAGAGAACCCGCTTCACTATAGAGCGTCATACCCTCTTCACTACGAGTCAGTAGGAGGTATTTAAGCCCGAGGTGTGTGCGAAGATTCTGTGCCCGTTCCATCAAATCGCGTTCTCCGCTCCAGCGGCCGACGACTTCTTGTAGCTCAGCGCGGTTCGGGGTGATGATGGTGGCTCCTTTGTAGCGTTCATAGTCAGCCCCCTTGGGATCGACCAAAATAGGAATCCCCGCGTCGCGTGCCGCGCCGATCATGTGTGTGATATGGGAGAGACCTCCCTTGCCATAGTCAGAAAGCAACAAGGCAGCGTGAGAGGGGAGCTCTTGGTCAAAGACATTCAAGTGCTGTGCAAGCACTTCTTGGTGTGGCATGTCTTCGAAGTCGCAACGCACCATCTGCTGCTGTCGCGCCACGATGCGAAGCTTCACCGTGGTGGTAAGCCCTCGGTCAAACTGAAATACTGGTTTGATGCCAGCGCTTGATGCGCGCATTTCGAGTTTGTGTCCTGCCTCGTCGTCACCGACTACGCAGAGCAACGAGGGCTTTCCGCCGATGCTAGCGATGTTGAGGGCCACATTGGCTGCGCCCCCGAGACGCTCTTCGCAGCGCGTCACCTTAACGACGGGCACAGGAGCTTCGGGGGAAATGCGGTTTGCGTCACCGAACCAATAGCGGTCGAGCATTGCGTCGCCAACCACGAGGACACGGGCGTTTTGAAAAGCGTGAGCGTTCATGTGAAAACCTTATTCATGGATCAAGGCGAGTGACGGGAGCGTCTGCGTTGCAGGGAGGCTTCTCAGTGTGCGAAAGCCTCGCCGAGATCAGTGCGCGGCCCTAGGGGCCTTCGCGATGCGCAGAAAAGCACCCATGTGAGCGCTTACCACGCAAATCAGTGCGCTCATTATATAGAGGGCTTGATACGAAAAACAGCACTTTCTCCTTGGAATTAGACGCCGTCAAATACGTTGCGCCGTATCATTCGGCGCATCCGTGCTACAGGCGCAGAACGGAATTTGGCTAAAATAAGCACATCTTTCGCCCGACGGTAGACGTCGGAGATTTTTCGCAAAAGGATCACAAACACTATGACGGCGGACTTGTCCATTTTCAAGGCTTATGACATTCGTGGGATTGTTGGAAAAACGCTCACCGAAGAAGTCGTGCGGGATATTGGTCGCGTTTTGGGCACCATGGCTCGTGATAAGCAGGTAAAGTCGGTCTGCGTTGGTCGTGACGGTCGACTCTCTGGCCCTGCGCTTTCCACGGCTTTGATGCAGGGAATTGCCTCGGCAGGCGTGGACGTACTGGATATTGGAATGGTACCGACGCCCGTGCTCTATTTCGCCACCAAGCACTTTGGCAACGGCAGTGGCGTTGCGGTGACTGGTTCCCATAATCCCCCTGACTACAACGGCCTTAAGATGATGCTCGGGGGCATTACGCTCTTTGGCGAGCAGATTCAAGAGATCGGCGCTCGGGTTAATGCAGAGGCTTGGATGCTGGCAGACAAGCCCGGTCGGATTGAAGAGGTGGACGCACTCACGCCCTACCTAGAAAAGATTACGGCGGATGTTTCGCTATCTCGTCCAATGAAGGTGGCTGTGGATGCCGGTAATGGTGTTGCAGGCCCCACAGCCGTGCGCTTACTGAAGGCGCTTGGCTGTGAGGTGCTGGAACTCTATACGGATATTGATGGTCACTTCCCCAATCACCACCCAGATCCCTCAAAACTCGAGAACCTCGCTGACCTCAAAGCGGCGCTGATGACCAGTGATGCTGAGGTGGGGCTTGCCTTTGACGGGGACGGTGATCGCTTGGGTGTTGTGACGCGTCAAGGGAATGTGATTTTCCCTGATCGTCAGATGATGCTTTTTGCCGCGGATATTCTGCAAAAGCACCCTGGCGCGCAGATCGTCTACGACGTCAAGTGCACGCGACGCATTATTCCTTGGGTGAAGGAACACGGCGGTGTGCCAGTGATCAGCTGTACAGGGCACTCACTTGTGAAGGCAAAGCTACGCGAGACCGGGGCGCTCTTTGCGGGTGAAATGTCGGGGCACCTCTTTTTCAACGATGGCCGTTGGCCTGGCTTTGATGATGGTGTTTATGCGGGTGTCCGTATGCTCGAAATCCTCTCGCGCCACGCCAACCCAACTGCCGTGCTCGAGGCTCTGCCCACCGCGTTTAATACACCAGAGTTGCAGATTCCCGTCAAGGAGGGCAGCAATAAGGCCATTATCGCTAAGCTGCAGCAACACCTGCACTTCTCTGATGCCACCGATATCATCACGATCGACGGCGTTCGTGCTGAGTGGGAGGATGGCTTTGCCCTTGTGCGCGCTTCCAATACCACGCCTGTGCTCGTCTTGCGTTTTGAGGGCGATACGCCTGAGGCATTGGAGCGCATTCGAACAACATTCATGTCGGCAGTTTCGGCCATTGAACCCGACCTCAGTATGCCGCACTGAGCACAAAGTGAGCTAAGGAGCCGCAAAATGAGCGACAAGGTATACACACGTCCCCTTTTGGGAGAAACGCGCGATCGCAGCCTCTGTGAAGTGACAGCCTGTGGCATCCGTTTGGATGTTTCACGCCAGCGCCTCACCAACGACGAATACATGGAGTTAAAGGCGCTCTATGAGGCCAAGGGGGTGCATAAGGCGTTTTTGCGCATGACCAAAGGCGAAGTCGTCAACGTTAGCGAAAAGCGCGCTGCGCTGCATACGCTGTTGCGTGCGAACACCTCGCGCCTTCCGGTGTTTAAGGAGGTGCTTGCTGAGCGCATGCGGATGCTTGAGTTTGCACGCCGCGTGCGTAATGGAGAGTGGCGCGGTTGCCGTGGAGACGTTATCACCGATGTGATCAACATCGGTATTGGCGGCTCTGAGATGGGGCCACATGCGGTCTACCATGCGCTACGTGGCCCTGAGCAACAGATACGGGTGCATTTTCTCTCGAGCGTTGATGGCATCCTCATGGAGCGCGTACTGGCTAAGTGCAAAGCGAAGACAACGCTGGTCGTTGTTTCGTCTAAGAGCTTTAAAACGCGTGAAACGTTGGTGAATGCGGCAGCTGTGGATCAGTGGCTACTCGATAACGGCATCGTGGGACGTGATCGACATGCGCATATGGTGCTTGCAACAGCGAATCCCGAAGCTGCTAACCAGATGTTGCTACCGCGAGAGAATGTGTTTGCACTTTGGGACTGGGTTGGTGGCCGATTCTCGGTATGGGGAAGTGTGGGGCTACCGATTGCTATTGCACTAGGCGAAGAAGTCTTCAAGGAGTTCTTAAGTGGCGCCGCAGAAATGGACCGACATACCGCGACAGCGCCTTTTGAGAAGAACCTCCCCGCTCAACTCGCGATGTTCTCGTTTTATAACCGTCGCTCGCTTGAAGTGCCGTCGTTCTGTTTCCTCTCTTACGATGAGCGTCTGCGCATTATGGCGCCTTGGTTACAGCAGCTTGAGATGGAGTCTCTTGGAAAGATTCATGACAAAGAGGGTAAGCTGATTGAAGAGCTGACGGGACAACTAGTGTGGGGTTACAACGCCAATGAGGGCCAGCACAGCTTTTTCCAGTGGCTTCGTGAGGGTACGGGTAACACCTCGATTGATATTCTTTGGTCGGAGATGCCTGGGCACCGTTATGCCGAACTCTATCGTGTGTTGCAGGCCAATGCTCGTGCACAGACGGAGGCGCTGATTGCTCGCAGTAGTCGTCTGCCATACTTCAATGCGGTCAATGTGGTTGCGCTTGATGCGGTAACACCGCGCCGTTTGGGTAGCCTGATGGCAATGTATGAACATAAGGTTACGATGCTTGGTACGCTCTACGATATCAACCCGTTTGACCAGCCCGGTGTTGAGTTAGGCAAGCGTCTCAGTTCACGTGTTGAACGCGGTGAGAGCGTCGAGTCTTCTCTAGCAGAAGTCAAGGCAAGCATTGACTGAGAAAGCTGAGCGCGGGACTGCGGCAACAGACGCAGTCCTCAGCGCCAAAGCTGTCACACTGAGGAGCTTGAGTGCCAACTCCCCTGCGCGCTCTGACCCAGTGCTCGGTGCGCTCCTCGATCAAAGCGCTGAGAATATTCTGCCGCTACAATGGCGTCAATCTCGCGCTTTCCAATGATTCCATACACACACTTGCTCCATGAAAGTTCTGCTCGTGAAAACTTCCTCTATGGGAGATATCATCCACGCGTTGCCTGTAGCGCATGACATTTGCTGTGCGCGTGCTGACATTGAGTTGCACTGGGCTGCTGAAGAGAGTTTCCAAGAGATTCCCACATTGGCAGCAAATGTCAGACGGGTTCAGGTCAGCGCTTTTCGCCGTTGGCGTAAGCACCCTTTCTCACAGGGGGTGCGCCAAGAAGTGGCGGCTCTCAAGCGCGCGATGCAAGCGGAACACTATGATCTTGTATTGGATCTGCAGGGACTAGTGCGCTCTGCACTGCTTTGTCGTTGGAGCGGGGCAACCGTTGCAGGCTATACGTTTTCAACGCTACGCGAACCACTCGCGGGGCTGTTTTACGATCGCCGACTCGATTTTGCAGAGTCGCTTGGCGCTGTTCGCCGTTACCGTTTGGCAGCAGCGGCAGCACTCAACTATACGATTGACCCAGCGTTGCCCGTTTTTGCGCTCTCTCCTCAACGCACGCTTGCTGAGCCGCTCTCGGGCGATTTTGTGGGCCTTGCCGTCAATACGAGTCGTGATGAGAAACTCTGGCCTGAAGAGCATTGGGTGGCACTAGGCATGAGGCTCAGGGCAGTAGGGTTGCGTTGTGCACTCTTTTGGGGAAATGAAATCGAGCGCGAGCGTGTTGAACGGCTCGCGGCGCGTATTGCGGATGCCGTGGTTGTGCCTCGGCGCGGACTAGCGGCCACGGCAGCCACCCTAGCGGAGATGCGCGGCGTGATCGGAGTCGATACGGGACTCACGCATCTAGGTGCGGCCTTAGGTCGGCCAAGTGTCGGCATTTTTGTCTCCACGCCCACGGAGACACTCAAACTCTATGGGGATGGACCCGTGACGTCGCTCGGTGGCGTTGGCACGATTCCATCGGTCGAGCAGGTGCATGCCGCCTTTGACAAGGTTCTCGGAGAATCCAGGTGAAAATAACACCCAAGATGTATCGGGCGATCAGTGTGATTGCCCTGCCACTGGCAAGCCTCTATCTGATGTGGCGCTCGCGTCGCCAGCCAGAATACCGTCAATTTTGGGATGAGCGCTTTGCGTGGTCGTCATTCCCGCTTAAGACCAATCGCCCTCGTGTGTGGATTCATGCGGTTAGTGTCGGGGAAACCAATGCGGCTAAGCCGCTGTTGGCTGCAATTCTTGAACGCTGGCCTGAGTGCGATGTGTTGCTGACACACATGACGCCTACTGGGCGCTCGGCGGGGCGGGATCTTGTGGCGATGGCGCCCGAGCGTATTGTTCAATCTTATTTGCCCTACGATGCGCCGTACGCCGTGCGTAAGTTTTTCCGCCAAACTAAACCGACGCTTGGGATCATTATGGAAACGGAGGTGTGGCCTAACCTCATGAGTGAGGC
Organism: uncultured Sutterella sp.; assembly: GCA_902463725.1. Taxonomy (GTDB): domain Bacteria; phylum Pseudomonadota; class Gammaproteobacteria; order Burkholderiales; family Burkholderiaceae_F; genus Sutterella. The sequence goes on along the minus strand of CABQGK010000007.1, from coordinate 27,056 downwards.
CAATGCTGCGGGAATTCCCATGGTGCTCGCCAATGCCCGTGAGAGTGAGAAGAGCCGAGAGAAAGCTGCGCGCGTTATCGATCTTATGAAACCAGCGTTCGAGAGCTTTGCTGCGGTGCTCGCGCAAAGCGAGGAAGATAAAGAGCGTTTTGAGAGTCTAGGCGCTCGGAATGTGCTGGTCTGCGGTAGTGTCAAATTCGACATTCGCCCAAATCTCTCACAAGTGGCTGCTGCGCGTGATTGGAAGAGCCGTCTCAGTCGTCCCGTTGCGCTTATCGCGAGTACGCGTGCAGGTGAAGAGGTGCGCTTTGCTCAAGCGCTGAAGTCGAGAGTCGCTTTGCGTGGCCGTGTGCTCACGGTGGTGGTGCCGCGCCATCCTGAGCGTTTTGATACCGTTGCCAGTTTGTTGATGGATGCGGGACTTAAGGTGATGCGCCGCTCTCAGATTCGAGATGTGACGGATATACCCACGGACTGCGACGTGCTTCTTGGTGATAGCATGGGTGAGATGAGCTTTTACTGTGCGCTCTCAGATATGGTGGCGATGGGGGGATCTTTCGAGCCCTTTGGATGCCAAAATGTCATTGAACCCGCACTCGCAGGTAGTCCCGTTGTCGTTGGCCCGAGTACCTATAACTTTGACAAAATCGTCCGCGATGGTCGTCGGGCTGGAGCCATGCTACAAGTTGAGACGCCTGAAGCTGCGCTTGATGCGTTTGAACACTGGCTCAACGAGCCACTGGAGCGGGTGAAGGCTTCAGAGGCGGCGCTCGCGTTTGCTACGGAGTACGCTGGAGCCACTGAGCGCATGATGGATGTTTTGGAGGGGTTATGGAACAAGGCACAAAAGAACGTATTGTCAATGTCATAAGCATTGCTGGCGTCGATCCTTCAGGGGGCGCTGGCGTGCTTGCGGACGTCAAAGCGATGAGCGCTTGTGGCGCCTATGCTTGTGGCGTTGTGACAGCCTTGACGGCGCAGAATACTACGGGCGTGAAGGGAATTTTTCCAATTCCCCCCTCTTTTGTGAAAGAACAGCTGGAAGTGCTCTTTGAGGATGTGGCCATTGATGCTGTCAAAATTGGCATGCTCGATAACGCCGCACTCATTGATGTCGTGGCAGAGACGCTCGAGCACTATCGGCCTAAAGTTGTCGTGCTCGACCCTGTGATGGTTGCCAAGAGCGGCGATCGACTCTTGGCTGAGGAGGCGGTGAGTGCGTTACGCACTCGGCTACTGCCGCTAGCCACCATGATGACGCCTAATCTCCCCGAGGCGCTCGCGCTACTAGGCGAGAGCCCCCGCTCGGTTAGCGAAGACGAGTTTCCCGCGATGGCTGCAGACCTCTGGAAACTCATGAAAAAGCGCGATGCATGGGTCTACCTTAAAGGTGGCCACCTTGGCGGCTCTGACTCCCCAGACATGCTCTTTAATGGTTATGTGACCGTGCGTCTTGAAGCGGAACGCATTGAAACCAAGAATGACCATGGAACGGGGTGCACACTCAGCTCCGCGCTCGCAGCACTGCTGCCACGGTACGATGTGATCGAAGCAAGTCGTATGGCTAAGGCTTATCTGACCAATGCGCTGAAGTACTCGGATGCGTTGGAGGTGGGGCATGGCCATGGCCCGACTCATCATTTCTGGGGGATGACGCCGGCGATTTCCCGCCCGACCGAGTGAATGAAGTAAATTAGCTAAATGTAACAAAATTTATCATCCCTCTTGACGAGAAGCCTATTGTTGGGCATAATGCTTCTCCTCAGTGGCGCATTAGCTCAGTCGGTTAGAGCAGAGGAATCATAATCCTTGTGTCCGCGGTTCGAATCCGTGATGCGCCACCACAGAATTCCACCCCGTTCCACGATTCGTGGTGCGGGGTTTTCTCTTTGTGTTGGTTCTCTGACGCTGCCCTATCGAAAAGGCGTTTTTCCGCACGCGGACCGATAAGCTTGCTTTGTTATACTGATCGCCATCTGAGACGGGCATCATCTTGGTCCGTTTTACTGACGCCTGGCAGGCGCCCTTTGACAGAACCCTCTCTTTTTCGACACCACCGTGACAAGCAAGAAACTCTACCTCCGCAGCTTTGGCTGCCAAATGAACGACTACGACTCTTCGCGCATTGTCGACCTGCTCGCTCGTGAAGGCTATGAGCGCACGGAAGATCTTTCCGAAGCCAATCTTGTCGTGATGAACACATGTTCCATCCGTGAGAAGTCTCAGGAAAAGACGTTCTCAGATTTGGGGCGTATTCGTGAGATGAAGGCGCTTCACCCTGATCTCATGATTGCGGTCGGAGGGTGTGTTGCGAGCCAAGAGGGTGAGAACGTAGTTAAGCGTGCGCCGTATGTAGATGTGGTGTTTGGGCCGCAGACCCTGCATCGCCTCCCAGAGATGCTTGAACGTCGCCGTCAGACCAATCGTCCGCAGGTGGATGTGAGTTTCCCTGAGATTGAGAAGTTTGATCATCTTCCAGCTCCTAAGGCTGATGGCGCAGCTGCTTTTGTCTCGATTATGGAAGGCTGCTCCAAGTACTGCTCATACTGCGTCGTGCCATATACCCGAGGTGAAGAGATCTCTCGCCCGTTGGTCGATGTGTTGCTTGAGGTTGCGCAGCTTGCAGACCAAGGCGTCAAAGAAGTAACACTACTCGGACAGAATGTCAATGCCTATCGCGGCATGGGCCCCGATGGGCAGCCCGTTGACTTTGCTCTGCTCCTTGAGTATGTCTCGGAGATCGATGGGATTGAACGTATCCGTTATACGACAAATCATCCGAGGGAGTTTTCGCAGCGCCTGATCGATGCCTATGCCCGTTTACCGAAATTGGTCAACCATGTGCATCTGCCCGTGCAGGCAGGCTCGGATCGTGTGCTTGCGGCCATGAAGCGTGGCTACAGTGTGCTCGAATATAAGTCCATCATTCGGCGTCTGCGTGCGGTGCGTCCTGATATCGCGATAGCTACGGACTTTATTGTGGGCTTTCCAGGGGAAACCGAGGAGGACTTTGAGCAGACCATGAAGCTCATTGAAGAGATTGGCTTTGATGCGAGTTTCTCCTTTGTCTTTAGCCCCAGGCCAGGTACCCCAGCCGCGCGTATGCCAGACGATACACCTTACGATGTGAAGCTTGCGCGACTACAACGCCTGCAAGCGGCGATTGATGCCAACGCTACGAAAATTAGTACGTCTATGCTAGGGACTGTGCAACGCGTTCTTGTGTTAGGGCCTGCTCGTCGCGGTGAGGGCTATTTGATGGCACGAACCGATAATAATCGTATTGTGAACTTCAAAGGGGATGCCTCGCTCAAAGACAGCATGGCGCTGGTACGCATCACCGAGGTTTATCCTCATTCGCTTGGCGGCGAACTGGTAGCGTAAGCGGTTTGAATTTCTGAGCTACAGCGCCTGTGATGGGAGAAGAGTTAATGCAAAGAAAGAGGGAAGACGGTACGCTGACGATCTCGCTTGAGACAAGCAACACGGCGCTTGCAGCACTGTGTGGGCCAACCGATCAAAATATTCGTGAATTGGCCTCGAACTTGGGCATACAGATTCGCCGCCGCGGTAGCGTCTTTACGTTGTCAGGTGAAGAGTCGGCGCTTCAAGAGGGAGGGCGTCTGCTCGATCGGCTTTTGCGTCAGGTGGAAAAGACGGGTCGTTCGCTAGACGTCCAAGATGTACAGTGGCTTTTTGTCGGTCGCGATCAAGGGCAAAAGCGTGCCATTTCTGATATGGACGATGGTCAGGGAGAGATTGATCTGAAAACGCGCCGCCGTGACTTGCAGGGGCGTACGACCAATCAGCGGCTCTACCTCAATGCGATTCTTGCGCACGATATTAGCTTTGGGATTGGCCCCGCTGGGACCGGTAAGACCTATTTGGCGGTTGCGTGTGCTGTCGATGCTTTTGAGCGCGGAAGTGTCGAGCGTATCGTGCTGACGCGTCCCGCCGTGGAGGCGGGTGAACGGCTCGGCTTTTTGCCAGGGGATTTGACGCAGAAGGTCGATCCTTATTTGCGCCCGCTCTATGATGCGCTTTTTGATCTGATGGGCTTTGAAAAAAGCCAGCGCCTTATGGAGCGGCAGCTCATTGAAGTGGCGCCCCTTGCCTATATGCGTGGGCGTACCCTCAATAACGCTTTCATTATTCTCGATGAAGCTCAGAACACCACGCCAGAACAGATGAAGATGTTCTTGACGCGTATTGGCTTTGGGTCGAAAGCTGTGATCACGGGCGATATCACGCAAATTGACTTACCCAAAGGCGTTCCTTCGGGTCTTAAGCAAGCGGCGAGAATTTTGAACGGCGTCCGTGGTATTTCAATTACGCGCTTTACGGCCTCTGATGTGGTGCGCCACCCGCTTGTGGCGCGTATTGTTGAAGCGTACGAGGCTGATGAGCAAAAAGGCCCCTCGGAGAAAAAAACGCCCAGTGGCAAGGACAAGCATGAAGAAAGTCATCAAGAATGAGCAGCCTGAGTTAGTGCTGCACACACAAAATCGTTCCGCTTTCTCAGACGTCCCGCGCAAAGAAACGCTTGAGCGGTGGATGCGTCGCGCATGTGAGCGCAACACCGAGATGACGGTGCGCTTTGTGGATGTGGATGAGGGGTTGGAGCTCAACAGCGCGTATCGTCACAAGCAATATGCGACCAATGTGCTCACCTTCAACTACACGACAGAGCCCGAGGTGAGTGCTGACATTGTGATTTGTGTGCCAGTAGTGCGTCGTGAGGCCGAGGAGCAGGGGAAAACTTTCAAAGAGCACCTTGCTCATATGCTTGTGCATGGAACATTGCATGCCCACGGCTATGACCACCTCAATGAGGAGGAAGCCGAGGTGATGGAGGCCAAGGAAACGCAAGTGATGCTCTCGCTTAAGTTCCCCGACCCTTACAGTGACAAGATTGGCATTGTGCATGATTGACGGTGCGCCATTGCTAGCACGGTTTTCTTTTGTATACTAGAAAAACTTGGCTCAGCAAATGGGCGCCTAGTGCGCATGCGCGGAGCACACTTCATCCGTGAGTCACCCCAGGAAGGTATGTCCAACGCTAGTGAACCCCCAAGTCAGGGAAAAAATAGGACTTTTTTCGATCGCCTCTCAGCACTTTTTCACGTAGAGGATGTTAGCGACCGCACGACTGTGCTTGAAATGCTCAAAGAGGCGCGGCGGCGCGATGTTTTCGACGATGATACGCTCTCTATGATGGAGGGCGCACTAGAGGTGGCGGATTTGCGGGCGGCAGATCTGATGATTCCGCGTGCACAAGTGGATGCGGTGGACTTGTCGATGCCGCAAAAAACGTGGCTCGAAGAGTTGATTCGATCGGGACATTCACGCTTTCCTGCCATTGACGGTGATCTTGACAATGTGGTGGGCGTTCTCCACGCTAAGGATCTACTTCAGCTACTACTACACCCTGATGCCGATGTGCGCGCGATGATTCGCCCCGCGCGCTTTATCCCCGAAACCCAGCCCATTAATGTGTTACTGCGTGACTTTAAGACTACGCGTAGCCACATGGCGCTTGTCATTGATGAGTTCGGCAGCATCTCTGGGCTCATTACCATTGAAGACGTCCTCGAACAGATCGTGGGGGATATCAGTGATGAGTTTGATCACGATGACACCAGCCTGAATATTCAGCCTGACGGCCCTGGACGCTGGCGCGTGCGTGCGTGGACCGAGCTTGAGCAGTTTAACGAGTACTTTGGCTCGCGCCTTGAGGATGAGCGCTTGGAGACGATTGGGGGGTTAATTACCGACCGCTTTGAGCATGTGCCACGTAAGGGTGAGATGATCGAGGAAAGCGGATTCCGATTCCGCGTGCTCAGCGGTGACGATCGTCAGGTTCGTCTACTCTCGGTGGAGCCGATTCCTGCCGAGGGCGCTACCGGTCAATCGAGCGCCCCCCGTGATTGAGGCGAGAGCTAGCCATGACGGGCGCATTGGCGCATAAAAGTTGGGGTTCACGATTCAGCGGCGTGGCCACCTTGGTTGGGGCGTTTATCTCTGGCATGCTACTGCAGCGGGGATTTGCGCCAGCCAATGAGTGGGCGTTTGCGCTACTCGGATTGATGAGTTGGCTACTACTGCTTGAACGCGCCCCGTTACGCACTCAAATGGTCTGCCTTTCGTTGGCTTTTGGACTGGGGTGGTTTACGCTCGGACTTCAGTGGACAGCAAACTCCATGACTGAGCATGGGCACTTGCCGTGGTTAGTGGCTCAAGCGGGCGTAGTGTTGCTGGCGCTACTACTTTCACTCTCGCCCGTGATGACGGCGCTCCTTTTGGGAGTGCGCGCTCAGCGTAGCCTCTGCGAATATGGGCTACTTTGGGCGTTTCTTTTCACCTTGATGGAGTGGCTGAGGGGGCGTGCGATCCTCAATTTTGATTGGCTTAATCCCGCGTATTTAGCTGTCAATATGCCGCTTGGGGGCTGGGCGCCAATTGGGGGCGAGTTTGCGGTACTACTTGCCCTTGTGCTTTTCTCGGCGGCGCTTTTGGTGCTTATGCTTGGTAGAGCGCGTGAGAAGCTCTTCGCGCTCTTGCTTGCAGCACTTCTCTGGGGCGGTGGTACGCTCGCTGACAAACACGAGTGGAGCCATATGGTGGGCGAGACGTATGTCGAGGTGATGCAGCCATCGCTCCCTGTTGTCGATGCATTTATGCGTGTCGATCCTAAGACCCGTATCGAAGCGGTCATTGAGGCGCGTTCGGCAGGGTTGATTCGCACGAAAACGCCACCGTTATTTGCGCTACTGCCAGAGGGTATCATTAATGAGCCAGTGGATCGACTGTCTCTTGCCACACGCGCGGCGCTAGCGGAACTGCTTGCTCAGACGCGCGTTCCTACCTTTGTCAATGCATTCCGTCGTGAGCAAGGTCGGTTTTACAACACGACCTTTGTCCTCGATGAGCAAGGGGAACTTGGGCAGGTCGATAAGCGCCACCTCGTACCCTTTGGAGAATTTGTGCCTTCAGGTGCACGCTGGTTTATCAATCTACTTGGTATTCCGATGGCTGATCTGACACCAGGCTCACCCGAACAAGCGACGCTAGACATTCAGGGAACCGCGGTCGGACTGCTTATTTGCTACGAGAATCTCTTTTCGGATACGTTACGCGGCTATTGGCACACAGGGCGAGCGCCTACATTGGTGGCCCTTACTGCGAACCTTGGTTGGTTTGGTGAAGCCGTCAATGCTCAGCACCTGCAAATGAGTCGTCTTCGAGCCAAGGAGGTCGCGCGGCCCATTGTTGCTGCGTCGAACAATGGTCTTTCGGCGGTTATCCGTCCCGATGGCACCCTGTCACAAGTCTTTGATGAGCGCGGGGCGCTTTATGCTGTGGTGTCGGTTCCGCTCGCAGAGGGACAGCCCACGCCTTTTGTGCGTGTAGGAACCTTACCCCTGATTGTGCTTTGTGCAGCCATTGCACTGATTCTCTTAGGTTTTCGGAAGTTCTCTTGCCAAACGCGCTTGAGTGAATCAGGGCAGGGGGTGTTAAAATAGGCAATCTTTTTAGGGACATTTTTCTCCGCAAGGATTGCCTCAGCAGCTCATCCGTGAACGATTTTTGCTGATGGCGCGCCTATTGGGGATATTGTGCCTAGACAATTGGATGGGGCAGAGTCGACACGGGCGATTCTCCCTGTGGAGCATGGGGACAACGGTCCCGTCTGATCAACAACAAATAGGCGTCGAGCAATCGGCGGCAACAACGAATGATTACCTTTCAGGAAGTAATTCTGCGTCTGCAGGAATATTGGAATCGTCAGGGTTGCGCACTTCTGCAACCTATCGATCTTGAGGTGGGGGCAGGAACCTCGCACACAGCCACTTTTTTAAGAGCTCTTGGGCCAGAGCCATGGCGTGCAGCTTATGTTCAGCCTTCTCGACGCCCCAAGGACGCTCGTTATGGCGAGAATCCCAACCGCCTGCATCAGCACCATCAGTATCAGGTGGTGCTCAAGCCTGCGCCGACGAATATTGTTGATCTCTATCTCGGTAGCTTGCGTGCACTCGGTATCGACACGGAAGTCAATGACATTCGATTTGTAGAAGACAACTGGGAGAATCCGACGCTCGGCGCTTGGGGGCTCGGCTGGGAAGTGTGGATGAATGGCATGGAGGTGACGCAGTTCACGTACTTCCAACAGGTCGGCGGTCTCGAGTGTAAGCCGATTACGGGTGAGATTACGTACGGCCTTGAACGTCTCACCATGTATTTGCAAAATTGCGATAACGTCTTTGATTTGGTCTACACGACGTGGAAGGATCCTGATGGCGAGACGCGCGTGCTCACCTACGGGGACGTGTTCCACCAAAACGAAGTTGAGCAAAGCGTCTACAACTTTGAGGCCAGCGATTGCGATAAATTGCTCAAGCAGTTCGATTACTTCGAGAGCGAAGCCAAGCGCCTCATGGATGCCAATCTAGCTCTGCCAGCCTATGAAATGGTGCTAAAGGCGGGGCATACCTTCAATCTGCTTGACGCCCACGGGGCGATTTCCGTGACAGAACGTGCCGCGTATATTGCGCGTATTCGTACGATTTCCCGTGCTGTGGCTCAGAGCTACTACGATTCTCGTGAGCGTTTGGGCTTCCCGATGCTCAAGAAAGCGAACTAATGGCGACAAGCGTGGAGAAACAGAGAAATGCAGAATTTGTTGGTTGAATTGCAGACCGAAGAACTCCCGCCGAAGGCGCTTCATAAGCTCATGCAGGCCTTTGCTGATGGGATTTTCAGTGCTCTGAAGAGCGAAGGTTTTACGACGGCAGTATCGGCGGTTACGCCGTATGCGTCGCCCCGTCGTCTTGCGGTGCATATCAGTGATGTGCTCGCCGTGAGCCCCGACGTTCCCTTTGAGCAGAAGCTCGTGCCAGTGCGCATTGGGCTCGATGCCAATGGCGCTGCCACGCCTACACTTGAAAAGAAAATGGCCGCGTTGGGCATTCCCTGCGATGTGAGCAAACTCAAGCGCATCCATGATGGAAAAAATGAGATTCTCTACTTTGAAGGGGTTCGTCCTGGGATCGCGCTTGCACAAGGACTTCAGAGCGCACTCGAATCGGCTGTGAAGGCGTTGCCCATTCCCAAAGTGATGACCTACCAGCTCGCTGACGGAGAAACGACGGTTTCGTTTGTGCGTCCTGTCAAGCATCTCGTGGCGTTGCTTGGCGCTGAGATTGTGCCCGTTAAGCTTTTCGGGCTTGACGCTGGGCGTATCACGATGGGGCATCGTTTTCATACGCATGAGTCCGTTGAGATTGCTGAGGCGGATCAATATGAAGAGACGCTACGCGCTGCGCGTGTGATGGCAAGTTTTGAGGCGCGACGTGAAGCGCTTCGCACTGCGCTTACGGAGCGGGCCGCAGCGCTTGGCGCGAGCGTCATCATGCCGGAGGACCTCCTCGAAGAGGTCACCTCACTGACGGAGTGGCCGGTTGTCTACGAAAGCCAGTTTGACGCAGAGTTCTTGGAAGTGCCTGAAGAGTGCTTGATTCTGACCATGCAGCTCAATCAGAAGTACTTTGCGTTGCGCGGTCCCGATTCTCGCCTCATGAACCGCTTCTTGCTCGTTTCCCAACTTGAAGCTAAGGATGGGGGCGCAGCAATTTCTTCAGGTAATGCGCGTGTCGTTCGCGCCCGTTTGGCCGATGCGAAGTTCTTCTACGACCAGGATCGCCAGCAGACGCTTGAAAGTCGTGTGGATGGTCTGCGGCATGTGGTCTATCACAATAAGCTCGGCTCTCAGGCTGAACGTATGCGCCGTGTGAAAGCCATGGCTGGACGCTTTGCCAAGCGACTCGGTGCAGATGTCTCAGCTGCCGAACGCGCTGCGCTCTTAGCTAAGGCTGACCTGCGTACACTCATGGTGGGCGAGTTCCCTGAACTGCAGGGCATCATGGGTGAGTACTATGCTCGCCACGATGGTGAGTCCGATGAAGTGGCGCTTGCGATTCGTGAGCACTACCAGCCGCGTTATGCTGGGGATGAACTTCCGTCGAGCCCCGTTAGCTTAGCGGTGGCGCTTGCCGATAAGATGGAGACGCTCATCGGCATGTTTGGTATCGGCCAGATGCCCACGGGCGAAAAGGATCCCTTTGCGCTACGCCGTCACGCACTCGGCGTGTTGCGTATGCTGATTGAAAAGACCTTGTCGCTTTCGCTTGAAGATCTCATTAACGACGCCTGGGCTGAAGAGCAGGGCGTCGCGGGGATTGGAGATCACCGAGCAGAGCTTCTGCAGTTCTTCTCTGACCGCTTGCGTGTCATGCTGCGCGATATGGGCTACAGCACCCTAGAGGTGGATGCTGTGCTCGCGTTGGAGTTAACGCGCCTTGATGATGTGACGAAGCGCTTGGCTGCCGTTCGTGCTTATATGGAGTTGCCCGAAGCGCAGGCGCTCACCGCGGCGAACAAGCGCATTGTCAATATTCTCAAGAAGTGTGAAGAACCGATTGCTGAATCGGTCGATGTGTCGCTTCTTGTGGAACCAGCGGAGAAAGCGCTTGCCTCACAGCTTGACGCAGTGAGTCCGCGCGCTGAAGCACACTTTGCCGCGGGGGACTATGAAAGTACTCTGCGTGATGTGGCAGGGCTTAAAGATGCAGTCGACAGCTTCTTTGCTTCGGTGATGGTCAATGCTGACGATCCCAAGTTGCGTGCTAATCGCCACGCATTGCTGAAGGCGCTCTACCACGCGATGAACAAGGTGGCAGAAATCGCCCGTTTGGCCTGATAGAGGCGATGACGGGGCGCTCCCCAGGGATGCGCCCCGTTGAGCTGTTTAGGCTTGCGTTCTTCTATTTACGACGGATGGGCGACAGGAATGTCTACGTTGCGCGCTTTGCTTTTTTATCTCTATCTGGCGCTTTCAATTATTGTGCTAGCGGTGTTGGTGCTTGCCAGCAAGCCGTTTTTGAGCACAATGCGCCGCTACGAGTACTTCTGCCGTCCGTGGGCTAAGCTCACACTGTCCGTTTTGGAGCTCGTCTGTGGTATCCGTTACCGGATGATCGGCATGGAAAATATGCCTTCAGAACGTGAACAGGTGGTTGTGCTGGCTAAACACCAGTCCGCTTGGGATCCGTTTTGGTTGGGCGCGCATTTGTCGGCGCCAGCGTGTTTTCTGTACAAAAAATCCCTCAATCTTATCCCTGGCCTAGGTTGGGCGCTTTGGGCCATGGATATGCTAAGCATTGACCGCGCTAGAGGACGTAGTGCGTTCGAGAGTTTTATGCGTAAGGGACCTGAAAAGCTTGCGCAAGGCTTTTGGATTTGCCTCTTTCCTGAAGGCACACGGGTTCCTCCTGGGGAGCATGTTACATACAAGACCGGAGGCGCGCGCTTCGCCTCGGCAGTGGGCGTACCTATTCTGCCTATTGCACATAATGCTGGGTACTGCTGGCCTAAGCAGAGTCTTGCTAAACGAGCCGGCACGATTACTGTTTCAGTAGGGCCACTCATTCAAACTGCTGGACGAGATCCGCATGAGGTGACACGTGAAGTTGAAGCTTGGATCGAGCAGGAACTTGACCGCATCAACCGTATGGGAGTGCCCTCATGAATCTCTTGGATATTCCACGTATCTTCGGCTCGACCCCGCATCCCGGGCGGATGACAACAGCCACGACAGATATGAGCACGCGTGTTTTCCACTATTACGATGAGGATCAGGCGCCGCACAGTTTTCCTTTTCTCCTGAAACGTAGCCAGCGTCGACGTCGCTTACAAGTGAGCGTGCAATTTGATGGGCTAGTGACGGTTTCTGTGCCTTTTAAGACGAGTCTGAGCGACATCGACGAATTTATGTGGCGCAACCTGCCGTGGGTGCTACAAACGCGCTCTAAGGTAATAGCGGATACTGAGCGGGAACGACTCCCCTTTGATTTCGCCGACGGTGGGGTGATGCCACTTTTTGGGCGAACGTTTGGACTACGATTAGATCGTAATTACTCAACGCATGTGGATCTCAAGCTCGGCATTGTATTTGTGCGCGCAACGTATAGCGGAGATGAGGAGTACGCTAAGTTTCGTCTCAAGACGATGCTCAAGCGTGAGGCTGAACGCTACTTGGGCGGGTTTATTGCTGAGTTGACGCCACTACTGAAGCATCCACTAGTGAGTTGGCGCCTTTCGGGCGCGATGACTCGTTGGGGAAGTTGCTCCTCCTCGGGGCGCGTCAATCTTAACTGGCGACTGGTCTATTTAGAGCCAGATTTGGCTCGCTACGTCGTGGCGCATGAACTCGCTCACCTTGCCGAACACAATCACTCAAAGCGATTCTGGGCGGAATGTCAGCGCTTGGATCCGCTTGCGCTCGAGCACCGCGCCAAGCTCATGCGTATGCATATGCACTATTTGCCTGAGTTAGATTGAGTGCACGGAACTTATCCCGTGCCCCCAACTCTATGGCTGTGTGAGGCGCTTACGAGTGATGGCGTTTGTCAGGCGGACAAAGTCATCGACAGCTAGCGTCTCAGCTCTTGCCGTGGGTGCAATACCCGCTTCACTAAGAAGTGCCTCATCAGCAAAGGCGCTCACTGCGTTGCGCAGCGTTTTCCGGCGTTGTTGGAAGGCCGCTGCAACGATTTCCCCCATGAGAGCCAGATCGACTTCAGGCAAGGCCTCGGCCTTTTTGGGGATCATCCGCACAATGGAGGAGACAACTTTCGGAGCGGGTGTGAAGGCCCCGGGCGGCACATCAAAGAGCTTCACCATGGTGTAGCGGTATTGCAGCATCACAGAGAGTCGCCCGTAGGTTTTACTGCCAGGCTCTGCCACCATACGATCAACGACTTCGCGCTGCAGCATGAAGTGTTGGTCAATCGTTCGGTCGGCTGCCGCCATGAGTTTGAACAGTAGTGGTGAGGAGATGTTATAGGGGAGGTTACCGATGATACGTAGCCGCTCTGTGCCGAGTACGCTCGCCCAGTCAATTTCCAGTGCATCTGCCTCGATTAAGCCCAGTTGCTCTTCGGGAAACTGTTCACGCAAAAAAGCAGCAAGATCTCGGTCAATTTCGATAGCCCATTCATGACCAGCAAGCGCGATCACTTCACGTGTGAGCGCCGCCTGCCCAGGGCCGATCTCGACGATGGTTTGCCCAGGCTCTGGGTTGATCGCGCGAACGATACGTTCGATCCAGTGCCGATCATGGAGAAAGTTTTGTCCAAAACGTTTACGGGCATGATGCCCGGCGAGCCATTGTTGAGTCACAGTTTTTTCAAAAAGAGAAGATGGGAGTAGTAATGGTGCCATTATAGGTGGCGGGCGCATTGTCATTGTGCAGGTGAGCCGCTCATAAATAATCAGCCAAGCGACGTTGAGTGCGTTGCTTGGCTGAGTGTCAAATTGAGACCAAGCGCGGATTGACTAGCTTGGACTCGGAGAGAAGCACGCTTAGGGGCGGTTATCGCGGATTTCGACGTAAGCCTCATCGCGTAACTGGCGTTGCCAGTTGTAGGTCGCCTCTGCGAGCTTCTTTTCGCGAATAGCCTGACGAGCAAGCAGGCGTTGACGCTCAGGGTTGCCTTGTTCCTGCTTTTTACGCTCCAGCACCTGAATGAGGTGGTAGCCAAATTGCGTCTTCACTGGTAATGAGATTTCGTTCAGCGCCAAGCGGTTCATAACTTGCTCAAAGGCGGGAACCGTATCGCCTGGGAGCACCCAGCCGAGATCACCACCACGAGTGGAGCTCGCGTCCACAGAGTTCAGACGAGCCATCGTCGCGAAGTCGGTTTCACCCTTGATGATGCGCTGACGGATGTCGTTGAGACGGCGCAGTACATCACTTTCTGGCATTAGCTCGCTTGTGAACATGAGGATATGGCGAACATGTGTCTCTTCAACAGGGCCAAGCAGCGGGTTGGATTTGTTTTGGCGCTGTTCGAGCACTTTGAAGATCTGCCAAGAGTCGTTGACGCGCACTAGGAAAATGCCATCCGCAGGAATGGTTCCAGAGAGCACCTGGCGCAGAGAGGGCGGAAAATCCGTGATCGGGTGCCAACCGAGATCACCACCGTGAAGTGCATCTTCACTACGAGAGTACGTGGCTGCCAGGGTGTCAAAAGCTTGACCCGATCGGGCTTGACTCATGACTTTTTCAGCCAGCGCCTTAATGACGTCATCGTTTTCTGCGCGATCAATCGGGAGCACGATACGGGCAAGATGGTACTCAAGGCCCTTGGCTTGCTGGGCCTGATCGGCTAGGTAGGTGTTGACCTCTGTTTCAGAAATATCAATCTTCTGATCGACTTCACGTTCGCGCAGGCGTTGCGTGATGATTTCGTCACGAATTTGCTGGCGGAAGGCCGAAAAGGCAACACCGTCAGCGAGTAAACGTTGGCGTAACGCTTCGACCGTCATGTTGTTCTGCTGAGCAATTTGTTCGATGCTGGCATTGACCATTTGGTCGTCAACGCGTAGCCCTGTTTCTTGGGCGCGCTGAAGGATGATGCGCTCAAGAATGAGGCGTTCCAAGACCTGTTTACGCAGTTGCTCCATCGGGGGCAACTGGATGTTTTGGCGTCGCAGATTGAGGGCGACGGAATGCACACGATCCTCAAGCTCGTTCTCGGTGATGACATCTTTGTTGACGACTGCAACGATTTCGTCGAGCACGCCGTTAGCGCGTGCTCGGGTGGGTACTGCGCCGTCTTGGGAGGTGCTCGTAGCTGCTGTCGCGCTTTGGGTGGAGGTTCCCGTTTGTGTACCTTGGGGCGCCTTCACTCCTTGGGCATGGGTGGCGCGCTTGGCACTGTCAGCCTTATGCGCATGTGCGGCATGCTGTGTTTGTGCCGTCGCAGCAAAGGTGGGCGAGTGCAGGGCGGCAAGCCCAGCAAGAAGGATGGCGAGGGTCTTCATATCATTCATAGTAGTCATACTGTCCGATGTTATCGGGTACTAGTGAGGGAGCTTGGTAGCCCTGAATGTTACGGGAAAGAACTGTATCAGGGTTCGAACCGATGCTGCCCAACCCATTGAGCTCAAGTTGTAAGAAGAAGTTGGATTCGCGCGTATCGTACTCCGTGTTGTAGCGCTGAGCCACGATACGGAACGTCCAGCAGTTATGGATGTATTCAAAACCAATCAACTCTTCAATTGGCGCACGTTTGTTCAGAGAGTAGTTATAGCGCATGAGCGCGAACAGTCTCTCGGTAAGTGGCCACTGCAGTGCGAGGTCGATTTGTTTGATGCGATCCTCTTCAATGCTTGTGCGGTCGTTGAAGCGATAGTACAGACCAACGACAGACATGGGACGCGGTTGCCAGCGAACGCCCGCCATGGCCTTCACAAAGCGCCCTTCGCTCGTGGAGTACTGCATGGTACTGTCGCCGCGCAGGCTCTGCGAGAGGCGAGCGCCGACGCTTGCGAAAATGTCGCTTCGATTCACGCCTACTCGAGTCGGATTGGTCTGCGTGCTGTACTCCGAAGAGAAGCCTACACGCTGATCGTTGAAGTATTGGCGCTGGCCGATGGTGGCTCGGAAGAGTTCTACCCCAGTCCCCTGATCGAGATAGCGCGTGGTCAGCGCTGTGGAGAGTTGATTGGCCTCACTGACGCGGTCGTATCCCGTAAAGGCATTTTCCGAAAAGAGCGACGTCATATTGAGGTCAGCGACCCAGGTGTCGAAAATCGGAATGTCATCTTGATTGCGGTAAGGCGTGTAAGTGTAGTAGACGCGTGGCTCCAGTGTCTGACGGGCAGCGCGTCCAAACCATTCTGCGTTTCGCTCTAGGATGAGCCCCGTGTCAAGGCTCATGGTCGGGGTAATGCGCGAGGGACTTTTGTTCGTGTATTCCGGGTGGCTATCAATGTCCTGCAGTTGATACCAGACCCCGAGCATGGAGACTTTTGGGGTCATGAACCAAGCCGACCCGCGTAGCGGATACGCGATTGACTGCTGCGCGATAAAGCGATCACCCTCGATTTTGCTCTGATGTTGGAAACGCGTGGCGTTCAAGTAAGTCGTCAATTCAAAGCCGTTCCAGTCCCCGATATAGCCGTTTAACGAAACGCTGGGGATCTTTTCGTATGGGATGACTGAAGAGCGGATGGTTTGGTTCTTATTGACCGAAATCTCGGCATTCCAGTAAGGAGATTTGGCGTACTGCAGACTGAAGTCCTGGGGCAGGATTGAGACGGAGGATTCGCGGATGTTGCCCGAGAAGTCCGAAATAAAGTCATCGTCGCTCACACGGTTATAGTTGACGTTTGCCGTCCATGGCCCATTCTGGTAAAGCCCCTTGAGATGGACACTCGAGCGGTCGGTTTTCGTCTCTTTGTCATGCGGCAGGATATCGTAGTAGAGCTCGGCTTGCAGATGATCTAATAGCAAGCGAGATTCGGTTCTCAGCATTGCGCCGCGCTTGGTCATAACACGCGGAGTGAGTGTCAAGTCATAGTTAGGTGCAATGTTGAAGTAATAGGGAATGGTGACGTCAATACCACGGCTTGAGCTCATGCCCATTGTGGGTACGAGGAAGCCTGAACGGCGCTCATTGCCGATGGGGAACATGAACCACGGAGAGCCGAGGATAGGCACGCCCATAAAGTGTAGCGTTGCCCAGCTCCCTTTGGCCATTTGATCGTACTCGTCAATTTCTAGGCGGTCGAGTTGGATAAACCAAGCCTCTTCATCTCGAGGACAAGTTGTCACTTTGACACCTTCCATCGAGGTGGTATCCCCAGAGAGGAAGCGGATGTTCTTTGCGCATCCACGTAGTTTGCGTGGTGCATATTCGTACTCAGCATCCGTCATTTCTCCGGAGCGCTCTGTGAGGCGGTACTTCATGGATGGACCAGAGAAAGAGGTGCCGAGACGATAGAGTCGCGCGTGTCCAACGCTCTCGACTTCGTCGGTTGCTTGCGTGTAGGTAATTCGGTCGCCCTTGAGAATAGCGCCACCACGGCGTACTTCCGCGTTGCCAATGAGGTGCAACTTATCTTCTGGGTTGCCCTCAATGCGGTCAGCGGAAACGACGCTGGCCATATCTCCATTGCTCTCGAGATTCTTCGGATCAAGCGAGGTAACGCTCTCAAGCTTGACGGAATCGGCGTGGGCACTGTGAGCGGCTAAAAGCGCAAGGCAGGAAGCAAGACAAAGGACAAGTTGTCGGGGTCTTGGTAGAAACATGGGTAGAACCTGTGGTCAAGAGTGACAGCCCGTCTGTCACCCGATAAAATGGCTTGCAAAATGTTCTACCGATTATAAGCGCAGAGATTGTTTTTACGCAGGAAAAGCGTTCAGACATGCGCGGTTCATAGAGGCTACAAATGACAACTACCGATACGGCCCCTTCCGCTCAGCTCATTGATTGGCTCGAAGCCGAGGCGGTGACCTTTGGGCTTACACCCGAGAGTCTGGTCAGAGCGAGCGCTGATGCGGGCTTTCGCCAGTACTGGCGTATACAAAGCGGGCCGTCCCAAAGCATGATTGTGATGGACGCCTCACGGGAAACGCCAGAAAGTTTTGCGGCGTTCATCAAAGTCGAGCGCCTGATGGCCGAGGCAGGTGTCCGCGTGCCGAAAATTTATCGCTTCTCGCAAGAGGCGCGCTACATGCTACTTGAGGATTTGGGTCACGATACGGCTTTGAGTGTCGTTAACGAGGACAATGCTCGGGCGATTTTTGAGAAAGCTATTGAGTCCCTTATCCTTTGGCAGAAGTATTCTCACCCAGGGGTATTGCCCGCCTATGACCGCGAAGTGCTACTCAGAGAACTGAATCTATTTCCCGAGTGGTATGTGCGTCGCCACCGAGGGCACGAATGGTCAGAGACGGAGTCGAAATGGTGGCAGATGAGCGTGGAGGCGATTCTAGATAATGTACTGGCTCAGCCACAAGTCTTCGTGCATCGCGACTTTATGCTACGCAACCTGATGCTGCTTGGTGACGGCACGCTTGGTGTTTTGGATTTTCAAGATGCGCTCTACGGTCCTCTGAGCTATGACATCGCCTCGCTCATGCGCGACGCATTTATCTCTTGGAACGAGTCGTTCGTGCTTGATATGACGATCCGTTATTGGGAGCGCGCCCGCAAGGCTGCGATCCCTGTGCCCGCAGACTTTAGTGACTTCTATAGGGATGTGGAATTCATGGGGGCTCAGCGCCACCTTAAGGTTCTTGGTATTTTTGCTCGCCTCAACTATCGTGATGCAAAGGCCAAGTACCTCGCCGATACCCCACGTTTTATTGACTACGTTCGGAAAACCTCACAGCGCTACATTGCGCTCTCTCCGCTCTCGCATCTCATTGATAATCTTGAGGGTTCGCAGACGCAGGTGGGCTATACCTTCTAAGGTTGTGATGGGTTTCTTTTTTGGCGCGCCCATGCAGGGTCGAGCTGCAGGGCGAGTCTTCAAATTTTCTCTGCTATGAAAGCCCTAATTCTTTGCGCAGGCGAGGGTAGCCGTCTGCGCCCGTTAACCCAAATACTCCCAAAACCCATGGTAGAGGTGGGGGGTACCCCTATGGTGGTGCGGCGCATCTTAGCGCTTAAGACCGCTGGAATTCGTGAGTTTGTTATTAACACTGCTCACGGATCGGGGTTGCTCGAAGCAATGCTCGGTGACGGAAGCCAATGGGGAGTTCACATTCGTTTCTCGCATGAGGGCGAGTGCTCGGCAGAGGCGTTGGAAACCTTGGGGGGCATTGCAAAGGCACTGCCCATGTTGACGGACCGCGCAGAGGAGAGCTTTATTGTCACGGCAGGCGATTTGGTCACAGATTATCCGTGGCAGCGGCTACTGAAGCGTGGAGAGCACTTGGGTGAGCTCGGTTTAGATGCTCATCTTGTCTTGGTGCCGAATCCTTCGTACCATCCCGAGGGTGATATGGGCTTGACTGAGGACTCGCAGGTGACTCGGGCTACTCGAACTTATACCTTTGCGAGTTTTGGCGTCTATCGCGCTGAACTCTTTCAAAACATTAAGCCCGTGCGTGCCAAACTATTCCCGTGGCTCTGGCAGTCGGTGGACGCTGGCCGTGTATCGGGAGAGCTCTACAAGGGGCTTTGGCTCAATGTGGGAGATTTTGATGAACTTGAGCGCGCAGAAGAAGAACTTAGCAAGAGAAAGAGCAGTTCGAGTGGCGCCAAGCTCCCGAGCTCTCGCTTAGAATAAGGGCAAATTTTTTGCCGCACCGCCGTTTTGCTTCATTAGAGGACAGTGTTTTCCTGTGCAGTTGGGTCCGCATACCGTTGAAGTCCCTGTCATGCTTGCGCCTATGGCAGGCATGTCTGATCTACCCTATCGTGAGATTGCTCGTGAATTGGGGGCTGGCTACGCGGTCGGTGAGATGACCAGTAGCCGAGCCGATTTGCGTGGTACACGTAAGAGTGTGACACGATGGGTGGAGCAAGATGAGTCTGGGCTAAAAGTGGTTCAGCTTGTCGGGGCGATCCCAGAACACTTTGCCCAAGCAGCGGGTCAAGCCGAAGCCAGTGGTGCGGATATTATCGATATCAACATGGGTTGCCCAGCAAGGAAAGTGCTGGCAACGGCTTGCGGCAGTGCCCTCATGAAGGATGAAGCACTGGTTGAACGAATTTTGAAAACGGTTGTGGCGGCCGTGCACATCCCCGTGACTTTGAAGATGCGTACGGGTTGGTCTGAGGCGCATAAGAATGCGCCGCTCATTGCGCGTATCGCAGAAGAGAGCGGGATTGCGATGCTGACCGTTCATGGCCGCACGCGTGAGGCGGGCTTTTCTGGTGAGGCTGAGTATGACACGATTGCGCAGGTGAAGGCTGCGGTGAATATCCCTGTCATTGCCAATGGAGACATTACGGATGCGCAGAAAGCGTGCGCGGTGATGGCACAAACGGGAGCGGATGGCGTGATGATCGGTCGTGCTAGCTATGGAAACCCGTGGATTTTTGGGCAAGTTGCTCATGCTTTGGGATTCGACGTCGCCGCGCAGCAACCCTCGCTTCAGGAGCGGCGCCGCGTAGTGCTCAAACATATGCAGCTGCACTATGACTATTACGGTTCTCAGCACGCTGCGCTGACGATGCGCAAGCATCTTGTGCACTACCTCAAGGAGATTGAGGGGGCGGAGAACGTGCTAGAGCAAGTTTGCGCGGCTACGGAGCCAGCGCAACAGATGCAAGCAGTGGTTCGGTTTTTTGATGAGTTAGCGGTGCGTGGTTAAGCACCGCCGTCTAAGGCAAAGAGGTTTAGGTTATGCAGGATCTCGGAGATTACGCCTCAGAGCAGCAAGATCGAGCTGCTCAGCCTACAGCATTGAGTGCTGAGTTCGGAGAGGAAGAACGCCTGGAGGTGGCGGTCGTTGGACAGCTCGAACGGTATTTCGCACAACTCAATGGCGCACAGCCACATCCCCTGCACCCTCTCGTGATGGGCGCGGTTGAAAAGACGCTACTCATGTATGTGATGCGCCGTTGCGCGAACAACCAGTGCAAGGCAGCTCAATTGCTCGGAATTAACAGAAATACCCTCCGCAAGAAGCTTGTGACTTATGGGTTGCTTGCGGATTAGTTTTTTTAAGGAAATGAAGCATGAAAAAACAAGCTTTAATCAGTGTCTCTGATAAGACAGGCGTTGTCGCCTTTGCACGAGAACTTCATGAGTTGGGCTACCATATTCTTTCCACGGGGGGCACGGCACGCTTGCTCGCGGCAGAAGGAGTTCCGTGCCAAGAAGTGGCGGATTACACGGGCTTTCCCGAGATGCTCGACGGTCGTGTTAAGACCCTCAATCCAAAGATTCACGCCGGTATCCTTGCTCGTCGCCCCGATCCCGAGCACATGGCTGCGCTAGCACAACACCAGATCGACCCCATCGATATCATTTGCGTCAATCTCTACCCCTTTGAGCAGACCATTGCACGCCCAGATTGCACCTTTGAGCAAGCCATCGAAAACATCGATATCGGTGGACCTACGATGATTCGTGCCGCGGCGAAGAATCATGAGTCGGTGGCTGTGGTGGTCGACCCTGTTGACTATCAGCCGTTGATTGCGGAAATTCGTGCGCAGGGCGAAGTCTCTGCGAGCACGCGCCTGCGCCTTGCAAAGAAGGTCTTTGCACATACCGCGCGCTATGACGGGATGATTACAAACTACCTGACTAAGCTCGATGATAGCGGCGCGCAAAAGAGCACCTACCCCGATGTTCTGACGCGTCAATGGGTCAAGGTGCAGGATATGCGCTACGGAGAAAATCCGCATCAAAGCGCGGCTTTTTATCGCGAAGCCTCTGTGGCGCCGGGACTCTTGGCGGGCTACACGCAACTTCACGGCAAAGAACTGTCCTATAACAATATCGCCGACAGTGATGCGGCTTGGGAGTGCGTACGCTCCTTCCGTAGCCCAGCTTGTGTGATCATCAAACACGCTAACCCCTGTGGTGTGGGTATTGGTGTTGATGCGGCGGAGGCTTATCAGAAGGCGTTTTTGACGGATAGTAAATCTGCTTTCGGTGGCATTATTGCTTTTAACCGTGAGGTCAGCGAAGAGGCAGCACAGCACGTTGCGCGTCAGTTTGCTGAAGTGGTGATTGCCCCGTCCTTTTCTGAAGGCGCTCGCGCAATCTTGGAAGAAAAGAAAAACTTGCGTCTTTTGACGGTCGCACAGGGTGAAGCTGTAAACGACTTTGATTTCAAGCGTGTCGGTGGCGGGCTTTTGGTCCAGACGCCTGACATTCAGCTCTGTAGCGAGGCCGATCTTCGTGTCGTCACGAAGCGTCAGCCGACGGCTGAGCAGATCGCCGATTTGATGTTTGCTTGGAATGTCGCGCGTTTTGTGAAGTCCAACACCATTGTTTATGCCAAGGGCGGCATGACGCTGGGTGTCGGTGCAGGACAGATGAGCCGCGTCGATAGCGCACGCATCGCTGCGATCAAGGCTGAAGAAGCGGGGTTGTCGCTTGAAGGGGCGGTGGCCGCCTCTGACGCCTTCTTCCCGTTCCGTGATGGGCTCGATGTGGTGATTGACGCCGGAGCCAATGCAGTCATCCAGCCGGGCGGTTCTATTCGCGATGACGAAGTGATTGCTGCCGCTGATGAGCGTGGCATTGTGATGGTCTTTACGGGCGAACGTCACTTCCGTCACTAAACGCTCACGGGGACGCGCTCAAGGAAACGACAGGCTACACGCGGCTCTGCAATGGGGTCGTGTGTAGTGTTTGTTTGCAAAATTCCAGCTTCCAGTCGGACTCCTCCAAGGCGCGCCTGCGCTAAATTGAGCGCATCTTTGTTAAAAACATCTTCTACTCACGCTCTCAGAAGGAGTTAGTGTGAAAAGCCTCAATGCCAAACGCCGCACGCTTTTGCAAGCTGGCGGCCTTATGGGGTTAGCGGCTAGCTGCCCAGCCGTAGCCCAGCTCAATATTTCGATCATTGGTGTGGGTGGCAACCAATATCCGATTGGCGTTGCTCCCTTTGTGGGTGAGGCGCCGCAGGCTATCCATCAAATCGTCGGCGCGGACCTCGAGCGCTCAGGGGCATTCCGTGTGATTACGAATGGTCCAGCTGTCAGCGGTGCGGAACTTGCGAAGCCTTCTGTGTTGACACAGTGGGCGCAGGCGGGCGCAAATGCCTTGGTTGTGGGTAGCGTAACCCGCACGGGCAATGGCCGTTGGGAAGTGCGTTATTGGTTGCATGATTCGGTCAACGGTCAGGTGCTTGATACCTATGGTCTTGTGTGCTCAGATGATCAGTTACGTCTGACTGCTCATCGCATTGCCGACCGCATCTACACGAATCTCACTGGCAATGGACCGTTCTTTGCCTCGCAGTTCGTCTATGTCTCACAGGTGGGACGTCGTAGTTACCAATTGGTGGTCAGCGAGAGCGACGGCTATAACGCGAAGGTTGCTTTGCAAAGCGCGGAACCGATCATTTCTCCGGTCTGGTCTCCTGACGGCACGCGTTTGGCTTATGTGAGCTTTGAACGTAAGAAGCCCGTGGTGTTCACTCAGGATCTTGCTACCGGGCAGCGCCGTGCCGTCGCGGCGTTTAACGGAAACAACTCTGCACCAGCCTTTTCAAGCTCGGGTAATGAAATGGCGGTAGCTCTCTCGCGTGATGGCATCACCCAAATCTATATGATGAATGCCGATGGAACGGGGTTGCGCCGATTTAGCCATAGCTATGGCATCGATACAGAACCGGTGTTCTCGAAAGACGGTCAGTATCTCTATTTCACGAGCGATCGTGGAGGAAGTCCGCAAATTTATCGCCAATCTTTGTCTAGCGACAATGCTGAGCGAGTTACTTTCGGATCTAACTACGCAATTAGTCCCGATATTAGTGCAGACGGCCGTTATTTGGCTTATATTTCGCGTGTCGATCGTCAGTTCCGCACTGCAGTGATGGATCTGCAGACCGGTCAGTCGATTTTGGTGACTAACTCGCAATACGATGAATCGCCATCCTTTGCTCCTAACGGCCGCTTCTTGGTTTATGCCACGGAAGAGGGAGGTCGCGGAGTCTTGGGTACTGCATCCACGGATGGCCGGTTGAATACGCGCATTACGAGTGAAGGCAACATTCGTGAACCGAGCTGGGGTCCGATTCTGAAGTGAGAATGCCGCGCAGAGACCGAGATGTCTCTGGGTCGACGAAGAACATCTCTCTAAACGCGGCTCATGCAGAGTGAGTCGTTTGAATACATTTAAGAAAAAGAAGAAGCTTGCCTTGGGTGGCAAGCATTCATCGATAAATAAACAAGGAGTTTATTCATCATGTCTTTCGCATGGAAGGTGGGTGCCTCGGCACTGGCTTTGGCTGTGTTGTTGAGCGGCTGCTCGAGCGTTGATCTTAACGACGCTGATAAGGCTGGCACCCTTGCTGGTCAGGATTCCGCTTCGGCCAATGGCAGTGGGATTTCCAACCCGTTTGCTGATCCGTCCAATCCCCTTTCGCAGCGTTCCGTCTATTTCGGTTTCGACTCCTATGAAGTCGAACAGAAGTATGCTCCTGCCGTTCAGGCTCACGCTCAGTGGCTCAACAGCCACCCCAACGTGAAGATCCAGATTCAGGGTAACACCGACGAACGTGGTGGCCGTGAGTACAACCTCGCTTTGGGTCAGAAGCGCTCTGAAGCCGTTAAGCAGCGCTTGCAGTTGCTCGGCGTGCCTGCTAACCGCATCGAAGCGGTTTCCTATGGTAAGGAAAAGCCGCAGGCTACGGGTCACACCGAAGAAGCTTGGGCTCAGAACCGTCGTGCTGACATCGTCTATCCTGCCGAAGTCATCAACGGTCAGGTTCGCTAAGCTTGTTGCAGCTCACGTAAGCTGAGCAAACGCTTTGACGGCGACACGGACTCCAAAAGAGCGCTATGTCGCCGTTCTTTTTTAGATTTAAGGATGGGAGACTTGAAAATGACCTTAGTTAAACGTGCCCTGATTGCGACCGTCGTCGCGGTTCTCTGTGCAGGAAAAGCCGCCGCTTTCGCCGATGATGATGCGCGTCGTGCGATTTTAGAATTGCGCGAGCAGATCAAAGATCTTCAGCAGCAACTTGACGTGCAGCAACAGGCACAACTGAACTTCGCCAATCACGTCACGAGTCTGCAAGAGCAGAACCGCCGTTTGACGGGCCGTATTGAAGAACTGACGAATGCGCTCAAAAACGAGCAGAAGTCAAGTCGAGATCTCTACCAAGACATGGACAAGCGCCTCAACAAGGTCGAGCCACAGCAAGTGACCATTAACGGTCAGGATGTTACGGTGCAACCAGAGGAAAAGGCTGCCTATGAGGCAGCTCAGGATGCTATTCAAGCTGAAGATTACAAGAAAGCACTTAAGTTGCTAGCTGACTTCAACCGCTCTTGGACGAGTTCTCCATATCGCGCTGATGCGCTCTACTGGCAGGGTGTATCGAGCTTTGCTGTTGAAGATTACAAGAATACGATCAATCTGCAGAACCAGCTCATTCGTGAATTCCCCAATGATGGCAAGGTGCCTGACGCCATGGTGAGCGTCGGTAGCGCTCAGGCCGCGCTTGGTAATCTCAAAGCGGCTGGAGCAACTTTTAACAAAGTTATCCAACGTTTTCCCAAGAGTGAGGCTGCAAAAACGGCAAAATTACGCTTGAAGGCGATTAGTCGATAAACTCGGACTGCATGAAGGCTAGATGCCCATGCAGTCTTGTTTGTTTGGTAGATTTTTTCAAACGAATTTTCGTTTCTGATAGAATTACTCAAACAAACGCAGGTTTGAAGATGAGCCTGCCTACCTTTTTCTCTATAACTGCCCGGACAATTTTGTAACCCGTGGAGTTTTTTCAAAAGAAGGACCTATGAAACACAGCAATCAAATGCGTGGTGTGGAAGTTTTACACGATCCGCGCATCAATCACGGTACGGCTTTTAATGATAGCGAACAGACCAGTCTTGGCCTTCGCGGGTTATTGCCTCCGACGGTTGAGCAACGCGACCAGCAGGTCGCTCGCATGCACACCGTGCTCGATCGCTTCTCTAATCCCCTCAACAAGTATTTGATGCTCGACAGTATTCTGGCAACGGACCAGGATCTGTTTTACAAGCTCCTCATCACCTATATCGACGAGTACATGCCGGTGGTCTACACGCCGACAGTTGGTGAAGTTTGCCAACGTTTTAGCCATATTCTGATGCACCCGCATGGCGCTTTTCTTTCGTTCAAGGACAAGGGCCATCTTGAAGAACTCATTGCGAACATCCCCAATGATGAAGTGGATGTGATTGTGGTGACGGACGGTCAGCGCATTCTCGGTCTTGGTGACTTAGGTATCAATGGGATGGGCATTCCCTGTGGGAAGCTCTCGCTGTATACAGCTTGCGCAGGTATCCACCCTGACAAGACGCTTCCTGTTGTGCTCGATGTGGGTACCAATACGCAGGAATATCTCGACGATCCGCTCTACCTTGGTTTGCGCCAGAAGCGCGTCACTGGGGATGCGTACTTTGAGTTTGTGGATGAGTTCATTCAGGCTGCCCGCAAGCGCTGGCCCAATGTGCTTATTCAGTTTGAAGACTTTGGTAATGCCAACGCCTTCCCGCTGCTCTCGAAGTATCAGGACAAAATCCTCTGCTTCAATGATGATATTCAGGGGACCGCAGCGGTTGCTGTCACTGGTGTGTACACCGCGCTACGAGTCACAGGCGCGCCGCTCTCTGAGCAGCGCTTCCTCTTCATGGGGGCAGGTGAAGCAGCTACCGGTATTGCGGAGTTGATTGTCGATGCCATGGTCGATGAAGGCATGAGCCGTGAGGACGCGCTTAAACACTGTGCACTCTTTGATTCGAAGGGGCTTGTGACGAGCACGCGTGGTGACACGTTGGCACACAACAAGGTGCCGTTTGCGCATGATCTTCCCAACTGCAAGGCGTTCTTGGAGGCAGTTCAAGCCTATAAGCCCACGGGCATTATCGGCGTGTCCGCTCAGCCCAAGGTCTTTGATGAGAAGGTTCTTGGGCTTATGGCTGAGCTCAACGAGCGTCCCATTATTTTTGCGCTCTCCAATCCGACATCGCGTGCAGAATGCACGGCACAGGAAGCCTATGAAGCGACGGGTGGCCGCGCGCTCTTTGCCTCGGGTTCTCCGTTTGCACCAGTTGATGCGCACGGCCAGCATTTTGTGCCGCGCCAAGGCAACAACAGTTACGTCTTCCCTGGACTAGGGCTTGGGGCGGTCTTTGCGCAAGCTAAGTGGATGCCCACGGGGATGTTCCTCGCGGCAGCGCGTGAGCTCGCTAATACGGTGAGCGATGCTGATTTAGCACAGGGCTCGCTCTACCCATCGCTCGATCAAGTTCGCGAGGTCTCGGTGAAGATCGCGGTGGCGGTGGCGAATTATGCTTACGAGCATGGCCTTGCTCAGCGCGAGCGTCCTGCCGATCTTGAAGGTGCAATTCGCGCGTTCATGTATCATCCGCAATAAGTGTGCATCGCTGCCTAGCGCGCAGCAATCACTGAGCGCGGCAGCTTAAGCCGCTGCTTTGGGGGGGGTCTGAGAAGTTCGGACACCCCTTTGTTGTGTGCTCGGCATGAGCATGTTCTAACGGGTGAAAGTCCCGAGAGGAGCCGGC
>CABQGK010000006.1 GCA_902463725.1 uncultured Sutterella sp. | reverse complement strand
CGGCTTTCCTTCAAAGTGCGAACTTCGTAAGTTTTTTGAGCCCTCTTATTGAGACTCTCAACCTGCCGATGTTCACACTTATCGGTTCGTTGAATTCAGATTTTTTAAGAACATCACCTTCGAGAGGCGTAGATTTTTAATCTTATCAGATCAAAAACCATTTGTCAAATTAAAAAGATCACTTTCGCGATCTTTTTTTGCGTTGATCATGTTGTGATCAGCGCGGATTGGAATTAAACACCTTTTTTGGCCGCCTGTCAAGATTTTGGAGAAAAATACCGTATATACGGTATTCTACCTAGCACCATGCCTTTGGAGCCGCGATAGTGATTGCGGATCATTGACATTTTCTAGAGCCGCCTCGTCCCCATTCCAAGGCAAAACGAGCGGCTCATAAGGCTGCATCCATAAACCTACCTTTCGATCTCCCCTAGCTAAGTAGGGACGTATCGACGGTAATAACGATCGGTGTATCAACGCAATCGTGTTATGGGTATGCCCGCCCGCAGAGAGCGTGACAATTTTGGGTACTGTCCGATCCCCCACATAGTCATAGCGGTGCTGCTCTAGTCCGCTCGCGAAAAACTCGACCAAGCCCTCTGGCAGATAAGGAACATCACAGGGCGCAGTGAGCACCCACTCTATCTCCGAAGGGAGCTTCCCCACAAGCGCCTCGAGTCCCGCTAAGGGACCGAACGACGTTCCAAAGTTATCTCCGAGTACGCATTCTGCCCCCATAGCAATAAAAGCCTCGACATCACGGTTAGCAGATACCCATACGCGATCGCACTGTACGTGTAACCGCTTCAGCACCCGCTCACCCATCGGGATCCCATCCAGCTTGACCAAAGCCTTATTTACGCCACCCATTCGAGAGGCTTGACCACCTGCGATCATGTAACCGAGGATATTGCTCCGGGTTGGAAAGTTAAGGGCTTCTTTCATGAACTGCACTTCCTTGAGTCACTCTACTGACGTTTATCACCACCAGTCGCTACAATTTTGCCAATACACTCATATGAGGAGTCTGACATGCATGGTGCTGTACCCATCGGTTTTAACGACTTAGTGAACCTACTTACTCAAGAGGCAAAACCGATCAATGGAAAAGTCTCAGAGGTTCCCCTCTCTGAGGCAGTTGGGCAGATTCTTGCCGAAGACCTCATCGCCGTGGCAGACATGCCAGCATTTACCAATTCTGCCATGGATGGCTATGCATGGCGCTCTAAAGATTTTGATCAACTCTCCCCCAACTCTGCTACTGAAGCCCCTATTTTCGCGACCGTTACCGCTGGGCATCCGCTCACAGAAACTGCACCCAAACAGAGCGTGATTCGGATCATGACGGGAGCGCCTCTACCAGAGGGTTTTGATACAGTCTTGCCAATCGAGGCTGCTCACGTCGAATGCGGCGCACTCCACTTTATCCCTTCGGCAACAAAACCGCTTACCAATGTTCGAACACAAGGTGAGCTCTACCGCCGTGGCTCTGTGTTGCTGAAAGCAGGCACTCGCCTCAGCATTGACGCAATCGGGCTAGCTGCCTCTAACGGCTGCGGAAAACTTGCCTGCCGCGTGTTACGAGCAGCGGTGTTTGCAAGCGGCGACGAGTTGGTCGAACCCGAAATCGACCGCGCTCCAGTTGCTGGTAAGGTCTACAATTCAAACGGGATTGTGGTAACACTTCTACTCAAAACTTGGGGCGTAAAAGTTGACTACTTGGGCATTCTCCCCGATAGCCCAGAGGAAATTGAACGTAAATTCAACGACATTTTGCCTCACTATGACCTCGTGGTCTGCTCTGGAGGCGTGGGTCCTGGCGAGCACGACTTCACTGCGCAGATACTCTCGCGTTTTGGGCAGATGCAACATTTTCACGTGGCGATGAAACCGGGAAAGCCCTTTACTTATGCCCGCCTCCAGTCTCCCCAACCTGTATTTTTTGTAGGTCTCCCTGGCAACCCAGTTGCGACAAACACGGCGGCACGGTTTCTGCTGTCAGAAGTGGTCGCTAGGCTCTTGGGCACAGCACATCAAGAGCATCGTGAACGCGTTCTACTGAAGAATCTCGTCAAGAGTAAACCTGGTCGGACAGACTTTCTTCGAGCGAAGCTTCTTCGCAGTAGTGATAACCAAACCTATGCGCAGGTCTTGCCGCTACAGAGCTCCGCAACGCTGTTGAGCTGCGCTCAAAGCGATGCCATTCTCGTTGTCGATGACGCTGTCTCGGAAATTGCAGAAGAAAGCCCCGTTTGGGTCTATCGGGTCACGCTCTAAATGCGCGGAACAAAGCGCGCCTCGCAGACAACTAATATCTTGAGGCGCGCTTAATACTTTTAATCAAGGTTCTTCGGTGTGTTGCTCGAATGCTTTGCACGATGCCGATGAGGGCGGCGCCTCTTTTCACCCTTAGCTTGAGCGTCAGTATTGCTCGAAGCCTCTGGCGAGGGCCGAGCGTTGCCGCTACTAGCAGAGCGCTCTGTGCTCAACTTTCCAGGAACACTCTCTAGCGCACGCTCCCATCTATCCTGCTCTTGCGCGAGCTTTAGTTGCCAGTCAAGGCGCTCCGAACAATCCCTAAACTCTCTAGCCTTGTTCACCGTTTTGTGCGTTTTACTGCGTGCAGCCTCTCGCGCAGCACGCCGTGCTCTCGCCTCCTCTTCACAGAGTGGCACTAGATCTGGACACGGCGGCAAAATAGCAGGCACAATCCCCTCGCACTCTGGGACAATGTGCACCAAACCATCTTCATCACGCACAAGGATCTTGCCTTTTTCCGTGCACATACACTCTTCCCAATCGAAAGCATCGTGCAACGGCGCGGCTTCTCGCGGGTCGAGTTTTGCACTAATCACGACCTCTCCGCGCAGATTAACCACACCACGGTATCCCACTGCACGAGTAGCGATGCCGCTATCAATGCAGTATTCCCGGTCCTCATGCTGATGCCCATGGAACATCCAGCGGGCTCCAAGAGAACGAGCGAGTTTATCGATGGCACAGAAGCCTTTTTTATGGCAAGCAGGCGCTTCATGCGTCACCAGGATATCCGCCTTTTGGTGCAGCAGATTGTTATAGACCGAGGGGAAAATCGTCGATCGATGGCGACGAGGAACCCCTCCTCGCCATATATTGGCTGTTCCCACTCGGCGCATAAACGACGACGGGCTAAAGTAGTTAGGGGGATCATCGGGCATCCATACCTGACCGCGGAAAACACCACCAAGCCCTGCGATACGGACGCCATGGATCATCACGCTTCTACCGTGAAGATTATGATCTCGCAGCGCAGAGCGCCACAGGCGATCATAAAACTCGTCCGTGTCAGTGTCGTGATTACCTGGAATCCACCAAATGTCGGTATAGCTAAGCGCCTCTTCGAGCACTTCTTCCAACGGCGCTGGCGGCTGGAGGTCCCCAAGGATCACCATCGCGTCTGGATGATAAAGCCGAGCCGCCTCATTGATCTGATCAAACCCTCCGTGAGGATCTCCGCAGAAAAAGATGTCAGGCAATTCACGCGCATGCAACGGACGACGACCCCGCCTAGAGCGATGCCGTCGATTTTTTGTCTGCTCTTGCGTCATGACAAAAAAAGTCCTTTCAGTGAACGCCCAGTCTAATGACGTTAGTGCTGTTCCTTAGACTGGTATTGTTTCAACGTTTCCTGAAGGGCGTTCCGGACAGTTTCCCGTAGTTCTTCGGGTTCAAGCACAGTGACATGTTGCCCCCAACGAAGGATCTCACCAACGAGTTCCGTTGAGTTTGCGTAAGGCAACGTCATGCGCAAGCCTTGTTCGTCTTGAACGATACGCTGCTTAGCATGCCAAACCTGACGGCGGATATGCGGCGCGGCTTCCTCATCAAAGTGCAACACAGCTGTTTTGAGTTTGCTACCACGAAAGATACCGTACGAGGCATCCAGTCTCTCCGCATCTTTGTGAGTCATCGCCCTGGCTGGCGTCGTCAACAACTCTGCACGCGTGATGTACTCAATGGCGAATGTACGCAGTTCACCTGCCGTATGGCAGAAAGCATCCACATACCAACGATTTCGGTAATGAACCATACGCAGAGGGGAAATCTCGCGGATGGACGGATGTGAGGAAGCCGTACGCTTATCGTACTGAATCTTGAGTCTGCGTCCAGAAGTCAACGAGGCGCCCACCGTAGCAAAGGAGTCTGGCTCATTGCTAAGTGCACCGGCGATGTCGTCAACGATCTTGACTCGATCAAGAAGATCAGAGGGCAACTTTCCGCCTAAGCTCATAACCGCGAGCACACGGCTACGCAACGGTTCG
Source organism: uncultured Sutterella sp. (assembly GCA_902463725.1). Lineage (GTDB taxonomy): Bacteria > Pseudomonadota > Gammaproteobacteria > Burkholderiales > Burkholderiaceae_F > Sutterella. Next base: position 159,527 of record CABQGK010000006.1, on the reverse strand, counting down.
AGATCTTGATAAAGCGCCGAGGTTTTGTTTTTAGAAAGTTCGCCAAGCAGGCGAATCGTTTTAACGAGAATATAAAGTTCCTGAGGACTGTACCAGGACTTACGATATACCTGCCCCCGACCCTTACCCGACGCTTCCTCCATCAGCAGAGGATCGTAACAATACCCGCGTTCGAGACGGTTGTAGACAATCGGCGCACCAAGTACTTCGCGCATAAAACGAAGATCGCGTTTGACTGTAGGCGAACTGACGCCGAGCATCTCTTGAAGTTGTTCAAACTTCACGATTTTCTGCTCTGTCAGCAACCGGTCAATCAGCAGGCGTCGCATCGAGTCTCTCATAGGTCCTCTCTCACTTCAAAGTCATTTACTACGTGAAGAGACCGGAAATCCCTTCAACTTTGCATTTATTGTATCAGCAAACTCAGCCATGAGGATCAAAAAAAGCCTCCCATTGATGCAGGAGGCAGACTATTTCTGGCGTGACTCGTCTCGTCTACATTTTGAGTATGTCGGTTCCCGCAGGGGGCGTAAAGTTGAAACTCTCTGCTTGCTGCACTTGCCGCGTAAACTCCAAAAACCTAACGCGCACCGTTTGCCCAAGGCTGCTCTTGAGCGTTAACTCTTCTAGCTCATTGCCTTTGAAATGCACGCTCGCACTTTCAAAGTTGCCACTTGGATTGAAGAACTTAGCAAAAACCGTATCAGCATCAAGCAGTTTGAGCTCTGCAATACTGTCCAACTCTGTCGTTCCAAAAAGTAGCCCCGCGGGACTCTGGCTAATCGCGTCCGAGCCGGTTATCTGGCGAACCGTGACTTGAGCAAGGTCTGGGTCATAAATCCAGAGCGTGTAGCCGTTGCTAAAAATACGCTGGACATACGGCTTGTCGATGGACCATTCAAAGCAACCTGGGCGCAAAAAGCGAAAATTGCCTTGCGAATCCGCGGAGACGGGTTTACCGTCGCGATCGAGCGTACTTTGGCTAAAACGCCCCCGCGCATAGGGGGTTGACTCGATAAAAGCACGCATTCGTTGGGCGGCAGCATTGTCTGAGGACTTGCTTGCCAATGCCAAGAGTGGCAACAAAGCAAGCCCCGAGCCGATCAAAAGCTCACGGCGGTTCAGCATATTTGACTCCTATCTATCGCGGCTAGGCACTAAAATCTCACGTTTGCCTGTCGCGCTTGCCTTACTAACCACACCAGCGTTTTCCATCGCTTCAAGGATATTGGCGGCGCGATTGTAGCCGATACCGAGATGACGTTGCACAAAAGAGATGGATGCACGACGCTCAGAGAGAACCACATCCACAGCCTTATCGTAGAGCGGATCCGCTTCGCCAGCTCGGCGGCCACTGCCGCCCACGCCGTCGTCGCTTGTATCAACATCCTCTTCTGTCACGCCATCGATATAGTCAGGCTCACCATACTTTTGCAGTTCCTCAACCACGCGAATAACTTCATCATCCTGCACAAAACAGCCTTGAATACGAACCGCCTGAGAGAGGCCTGGACGACGAAGCAACATATCACCCCAACCGAGTAGTGCTTCAGCCCCTGTTTCACCCAGAATGACACGTGAATCAATGGAGCTGGCGACTTGGAAGGATATTCGCGTTGGTACATTGGCCTTAATAAGTGAGGTCACCACATCGACGCTCGGGCGCTGCGTAGCGATGATCAGGTGAATACCTGCGGCACGAGCCTTCTGCGTCAGACGCGTGATCTCTCCCTCGACCTCCTTGCGGTTTGTCAACATGAGGTCAGCGAGCTCATCAATAATGCAAACGAGATAAGGCCACGTTTCAAGCGGTTCTGCCTCTTCACCCTCTCTGACGGTAGGATCCAAGATCGGCTCGCCACGGGCGGCCGCTTCACGCACTTTCTCGTTATAGGTCGTAAAATGGCGCACTCCGACACGACTCATGACATCGTAGCGGCGATCCATTTCTCGGGTGAGCCATTTGAGTGCCATGGCCGCCTTACTCATATCGGTGACAACTGGACAGAGCAGATGGGGGATGCCGTTGTAGAGTGAGAACTCCAGCATCTTCGGGTCAATGAGCACCAATCTGAGCATCGAAGGCGGATTGCGAAACAACATCGAGAGAATCATGGCATTGATGCCAACGCTCTTACCCGAGCCTGTCGTACCCGCCACCAAGAGGTGCGGCATTTTTGCTAGGTCAACAACAAAGGCCTTACCAGCAATATCCTTACCAAGTGCGAGTGTCAATGGGGAGGTACTCGTGCGATACGCTTCACTCGAGAGTAGCTCCTTCAGACGAACCGTTTCACGTGTGGGATTCGGGACTTCAAGTCCGATATAAGGTCTCCCTGGGATACTAGGCACAACACGAATCGCTTGGACGCCAAGCGCACGGCGCAGATCGTCCTGCACATTTTCAATTTGCGAGCCCTTGACACCAGCCCCAGGCTCGAGCCAGTACTGGGTAATCACAGGCCCCGTCTGGGCACCGCGCACCGCAGCCTCAATGTTGTAGCTCTTAAGCTTAGAGACGATAAGCCGCGAGGTGAGTGCAAGTGCTTCTTCATCGTGATAGTGTCCGCTCTGAGACGGATCATCGAGTAACTCTAAGCCAAGACGTGGTGTCGAAACGGGCTTAGCCACGGGTAGCCCGACGCCCCGAACAGCTCCAAGTGTACTGGTGCTCGCTGCTTGCGCAGACTGAACACCCGTTACCGCCCGACGACTATTACTCAATGTTGGTTCGGTTTTAGCAGTCGGTTGACTCCAAGGTAGCTCAGCTGACTCAGTGGCCTCATTGTCCTGACTAACACTTTCCGTGGTAGGACTCGTGGACGAGTCTGCCTGCATGATATAGAGCGGTGTCTGAGATTCTTCGATGACATTTCGCTGGAAAGCTTCGCTCTTTTCTTGGCTTGCCTCACTGCTGAGGCGGCGCTCTTCTTTGCGCTCGCGAATCTGTCGGAAGCGACGGAAAATCCACTTATCAAGCGCCTCACCTACTTTTTCAGCGACATCTTGCCACTGAAAATCCATCAAAAGCGAGAGCCCAATCACAATGAGCGTAAAAAAGGCAACCGTCGCTAAGCCCAGTCCCACGTAGTGGTAGAGTCCGAACGCTAGTTTATCGCCCAAAATGCCACCTGCTTCCCCTGGGAGCACCGCTTTAAAGCGACGCAACCGGAGTGCTTCAAGGCAGGTAGAACCGATAAGCAGTGCAGCAAACCCAACGGCTGCTGTGAGTTTGGGAGGATTAATTCTGAGCGGATCCGTCTCGCCGTGCACGCGGCGCACCATCGAACGGATAGCAAAAAATGCCACCATGGCGCTACCAAGCACAAACCACCATGCAGAGCGCCCAAAAGCTAAAAGTGCCGCATCAGCAACATAGGCGCCATAACGTCCCGCCCAATTGTGCACTGGTGCAGTCGTACTAACAGAAAAGGAAGCATCTTCAGGTGAATAAGTTAAGAGGGCCACAGTCAAAAAGAGCGCAACCGGAATATATATCACCCAGCTCCAAGACCATAATGCACGCACGACTCCCATGAACCAGTTACCGATAGCGGCACCGAGCCTAGAGCCAACAGCGCTACGATCTGCGCCGGCATGCCGCGAGGAGCTTCGTCTACCAATCGTTTTATTTCTAGCCATAAGCCTCTTTGCTTTTTCTGACGGGGCCGAGCGGGCAGCCGCCTATAGCAGCCAACGCCACACACTCTCTCCTGCGGCGTCACTGCTCCCGCGCAATGCGGGGATCTTTCATCTGCTCAACTATGCCAATTGTACTCAATTGAGCCCGACGGCCATTTCAGCGCTACTCTGAATTTGTCACCATCAACGATGAGCCTCAACAACAGCAATACTTTGCTACCAGCCTCAATTAAATAAATCTATGTCTTAGCACTCAATAATAGCTAAAATATCGCTACCTATCGAAATTACCCTGAAAGGCACTGCCTTCTCGGAGAATAACTATGACAAATAAACACCACCAGCTCGTCATTATTGGCTCTGGCCCTGCTGGCTACACTGCCGCCGTTTATGCCGCACGCGCGAATCTCAAACCCGTACTCATTACTGGCATGGATCAAGGCGGTCAACTGATGACGACCACAGAAGTCGATAACTGGCCTGCTGCCGTCAATGGCATCCAAGGCCCTGAGCTCATGAGTCAATTTGAAGAGCATGCGAAACGCTTTGGTACCGAGATCATTCTCGACATGGTCAATGCCGTCGATCTTAGTAGCCGTCCTTTTGTCATCAAAACGGATCTTGGAGAAACTTTAACTGCCGATGCCCTCATTATTGCAACTGGGGCCTCTGCTATGTACCTAGGATTGCCGAGTGAAACACGCCTCAAGGGGCGTGGCGTCTCGGGTTGCGCAACGTGTGACGGTTTCTTCTATCGCGGCAAGCCCGTTGTCGTCGTTGGCGGTGGGAACGCGGCGGTCGAAGAGGCGCTCTACCTTGCCAATATCTGTTCGCACGTCACACTCGTGCATCGCCGCGACCGATTCCGCGCCGAGCCTATCATGGTTGATCAGTTGATGGACGCAGTCAAAGCCGGTCGAATCACACTAGAACTCAACCAGACAGTTAAAGAAGTTCTCGGCGAAGATAAGGTCACGGGCGTTAGACTCAGCTCCACCAAGGACGCTTCCGAGCATGAGATCGTTGCGGATGGCGTCTTTATCGCCATTGGACATCGCCCCAATACTGACCTCTTTGTTGGTCAGCTCGAACTCGACAACGGCTACATTCGTACCGCAGGTTTTGGCACACATGCTGCCACGGCAACCTCGGTTCCTGGCGTCTTCGCCGCAGGCGATGTACAGGATCAGATCTACCGTCAGGCTGTCACTTCTGCGGCCACGGGTTGCATGGCGGCGCTTGACGCACAACGCTATCTTGAGACACTAAAAGCCTAAGCGCTTCTTTTTTAGAAGCTCGGGCACGACCCCGTGCCCGAGCCATTTTTCTGTGGTGCTAGGTGCGCGAGCGCACCACCCAACGTAAGTATTATGATCGTTATCGACAATCTGGCAGATCTTGCTAAAGTCAACAAGACGCTGAAAGCTGAAGCAAAAAAGCGCGCGCAAGAGCAAGAGCGTGCGCGCGCTGAAGAAAGGAAACGCCACGCTGATGCCAACCTATTTGCTGCCGCCATGGCCGAAGCAGGGGTGACGAAAATGGCTCAAAAAGGGCTGGCTGATGTAAAACGTCCGAAGCCCTCACCCTTAATCAAAAAGCCAGTCTCTCTTGGGAACTCAACAGCGCCTGATCGACTCTCCAACGAAGCGGAACCCGACACTTTCCTCACGGATGAAAATGAGCGTTACAACTGGCGTAAGGGCGTCTCTCCCGATATTCCCAAGAAGTTGTACCGAGGTTTTTGGACTGTTCAGGCTTGGCTTGATTTACACGGCTACAGCATCGATGAAGCTCGGGTGCACCTGACAGACTTTCTCACCGAAAGCGCTCGTCGCGGCTACCGCTGTCTGCGCATCATTCACGGGGTGGGCTACAACAGCGAAGGTGGGGAGGGTAAATTGAAAGTTTTTGTCCCTCGTTGGCTCAAGCAACGTGAAGATGTGATGGCGTTCGTACAGTCCCCAGTCGAAGCAGGTGATCAAGGCGCTCTTCTTGTTTTGCTCGCCACAAAACGTCAGTAAAGCCACAAAAAAATGGGGGGCTGATGCCCCCATTTTTACCATTTACCGGTGCCCTCGGTAGCAAAGCGCTCGGCCTATCAAATAGCATCCTCACCCGACTCGCCCGTACGGATGCGAATCACTTGCTCAACGTCCGAGATAAAGATCTTGCCGTCGCCAATTTTTCCCGTATAGGCAGCCTGACGTACAGCCTCCACCACCTGTTCTGTCAACTCGTCACTGACCACCGTTTCGATCTTGAGCTTAGGGAGAAAGTCAACAACGTACTCAGCCCCACGATAGAGCTCCGTATGTCCTTTCTGCCGCCCGAATCCTTTGACCTCCGTAACCGTCAGACCATGCACACCCACATCAGCAAGTGCTTCACGCACTTCATCGAGTTTGAACGGTTTAATAATCGCAACGATCAGCTTCATAAAATTTTTGCGCCATACGCTGCTTGCGTTTTGGCGTCCATCCCGTAGTTGTGTTGAAGAGAGTGGTCGAGCGTCTGCTACAGAAGCGGCCCCCACGAAGACCGTCTCAGTATACACGGCAGAGAGCGCCGCTTCATAGCAAGAAGCTCGCCTATCATAGGCCAATCAACAAAAAGGGCGCTAACCCGATGGTACGGATCTAGCACCCTCTAAAGAATGGTCAGTCGCTAGCACCCTCTAAAGAATGGTCAGTCGCCCCCTAATGAGGACGCGATTGCATTACTTTTCTTCTTTCTTAGCAGGCTCTGCAGCCTCTTCGCCTTCGGCAGCCTTCGGAACAGCACGGGCAACCTGATACTCATAGAGCGAGACATCACGAACGCGCACGCCAAAATGCGCGTCATTGTTGGGGCTATGCCAAACATCACGCATTTCACGCCAAGCATTGATGAACGCCAACACGTTCTGAGGCATTTCTGCAGAATTGGTCAATTCATTGAGCGTGAACTGCTGACCGCCAACCAAGTGGAAGCGGAGGCTGTGCACAAAGGTTTCAGCGCTCACCGCAACCGCAGGCTGTTGCTCAGCAACGGCCGCTTCAGCGGGCTTCTGTTCAACGGGTTCAGAAACTTTCTTCTTGTCTTCAGCCATGTGGCTCTCCTGTTAGTGATTAATTCAATGATTGGCAATATCCATCATTGGACAATTACGGATGTTGCATTTTAGAGTGGGCAAACACCGTGTCTGCCGTCCAACTCGCGGCCGGCTCAACGCATGCATTGCCAGTCGTTAGTTCAAGTGTAGCAAGCTTTGACGCAGATCGCGCTGCATTTGTATGATCAGAGCAAACTTTAGCGTCTTACGTCAAAGCCGCCGCACACTGTTAGTCGATGACTAACGCAGCAGCAATGGTCTCGGCCCAGTGCTCCGCCTCTTGTTTGGGTGAGGTTTCCACCATGATGCGAAGTAGCGGCTCTGTTCCAGAGGGGCGAATGAGTACTCGCCCGCGTCCGGAGAGCGCAGCCTGTGCCTCGGCCACAGCCGCGGAGAATTTTGCATTCTCCTGCCAAGCGTAGCCTTTGGGAATACGCTTATTGAGAAGGACTTGCGGCATCATGAGACAATCGGCAGTCAGCTCAGCAAGGCTCTTGCCTTGACGGCGCATCGCAGTGAGCACCTGAAGCGCACTCACAATACCATCACCGGTGGTCTGTTTATCCAAAGCGAGCAAATGACCAGAGCTTTCTCCGCCCAAAAGCCACCCGCGCTGCTCGAGTTGCTCGAGCACATATCGGTCGCCCACCTTGGCACGCACAAAGTCAATGCCCATGCTATTGAGCGTACGCTCGAGTGCGTAATTAGTCATCAAGGTTCCCACGACACCAGCAACGCTGCCAGCGGCGAGGCGATCCTTCACCATGACATATAGGAGCGAGTCACCGTTATAAACGGTGCCCTCAGGATCGGCCATGATTAGCCGATCGGCATCTCCATCGAGACTGACACCCACATCGCATCCTGCCTCACGCGTCCACTCTGCAAGGTGCTCAGTATGCGTAGCGCCAACCCCCTCGTTGATATTGGTGCCATTTGGTTTTCCGCCCTTGACCACGATATCGGCTCCCAGCTCATGGAAAACGTCGGGCGCTACATGGTAGGCCGCTCCGTTTGCGCAATCGACCAAGATGCGTAGCCCTCTCAGATCAAGGTCATTACTGAAGGTCGATTTGCAAAACTCAATGTAACGGCCTGCAGCATCATCCAAGCGTCGTGCTTTACCAAACTCCGTTGGCCCACAGCACTGGTAGCCTCGATCAATCTCCGCCTCGATCTCCAGCTCAACCGCATCGGGGAACTTTTTGCCCGCAGCAGAAAAAAACTTGATGCCGTTATCCATAAAGGGATTGTGGCTCGCGGAAATGACCACCCCAGCATCGAGGCGCAACGCGCGGGTTAGGTACGCCACAGCAGGCGTCGGAATCGGCCCACAAAGCACAACATCAACCCCCACAGAGGTAAACCCCGCCTGTAGTGCGGCTTCCAACATATAGCCAGAAAGTCTCGTGTCCTTGCCAATCAGTACACTCACTCGGCGCCCCGGGTGTTGGCGTGTCAACACGCGTCCTGCCGCTTGCCCGAGTAACATGACAAAGTCAGGCGTAATGGGAAACTCTCCAACCAAACCACGTACACCGTCCGTGCCAAAATAACGTCGACTCATTGTTTTCTTCAGGCATATGCCATGGGCTACGCTCGTGTATACCCCCAACGCTGCCTGCCTCCTTTTTAGATCTTTTGTTCTTCCTGCAGTCTCTGCTGCGCTTTTTCCGTAGCGCGCCAAACGGCAAGCGCATCTGCCGTCGCACGGCAGTCATGCACGCGTACAATCTGCGTGCCGCGTTCAGCAGCCATTACAGCCCCCGTGACCGACCCATAGATTCGATCGAGCGGCTTACTTTGGGCGCTGACAGCGCCAATCGACGACTTTCTCGATAACCCCATCAGATAAGGGTAGCCACTGGCAACAAACCTCTCACTCGCGGCAAGCAACTCAAAATTCTGCTCAACGTTCTTTCCAAAGCCAAACCCAGGATCCCAGCAAATCCGCTCCGACGCAATCCCCAGTGCCTCAGCCTTATGGGATTGCTCAAGCAGGAAAGCCTCCACCTCGCCCACCAAATCATGGTAATTGGGTTCGAGCGCGCGATGCATGATCACCAAACCGCATTGCGTCGCAGCTGCGGCCTCAAGCGCACCAGGCACAGTAAACCCACGAATGTCGTTGAGAATATGCGCGCCAAGCGCAGCGACTTCTCTCATGATCTCGGGCTTAGAGGTGTCCACACTCACAATGAAGCCCTCGTTAACTAGCGCTTCAACCACAGGAATCACACGTTCGCGCTCTTGTTCAAGGCTCACCCCGAATTCATCAAACCCTGGGCGCGTCGACTCTCCTCCTACATCAATAATATGCGCACCTTCATCACGCATACGTCGAGCCCAAGCAAGAGCCTCAAGAGGACGATTGTGCGTGCCTCCATCTGAAAACGAATCGGGGGTCACATTGAGAATTCCCATGATTAAAGGGGCATTCTCACTAAAATCTAACCTTTTCTTACCGCACTGCCAATAAGTGGCAGCATCTACTTGACGTTGCATTCTTTTTGTCTCCTTGTCGCACCCGAATGAGCGGCGTGCTCAAAGGGGGCTACGTACGGAAAAAGGCTGCAGGATACTATTTCTCTGCAGCCTTGGTCAGAGCGGGTAACTCTAGTACTTAGGCACGTGGGCCGCTCTGCTCATCGTGTTCATCTGCGCTTACCTCAGTGGACGCTGAAGGCTTATCCGCCTCAGCACTTGAGGGCTGCGGCGCGGAGACAGTCTCCGCATGCTCACCTTCGGCTGGCGCGGCATTTACTGGCGGCTCATCAGGCTCGGGTTTCTTAGGAGCACGAGGCTCACGCCCTTGCATAATGTCGTCAATCTGCTCAGCATCGATCGTTTCCCACTCGAGCAATGCTTTGGCCATGCGATGCATCTTGTCTCGATTATCCTCGAGAATTTTACGAGCCACGGCATACTGCTCCTCGAGGATACGACGCACTTCAGCATCCACCTCACGCTGAGTCTCTTCAGAAATCGTACGACGTACGCTCGAAGCGCCCAAAAAGCCGCCGCTACTTTCACTTTCCGCATAAACCATGACACCAAGTCGATCGCTCATGCCGAATCGCGTGACCATATCACGGGCGAGTTGCGTTGCACGCTCAAAGTCGTTGGAAGCGCCCGTCGTCATTTGGTTCATAAACAGTTCCTCGGCGATGCGCCCACCGAAAAGAATAGCGATACGGCTGAGGATGTATTGACGATCGTAGGCGTACTGATCTTCCTGCGGCAACTGCATCGTCACACCGAGCGCACGACCGCGCGGAATGATCGTCACCTTGTGAACAGGATCAGACTTAGGCATGAGACGTGCGACCACCGCATGTCCCGACTCATGGTACGCGGTGTTTCGGCGTTCTTCCTCACTCATCACCATGGCACGGCGCTCTGCGCCCATCATGATCTTGTCTTTAGCATTTTCGAAGTCACGCATTTCGACGACGCGTGCATTTCGACGTGCAGCAAAGAGCGCAGCTTCGTTAACCAAGTTGGCGAGGTCTGCCCCAGAGAAACCTGGCGTACCACGCGCAATCACGTTCGCATCAATGTCGGTGCCAACAGGGATTTTGCGCATATGCACATTAAGAATCTGCTCACGACCACGGATATCCGGCAAGGGCACGACCACCTGACGGTCAAAACGGCCTGGGCGCAGTAGTGCAGGGTCTAGCACGTCCGGACGGTTTGTTGCCGCAATCACAATGACGGTTGCTCCGGTATCAAAGCCGTCCATCTCGACGAGCATCTGATTGAGCGTCTGTTCGCGCTCATCATTACCACCACCAACACCAGCGCCACGGTGACGCCCAACAGCGTCAATTTCATCGACGAAGATGATGCAGGGAGCGTTTTTCTTGGCGTTTTCAAACATGTCACGCACGCGAGCCGCACCCACACCGACAAACATTTCAACAAAGTCGGAGCCCGAAATGGTAAAGAACGGCACGCTGGCCTCACCCGCAATCGCCTTAGCAAGCAAGGTTTTACCCGTGCCAGGGCTACCAACTAAGAGAACACCGCGTGGAATACGGCCACCAAGTCGTTGGAAGCGGTTGGGGTCTCGCAGAAAGTCAACGATTTCCTGCACTTCGGCCTTGGCTTCATCACAACCAGCCACATCCTTAAAACGAACCTTGTTCGACTCCTCGCTCAGCATCTTTGCCTTGGACTTACCAAAGGAGAAAGCGCCACCGGAGCCACCTCCCGACTGCATGTTGCGGATAAAGAAGATCCACACACCGATGAGCAATAGCATCGGGAACCAAGACACAAAAATAGAAACGAGGAACGACGGCTCTTCTTCTGCTTTACCGAAGACAGGCACGCCTGTCTTGCGCAGTTCTTCGACCATCCAAATATCGCCTGGACTCGTAATCGTGTAGACGGGGCCTGAGGCTGGCGTCACGGTAATCGTGTGCCCCTGGATCTCGACCTTGCGCACCTTGCCGTCTTTAGCATCTTGCATGAACTGCGTATAACTGACAGTATCTGCAGCCTTGTCGGTCGTCTCAAACTGCCTGAACAGCGTAAAGAGCGCAATGACAAAAACCGCCCACAGTGCCAAACGCGCGATTTTCTTTGAATTCAACTTGATTCTCCAGCAACGTCCCGACCCCCATGCCTGAGGGCGTGGTTGAGGACGTTGTCCCTTCCTTATATAGAGTGAATGGCTTGTGTCCGTGGGTGTGCCGATGAAGCGCAAACGCCCGCAAGGGGACACTTTGGACAAATGTATTTCCTATTCTACCGAAAAGGAAGGCTTGGGGTAGCAGGGGCACGCCGCAATACACTTGCCAAACTGCATCAAATAGTGAAGCAATTTACTTGAGATGCCGTGCCACGAGATAGACTTCAGCACTAGTGTCTCGACTCGCAGCAGGCTTACGGATATCAACTTTTCGGAAAGTTTTCTTCAGCGCCTCAACATACTGAGAAAAGCCACTACCCTGGAACGCTTTGGTGACGAAAACGCCATGACGGGCGAGATGTTCAATGCAAAACTCCAACGCCAACTCGTTGAGAAGTAGCGAACGCGCTGCGTCTGCCGCCGGAATTCCAGAGAGGTTGGGCGCCATATCACTTAATACCACGTCCACCTTGTCACCATCTAAAATTTCTGTTAATTTGTCGGCTACCTCCTGCTCGCGGAAATCTCCCTGCAGGAATGTCACCCCGTCGATAGGATCCATCGGCAGAATGTCCATGGCAATGATGCGGCCATTGAGATGCCCCTGCTTGTCGACAAGCCGCTCGCGGACAATCTGCGTCCAACTTCCTGGGGCTGCCCCCAGATCCACCACGGTCAAGCCCGGACGCAGAAGTTTCTCGCGATCATCAAGCTCCGTTAGTTTATAGACGGAACGCGCGCGATAACCCTCAGACTTGGAGCGCTTCACGAACGGATCATTGATATGACGTTCGATCCAAGCACGGTTGGAGCGTAATTTTTTTGTTGCTACTGGCATAGTTTTTGGATTGTAGTCAATCCCCTCTCGTTCGAATTCAAACTAATTATGAAAGAAATTGTTCTGGCCCGCGATACGCGGCTTGCCCTTCGTTCCAAGGCTCATCACCTTGATCCCGTTGTACTGCTTGGAGCCAATGGCCTAACCGATGCGGTACTACGCGAAATCGATCGCGAACTTAAGGCGCATGAGCTCATCAAAGTTCGGGTCCCCACTGCCGATCGTCAAGAGCGTGAATCGATCTTTGCTGAGATTGCAGAGAAACTTGGTGCTGCTCGTGTGCAGATGATCGGCAAACTCCTCATTTTCTGGCGCCCATCTGATACCGAAGACGACGTAGACACGGAAGCGGCCTCTCGTCTGGCGGCGCTCACCATGGGGCGTGTCACGCTTGCAGGCCAAAAAGAAGCGCCTGCTGAGACGCCCGTCAAGCGCTCGGCAAAGAATGCCCCCGCCGCAAAGAAGGTTGCCTCTAAAAAGCCTGGCGAAAAGAAAAAGCGTGTGGAACCCGCTCCACGCCGCGCACGCCCCAAGCGCACCCGCGTCACGAAAAAGGCCGCCATGTCCTAAGCGGAGCACACAGGTCTTGGGCAGTGAGGTCACGATCCTCCGCTGCCCTTGAAGGAAAAGCCGACTGTCCTATCGAGCCTCATGGCTTCAGATCACAGACAATCGGCTTTTTCTCGTTTAGCGCTGATGCCTTCTGGCGCAGAGTGCTGCGTCGCAGCAAGCCGCAACGTAGCCACAGCCTAGAATCACGTGGTTACTTATACTCCACAGATTCGATTTCAAAGCTCACCAAGCCTTTAGGCGCACGAAACTGCACCATGTCGCCCTCATTCTTTCCGATGAGTGCACGAGCAATCGGCGAAGACACAGAAATACGATTTTCCTTAATGTCTGCCTCATCGTCACCTACGATCTGGTACGTAACGGAGCTGTCGTCCTCTTCATCATAGAGGGTCACCGTTGCTCCAAAAACAATACGCTCACCTGCATCAAGCGTCGCGGGGTCAATGATCTGCAATGCAGGGATCTTCCCTTCAAGCTCAGCAATACGCCCTTCAATATGTCCCTGTTCCTCGCGGGCGGCATCATACTCAGCATTTTCAGACAGATCACCTTTTTCGCGGGCTTCAGCAATTGCTGCCACCACTGCGGGACGGGCAACCTTTTTGAGGTGTTCTAGTTCTGCTTTGAGTTTTTCTGCTCCACGAGCCGTAATTGGAATACGGGTGTTCATGATTCTCTCTTCTTCAATAAATAAGCGCGGCCACGCGTCAGCGGAAAACCTCTGTTTCGTGCAACGCTACTGAAAACTTTTACCTTGGGGGAAAATGGGACAGCACTGAGTGCCCCTTGACTGTCGCCATGCCAGCAGACTAAGTAACCATAGGGGAGTTTTCACACTCACTCCCCATGGCAGAGCGAATCTACAGAGCCTGCCGACTGGCGTGGCAACCATCGTCCAGCATTGAACGATGTGATAGTAGGCAAATCGACTCCGTTCTGAGAAGCGCTAGTTTAGCAATATTTTCTGCGCCTCGCGGCAGAGGCCATCTGCTTTTTAGTACTAGCGAACCCAACGGGTGGGCAAGTGCTCGCTATCAGCTTCACAAACAGAAACGACGTTAGTGCGAAGCTTGCATCGCCTTTTCAATTAATTCAATCATGATATGGATGCACTTAATGTGCAATTCCTGCACACGATCTGCCCAGCGTCCACCTGGCGTCACAATAGCCACATCGGCCATGCTGCTGAGAGGAGTGTCTGCACGGCCCGTCATCACCACAACACGCACCCCTCGCTTATGTGCTTCTTCTGCTGCACGAATGATATTGGGACTTTTCCCAGACGTGCTAATCGCCAAAAGCACATCCCCCGCACGCCCGTGCGCCATAACATATCGGGCAAACACTTCGTCAAAACCAAAATCATTGCCTACACAAGAGAGGTGCGATGCGTCAGAGATCGCCACAGCGGCGTAAGGCGGGCGATTTTCTCGAAAACGCCCCGTCATCTCCTCGGCAAAATGCATCGCATCGCAGAAGCTCCCACCATTGCCGCAGCTCATGACTTTTCCTCCCCCGCGAAGCGCTTCAGCCATGAGCAAAGCAGCGTCCACGACCGCTTGCTGAGCGCGGTCGTTCGCTAAAAATGCGTCAAGTGCATCCCGAGCCTCATTAAGCGAGGCTTTCACAATCTCAATGTCTGTCATGAAGTGTTATTCTCCTTGCCCACCCGCAGCGTCTCTACGAGCAAATACGGCATTGGCGATGGTATTGAGATCGGTATATTTGATCTCAATACCTGTTGGGAGTCCGCGTGCCAAACGCGTCACCCTTAGCGCTGGGCAACGTTTCTGCAATACGTCGATCAGATAGTATGCGGTGGCATCACCCTCAGGCGTGTAGCTCGTAGCAACAACCACCTCCTTGAGCGTTTCTGCTTCTTGCTCGATACGCTCAATGAGTTGTACGAGTCCGATCTCCTTGGGGCCATTTCCCTCAATCGGATTGAGACGACCAGAGAGCACAAAGTACAACCCTGGCCAAGCCAAAGAGTTCTCCAGCGCTTGTTGATCCGCAACGCTCTCCACAACACAAAGCACAGAGCGATCGCGACTCTCATCAGCACAGAGTTCACAGAGACCGCCCTCTGTGAAGGTGTTGCACAACGGGCAATGTCCCACACGCTCGGAAGCCTCACTTAGAGCACGTGCGAGCGGCATCATGCGATCGCCGCCCCCCTTTAGCAGCCAATAGGCCGCTCGCTGCGCTGACAGCGGCCCTAAACCTGGCAACTTTTCCAGCTCTGAGATCAAGTGTGCAACACTTGGGGCCGGTCGTAGTGACATACTCTCTCTGTCCTAGCAAAAAAATCAATGCCCCCGGAACCTCAAGTCGCTCTATCAAGCACACGGGGGAACGTAGATAGCGCGATTAGAAACCGAAGCCTGGCGGCAGTCGAACCTGCGAGGACAACACCTTGTCGCTCGTTTCTTTGGCTGTCGCCACCGCGTTATTGGTCGCAAGCACGATCAGGTCTTCAAGCATCCCCAAATCGTCCACATCCACGGCAGCAGGATCAATACTGACCTTGAGCACCTTATTTTCGCCATTGATGACGACCTTGACTGCGCCACCACCAGCTTCACCTGTGAACTCCATCTCAGCAATCTGCTTGCGCACTTGCTCAAGTTTGGCCTGCATTTTCATGGCCTGATCCATCAGGTTGTTACCACGAGTAAAACCACGCATAAACTGCCCTTTCTCTATTGAATAGTTAATGATGCTCGACGACCGTGCTCTCCTCGAGCATGGCCCCCATTTCATTGATGAGTTTCGCCACTAGCGGAACCTGTTTAAAGCGGCGTACACGTTCTGCCATTTTGGCAGCACGCTCTCGCGCCACTTCATCACTAACCGTCTCGCTCGTCAATTCTCCCACCTCAAAGCGTACATGGAATGCACGACCAAAATGAGCCGTGAGCATCACCTCTAACTGTTGACGGTTGGATTCTGTGGCAAATGCCCCAATACTCAGGCGTAAAACCACGAGGTTATCCTCGAGCGTTAATACCTGCGCTTGCGAGGCTAAATTCTTAATCGGACCACGAAGTCCTGCTCCTTCAATAATGCTCCGCCAGTCAAGCGAGGAGCGCTCAGAAAACACTGTGTTACCGTAGTCTTCGAGCGGCGCCTCTGGAGCTTGCTCAACTGGCGGTTCATTCTCCCCAGGGGGGAGACAAGTCGATATCATCGACTTGAAGGGGCGCTTGAGCATGGCTCTGGGCGCCCTGAGATGCAGGCACTGACTGCGCAGTTGCTGCAGTAGCCCCTGCTCGTTCAGCGCCCCCTGCGGCAGGGCTTTTTGGCGAAGCGGGCACGGCAGGCGCCAACGGCGCCGAATTCTGTGCTGGTTGTATCGTGCGCGCAGGCGCTTCCATGGCTCGCTTTGTTATCGCCGGCACATGCCCTGCGTCTCGAGCGAGCACTTCACTACGCCCCCGCAGCCCTGATGGCTTAAACGCCAGCAGTCTCAGTAGTGTCATCGTAAAGCCAGCATACTCATCAGGCGCGAGACCCAAATCATTGCGGCCGTGAATCACGATTTGGTAGTAGAGCTGAATTTCTTCGGGCGTAAAGAGTTCCAGTAGATGCGTCAGTAACTCCGCATCCACCTCTTCTTCAAGGCGAGTGCCTGGGATACGCTGCAGTAAGGCTAAACGATGCAGGAGCCCCGCGAGGTCACGCAGCGCTTGAGCAAACGACACGCCCATAAGCGACATGTTATCTGCGATAGCGATCATTGCAGCGCCATCGCCTGCGGCAAGCGCATCAAGAATGCCCACTAGGCTCTCTTCACTACTCATGCCGAGCATCTGCCGCACGGGCTGCGTCTCAATACGACTACCACAGTAAGCAATCGCCTGATCAAGTAGCGAAAGGCCGTCACGCATCGAGCCACGCGCACCGTTTGCAAGCAGTCGCAGTGCCCCCTCTTCGTAAGCGATTTTCTCCTCGTTTAGGATGTGCTCCATATGCGAGACAATCCCCGAGGGCGTCATATTACGCAAATTGAACTGCAAGCAACGCGACAGCACCGTAATCGGCACCTTCTGCGGGTCGGTCGTCGCCAAAATAAATTTGATGTATTCGGGCGGCTCCTCGAGCGTCTTAAGCATCGCATTGAACGCCGTCGTCGTCATCATGTGCACTTCGTCGATCATGTAGATCTTAAAGCGCCCCTGCGTCGGCGCATACATGGCCTTATCGAGCAAGGCTGTGATGTCTTCGACGGAACGATTACTCGCCGCGTCCATCTCGATGTAATCGGGATAACGCCCCTCATCAATGGCTCGGCAAGCTGGGCAAACACCGCAGGGCTTGGCAGTGATATCACCGTGCCCATCAACACCTTGACAGTTGAGTGCCTTGGCAAAAATTCGGGAGATTGTGGTCTTACCTACCCCACGCGTGCCCGTGAAAAGGTAGGCATGGTGCAGGCGCTTCTCAGATAGGGCTCGCGTCAGTGCCGTAACCACATGATCTTGACCGACCATGGTCTCAAAATCATGTGGCCTCCACTTTCTAGCAAGCACCTGATAGTTACTGCTCATGAGAATTCCTTACAGAGTGCAGAAACGTCGCAAAGCGAGGTTCGCGCTCAACGACAGGTTTCTCCATTCTACTGGAAGTGTTGAGAGCGCTGCCAAAAAGCTCTGCCCTGATGAGGTTCGCTCTACTCGGCAAGTCGCTTTAGCGCTTCACCTTCAACGCGGCAAATACGCCAATCTTCCAAGATATTTGCCCCCATACGGCGGTAGAAGTCAATGGCGGGACGATTCCAGTCGAGCACAACCCAATCAAAGCGTCCGCACCCCTCACGCACAGCCTCTGCCGCAAGGTGCTTCAGCAGTGAGCGACCAACGCCGCGCCCTCGCCATGCTTCACGCACAAAGAGGTCTTCAAGATAGAGCCCGCGTTTCGTGAGGAACGTGGAGAAGTTAAAAAAGTAAAGCGCGAACCCAATAGCACTCTCCTTACCCGCCTCGTCGACCTCCCAAGCGAGTACCGCACGAATGACAGGACGCTCACAAAAGAGCTCTCGCTCAAGGTTTTCAACACTAGCATGGCACTCATGCTCTAGCCGCTCGTAGCGCGCCAACTCACGAATGAGGCGCTCGACTTCTGGACAGTCCTCTCGACGTACGGGGCGAATCAAAATAGTGGACATAAGAAACTCCTTTGCGCACTCGCCTGCCGTCAAATGAGATCAAGCAAGACTGAGCGCAGCACAAATATCGCGAGCAGGATAAACAAACTGCCGCCCAAGCGGTAAATTGCCCGTGTCATCGCACGACTCTTCAATAGCACACGGTAGTGCGATGTCACAAGACTGTAGACGGAATGAATCCCCAGCACGAGTGCAAAGTAGGTGAACGTAAGAACCGTGAACTGCGGCAAATAAGCGAGGTTCGTATCGATGAATTGGGGAAAAAGTGAGAGGAAGAACATGATGAGCAGAGGATTCGTCATCTGCAACATGATGCCTTCCATGAAAAAGGGAAACCGTCGAATGGCATTGGGATCGTGCTTAAGTAAGGGACGGTGTTCGTCTTCCTTACGCTTAATGACAGAATCTAGGTCAAAGACCTGTGCCCGCCAGTTCTTAATACCAAGCCAAACCATATAAAAAGCGCCAATCACGCGGAGCGCGTTGTACGCAGAGGGCGTATGCGAGAGCAAAATCCCGAGGCTCGTCGCCGAAAAAAAACCCATGATAATGGTGCCCGTTGCTGTCCCTAGAATGGTCCACTTGGCGCCAGTAAAGCCGTAACGGACAGACTTCATGAGTGTCATCAACACCCCTGGCCCAGGCGTAGCCACAGTTGTTGCAGCGGTGATAAGGAATAGCCAAAATAGCGATTGGTTCATGGTTGTGATGTGGTCAAAGTCACGCAACCCCCATGTCCACCGCCAGCGTCTAGCACCGACGCGCGGGCTGGAGACGTAAAAATGGCGAGCCTTATCCTCGGCACTGCCGTACACCAGTATGGCTGCTTCGTTCCCGACCTGACCAGGTTTCTGGGGACGACATGCGAGGGGACCCGCCGAGGCATATGATATAGGATTGAATCGTGTTTTGCAAAAGCCCTCTCCTTGAAGGCGGACGCCACACTTAGGGCACCACTGCCCACAACAAATTGTTTCATTCCCTCTTTTCGAATGCGCTAAGGAGTGCTACTATTAACCCCATCAAGAGCTGAGCCCTCCCGTAGTCTTCAGGAGGCGACCATTAAAACCTCAGCTATCCCGATGCACAGTGCCCCGAATGCGGGTTGTGCTTTCTCGGAATCTTCCCTATATCCCAGTCAAGCCACTCTTGTTGAGGCTTCAGTGCCAAAGTATGCCCTCCATAGGCGCACCCTCTGGCATAGTCTCTTCGCTAGTATGGCTTGCAATCTCTCCAATGGAGTTGATATGAGCAATCTGTTTCAGGTTACGGACGACAACTTTGACGAAGTCGTCCTCAAAAGCGATCTTCCCGTCGTAGTCGACTTCTGGGCGCCTTGGTGCGGTCCCTGCCGCATGATGACGCCGCGCGTTGAAAAAGCCGCGGAGGAATTCGCTGGCCAGGTGAAGTTTGTGGCCTACAACTGTGACGCCAGCTCAAACGTCGCGGTTGAACTTGGCATCCAGAGCATTCCGACTCTGATCATTTACAAGGGCGGCAAGCCCGTGGATCGCCGTGTCGGCGCTATGGACGCTACGGCGCTCAACAGCTTCATCAACGACAACAAATAAGGTTTCACCATATTGTGCCGCTCTCTTCGTAGAGCGGCACAATCCTATCTCATTGACACAACCCGATCGAATGCCGCCTCAGTAGTTGCAGCATTCGGCATGGAAGTCCTCGCAGCGCTGCGATGCTCTTCCGCTCTCCCTTTTTCCTCATATGCATCTCTCAGACCTCAAATCCCTTCACATCTCCCAGCTTCTCGATATGGCTTACGCGCTCGAAATCGAAAATGCCCAGCGCATGCGCAAGCAGGAGCTTATGTTCGCCATTCTCAAGAAAAAAGCCAAAAGTGGAGAGCAGATCTTCGGCGACGGCACACTAGAAGTGCTCCCAGACGGCTTCGGCTTTCTGCGTAGCCCAGATACAAGCTACCTTGCCAGCACGGACGACATTTATATCTCGCCCTCGCAGATCCGCCGCTTCAATCTTCACACGGGTGATTCGATCGAAGGTGAGGTCCGTACACCGAAAGATGGGGAGCGCTACTTTGCACTCGTTCGAGTCGACTCCGTCAATGGGCAGTCACCCGAGAGCGTCAAGCATCGCATGCTCTTTGAAAATCTGACACCACTCTTTCCGAATGAGCCGTTAACGCTCGAGCGCGATATGCGCGGTGATGAAAACATCACCGGACGTATCATCGACCTCATCGCCCCAATTGGTAAGGGACAGCGTGCTCTGCTCGTAGCGCCACCGAAATCTGGCAAAACCGTGCTCATGCAACACATTGCTCATGCCATCACCACCAACCACCCAGACTGCACCCTGTTCGTGCTACTTATCGACGAACGTCCTGAAGAAGTGACGGAAATGCAGCGCTCTGTCAAGGGTGAAGTGGTTGCCAGTACGTTTGATGAACCTGCTGCCCGCCATGTGCAAGTCGCCGAAATGGTTATCGAAAAAGCCAAGCGTCTTGCTGAAAGCAAACGTGACGTGGTCATCCTACTCGACTCCATCACCCGCCTTGCGCGCGCCTACAACACAGTCATTCCCTCCTCGGGTAAGGTACTCACTGGTGGTGTCGATGCCAACGCACTGCAACGTCCGAAGCGCATCTTCGGTGCTGCGCGAAATCTCGAAGAAGGCGGCTCGCTCACTATTATCGGCACTGCACTCGTCGATACCGGCTCGCGTATGGATGATGTGATTTACGAAGAATTCAAAGGTACGGGTAATAACGAAATCCACCTTGAACGCCGCATGGCTGAAAAACGTGTCTATCCTGCTATCAATCTCAATCGATCGGGCACGCGCCGTGAAGAACTCCTGCTCAAGCCCGATGTGCTACAGAAGGTTTGGATTCTGCGCAAGTTCCTCTACGATATGGATGAGCTCGAAGCGATGGAATTCCTCCTCGATAAGATGAAAGCCACGAAGAACAACAATGAGTTCTTCGATCTGATGAAGCGCTAACGCAGGCACTCATCTTCGTCTCGCGATAAGATGTTAATGTAAAAGGGCGGTGTCATCGGAAGTGACATCGCCCTTTTCTCTTTTGTTTTTTCCGCGTCAATGACTAGAGAATCGAAGGCTTGAGACGCTGCAAATAAAACTCGCGAACTTGCGCAGCGACCGTGTGCGTATCGGTACTCGTGACGGCAATGTTGGAAAATCCCGCCTCCTTGAGACGGCGCACAACACGGGGATGTAACGTAATAACATCCCCCCTAACAGCCCACTCAAGCGCCCCAGGCACCGTGTGTAGCGCCAAAACCATAGCATCCACAGCATCCGTACTCGTGATATAGAGGATAGGAGGCTGGCCTGCGAGTGCATGCGTCAGCATGCGGTTTTGTTTGGCATTGAGTTCAATTGGCACACGCACATACGCACACATCGTGACGACATCGCTACCGATGCTACGGAATTGCGTGGGCAACCATTCTCGCCCAGTCTGACCACGCAAAAAGAGAACACGCGAAGGAGCGCCGCGGCGTTTGACCAACTCCCACAATGCCTCGGAGCCACTTTGCTCAGCATCGCCCTCAGGAGCAAGCACATCCACCCGATCACCGAACGCAGCACGAATGGTACGTGCCGTACCGCTACCCACTGTTGCCAAGGTGACGTGTGCTGGCCAATGATCAATCCAATGCGCTACAGCCGTCACCGCCGCAGGGCTAGGCAAAACGACCATCTCAACATCATCCAGATTTTCCAAACGCTTTTGAAGCTGCTCCTGCTCTGTCATAGAGGGGAGTTCGATATTGAAAGCAGGCCAGCGCCACACGTCAACCTGCCGCAGTTGCATTGCTTCAACTACATCGGCTAGTTGGTTATTGGCCTCACCGGGTCGCGTCAGGATAATCGGTAGGATGGGAGCCATGAATCGCTTTTCCTTCTTCTGAAGCTCGTTGAGCGGTCGGAATACAACAAGCTTGCGTTAATCACTTTCAGGTGTGCTCTGTGTGCGTGGGGGAGCATCGCCCGACGAAGCACACCCTACAAGTTAGTTTACTGTCCGCGCGGCAGTTCTCAGCCCAAAACAGCCTTGAGAATGGTATCGGCGCCCTGAGCGCGCAGAGCCTCGACCACTTGTGCAGCCAAAGCAAGCGCCTCCGACTTGGCACCACGTATCTCGGCTCGGACAGCCTCACCTGTGTGATGATTACCCACGAGCGCACGCAACCACATCTCATCGCCATTGACCACAGCATAGGCAGCAAGCGGCACTTGGCATGAGCCACCAAGCGCACGCGAAACAGCGCGTTCAGCGATACAACAGGCGCGCGTATCAGGGTCGTTGATAAACGCCAAAAGATTGCGTAGCGCTTCGCGTCCTTCAAGGATTTCAATACCGAGCGCCCCCTGCCCAGGCGAGGGCAAACTCACCGTATCGGGAATAATCATGCGGATGCGATCGTGCAACTCCAAACGCTTCAGCCCAGCCGCAGCCATCACCAGTGCGTCGAACTCCCCTGCATCCAATTTGCGAAGCCGAGTGCCGACGTTTCCGCGAATGGGACGCACGTCAAGGTGCGGGTAGTTCATTCTCAACATCAATTCGCGTCTCAGACTTGCTGTGCCCACCACGGCGCCAGCCGGCATTTCGTCAAGAGATGCGTATTTAGGCGAGACAAAGGCATCGCGAGGATCCTCACGGCTACTCACGGCAACCAATTCAAACCCTTCGGGCAACTCCATTGGTACATCCTTGAGCGAATGCACTGCCAGGTCTGCCTCCCCTTTTTGCATCGCCGCCTCGAGCTCCTTAACAAAGAGCCCTTTACCACCAACCTTAGAAAGCGTTTTGTCAAGGATTTGATCACCACGCGTGGTCATGCCGAGCAGATCAACCGTGAGCCCCGGATAGCGCTCGCGCAAAACACGTTGGATATGAAGAGCCTGCCACATGGCCAAGGGGCTTTCTCGTGTCGCAATGACACAGCGCTCTAGCGAATTCATACTTACTCTCTTTACTGTCAAATGGGGTCAGATTGGGTCTAAGTACACTCAGACAATGTGGAATTTTACCAAGCCTCCCACAACTCAATCTTAAGGGTTTTCCTTGTGCTCGGCGCCGATCTGCCCAGCCATATCTTCCGCAGAGGCGTGCACTCACGACGCGCTGCTGTCGCGAAATCCTCAAAAAGAGCGTCCATCTACTTGCAAGCGTTTTGCACTTTTGGGATAATTCCGCTTTCCCAGTTGGCACGTGGGCAGGCATGTCTGTTATAAGACCCGACTTTTCGGGCAAACTCGCAAGGCCGCCAGGGCGACCGACACCATAACTAGGAACACTATTCAAATGAAACCGAATATTCATCCGGAATACCGCGAAGTCGCTTTCGTCGACCTCTCCATCAACAAGACCTTCATCATCCGCTCTGCGGCTCAGACGAAGGAAACGATCGAAATCGACGGCGTGACCTACCCGCTCTACAAGCTCGATACGTCTTCTGAAAGCCACCCCTTCTACACTGGCGCTCAGACCCGTATCGTTGAAGCCGGCCGTGTGGAAAAGTTCCGCGCCAAGTTTGCCGCCAAGAAGCAGGCTCTCGACGCCGCTGCCGAAGCTGCCAAGGCCAAGTAATCCGGTACTCTTGTTTCCAATCCGCGCGTCGCTCCGTCTTCGCGCGATGTTGGCTAAAGGACAGTATCCGATCGTATCGGACTGTCCTTTTTGCTGTTTATAGCGTCTCGTCGACTGAAGGAATCTTGAAAAGTGCTAGCTCAGCGTTCAACCCCAATCAAACTCTCGCAAGAGGCTGCCGTCAAACTCCCCCGAGCGGGCTTTTGGCTGTTGTTGGCCGTTTTTGCGCTGAGCGGCTTTTTCGCCGATGACCTTTGGACACCACGTGACATTGATAGCTTTGCCGCCGCTTGGAGCCTGACCCAAGCCCCCTTAGAAGCTTGGCTGTTGCCTAGCGCCTTTGGCGAGTCGCTCACGAATGCGGGACCTCTCACCGCTTGGGTCTCCGCACTACTGATGCGTCTACTCGGTGAGCAAGGCTTGAGCTGGCTAAGTGAAGTCGAAGTGCTACGCTTGGCTGCACTGATTTGGTTTACCCTCTCCGCCTTTGCCCTCTGGGAGGCTGCCTATCGACTGGCTCGCCGCCCTGAAGCACAACCCATCGCCTTCGCTTTTGGAGGCGAAGCACGTCCTAAAGATTTTGCTCGCTCTATTGCTGACTCGACTGTGCTACTGTTCGTCGCCATTTTTGGCATCTTGACGCGACAACATGAAGCGGTTCCCGACACAGCGCTACTCGCAATCGCTGCGCTCAATCTCTACGCCTTGACCATCGCTATCAAGCGCCCGATCTTAGGTAGCGTCATGGCGGGCTTGAGTGTCTGCGCCTCCATCGTCGCATCGACGCTCTTTGCGGGCGTGTGGCTACTCGCGCAGAGCCTGATCGTGGTGGGAACGCTCTCAAATGGCTCACGTGAGCGCGATATCAGCTTTATTGCGCTCATTCTCTCTGCCACAGCGCTCTTTTCGCTTTGGCCGCTGTCTGCTTGGGTGGTTAACGCGCAGGCAACGTCACTCTGGTTTCATCAGTGGGCGCTCGCTCAGACTGATCATTTCGGCCCAGCGGGGCTCTCTACTTACCTATGGTTTGCCAAACATTCGCTCTGGTTCCTCTTGCCTGTATGGCCCTTGGTACTCATGGGGCTGCTGAGCTGGGGACGGCGACTCACTGAAACCTTTCTTTTTCTGCCGACGGTTGTCATTGCAATCACGGCGCTCGGTGTCATCTTTTCTTCACGCCAATCAACCGACAGCGTCTTCCTCGCTTGCTTACCTGCGCTCACAGTCTTTGCAGCCTTTAGTCTCTTAACCATTCGTCGTGGCTGGGAGAGTGTGCTGGACTGGTTTGGTCTGACCATCTTTAGCCTTGCCGCACTGACAATTTGGCTTTACTGGGGCGCTTGGTTCTCAGGGATGCCCCCAAAGATGCACCAATCCATCATTCACTTGGCACCTACTGTACGCCCGAGTTTTGACGGGGGGTTTGTGGTAGCCTGCGCAGTCTCCGTCGCTTGGATCGCGCTACTCGTTTGGCGTCTGACCCACCGCTCTGTGGCGCTCTGGCGTGGGCCATGGATTAATGCTGTCGGCATGACGGTGACCGTTGTCATCGGTTTAGGACTATTTCACCATGCTGCAACAGAGTTCCGTTCACTCGCGCCTGTTGTAGGAACGATCGAAAAGCTCCTTATTGCAGACGGTTTTCAACCGGGCGACTGTATCACGCCCGTGCGCTTGAGCCCCGCTCAAAGCACAGTCATGACCTATTACGGGCAAGGCCCCTTGACGCAACTTAAAGCTAGCGGTAGCTGCCGCTTTACGCTCATCCGACAATCGTCCTCGGCGCCAACGCTCGAACTAGCTGGCGCTGTAGGCGCAGCACGTACCCGTTCAGGTGAAGCTTTCTATGTGATTCAAAGCGCACGACTGCCACAGGGTGCCCCGATTACTGAGACACTATTGCACAAATGACAGAAAAAGAACTTCTTCCGCCGCCTAACACTTCTTTCAAGGCGCTAGCAAAACTCGGCGGACCGATCTTCATCGCGAATATCTCGATCATCGGTTCTGGGACGATTGACACCATCATGGCAGGGCGTCTGGGCACTGAGCACCTGGCTGCGATTGCGCTTGGACTCGCTGCAACCATCTGCGTCAATATGGCCATCATCGGCATACTGCAAAGTCTCTCGCCAATCGTAGGTCATCACTATGGCGCCCGGGAACATGGAAAAATCGGTCTCGCGTTACAGCAAAATATTTGGCTCGCGATTTTTTTATCGCTCATCGGCGTACCACTGCTAACATACACAGAGCTTTGGACAAACCTTGGCAAAGTAAACGGTGAGGTGGCCAAAATGGCCGCTGGCTACCTGCTCTTTACTGGGCTCAGCCAACCTTTTGCCCTCTTTGCGCGTAGTTTTGTCTCGCTCAACGCTGCGCTCTCACGCCCCAACGTCACGATGTGGATATCGCTACTGACGCTTGCGCTCAAGGCTCCGCTCAACGGCGTATTCATGTACGGTTGGTTTGGTTTCCCCGCACTTGGCGGCATGGGCGCTGGGCTTTCGTTTGCGAGTATGAATATCCTGAGCTTTGTGCTCTTTTACTTACTCTGGCGCTTCGACCCGTTTTACGACCGATTCCGCGCCCCTCGAATTAGTAAACCCTCTTGGACGCTTATCAAAGAGCAACTCCATATCGGCATTCCCATTGGGCTTTCCACCTTCTTTGAGGTGTCGAGTTTTACAGGGATGGCCATATTGGTCTCGCGACTCGGCGCAGAAACGATCTCCGCTCACCAGATCGTCGCCAACGTCACCAGTATGTGCTACATGCTCCCGCTTTCCTTGGGTATTGCCAGTACCGTGCTAGTGTCACAGTGTCTCGGAGCGCGGTGGCAATCCGTGGCTTACGTAGTGCTCAAGCGTAGTCTTAAATTGGCTGTCGTCCTTGCACTCATGGTGATCACAACCCTTTACTTCGGCCGAGAAGCAATCCTCAGCTTCTACTCGACCGATGCCGCGGTTGTTCAGCTCGGGGTGGGGATTCTCCTCTTTGGCTGCTGCTATCACGTCTTTGACGCCTTGCAGTGCGTCAGCTCCTTTGCCTTACGTGGCTATCGCGTCACGAAACTGCCGATGATCATATACGGCATCATGCTTTGGGGTGTTGGCTTTGGCGGCGGCTTCTATCTCTGTTTTAGCGCAGAAACCTTTGGAGGCCCCTATGGTGTTTACGGCTTCTGGGCCGCCACCACCCTCGGGCTCATCCTCACAGGCATTTGCCTCTGTACGATGGCACTGATCGTTGGACGCCGTATTTCGCTTGAAGATGAGCACAGCGCCAAGGAAATCTCGGCAGCCATTGCGCAATCAACAAGCGGGCAAGTGCCTGCTAATGCGTAAAGCGGCGCTCGCCTCTGAGAGGTTTTACTTAGACGAACTGACTTAACTTGGTTATATGGACTAAGATAGTAGTCTCTCTTACCCAAAACGCAAGGAACGTAGATGTCAACTGTTCTTTATCCGAGTCCTGTTTTTGGTCCGGTTGTCAGCCGCCGCTTAGGCATTTCTCTAGGGGTCAACCTCCTGCCTGCTGACGGTAAACTCTGCAACTTTGACTGTATTTACTGTGAGTGCGGCCTCAACGAAGAGCGCCGCCCAGCCTCGCGTATGCCAAGCAAGGAGCTTGTGCTTTCAACGCTCGAAGATAAACTCAAGCAAATGCACGCTGAGGATCGTCTCCCCAATACCATTACCTTTGCGGGTAATGGAGAGCCGACGCTACACCCAGATTTTGCAGACATCATCGATCAAACGATCGCACTGCGTAACCACTACGCCCCCGAATGCAAAATTAGCGTTCTGACGAACGCCACGCACCTCAACCGTGATCATGTCTTTGCTGCACTTGAAAAAGTAGACAACCCGTTATTAAAGCTCGACACCGTCAATAGCGACTATATTCACAGCATTGACCGTCCGACCTCAAAGTACGATCTCGCCGATCTGATCTCGCGTATGAAGCGACTCGGCAAGCGCGCCATTATTCAAACGATGTTCATGAAGGGCACATGGGATGGTCGTGACATCAGCAACGTGAGCGATGCCTATGTCACCCCATGGTTAGAAGCTGTCAAAGCCATCGGTCCTAAACTCGTGACCATTTATACGATTGCGCGTGAAACGCCACGCGATACGCTCAAAAAAGCGACGCGCGAAGAGCTTGATGCCATCGCAGATCGTATTCGCGCAGCTGGCCTTGAAGTCTCGGTGAGCTACTAAAACCGACTGTCTGCAACAGAAAAACCCGCCGTAGAAATTGATTTCTGCGGCGGGTTTTTGATTTGAGCCTATAACGCTTTACTTGAGGTAGCGCTTTTCTTCGAGCGCACGGATACGGTCTTCAAGCGGCGGGTGTGTCGCGAAAAGCGAACCAATTCCACCAGAGATGCCGAAGCCCTTCATCGTGCCAGGAAGCTCTTCAGGCTGGATGCTACCCAAGCGCTTGAGCGCATTAACCATCGGCGTGCTCGATCCAAGAATCTCAGCACTGCCAGCGTCTGCATGGTACTCACGCCAGCGAGAGTAGTAGGCAACCACCAACGAAGCAAGGAACCCGAGGCAGATATCCATCACCATCGCCGTAATGTAGTAACCCATGCCAGGGGCATCTTCGCGGTTACCCAACACCGTACGGTCAACCACCCAACCGATAACACGTGCAAAGAAGAAGACGAACGTATTGACAACCCCTTGCAGGAGCGTCTGCGTGACCATATCGCCATTTTTCACATGCGAGAGTTCGTGGCCAATGACAGCCTCAACCTCTTGCTCATTCATCAGATTGAGCAATCCTGTCGAGACTGCTACGAGCGAGCTGCTCGCAGAGGGGCCCGTCGCAAAAGCATTGGGCTCGCCTTCGTAAATGCCAATTTCAGGCATCGGAATGCCAGCCTTCTCACTCTGACGGCGCACAACATTGACAATCCAGCTCTCCAAACCAGGGGCAGGATTATCCACATTGATCATCTGCAAGCCCATGCTCATTTTTGCCATGGTCTTGCTCATCAACAAAGAGATGATCGAGCCCGTGAAGCCCACGACCATCGAGAAGACGAACAACGTTCCTAACTGGAGATTGGCACCAGCCATACGGCCAAAATTGATGCCAAACACCATCGAGATGATATTCAGAACGACGGACAGAACGATAAAAACGCCCAAATTCGCCAAAAACAGAAAACCAATGCGCTTCAACATATGTAGTCAGATATCCTTTTTATTCTTGACAGACCATGCCACTAGGTCATGTGTGTCGGTTCGACCTCACTCTCTGCGGAGATTCGCAGGACGAAATCCACAAACAACGTAGGGTTAGCAGGTATTTGAAAATTCTAGGGTAGCGTGATGCTTAACTCAAATTTCTGCGTGGCTGTACTTGTAACAATTCATTGTGGTATCTAATAGGAAACCATCAACACGCTACGCGTGTTCTCTGTGGTCAACCTCCGCCCTCTCCTTCGTGTGCAGAGGCACTGAGAGCCAGACATACACATCGTAAGCATGGCACCTCCGACTGTAGACATTACATTAAGCCCGCAGAGCCTGCATTCGGTTCCGCACCAGGCTTCGGATCTGTCGTACGCCGCGGAGGGAAGCTATCCCAGCTCTCACAGCTCAAGCAGTGCCAAGAAAAGGACGAGGCCATAAAGCCACACTTTGCACACTGGTAGCGGCTCTCTTTCTTCGCTTGTTTCTCAAGTAGTGCCACGAGCAGCTTGGTTTCTTCGTCGTTGGGGTTGTCCGAGAGTCGCAACTGCATCATCTGCGTAAAGATGGCTAGTGTGGGCCGAGACTTCAGCAAAGCAATGACGCTCGAAAGCGCAGCATCCCGCCCTTCCCAAGCGGCAAGTCGACGTATCGCGGCAGAGAGCACATCAGTCTGCGTACTGCTAGCGATGGCCTCATGCAAAAGTTCCAGCGCACGCGCTCTTTCACCACGCTTATCGAGCAGATCAGCAATCTGTCCAATGACAAGCGGCAAATAGTCGGGACTCTGGCGAGCAACATCCTGCCAGCGCTTAAGCGCAGCTTCTTCATCGCCCTGAGAGAGTTGCAGCATACCCATTGCGATATTGGCGCGTGGTGATAGGGGCCACTTCTCGAGCGCCCGGGTCAGATGCTCCTGTGCAAGCGGAATTTCTTTCTGTTGCACCGCAAGCTGAGCGAGTTCACAGTAGTAGTGCGATATGGGGTGCGCCAAATCGAGCCCCGCCTGCACTTCGAGGCGATGTGAAATATCAATGGCACTCGTCCACTCATGCTCAATGCAGTAGATAGAGAGCAGCGCATTCAAAGCCGTGAGGTGCTCTGAAGGATTCTCCATGAGTTTGCGATACGTATCCTCAGCACGATCGAAGAGCCCCGCCCGCATGTAATCCTCACCCAACTCTTTCAGCGCTCGCACACGGTCTGCCTCAGGGATATCCTCGCGGTTGACTAAGTGACTATGTAAGCGTATCGCACGTTCGAACTCTCCACGACGCCGAAAAAGCGCACCGAGCACATGATGCAGTTCAATGAGATCAGGGTCTAAGCGGATCGCTTCAATCAACGCGTCAACCGCACGTTCAGGATGTTCGCCTGCCAAAAGCGTCACACTTCTAGCATAGACATCGGGCAAATTCATCGCCGAGCGATCGCGTTCGCGCATGTCTAGCCCCTTGGCCCACCAACCTGCGACAAAGAGGATGGGGATGAAGACGAGATACCAAAGTTCGGATTCCATATCACTCGAAAAATATCAACTAAAAAGGCCGCGTGAACATGTCCACGCAGCCTTTATTGCCGCAGAGCGGTCCGCTGTCAGGCCTACTGCTCCGCGTTCTCAACGTTCCGATGGAAGTCCACCGATTCACGCATCCGTTTGCCTGGGCGGAACTGGATGATGTAACGCGGCGGGACGACAACCAACTCGCCGTTGCTGGGGTTGCGAGCATTGCGGCTGGGGCGGTATTTAGGTGTAAACACACCGAAACCACGTATCTCTACGCGCTTGCCCGCCACCAGTGCAGTGCGTACCTCGTCCAGGACAAATTGCATAATTTCCTGGACGAGTTTTTCGCGAACCAACAGGCGTTCGGAAATCGATGCCACCAGTTGAGACCTGATAAGGACTTCAGCCATGGTGTACCTCTTTCACAAAGCGTTGATTACTTCTGTTCCAGCTTGGCCTTGAGAAGAGCACCAAGGCTCGTCGTACCAGAAGCCGCATCTTCTTCGTTGTTGATACGGTCAAGCGCATCGCGAGCTTCAGCAGCGTCCTTAGCCTTGATAGAGAGCTGGATGCTACGGTTCTTGCGATCGATATTGATCACAAGCGCTTCGATCTGCTGGCCTTCGGCGAGGCGGGTCGTCGCATCTTCAACACGTTCGGAGGAGATTTCGCTCACGCGCAGATAACCTTCGACGTCGTTGCCGAGGTCAATCACAGCGCCCTTAGCGTCAACGCTCTTGACCGTACCGGTCACGACGGTGTTCTTGTCGTGTTCAGAAGCAAAGTTGTTGAACGGATCGCCAGAGAGCTGCTTGATGCCAAGCGAGATACGTTCACGTTCCGTATCGATACCGAGCACAACGGCTTCAACTTCGTCGCCCTTCTTGTACTGACGGACGGCTTCTTCGCCGGCTTCATTCCAAGAGAGGTCAGAGAGGTGAACGAGGCCATCGATACCACCAGGCAAGCCGATGAAGACACCGAAATCGGTGATCGACTTGATCTGGCCGCTAACCTTGTCACCCTTCTTGTGGGACTGAGCGAAATCTTCCCACGGATTCGGACGGCACTGCTTCATGCCGAGCGAGATACGACGACGATCTTCGTCGATATCGAGGACCATGACTTCGACTTCGTCGCCGAGCTGCACAACCTTGCGCGGGTCAACGTTCTTGTTCGTCCAATCCATTTCGGAGACGTGCACAAGACCTTCGATACCCGCTTCGACTTCAACGAAAGCACCGTATTCGGTGATGTTCGTGACCTTGCCAAAGAGACGGGTACCCTGCGGGTAACGGCGGGCGATACCAATCCACGGATCTTCGCCGAGCTGCTTGAGGCCGAGGGAGACGCGGTTCTTTTCCTTGTCGAACTTGAGGACCTTAGCCTGGAGTTCCTGACCAACCTGAACCACTTCGCTCGGGTGACGCACACGACGCCAAGCGAGGTCGGTGATGTGGAGAAGACCGTCGATGCCGCCCAAATCAACGAAGGCACCGTAGTCGGTGATGTTCTTGACGATACCGGTGACGATAGCGCCTTCCTGCAGCGTTTCGAGCAACTTGGCGCGTTCTTCGCCCATGTTGGCTTCGATCACGGCGCGGCGGGAAACCACGACGTTGTTGCGCTTACGGTCAAGCTTGATAACCTTGAATTCGAAGGTCTTGTTTTCATAAGGCGTCGTATCCTTGACAGGACGGGTATCCACGAGGGAGCCCGGCAAGAAGGCACGGATGCCATTGGTCATGACGGTGAGACCGCCCTTGACCTTGCCCGTAACAGTACCGGTGACGAGTTCACCAGATTCGAGCGCCTGTTCGAGGTTCATCCAAGCAGCGAGACGCTTGGCCTTTTCGCGACTGAGGATCGTGTCGCCGAAACCGTTTTCAACGCTTTCGATGGCCACGGAGATGAAATCGCCTTCGTGAACGTCGATTTCACCGAGATCGTTCTTGAACTCATCGATGGGCACGTACGCTTCGCTCTTGAGGCCGGCGTTGACGACGACGAAGCTGTGTTCGACACGGATCACTTCAGCGGTGATCACGGAACCAGGACGCATCGTCTGGTTGTTTTCGCTCTCAGCAAAGAGTTCAGCGAAAGATTCGGGCTTGTTGATTTCGTTGGTCATTTAGGAAAAGAATAAAAAGCACACCCGCAGAAAGGACGCTAAAAGTAAATGACCTTTTCTTTGGGCGGAGTTGATAAAAAGGCCGTCTCTCTCAAGGAGAGGCGGCGGAAAAACAGATCAGTTATGTTACGACATTAGGCGCGTTCAGTCCACCAAAGGAGGATTTTTTTTACAACCTCCTCAATGCTCATCGCTGACGTATCGAGGATATGCGCATCGGGTGCTGGCTTTAGCGGCGCGGTGCTACGTTGAGAGTCTCGCAAATCTCGCGCTTCAAGGTCTGCCGTAATAGCCTCTAGGTCGGCCGATTCACCTCGAGCAAGAAGTTGCTTGTAGCGACGCTCTGCACGCACCCGAGCGGACGCAGTCATAAAGACTTTCAGAGCAGCGTTAGGAAAGATCACAGTCCCCATATCGCGGCCGTCTGCAACGAGCCCAGGGGCACGTGCTGCTGCGAGTTGTAGGGCCGTCAATGCAGTACGAACCGCAGGCACCGCCGCGACTTGGCTCGTCGCACTCGAGACACGTTCGCTACGGATCTCGGTTGTGATGCGTTCACCGTCGAGCCAAATCTCGCCCTGTTCAAAGCGTGGCTTTAGATCTTGGACGAGCGCCACCAACTTATCGTGATCATCAAGATCGATATGGCGCTTGAGGGCAGCATAGGTAGCAATCCGGTAGAGCGCTCCACTGTCGAGGTAGTGGAAACCTAGTTCTGTGGCAATTCTCTCGGCAATCGTCCCTTTTCCGCTAGCCGCTGGTCCGTCCAAAGTGATGACGGGGATTGTGTCTTTCATGAAGATTCCTGCTGGTAATCAAAAATACTTGGGTTCTGAGCTACGGCGAATCATGCGAAGCGTGCTAGCGAGTACATCAAGTAGGCACTCAATCTCCATGGGGCGACCAATACTGATACGGATCCAGTCGTTAAGACCATAACTTGCCAAAGAGCGCACCAAAATGCCAGCGTCCCTGAGCTCTTTAAGCACACGTGCGGCTTCAGGCACCTGCACCATCACAAAGTTTGTCTGGCTTGGCAATGCCCGCAACTTCAAGCCCTCTAGCGCTTCGAGCAATCTAGCTCTCACCGCGCCATTATTGGCGACGGTTTCTGCGAGAAACGCCTCATCGCGAATGGCTGCGACAGCCGCCGCTTGTGCCAAGCGATTGACGTTGTAAGGAGGTCTGATACGGTTGAGCATCTCGATGAGCGCGGCATCCGCAATGCCATAGCCCACACGGAAACCCGCCAAACCATAGGCCTTACTGAAAGTACGAGTCACGAGCACGTTGGGATGACGAGCGATAATCGTGCGCACAGCCTCAAACTGCTCGGCATCCGCAAACTCACGATACGCTTCATCAAGCACCACCAACACACTTTCGGGAATCTCATCGAGCGCTTTTTCAAGTGCCTCGGGTTCTAGCAAAAGTCCCGTCGGGTTGTTCGGATTCGTTAGAAAAAGCACCGAGGTCTCGGGTTTTTGTGCTTCAGCCACGAGCCGAGGTAAGTCGTAACCAAAATCGTCCTTTACTGCAACTTCAACACATTCCGCGCCACGAGCTTGCGCCACCAAACGATAGACAGAAAAACTGAGTGCAGAGAAAACACAACGTCGCCCTTTATCGAGATATGCCGCGGCGACCAACCCGAGCAGTTCGTCCGAACCATTACCAACGATGACCTCGTCAGGCTTGACCTCAAACTTTTGTGCGATAGCATCACGTAAAGCAAAGGCGCCACCATCAGGATATCGGTTCATCTGGGCGAGGGCTTCAGTTACCGCAGCGCCAACCGTGGGCGATGCTCCAAGAGGATTTTCATTGGCATTCAGTAGCATCAGCCGATCAAGCCGTACGCCAATCTCCTCAGAGACCTCTTCGAGGCGCTTGCCAGGGTCATATGGCGCAATACGAGCCACTTCTGCATTAGCAATCGGGGGGGTATTCACAGACAGTTCCTCCATGCAAGGGATTTCCCAGCGCGTCTACTGAAGCACGGGGTAGGAGCCGAACGAACGGTAGAAGTCGGCTGTCTCCTCCACTTTGAGAAGCGCAGTGTGCACATTTTCACACGCCACATGCCCCTCAAGATCAATGTAAAAATTGTAGTCCCATGCCCCGTTACGTGCAGGACGGCTTTCAATGCGGACCATCTGCACGCCATGCTCGGCCAAGTGTGAGAGTACATCGTAGAGTGCGCCTGGACGATTGGGAACCGAGAACACGATGCTGGTCTTCCAACGAATAGGTGCCTCGATCTCGAGCACGTCTGAGCGAGCACTCATTAGCAAAAATCGGGTCTGGTTGCTGAGCCCATCTTGTATGCCACAGGCAATAAGCGGCGTGGCATAAAGCGTGCTTGCCCTAAGAGCAGCAATGCCAGCTGCGCCCTCCTCCTGAGCCGCACGACGAACGCCTTCGGCGTTTGACGCCACTGGCACTTGAATCGCCTCAGGAACATGCGTGCTGAGCCAATGCGCACATTGCGCGAGCGCCTGTGCATGCGCATACACGACGCGCACACGCTCTAGCGTGCCTGCTCGGCCCATCAAATTGTGTACGACGGGCACGGTTACCTCGCCGGCAATAGAGAGCGGTGTATCAAGGAGTAGATCAATTGCGTGGGTAACCGTCCCATTGGTGTTATTTTCAATGGCAATAACCCCCGCCTCCGCGCGAGCATCCACCACACTTTGCAGCACTTCATCAAAGGACGGACACGGCAGACGCGGTTTTTCCTCGGAAAAGATACGCAACACTGCTTCTTCAGAAAAAGTACCGGCTGGACCAAGATAGGAAATGGGCCCGCTCAAGGAAGTTTTTATTTCAGGCATGACGCTTAGCAAACTCAGTAATGAAGCTAGCAAGTGCCTGAGCACCTGCAACAGGCATCGCGTTATAGAGGGAGGCACGGATGCCGCCACGGGTTCGGTGACCAGCTAAGTTCTTGAGTCCTTTTTGCGAAGCCTCTGCGATGAAGAGTTCTCGCAAGCGCTCCGTCGGTAGATCAAACACCACATTCATGCGGCTTCGCACCGACTCGCTAACCATAGCAGTGTAAAAGGGGCGGGCGGCATCCAGCGCTCGATATAGCACGCTCGAGCGCTCAAGGGCACGCTCTGCCATCACTGCCACACCACCCTCGCGCTCCAGCCAGCGCAACATTAAAAGCGCTGTATAGAGCGCTACCACTGGGGGCGTATTAGGCATACTGCCCGCTCGCGCAAGTTTTTGCCAATTGAGCAGCGCGGGCGTGCGCTCGCTAATGGAGCCATAAAGATCTCGACGCACCACAATGAGGCTAGCCCCCGCCGTACCAAGATTTTTCTGCAGTGAGGAGAACACCACATCGTGCAATGACCAGTCAATGGGGCGCGAAAGAATGTTGGAGGACATATCGGCCACCAAGGCCGCATCACCCTTGATGAGCTCTGGAGGCGTAGGAAACTCTTTACCGTCGATCGTCTCATTGTCGCAGTAAAAAACAAAGTCTGTCCCACGTGCGGGCTCCATACGGGCCGTGGGTAGCGGCGCGTTGCCCCCATTCCAAAGCAGATAGGCAGACGTGATTCGGTTCGCCTCACTATAGGCAGCCCGAGACCAATGTCCAGTCACGACATAAGCCCCACGGCAACCTTGTGTGCAGAGGTTAAGCGGAACCGCTGAAAACTGCATTGTCCCGCCGCCCGGACTAAAAAGAACGTCGAACCCATCGGGCACATTGAGCGTGCGACGCACCCTCTCGATCAGCTCATCGAGCACCGTGCCAAACAGTTTGGTTCGGTGTCCAAGTTCAAACAGGGAGAGTCCACTGCCCTCACAATCGACGCAGGCCCGTGCCAGATTGTCGACAACCTCTGCAGGCAGCATGGCTGGTCCTGCGGAAAAATTGAATTCCGTCTTATCCACGTTTCATTCTCCCGTTTCTTGGCAGCCATGCTACGCACAATCAGCGGCCGTCTTCGTTCTCTTCTTCGTCGTCTATATCAACCCCCTCGTCCTCGTCGAGATCCTCCTCGTCGAGATCCTCATCGAGGGCTTCTTCCTCTGCGTCGAGCAACGCTTCTTCATCTGAGAGGAGGCTTTCTTCGTCTTGATCCTCTTCAGGCTGCTTGCGTTCCTGAAGCTCCTCATCAACACGAGTCGCGCGTCGAACGGACAGCACCATATCGTCGTCGAGGTTAATCAGACGAACCCCACTTGCAATACGGTTGTGGATATTAATCGTCGAGGCGTCCATGCGGATCACTTTTCCGCCCGTCGAAAGAATCATCACATCGTCATCGTCGGAGATGGTGACCGCAGCAACTAGGTGACCCGTTCTCTCTTCGTTCGCAGAAGAGAAAGCAACGACACCCTTGCCACCACGCTTCTTACGCGGGAACATATTCACAGGAGAGCGCTTGCCAAAGCCCTTGTCCGAGACGGTTAAGATGAGATCGTCCTCGTTGTCGGTGACAACCAGCGAGACGACTTTGTGTCCCTCAGCCAAACGGATACCACGTTGTCCGCGCGCCGTACGCCCCTGCGGGCGGAAGTCACTTTCCGAAGCGCGAACAGCACGATTGGCATCCGTAAAGAGCATCACGTCGTGCTTACCATGCGTAATGGCCACCCCGATGAGCTGGTCATCCTCTGCGAGCGAAATGGCATTAATACCGCGCAAGCGTGCATGACGGAACAAAATGAGCGGTGTTCTCTTAACAGCACCTTTGGCGGTCGCCATCACCAAGTACTGTCCCTTCTTATTGAGCGACTGCACGGGTAGGATGAACGAGATCTGCTCACCAGCCTCTAGAGGCAACAAGTTGACAATGGGGCGACCGCGCGCGTTTGACTTACCTTCGGGCAGCTCAAACACGTCGATCGGATACATGCGACCCATGGTCGAGAAGCAGAGGATGACATCATGAGTATTCGCGATGAAGAGTTCGTTAATCTCATCATCCTTGGTCATTTCCTGGACTTTGCGTCCCTTCCCGCCGCGAATCTGGGCATTGTAGTCATCAAGTTCCTGACTCTTGATAAAGCCACTGCGAGTGAGTGTAACCACCATCTCCCGGCGCGGAATGAGATCGCGTTTGTTGAAATTCGGATCGCCATGCGGATCCACTGTCGAGCGACGCTCGTCACCGTACTCGTCACGAATGGCTTCGAGCTCCTCGCCAATGATGTGATTGACACGCTCGGGCTTGGCCAAAATATCCAAACAGTCCGCAATCGAGTGCAGCACCTGTTGGTACTCATTGCGCACAGCCTCTTGTTCAAGCCCCGTCAGGCTACGCAGGTTCATACGCAAAATGCTATCGACCTGCGCACGAGTGAGGTAATAAAGGCCATCGCTCTGCATGCCGCGCGCAGGATCCATGTCCTCAGGGTAGAACTTCTTAATCTCAGAGGGGCTACGGTTAACAAGTTCTTGAGCGAACACCATCGGCCAACCGCGGCTTAGTAACTGCTCGGCCGCCTCTGCAGGCGTGGTCGCTGCACGGATGATACGGATGAACTCGTCAAGATTGCTGAGCGCGACTGCCTGACCTTCCAACAAGTGGCCTTCGCGGCGGAACTTTCGCAGACGGAAAACGGTACGGCGGGTAACCACCTCACGACGATGCGCAATAAAGTGCAGAATCATCTGCTTGAGGTTGAGCAGAGTGGGCTGGCCGTCAACGAGCGCCACCATGTTCATGCCAAAGCTTTCTTGCATCTGCGTCATCTTGTAGAGGTTGTTGAGTACAACCTCGGGCATAACCCCAGACTTCAGGTCAATGCAGATGCGAATCTTGGAGCTCGATTCGTCGCGCATTTCCGCGACACCTTCGATCTTCTTATCTCGCACGAGTTCATGCATCTTCTCGTACATGATGCGCTTATTGACCATGTAGGGGATTTCATCGACGACAATTCGCGTGCGATCGCGTCCAAACTCTTCAAAATGCGTGCGGGCGCGCATCACCACGCGTCCTCGCCCAGTGCGATACCCCTCGTGAACATCATGAATGCCGAAAATGATGCCACCTGTGGGAAAGTCAGGCGCCGGCATCAACTTGATCAAATCATCAATCGTGCAGTCGGGATGGTGCAGGTAATGTAGGCACGCTACAATGGTCTCACGCAAATTGTGCGGCGGAATACTCGTTGCCATACCTACAGCGATACCAGAACTACCGTTAATCAGTAGCTGCGGCAAACGCGTTGGCAGCACCACAGGTTCACGTTCGGAGTTGTCAAAATTTGGCACAAAGTCCACAGTCTCCTCATTAATATCTGCCAGCATTTCGCTCGCGATCTTCATGAGGCGTACTTCCGTATAACGCATCGCTGCTGGACTGTCGCCGTCGATAGAACCAAAATTCCCCTGACCGTAGATAAGGGGGTAGCGTAATGAGAAGGGCTGCGCCATACGCACCACTGTCATGTACGCAGCGCTATCCCCGTGCGGGTGATATTTACCAAGCACTTCACCCACCACGCGGGCGGATTTCTTGGTGGGGTTATTGTGTGTGTTTTTTAGCTCGTTCATGGCATAAAGCACACGGCGATGAACGGGCTTGAAGCCATCACGGACGTCAGGCAAAGCACGACCGACAATGACGCTCATAGCGTAGTCCAAATAGGACTGCTTCATTTCGGTCTCAAGAGAAATCGGCAGTAGCTCATGCGCCACGGAAAGCGGAGACGTGCCGTCGCCGTCACTGCCGCCATCCTCATCAAGCGCTGCATCATCGAGCACTTCTGCTTCCAACTCTTCCTTATTCTCTTTTTCGTCCATCGAGGACTCCCTTCAGCAATTTTGCGCACGAAAAATACGTGAACCTTCGCCCACGTATCGGCTTACAAACAAAATCCGTAGTCTCTGAGGCAGACACGCGTTCAATCCACAGAGTCACATCGACCCTCACACGACAACAATGCGTGCGTTTAACAACGCACGCTAGATGTCGGCTCCCAAGCGGCTGCCATCTTATCTTAAATAATTGATTCTATCAGGTATGAGCTAACCTCTGCCAAAGTACAATGACATCAAAAGCGGCGTATTGACCTCCAAGCTCACCCGCACTTTCAAAGGAAGAATTCATGCAAGTCGATACTATCATCGAAGCACGTTGGGTCATTCCTATCGTGCCAAAAAACACCACCCTCGAGCATCATGCAGTGGTGGTGCACGCTGGTCGCATCCTTGATGTACTGCCCACTGCGCTTGCTCGCAAGCAGTATGAACCCGCTGAACGCATAACGCTAGAGAGTAGCGTTGTGATGCCAGGCCTCGTCAATCTTCATAGCCATGCCGCCATGAACCTTCTCCGAGGTCTGGGCCCCGACCTTGCCCTCATGGACTGGCTCAATAAAGCCATCTGGCCCGTGGAGGGCAAACTCATGAGCCACGATTTCGTGCGTGATGGCTCCTACATGGCTGGGCTAGAGATGGCTGAAAGTGGGATCACTTGCACGTCAGACCATTACTTCTTTCCTGAAGCCGCGGCAGAGGGTTTACGTGCAGCGGGTCTGCGCTGCGCAGTCTCTGCCATGGTCATTGGGTTCCCGAGCGCTTGGGCCAAAGATGATGCCGAATATTTCGACAAGGGTATCGCTCTGATTGAAGCACACCGCGATGATGAATTCGTCCATACAACAATCGCCCCCCATGCTCCCTACACAGTGAGCAACGCGTCGCTTGCGCGCTCAGCGGAAATTAGCGCTTCGTACAACATTCCCATTCACATCCATCTCAACGAAACTCGTGACGAAGTGCTGGGCTCACTCAAAGAGCATGGTGTTCGACCCTTAGAGCGTCTCAAGCGCCTCGGCCTACTCAATGAGCGACTCATTGCCGTTCACAACGTCCACGCTACGGAGGAAGAACTCTCGGCGCTCGCCGAAGCTGGCGCCTCCATGTGCCACTGTCCTTGCTCAAATCTGAAGCTCGCGAGCGGCTTTGCACCTGTTGCCAAGGCGTTAGAGCTAGGCCTTAACCTTGGCATTGGCACCGACGGGGTCGCGAGCAACGACAAACTCGACCTTCTCGGAGAAACCCGCTTGGCTGCCATGTTGACCAAAGCCGTTGCTGGGGACACCACACGTGCTCGCGTAGCAGATATGCTCGAAGCGGCGACCCTAGGCGGGGCGAGAGCGTTGCAGTGGGATCATGAGATCGGCAGTATCGAACGTGGCAAAGCCGCCGATCTCATTGCTATCAACCTAGAGGCTCTCAACACACTGCCAGTCAGTGATGCGGCAGCACAAGTTCTCTACGCCTCCGATCGAGAAAACATCACCCACACGTGGGTGGCTGGGCGTCTAATTGCAAATAAGCAACAGAAAACATACGACTCTCGTCAAAAAACAGTCACTTCGATCAAAGAGTTGTCTCGTAAATGGCAAAATAAGGCGTGATTGTCATTGAGTGGCGCGTAGCAGTGGCACGTTCTTGGAGAATCTGCCAAAATGTGCGTAACGTCGATCAATGATTTTCAAACTCTATGGGTCGAACCGACTCCATAGAATGGGTCAGCCAGTTGCCTTAGGTTGTGGGTACTTGACTCTTTGGTTGGCGGACCTACTGTAAAAGGTTAGAATTTGGCTATTTGGATGCCGGTCTCAGTGGTAACGCTGATGAGGTCGGCGACAAATCGTCCTTTCCGTTTTAGCTTCCTGTACTTTTTGAGGATAAAAACAATGAAAACTTCTCTTAAGCTCGGTGGTCTTGTTGCCGCCATGATGCTGACGGTGTCGGGCGCTTCTTTCGCTGCCGACGCCACGAGTCCCTATGTTCACTCGACGGATGGTCAGATCGTCAAGAACTCCACCGGTCTCTGCTGGCGCACGGGCTTCTGGACTCCGGCTCTCGCCGAAGCTCAGGGTCGTGATGGTGAAGGCTGCGCTTGTGACGCTGACATCCTCTCTGCCGCTGTTTGCGCTCCGGCTCCTGCCGCCGCTCCGGCTCCCAAGGCCAAGGCCGCTGAAAAGGTGACGTTCGCCGCTGACACGCTCTTTAACTTCGACAAGGCTGATCTCAAGCCCGAAGGCAAGCGCGTTCTTGATGACCTCGTTGCCGCTCTCGCTGGCGTTGACGTTGAAGTCATCCTCTCCTCTGGCTACACCGACCGTATCGGTAAGGATGCTTACAACGAAAAACTCTCCCTGCGTCGTGCTGAAGCCGTCAAGGCCTACCTCGTCAGCAAGGGTGTGAGCGCCAACCTGATCAAGACCGTTGGCTACGGCAAGGCTGACCCTGTGGTCAACTGCCCGAATCCGACCAAGAAGGGTCAGATCAAGAACTTCCGCGAACTCGTTCAGTGCTTGGCTCCGAACCGCCGCGCTGTGGTCGAAGTCGTGGGTTCCCGCCCCGCCATGTAATTTGGCGTGAGCGTGCTCCCCTCGGGGAGCGCTCATGAATGACAGTGCAAACCCTCGATGACTCTGTTGTCGAGGGTTTCATTTTGTTGACTTTCGATGCTCTATGACGGCGTCATCGTCCGTTTTGTTGCCATGCCCCTGAAACTCTTCTTGTTTGACCTTGATGGAACCCTGATCGATACCGCTCCAACATTAGTCCACGCAGCCAATCGTGTACTCATCGACGAGGGCAAGACCCCACTCCCACTAGAGGTCCTTCGCCCCTTTGTGAGTCGTGGAGCTCCAGGTATGCTCGGACGTGGCCTTGGCATCACCACTGAGCACGAACGATTTAAGGCACTACGCGCGGACTTTCTTCGCTATTACGCCGAAGATATCACAACGGGTACAGTGCTCTTTGATGGCATCAGTGAACTCCTTGCTGGGTTACGCCAAGCGGGTATTGCTACAGGTATTGTCACCAACAAACCCGAAGCCCTCACGCGACAACTCCTAAAGGCTCTCGAGATTGAGTCGATCTTTGATGTCGTTCTTGGTTTTGACTCGCCGCACTGCACGATGAAACCGAGCCCTGACTCACTACTCGAAGCGCTCAGAATCATGGAAGTAAGCGCTACCGAGGCGATCTACGCGGGCGACGATGAACGAGACGTTCTCGCTGCGCACACCGCTCAGATGCGTGTTGCCAGTGTTGCTTGGGGCTATAGCGCCGATGACATGAAGAGTTGGAATGCTGACTACCACGCTCAACGTCCAGCGGATCTCTTAGCGTGGGCACAACGTTTACAGACACTTCCGTACGCAACCACCTGCTGATCGATCGGCAAGCATTGAACATGGTGCTCAATTTGCAGTACACATCAAACTGTGTTAGCATCAAATACTCACAGTGGGGGCGCCTTGGTTTCGACGGGGACGCGGACGCTGTGTCTTGCATGTCGAGTGGCAGTAGCCTCGAAAAAAAGCTGCACACAAACAAACGCCAACAATACGCGTTTCGCTCTCGCTGCTTAATTAGCGAGATGTTGCACAGGCTGGACTCTGAGCCTGGCTAGGTAACTAGCAGCAACATCATCTCAAGAGTCTAGGAGTTGTTCAGGTTGGTGGTTCACCTCCGAAATCTAAGCCATCTAGTCATCGGGCTGGCCTGACGGTCGGCTTACCCGCTGATGAAACTCAAATAGATCGTCTAAGCATGTAGATAGAGCAGAAAAAGGTTTCCGGACGCGGGTTCAACTCCCGCCGCCTCCACCATCCCACCTAGCATCTAATTTCCATATTTCCACGTCTTACTTCAACCCAAGAGGCTCGCGTCTTCGCGCGAAACACGGCGGACTGGAATCGATGGCTTCGCTACGCTGCCCATCATTCCAAGAATATCGCGCCTAGTCAAAACTTGTCCCTCGGATCACTGCCTACTGCCACAAGGCTGAGCGGAGCTGCATTATGGGCACAGCCGCCTGAAGCCAGCACTTAAAAAATCTTCCCCATAGATGGAAATATCCGCAGTACAATGCAGGGGTGATGTCCTATGGTGGATGCTTTGCTTGCCATAGATAATCGCTCATGTGTGACAGATAGAGGTGCGGTCGATTAATAGTAAGTCTGCGAAGGGGGCACCCGACGGAGCAGGCCAAAAGGAGTCGACCGCCGAAACACGTCTTCTGGCAAGAAGGCGTTGTTGGGGACGACTACTAAGAGAGTCGTCACTCCCGGCGGACTGTTGACGACATCCGCCGGAGGCGCTATCGATCTGAGCATTGGCCACCTTGGGGGTTGCGCCTTCACAGACGGTCAACACTGCAATCGAAGATCAGCTGAGTTTGTCCTATTTCAAAAAACACCAAAAACATTTGGAGACAAACGTATGACCGCTTCCGAAGACACAGGTTTGCGACGAAGCCTCAAAGCACGACACCTCACGATGATCGCTATTGGCGGCTCCATCGGGACAGGGCTTTTTGTGGCTAGCGGCGCCACGATCGCTATGGCGGGCCCAGGTGGTGCTTTGCTCTCATATGCCATCATCGGCCTGATGGTCTACTTTCTGATGACGAGCCTCGGCGAACTCGCCGCCTTCATGCCAGAATCCGGCTCCTTTGCCACCCACTCCGCCCGCTACGTTGATCCCGCTTTTGGTTTTGCGCTAGGTTGGAACTATTGGTACAACTGGGCCATCACCATTGCTGTGGACTTGGTAGCGGCTCAACTCGTCATGAGTTGGTGGTTACCCGATGTGCCGGGCTGGATTTGGAGCACACTCTTTCTAGGCGTACTCTTTTTACTCAACTCCACCTCAGTCAAAGTTTTTGGTGAAGCGGAGTACTGGTTCTCCCTGATCAAAGTGCTTACCGTCGTGGTACTGATCATCACAGGGTTACTGATGATCATTGGCATCTTTAAGGGACAGACACCCGCTGGCTGGGCTAACTGGCGTGTTGGCGATGCACCATTCGTCGGCGGTTTCCCTGCCCTCATTGGTGTTTCGCTGATTGTGGGTTTCTCATTCCAAGGAACAGAGCTCATCGGCATTGCTGCAGGCGAATCATCGGACCCTGGTAAAAATATCCCTAAGGCTGTCCGTCAAATCTTCTGGCGCATTCTGCTCTTTTATGTGCTCGCC
This sequence comes from uncultured Sutterella sp., assembly GCA_902463725.1. Classification (GTDB taxonomy): domain Bacteria; phylum Pseudomonadota; class Gammaproteobacteria; order Burkholderiales; family Burkholderiaceae_F; genus Sutterella. The sequence continues at coordinate 115,144 of CABQGK010000006.1, read as the reverse complement.
ATTTTCGTCATCGGCCTCATTATCCCCTACACCGATCCGAACCTGCTCAAAAACGATCTATCCGATATCAGTGTGAGCCCCTTCACTTTGCTCTTTCAGAAGGCTGGGTTACTGTCGGCAGCAACCGTCATGAACGCAGTCATCCTCACTTCTATCCTCTCTGCAGGTAACTCTGGGATGTATGCCTCAACACGTATGCTCTTTACGCTTGCGCTACGCGGACAGGCTCCAAAGTGCTTTGCCAAACTCACACGACACGGCGTGCCCTTCAACGCTCTGCTGGCTACCACTGCAATTGCAGCACTCTGTTTTCTTACTTCGCTCTTTAAAAACCAAACGGTTTACCTGTGGCTCCTCAATACCTCCGGTATGTGCGGCTTCATTGCTTGGTTAGGTATTGCAGTGAGTCACTACCGTTTCCGCAAAGGTTATGTGCATCAGGGCTACAGCTTGGATGATCTGCCCTACCGTTCAAGCTTCTTCCCGTACGGCCCACTATTTGCGTTTACCCTATGCATGCTCATCATGCTAGGGCAAAACTACGAGGCTTTCATTGCAGAGAAGATCCAGTGGGAAAGCATCATTGCTACCTACATCAGCATCCCGCTCTTTTTGGCAATTTGGCTCGGCTACAAGTTCATCCACAAAACTCGCGTCGTCTCCTACGACGAGATGGACTTCACCAATAGCCCGACAGCGGCACTAAAGCGTAAGTCTGAATAAACACTGCCAAGTTCGGTCATTCTTCGGGAGTGGTGTGATTCCAAAAGCACCCTCCCGTTTGTTTTGGCGCATCGCCCACGCCCCAAGCGCCAGCAACCCTGTTGCCGCTTGGCGTAAACGCCGATGTACCAAAAATGTGCCAAAATGAATGAATCACTCCGTAAGGGCTCTTCAGCAGGAACGACAATGGCAAGAATCTTCAATATGGCGGCCGTCACGGTAGCATTAGGTGCGGTGCTTTACACGGCTGGCGGTTACGTCGCCGTCCCCTACCTCGTGAAGACATCTCTCGAGCGGGGAGTTGGCCATTCGCTTAACCGAACAGTCCGCATAACCCATGTCACGTTCAACCCATGGACGTGGCTACTGGAGATTCAAGGACTAGAAATTGCTGCAATAACGCCTGATGCCTTACCCCTGCTGCGCGTACCTCTGCTACGGTTAGACGTCTCCTCACAAAGCGTTCGACACCTCTCGCCGGTATTGGACGAGGTAACGATTGACGGGCTAAAAGCAGAAGTCCCCCTCTCTGATCCCGACATCCGTGCTTGGCTACACCCAGAGAAAAATGATGACGCAGTACTCACGCCAACAAAGAGCACGACAAAAAGCTGGCCAGACTTTGCGCTCTACAACATTGCCGTCAAAAATGCCATGGTGCATTTCACTGACAAAGCCAATGGGCTTGACCAGTCGATTACGGACTTCAACCTGACACTGCCCTTCGTCAGTACATTACCCGGTGTGCAAGAAAGTCTTGTGACGCCCTCGCTCTCGTTTAATCTCAATGGCAGTACAATCTACGCCACCGGCTCAACAAAACCGTTTGGCACAACCCTAGAAGCACGCCTTAACTTTCGTATTAAAGATCTCGATGTCACATCGTTCACGAAGCTCGTGCCAGCGTTAAATAACCCCGCCTTTAAACTCACAAACGGTCGTCTCTCGACCGATATGACGTTTATTTTTAGAAACCCAACAGGGGGCAATCCAGGCAAGCTTCTGCTTAATGGGACGGCACAACTACGTAACCTAGCTGCCACACAAACCAACGGTAACCGTACGGATAATTTCTTAACCGTAGGGAACACTGCACTCAAAATAAAGCAACTTGATGTCATCGAACGCAATGCCGATATTGAAAGCTTTTCGCTCGACAATGTCCGCATGACGGTACCTACCGATAGTGTGCTTCTAAGCAACACATCTAACTCTGTTAGCGCAAGCTCAGAGAGTGTGCAATCGTTGCCGTCCAATGCCGATACAAGCCTCGGAGACTGGCATTGGCACATCGGCGAACTACGTCTAGGGAAAGCGCAACTCGATTTTGTTAACCCTGCAATCCGTAAACTTCCCACCATCAGTCTTACGGATGTGAATGCAACGCTCGCCGAACTATCGAATGCGACCAATTCAGAGCCAGCAACGCTCGCGTTCTCGAGTAAGTTGCTTGGCGGAGAAATCACGGCAAACGGTAAACTCACCGCACAAAACTGGAGTGGCGATATTGCCGTGAACGCTCGGCAAATCAACTTTGCCCCAACTAGCCCCTTCATCCAAACGATGATGCGGGGATCTGTGGCGGGCACACTCGCGAGCTCTCTACAAATCGTCCTCCAAGACGGGGTTCCCTCTCTCAGTGGGAATGCCGCGCTTACGGGGTTCACGATCAAACAAGGGCGTGATGTGGTTCTCGCGCTTAAAGAGGCAAACGCTCTGATCGATAAAGTATCGTTTGATCAACGTCGCGCCACCCTCAAGAATTTACGACTGGATTCCCCTGCGCTCGCCCTGACGGTCTACCGTAGTGGTCTCAATCTCAATAGCCTGTTTTCACCACTGCTTGAGCGAAGTAATGCTGCTGGGAGTGAATCAGGCAAAGAGGAAACCTCCTCTACAGGCACATCAACCTCGAACAATTGGCGGTGGCTCATCAATGAGTTACAACTCGTCAATGGCTCCGTGCGCTATGCCGATCAAAGTGCCCGACCAACGGTCGCCTTTAGTGTTACCCCTTTGAACGTAAGCGCAAAAGCTCTCGGCACAGCAGCAACTGCACCGTCACCCTTGACGTTTAGCACGACCCTTGCACAGGGTAAGATCTCGGGAGAAGGCACATTTGACGCTCGCGATAACTCATTTGAGAGCAATCTCAAGCTCGAGGCTGTCCAACTCAAAGAACTCTCTTCCTTCTTTGTCCGAGAGGCGGGCTTCGGGGTTCGTAGTGGCTCGCTTACCGCACTTGGGCAACTCCGTTTGCAGCAGCGTGAAGGCGTCACAAAGTCAGCCGTCAAAGGCGACATGATGCTCACCGAACTGAGCCTCACAACGCCGCGAAACACATTGCTCGGCGGTTGGAGCAGTGGTTACTTCAAGGGTATCGACTTTTCTCGTAGTGGTGCTCAACCTGATGTGCGGATTTCACGAATTGAAATCGAACAGCCCCAAGTCAAGGAAACTCGTCGGGCTCAGCAAGCAGTGAGCATTGTCACCTTGCTAGCTAAAGCTACGGGGCACGAGAAGACCGCGCAAAGACTAGAAAAAGTTGATCAAGCCTTCAGCCGCAAACTCATTCTTGAAAACGTATCCTATCAAGATGGGCGTTTTGCAGCCAAAGGGCTCGATGCTCAGTCCGTCACGGGCATCATTTTCGAGAAAATTGCTAATGCCCTAAAAAAATAGGCTTTGTGCATGATGTAAGCGCGGCCCTGCAGCTTATCGTTCCAATACTCGCTGAACAACTCAACCTTGGCGATGCTTACCTATGCGTCGCCAAGAGAGCGCTTGCCGCAAACGCCCAGCTCCCTGCACGGCAACCAACCCAGCAAGCACACAAAGCGAGCCCGTCACAAATGGCAAACCGACATGCTCACCCAAAAGTGCAATCGATAGAAGAACACCGAAAATTGGCGACATGAAGACAATGACGCCTAAACGGGCGGCAAGGTATTGGCGCAGTAACCCACACCAGACAAGGTAGCTCGCAAAGGAAACCACCACCGATTGAAAGAGCATGCTGACCCAAGCCAGTGACGTGTTCGTGATCTGCGTTTGTCCACTCAAGCAGGCCGCAGAGCTCAACACAACAAAGCCTATCCCCAACTGCCAGTACAGCATCTGCGAAGCGGAGGCCTCATTCATACTGCTCGTGCGCAATAAAACCGTCGTAATGCCCCAAGAAATACCTGAAGCTAGACCAAGCAAATCACCTAACCACCAGAGCGGATTGTCCATTTGGGCGACACTCTCTGCCAACAAGGTAGGTAGCAGAAATGCGATACCGATACCGCTAAAGGCTAAGAGTAGCCCGAGCCACTGCAGTGCCGAGAGACGCTCCTCGGGCAATCGTAGCGCAAGACCGATGGCTGCAAACAGAGGGGCTGTATAGAGCAGCACAGACATGTGAGAGGCTGTCGTAAAACGCAAACCTTCCGCAACAAAGAGAAACTCACAAGCAAAGGCCAGTCCAACAAACAATCCATGGTGCCAACGCACAGAGGGGTTGCTGCGCTCATGCGAGACAAAACGGTTCCATAGATAAAGGAGAGCACCCGAAACACCACAACGCAAACCCACCTGTAATAGTGGCGAGACATCGGTGGATGCGGCCTTGATCGCCACTTGCTGTAGCCCCCAGATGAAGCAGAGAACGACACAAATCAGAATGGCTCTCGTATCGAGAGGCTTTCGCTGATGAGTTGAGTTCGGCACAAAAACTCCTAAAGGTTCACCAAAGCTGAAAAGCCTGACATTCTAACACTCGGACTTACCTAAAAAAGCTCTCATGTGCTCCCATCACAAACTGCATCAAGCAGACTATCCCACTGCGACAAGACCCCTGGATACACGACCCAGGGGTCTCGTCAACAGGTGATGCGCTTCAGAAGCAAGGAGACGATGCTCAGAAGATCACCGGGTCAAACGCACCCGCAAAGAGCACACTAGCACGAAGGCAAAGCGCACCAACAATGGCTGCTGCGCCACCAACGAGCTTGAGCGAAGCACCGCCCTTGATATTGCCAAGGATAACTGGTACTACGATGCCAAGGCCAACAGCTCCTGCCCAGAACATCATGTTGCTGAGCATGTCGTGAGCACCGGCAACTGCGCCAGGGGTTCCTGCGAGCGCCACTTGCAAGAAAGCAAAGAGAACGATCGCTTCACCCACGTGCACAAGATTCGCAGTCATTGGCAACCAACCAAGCCCCTCATGACTGAGTCGGTTGGTCGAGGCGAGAATTTCCACAAGGCCCACAGCACAAGCTAAGCCCGAGAAAATCCAAAGGATCGGCAAAGAGGCGGTAGTCCAGAGGGGAACACCAACCGCTTGCGTAAGCAGGAAGCCAGAATAGGCCGTCGCCCCAATACCGAGTACCGCGTTGAACCAAAGCGAGTATTTGCACTCCAGTGCGCCATTATGGCCCGACCAAGTCCGCCACGATTCAAAGACGGTCACCACACAAAGCACGGCAAGAATGCAGATCCCGATGAACATCCAACTCGTGAAATTGAACTTCCAGTCAAGGAGCGCATTAATCGCAGCCATCGGCAGATTCAGCAAACGATGTAGGTGCGAGAGCACGAACAGCGTCCCGATAATAGCTGATAGCGCAGAAATGAGAAGCACCAGTTTGGAACGTAGCCAGACGTTGAGCACAAGGCTCATACCCGCTAGACCAATAAACCAAAGGAAAAGTGCAATCGTCCAGCCCCACTGTGCAGTGGCGACCTGATTTGTCAACGTTACAAATTCGTATGTCATTTTGCTACCACCACAAAGAAGTTGGGTTTCGTGCCCTTATGGGGGAGGAGTTTTTCCGTGCGGGAGGTTGCGATCTTGCGGGAGATTTCGCTCTGCGGATCGTTAACGTCACCAAACATACGTGCCTGAGCTGGGCAAACCGCCACACAGGCAGGACTTTGCCCTGCACGTACGAGCGCTTCACACCCCTTACCCATACACTTCATCGGTAGCCCACTGTCTGGATGCGTCCAACGACAGTCGTACGGGCACGATGCGACGCAATAACTACATCCGATGCAACGGCCTGGATCCGTCTTCACCTGTCCCGTTTCTGGGTCGTGGAAGTTCGCGCCAAACGGGCACGTCACCACGCACGGCGCGTCATCGCATTGCTGACATTGAATGAGTAGTTGCACGGGCCGACGCGCACGATCCAATGTCACCTTACGGATATTGGCCGCGAGCCAATTCCATCCCTCATTAGTGCGCTCCATCATTTCTGGATAGTTGGTTTCAGCGCACGCGACGATACAAGCAGAACACCCGATGCACTGTGTGACATCAAAAAGGTGTGCCAGTTTCTTATGATTTCCTTTCATGGCATTGTCCCCTTAGACTCGTTTCACACGCACGGAGGTGTTGTTGGATACGCTGCCGACGACGGGCTCACGATAACCAGTGCAGAACCAGTGAGAGTTAATCCCTTCTCGCACCCAGTTGTAGCTCTGATCCTTGAGCGTCTTGGTTCGAACGCCACCAGAGAAGCCCAACGCAAAGAGACAGCCTGCCATCACACGATTGGTAAGCTTGACCTTAGCCTGCCCCTTCACACCCGTATCGAGCCCTTCTAGTTCGATGGTGTCCCCATTGGCAATACCAAGGCGTTCGCCATCGACGGGGTTCATCCAGACAGAGCGATCGCCCACGAACCGAGTCGGACGTGCGAACATCGCCACGCCAGAGCTCGAGGAACTGTCCTTACCGCTGACAAGGTAGAACTCGTTGCTATTGGGCTTCGGCAAGGTATACGCACCCTCTGGGATGAAGTACTGAGGCGCAGGGTGTAGGCCCTTTTCTTGGTACTTCGTCGCCACATAGAAGGACAGCAATTCAGGCTTACCCGTCATCGTGCCAAACGCTTTCTTGTACGGATAGACGTCAAATGCCTTCTTCTTGACGCAAGACCAACCTTGCTTTTCAATGTCTGCCTGCACACGGTCGCCCTCACCGGGCTTCTTGCTGTTCAGCTCATCAATGAATTTCTTCCAAGCCTTGTCAACCATGCCGTAGTACCACTGCTTGAACTCTTCGCGAGTCTTGAGCTCTTTTTCATAGCCCAAGCGCTCCGCTGCGCGTTCTGGCCAAGCACGGCGAACAATTTCGCAGAACTGCCAAATTTCTTCACGGGCATCACAATCCTTCGGAGGATCGATACCAGCGTCATTGAACTGGACATTGCCATTAATGTGCCACTTGACACCAGCGTATTCATGCCACTCTAGGAAGAACGTGCAAGGCAACACATAGTCTGCGTAATCCATCACTTCATGCGGGAGGATATCCTGCACGACGACAAGATCGAGCGCCTTGAGAGCCTTTGCCAAGCGATCCGAGTTCGCCTCACGGTGGAACATGGTCGAACCCGTAATAAAGGTCGCCCGCACAGGATAGGGCTTACCTGTGTGGATGGCATCAAAAATCGCTGAGTAGGTACCAGAGCTTTCCGGATAGAGTACTTTGTCAAGCGCTTTCTTTTCGCCGCCTTCAACCTTCCAAGTCTTACCCGTCGGGCTCTTACCCTGCCCCTTGCCAGAGTCAAAACTCGCACTCACGCCCTTCATGCCAGCGCCTTGCGTGACAACGAAGCCACCTTTACGATCCAAATTGCCCGCAAAGACATTCAACAGACAGATCAACGCATAGGCTTCAGAGTCATTGCCATTACGAGCAGAGTACCAACCGTCGTCAGCCACACCACCCTGCGTGAAGAAGTCATGCGCAAGTTGCACGATCTCTGCAGCAGGAATACCCGTAATCGTAGACACCTTCTCTGGCGCAAACTGCGAAACCTGCTCAGCAAGGATTGAGTAGCAAGTCCGCACCTCTAGCGGATTGCCCATGACATCCGTTACCGTGCCAGCAAAGTTCAAATCTACCTTGGTTGTGGGATCTTCATCAAAACCCGCAAATTCCCCAGCATCATTGGTCTTCATGCCTTGGAAGCGAATTTCACCCGAGGCACTATCGCGCACCGCGTAGTAATTGTCACGACCACCGCTTTTGAGCATCGCCTCAGTCACAGGCTTCTGATCTGCGCTCACAAGATAGCCCGCGTTGGTGTATTTAGCCAAAAATTCGAAATCAGCCAAACCATCGGCAATCGCCACATTCAGGAGCCCCTGAACCAACGCGGCGTCCGTACCAGGGCGAATCGGCATCCAACGACTCCCCGTCAACGCCCCTTCTGGCATACGAGGATCGACAAACACCACGCGCGTCCCCTTTTCAGCACGGGCACGAGACACGACACTATGCACACCAATCGCACAGTTGAGCGTACGACCAATCAGCAGCAGGAAATGACAGTTTTCATAGTCAGGCTCGAGCTTACCTGCGCCATCAAAGCCTTTACCAAACACATAGCGACGGCCCATGATCGACGCGGAGTTGCAGGTCGACGAATGCATGATTAGGTTCGGCGTTCCAATACCTGCTTGTAGCCACGAAAGCTGACCCTTGAAGTTGTGGGTGGTCATCGACACGGCGCGTTCGCCATCTTTTTCCACAATTTCTTTGAGCTTTTGTGCAATTTCGGTAAGCGCTTGATCCCAAGAAATTTCCTGAAATTTTCCTTCTCCACGCTCTCCAACACGCTTCATGGGCTTACGCAAACGTAGGGGGTGATCCCACGTCCACATCGCCCCGGCACCGCGCGCACAGCAACCGCGCTGCGGATGGGATGGGTTCGGCATGATACGGACGGTTTCACGAGAAACCGCCGTTCCTTTCTTGTGCAACGCCAAAAGTCCGCAGTAGCCACCGCACACATTGCAAGCGCAAGGGTGCGCTTCCCAACCTTCTTCTTTCAGTTTGTCCACCTCGGCTTGGACACTTGCCCAAGGTGCAGCAGAAAGCACGGTCGCCGCGCCAGCAGCCGCACCAACGGTGCCAAGCATCTGACGGCGGGTGAGCGACAAAGAGACGCCCATCTTGTCTGTGTCTTTCATGTTTTGTCTCCTAGTTATGTATCACTGAGCAGAGCGGGGGTCCATGAGTACTCATACCCAGCAGCTATCAGGATAAATTAATCCCAATGTTATAGCCCTTATGGATATCCATTAGAGAAGCACTTGTCCAGATGAGGTAGATTCTTTTGAGAGGTTAAAAAACTGCTGATTTTAGAACGTCTCCGACATCACGGTTTCACAAGATGCGCGTGAAATACCTATAAAATCAAGACTTAATAAAAATCCAAACCGGAACACTCAGGTATTTTTTCGTTATTACTTTTATGAATATCGTTTGTAACAACACTATTTAACATAGATCAATCAGAACAGAAAAACTGAATGTAACTCGTCATTTGTTTAATCGAATTAAACAGAGATTCACAAAAAGTTTCTTGAAAAACAAGATTCTATGGGTTTCTGTCGCTCAACCGCCTTGAGTACAGAGCCCCGTTGTCGATCTACGAATGCCTAGTCAGAATGAGACTTGAAAACAACTTATTTACTCGTATCTCAATAAATGTTGTTTAAATGAATTCAATAAAGCAGAGAGCCTTTGTGTGAGCGGACGAGAAAGCGTGGAAGGTGCGAGTGAGAGGAATGCCGTGTAGCGTGCTTAAGACACACGTAGCGTACTGGCAAAAAAAAATGAAAGCCCTTTTGAGGCTTTCACTGAGAATTCTGAATGGTGCCGGAGAAGAGATTTGAACTCCCGACCTTCGCATTACGAATGCGCTGCTCTACCAGCTGAGCTACACCGGCTCCAAACTTTCGTTCTTGACTGCTCAAGAACCTGAGCAATGAATTATGCAGAGAAATTTGGGTCAGCGCAATAGTGGATACATTCATTTACATTTTGCCAAAAACCTTTTCTCTATCCCGTGCTCGGAGCCACCCTAGTAGCCTAAGCTAGCGCACTCTACCAAATGTACAATGAGAAATCGTTCTTGACTGTTGAGTCTACGCTTTCATCCATGACACAATCGAGCATTCCCCTTACCTTCCCGCTGCCGCACCCTGATGACACGGATGCGCTCGCCACCCGCTTGGCAAAGGCTATTGAACTTGCGCGCGCAGATTGGTTTGACAGCGGACTCGTGCTGACATTTGATGGAGACCTCGGCGCAGGCAAAACCACCTTTGCTCGAGCACTGCTGAGAGCTTGGGGTTTTAGAGGGCCAGTCAAAAGTCCGACCTTCTCGCTCGTGGAAACCTACCCTGTGCTAGAAGCAACCCTCAATCATTTCGACTTCTACCGATTTGAAAGTCCTTATGAGTTTGATGAAGCAGGGATGCGTGATCTGTTCGGACGAGCGCAAATTTGTATCACTGAATGGACTGAAAAAGCACGACCCTTTGTACCTGAGGCAGATATTGTTTTATCGCTCCGTGTTGATGGGTTGGGCCGTCAAGCACGACTTGAGGCTTTAAGCACCACTGGTCAAAAAATCATCGGTCATCTCTCTTAATAGACATCATGCAACAGAATCGCCGCGACCTCATCGCCGCATCCGCTGGCACCCTACTTCTTAGTCTGGCGCCCTGGCAGATCGCCCAAGGTGCCCGTCTCATCGACGTCCGCATGTGGCCCTCGGACGAATACACGCGTGTGACCATTGAGCACGATACACCGCTTGATTTCAAGTACTTCTTCATCCGTAACTCCGCCCCTTTGCGTCTCGTCGTTGATATTAAGGGGCTCGCGCTGACGCCACAATTACGCAAGCAAATTGAAAGCGTCAAACCAGATGATCCCTACATTGCCGCTATCCGCATTGGTCAATACAAGCCTGACACGCTCAGACTCGTGATGGATCTCAAGCACGATGTACGCCCAGAAGTCTTTCAGCTAAAGCCCGTGGCGAATTACCACTATCGCTTGGTCTTTGATATCTATCCAGCTGTCCCGAAAGATCCCATTGGACGTCTACTGCATGAGCAGGTTGCCGGCTCACACAAAGAAGATGATCCGCTTGGCTCTCTTCTCTCTGAGCTCTCTGACAAGCAAACGAGTGAGTCGGGCGTCGATATAGCCGCAACAGATGATGACAGCGATGATCAGACTTCAGATGACGCACCTGCATCGACCGCCAAGAGCCGCGGTGGGCGTGGGAAAACACAGACCGCACGAAAAGGAAATAAGAAGAGTAGCGCTGAGCCACTGCTGATCGTCATCGACCCTGGCCACGGCGGAGAGGATCCTGGCGCGACAGGGCGACGTCGCACACACGAAAAGGACGTTGTGCTCAAAATCGCGCGCTACCTAAATTCGCTCGTCAATGCCGATCCAAACATGCGCGCCATCATGACACGTAACTCTGACCACTTTGTCAGTCTCGGCGCTCGCGTCAAAATCGCGCAGAAAGCTCGAGCACACATGCTCGTCAGTATCCACGCAGATGCCTTCCCAAACACTTCTGCTAGAGGCTCTAGCGTATTCGCGCTCTCAGAACGTGGGGCAACGAGCGCTGCTGCACGCTGGCTTGCCAAGAGTCAAAACGAAAGCGACTTGATCGGCGGCATTAACATCGCCGATGTCAACAAAGAAGTCGCTAGCGTACTCGTCGATATGACGAGCGACTGGACCATCAACTACAGTCTTGGCCTTGGCAAAGAAGTTCTCTCGGAAATGGGTAGCATCAATCGACTACACAAGAATCATGTCGAGCAGGCAGGCTTTGCCGTGCTGAAAGGGCAAGGTATTCCTTCCATTTTGGTGGAGACCGCTTTCATCTCCAACCCCACCGAGGAAACGTTTCTCAACAACCCAAAGCACCAACAACGGATTGCTCAAGCCATTTATCGAGGAATCAAGCGCCAACTGAAGGCCAATCGCAGCATCCTCATCTCTTAGGTGAGGGGCATCAAATAGAGCGCTCACTCCGATCGATGATCAGGGAAAAGGCACGTCCTTTTCCCGCGGCTAAGCACTAAACACTATACAATGCGCACTGTTGGCATCACGCCTAGAATGATTCAGCGTTGCGTGACGCCATGTCTAATTTAAATCACTATTTTGAATCGGAGTTTATGCCATGGCACTCGTCTCCATGCGTCAATTACTCGATCACGCCGCTGAAAACGGTTACGGCGTTCCCGCGTTTAATGTCAACAATCTTGAACAGGTACAGGCCATTATGGCGGCAGCCAGCGAAGTCGGCGCCCCTGTCATCATGCAGGCCTCTGCAGGCGCTCGCAAGTACGCTGGAGAAGCGTTCCTGCGCCACTTGATTTCCGCTGCCGTAGAAAGCTACCCCGATGTACCGGTGTGCATGCACCAAGACCATGGTCAGAGCCCTGCTGTCTGCCAAAACGCCATGCGCTCAGGGTTCTCTTCGGTGATGATGGACGGCTCGCTCATGAGCGATGGGAAAACGATTGCCTCTTACGAGTACAACGTTGACGTTACCCGTCGTGTTGTGGAAATGGCTCACTGCATCGGTGTGTCCGTCGAAGGTGAACTCGGCTGCCTAGGCTCGCTCGAGACCATGCGCGGTGACAAGGAAGACGGTCATGGTACGGACTCCAAGATGACTCGCGATCAGTTGCTCACCGACCCCGATCAAGCCGCGGAATTCGTTAAGGCTACTCAGCTTGATGCCTTGGCCATTGCGATCGGTACGTCGCACGGCGCGTACAAGTTTACGCGTAAGCCCTCTGGTGACATTCTCTCGATCGAGCGAGTCAAAGAAATTCATGCTCGCCTACCGAACACGCACCTCGTCATGCACGGCTCCTCTTCGGTGCCACAGGAATACCTCGCCACGATCCGCGAATTTGGCGGAGATATGCGTGAAACCTACGGCGTGCCTGTTGAAGAAATTCAGGAAGCCATTAAGCACGGTGTTCGTAAGGTCAACATTGACACGGATATTCGACTTGGCATGACGGCTGCAATCCGCCAGTTCCTCTTCGAAAATCCCTCTAAGTTTGACCCGCGTGACTACCTCAAGGTTGCTCGCAATCAGGCCAAGGAGCTCTGCAAAGCCCGCTACCTGCAGTTTGGTTGCGAAGGCCAAGGCGCCAAGATCAAGCCCATCTCGCTCGAAAAGATGGCCGCACTCTACGCCGACGGCACCCTGCGCCAGAACGTGCTCTAATTACCGCTCGATTCGAGCCAGTGACATGCGCGGACAGCACCTGCGCTCCTTGGCGGGCGCAGGTTCGCTCAAAGGTGCACTGCGAGCGCTTTTAGTGGCGCTCGCAGCTACTACCGTCTAAAGCCGGAGTTACTCTCATGCCACAAAACAAACCCGCCAGCGCAGAAGCACTCAAAGGCAAAACGGGTTTACGACGCCTTCTCAACGCCACCCGTTATTCCATGCAAGGGTTGCGTGCGGCGTTTCAAAATGAAGCAGCATTCCGAGAAGAATCGATTGCAGCCTGCGTACTCATTCCGCTCGCTTTTATTCTTCCCGTGAGTTGGCTCGAAAGCGCCTTGCTCGCAGCATCTGTGCTTGGGCTACTGCTCACAGAAATTCTCAATTCTGCTCTCGAAGCCGTCGTCGACCGCATCGGCCCCGAACTGCACCCCCTTAGTGGTCGCGCTAAAGACATGGGTAGCGCAGCGGTGCTTATCGCGCTCATTATCTGCATCATGCTTTGGGCAGTGGTGCTTGTACCGCTCTTTTGGCGCTGGCTTTTCTAAGCACTAATCCCAACGAGAAGGTTTTCACCCATCTTTCGCACCCGTTTTCTCAAAGGGCGCTTTAGAATAGGGACATCTTTGAAAACCACAGCCCACTCTCTCACCAAGGTGGGCTGACCTCTCGATGGAGACTCAACATGGCTGGTCTTTCCAAGACTTCCATCACGTCCCTACCCCTGGTCTATTCAGGTAAGGTACGTGACAGTTACCTCGTCGGTGATGACAAACTACTCATTGTTGCCACTGACCGCATTTCTGCCTTTGACGTCATTCTCGGCGACCCCATCCCTGGCAAAGGCAAAGTCCTCACCGCCATCACCGACTTCTGGTTCGATAAACTCGACGGCGTCCTCCCCAATCACCTCACCCATATTGATCCCGCTAGCGTCGTTGCTCCTGATGAAGTCGATCAGGTTCGTGGCCGTGCCGTGGTCGCAATGCGCCTTAAGCCCATTCTGGTTGAGTGTGTTGCACGTGGCTACCTGATTGGCGGCGGTTGGAAAGACTATCAAGCCACGGGCAAAGTCTGCGGCATTGAGCTGCCTGCTGGTCTACGCATGGGTGAAAAGCTTCCTGAACCAATCTTCACTCCCGCGGCCAAGGCTGAAGTGGGAACCCACGACGAAAATATTTCCTTTGAGCGTGTTGTTGAGCTCTATGGGGAAAAGGTGGCACATACCATTAAGAATGCCACGCTTGAACTCTACCGCCGCGCCAGCGAATACGCTGCAACACGTGGCATCATCATTGCTGATACGAAGTTTGAGTTCGGCCTAGACGCCGAAGGTAACGTCCGTCTCATGGACGAGGTTTTGACGCCGGACTCCAGCCGCTTCTGGCCTGCGGATCAGTACACTGTTGGTGTCTCGCCACCGAGCTTTGACAAACAGTTCATCCGTGACTGGCTCGAGACGCAGCCTTGGAACAAGACTCCACCTGCGCCCAAAGTGCCACAGGATGTCATCGAAAAGACGGCTGACAAGTACCGTGAAGCCCTTCGCCGTCTTGCGGACATCGACATTGAGCCGTAATTGACGCGCTCACTGAAAAAAGACCAGTAGCCTTGGCTACTGGTCTCTTTTTCCCTATGCCTAATTGCCAAAAGATTCAAAATAAGGATTGGTCATGACTGAAAATCAGAAGCCGCTCGTGGGCATCATTATGGGTAGCAACTCTGACTGGCCTGTGATGAAGCTGGCTGCCGACATGCTAAAACGCTTCGGTGTGCCATACGAAGCGCGTGTTGTGAGTGCGCATCGTATGCCTGATGAAATGTTCGACTACGCGCAAACTGCCCGTCAACGTGGCCTCAGAGTCATTATTGCGGGAGCGGGCGGCGCAGCCCACCTCCCTGGCATGGTTGCCGCCAAATGCACCCTTCCCGTCTGCGGTGTTCCTGTCCCCTCCAAATACTTGCGAGGCGAAGACAGCCTCTACTCGATTGTTCAAATGCCCAAAGGCGTACCCGTCGCCACATTTGCCATTGGCGAAGCGGGCGCGGCGAATGCAGGACTCTATGCCGTGCAAATTCTCTCGGTAACGGATGCTGACCTTGCAGAAAAACTCGCGGCTTTCCGTGCTGAACAAAATGCCGCCGCTGCCGCTATGACACTTGAGGACAACTGAGCAAAATGACACAAAGCAAAACTCTTCTTCCTGGAAGCACACTCGGCCTGATGGGAGGCGGACAACTCGGACGTATGTTTGCGCAAAGTGCAGCAACGATGGGCTTTCATGTCGTGGTTCTCGATCCCGCCGCAGATGGCCCTGCCGCCGAAGTGAGTCGAAATTGTATCGAAGCGGGTTATGCGGACCTCGAAGGCCTCAAGGCCATGTGCGCAGCGACCACCGCGGTGACCACGGAGTTTGAAAATGTTCCCGCGACCTCTCTGAAATTCTTCGAAGAGGCAGGACTCACGGTTGCCCCACCTTCGGCAGCCTTAGCTGTGACACAGAACCGTAACCTCGAAAAAGCCTTTGCTGTCAGCGCGGGTGCTAAAGTCGCTCCCAACGCTGCCATCCGTCGCAAAGAGGATCTCGCTCAGGTCGACGAGTCACTCTTTCCTGGCATTCTAAAAACCGCCAGACTTGGCTACGACGGCAAAGGGCAGCGTACCGTACGTTCCTCGGAAGAACTCGCCGCTGCCTTTGAAGCCTTTGGCGGTGTCGAGTGCATTTTGGAAAAACGTCTCGATCTTGCGGTTGAAGTTTCCGTGATCGTTGCACGAAATGCTCTAGGCGAAACAGCCACATTCCCCGTCTCAGAAAACAAACACCGTAATGGCATTCTTGCGGTTAGTATTCTTCCTGCACGCGTTAGCAACGAGATTGCGGCACTCGCGCGCGAGCAAGCGAGCCGCATCGCCGATGCACTGCACTACGTTGGGGTGCTCTGTGTGGAATTTTTTGTACTCAAGGATGGCACGCTCCTCGTCAATGAGATGGCTCCGCGCCCGCACAACTCGGGACACGCCACCATTGATGCCTGTGTCTGCTCACAGTACGAGCAACAGGTGCGCACCATGGCAGGACTGCCGCTTGGTGATACCACACAGCACACACCGGCGGTGATGCTCAACATCCTCGGCGACGAATGGTACAACGAGCAAGGCGAGCACCGCGAGCCTGACTGGGCCAGCGTACTCGCCGTCCCAGGAGCCAAACTCCACATCTATGGCAAACATGAAGCGCGACGCGCCCGTAAAATGGGGCATGTCACCGTTCTTGGTACCACCCTTGAACAAGCGCTGGGACGCGCCCGCACTGTCTCCGCCATTCTCAAGCTACCTGAGCCTTTCTAACGCTTGAGCATTCTTGCGTTAGGCTTCGCACAAAACCCGTATCGCTCTCAGACTGAAGACGATACGGGTTTTACTTTTGCCATGCGCTATTGCTTTAATCCTGATGAGGGTTGGCGCACGCGGTAAAATGAACGAACTCATTTTCCGAAGAAAGAAACAATGTCTGAAGTAGTCAAAGATTTGCCCGAGCAGGAAATCGAACAAAGCATCCATCTTCTCAATCAGGGTGGCTTAGTAGCTATTCCCACTGAGACGGTCTATGGCCTAGCAGCCGATGCCGATAATGAGGCGGCTGTCATGTCCATTTATGCTGCCAAAAGACGCCCGGCAGACCATCCACTCATCGTGCACGTCGATAGCGCAGAAGCGCTTGAGTACTGGTGCCGTGATATTCCACCAGAGGCTTGGTTGCTGGTTAAACGCTTTTGGCCTGGCCCGCTCACACTTGTCATGAAAAAGCTTGATCGCTGCGGCCTCTGGGTCACCGGCGGGCAAGACAGTGTTGCACTACGCTGTCCTTCTCACCCAATTACTCATGAACTACTCAAGCGCTTTGCGGGACCTACACACAAAGGGCTGACAGCCCCATCGGCCAACACCTTCGGACGTATCAGCCCCTCTACCGCACAACACGTAGCCGACGATCTTGGTCTTAAGCCCACTGGCAAACTCGACATGATCCTTGATGGCGGCCCCTGTGAGTTTGGCCTTGAGTCAACAATCATCAATCTCTCGGGCGCTCGACCAACGCTACTGCGACACGGGGTCATCACACGAGCCATGCTGGAGGAGACCCTAGGATTCGCCGTCCCAGACGCAGGCGAAGATGCACCTCGCGCCTCTGGCCGTCTCAAAAGTCATTACGCCCCGAAAACTCGTCTAGAGCTCTTGCCTCGCGACGCGCTCCTCGCTCGTTTTGCAGAACTCTCTGGCGAGCCCGTGGCCGTCATGGTGAGTGCAGAAACGCTCAAGGCCCTGCCTAGCGCCGCGGTCTTTAGCATCACCGCTCCAAACTCCGTGGCGCAATACGGCCGAGAACTTTACGAAAATCTGCACAAACTTGATCGGGCAGGTGCAAATCGGATTCTGGTTGAGCTACCGCCACAGGATCCCGCTTGGGCAGCTGTCAATGATCGACTCGGCCGAGCCGCTGCATGATGAGCCTCTTATCGAGAGGTACCCCTAAGAGATAAGGACTGAGACGACATGACCACGAAAATCTATGGCATTCGCAACTGCTCAAGCATGAAAAAAGCCTTCGACTGGTTCGATACCCATGGTATCGATTACGAATTTCACGACTTCAAACGAGAAGGCCTTGCTGCTGAGCGGCTAGATGACTGGATCAAAAACGCTCAAGGAGAGCCGCTCCTCAACCGACGCGGCCAACTTTGGCGCCGTTTGAGCCCAGCAGATCAGCAGGCAGCTCAAAGCAGCCCTGATGCCGCCCGCGCCATTATGCTCAACACCCCCAACATCATCAAACGTCCGATCATTGTCTTTGACAACGGCACCACGATCGTTGGCGTTAACGAGGCGCGTTGGACTCAAGAGCTCGGCTTACTGACGGATCATGCTGAGTAATTTGCTCTTTCGATATCAAGCAACGCTACCGACCGCTGCCCTCGTACTTGCCACCTTTCTTTGGGGCAGTTCGTTTATCACCACGGCGACAGCTCTCCAATACACCGATCCGTTCATGCTCGTCATGGCGCGCTTTACGATTGGCGCGAGCATCGTCGCGCTAATGCTTCGTCGGCGCATTTTGCACATTCCCGCTCAAACTTGGCGTGCAGGCTTGGGCACAGGGGTGCTTCTCTACGGTGGCTACATCACCAACGCGATCGGCCTCATGAGCATTGAGAGCTCTACATCAGGGTTTCTCACGGCGCTCTACGTCCCCTTCACGCCGCTCCTTGTTTGGGTACTGTTTGGGAAAAAACCAGACTACCGCGCGTTTTTGGCGGCTGGCGTTGCTTTTACAGGGCTACTGTTACTCGCCAACCCCTTCACCCTGTCGTTTTCCAATAACTTTGGGGAATGGGTCACAATTCTTTGCGCCTTTATTTCGGCATTCGAAATCATCTGCATCGGCTTTGTAGCAACAAAAAATGACGCGCTACCTCTTACCTTCACACAGCTCGTCAGCGTGGCACTGCTCTGTGGACTTACGCGTCTTTTGGGGCTGGAACTAGCCCTCTGGCCGTTCGGCCCAACTCAATGGACATCCACGCTCCTCCTGAGCATGCTCTGGCTTGGCATTATTGTTGGACTTGCGCAGATGCTTCTCACTTGGGGGCAAAAGACCGTACCAGCTGGGCGAGCTGCAGTCATCTTCGCCATGGAAAGTGTCTTTGCAGCTGCAATTGGCTGGCTAAGCGGCGAAGCGCTCGGTTGGACAGGATGGACTGGCGGAGCACTGATTGTGATGGCCATTCTCCTTAATGAAACCCGCCTGCTAAGTCGCAAAAAATAGGAGTCAACATGTCTACTCAACCCATTGGTCTGCTGGACTCGGGCTTTGGTGGTCTATCCGTCATGAGCGCCGTACGGGAGGAGTTTCCACACGAGCACCTGATCTATGCAGGAGACTGCGGCTATGCGCCGTGGGGCGACCGTGATGATGCGTTTATCATGGCGCGCACCAATGCTTTGGTCGACTTTCTCCTCTCAAAAGGTATTAAAGCACTCGTGCTAGCCTGTAACACAGCTACAGCCGTTGCAGCCACAGCACTTCGTGCAAGGCTCTCGATTCCCGTCATTGGCATTGAGCCAGCGATCTTACCCGCTGCACGGGCCACGAAGACGCAAGTCGTCGGCGTCATGGCAACCGTTAAGACCATTGCCAGCACGCGCTATCAAAAGCTCAAAGCTCACGTACAAGACCCGAACATTCGTTTCATTGATTGTCCCTGTCCAGGGCTAATGGAATGTGTGGAAGCGGGCGCTTTTCACACTGAAGAAACACGCTCGATGCTCAAGCACTTCATCCGGCCTATGCTCGATGAGGGAATAGATCAGTTAGTGCTCGCCTGCACGCATTACCCTTTTCTCTCGGATGAAATTTCACGCATTACTGGCCACGGTGTGAGTCTAATTAACCCGGCACCTGCCGTTGCGCGCCACCTACGTACCGTTCTGCTCGAGCACAATATGCTCAACGCTGACCTTTGTGCTGGCAATAGCGAATACTACGTAACGGGTGCCAATTCTGAACGTGCACGAGTTTTGCATGCACTCACAACACCCGAGGCTGCACTCAATGAGCTCGAGTCGTAATGGGCGGCCTGAGTGCCGCCCCACTCTACTTAGGCTCGCAACGTCAGCGGCTCGCCGAGATATGCGGAGAGCACCACTCGAAAATCCTCGGGGATTGGGGTTTTACCAAGCGCTTCAGGGCGCTCGCCCAATTTGACACAGACCACCGTTTCGGTTGCACGCACGCGCACACCATCCTCTGCTGTTATCTCTATGGCGAAGCGGAATGACGTTGTACCAATGTGTTCAACCCAGAGGCGAATGGTCACCAAGTCACCGAGCGCACTCGGGCGGCAGAAATCACACCGGATACCGCCGATGGGAAAGCCTAGACCACGAGCAAGGCTCTCCTTAAAGGTCACGCCAGCAGCTCGGTAAAAATCTTCCATCGCCTCGGTGATCATGACGAAGTACTGAGGATGAAAGACAATTCCACCAGGATCGCAGTCGGCCATGTAGATGCGGCGAGTTTTTTCAAAAACTTTCTTCTGCTGCACAGCAAAACCCTCCAGAGCGTCAAATCAGTTCGCAAAGAATAGCACGGACAGGACTTGCCTCAAGACCAGCGATTTTGAGCGGCAATGCCACGAGCGTATAGCGCCCACCCTTGACCTCTTTGAGGTACAAATTCTCCAGTAGTACCATACCGTGGCCAAGCGCTTCGTGATGCGCAGCAAGATCGGTACTCTCAAGGGAGTCCACGCCAAACGTATCTGTGCCCAATACCTGCACGCCTCTATGGCGCAGATAAGCAACCGCAGCGGCGCTCACTGCACGATAAGGCTCAGCAGTGCTCGAGAGCGGCTGACGCCTTGTTTTAAGGAGCACGCGTGCAGGTAATGGTTTGGCCTCGGCATATCCGGCCAGAGCCAACGCACCCTCAAGCTCTCTTGGCTCAATCAGCGCGAGCGCCCCCTGCTCCATGCTGGTAGATAGTTCAAGCACCAAAGCCTCACCCACGCAAAGCGCAGGGTCGATGCTGAGCACATCGCTCCCAAAAGGCTCAGTGTGTAGCGCAGCATCGAGATGCGTGCCCAAATGCGGGCTCATTCGAAGGGCTGTCACATTCGCCGCGCCTCCCTTTGCTAGAGATAGACTCCACGTAGCAGAAAAAGGCTCATCGCCTTCGATCACTGGCGTTGCATGCGATAACGTTTGTGTAATATCGAAAAGAAAGCGCATAATACTCTCATTATTCAGGTCTCTCGTCCGCGTCTCAACGAAGGCCATCTTGATTTTGCCTCTTTCAGAGAATACAGGACAACCAATGCTTTCCAACGCCAACTTTATTCAAATTGCCCTTACACGTCATTCTGTCGGAGCCCGCCATCAAACGATTCCAGCCCCAGATGTAGCGGATCTACGCCTTGCGGTCTCAACTGCGCTACGCGCCCCCAACCACGAAAAAAAGCTTCCCCTGCGTTTTGTAGAAATTCAATCCCGTGAGCGGCTCGCAGACTTGTTTGAATCGACGCTGCCTGCCGATGCGGACGAAGGCGTACGAGCGAAAACTCGCGAAAAGGCAACTAAAGGTCCTATGTGCGTGGCCATGGTTCTCACCGACATCCACGATGACATCAGCCCCATGTTCCAAGAAGAACGCCTGATTACGGCTGGCGGCGCACTCATGAATTTCCTCAATGCCTTGCACGCAATGGGGTATGTGGCCAAAACCGTTTCGCCTCGCCCCTTTGCTGCGCCCGACGGACTCTATGATCCAGAAAACGAGCGTCTCATTGCCTTTGTGCTCATCGGCTCCCCTGAGGCTCCTCTCTCCTACGAGGTACCCGCTCAGCTTGAGCAAGATACGCCACTACCACTTTCACGCTGGTAACCGTATAGACACTAGAGACTGAAGCGCGGTCGAAACGCGGCCAGTGCTTATCGAGGCATCATGTCGCAACGGCGTGCTACAAGCGCTTCAGCTAGGGCCTTTAACGTGAGGGGAGCGCTCCCCTCTGCGCGATTTTCCACCCAAACCCAAACATCGTCTCCCTCATCAACTGTTCGAATGATGAGGGAGGCGATCGCTGCGCGTGTTAGTGGGTCACTCGCCACTAACGACTGAGCGTCAAGCCTGCGATATCCGAGCGAGAGCGAAGGCGATCCTGCCCAATGAATAAAAAGTGGCTGCTTTTCTCGCTCTTGATCCGACGATGCGCTGATAGCCGTGCGATTGGCTCGCAACACCCGCCAATACTCAAATGCCTTTTGCTGACGCAAAATGTTCGGCATCCCCAACGAGAGGCGTAACACGGGGCAGATATCAATCGAAGCGAGTAACTTCATCAGCCTTGGCGTTAGCCACTCACCATTTTGAATCTCTAGGGCAAGTTGCGGCTGCTGTGAGGTCTCACTTAAGTGTTGCTTTAGTGCAGTGAGATAGCTTTCTAGCCGAGTAGCAAAGTCCCCCTGCTGACGCCAACGCCTTAGCAGTCCCCGATCAAAAGGGCCTATACGCAAAATGAGAGCTCCAAGGCGTTTTCCTAGCATCTCAAGCGGCATGAGCGCCATGCGCTCCCAATCTTTGGGAGAAAAGTGGAGAAAGTTCGGATTTTCGCCAAGCGCCACACCGTTAGCACGCCGCAAAAGTGGATCCAACGAGGCGGGTGCTAGGGGCATTAAAAATCGGAAATCCTCATCAACAGCCGACAAAAAACTGAGCAACTCACTGTCACGATAACCTTGCGCGCGCCACGGTAGCGCCACGCACCTAATGAGAGGATGTTTTACGTATGGCGCGAGTCCATAAGCCTGAAGTCGATCAACTCCACTGCGTGCTGCATAAATGAGGTTGCGCCAGCGAGCGTCAGCCCAACCCTCTGTACCCATGCGAAGCCCTCGAGGCAGACAACGTGCCAGATGCAGTAACTCGGGCGTTGGCGGCTCTCGCTCAACCAAAGCGCTACGGCTTGGTGTGTCGTCATAAAGAGGAGTGTTTCTTTTCACGGTGCTCGCTTTCCTTACTGCCGATCTAACGCCAGTGCTATCGACTATTTGGTAGGATATCTGTACTCAACACTATATTAACAGCCGCCCCCAATTTCACGTTAGTGCGTCCCTAAAGAACCTATGTCTGAAGCCACTGCCAAGAAAAACGATTCCAGTCTGCCCGTGTGGGTTGTGGATGATGACGATGTTCGTCTCTCGCTGAGATTTGCACTCGCAACGCACAATTTCAATGCGATGACCTTTGCTTCGGGCGAGGATTTTCTCTCACAAGTGGACCCTAAACAGCCTGGCTGTGCCGTGCTCGATCTCACCATGCCTGGACTAAGCGGTTTGCAGATCCAAGAGCGCCTAATGGCTGCAGGTAGCCCCATCTCGGTCATCATGCTCTCAGCACATGCCACGATTCATGAGGCAGTTCATGCTATGGAAATGGGGGCTGTCAGCTTTCTTGAAAAGCCCGTCGATCCTGATGAGCTCGCTCGTAAGGTTCGCATTGCGCTCAAACGCTCAATGCAAGCTTGGCAACACGCTCAACTCCGCGATTTACTCAACACACTCTCACGCCGTGAAGCCCAGATCTTCCGCATGATTTGCCAAGGATTGAAGAATGCGGATATGGCTGAGCGTCTCTTTCTCTCAAAGCGCACTGTTGAGGTACACCGTGAGCATATCGCACACAAACTTGGCTACCGTGCGCCTATCAGTCTGCTCTACGAACTCGTGCGTGAAACCGAATATGGCGAGCTGATTGAAGAAAGAGCCACAAAAAGTTCGCCAGAGAATCTCGGCGACGACGAACTCGACGCACATTAAGCACCAACACTCTCGGGGAGCTAGCACCTCGGGCAACAGACGCGAGAATACTGCGCCCGAGGCTAATTCAAATCTCCTTAGTGCTTGCTTTCCTTAGGCTCGAAAAGACCGCGGGCTACTCGCATCGGGCAGTACTTGGGCCCGCACATACTACAGAAATGCGCATTTGTGCCACCCGCACCAGGCAAGCCTTCTGCATGGTAAGCGCGTGCCCTTGCTGGATCGACTGAGAGTGCGAACTGATCACGCCAGCGGAATTCAAAACGAGCCGCGCTCATGAGATGATCATGCACCATAGCGGCAACATGCCCCTTGGCGACATCAGCTGCATGCGCAGCAATACGGAAAGCGGCCATCCCTTCGCGAACATCATTTGCATTAGGCAATCCAAGATGCTCCTTGGGCGTGACGTAACAAAGCATCGCCGTACCCGCCGCACCGATCATCGTCGCCCCAATCGCCGCTGTGATATGGTCATAGCCAGCGCCAATATCACACACCAACGGCCCAAGGGTATAAAAAGGCGCGCCATCGCACCACGCCTCTTCATGCTCCTGATTTAAAGCGATTCCAGGCACGGGAATGTGTCCTGGTCCCTCAATCATGACCTGCACATCTTTGGCGCCTGCAGCGCGATTGAGTTCCCCCAGCGTCTTTAATTCTGCAAACTGTGCAACATCATTTCCATCATAGATGCTCCCAGCACGTAGACCATCTCCAAGAGACAGCGTCACGTCGTAATGCCGAGCAATATCGAGCAGTTCGTCGAAATGCTCATAGAGGAAGTTCTCACGTCCACGCGCTTTCATCCAAGCAGCCATAATGCCACCACCGCGCGAAACAATCCCTGTCATGCGCCCAGCCGTAAGCGCTACATGCGCGGCAAGCACCCCAGCGTGGATCGTCATGTAATCGACGCCCTGCTCAGCTTGTTGTAGCATCACTTCACGAAAGAGAGCCCAGTCAATGGCCTCGATTTTGCCGCCCGCACGCTCGAGCGTTTCGTATATCGGTACCGTTCCCACGGGTACAGGGGATGCGCGCAGAATCATTTCACGTGTGCGCACAATGTTTTCCCCTGTCGAAAGGTCCATCACTGTGTCAGCGCCACGCGCCAAAGACTCTTGAAGTTTCTCTGCTTCTTTCAACCACTCATGACCATTTCCAGAAGTGCCAATATTGGCATTGATCTTTGTTGAAAAGACTCGTCCGATGATCATGGGCTCAGCTTCGGGGTGACAGAAGTTCATTGGAATCACCGCCTTGCGCTTGGCAACGAGCTCTCGTACCGTCTCTGGCGTAATGGTATGCCACCGTGCAAGAAGTACCTCAAGTTTTTCTTTGAGGGGTGCATTCGTCATGGCCGCAACCGCTTCTGCAAAAGCATCACGCTGCAAACTTTCTCTCACCGCCACATAACTCATCTCAGGCGTCACCACGCCTGAGCGCGCAGCTGCTAACTGTGTGGGGGAACCTGGTGCCGGACGATTGCGCTTAGGTAACTCGATTTCTTTCGCATCCGACTGCTCTCCATAGGCGCCGGTC
The DNA here is from genome assembly GCA_902463725.1 of uncultured Sutterella sp. GTDB lineage: Bacteria > Pseudomonadota > Gammaproteobacteria > Burkholderiales > Burkholderiaceae_F > Sutterella. The sequence continues at coordinate 90,433 of CABQGK010000006.1, read as the reverse complement.
ACATCTTTTAGGTAGATCGCAGGATTACTTCCTCCACCGAGCCCAACAGGAGTGTCCTCCTGCTGTAGTTTTCGAAAAGGAACCTGTTCACCATGAATCGTTTCTGCGTAAACTCGCACCCCTTCAGGGCGCAGTTCGCAACGGGAGAGAAAGAAGTTTTGCATAAACTCACCTCAGTGTTCATGTCACCAATGGAACAGCTCGAGCAACACAAAACACTAAGTGCTGTTCGAGCACTGCAGAGAGCGGAGTTTGAGAAGACTGAGAGAGAAAAAGCGAGAGCGGTAGGTAAATCGCGATGACGTCGTAGCAGTGTGAACGCATCTTGCCCAAGCGAACCCTCAACCTATCAGTTGAGGCAAAACCGCCTGAGTTGGCACTAGGGAGGCTCAATAGAGCTCGTGCACGAGAGCGCCCCCATCTAGTACTACCGATTGCGTTTCCCGCCGCAGGTCTCAACCTGTTCCGGTCCCAAGGGTGTTTCTCAATCGAGGCACGCTGTGCCTCGATACCCCCAACGCAGGTTCAATGAGTCTAACAGGTTAACCATGAGCGCGCACGAGAAAAGCCCTCGGCATCCGCGCCCGAGAGCCACATAGAGAATGTTAGAATTGAGCCACCTTGAAATGACACCATTCTGCATGCGTGAGTGCTTAACTTCGTGCGCACTGCTACGTGCCTCATCGCCTCCGCCATGCGACCCATATTCTTTTTTTGTTTTTACTCTTGAGGACTCACTCATGGAACTCAATGCGCTAACCGCCCTGTCTCCTATCGACGGTCGATATGCCCGTCAGACGGATGCTTTGCGCGGCATCTTCTCCGAATTTGCCTTCATGAACGCTCGCGTTCGTGTTGAAGTGGAATGGCTCATCGCCCTGAGCGAAGCAGGGCTGCCTGAGCTCGCAGAGATTTCCGAACATGGAAAAGCGTTTCTGCGCGGACTTGCTGATAATTTCAGCCTCACCGACTGCGAAGCGATAAAAGAGATCGAGCGCACAACCAATCACGACGTTAAGGCCGTTGAATATTGGATCAAGCGTCAAGTTGAGCACGATGAAGAATTGCGTGTCAGCGCGGAGTTTGTGCACTTCGGTTGCACTAGCGAAGACATTAACAATACGAGCCACGCACTGATGCTCACCGAGGGTCGCAAAGCGTTGCTAGCCGAACTCGGAACCATCCATGCCAAACTCGTGGAATTTGCTCGTCTTTGGGCGGATGTCCCAATGCTGTCGCGCACACACGGTCAGACTGCGTCGCCGACGACGGTAGGCAAGGAATTTGCCAACGTAGCGGTTCGCCTGGGTCGCATCCTCAAAGCCATCGAAGAGGTGAAAATTTTTGCCAAGATGAACGGTGCTGTCGGCAACTACAACGCGCACCTCATCGCCTATCCCGAGGTCGATTGGGAAAGCTTCTCTCGCAATGTGGTAGAAAACCGTCTGCATGTGCACTTCAATACGCACACGATCCAGATTGAACCCCATGACTACATGGCAGAGCTCTTCCACGAAATCACCCGAGCCAACACGGTGCTTCTTGACCTCGATCGAGATGTCTGGGGTTATATCTCCATGGGCTTTTTCAAGCAGAAGCTCAAAGAGGGTGAAGTGGGTTCCTCCACGATGCCTCATAAGGTCAACCCCATCGATTTCGAAAATTCGGAAGGCAATCTTGGTATTGCTAACGCGCTCTTGCTACACCTTGCAGGCAAGTTGCCCATCTCGCGCTGGCAGCGAGATCTCACGGATTCGACCGTACTCCGTAACCTCGGCGTTGCTTTTGGCTACAGCTTCATTGCGTACAACGCACTCATGCGCGGGCTCAACAAACTTGAGATTAACGAGGCTCGCATTGCAGAAGACCTTGACCACGCTTGGGAAGTGCTCGCTGAGGCCGTCCAGACGGTCATGCGCCGCTATGGCGTACCTCATCCCTACGAACAACTCAAAGCGCTGACGCGAGGCAAAGGGATTACCGCGGAGAGCATGCGTGAGTTCATTAACACGCTTGATATTCCAGAAGACGCCAAGGCACGCTTGCTTGCGTTAACTCCTGCCACCTATATTGGTAAAGCAACGGAGCTTGCCAAGCGTGTTGGTGCACATAACTAATGTAGTTTGCGACCACTAAATAAATAAAACCCCGAGGTGTCATGACATCACACTTCGGGGGCTTCTTTCTCGAGCCATATCGACTTGCTCTGGGAGCTCATCCAGAAAGCGATACGGCCTTCAGCTGAGCAAACACTCGCTCACCGCGTACAAGTGCCAGTTCGGAACTTGCACGAGCAGAAATCTGCGCATAAATCACAGGACCACCCTCAATTTTGAGGCTCAACAGCACTTGGGCACGATTGGGAATGTCATCAATGGCACGAATCTCTACCGGGAAGATGTTGCGAATACTTGTCTCGCTAGCCCGTGCGCGAGCGACAGAAACGTCTCGTGCACCAATTGATAGGCGCACCATCGCACCAACTTGAGCAATCGGCGCTGGCACTTCAAGTTTGAGTGAGTCCACGGCAACTTCGCACATCTGCCAACGATCATCAAAGGAGGTTACCCGCCCTTCTAAAACAGCCTCAACATGGGCATTTTCATCTCGTAAGCCCTGCCGATAGAGCACTTCGCTGGGATTACCAACATCAAGCATTTTCCCTTGCTCAAGGAGCAGTAGCTGATCGGCTAGCCGCCGCATTTCCGCGCTCGAATGCGTCACATAAAGTATCGGAATATTAGACTCGTCGCGTAACCGCTCAAGCCACGGAAGAAACTCCTCTTTGCGGGCATTGTCAAGAGCCGACAGTGGCTCATCCATGAGCAAAATATCGGGAGTAACCGCCAGCGCACGCACAATGGCGACGCGTTGACGCTCGCCACCAGAGAGGTTTTCAGGCTCTTTATCCAAAAGATCCTCAATACCAAGAAGACGAATAAGTCCCAAAAGTCGATCGTCACTCGCAGGTGTCTTCGCGCGTTTGCGTGCAAACTCAATATTGCATCGAGCGCTCAGATGCGGAAATAGACTCGCCTCTTGAAATACATACCCAATTCGTCGGCGATAGGTCGGCAGAAACACCCCAGTAGCATCATCCTGCCACAGCGCTGAGCCAACACGTACCATGCCGTGCGCACGTGTTAGCCCTGCGACGCATCTCAGCAGTGTTGTCTTGCCGCAGCCCGATTGGCCAAATAGCACGGTAATACCACGCTCGGGCAAGTCAAACTCTGCTTGTAGAGAAAAGTGTTCACTACGTTTGAGATTAAGTGCCACATGACCGCATGGCATGTCTAGCTCCCTCTACGGGCACTAGCCCGATTAAGCAGATTGAGTGTCATCAGCACGATAAAGCTGAACACGAGCATGCCAGCAGCAAGCACATGCGCGTGGTCGTACTCCATCGCTTCAACATAGTTATAGATTTCTGTTGAGAGTACCTGTGTCTGTCCAGGGATGTTGCCACCAATCATCAGGACAACCCCAAACTCACCGATCGTGTGAGCAAAGCTCATCAATGCCCCTGTGACAATGCCATGCTTTGCCAACGGAACCGCGACGCTCAGAAATGTATCAAGCGGTGAGCAAGCCAGTGTAGCGGCCACTTCGTAGGGACGCGACCCTATACCCTCAAATGCGGTCATCACAGGCTGCACCATAAACGGTAATGAATACACGACCGAACCAATGACTAAGCCCGTGAACGTAAAGTTCAAGGTGCCCCAACCGAGGGCTTCGGTCAATTTTCCAAGCGGGCCTTGTGGGCCGAGCATCACGAGGATGTAAAACCCCAATACAGATGGCGGCAGCACGAGTGGCAGCGTCACTACTGCGCTCACTGGAGCACACCAAACGCTTTGTTTTTTAGCAAGCCAAGCGCCAAGCGGCACGCCCACAACAAGCAAAATAACTGTTGTGACGAGCGCAAGGCGCAAGCTTAAAAATACAGGTGCCCAATCCAGCATCGAACTACTTCTGCATACCGTAGCCGAAGGAGGTCCGGATCTTGTCTGCCTCAGGGCTGGTCTTCAAGAACTCAATGAACTTCTTGGCTGCATCCGGATTTTTCCCGCCGCTCAACAAGACACCATCTTGCTGAATGGGGCTGTAGTACTCAGCAGGCACGACCCAGCCAGAACCTTCGGTAATCTTCCCGTCTTTGTAGCACTGCGACAATGCAATAAAGCCAGCTTGCGCGTTCTCTGTGCTCACAAACTGATAAGTCTTAGAAATATTGCCCCCAACCACAAATTTCGGTTGCAACTTAGCATACAAGCCAAGCTTTTCAAGCGTTTCTTGTGCTGCAACACCATAGGGAGCAAGTTTTGGATCGGCCACGGCAAGCTTAACGAGTTTGTCCGACTTCAGAGCGCTCGCATCTTTCACAAAGTCAGGATCCTTGGACCAGAGCACCAGCTTACCCACCGCATAAGTAAAGGTGCTACCCTTAACCCCGAGCCCTTCTTCAACGGCTTTTACCGTCGCCTTATTGTCTGCAGAGAGCAAAATGTCAAAAGGCGCACCATTTTTAATCTGCGCATAAAGCGCACCCGTCGCACCAAAGCTCATGACCAACTTATCGCCCGACAATTTTTCGTAGATAGGCGCAAGTTCTTGCATGGGTTTCGTGAAGTTTGCGGCAATAGCAACCGTAACTTCTGCAGCCTGAACCGAACCACCGATCATGAGCGCAGCAACCAATAGGGACAATTTTTTCATCAGTTTCTCCTAGTGAGGGATATCTCAAGCGGTCTCTTCCACGCCAGTCCTATTGGACAATTGAACGAGCAATAGCAAAATGGGTAGAATGGGATCAATTCGATACGTTATTCATAAGAAGAATAGCGACTTGTCCCGTATTTCGCAAGCCCTCATTTTGGAGTAATCCATGTCCAATTCCCTCGCCGATCCTGTGTTGCTTGCTAACCAGATGGCTCAACTCGCGGACAAACGACTTGATATCCTGCGGCGCATTCACGACGTGGGATCCATCTCTGAAGCGGCTCGTAATGCTGGCGTCAGCTACAAAGCCGCATGGCAAGCCATCGAAACGCTCTCTAATCTTGCGGGTGGTCCTCTCGTCGAAAAAGTCGTGGGCGGAGCAAAGGGCGGTGGAACACGTCTAACCGCAAAGGGGCTCGAGGTACTCGAACTGGCAAATGAACTGACGCGCGCCCGCGTCGAAGTGCTCGCACGCTATCAGCTCAAAGGCACCCCGTCGCTTTCCTCAATTGCGCTCAGTAGTCTCTCTACGAGTATGCGAAACATGATGCCGGTGACGATTCGTAAAATTAAAATCGGTTCCGCACTTGTTCGGCTGACGTTGCGCCTCTCGGACGGGCAAGAATTACGTAGTTCAATCACCAAGGAAAGTGCGCAAATCCTCGATATACATGAAGGGATGACGGTACTCGCCCTCTGCAAGGCAACCGCTGTCGAAATCATGAGTCCAGATCTCGCCTCGGAAGCTATCGAAAACTGTATCCGCGGCGTGGTTACACGCTCCGTTCGAGAAGGCAAAGGGGGGGAGTGCACCATACAGCTACCAAGCTCGCAAACTATCATCGGCTTTGCGCACCCAAACCACGGTTTGCATATTGGCTCAACAGCCATTGCCTGTATTCCAGCCGAGAGCATTGTCATCGCACTCAACGACTGAGGCGTCTCTCCCATTGGAGATATTTTTTGTCACAAATTACCCTTCGATTGATTCACGTCAACAGGGCTTAATACATCCTTACACAAACCTTAATAATATGTCGACTGTAGAGAGTGTTGCCTCCCTCGCAGGCGTATCCCTAACCTCTCCCAAGGATGAACGAACTCGCCTCACCCCATAAAACTCTAGGATTGAGTTCGCCAGCTACAAAAGGTTCCGAGAAAATGAAGAATAGTAAATGGTATGTCGCCGGTATCTGCCTGATCGGTGTGGTGATTGGTATCGTATTCGTCGGCGTTTTGACGAGCGCCGTTCACTGGGCCGGCACCAACAAGTTCTGCGGTGAATTCTGCCACTCCATGGACATGGTTTACATCGCTTATAAGGACGGCTTACATGGCCGTACCCCCACGGGCGTTACCGCTGGTTGCTCTGACTGCCACCTCAAGTATCACTCCAACGAACATGTCGGTCCGATCGACTATGCCCTCATGCTTGTCGACAAGGTTCGTGCTGGTTCCAAGTCTGGCTGGGGCGAAATTCGCGGCTCTCTGAAGACGCATGAATTGCAGATCGAACGCCGTGAAGAAATGGCCAAGGAAGTGCATGAGCTCTTCCTCGAACGTGATTTCAGCATGTGCAAGGGTTGCCATGATCTTGAAAAGATGAACGACCCGAAGAAGCCGATCATCGCTACGATGCACAAGAATATGGGCAAGGACGGCAAGGTCGTTGACTGCTTGGCCTGCCACCCGACCGCTGGTCATGACTACAGCAAACTGCCGGCTCCTTCCAAGAAGGAATAAAGCGTAGTACGCTGATCTGAAGTTTGAGAGATCCCGTTGGAACAGTTTTCTAACGGGATCTTTTCTTTTGTGGCTATCCGTGGAGTGGTATGGATATCTTGGATAACTTTTGGAGAAACGTATGTCCATATCAGTGACCACACGCGCCAAAATATCTTGTTACGCCGCCAAGGTTCTGAGGATTTGACTAAAATCATTAGTAATTTTGGGCACATTCCGTGCCATAGTCTAGTTGCTGTTGCCGCTAGCCCCAGCGACTCGATGCAAAGAATCCCAACGTCACGTTCAGAAGAGCGGGCACAAGGCATGAAGGGAGCCATTTTTTATGAGCGAAACCATATTTCGTCAGGACTACAAAGCGCCATCACATCTCATCGACACAGTCAACCTAGAGTTTGACCTTGATGTAGAAAGTACCAGTGTCAGTAGCACGTTGCACGTTCGCCCTAATCCTGATGCCAACGAGAGCACGGGAGAACTTGTACTCTTTGGTGAGGGGCTCACGCTTGTGAGCCTTTGTGTCAATGGTGAAGCACTCGATGAGACACAATTCGATCTCGACGAGCACACCCTGACCCTGCACAACATTACGACTGAAACCGATATTTCTATCGTCAATCGCTTTAGCCCAGTCGCCAATACCCGTCTTCAGGGCATTTATGCCTCGGGTAAGAACCTCATTAGCCAGTGCGAAGCAGAGGGCTTTCGCTCGATCACCTATTTCCTAGACCGCCCAGACGTCCTCGCCCGTTATCACGTGACCATTCGAGCCAGCAAGACAGAATTTCCCGTGCTGCTGAGCAATGGTAACCGCATCTCTGAGCGCGACCTTGAAGATGGGCGTCATGAGAGCGTTTGGGACGACCCTTTCCCGAAACCTTGCTACCTCTTTGCCTTGGTGGCAGGACAGTTTGAGTGCCAGCGTGAAAACATTCAACTCAAAGACGGCCGCGTTGCGACGTTGGAAGTTTGGGTAGAGCCGCAGGATATTGACAAGACATCCCACACCATGGAGAGTTTGAAAAAAGCGATTCGTTGGGATGAAGAGCGCTGGGGACTTGAACTCGACCTTGACCACTTTGCTATTGTGGCCACGAACGATTTCAACTTTGGAGCCATGGAAAATAAAGGGCTCAATATCTTCAATGCCCGCTACGCACTCGCCAACCCCAAAGTAGCAACTGACCAAGACTACGCCAATATTGAAGCGGTCGTTGGACATGAATATTTCCATAACTGGACAGGCGACCGCGTCACATTGCGCGACTGGTTTCAACTGACCCTCAAGGAAGGGTTAACAGTCTTTCGCGATCAAGAATTCTCCGCCGATATGCTTGCGGAGGATAGTGCGCGCGTGGTCGAACGTATCAAAAATGTCAAAGCATTGCGCCTAGCTCAATTCCCTGAGGATGCAGGCCCAATGGCCCATCCTATTCGCCCAGAAAGCTACCGTGCCATCGATAACTTCTACACGATGACGGTTTATGAAAAGGGGGCAGAAGTCATTCGCATGCTACAGACGCTGCTCGGGCGCGATGCGTTCCGACGCGGGTTTGACCGTTACATTGCAAACAATGACGGACACGCCGTCACATGCGAGCATTTTGTCGATGCTATCCTCGAAGGAACCAATGTCAATAAAGAACTCTTCCAACGTTGGTATTCTCAGGCTGGCACGCCCCGAGTTGCAGTTTCTACGCAATATGATGCCGCCGCTCACACCTTAACGATCACGTGCTCGCAATCGACGCCACCGACCCCTGGGCAGCCCATTAAGGAGCCTTGCCTCATCCCGTTCCCTGTGGCGCTTTTTGACCGTCAGGGCAATATCATGCAGCTCAAGCTCTCCAATGAGCCAGCGCTGACAGGTAAGACCGAGCAAATGTTGCAACTCACCGACACGGTGCAGTCTTGGGTATTTACTGATGTGCCCAGTGCTCCTGTAGTCAGTCTCAACCGAGGCTTCGCAGCGCCAGTGATTGTGGAGTATGACTACAGCGATGAAGATTTGGCACTGCTAGCCAAGCACGACACGAACCTCTTCAACCGCTGGGAGGCCATGCAGAACTTGATGATGCGAGAGTTGCTTGCACAAGTTCAGGCCATTATTTCGCAGGATGATCGTGCTGTTTCGCCCGTGCTTTTTGATGCCTTTGAGGCGCTCATCAATGATGCGTCCCTTTCTCCTGCATATAAAGCCGTTGCAATGGAACTGCCCAGCGAACGCCTCATCGGTGATGCCCTCCCGCTCATTGATCCATGGGCTGTACACCATGCACGCGAATTCGTCCGCGAACGCTTAGGGACTCGTACCCTCACTAAACTTGAGGATATTGTTAACGCGAATCTCACCCCTGGTGACTACTCTCCTAATGCTGCTGATGCAGGCCGGCGCGCGCTCAAAAATACTGCGCTCTACTACATGGTCTCGACCGCTAACAAGCATGCCATATTGATGGCGCGAGACCAATTCCTTGTCTCGAACAATTTGACGGATAAACTCGCTGCGCTAACGCTGTTGGCTGGCTCTAGCTCACCCGTCAAACAAGATATGATCGTTGAGACGCTGAAAAATTGGATGAATGAGCCGCTACTGCTCAACAAGTGGTTTACCATTCAGGCCACTGCGCCTTGCTTGCCTGGAGAAGTCCCCGTCGTTAACCGCATCCGAGAACTGGTCAACTCTGGGTTCTTCAACTTGAAGAACCCCAATAATGTCTACGCATTGCTTGGGGCATTCTTCCAAAACAATCCTGCTGAATTCCACCGCCATGATGGCACAGGCTATCAGTTCTGGGCACAGGTCGTTCAACAGCTTGACGCCATCAACCCAAGCGTAGCGGCTCGCATTGCGCGCAACCTTGAAAACTGGCGCCGCTATACCCCAGACCTTGCCAGCATGATGTACCAGACGCTCGTCTTCATGCAGGCACGCTCTGACAAATTGAGCCGTCAGGTCAACGAAATTATTGATAAAGCACTGAACAATCCTTCCTAAGGAACAATATCGTGAATCAATCGCTTTCTGAATTTTTGGCACACGAGGAGGCTGTACACGGCCTCGATCCAAAGCTCTCTCGGTTGCTCGTTGGCATCACTGAAGCCTGCAAAGCCATTAGCAACAAAATTCGCCATGGTGCCCTTGCTGGCGTACTCGGCATGGCGGGTAGCGAAAATGTGCAAGGTGAAGACCAAAAAGTCATGGATGTTGTGAGCAATGAAATCTTTGTCCGTGCCGTCGAAGCTACGGGTTCGGTCTGTGGCATGGTGAGCGAAGAAGTCCCTGACCCTATTGCGGTGAGTGACAAGTATCCGCTTGGTCCTTATGTCATTGCCTTTGATCCCCTTGACGGTAGTTCCAACCTGGACATCAACGTCTCTATTGGGTCGATCTTTTCGGTTAGCCCTGCAGTGCGTCCAAAGCGTGCTCCTGTCGCCGAAGATTTTCTGATCCCAGGCCGTGAACAAGTTCTCGCAGGCTACTGCATGTATGGTCCTCAGACACAACTGGTCTTCTCCTTTGGGCGCGGCGTCGTTATCTTTACGCTCAATCCAGAAACTGGCACATTTGAGCTGACCAGTGACAAGGTTTCTGTGCCGACTAGCGCAAAGGAGTTTGCTATTAACTGCTCGAACATGCGCCACTGGGAAGCGCCAGTCAAGCGTTACATCGCCGAGCTGCTCGAGGGCAAGACTGGCATACGCGGAAAAGACTTCAACATGCGCTGGGTTGCAGCCATGGTGGCTGAAGTGCATCGCGTTTTGCAGCGCGGCGGCATCTTCATGTATCCGCGCGATCACCGTGATCTCAGTAAGCCGGGGAAATTGCGTCTTCTCTATGAAGCCAACCCAATGAGCTTTTTGATGGAAAATGCTGGGGCAGCCGCTACGAATGGTCATATGCGTATCCTTGACATCATGCCCGAGAAAATCCATCAACGTGCCGCGGTTTTCCTAGGTGCTGCTGAAGAAGTCGAACGCGTCACTAGCTACCATACCGAAAGCTAAACGAGCACTCTAGACAGAGAAAACGCCCGCGGCAAACCAGCGGGCGTTTTTAATAGGATTGCTCAAGGTTCGGCGCGCTGAGCTAACTACACGCGCCGCAAGCTCACCTTAGAAGAGATCTTCAAACATAGTTTTCTTTTTCTTCGTGTCCTTGACTTCTTCATCTTCAGCTGTCTCTTCAGGCGTAGCAACCGTTGCAACAGTCGCAGCCACCACTGGCGCAGGTAGCGTTGTTTGCAGACGACGCTCAAAGGCATTGAGGTTTTCGGAAAGTTTCGTAATCGTCGTGCCCTGTTGCTTGCTGATCTCGCTATTGAGCGCATTAACCTTCTGATCAATCTCTTCACGCAAACGGCGCACGTCTTGACCGAGTTCATCATTGCGAGCTAGCAAAAGACCTTCAAGTTTGTCTAGGCGCTCCATCAGTAAGCGGTTCGTTTCATGAAAGCGGCTCTTTTCCGCATCATCAGCGAGCGCACGTGCATTACGTGTCTCCTTATAGGCGCTACGCAGTTCTAGCGTGACACTTGCTGCTTGCCATACGGTGTAGAGCAACATCAGGAAAATCAGAACGGCAAAACCACAAACAACGATAATGCCAAGGGGAGCCTGTACCTCGGTGTAAACCAAGTTAACCGTCGTCACGGCAGAAATGGCAGACCAGTTGATCACGAGGAACACGGCCATCACGACCAACAACAAAAAGAGAGCAATAGTACGAATTTTCACTTTATGGATCTCCATTGGAGCCTGAGGTCGGGCTAGTAACCCAACATGGTTCGACCGCTGTCACGGTCTATGACAGGCTAAAACTGTTGCCACCATCATAGCAAAAGCACCACACGGTCTGCACCTACTTTTGCTATCTCTAGCCGTGTTTTGCCTTGGATGAAAACCTCAAAAACAATAGAAGCGCAACAACGCTGCTATGCGCATTTTCGTCCAAGTCTCCCGATCGTTGCGTACACATTGAGTCTTTGACGGCACTCATCAAAGAGGCTATAGTGTCAGGTTAACATCGACATAACGGTCAATTTTCAACCAGTATTCCTCTCTTTCTGGAGATATTTTTATGCGCACGGATGCTCGCTTTCCGAAGCTTCATATTGTCAATCACCCCCTCATTGAGCACAAACTGACCCTGATGCGCGACCGCAACACAGACACTCAGGATTTCCGTACGCTGTTGCACGAAATCGCTCTGCTCATGGGCTATGAAGTGACACGCGACTTCCAGACGCACCTCGTTGAAATTGAAACCCCCATTTGCAAGACCATGCAGCCGTTGCTGCTGGCAAAAGATCCCATCATTATCCCTATCTTGCGTGCTGGCCTTGCTATGACGGATGGCTTGCTTGCACTTCTACCTGCGGCTCGTGTCGGTCATATTGGGTTGCAGCGCGATGAAAATGCCAATCCGATCGAATACATGATCCGTATTCCAAAAGGCAATGAACACAGCAACTACATCGTGGTTGACCCGATGCTCGCCACAGGACACTCCGCCGCCTACGCTGTCAATAAGCTCAAAAGCCGTGGAGTAAAAGGTGAGCAGATTCGCTTTATGGCACTTGTTGCGGCACCAGAAGGTGTTAAGGTCTTCTCGGAAACTCATCCCGATGTCGAACTTTATGTGGCCGCGCTCGACGATCACCTCAACGAACACGCTTATATTGTTCCTGGCCTCGGCGATGCGGGTGACCGTGTCTTCGGCACACTCTAATTACAGGTGAGCGCTCGCTCAGCTCAGCGACCGCTTCATAGCGCCCCCTTCACAAATCAGAAGGGGGCTTTTTCTTTGTTCGATTCCCACATCAACGCAGGCATACTGGCGACTTAAGGAAGTAGCACATTTTATTGATTTTTTCATGCATCAAATATTAGGGTTATATCGCCTAGAGACGAGAAAATAGAAGTTTTTGTGATATTTTTATACGTATATATACGTATAATTACGCCAGATCTACTGTTGTTTCGCACGAACTTACGACTTATATTTGATAAATATCAATATATTCGCTTCCAAATACGGGCATTATGCTCTCCAATGGATGCAAAAACGCCATCCCTGTATTTATGCGCCGTTGTCCAAGCCACGGCGACTTTCAAAGGTTGTAACTATGTCGACCCCTGATTCTGTTAAGTATGCAACGACCCCGACGGCTCAAGAAAACGTCTGGGGTGCAGGCCTCAAGGATGCCAAACGTCAGCCCCGCAAGACGGCAGTGCTTGATGTAGCTCAGTCTGTCTCTGGCCTCATTCTCGGTCTCTTCCTTTTCTGCCACATGGCCTTCACGGGATCCGTGAACTTTGGCAAAGACCTCTTCGCCAATTTGATTGCGACCTCGGGTGGCGCATTCATCGATGGCCAAGAACATGCTTGGATGCACATTCTCTTCGTTGGCTTTATCACATTGACCGTCGCAGTGCATGCCTTCTGCGCACTCCGCCGCTTCCCGACGTCCTACCACCAGTTGCGCGATATTGTTGCGCACTGGAAGCTCCTCAAGCATGAAGACACCAGCCTTTGGGTTGTTCAGATCGTCACTGGCGCTCTACTCTTCCTTTTCGTTTTCACGCACGTCATCCCCATGCTCTTCAATCCGCATGGCTTTGACCCCAACCTGCTCGGTGTGCATACCTATCACATGGGCATGCTCTATACCTTCATCTTCTTGGTCATCACCGAACTTCATGGCATGATTGGTCTCTACCGGCTTGCCGTCAAGTGGGAAATTTGCAACAAGAACCCAGACAGCAACCTCATCGATCAGCGTGAACGCATCGGTGACCGTGCGGGCCTTCGCAAGACGATGCTCTTTGTTGCCCTTGCCATGATTGTTGCTGGCACGCTCACGGGCTACAAAAACTACAGCATTGGTGCTGAACAGGTCAAAAATGGTCAGGAAGCTCAGCGCTACGAAATGCCTGCTGACGCATCTTGGTACAAATAAGGACCACTTAGTCTGTACATAATCTGAAGAACGGCAGTCGAGAAATCGGCTGCCGTTTTTTCTCAGTCAACCATATTGCAAACAAATCTGTGCAGTGAATCGATCTGCTTTGGCCGAAGGTTGACAACGAGATTAGCTCCTTACCTTCCAATACCCGTTAGATGGCGATCTATCCTTTCGACTAATGCCGTACCGTACGCTAACGCCTGGTCACCTGCCCAGTTCAGCGATTTGCAATACACAAATATTAGACGACCAGAATGCCTGCAGCCCTACTCTAGCAAGGGATTGAGACGGTTTTTCTATCTTTTTGGTGAAAAACTCCCTAGCCCCTTCGACCCCGCATCATTGGGACGGCACGGTTGAATCCTTTGTGTCTCGGGCGCACCTAGAAATTTGACCATTCAGCGCGGATGAAAACTTGACCACTCTCTTAAGTGATGAGGGGCCTATGACACATGATGCGTTGCCCACGGGTAACACCTGATCACCTGCTCAGTCCGGCGATTTGCAATACACAAATATTAGACGACCAGAATGCCTGCAGCCCTACTCTAGCAAGGGATTGAGGCAGTTTTTCTATCTTTTTGGTGAAAAACTCCCTAGCCCCTTCAACCCCACATCATTGGGACGGTACGGGTGACTCCTTTGTGTCTCGGGCGCACCTAGAAATTTGACCATTCAGCGCGGATGAAAACTTGACCACTCTCTTAAGTGATGAGGGGCCTATGACACATGATGCGTTGCCCACGGGTAACACCTGATCACCTGCTCAGTCCGGCGATTTGCAATACACAAATATTAGACGACCAGAATGCCTGCAGCCCTACTCTAGCAAGGGATTGAGGCAGTTTTTCTATCTTTTTGGTGAAAAACTCCCTAGCCCCTTCAACCCCACATCATTGGGACGGTACGGGTGACTCCTTTGTGTCTTGGGCGCATCCAGAAATTTGACCACTCAGCGCGGATGAAAACTTGACCAATCGGCCTATTACACATGATGTGCTGCCCGCGGGTAACACCTGATCACTTGCTCAGTCCGCCGATTTGCAATACACAAATATTTGACGACCAGAATGCCTGCAGCCCTACTCTAGCAAGGGATTGAGACGGTTTTTCTATCTTTTTGGTGAAAAACTCCCTAGCCCCCTAGACCCACATCCTCGTAACAGCATGACTAGTTTCTTCGTGACAATTGGACCATCTGATTGTCTTGACAACATGTCAGTAAGTGAAGCAATCATGCTACCTATTTTGGTAAGAGCCCTTGCAAAGAGCGTACCAGGGAGTAACGGCATACCAAGGTTACACAGAGTTGGAGGTTCTACGGGATAGCGCGGCTGGGACTTTGACAATGCCTTCTCGGCTCCGCGATTCGCCGCTAACGCCAGGTTCCATCTGCTGTTCACTGTCATTCGTCACACGCGCTCAATGGCATCAACAAGTCTCCGTCGGTCTCATTGCAAAGACGGCGTAGGGGCGAGCGCCCCCTCATGGCTTGTACGGCGGCAGGCGCTACACGCGTTGCATCAAAGACCATTGAGGAACAAGGCTTGCAGGCAAAAAAGAGGGCGCTGATGAAAATCGCACATGGCGGTCTTCTCAACACCCTCTACCACAGTAATGTACTGTCCTCAAATCTTTTATTTTTCTAGCGTCGGCTTCTCAAGTCTCGAACTAAGAGGCCAGCGTCTTTTTGTATTGTTATTTGTTGAAATTTTGGAGCTGCCGCTTGGAGCAGCTCCTCGTCCAAGGTTTCGCCAATGCTTAGACGTAACCGTAGATCACACCGAGAATGTAGCCCGTAGCCGTGGCAGTCAACACACCAATCAAGCCAGGGAGGATGAAGGAGTGGTTGATAACGAAGCGGCCGATATGCGTCGTACCCGAGCGGTCGAACTGGATGGCAGCCAAGTCAGACGGGTAGGTCGGCAGGATGTAGTAACCATAGCAAGCGGCGGCGCAGGAAACCACGAGTCCCGGAGGAACGCCGATCTGCAGAGCCACAGGAACGATCGTCGCCACAGCAGCGGCCTGAGAATTCACGAGCTTAGACGTCAAGAGCAACACTAGTGCATAAGCCCACGGATAAGAACGCACGAGCTCAGTCAACACCGCCTTGAGGTCATTCAAGTGGGCAGCAAACATCGTGTCGGCCATCCAAGCCACACCATACACCGCACAGATCGCCACGCAACCCGCATTGAACACCGGCGTCTTGCCAACGCTCGCAGCACGCGTCTTGCAGAAGATCACAATCAAAGCGCCGCACGTAAGCATGAACATCTGGATGAGAAGCGTCATAGAGAGCGCCTTCTTACCAACAACCGGACGGAGTTCCGGGAACATGCCGAAGACAGCCACCGCAGCAACCGTTGCCAAGAAAATCCAAAGCGACGTCCACTGTTCAGGACGGAACTTGACACCAATAAGGGTCGTCGTTTCGCCGTAGATGTACTTGCGCTGTTCAGGATCAGCAATAAGCGCCTGGAATTCAGGATCCTTATCAAGGTCCTTACCGCGGAACACAGAGAACAACGAGACAAAGAACAAACCAACGATAGCGCCAGGAATCACGATCGAGAAAAGCTGCACAAAGCCGAAGGGATGGCCACCGACCATATGGCCGTCAAGCAGCGAGATCATCGAGACCGCAGCCACGGCAGCAGGCGAGCAGATGATGGACATCTGAGAAGCAATGGTCGAAGCGGCCATCGGACGTTCTGGACGAATGCCGTTCTTGATAGCCACGTCATAAATAATGGGCAACATCGTATAGACGACGTGACCAGTACCACAGAGCACAGCCAAGAACCAGCAGAGATACGGCGCCAAGAAGCAGACAAAGCGCGGATGCTTTCTGAGAAGGCGTTCAGCGATTTGCAACAGGCAATCGAGACCGCCGGCAGCCTGCAAAGCAGAAGAAGCGCAGATAACGGCCAAAATGGTCAAAATCACGTCAACCGGTGGCTTACCTGGCGTGACATGCCAACCAAACACCAGAATAAGAAGGCCAATACCACCAATCAAACCCAAGGCCATACCGCCTTTACGTGCACCGTAAAAGAGGGCGACGAGCACGACCGCAAGTTGAAGCCAAAAATCTAAGCTAAGCATGATGTTTCCTAAGTAAATGAGGACAGGTCATATTTTGCCGAGTACGCAAAGGGGTCGATGAGGTATTTTTAGTCCCTTTGACTTAACTATAGGAATTACCCCCTTTTAGGATTTTCTTTACAAAACCCTCCTCTATTTTTCTCCTTTACTTCAGCAAATTAACTTACATTATACTAAGTGTTATATTATGTTTTTACTTTAAAATCATTAATGTATCAAATGATTTCTATTGTATCTAAAACAAACTACCTAATGGTTTACCCTTACCTATTTGGTGAAATTTTATGGCTTTCGGTTAATGTTTAGCAGAAGAGGGGTATTAAGTCAAAAGATGCGTTTTTTTCTTCAGACCGCTAGAAGCGAGAGGGTACACTTTTTTTACTCCTGCGATCGGATACCGATCTGGAGCGTCCTCACAGGATGGGCTTGGATGCAAATCCTCTAACACATCAATCGGCCAATCGTAAAAAACACAGAAGCCGAAACGTATATAGAGGCATGCTGAACTTCTGCCCGCCAAGCATTTCGGAGATATAACAACATGACGACTGTCATTAAGCAAGATGACCTGATCGAAAGCGTTGCCGCTGCCTTTCAGTACATTAGCTACTACCACCCCCAGGATTTCCTCGATCATATGGCGGCTGCTTATCGCCGTGAAGAAAGCGCTGCTGCCAAAGATGCGATCGGTCAGATTCTCGAAAACTCTCGTCTCTGCCAGCTCGGAAAGCGTCCGCTCTGCCAAGATACGGGCATGGCTGTCGTGTTTGTGAAAGTTGGTCAGGACGTCCGTTGGGAAGGTTTTACAGGCTCTGTCGAAGACGCCATTAATGAAGGCGTTCGCCGCGCTTACACCTATCAAGAAAATGTGTTGCGCTTCTCCATGGTCAATCCTCCAGAAGGCGGCCGCAAAAATACCCGCGACAACACGCCTGCCGTCATTCACTGGCAAGTTGTCCCTGGTGACAAGGTCGAAGTGACGGTTGCTGCCAAAGGAGGCGGTTCCGAAAACAAGTCAAAACTTGTCATGATGGTTCCCTCTGACAATGTCGTTGACTGGATCGTTGAACAGGTCAAACACATGGGTGCCGGCTGGTGTCCCCCAGGGATTCTCGGTATTGGTATTGGCGGTACGGCAGAAAAGAGTGTGTTGCTTGCTAAAGAAAGCCTCAATGAGCCGCTTAACATGCTTGAGCTACTCGAACGCGGCCCGCAAACTGAAGAAGAAAAGTTGCGCGTTGAAATCTACAACCGCGTCAATGAACTCGGCATTGGTGCTCAGGGGCTTGGTGGTCTTACCACCGTGCTCGATGTCAAGGTAAAGATGTACCCGACTCATGCAGCCTCGAAGCCAGTCGCCGTCATCCCGAACTGCGCCGCCACTCGTCATGCCCATTTTGTGCTTGACGGCACGGGGCCGGTCTACATCGAACCTCCAAAGATTGACGCATTCCCGGAATTCGACTGGAAGCCCGATGTCACCAAGAGCAAGCGCGTCAATCTTGATACGCTCACTCGCGAAGAAATTCAATCTTGGAAACCTGGTGACACGCTGCTGCTCTCTGGCAAGTTGCTCACGGGTCGAGATGCTGCCCACAAGCGTATCAGCGAAATGCTGGCCAAGAATGAGCCGCTCCCTGTGGATTTCCACGGCCGCGCCATTTACTACGTCGGTCCGGTCGACCCTGTTAAGAGCAAGGGCGAAGTTGTCGGCCCTGCTGGCCCCACCACCTCCACGCGCATGGACAAGTTCGTTGACATGATGCTCTCGGAACCGGTTGGGCTCGGCATTATGGTTGGCAAGGGTGATCGTGGCCCAGTCGCACGTGAGGCCATCAAGAAGCACGGCTCTGCCTACCTGATCGCTGTTGGTGGCGCCGCTTACTTGGTATCCAAGTCCATCCGTGAGTCGAAAGTTCTCGCCTTTGGTGACCTCGGCATGGAAGCTATCTACGAATTTACGATTGAAGATATGCCGGTGACGGTGGCTGTAGATCACAACGGTGACTCCATCCACATCAATGCGCCTCTCTTCTGGGCGGATAAAATTGCCAAGAGTAAGAAGTAACGGAACCACTTCTTGAACCCAGCGCTCTTAGGATGCTACGTCCTAAGAGCGCTTTTTTTGCCCGCACCAAAAGAAACGGACCTTCTTGCGAAAGTCCGTTTCCAGTGTTTATGGCCCAGTATGATAGGTCTGCATTGGATCCCAAGGAGGAACCGAGCCATCATCATTGAGTTTGTAGCCGTGCTCTGTCGCCCAAACCGCAACTTCCACACGAGAGCGGAAATTTAGCTTTTTTAAGACGTGCTTTACATGCACCTTAACGGTACCTTCACTGATTTCCAAACGCTTTGCCACATCCCTATTCGTATCGCCTGACGCTAGGCAACAAAGCACAGCAAATTCACGCCGTGTGAGTCGTTCAAAGAGCCCTCCTGTGCCAGACTCTTCATCGATCTGCTCCTTTCGCAGAAGTTCCGCAAGCGCCGATGTCACCTTTTCACTCGCGGCCATACCGCCATGACACGCCTTATAGAGCTGATCGACAAACTCTGGCGGCGACACTGTCCTCAGCAAGTAACCATCTGCCGTGCCACGGATCGCACGCATCAATCTAGAAGACTGATCAACATGGCGCATCATCATGACCACACGGATGCTCGGATTATGAGCTTTGACGTCAGAGAGGAACTGCAACGTATCCATCCCCTCCTGCTCAAGGTTCATCACGATAAGATCTGGCTGCAACGCTAGCAATCCTAAAGCAGTCGCATGATCCGAGGTTTGTCCAATCACTTGGAAGTCCCCAGAGGCTGTTAGTAAATCAGCCATTGCCTTGCGAAATAGTGGGTACTCGTCAATAAGTACGACCGTTGAAAGCTGTTTATCCATGATTGAACATCATTCCTCTGACAGCACTGTATTGAGCAAGACGTAGCAACCCCTGAGCAAATCCGCCATCTCAAGAGCCTCATGCGGATTATGTGAGCCATGCTGATTGGCCACAAAAATCATCGCACTGGGGATACCTTCACGGGAAAGTACTGCCGTATCGTGCCCTGCACCCGATGCAATACGCACGCATGGCACGCCAGCGCGCTCTGCCGCAGCAAAGACACGATCAGAGAGCTCTGCATTGACGTGACCAGCACGACTCACGATAGCGCGGTCAAACTCAAATCGCACACCACGCCGTTGCGCCTCATCGGCAGCGACTTGTTCAAGTCGCGTATGGAATGCCTCTACCGTATCATCATCCAAACTGCGAATGTCTACGGTAAACGTCACTGTCCCTGGGATCACTGCTATCGCCGCCGAGGCTGAGGTATTGAGCACCCCAACGGTAAAAACCAAATCACGTCCCTGCTCTAACCACTGTTGCCACTCATTCTCCATTCGGTGAATCAGAGCACTTGTGGCCATCACAGCATCGTGACGGTACTCCTTGTTAACCGCGCCGGAATGCGCGGTTTCTCCGTAGCAGTGCACTGCCTTATGTCGGATATTGCCACGAATGCCCGTCACAACACCACAACGAGCAGGCAGAAGTCCATCGAGCATCGGACCCTGCTCAATATGCAGTTCGACAAACGCGCCAATTCGCGAGGGATCAATCACAGGCTTACCACTCGTGACCAAGGGTAATGAAACACCGCACTCCTGCATGAATTCACCCAAAGTTTTGTCAAGCGTACGATGCTTGAGTGAAAGATCCTCAACTTTGAGTTTTCCCATCATAGCGAGCGAACCGACATAAGCCTTACCAAAGTAAGAGCTCTCCTCACAACGCATCATGAGAATAGTGAAGTCACGCTTCGGAGTAATGTTCGCCGAAACCAAATACTTGGCCACCGTAAAAGCAGCAACCACACCAGCCAAGCCGTCATAGTTTCCGCCCTGAGGCACACTGTCAACGTGACTCCCAGAAACAAAAGCCGGCAGGCTTCGGTCACGACCAGCAAGCGTGGCCCAAACATTGCCCGCCTCATCGGTGCAGCACGTCATACCAAGCGCAACCGCTTCGGCCGACAATAAAGCGAGGATGTCGCTCTCAAGTTGACTGTAGCCTTGACGGCTAACGCCAGCCACGGGATCTGCGGATAAACGACGTACTGTCGTTAGAATTTTTTCAGCCAGAGGCTGAACTTCCCGTTCAAAATCTTCAAAACGCAACGCGTTCATGAGCAAACCTCCCAAATGGAAACGCCCTGTGCTCGATGAGACCCATGCTACGGGGAAAACTCTCTTCTGTTGGATATTTTTTTCTATTCCCGCATATACAGGCCACTTGCCCTGAGTTTCTCATACTACCAAGGAGTTACCCCTTTTAGATCATCATAACCCCAAGAAAACGCCGTTCATTGATTAAGCCCAAAAATCTTGTAGCAGTTAACCAAAACTGTACGCCCTAAACCGTGGCAAACTAATTTCATGCTTAGTCAAGCACTTGGGTAGTCGTATTACGTTGCTCATGCTGACGGCCGTGCACACTCCCTCTCCCCAATCAGAAGGTTCGTATCCACCGTCCTAAGCAATACCTACTATGAGGTAATTATTAGCGTTGTTTGGAGAATTTTTTATGTCTTGTTGTCTCGATTCATACAAGGATCAGCTCGTCAAAATCCGCCGAGAAATCCACACGCTTCCCGAAGAAGGCTGGAGTGAATTCAACACCACTGCGCTGGTCGTCAAGCATCTGCGCGACTATGGCTACGAAGTGCTACTTGGCCAAAAAGTCATCAATCCTGAGCACTGCCTCGGTCGCAACCCTGCGGTTGTCGCCGCGGGGCTTAAGCTCGCGCGCGAGCGCGGCGTCGATGAAGCGTTGCTAGCTGAAATGCAAGAGCTAACAGGTTGCGTGGGTGTACTCGATACGGGGCGCCCTGGCCCGACGCTCGCTATCCGCTTTGACATTGACTGCGTGCCAGTCACTGAATCTGAAAGCCCTGAGCACCTGCCGTTCCGCGAGGGCTTCTGCTCAACGCGTCCTGGTCTCATGCATGCCTGTGGTCACGACGCCCATACCTCTACTGGGCTAGCTGTAGCACACTGGTTTGCAGACCATATCGACGAAATGTGCGGCAAAATCAAGATTCTCTTTCAGCCTGCCGAAGAAGGAGTCCGTGGCGCTGCTGGCATGGCAGCTAGCGGCATTGTTGACGATGCGGATTATTTCCTAGCCGCGCACGTTGGCATGATGTGCAAGCACGGTGAAGTCTCTGTCAACCCCTACGGATTCCTCTGCACCACTAAGCTCGACGTCACGTATACGGGGCGCCCTGCGCATGCGGGTGTTGAACCCAATGTTGGTCGCAATGCGATGGCAGCAGCATGCAACGCCTTCGTACAGCTCCTAGGACTGCCACGCCATGGCTCTGGGATGACTCGTGTCAACGTTGGTCAGCTAACGGCTGGTGAGGGACGCAACGTGATCCCGACCCATGCGGTCATGAAGATGGAGGTTCGCGGCGAAACCGCGGAAATCAATCAATTCATGTACGACTCCGCCGTTGCCATTATCAAGGGCTGTGCCATTGCTCAGGGTTGCGAATACAAAATCGAGAAGATGGGCGAGGCAGTCGATCTTAAGAACGACCTTGAACTCGAAGAGGTGTTGCGTACCGCTGCGAGTAAAGTTGAGGGGCTCAAAGTCTGCGACACGGCACGTAATTTTGGTGGCAGCGAAGATGCCACCATTTTGGCTCGTCGCGTACAGGCTCACGGCGGCAAAGCCGCGTTCTTTGTGATCGGCACCGATCTACCCAGTGGTCACCATACTGCCACCTTTGACGTGCAGGAGTCTAGCCTCATGACCGGCTTTGCCCTGTGGACCAAGGCCGTGGGTGAAATCCTCGGCAAGAAGTAACAGTGCACGCCTGAAAACGCGTCTGTGCTTTTCGCGGGGTCTGTCGTCACGATCCGACAGACCCTATTTTTCTGCATTAACAGCAGACGTATCAAGCGTTTTGCATTAGAATGTCGTACTTTCTGGCGCTAGGGAAAGTCCCTAGGCGCGACACAGATTCCACTTTTATTCTTCCTGACCGCAGACGGTGTGACGGACAACGCTCCGCCCTCTCAATGCCGAGCCGCACGTCGGTCAGGTTATTGACAGAGACACCGAAGGAATATCATGAGCGGTCATTCCAAATGGGCTAACATCCAGCATCGTAAGGGACGTCAGGACGCTAAGCGCTCCAACCTCTGGACAAAGCTGGTCCGTGAAATCATTGTTGCTGCACGTATGGGCGGGGGCGATCCTGATGCCAACTCTCGCCTGCGCCTCGCGCTCATCAAGGCTCGTGCAGGAAACGTTCCTAAGGACACGATCACCAACGCCATTCTGAAAGGCACGGGGCAGCTTGAAGGGGTGAGCTACGAAGAAGTGCGCTACGAAGGCTATGGCATTAACGGCGCTGCGCTCATCATCGACTGCACAACTGACAATCGCGTGCGCACCGTGGCGGATGTTCGTCATGCGCTCTCCAAGCACGGTGGCAATCTCGGCACAGAAGGCAGCGTCGCATTCCTCTTTAACCATATCGGGGAATTCTTCTTCGCGCCTGGCGCAGCTAGTGAAGACGCGGTCATGGAAGTCGCATTGGAAGCCGGAGCGAGCGATGTTGTCACCGCTGAAGATGGCTCGATCGAGGTTACCTGCGATCCCGCTGACTTTGATGCCGTCTCCAAGGCTTTTGAAGCTGCAGGCCTCAACCCTGAAGTCTCTGAAATTACCTACAAACCTACGGTAGAAGTGAATCTCACAGGGGCTGATGCAGAAAAGATGCAAAAGCTCATCGATGCCCTTGAAGATCTCGACGACGTCCAACAGGTTTATACCTCGGCCGTTTTTGACGACGAAGAATAACGCACTTGCGGCAAATTGCGCCTCCCTCAACACGGAGGCGCTTTGTTTATCAGTTCCGAAAAAATCTCTCCATTCCTAGTTATTTAACGGAGTCCCTGCCCTTATGAACCTCCTCGTTATCGGAAACGGCGGCCGTGAGCACGCCCTCGCTTGGCGTCTCTCTCAGAGCGACCGCGTTCAGACTGTCTTTGTAGCCCCTGGCAACGCTGGCACCGCCCTCGAAGCAAAACTTGAAAACGTCGCGATTACCGACATCGAAGCGCTCATTGAATTCGCGAAAAATCACAACGTTGCCTACACTGTGGTGGGACCAGAAGCCCCGCTCGCTGCAGGCATTGTGAACGCTTTCCGCGCCGCTGGTCTGCTCATCTTCGGGCCTACGCGTGAAGCGGCTCAACTCGAAAGCTCTAAGGACTTCGCCAAGGCTTTCATGAAAAGACATCAAATCCCGACCGCTGACTACGAAAGCTTCACGGATCCCCAAGCTGCTCACGCCTATGTCGAGCGCAAGGGGGCACCCATCGTCATCAAAGCGGATGGCCTTGCAGCGGGTAAGGGCGTCGTCGTTGCCATGACACTTGCCGAAGCACATAACGCCATTGACATGATGCTCGAGGGACATGAGTTCGGTAACGCGGGCGCACGCGTCGTCATTGAGGATTTCCTTGAGGGCGAAGAGGCCTCCTTCATTGTGATGGTGGATGGCCAGCACATTCTGCCGCTCGCAACCTCGCAAGACCACAAACGTCTGCTTGATCAAGACCGTGGTCCAAACACGGGCGGCATGGGCGCTTACTCTCCAGCGCCAGTTGTCACGCCCGATATTCACGCCAAAGTGATGCGTGAAATCATTCGTCCTACGGTCGAAGGCATGGCCAAAGACGGCATTGTCTACACAGGCTTTCTCTATGCGGGGCTCATGATTTCACGCGCAGCCGACAACAGCCCCGTGGTTCGCACGCTGGAATTTAATTGCCGCATGGGCGACCCAGAAACACAGCCCATCATGATGCGAATCAAGAGTGACTTTTCGGCAATCGTTGAAGCGGCTGTCAAGGGAGAGCTCGACCGCGTAGAAATCGAATGGGATCGACGCACGGCACTTGGGGTCGTCACCGCCGCACACGGCTATCCCGCTCACCCCGAAAAAGGGGCGGTGATCACCAGTCTTCCTGCCAATACAGAAACCTCCCATACCTTCCACGCCGGCACAAAACGCAATGAGAGCGGCGAAATAACGGTCTCTGGCGGCCGTGTTCTTTGTAGCGTAGGGTTAGGGGAAAATGTGACCACAGCACAGGCTGAAGCCTATCGCGCCGTAGAAGGCGTACATTTTGAGGGAATGCAGTTCCGCCACGACATCGGCTGGCGCGCTATCAAGCGCTAAACAGATCCCGCTCTGTCTTCCTATTCGGCGCGCTCCTCCAACAAAGATGAGTGCGCCGATTCGTTTTCTCTTGATGTATTCCGTCACTTTTGGGTTCGGAAGCGCTGAGACACATTCGCTAAAATAGGCTCATTGCACACCGTTCCCCATAAACCCGAGACGGTTTTTTGGGAGAAAAAAATGAAAGCTATTACAAAAAAACTGTTTTCATCCTGTGCCACGGCGCTCACCTTGAGCGTTGCCGTGGCCACAAGCATGATCACCATGAATGATGCTCTGGCGGCTCGCCACAATGAGGCTGCCCCCTTTGCCTATCCTAATCGATTGCTCGATGCTCCCGCGACACTGAGCACGCCGCTCGGTGCCGAAACTTTCCTCGGTAAACCTCGAGTGTTGCTTGAGCATACAACGCTACAGGCGCTAACAGATCTGACTGGCGCGGCGCGTATGCGAGATGGACGGGGAGAGTTTGCTCGCGACATTGTCTGCATGACGGGCACAGAAAATGGCAAACCTATGATTGGTTGGTTCATTTCTAGCGACAATAAAACCATCACGGAAGTCCAACTAGAGTGGCTTGGCACGCGCACGGCACCTGCCGTCTGTAAAGCACTCCCGAGTGAAATGCTCCCCATTCGCTTTGGCAAAGTAGGACTTGGAATGCTCGAAGCCGATGTGCTAGAAGCGCTTGGCAAACCGTCTCTCTCCGACGAAGACGGGTGGCGATTCTGGTTTAGCCAACGCTTCTTACGTAATGCTCGCAATTTGCAGGAGCTCGAGTTGAATTGGATTGCGGTTCACCTTGACGCTGACGGTCGAGTCGACAAAAGCTTCACTGCTCAGGTGACAAATCTCTGAGGCAGCGGGAACGCAGCATGAGTGAGATGATCAGACGTGGTATCGGACTATTGGGAGGGACATTTGATCCGCCGCATATGGGGCATTTAGCACTCGCTAGCGCAGCCCTCTCCGCCTTACCGCTGGCACGAGTTAACCTACTACCCGCGGGCCATCCTTGGCAGAAAGTGGGTACCATCACGTCTGCGGAGCACCGTTTAGCGATGCTCAAGGCCGCGGTCGACACGCTAAACCGTGACGATATCGGCATCGACGCGCGTGAGATGCTCCATGACGGCCCCACTTATACCATCGACACGCTCGAGGCGCTACGTGAACGTGTCGGCCCAGCAATGCCGCTCGTGCTCATCATGGGAGAAGACCAATGGCGAAACTTACTCACTTGGCATCGCTGGGAGGCGTTGCTCGAGAAGTGCCATATCGCAGTCGCAAACAGAGAAACTTCCCTTCAACTCCCCAAAGCACTTGAAATCCTACTAAAATGCCACCAAGCTACGCCCCAAGCCATCTGCCAAAGTGCGGCTGGAGCGATCGTGCACTTCCGTATGCCTGCACACCGTGCCACTTCTACTGGCATCCGCCTTGCTTTTTCAACGCTACCTCTCAATGAAGCGTTACGCAGGCAAGGTGATGCTTTGCCCACCGAAGTACTCACCTACATTCGTGAGCACCGACTTTACGGCACAGCACCCTAGGTATCCGTTGACTTAATGACCTGCGCAGCACTTCACTATACGTTACGTTAGGCTGAGCGCATGCACGAACCCTTCCCTTGCACCAAGAGATTAGCTTTGAAACAACAATTTGCCATCGAGCTGTTATGACTTTAGAAGAACTTACACATACCATCTTGAACGCCCTTGATGACGTCAAAGCCAAAGACGTCAAGGTCTTTAATACTGAAAAACTCACCGATCAATTCGAGCGCGTCATCATCGCAAGCGGGACATCCAACCGCCAAACGCGTGCGCTAGCCTTCTCGGTTTCCTCCGCTGTGAAATCTGCCGGTGGCGATGTCATCGGTATGGAAGGTGAAGATAGTGGTGAATGGGTTTTGGTTGACTGCGGCAGCATTGTCGTACATTGCCTACAGCCTAGCGTGCGCGACTATTACAACCTAGAAGAACTCTGGGGTGGCACTGAACTCGATCTACAGGCAACGGCTGAATGTCTGCCGCGCTTGATGCCGCACCGCAACCACGCGCCGCTTGACTAATGCGCATAAAGATTGTTGCTGTCGGTCAGCACATCGCTGACTGGGCCAAAACAGCTGTCAGTGATTATCTCTGTCGCTTTCCTCGAGACTTTCGCGTCGAGCTAAAGGAAATCCGCACAGAACACCGCAATGGACAAACGCCCGCCCGCCTCATGCAGGCGGAGGGCGAGCGAATTCTTGCCGCCATTGAGCCGGGCGAACACGTTGTGGTTCTTGACGAACACGGACGTGACCTCACGACCATGAGCCTTGCAACAGACCTTGCTCGTTGGCGTAACCAGGCTCTAGACATTGTCTTCATTATTGGTGGTCCTGATGGGCTAAGCCCTGAGGTCAAAGCAGCAGCTGCCGAAACAATCCGTCTTTCGTCCATGACGCTACCGCATGCGCTTGCTCGCGTACTACTCGCTGAGCAGCTCTATCGCGCTTGGTCGATTCTTGCTAAACACCCCTATCATCGAGCTTGAGACACTCATGGGAAACAACCTTTTCTTAGCCAGCAAAAGTCCAAGACGTCTTCAATTGTTAGTGGACTCAGGGTTTGATGTCACAGTCATTGCGAGTCATGCTCATACTTTACGAGCGTTCGAGGGCGATGAAGTTCCCTTGCACGGCGAAGCACCGGAGACTTACGCATTACGCATCGCTCGGACAAAGTTTTTTGAGGGACTTTCACAACGTGCAACGCACTACCCCACTTCACAAGATGTCCCTGTACTGGCTGCAGATACAGTAGTGAGCGAGGACGAAATTATCTTCGGCAAGCCCGCCAACGCTCATGAAGCCCATGCATTCTTGCGCGCACTTTCTGGCAAGACCCACTATGTGCGAACAGCCGTTGTCGTCGGGACCAATGAACTTGACTTCACCTCGACGGTTCAAACGAGCGCGGTCACCTTTCGAAAGATTACGGAAGATGAAATCGCTGCATACATTGCCACGGATGAACCTTACGATAAAGCGGGAGGCTATGGTATTCAAGGTGTCGGCGGTATCTTTATCAGCCACCTAGAAGGTAGCTACACAGGTGTGATGGGATTGCCAATTTTTGAGGCCGCCCAGCTGCTGAGCCAGTTTGGCTGTACACCGTATATGCAAAAGAAAGCCTGATGCTTACTTTTCGCGAACCAGCCTACACGCTGTGCAGGCGGCAGTGTACAATCTCCAACAACCATGGAAGCGCTAGACATTAGGATGCTGGCTGCTTCCACTACACTTTTCACGCATACTGCTCAGGCAGATGCCCACAAGCGACAGATATCTTGCTCCTTTAGTCAAGCCTGCCGTTTGAAATACCTTCCCTAGCGTCACGACGTTGGGGGCGTGTCTGCGCACAAGAACGCGGCGCAACACACGTTACTGACCGCATTGTTTTCTACTGCAAAACAGTGCGTGCACTGCTGGCGTAGGACATCAAGCGCAGACTCCATCATCCTGCGCCCCTTTCCTGTGATCCACATGGAACAGAAAGGGAATACCACGCCCAGAGATGCGGCTACAGACCGTATCCCTTCGCTCCGTCACGAGACGGAATACAGAATTTTTGGACTTTATCTTCGAACTGTCTTTTCGCGTATGCGCACCGTGTGCCTACCGCTTTTGGCCGCTGTACCCCTGCGACGCGCGAAGCACTTGAACACATTCAAATGAATCAAGAGAACGAACTGCTCAATCTTGACAATGACAGTCACCCTGTCGCGCCCGCCATAGAGTTGCTACCCCAAGGGCGCCTCACTAGCGTCGATCTGCCCGCGATGCTCGACGGCTTTCTGAGTGGAAATGATCTTCTTGCCTGCGGCAAACTCGACAGTAGCCGTACTCGTGTAACGCTCGCAGCAGCTTGCTTGGCTGCTGCGCGTGACCGCACACCAAGCATTACGATGATTGTTGTGACGACATTGCAAATGCAATCATGGCTCGAGTGCGAACTGGCGCAATTCACCCAAAAGCTCAATCTATCGTTGCACTGCACCCCTGTACGGTTTGCTCCTAAGGCTTTTTCGACATTCTTCAACCAGTTTCAGCAAGAGAGCCGTAGTGCCATTTGGCTTGTACGTGCACCCGCGCTAGCTGACCTACTCGAAAATTTACCTGACGGGGCAGAAGCCCGCATTCGCCGTGTGGTGCTCTGCGCACACGACACCCCACTCAGTACAACACTTAAGACGCTTGATGAGCAACTTATCGCCACACTACCCACAGCACAACGTATTCTCATCGGAGCGGGAATTGAGGAAGATGAAGCCCTACCCGAACGTTTGGTGCGCCCGCCTGTGATGCGGCATACCTTCGGTGATCGTGCCGTGGATACATCCCGTATAACGATTGAAACGGTGTTCATTGCCGATGAACACTGTGCCGCCCGCTTGGCAACCCTTCCCAAGGGCAGTTGCGTACTCATTGAGTACGCTGCACATCTCGAACCGCTTGCCGCCACGCTCAAAGCAGCAGGGCGTTCCATCACCGTGCTTACGGATAAACAAACGGATCTGCGCAATGCTCTGCAAGAGGCCGATATCGTTCTCATGCCGAGTCGTTACTTTGCCTTGTTGCCTGAAGGCGCACTCGAGCGTATCGCAACGCTAGACACCTTTGACAACGATGAAGTCTTTCTGCATCTACTCAAAGGGCTATCCCCGCAAGGACGACTTACCTGTCTATTGCCATTGCGTGAACTCAAGCGCATTGACGCTCGTCTCACTGCTTGTTCACTCATAAGTAGTGTGGAAAATGCCACCACTCAAACCGTAGACGATCTGCCACCTTACCTCGGTATAGAGGCAGCTGCCGTTGCTCGTCCCATTCTTACAGTACGGGCTTCCTACGAAAGCGAAAAAACGTCACCAAAGTCCACCTCGTCTCAACTTGAGCAAGGTTCCGAATTGCCTGCAGAGCGCCAACCATCTACCAGCACGAGCGAACCAGCCGCCGACACTACCGCCAACACAAACCAAAGCGCCAAAGCACGACGTTCACAACGCTACGAAAAACATCGTGAACGCCGTAAAACTCGCGCTAGCCAAGAGCGCGCTCAACATGCACAGGCTTTGACTGAGCATACCAGCGCCGCCAACGAGCCTGCCGAGGAAACACTTGCAAATCAAGCGGCTCCGACCTCTCAAGATAGTCCTCGCCCCGTTGAAGGGCTTGCCTCACAAACCCCAAATACAGGCGCCCGACGTGCGAAGTCGAAAAAGCACCGTAAAGAGAGAAACTCGCACAAGGCCTCCGAGGCACAAAATACCAATCGAAGCAAGTCCAAAGCTGAGGAGGACGTGCAGCAGAAAGCGCCAACCCCTAAAAAGCCCGGTGAGTCCAAGGCGAACAAACGCACCAGCGATGAGGCGCCAACACCTAAGCGTAAACGTGAACGTGGCGCTGCTGGAAAGTCTGTTAACAAATTCAACGGCAAACCCTCCCGTGGCGAAGGCAAAATGGAGAAGTCACGCCGGAATAACGCCGTGACGGGCCGCCGTCAGCAAAAGGCTCAGCAAGATCAGTGGGATGACGATAACTTCGGCAACTCCATCTACTACCAGCCTAAACGCCAAAATCTGCGAACGCTTCGCAGCGACCAGCCGATGCACTGGGAACCCGAGGATCCTTTCCATCCCGCCTCGCAGGCACTCACACTGCCTCAAAACATGCCGGATGAATTCCCCGCACGCCAGCGTCAGCGGCCGAACCGCTCTAGCAGCAGAAACAACGGTCCAATGAAAAAGCGCCAACGTAAGCCCACAAACCGCGGACGATAAGTAGCGACGCTCAGCAGGGCGGAGTCTCTGTGACTCCGCCTCCCCATAACGGCATATCCAACTGCATTTCCAAGAGACGGACACATGCATACAACACAAAAGCTTCTCGGGAGCCTGCTCCTCTCTCTGACGCTGGCCGCCTGTACAACGCCCGCACATAAAGACACCCCCGAGACGGTCGGCGGCATCCGACACCAGAGCACAGTGGATCATCGCGCCAACAACACGAGCCCCCATGACCCACTCCTAGATGCTCCTCATCGCACGCTTATTACCTGCATCTCTGAGCAGCCTGTCACGGTATTAAAACGCTTTAAAGAAGTGCGCTTTGCTTGCAAAAGTCTAGGGGTCAGTGCAACTATCGACGAAATGCGCGATGCTGGATGGCGACTGCTTAATCTCGACATCGGCGAGGAAACTGAGTCCAATAACCACGTCGGATTCCCTGTCACCGTTACTCTGAGAAAACTCTTCTAACTCAGCTTGTTATACAGAAGCGGGGCACTGCGTTACATACGTGTCCCGCCTAAATTTTCTCCACCACAGCCGTTTGAGGCACAACAAACTCGACGTCAAATCAAAGGCGCCTTCGGCATCCCCTGTACATTCCTAAGATAAGCAGTAATATTGCTTTCTGACTTTGTACTTTTTGGAGTCCCCCGATGTCCCGCCTTGAAGCGCTTCGCGCTCAGATGCGCGCCGCATGCTTAGATGCTCTTATTGTGCCTACTGCTGACCCACACCTTTCCGAATATGTACCCGAGCATTGGGCTAGCCGTGCATGGCTGACGGGATTTCATGGCAGCGCGGGACAGGTCGTTGTGACCGAAAAGGCTGCAGCTCTCTTTACAGACAGTCGCTACTGGATTCGAGCCGAAGAGGACCTCAAAGGAAGTAGCATCGAACTCATTAAAAGTGGCGCACCAGGTGCGCCGAGCGTCCCAGCGTGGCTTGCGCTTCACCTCGCTGAAGGGGCTCGCGTAGGGCTCGACCCCGCCCTCTGTAGTATCAAACATTTTGGCGAACTAGCAGATAGTCTGCTCGACGTGAGCTTAGCCTTAGTCGAAGCAGGGGATCTTTTTGAAAAAATTTGGCAAGACCGGCCTCCTCGGCCGATGCAACCCATCAAGCGTCTGCAAGGAGCGAGTGCCTGCACGACAGAAAAACTTGCTGCGCTACGCAATGCCTTACAAAAATCGGGTTGTCAAGCCTTCGTGAGCGTTAGTCTTGATGAAATCGCTTGGTTACTCAATTTGCGTGGCAGCGATGTCGACTATAACCCCGTCTTTCTCGCGAACCTGATTGTCCTTCCAGAGCAAGTCTTACTTTTTACTGAGGCCTCAAGGGTAAGTCCAGAACTCATCGCAGAACTGAAGCTCGAAGGGGTAGAGGTTCGCGCACCCGAAACCTTTATTAGCGAGCTCGATTCACTCCATGTGACGGTTAGCGTGGATCCGACTCGTGTGACAGCAGCACTAGCTCCGCACATTCGCCACCTCGTCGAAGCGCCTAGCGAAGTCACCTTCATGAAAAGTCGGAAAACGGATGCTGAACTCGAAAGTATCCGGAAAGCGATGCTCACAGACGGCGTGGCGCTCGTACGGTTTCAGATGCAACTCGAAGCAGCGCTCGCCAAACATGAGCTCCTCACAGAAATGCGTGTCGCAGAAATGCTCCATGAGCAACGTCAAAAAGATGCGAGCTTCATAGGAGAGAGCTTTGAGACGATCTCAGCCTTTGGGCAGAACGCTGCGCTTCCCCATTACACGCCCTCCTGTGAGCATGATGCTGAGCTAACTCAGGGCTTGCTCCTCGTTGACTCTGGCGCGCAATACGTCACGGGTACCACAGACATCACACGCATGTTTGCGATCGGTGCACTAAGCGCTGAGCAACGAAAAGGTGTGACGACGGTGCTCAAGGGGCATATTGCGCTCGCCCGTGCTCAAGTGCCTGTTGGCACTTCTGGTGCGCAACTCGATGCCTACGCTCGCGCCCCGCTTTGGCAAGCAGGTTGGGATTATGGTCACGGTACTGGTCATGGCGTTGGCTACATCCTCAACGTACATGAAGGCCCCTTTCACATTTCGCCTCGCTCTACCGCCACAGGTCGTTTTGGCTTGGCAAAAGGCATTGTTGTCTCCAATGAGCCTGGGCTCTATTTAGCCGAACGTTGGGGCGTGCGCATTGAAAATCTCATGGCCGCCGTTGAAGCAACCCATACAGAGTTTGGAGCGTTCCTCAAGTTTGAAACGCTCACCCTAGCACCAATCGATGTACGGACCATTGAACCGCAGCTACTTTCTCAAGAGGAACGTCAATGGCTCAACGACTATCATCGAACGGTGTTTGAACGACTGAGCCCTCTGCTTAATGCGTCCGAGCGGGCGTGGCTCTCCCAAGCTGTTCAGCCTGTCTGAACACGCTCTTTTTTACGAGAACCAAGGTATGCGTCAATACGCCAATATCCTGCTTGTGCTCAGCGTTGCAACCATTCTTGCTGGTTGCAACAAATCTGTGCCACCTAAAGCAAACACCGCTCCGCTCGCTGTACACACCATCACTGCCTCGCCGACCGACGAAAGCGCTTGGGTCGATGTACTAGGGCGCGTTGAGAGCGCACACGGTGTACAAGTGCGATCTCAAATTACCGGCCGCCTGAAAGCCATAAATTTTGAACCTGGTAAAGCCGTTGGCCAAAACGATATTCTTTACTACATTGAAGATGGTACCTATCGTGCCAAAGTGCTTGATGCAGAAGCTACGTTAGCCACGGCACGCACAAACCGCACCAAAGCCGAGCGGGACGCACATCGCAGTGATGAGCTCTTTAAGCAAAATGCCACGAGCCGTCAGGCCAACGACGATGCCAAGACTGCCCTCAAGAACGCTCGCCTCAACGAGGCGGCTGCTCAAGCCCGTTGGCAGCAGGCGGTCATTGACCTCAGTCACACGAGCGTCCGAGCGCCAAGCGCTGGTATCCCGGCGCTCTCCAGTGTCAACCCTGGGGATATGATTACCGCTCAAAGCACCCTGATGACAACCCTTGAGACGCCTTCAGACCTGAGAGTGGTCTTCACCGTGGCTGATCGACTTCTAGAAGCCAAGCACATCACGCTAGAGAACGCCATCGAGCTCTCCACTGAGCAGGGTACACCTCTAAAAGGGACGCTTGACTACATAGCTCCCTCGCTCAATAGCACAGCAGCCTCTCGAACTTTTCGAGCGAAAATTGCCGCTTCGGACCTCAATAAAGTGGTTCCCGGAGCCTTTATTCGCGTTCGCCTCGAGACTGGGAAACTTCAAAGCGTCTATCGTGTACCGCAAAAAGCCGTTCTACAGCTCGATAGCGGCGAATACCGCGTCTACGTGCTCAAAGACGGACGCGCAGTGTCTCAGCCCGTCAAACTCGCACAATGGGTCGATAATGACTGGGTCGTCACAAGTGGCCTGTCCTCTGGTGACAAAATCATTGTTGACCAACTCTTACGTCTACGAGACGGGGCTAGCGTAACGCCTGCTGCCAAAAACTGATGGACGGAGGATTGCATCATGCTTAGCCACTTCTGCATCCGCCGTCCGATCTTTGCAACCGTGCTGGCACTACTGACCGTGCTCGCGGGCATACTCTCTTGGCGACAACTTCCCCTCTCTCAGTATCCCGATATCAGTCCACCCTCTGTTCGTATCTCTGCGCAGTACGACGGTGCGGACGTGCAAACCATGGCACGAACTGTTGCCCAACCCATTGAGGATCAACTCTCTGGTATCGATGGACTGCTCTACTACACCACGACCATCCGAAGCAACGGGGTCATTTCCATCTCCTGCGTCTTTGATGTGGACACCAATCCCAATGACGCCATGATGGAAATTAATAACCGTGTTCGCTCTGCGGAACGCAGCCTTCCTGATGTCGTACGTGAACGTGGCGTCACCGTCCGCAAGCGCTCAGAAGAAAGTTTGCTACGGATTGCATTGTGGTCACCCGACAAAACGCTGGGCGCAACCGAGCTTGCCGATTACGCGAACCTCAATATTGTTGATGAACTCAAACGACTTCCTGGCATCGGTGATGTGAGCGTCTTTGGTAACGCCGAAAGCGCCATGCGTATCTGGCTCGATCCCGACAAAATGGGGGCGCTCGGCATTACCGTCGACGACGTTCGCACTGCCGTCAAAGCGCAAAACACCCAACGCGCTGCCGGTCGCATTGGTACGCCGCCCACCCCTGGAAACCAACAGCTCTTCTACACAGCCAAAGCGCCAGGCCAACTCCTTACACCAGAGGAGTTTGGCGAGATCGTTCTCAAGACTCGCAGTGATGGATCCCTCCTTCGGCTACGAGATATTGCTCGTACTGAGCTTGGTAAGCGTAGCTATGAGTTCCGTGTGGACTTAGATGGAAAACCCGCGGTCAACATTGGCGTCTATCTGAAAACCGGTGCCAATGCTATGCAAGCTGCCGTTTTAGCCAAAGAACGCTTGGCAGAACTCGCAACGCACTTTCCTAAAGGTAGCGTTGACTACTTCATTTCTGATGACTCAAGCGTTTACGTAGGCGCCTCGCTCAAAGAGGTGATGCACACGCTGCTTGAGGCTGGCGCACTCGTGTTACTCGTTATTTTCCTCTTTCTGCAAAACTGGCGCGCCACACTCATCCCGCTACTGGCAATTCCTGTCTCGCTCATTGGCACGATGGCGGGCCTATGGCTACTTGGATTTTCGCTCAATACGCTCACCCTTTTTGCGATGACGCTCGCCATCGGCATTGTTGTCGACGATGCGATTGTTGTGATTGAAAACATCGACCGCCTGATGAAAGAAGAACACCTCTCGGCGTTTGATGCCGCAATGCGTGCCATGACCGAGGTGAGTGGGGCACTCATCGCGATCGTCCTTGTACTCTGCGCGGTATTTATCCCCGTGGCATTTTTAGGAGGCATCGCGGGCGAACTCTATCGACAGTTCGCTGTCACCATTGCTGTCAGTGTTGCGCTCTCTGGCTTTATTGCTCTAACGCTCACGCCAGCGCTCTGCGCCATTATGCTCAAAGCACACGATGGTGCTGAAAGTCAGCACGGGGTTGGCAGGTTATTTGAACTCTTTAATCGCGCACTCCAAGCCCTAACTAAAGCATTCTCTGCAACCGTCGCGCTCATGTTGCGTCTCAGAGCATTAAGTGCGCTTCTGCTTTTGCTTACACTTACTGGCACCTACCTACTTTTTGAACATCTGCCGACGGCCTTTCTGCCTAAAGAAGACCAAGGGATGGTGCGCATGTCGCTGCAACTACCAGAAGGCGCCGCTTTCCAAAGAACTGACACGGTGGCAACTGGCATTTTGGAGACCCTGCGAAAAGATCCCAATGTGCTTTCCATCGTGGCAATGCTGGGCTTTGACAGTACGACGAGCGATGTGCGTAGCAACTCGGCAAGTCTTTCTATTCAGCTCAAGCCATGGGAAGAGCGTCAAGATAGCGCCGCAGTAGTACAGCTTAAGTTGCAAAAAATTGTCGCCCAAAATCCCGAAGCCACTGGCACTGCCAGTCTGCCGAGCCCCATTCCAGGTCTAGGCTCTACCAATGGCTTCTCGGGCTTTGTGATTGCGCACGGCTCAGATAACCCGCAACTTTTGCAGGAGGTCATGACTGACTTCATGCGCGCACTCACTTCGCACAGCGAACTCACAGGGCTTCGCAGTATGCTACGTGCCGACACCCCACAACTGATGCTGGATGTCGACCGAGATAAGGCTGCCAAACTCGGAGTCAGCATCGATGATGTCTACGATACCGTAGCCTACCTTACGGGTGGCAACTACATCAATGACTTTACCCGCAATGGCAAAACCTACCGTGTCATGATGCAAGCCGACGGCGCATTCCGTCAACGCCCTGAAGACCTTGGAAACGGTTGGGTCAAGGCAAGCGATGGCACAATGGTTCCTGTTGCCTCACTCGTACAGATTACTCGTAGCACAGGCACCGACTCTATGCGACGCTTCAACGGGTATTTAGCTGGGCAGTTCATGGGCAATGCAACCCCAGGGACAAGTTCAGGCGAGGCTATACGCTTAGTCGAACAAGTTGCTGCAGCCTCTCTACCACCAGGCTACACCATTGAATGGGTAGATCAGGCCTACCACGAAAAACGCATCGGCTCATCGACCTCAGCTGCATTCGGTTTTGGTCTACTCATGGTTATGCTGATCCTCGCGGCTCTCTACGAGCGATGGTCACTACCACTGGCAGTGTTGATGGCCGTCCCGTATGCGCTATTGGGCGCCCTGGCCTCATTGTGGCTACGCGCCATGAGCAACGACATCTACTTCCAGATCGGTCTTTTGGTACTGATTGGCCTCACTGCCAAGAATGCCATTTTGATTGTGGAATTTGCCCAGCAAATTCTTGAGGAGCAAGATTTATCCCCAGCTGAAGCAGCACTCAAAGCTGCTCGTCTACGCTTGCGACCTATTCTCATGACCAGTGCAGCCTTCATTCTCGGTGTGCTCCCCATGGTCGTGGCCACAGGACCTGGCGCTAGTGCGCGACAGTCCATGGGAACAGGTGTCTTCGGGGGAATGCTCGCTGCCACGCTTATTTCGACAATTTTCGTCCCTGTGTTCTTCACTTGGTTTGTACGGCGTCGCTCCAGCAAACGATAGACACAGGCGCCCACACATCATGAGCATCTGCTGGCGGCAAAGATTAACGGTGACTGTGCATGCTTAGCATGCACAACGCCTATGAGACGGGCACAGCATAGGAGGTAAAAAAAGGGGGTGATCAAGTGCTCCAAGGATCACTTGATCATCCCCCCATCTTTTACAAGAGGTTAGCCTTTAAAGAAGCCCTTCATACGATCGAAGAAGGACTGCTTGCCTGGGGCGTGCTTATCGCCCCCCTCCTTTAGGCTTGCATCGAACTCGCGTAGCATCGTCTTTTGCTTGCTACTGAGGTTCACAGGGGTTTCTACACGAATATGTAGGAATAGGTCCCCAGGCTCCTTCGTGCGCAAATTGCGGATACCTTGACCGCGCATTCTGAAGGTCTTGCCACTCTGTGTGCCCTCAGGTAAGGAAATGGTCTTATCTCCCTCGAGCGTTGTCACGCTCACCTCACCACCGAGCGCCGCTGTCACAAACGACACGGGCAGTTCGGTATGTAGGTCGTCTCCATCGCGCTGGAAAAGATCGTGAGGCTTGATGTAGACCCGCACAAACAAGTCGCCCGCTCGGCCGCCATTGCGACCAGGCTGACCACGCCCACTCAAGCGGATCGTCTGTCCATCATCAATACCCGCAGGCAACGAAACATCAATCGTCTTAGCCGTGCGAATATGTCCTTCGCCATGGCAGTCTGGACACGGATCCTTGATCACTTTACCGCTACCGTGGCATTCTGGACAGGTTTGCTGGACGGTGAAAAGACCGTTCGACATACGAACAACCCCAGCGCCTCGGCACGTCGCGCACGTGCTCTTAGAGGTTCCTGGTTTGCAACCCGAGCCATGACACGTGTGGCACTCATCCCAGCTCGGCACACGCAACTCAACCTTATCGCCATGCGCTGCCTGCTCAAGCGTAATCTGCACGTCGTAGCTAATATCTTCGCCGCGTTGATCGCGCCGTTCCTGAGCGCGGCCCCCACCAAACATCTCGCCAAAAATATCACCAAAGGTGGAAGCGAACCCATCGCCAAAACCGCCGGCGCCAAAACCACCAAAGCCACCCGCCCCGCCAAAGCCGCCCGCACCTGCGGCGCTGGGATCGACCCCGGCCTTGCCATACCGGTCGTAGGCCGCACGCTTCTGATCATCGGAGAGAACCTCATACGCCTCGCCGATCTGCTTGAACTTTTCTTCAGCTTCCTTATTGCCAGGGTTGCGGTCTGGATGGTACTTCATCGCCATACGGCGATAAGCCTTCTTGATCTCGTCAGCCGTTGCTGACTTACTCACTCCAAGCAGTTCGTAATAGTCCTGATCAGCCATTGTCGTCTCGTCATGCTTGCGGCATCACCTCTTCTGCAGAGGGTCTGCATCAAATTGAGCCGCAGGAATTTCAATCTATTGGGGAAACACTCTTTCTGAGAGCGCCCCACACAAAACAGCAGAAGGGTCGGTGCACACGTGTGTACCCACCCTTCCATGATTGGTCACGCTACCCGTGTGACGGGAGCGCATACGAGATGATGCTCAGCGCTCCCAACCGGTCGTGGGTGGCGATCACTTCTTTTCGGTGAACTCGGCATCGATGACATCATCATCCTTGCCACCGGCATTCTGCTGAGCGCCCTGGGCACCCTGAGCACCTGCCGCCTGCGCAGCTTGCTGAGCTGCCTTGTTGAGCTTTTCACCGATCTTCTGTGCCGCATCCATCAAGCGTTCAACAGCTTTGTCAATGGCTTCCTTATCTTCGCCCTTGACCTTTTCTTCGACGTCCTTGATCGCTTCTTCACAAGCCGCACGATCAGCGCTTTCGACCTTGTCGCCGTTTTCCTTCAAGGTCTTCTGAACCTGATTGACAGCGGCATCAGCCATATTGCGAGACTGCGCGAGTTCGAAACGACGGTGGTCTTCAGCCTTATTGGCTTCAGCATCCTTGACCATACGTTCGATCTCATCTTCGCTCAAGCCAGAGCTGGCCTTGATCGTGATGTTGTTTTCCTTACCCGTGGCCTTATCCTTGGCGCCCACGTGCAAGATGCCGTTAGCATCGATGTCGAACGTGACTTCGATCTGCGGCAGTCCACGCGGAGAAGGCGGAATCCCTTCGAGGTTAAACTCGCCCAAGAGCTTATTCGAAGCGGCCATCTCACGTTCACCCTGATAGACCTTAATGGTCACTGCCGGCTGGTTATCTTCCGCAGTGGAAAACACTTGGCTGTGCTTGGTCGGGATGGTCGTGTTGCGCTTGATCATCGGGGTCATCACACCACCAAGCGTTTCAATACCGAGCGTGAGCGGCGTCACATCAAGCAGAAGCACGTCGTGACGTTCACCCGTCAGCACCGAGCCCTGAATAGCAGCACCAATGGCAACCGCTTCATCAGGATTGACGTCTTTACGCGGATCCTTACCAAAGAATTCCTTGACCACAGCCTGAACACGCGGCATACGAGACTGACCGCCCACCAAAATCACGTCAGTGATATCGGACTGCGTCACGCCAGCATCGCGCAGAGCCTTGCGGCAGGGTTCAATCGTGCGCTGCACGAGGTCTTCAACGAGACCCTCAAACTTCGAGCGAGTAATGCTGAGATTGAGGTGCTTCGGACCCGTCGCATCGGCGGTGATATAAGGCAGGTTGATTTCCGTTTCCTGACGATTCGAGAGCTCGATCTTGGCCTTTTCAGCAGCATCCTTCAAACGTTGCAGAGCCAAAACATCTTTCGAAAGATCCACACCGGTATCCTTGCGGAACTCACCAATGATGTAGTCGACCAAACGCTGGTCAAAGTCTTCACCGCCCAAGAACGTATCACCGTTAGTGGACAGCACTTCAAACTGCTTGTCGCCATCGACATTAGCAAGGTCGATGATTGAAATATCGAACGTACCACCACCCAAGTCATAGACAGCGATCTTGCGATCAGCGCTACCGCCCTTGTCCAAACCAAAAGCGAGTGCTGCAGCGGTCGGCTCATTGATGATGCGCTTGACTTCGAGACCTGCAATGCGGCCAGCATCCTTCGTGGCCTGACGCTGAGAGTCGTTAAAGTACGCAGGCACCGTAATGACCGCTTCGGTCACAGGTTCGCCCAAGTACTCTTCAGCCGTCTTCTTCATCTTACGGAGAACTTCAGCAGAGATCTGCTGCGGAGCAAGGTTCTTACCCTGCACTTCAACCCAAGCGTCACCGTTTTCAGCACGGGAAATCTTAAAGGGCATCAGGCCGATGTCCTTCTGAACTTCAGCATCCTCAAAGCGACGGCCGATCAAACGCTTCACCGCGTAAAGCGTATTCTTCGGGTTCGTCACAGCCTGACGCTTAGCAGGAGCGCCGACCAAGACTTCACCGCTGTCGAGGTAAGCCACGATCGACGGCGTCGTACGAGCGCCTTCGCTGTTTTCAATAACCTTGACGTTTTCACCTTCCATCACTGCCACAGCAGAGTTGGTCGTACCAAGGTCGATACCGATGATTTTTGCCATAGTGTCGCTATTCCCTTAAAAAATGTGCTTTCCGTAGTCCGTAGCCTCTGCAAACCATGTTGCCGAAGCCTCTCTGCTCGGAACTCGGATGAAGACTTCAAAATGGTGCGATTGACGATCCAAAACTCAGAACGCCTTTCGCTCTTTAATCCCTATATGGGGATGGCACAGAGATTTTCAACCCCCTCTGTCATAAAAAATTACATTTCCTTCTTCGGAGCAGCCACAGCACCGTGCGCCTAGAGAGCTCACGATAATAAAAATCCCGCGTCCAGCGTGCTTCGTTTTGCTAGCACGCTCGGCGCGGGAACTTACCTTGAAGGCGATTACGTTGCGTCTTACTGCGCCACGCTCACCATCGCGGGTCGCAACACGCGATCTGCGATCTTCCAACCACGCTGGAACACCTCGACAACGGTGCCACTCTCAACCCCTTCAGGTGCTGGCACCATCGCAATAGCCTGCATCGTATGCGGATCAAAGGGTTCGCCCTTAGGATCCACAGGTACCATGGCCGAAACGTCAAGCGCATGCAACATCTGACGGTAGGTCGTTTCCATGCCTTCACGAATGGGACTATCGGCTTGATCCTTCGTCACCTCAAGCGCCTTTTCGAGACTATCGACCACTGGTAAGAGATTTTCGGCAAATTTCTCAATGCTGAACTTGCGCGCCTTCTGCACATCTTCAGCAGCGCGCCGACGAGTGTTTTCAAGTTCCGCCATGGCGCGAACATAGAGGTCGTAGTGCTCGAGCACTTTAGCCTCAGCCAATTTCAAAGCAGTCTGCAGTTCTTCGGCAGAAAGCGGCTTTTGCTCATCACCATTCTGCTGAGTCACTTCGGGTTCACACCCTTCGGTGCACGGTGCCTGTTCATTGCAGCCGCACTCACCCTGAGCGCAACAACCTTGCTTTTCTTGCTTCTCATCATTGGTTTGCGTCATTCATTTGCTCCGTAAAAATCGCACAGAGGTTGGCGCACAGCCAACCTGATACCCTAACCCGAAACTCTATCAGAGCAGCAGGGCTTTTTCTCTATATGGGGACAAGGCTGCGGTTTTTCAAGGCTCGAAAAACCGCACGATGTGAACTTAGGAAAGTGACGCTACCCATCCCGCTAATTCGCGCAGTGCAATGGCTTCGTACAAATCGATGGCCTCATCCGAAGCGTTCAATGCGGGGATATAGTGGAAAGCCTCTGGGCATCGATGCTCAGCGGGTAACGCCGCAAGGAATGTACGTCGTAGCTCATCGTCGATCTCCTCTAGCGTCTCTAGACAGTCCGCTGCAAACCCTGGGCAGAGGACATCAATGCGACGTACGCCCTGTTGAGCCATTGCTACCACGGTTTCAGAGGTATAGGGTTGCACCCATGGATCTGGGCCAAAACGAGACTGGAAACTCACTGTCCATTGTTCTGGCTTTAAGTTAAGCGACGCCGCGAGAAGCTTGGCACTTTGGTGGCACTGTGCTTCGTACTTGTCGCCTTTGTCAATGCTTGCCTGAGGAATACCGTGAAAGCTCAATAAGAGGCGGCCGCCGGCATCAACCGCACTACCATGCTGAGTCCAATAGCGCTCCACATGACGCTTTAGCGCGTCAATATAGCGTGGTTCATCATGATAGTCGTGTACCGTACGTAACGCTGGTACATCTCGAATACGTAAGCACTCACGGAAAACTAAATCTAGGCAACTCGCTGAGGTATGGCTGGAGTACTGTGCAAACATGGGCATGACGAGCACCCGTTCGATGCCGGCATTACGCATTTTCTCAAACGTTTCCGCCACGTTCGGATGTCCATAGCACATCGCCCAATGTACGGCGACCCCGTGAGTGCTGAGCCGCTCACCAAGTCGCTGTGCTACGGCAGCACAGTGCAACACGAGGGGAGAGCCCGCCTCTGTCCAGACGCCACGATAGCGCTCAGCCGATTTCCTCGGACGCGTATTGAGAATGATGCCATGAAGAATTGGCCACCATTTCCATCGCGGCAATTCAACGACACGTTTATCACCAAGAAACTCCGCCAAATAAGACTTCACAGCGGAGGTTGTCGGAGCATCTGGACTTCCAGTATTGATGAGAAGCAGGGCAACAGTGGGATTCATGGGGTCGTAGGATGAGTGATATCGGTTCTTGAACCCCATTATTGTGCC
The DNA here is from genome assembly GCA_902463725.1 of uncultured Sutterella sp. GTDB lineage: Bacteria > Pseudomonadota > Gammaproteobacteria > Burkholderiales > Burkholderiaceae_F > Sutterella. Next base: position 47,482 of record CABQGK010000006.1, on the reverse strand, counting down.
GTCCTTTCCTTAAAGCCGCCTTTTTTCTGAGCGCCCTCACGCATAAGCGCACTCGTAGCGTGAGCACACGCCAGCGCACATGAGTCAGCTCGCGACACAAACCGTCCTTGTTAGCGCACTGACGTTGACGCAAAACTGAGACGCTGCGCCCGAAAGTGCCAGAGCGAAATGACCATGCCACCCAGTAGGCTCATCCAAAACTTGCCGAGTACTTGTCCCCAAACGTACTCTAGCGAACCGAAAGCAAGCGAAAGAAAGATCACGGAGTCCACGAGGGAACCTACTAATCCCGAGATAATGATGGCCGCAGTAAGGTGCCGCTCACGTAGCGGCGTGTACACCGCGAGATCCGCAAGCTCAGAAAAAAGAAAGGCAAGCGAAGAGCCAAGTACGATCCCTGCTGGAGCGAGCCACGCCGACAGTAAGGCTCCAATGGCGATAGCGACAATCGTCCAACCTTTACCCAGCAAATTCTGTAGCGCATCACGAAGCACCAGGGCAAACCCCGCCAACAGCACGCCTGAGGGCGCCATGATGCCAGGCCAAACAGGAATGAGACAGGGGCCGTTTGGGCCGCAGGCAAGTCCCACATTAGAGACAACCCAATTGCCCAACAAAATCGTCAAAGAAAAAAGACCAAGACAAAGAAAGCCGAGCCGCACACGGCTCGAGCGCAACGAGGTGTTCAACAACATAAGGCACTTTTCCTTAGGCTACAGGACCACAAGCCTGCGCCAGAAACAGTGAAAGAAAGATGACACCACTGCAGCGCGTTAGCCACCGGTGTCAAAAAAGCGCTTGATGCGGGCCGGCAAATATAACAGATTCCCGGGCATCCTGCCTTGAGGGAAGCCGATGTGTCCGCCGTCCTCGGGGAATTCACCTACCACATAGGAACTCATTTCGGTCGCACTTGGCAAACACCAAGCTGGCAAAAAAGGATCGTTTTTGGCGTTTAAAAAGAGTAGTGGCACACGCACGTCTGGGAGCGCCTGCTTGCAAGAGCATTTCTGCCAATACTCCATAGCACTACCATAGCCATGCATCGGAGCGGTATAGATGGTGTCAAAGTCATACATCGTCACGCAACGTCGCACCGCTTCGATATCAATCAGGTCAGGAAACAGTTTGGCCTTCGCCTCTAGCTTGGGTTTGAGCGTGGAGAGAAACATATTGGCGTAGAGCACATTGACCCCTTTGCTAATGCGCTCACTTCCTGCAACCAAATCGAGCGGCGCACCTATGGCAGCTGCCGCCGTAAGTAGTTTGGCTGCATCACTGCCACGATCGCCCAAATATTTGGTCAACTGATTGGCTCCAAGGCTCACGCCCACCGCATACATGGGCGCCTCGGGGAAACGCGCCTTAACGCTTTTTAGCACCCATTCGCAGTCATTGGAGTCCCCAGCAAAGTAAGCCCGTGGCAGTCTATTGAGTTCCCCGCCACAACTACGAAAGTGCGCAACCACCCCACGCCACCCCCATCGCACGCATTCATGCATGAGCGCGAGGGCATAATGACTTTGGCTAGAACCTTCCAATCCATGAAAGTGCACCAAGACAGGCGCATCGGCCTTGAGGGGTTCGGGCAGTGCCCAGTCCCAAATCATAAAGTCCCCATCTGGCATGGAGACATGTTCCCGACGGTAGGTTACCTCGGGGCGTGTACTCACTTTGGCAGGGATGATCGTCTGCAGATGTCCGCCGCGGCACCAACTCGGTGCCGTATAGTCCGAAATAGAAACTGGCATTGCCAAGAACCTCTTCTGTTCGGAAAATTGATTCTCTTTTGAAATCAGCTCATTCTACGCTCGGACTTACTGCGTTTTGACTGCGGCGATGTCTTGCGTAACGAATAGTTAACCTTTTTCTTGCCCAAATACTGCTTGCCAAAGTCGGCGTACCGCTTGCGCTTCGCTTTCGACCAACTCGGGTTGAACACGTACAGGTAAGCCCTCACCTGCATTCAGTCGAATCTCATGCTGCAAGGCACGATACCGACGATAGGCCTGAACCGCGCCAGCACAGAGCTCTGCTTCGAGTAGCCCTAGTGAGCCAATTTTCTCCAGTAGCAAAATATTTCCAAAGTTATTCACCAACTCTCTGTACTGATGAGCATAGGTAAGCACAAACCACTGCACCACAAACTCCACGTCGACCATACCGCCAGCGTCATGCTTCACATCAAAGAGCTTTGTTCGGTTAGGATGGCCTTCGTGCATTTTGCGCCGCATTTCGATCACGGCCTCACGGGTTTGCTCAGGATCTCTCACCTTCAGCAACACGTCAATACGACTTTGTTCAAAGCGTCGGCCAAGTTCTGGGTCACCCGCGACAAAGCGAGCGCGGGTGAGCGCCTGATGTTCCCAAAACCAAGCGCCCGTCCCATCCGCATTGTCCTGATAGCGGCAGAACATATCAAAGGGGGTAACAATAAGCCCGCTCTCACCATTGGGACGTAAGCGCAAATCCACATCAAACAACTTCCCCGACGAGGTCTGTAGCGTAAGCCAACTCATCATTCGGCGCACCAGTCTCGTATATACACGCTCAGCATCGGGATCCGTATCATCAAAGATAAAAACGAGATCCAAATCGCTGTCATAGCCGAGCTCTTTTCCGCCCAACTTGCCATAACCGATCACGCCAAATCGCGGCCGCTCCGTGTGCTTATCTGCCAAACTCTGCCAGGCAAGTTCTATAACTTCTTCAAGCACCGCATCAGCAAGTGCTGACAGCTGATCAGCTAAGCGCTCAACGCTAAAGCGCCCATCAAGGTCCGCAATCAGCAGTTGGAAGATCGCCGCATGGTGAGCGTCTCTAAGTACGTTCATCTGCCGCTCTTGATCACCTTGAGTAGCCTCGAGTTCGTGGCGAAGGCGCTCGGACCAAGCATGCCAGTCCACAGGGGTAAAATCGTCGTACTCTTTTTCTCGCCCGTCCACCAATTCATCCAAAATGATCGGGTGTCGAATCAGGAATTCTGCACTCCAGCGGCTCGCCGATAACACCTTACCAACACGTTCGGCGGCTCGTGGATACTCTGAGAGCAAAGAGACATACGTACTGCGCCCTGCGATTGCCTCGAGTAGCTTCAGATAGCGCGACAGTAGCTCACCGAGCGAAACCACTCGCACCGCATTCTTATTCATCCAGAGCGGGCAACTCTGCACAATGATGGGAAGGAGCTTTTGCATACGCGTACGAGAAAGATCCGAGACACCCCTGCCCCATTTTCCCGCCGCAAGTCGAAGAATGCGAGATAGTAGCTCCTCACTCTGCTCGCCATAACCCAAACTACGCAGATGCACGAGTAGTAGCTCTTGCGAGCTCTGGCTACCAGTCTCCCAGCCAAGTGGCCAGCCATCTGTACTCACCTCTGGCTCCTCAACTTGGAAGATACTGTCAAAGACCGCTGCGACGCGCTCGCGCACCTCACCTACGCTTTGCCAGAGATTCGCACTCGAGACGCCTAACAGTTTCGACACCGACTCTAATCGTTGTCCAGAAGACGGCAACATCTGCGTCTGTTCATCATTGACATATTGGATAGCATGCTCGACATTTCTCAAAAAAATGTAATCCGAGCGACACTGCGCGGCGACATCATCCGCAAGGAACCCCTCCTCACCCAAGGCCTGCAACATATCAAGTGTGCTACGTCCCTGCAGTCGGGTATTTCGCCCCCCACGAATCACCTGCATGGTCTGCGTAATGAACTCTATTTCTCGAATGCCACCGCGACCAAGTTTGACATTGACCCCCGTGTCTCCACGGATGAGTTCTCGTCGAGCAGTTTCTGCGCGAATCATCTCATGCAGATTGCGCAACGCTTCTAGGGCGCCAAAGTCCAGATATTTTCGAAAAACAAAGGGACGCACAAGTGAGCGAAGGTTTTTAACCTGCTGCACAAACCCTTCTGGAGAATTGAAAACCGCCTGATTGACTACGCGCCCCTTGAGCCAAGCAAAACGCTCCCATTCACGACCTTGTGAATAGAGGTACTCCTCAAGCATCGCACACGAACAGACAATAGGCCCAGAGTCACCATTTGGGCGCAACCGCATATCGACACGGAAAACAAACCCTGGCCCCTCAATATCGTTGAGGTCTGGGATGATGCGACGTGCGAGTCGCTCATAAAACTCCTGCACAGTGAGTGTCTTGGTGACATGGGGAAACTCTGGCGTTGATCGTGTTTCGCCATTTTCATCGAAGACAAATACCAAATCGATATCTGAGGAGACGTTCAACTCTCGACCACCGAGCTTGCCCATACCTACCACTAACAGATCCTGCGGCTGTCCTGACATGCCATAGGGCACACCATAACGCGCGGCAAGCTCAAGTGAGTGCACCCTCACCATTTGCGAGACCGCACACTCGGCAAAGTCACTCATGCGACGTACGACCTCGTGATAGTCGATCCGCCCTGTGGCATTGGCAAGCACAATAGAGACGAGTAACGAGCGGCGCAACACGCGTAACCCCTGAGAGAGCGCAGAGCAATCCTGCCAAGCGCCGATCGTCTCCTCAAGCTCTGCTCGAGTAAAGTTCTGTGCGGAGAGTCTTTCCAAACAGGCAACTTGCTCCTCACCAGAGCCTCGACAAATTGCCTCGAGAGCACGCCGTACGAAGGGGGAGTTTTCTAACACATCCTCTAACGTTGGGAGCAGTACGTTCTGCATGGGACTTCTCCTTGTGGCGCGCGTAACATCCGCTCGCCGAACTGCATAGGGGGCGCTTAAAAGAATTGACACCTCCCAATGGGCTTTTCAATTATGATGACTAGCATACGCCCGAAGATCACCCCCTGTAGCGTAGGTGGCATCGGAAATTCCCCGCTCTGTGACAATGTTGCTAGATCTAAGCACATGGCTCATTGTCATACGTGGCGGGTATATCGGTTGGTTAGCACGACTTCAAACTGATAAGCGCTCGCCACCATCGGGATATTGTCCCACGCTCTCGAATGAATATTGTCATGAACAACAACGTAACAGACGACAAGCGCCGTACGACGCCGCCATTGGGCAAACGTCCCCGACGGCTGTGGCGCATACTCGGCATGGGCGCAGTGTTGCTCTACTTTATTCTGGGAGCCACTCTAGTTGCCGGCCGGTGGTTTTTCACGACGCAAATCGATCGCTACCGAGACGATATCGTGGCGCTGGCTACCACGCGCACGGGCATAAAAATTGATGCAGAACACATCAGTGGCGGCTTTTCCGAATTTTGGCCAACCATCACACTGGAAAACGTCCGGCTCTCGCCTGCAAATGGCAATACCTTTCTCTTGCTTCCCAAGGTCGAAGCACGTATTGCTTGGTCAAGCCTTTGGGCAATGCAACCACTTTTTCGTGACCTACAACTGATTGGACCCCAGTTGATGATTGAGCGACTCACTGCAACGCGCTTTGAGCTCGCAGGTATACGCATCGATCTTGATCAGCTCAGTGCCAACACCCAACCAGACAACACCTCTAACGCCTTCTGGCATTGGCTTCTCAGACAGCGGCGCCTCAGCATCATTGATGGCGACATCACTTATCGAGACTCGAGTAGCTCCGCGCAAACACAAGAGAACGTGCATATAACAAATGTACAAGCGCTCTTTGAACAACGACTGCTCGACTGGCGCGCAGCTTTGCGACTGCAGCGTGAAACGCCTAATGGGCTAGAAAGCCTTCAGGCCATTGGACTCGTCAACAAAACGTTCCTACACCGCTCTGCTAACCCCGATACATGGAGCGGCAAGTTCTACCTTCAAACCGAAGCTATCGATGCTGCGGCTCTCGTGCGAGCCTTCAAATTGCCCGTTTCCCTCACAAGTGGTCACGGCGCGGTGCAGCTCTGGAGCTCATTTTCGAGCGGAACACTCAATGATCTGACGGCTGACATGGATTTACGCGATGTCACGCTCAGATTTGTTAGCCATCAGCCTGAGCTCTCTTGGCATCGCCTTGCTACACGCTTGAACTGGCATATGGAAAGCAAAGGGGATGAGCGTAGCCGAGCGCTGAGCGTAAAAAACCTCTATATCGAAACGCGTGATGAGGATCGTCGTACCATTAACCGACTTGGCTTTGCACAGCTCAGCGCCCTCGATAAAGGAGCTCCCCCAGAGCAGTTACGTCTTGACATTGCTGAGGCAGATCTCACAAGTTTGCAACGACTTATCGTCCCGCTCCCCCTTGATGCTGAGTTAAGTGCCGCATTGTCACGTTGGAGCGTAGCCGGCGAGATCAAGCACGCCACCCTCAAAGGACGCGCTCCTTTTGATGATCTGCGTTCTTGGCAGGTTGACGCGGATTTTGACGCGCTCACTATCTTGGATCAGAAGGGTCAATGGCCAGGTATCCGTAATGCAACCGGCACAGTCAAAAGTAGCACTGCAGCAGAACATGAGTTCAACTTGGTCGGTCGCAATCTCGCGCTCACCATTCCTGGAATTTTCGAGAAAAACGAGTTTTTCTTCGACTCGGTCGATGCGCATGGCCGCTTTGCAACGGCGCCCACTCCGCGACTTGAGATTAGTCGATTCTCGCTATCCAATAACGAAGCCAGCGTGACGGGGAGCCTTCTTTGGCATCGCTCGAGTGACCCCCTTGGTACGTTATCAACCACGGGCCGTATTGAGCGCGCTACGGCGACGGCCGTTCATCACTACCTTCCTCAAGTCATTGGCAAAGATACGCTTGACTGGCTCAAGGGGGCAATTTTGGCTGGCTCAGTCAGTAATGGGCGCTTTGAGGTAAAAGGCCCCTTATCGGAATTTCCGTGGAAAGCTAGCCACGACGTCAACAAACACTTTTTAATTGAAGCCGATGTCCATGACGCACGCCTCAATTTCCTCCCCAACCCCAGCCAGAAAGCTCAAGCTCATCCTTCGTGGCCTCTGCTGACCGACATCCAAGCGCATCTACTGTTTGAAGGCCAAGGAATGCGCATTGATGCTAAAGAAGTCCATAGCCACGGTCTGGTAAGTAACAATGCCATCGTACGTATCGATGACTTCAGCAGTCCTGTACTCGATGTCTCTGGCGATATTACCGGTGATCTCAAGCAAGCGCTTGGCTACCTGCGCGATAGCGCCTATTTGGCCGACATTCTTAATGGCTCGCTTAATTCCTCCTCTGGGACAGGGCCAGTTCATACCCGCCTCACGCTCTCGATTCCGCTAGATGGACCAGAAAATACGCGTGTCAGCGTCTTGTCATCGCTGAACGGAGCGAATTTTAGTTGGGGCAACGGTACCCCCGAAGTCAAAGGGCTTACGGGCGAATTACTAGTGACCGACAAAAGTGTCCATACCCCAGTGCCCTTTTCTGGCCGCACAACTGCTGGCCCCGTCAGCATTAGTGCCGCTAGCAATAAAGGGGAAACTCACCTCGTGATTGAGGGGGTTATGAGCTCGAGAGACGCGCTCAACAGTCTCGGCAATGCTGAATTTATAAAAGTGGCGGCATCAAGCATCTCAGGTAGCCTTCCCCTCAAACTGGACGTCACTATTCCTTGGTCCAGTGCACCGCTCACTATCACAGGGCACTCTTCGCTTGAGGGGCTTGAGAGCCGTCTACCAGAGCCTCTCTCCAAAAAAGGGGATCAAACTTGGTCAACCAACTTTTCTTATCAAGCCAGTAGCAAGAGTAGTGCCCAGCTCACGGTTGATATGCCTGAGCACGCAGCGCTTTCACTCTTACTCAATACAGAAAGTGGCACGCCGGAGTCGGGCGCCATAGCAATCGGAAACGTCGCGCACCCTGCCGTACCTGCTCGTGGTTTAGCCCTCAGCATACGCAGCAACTCTTTCGACGTCGATGCCTGGCGACACCTTTTATCCTCTGACGCTCCGGCAAGCAAAGTTACCCTGAGCTCTCTAGCGCTTAACGCCGAGCACGTTCACGTTAATGCCCAGGATTTTCATCACGTAACGGTAAACGCAAAAACACAAAATAGCCTTTGGCAAATTGCTCTTGAAGCTGATGAAGTTGCTGGCTCATTGACCTATCGCCCTCAAACCGACGCTCAAGCTGCTGAACTCACAGGGACGCTATCGCGCCTACATCTACAAAGTAGCGAAACCGACGAAATTAGCGAAATTCTCAAACCCCAAAAGAACCGTGCTCCAACAGAGAGTCTCCCTGATCTCATGCTGAGTATCACGGAGTTGCACTACAACCGGCAGCACATCGGCGGCATGAGTATCGATGCTAAAAATGAAGGTAAAGAAAAGAAGCGCTGGATTCTGCGATCCCTCAAAATGCTCAACGCTGGAGGCATGCTCTCTGCTCATGGCATCTGGTATCCTGGACCAGCAGGGCGAACAACCATTGAAACCAACGTTTCTCTCTCTGATGCGGGCAAGGTGCTCTCCTCACTCAACTATGCCAATGCCGTTCGCGGAGCACCTGGCAGCATTAAAGCAAAGCTCAGTTGGGAGGGATCTCCACTCGATTTCGATGCCGCAACGCTCAACGGTGATCTTTCCGGTGAGCTCGGTGCTGGTGAGTTCCTGCAAATTGAGCCTGGCGCTGGTCGCATACTCAGTTTGCTCTCACTGCAGCATTTACTAAAGCGATTGACACTCGATTTTCGCGATGTCATCGGCCGAGGCTTTGCTTTTGACTCTATCCACGTGGACGGCACCATCCAAAATGGTGTTTTCAGCTCCCCAAAAATGACAGTCTTGGGATCGGCAGCCTCAGTGATCACAGCGGGCAGCATCGACATCGATCGCGAAACGCTTAACTTGAAAACCGTCGTTCTCCCTTCGATTAACGCTGGCGGCCCATCACTTGCCTTGGCGCTGATCAACCCTGCAATTGGTATTGGGACCTTTGTATCACAATGGGTTCTGCAAGATACACTGAGCAATTTCTTTAAGTCTGAATACAGCATCACGGGAAGCTTTGACAATCCCACCGTCACAAAGATCGACGATGAAACCGGGCACTGAGAGGCCTACACATTCAACAGGTCGCTCTCACGTTAGCCGCCGATACCTGCGTCTATAATACGGGCGTATTTTTGTTACAGGAACTAATGTGTTTTCTGCCTTCAAACTCATGACCCCCATCGTGTGGCTGACACGGCTGTTGGTGGGTGCCTACCCGCACTGGCAGGGCTGTGCCCCGTCATCTCGGCAACGCATCTACTTTGCCAACCACACAAGTCATCTTGACACGATCGTCATTTGGGCATCGCTCCCACAGCAACTCCGCCCCTTCGTTCGGCCAGTTGCTGCTAAAGACTACTGGGAAAAAGGTTGGCTGAGGCGGCGTATTGCGCTCAAAGAGCTCAATGTGGTATTGGTCGACCGGCGCCGGACCGAACATGCGAACCCGCTTGATCCGCTACGCGCAGCGCTCGCTGAAGGTAGCTCGCTCATCATCTTTCCCGAAGGGACACGCCGTCCACAACCGCTCCCATCTGAGTTTAAGTCGGGGATATGGCGTCTCATGAAGGAATTTCCTAATGTGGAGTTGGTTCCTGTCTATATTGAAAACCTGCACCGCGCCATGCCCAAAGGAGTACTCATTCCAGTTCCTACCATTTGTTCCGTACGCTTTGGCAAACCGCTAGAACACTCTGTCGACGATCTCAAGGATGATTTCCTCGAGCGTGCACGTCAATCCATCATTGAAATGGCAACATCATGAGGCTTGGTTTTTCAATTCAAGAGGCGTATATCTTTTTGCTGGTCGGGCTGTTTTTACTTGCTTTTGCAGGTACGGTCTACAGCGCCTACGCACTAGGTCGCACTTCCACCGCCGTCGGAAAATCTCGGCTTCTCGCAATCAGTTCGCGCTTAAAAATGGCTTGGTGGCTGTTAGCTGTCTTTACGATTGCTTTTGCCGCTGGGGAAGTTTCCTTGCTCGTATTTTTTTCCTTCATCAGCTTTTTCCTGCTGAGGGAGTTTATCGCCATTACTCCAACTCGGCCGACGGATCACCACGCGCTGGTACTGGCCTTCTATATCACGATTCCACTGCAGTATGCGTTGATCGGCTTTGAACTCACTGAGCTTTTTACGTTGCTCATCCCCGTGTACCTCTTTCTTGCCCTTCCTGTCATCATGGCTCTCAACCATGACACGGATCGCTACCTTGAACGGGTTGCAAAGGTACAGTGGGGTGTCATGCTTTGCGTGTTCTGCGTCAGTCATGCCCCAGCAATCGCTACGTTTGACCTAACGCGCTACAACTCGACGGGGCCCCTCTTGTTGCTCTTTTTCCTGCTCGTGCTTTTTGTGAGTGATCTCTGTTCGACCATTGCAAGTTCCTTCCTCGGCAAAGGCTCGCTCTCTTTCAACCCTAACCGCACGATGCTAGGAACATTTCTCGGCTGTTGCGCTGGGGTACTCGCCGGCATGATGATGTATTGGATTACCCCTTTCCGCTTTTGGCAGGCTATCCTCATGGCAATTGCCATTGTGGCCTCTGGGGTGATGGGTGATATGGTGATCTCTGCCGTGCGCCGCAGTATGGGCGCAGAGCGCTTGGCTGGAGAGAGTGATATCTACATCACTCGAGGTACACTCGCACGACTGGCTCCGCTATCCTTTGCGGCCCCTGTCTTCTACCATCTCACACAATTCTTCTTCGTGTGGTACCCCCACCTCTTTTGAGCTTCTGTGAGTACTCGGGAACAACAAAAAAGCAGCCTCATCCAATAGGGGGCTGCTTTTTTTCGAGCCGCAATTGTCAATGTGCGAGAGCACTGATGCACTGATGACCGAATACGGTATCAGTGAAAGGCGCACGCTTTAACGACGGCGGTTGGCTCCAGAAGAGGAGCCGCCAGAGGGACGGCCTTCGATATGACGGAAAGTAATTCGTCCCTTGGTCAAATCGTATGGCGAAAGTTCGAGCGAAACTTTATCTCCGGCCAAAATACGGATATGATGCTTGCGCATCTTACCGTTGGTGTAAGCCACCAATTCATGACCGTTGTCGAGTTTCACACGATAGCGTGCGTCAGGTAGAACTTCGAGCACCTGGCCCGCCATCTCAATCAAATCTTCCTTTGCCATAATCATCCTATTGGAAAAGCAGATCCTAGGAAACAACCAGTCGGGTTCGCCCGTCAACAAAAGGCGATACTTAGAAATCTGCTTTGATAAAACACTTCACCAAGAAGCCCGAAAAAACTTGCCCCTAGTGATCACCCTGTGAGTGCGCATCGTAACTAATAATGCTGAGCGCAATCAACAAGTCCGTGATTGTACCACTCTTTTCTCAGAGTTCTGCATCAACTCACCTAGGAAAATCATCGAAGGCAAACTCCAAGGTGCATGTGCCAACGCGTGCACGTCGCCTGCCCACTTTCTCATTAGCGAAGGAGGTTCTGACTCACGGTGTACCACACTGACCACAGCTCCTATCTAACCTGTCGCATCTTCTCAACGGTTTGACTGGTCCCCAAGCAAAACCATGCAACGGCGCAATCGCTACAAACAGCACCTTTTTAAGCCCCGACAAATCAATGTCAGCTAAAATATGCCTAGGAAAAAAGGATGAGGATGAGTACCACTCTGAGACAGACTCGTCCCTTCCCGTGCCGGCGCATCCTGTCGATACCGGCTCGCTCAAATTCTTAGGAGAACTCGTATGAAATCCGTGCTCGTTATCTACGACAGCCGCTATGGGCATACCGCCCGCATTGCACGCCGCATTTGGGAAACCATTCTGGCGGAAGGACACCAGGCCGACCTCATGAATGTCATGGAAGCCGATCGCGAAGGCGTTGAGTGGAACAAGTACGATACTGTGGTTGCTGGCGCACCAGTGCTCTATGGCAAATTCCGAAAGGAGTTCGTCGGGTTTGTCAACAAGTGGAAGAGCGTGCTTGACGCCAAGGCCACGAGTTTCTTCTGTGTCTCGGTCGTTGCGCGCACCCCTGCCAAGGCAACGCCTGAAGGCAATGTCTACTGCCGTAAGTTCCTCGAAAACAATCCTTGGCACCCCAAAGATGTCAAGTGCTTCGCAGGTAAGGTAGACTACCCCAATTGGGGCTGGCTTGATACGAAGCTCATTCAGATGATTATGAAGATGACGAAGGGACCAACGGAGCCCACTGCCGTGATCGACTACACCAACTGGGATGAGGTCACAGAGTATGCTCGCCACTGCTTGACGCTGGAAGCCTAATCGACCGCGTAGCAAGTGCGCTCATCCTATATGACTCAAGAAAACCCGCGATGGCATACCACGCGGGTTTTTCACATTCAACCATCAGAACAAATCCATATTTTTTAGCAACACTTATTTACACAGTCAGATTTTATGGGTTTATTTTGCGTACCTTGCTCAGTAGACTTATCTGCGATACCACCCGAGAAAATTCGGGTATCTTGATGAACTGCATCCTCACCACTTATGACAAACGAACACTCTTGGTTAGCCTCTTATCCTGAAGGAATCCCCCACACCATCAATCCCGAAAAATTTCCCAGCCTGCACGGGATGCTTGACAACGTGGCCTCACGATTCCCTGAACGCGTAGGCTACAGCAACATGGGTGTGGGGTTGAGCTATGCAAAAGCAGCATCACTCTCAAAGGATCTTGCCGCCTATCTACAGGGGCTCTCTGATCTCAAACCTGGAGATCGCGTTGCCCTCATGATGCCGAACCTGCTGCAATACATTGTGGCAGTCTTTGCTTGCTTGCGTGCAGGGCTAGTTGTGGTCAACATTAATCCGCTCTACACAGCGCGTGAAGTACATGAAACATTGCTTGACTCCAACGCTAAAGCGATCATCATCATCGAAAACTTTGCTAAGACGCTCTCTCAAGCCCTTCCTGGCACAGCCTGTCGTCACATCATTATCACCGCGGTTGGCGATCTCTTTCCCTTCTTTAAGCGAACACTAGTCAATTTTGTGATTCGTCGGGTCAAAAAAATGGTGCCCGACTACCACCTTCCCACCGCAGTCAAATTCTGTGATGCACTCTCCATTGGACGGCGTAAAGGCTTTACGCCTCACCAGGCCAACGCGAGTGATATCGCGTTTCTGCAATACACTGGAGGCACGACAGGCGTTAGCAAAGGGGCGATTCTCACACACCGCAACATCCTCGCCAATATGGAACAGGTGGGATCTTGGCTCTCGCGGACGTTTAAGGATGGTGAAGAAACCGCGCTCATCGCGTTGCCTCTCTACCATATCTTCTCTCTCACCGCAACGCTCACCTTTTCCTCAATGGGCGCAAGTTTGGATCTCATCACCAATCCGCGCGACATCAATGCGCTAGCCAAAGAGATTCAGAAGTGGGACTTCTCCATCATCATCGGTGTGAATACCCTCTTTGCGGCGTTACTCAATAATGAGATCTTTTGCTCGCACAAATTCTCTCACCTGAAGATGACTGCTGGCGGTGGCACACAAGTACAACGGATCGTTGCTGAGCGTTGGGCTAAGCAGACGGGCTGCAACATTCTCGAAGCCTATGGCCTCACGGAGTGTTCACCTGGCGTATGCGGGAATATCCCCGATGCGCCGTGGGACGGTAGTGTCGGTGTGCCTTTGCCCTCCACCGAAGTGAGCATCCGTGGCGACAATTTCACGGATCTAGGGATTTGTCCCGAAGGCGGAGATCCCAACGACTACACGGGCGAGATCTGTGTACGTGGCCCGCAAGTCATGCAAGGCTACTGGAATAAACCTGAAGAAACAGCCGCCGTCATGCGTGATGGCTGGCTACGCACTGGCGACGTTGGCTACATGAACCACCGTGGCGAAGTCTCCATTACTGACCGCAAAAAAGATATGATTCTCGTATCGGGTTTCAACGTCTACCCGAATGAAGTTGAAAACGTCATTGCCTCGATGCCTGGAGTGCTCGAGGTGGGGGTCGTCGGCATGCCGAGCGAAAAGAGTGGAGAACTTGTCCGTGCAGTGATTGTGAGAAAGGACCCGTCGCTTACTATCGATCAGGTGAAGGCCTACTGCCGTACACAACTGACTGCTTACAAAATGCCCAAAGAAATTCTCTTTGTGGATGAACTGCCCAAGACCAATGTGGGCAAAATTCTGAGACGAGAACTCAAAAATCTCTGATTTGAATAGGCAGAAAACTATTTTGGGGTCAGGAGGCTGCGCTACCTGACCCCAATGTATTGTGCTGATCTCATTAGGATGCGGGCTCTGCATGCACATGGATTTCGTGGCCGTCAAACTCCACGACTTCCCCACCACGGAGTTTGCGCGCCCGACGCAGTTCAATCGAACCGTCCACCTTCACGCGGGACAGACTAATGACTTCCTTGGCCTGTCCACCTGAGTTTACTAAACCCGATGCTTTCAACAGGGCATCTAGAGTTATCAGTTCCCCACGAATTGTAAAGTCCGTTTTCATAGCCGTTTTTCTAACCTATATCAAATGATCTGCACCCCTGAACACGGGGAATGGTGACACAATGACGGTCTACGTCAAAAGTGCCACAAGACATCATCCATTGTACTGTGGCAGCGCTTGCCACAATCTCGAGAGTTTATGATGCTCAACGCCATTACTCTAATACTCTTTTTCCAAGTCGTAGGTGAAATCATAAGCCGCGCAACAGGGCTACCAGTGCCTGGGCCAGTGTTAGGAATGATCCTTATGCTCATGGCCTTCTTCCTCAAAGACAATCTCATCGGTATTGTGCGTCCCACCTCTGGGGTACTACTGACGAACCTTTCTCTGCTGTTTGTCCCTGCTGGCGTCGGAATCATGCGTCAAGGTCATCGCTTCATGACTGAAGGGCTTGGCATCTTCTCTGTCATCATTATTTCAACCATCATCTCCATGGTGGTCACCGCGTACACCATCGTTGTCGCGCAAAAGTTCCTCCATATCAAGGACGACTAACGATGCAACTGATTCTTTCGGTCTTCGATCACATCAAGGGCAATCCCGCACTTTGGATTGTCCTTACACTGATCGCGTTTATCTTTGGGCAGCGTGTCTACCGGTTTGCGAAATTCAACCCGCTATTGAGCCCAATTGTCGTAGCCATTCTGTCGATCATGGCACTTCTGCTCATCTTTCATGTTCCCTATGAAACCTATTTTGCTGGCGCGCAATTCATCCATTTCTTGCTTGGGCCAGCAACGGTCGCGCTTGCCGTGCCGATTTACGAGCAGCGTCAACGTCTCGCGAAACTTTGGCTACCGCTAGCCATCGGCATCGTTGTGGGATGCACCTGCGCCATCGTTTCCGTGGTACTTCTTGGGTGGGCTTTCGGTTTGAGCTCGCAGACACTTATTTCGCTCATTCCAAAATCTGTCACAACCCCGATTGCAATGGGCGTCTCAGAAACGTTAGGTGGTCTGCCTGACCTCACCGCCGTGCTCGTTGTAATCACGGGTATTTTCGGTTCCATCGTTGGACGCCCCATTATGCGACTCGTTCGCATCAATCGTGATCACATCATTGGCGTTTCGCTTGGTTTGACAGCACACGGTATGGGGACTAGCGCCTCCTTTCAGGTTTCCGAAAAGGCTGGCGCGTTCTCTGGACTTGCCATGGGTATCAGTGGCGTGGTAACCGCCTTTCTAGCGCCGATGCTCGCCATTCCGCTCATGCGGCTACTTGGGATGTAAATCATCCCGCTCTCAGACAAAAAGGGGCTGATGACCGTCGCAAACTCGCGACCTCATCAGCCCCCAACTTTAGCGTGAAGAGTTGCCGATCAATGCGGGAATACGAGGGGCCCAAGTAGCGCACATACCGCGACCACCACAATCACCCCAATGATATTGAGGAGGAAACCCGCCTTAACCATATCACCGATACGCAGACGTCCCGTCCCGAACACAATAGCGTTCGGCGGCGTAGCCACAGGCATCATGAACGCACAGGATGCGGCAATTGCTGTGGTCACCAAGAGTCCCTCAGGCGCGATCTTCAGACTATCCGCAGCGGCAGAGATGAGCGGCATCATCGTTGCCGTCAAAGCCGTATTGGAGGTCACCTCCGTAGCGAAGGTCACGAGGGTTGCTACCCCAGCCATCATCGTCGTCTCACCTGCACCAGCAAAAATGCTAGCCTGTGCGCCGATCAAGGCAGCTGCCCCTGTTTTCTGAATGGCGGCAGCCATCGTCAAGCCACCACCGAAAAGCAAGAGCACATCCCAAGCCACCACATCTTTGGTGGAATTCCAATCGAGGGCGTGAATGCCGCGCTTGATATCCACTGGAATCATGAAGAGCAACAACCCTGCTCCCATGGCAATAACCGTATCAGAGAGCGGCTTAAAGGGTTTGGCACCGTTGACCGTGAAATCTCGGATCACAGGCCCAAAGATCCAGAGCAGCGCTGCAACGGCAAACACAATGAGCACGATAACTTCGCCGCGCGTCATCTTGCCGAGCTTATGTAGCTCTTTCTTCACCCAATCACGCCCACCAGGAATGGCTTCAAGTTTTGCAGGGAAAAGCACTTTGGTAAGCAAGAGATAGGCCACAGGCAATAGGATGAGGGTAACAGGCAACCCAAGTTCCATCCACTGCACAAACGTTACCGTCTCGTGATAAGTCTGTTCCACAAAGCGGGCATAGATACCATTAGGTGGTGAGCCGATCAAGGTAGCCATACCGCCGATCGAAGCAGCATACGCAATGCCCAGCAACACCGCTACACCAAAGTTTCTCTCCGCCTGAGAGATCTCCGCAGAGGGTTGTGTAGAACGGATCACCCCCATAACGGCCACCGCAATCGGCACCATCATGGCTGCCGTCGCCGTATTCGAAACCCAAGCAGAAAGGAATCCCGTGGCAACCATGAGCCCGAGAATCATCTGATTCGGCTTAGTTCCAAACAACGCCAGCATGGACAGCGCAATACGACGATCCAAATGCCAGCGATGAATCGCTGCGGCAAGTAAGAAACCGCCCAAGAACAGGAAAATGGTTCCCGAGGCATAGTTGGACATTGCCTCAGCTGGCGTCGTGATCTGCAGAATGGGATAGACAACTAGCGGCAGCATGGCCGTCGCAGCAATCGGTAGCGCTTCAGTAAACCACCAAACGGCCATCCAAACCGTCACAGCCAAACAGGCTTTGCCTTTGTAGGCAAAGGCGACCGTTTTGCCAGCGGCATCAACATAGCTGTCGGGCAGCAGATAGAACGTCAATAGCGCCAGAAGCGGACCGACCAATAGCGCGATCGCTCGTCCCTTCATGGACAATCCGCCAATTTCGATGTTGGATTCTGTCATGGAGCCTCCAAATGGATTTTTATTACCTTTTTGCGATCATCTTCACAATCGTAAAGAGGCGCTTTTGCGTTGATAATAGTCAAACTAAAAGTTCAAAGCAATTTGAGGGGGAAGTGAATCATC
The DNA here is from genome assembly GCA_902463725.1 of uncultured Sutterella sp. Classification (GTDB taxonomy): domain Bacteria; phylum Pseudomonadota; class Gammaproteobacteria; order Burkholderiales; family Burkholderiaceae_F; genus Sutterella. The sequence continues at coordinate 30,153 of CABQGK010000006.1, read as the reverse complement.
CCTAGTTTTTTGCGCAAAAATTCCATTGAACGGAAAGAAATACGCTTTTTTCGACCTCTTCTAAGTGCTTTCTCTTAGTGATCGGAGCTCTCACACAACACAGAAAAGAAAAAAACTCGCCCCAGCAAGCCAATTGGAGCGAGTTTTTTTCTAACTCTCAGATAAATTTTCAACCGCATCGGCTACGCGCTCAAAGGCAGAGCGTCCGATGCCGAGTCCAAGTTCATACACAAGGAGATCCCGCCTGCCGCATCGACGAGCCGCCTGTTCGATCGCCGCAAAAATGCGTTGATAAACAACTCGTCCAATAGGCTCTCCGCGCCACACCCAATCTGTAAAACTATTTTTGAGCATGCGACAGCCATTTATCCCGTGGTACGTCGTCGCGAGAATTGTATCGTGCATCTGTCCATGTAATGCCCAATAACGATACAGCTCTTGCGCAGCGCTCTCCTCAGTCGGAAGAAGCGCAGTGCCGACCATAATGCCAGCAGCCCCAAGCGCACGTAATGCGGCAACCTGACTACGGCAATAGATTCCCCCGAGCGCTATCACTGGTAATTTTGTCGCTTCGATAGCTGCAGGTACAAGTGTGAGTAAACTGGCTCCCGCATAGCGAGCGCCGCCGAACGAAACTCGCGGTCCCGACGCATCGGCGCCCTGTGCGATGAGCACCTGGCAGCCTGCACTATGTAACACTTTGGCCTCTAGCACCGACGTGAAATACGCCATATTGACCACACCAGCCGCTTGCAGCGCTTCTGCTTCAGGTTCTCGGAACCCATCGAACATAGCAATCACGGCGTTCGGTTTCGCTGCAAGCGCTGCTGCAAAACGTTCCTGATATGTGTGCGTAGGCCGTAGATCATAAACGTTGTCTTGGTCCTGCTCTGCGTTTAGCGGCAGGCCTAACTCCTCAAGCAAGGGAGCCAACGTTGCAAAGAGCTCTTCAGTGCCCTCTACGCGCACTGGCGTTTCATCCACATCCAGCGCAATAGCGAATGGGCGACTCGTCAACTCACGAACGCGAGCACAGAAAGTCGTAATCTGCTCAGGACTCATACTCAAAGCAGGCACAACACCGAGGCCGCCAGCCTCAGAGACTGCTGCAACGAGTTCTGGTCCCGCCATAGCGGGAAGCGGTTGATTCAAAAAAACGTGGCGGATTCCACAGAGTTCTGCAACATTAGTGCGAAGGTTGTTAGCGTCAGTCATATAATGATGGCTTATCCTCAAAAAGGGGATGGAGGCCTATTGTAGCGGCTCAACCCGTATGGGCTCCATCCCCTGACTCTTTTCTCTCTATTTCACACCTCGGATTCCATCCACATGACAAAGAAAACCGTTGTTGTCGGTCTATCTGGCGGCGTCGACTCTTCCGTAAGCGCTTGGCTTCTTAAAGAGCAAGGCTACGAAGTGATCGGGCTCTTCATGAAGAACTGGGAGGATGATGACGACAGTGAGTATTGCTCATCTCGTCAAGATTTTCTTGACGCCTCAAGCGTCGCCGATGTCATTGGCATCGACATGGAGGCCGTCAATTTTGCTAAAGAATACAAGGATCGCGTCTTCAGCGATTTTTTAAGAGAATACACTGCTGGTCGAACGCCCAATCCCGACATTCTCTGTAACGCCGAGATCAAGTTCCGTGCATTTCTCGATCATGCTATGGCCATGGGAGCGGACTATATTGCCACAGGGCATTATGCCCGAGTCCGCCACACCGACCATGGTGTCGAGTTGCTCCGTGGGGTCGACCCGAGTAAAGATCAGAGCTACTTTCTGCACAGGTTGACGCAGCAACAGATTGAACGCGTAATTTTCCCCGTGGGCGAACTCTACAAGACAAAGGTGCGTGAGATTGCAGCACAACTTAAGCTGCCCAATGCCAAGAAGAAAGATTCAACGGGCATCTGTTTTATTGGAGAACGTCCTTTCCGTGAGTTTCTGAGCCGCTACCTGCCAACGCACCCCGGACCCATTAAAACCCCCGAGGGACACGTCATCGGAGAACATATTGGTCTCTCGTTTTATACACTCGGTCAGCGCAAGGGCATCGGCATCGGAGGACAGAAAGACTCCACAGGTGAGCCTTGGTTCGTCGCTCGCAAAGATCTGAAAACCAATACGCTTTGGGTCTGCCAAGGGCACGATCACCCATGGCTACTTTCGCACGAACTCACCGCTGTTCATCCAAGTTGGATTCGCGGCATAGCACCCTCACTCGAGGATGACGTCACCGTCAAGACACGCTACCGTCAAGCCGACGGCGCCTGCCGCATCAAGAGCGTGGGTGCGGACGCCTTCAGCCTTAGCTTTGATGAGCCACAGTGGGCAGCCACCCCAGGGCAAAGTGCCGTACTCTATCAAGGTGATGTCTGCCTCGGCGGCGGCTTTATCGATGTCGTTCAACGCTGATCGCCTTCACGCTACCTCCCCTCAGATGTGAGGTGACTCGTCAATATGAAAACGGGAATCGCGACAACGATTCCCGTTTTGCTTGTTGCTTCATGTAGGCTTCTAGTGATTGCCACAGGGGCAATCACAAGTAAAGTTCAACGCCTCGCTCCTACTGCTAAGCCTCTTTGGAAGCTGCCATCTTCTTGAGTTTGGCTTTACCCCAAAAGTGACCTATCACAATCACCAAGAGCGCCCCTAAAACTGCTGCGGGGTAGTGAAGCATGAAACTAGCCTCTGGCCAACGCTGGGTCACAAAGCCGTCCGAGACCATCATCCCGCCAGCAATCCATCCTAGAAGCCCCGCACCAAAATAAATGACCGCGGGGAAGCGATCGATGATCTTCATCACCATCTGGGACCCAAACACAATGAAGGGAACCGAAACAAGTAAACCAAAAATGACCAAAAGCGTTTGATGGTCTTCATGCGCCTGCTGTGCAGCACCAGCAATGGCGATCACATTGTCAAAACTCATCACGAGATCCGCGACAATGATGGTTTTAATAGCACCGAGAAGCCGGCTACTACCTTCAATCTTGTCATGGCCACCATCATCAGGCAATAGGAGCTTCGCACCGATCCATATAAGGAGTACGCCGCCAACGGCCTTCAACAGCGGCATATCCAACACCATCACTGCGAAGACAATCAGCAATACTCGCAAGAGAATCGCACCAGCCGTTCCCCAAATCACACCTTTGGTTCGCTGATGTGCTGGCAGATTACGGCACGCCATGGCAATGACCACAGCATTGTCGCCGCCAAGAAGAATGTCGATCATGATGATCTGACCCACTGCACCCCAATGCAGGTTGGTCAGCAAGTCGTAGAGGTATTCCAAAATATTCTCTCCAAATGAGGACGGTATCGGATCTGTGATTGTAGCATTTTGCACTTACAGCCAAAGAGCTCTAACCTATCATATTGCACGAACTAGTCCCAAAAGCCTTGCTCCTCTGGAGGCTCAACGCGTCCCCGAATTACTCGCTCCACGGCACTCATCGAAAAACCACGATAAAGCAGGTAGCGGATCTGTCGATCTCTCTCCTTGGCAGAGGTGGGTAACTCGCTGAAGCGCTTTTTCCAAACACGCCATGCGCGAACATCTTCAGCCTCTGTGAGTTCATCCATCGCTTCGCGAATCGCCTCTTCGCCGACACCGAGACGTCGAAGTTCGCCCCGAATACGTGCGTTGCCCAATTGCGACGCTCGCATCCGTACACGTCCTTCAGCAAAGCGTTTATCAGAGAGGTAGCCCAACCCCTCTAAACGCTCAATCACCTGATCAACTTCAGCGGCAAGCGCCTCGCGTTCCTCGTCTCGCGCATCCCTCATGAGTCGCTTTCTGAGCTCTGCTCTAGAGTATTCACGTCGGCTCAAACAATCGACCGCCTGCGCAAATAGACTTCGTTTGGGCTGCTCTGCGCGCGGTTTGCGCTGCCGCGACGAGCGTGATTTCTTAGGCTGCCAAAAGCCATCTTCATCCTGTTTTAGGTTGAAGGTATTAAGTTCAGCCTCTTCTAGCGAAACGCGCCGCTCTTGCTCTTCACTGTCATCGAGCGTCCCCTCTGCCAAAGCCTCACCCGCTTCTGGAGGCGCTACGCTCTCCTCCTGATGCTGTAGTCCTCTCGCGCTTGTATGTGTACTGCGGCGACGCATGGTGCGCCTAGGTCCTACATCATTTTCTAGTAGCTCTGCATCAATCTGAATATCAACAGGCACATCCGTCACAATCGGGTTGCGCTCAAGAGAGGGCGCCCCCTCGAGTGCTACGAACTCTTTAGGTGGAAGTTGCTCAGCCTCAAACAGTGTGTCGTCCTCTCCCCAGACAAAAACCACACCTTGCTTCTGTGCTCGTGTATCTGCCACGTTCTTTCATCCTCATATAGCAAGGGCACCCATAGTACGGATGCCCTAGATTAGATGCGTTGATTAGAACTCAGGTTCGGGTGGCGGCTCTTCGTCATCCACGCTCACCACTTCTGGCTCGACATCGGCGAGCGCCTTATTGATGTGCACGCTCTTACGTTCTCGGATTTTTGCTTCCAACGATGCAGCCACGTCAGGGTTATCACGCAAGAATTCGCGCAACTTGTCCTTACCCTGTAAGCGGTTGCCCTCACAGGTATACCAAGCGCCCGCCTTTTCCACGATGCTCAGATCTGCACCGATATCAATCAACTCTCCTAAACGGGAGATACCCTCCCCGTAAAGGATGTCAAACTTAGCACTCTTAAACGGAGGCGCCACCTTATTCTTCACAACCTTGACGCGTGTTTCGTTACCAATGACCTCTTCACCCTTTTTGATAGCGCCTACACGACGAATGTCTAAACGAACTGAGCTATAAAACTTGAGGGCATTGCCACCCGTCGTCGTCTCTGGATTTCCATAACCACCAATCTTCATGCGCATCTGGTTGATGAAAATGACAATTGACTTCGTGCGTGTAATAGAAGCTGTCAACTTGCGCAGAGCCTGCGACATAAGGCGTGCCTGTAACCCCGGAAGCGAGTCACCCATTTCACCTTCAATTTCACTCTTGGGTGTGAGGGCAGCCACCGAGTCCACTACGATCAGGTCAATCGAGCCAGAGCGCACCAACGTATCGGTGATTTCAAGCGCTTGTTCACCCGTATCAGGCTGCGACAAAAGCAACTCCTTGACCTTGACCCCTAAGCGCTGAGCATATTGGATATCGAGCGCATGCTCCGCGTCAATAAAGGCGCAGGTACCACCTATCTTCTGCATTTCAGCAATCACATGCAGTGTCAGCGTGGTTTTACCAGAAGACTCAGGACCATAGACTTCAATCACGCGACCACGAGGTAATCCACCGACGCCAAGCGCAAGGTCTAGCCCAAGGGAGCCAGTGCTCACAACCTCGATATTTTCGGGCGCCACTTCGTCATCCATGCGCATGATGGCACCCTTACCAAATTGCTTTTCAATGCTAGCAAGGGCAGCTTTCAGAGCCTTCTCGCGTTGCTCCCCTTCAAGTCGCTCGGGGCGCGGAGGTTGTTTTGACGAGGCCATAACTTCTACTCCATATCATTTGGGAGATGGCGATATAACACCACAACGCGCCACCGCCCAACAAGATCTTTTAAATATCCAAAAACAGCCAAAATCGACACTAAACCTATTTATTTCAATAAGTTATGTTCTCGAGCTCTGGTGCCTTGATGGTAATAATGCCTGAAAGCAACGAACTTGTCTAGCTATCATTTGTTAGAGATTACACTAACTAAAAACATTTTTATTTCATCTGATGGAATTAGAGATCAAAATTAGTCACAGTGCCGCCGTCTAAAGATTTTCAGACCCACGAGAGGATCAAAACATACCAAGAATACGGTATTTGCTTGACAAATTCAAAAATTCAGTGCAAAATTCCATGCCTCTAGTAGATCATTGGCGCTCGCGTGCTGATGGGTAAATGGGTCGTTAGCTCAGTTGGTAGAGCAGCGGACTTTTAATCCGTTGGTCGTGAGTTCGAGTCTCGCACGACCCACCATCAAATCTACAGAGAATTTGTCTTCTCCATGGGAACGTAGCTCAGTTGGTAGAGCAGCGGACTCTTAATCCGTCGGTCCAGGGTTCGAATCCCTGCGTTCCCACCATCAAACTCAAATGTTGAAACTCTTGGAGAAGCACCCTAGTCGGGAACGTAGCTCAGCTGGTAGAGCAGCGGACTCTTAATCCGTCGGTCCAGGGTTCGAATCCCTGCGTTCCCACCAGATTCCATCCCATTGGCAGCCTACGCCAGTGGGATTTTCTTTTACGCACAGCAAGCTGACATTCACTCCAGACCTCTGCGCATCCGAAACTGCCACCGCTCTGCAGCACGTCTTTAGGTAATACCTCAAGGGTTTAGCGCTCAACTCCGCAGCATCCACATCTCTAACGCTACACTGTAGGCACAGACATTTAAGCTGAGAATCCTTTTCTCCTCCTCTGCCAAAGCAAATGATCAAACTCGAAAATATCACGCAATCCTATACCACGCCTGAGGGACGAGAGTTCAAAGCTCTTGACAACGTTTCCCTTGAGATTAAGGCTGGAGAAATCTTCGGCATCATTGGCCGCTCAGGGGCAGGTAAAAGCACGCTCGTGCGGTGCATTAACCTGCTCAACCGTCCAACTGAAGGTCGCGTTACCGTAGACGGTAAAAACTTGATGGAGCTCTCGGAGTCTGAACTCCGTGAAACACGCCGTTCCATTGGCATGATTTTCCAGCACTTCAATCTGCTCAGCTCCCGCACTGTCTACGACAACGTTGCCCTACCACTTGAGTTAGTCGGCACCCCAGCGGCAGAAATCAAGGCTAAAGTTGAACCCTTACTGAAGCTCGTGGGGCTGACAGAACACGCACACAAGTATCCTGCGCAACTCTCTGGGGGGCAGAAGCAACGTGTCGGCATTGCACGCGCGCTTACCAACGATCCAAAAATTTTGCTCTCAGACGAGGCCACCTCTGCTCTAGACCCAGAAACAACGACTGCAACGCTGCAACTACTGAAGCGCATTAACAAGGTGCTCGGTTTGACCGTCGTGATGATTACCCACGAAATGCAAGTGGTCAAAGAAATCTGCGACCGAGTGGTCGTCATGAACTACGGCAAGATCGTCGAGAGCGGTGACGTCACGGATATCTTCCTTGCGCCTCAGCATGAAACCACCAAGGCGCTCATTGGCAATGTGATGGCCCGTGACATGCCCGCGAGTGTTTTGGAGGCCGTTCGCAAGGCACGCGCCGCACATCCCGATCCTAGCTATGTGCACTTACTACGTCTTGCGTTCCGTGGCGATCGTGTCACGCGTCCGACAATTTCCGAGTGCTCTCGACGTTTCAATCTCGATTTCAACATTCTGCGTGGCTCTGTCGACGACATTCACGGCGCCATGCTCGGCACACTGACTGTGCTAATCGAATGCGATCCAGTAATTTACATTCAAGCCCTCGCCTTCATTCGTGAGCAGGGCGTCATTGTCGAGGAGTTGACTGATGTCCAGTAACATGATGCTCATGATTTGGGAGTCCACGCTCGATACCCTTTTGATGGTTTTTGTCTCTGGCGGTATCGGCGCAATCTTCGGGATTCCACTCGGGATTTTGCTTTTCATCACAGACCGCAAATCTTTCCTGCCAATGCCTGCCTTTAATAAGATCGTTGGCACACTCGTGAATGCTTTGCGCTCCGTACCATTTATCATTCTTCTGGTCGCAATCAGCCAATTCACACGCTTGATCGTCGGCTCTACGATTGGTACGGCTGCAGCCATGGTGCCCTTGACACTCGCCGTAGCACCATTTATCGCTCGCATTGTCGAAACCAGTCTTCGTGAAGTCGACAAAGGCTTGGTCGAAGCCGCACAGGCTATGGGCGCCACCAATCTGCAGATCATTACAAAAATTCTCCTGCCCGAAGCGCTACCAGGGATCGTTGCGGGGCTGACCATCGCAATCATCAGTCTGATCGGCTACTCAGCTATGGCCGGCGCTGTTGGCGGTGGTGGTTTAGGTGACCTCGGCATCCGCTACGGTTACCAGCGCTTCATGCCTGATGTGATGTGGACGGTGGTGATCGTGTTGATCATCCTCGTGCAGGGCGTGCAATCCTTTGGTGACTGGTTAGTGCGTAGACTTTCACATAAATAACCAACCCAGTCACAAGAGCTAGAATGATAAAATAATCGGCCGAAGCCCCCTCTTGACGAGAGTCGCTTTCGGCCGATTTCTCTTTTACGCGAACTCCCGACACTATGGATCCGCATACTGAAGACCACACCCCATCCGCAGTCCTTGAATATTCGTCGAAGAAATTCAATCACCTCATCACGTATGTTCAAGCATTTACCTTGATTGCCATTGGCATAGCGACAATTGTTGGTATTTCCTCTTCCATTTTGGAAATGGTTGATAATCGCCTCGCTAGCCTTGGCGACTTACTCCTGCTCTTTCTCTACATTGAGATCCTCTCGATGATCAAGGGCTCAGCGCTGGGAACGCGCGAAATTCCAATTCGCACTCCAGTTGCACTTGCTATCGTGGCAATTGCAAGATTTTTTGTCGTGGACGTCGAGCACATGACGCCTCAGTTCATGCTGATGACCGCGGGATCCATTCTCGTGCTGGTTATTGCACTCTGGGTACTCTCCAAAGTCACTCAACGTTATTGATGCAGATGGTTACTTCATTGGCTTACGCCAGCAGGTAGCAAATCGTGCTAGAATTCGCACCACGGTGCGGGTGTAGCTCAATGGCAGAGCAATAGCCTCCCATGCTAAAGACGAGGGTTCGATTCCCTTCACCCGCTCCACCAGTTTATAAAGGGGTTGCAGAGTTTCTGCAGCCCTTTTTCTTTGACACTGGCTGAAGGACACATCACTTCCCAGCTCATCAAGCAAGCGCCGCGCGACATATTCGCTTAACATAGCGAACGCTTGAGGGACAAGTGAGCACAACCCGCTCGTTACGTTTGAACGATGGTCGCCGTTGTGCCGTTCCTCACGAAATGCCCATTCCTTTGAATAACACATAACTGTCATGGACAACACCAAGCCCGAGCTCACTGCCGAAGAACTAGAGACGCTAAAAAACCGCCACATCCGCTCCTTTGTGATGCGCCGCGGTCATATATCAGCTGCCCAAAAGCGAGCAATTGAAGAGTCTCTGCCCAAATATCAGATTGAGTACTCGCCTAGCATCCTTGAGCCCGAGGCAATTTTCGGGCGTCAGGCTCCCACCGTCCTCGAGATTGGTTGCGGGATGGGCGAAACCACGGTTGCCATTGCTCAGTCTCGGCCGGATGTCAACTTCATTGGCTGTGAAGTGTTTGTCGCTGGCGTCGGCGCTTTAGCTAAACGCATTGATGAAACTGGCGTCACAAACATCCGCATTATTCGGCATGATGCCGTTGAGATCGTGCGCGACATGATTGCTGATGCCAGCTTGGATGGCGTGCATATCTACTTCCCCGACCCTTGGAGAAAAGCTCGTCACCATAAGCGTCGTCTCGTTGCGCAACCCTTCATTGGTTTGCTGGCCACAAAAATCCGACCTGGGGGCTATTTGCACTGCGCTACAGACTGGGAAAACTATGCTGAGCAGATGATGGAAGTTCTCTCTGCGGAACCTTTGCTCAAAAATCTCCATGGTGAAGGCGCTTGGAGCCCTGTCATGGGGAACTCCCTTTGTGAGCGCCCCCGAACCAAATTCCAAGCACGAGGCGAGCGGCTCGGTTACGGCATCTGGGATCTCGTTTTTGTGCGTCGCTAAAGAGGTGCTTAGCGCCTACTGAGGGGCGCGCTAGACCGACCTAAACGCACTCTTTCTTTGTGAACTATGTCAGCCCGAGCGGAAACTCTTAGGTTTCCTTCGGGCTTTTTTGCTGCCTCATGGTTAGAACGTTACAAGGCCCGAAAAATAAAGTAGTAGCAAGAGGATTCCAAAACCAATTCGATACCAACCGAACGGACGATAGTCGTTGCGAGACACAAAGCCAATTAACCACTTGACTACAGCCAATGCGGATACAAATGACACGCAGAAACCAATCGCAAAGAGCCCGAAGCTCCACTGTCCCGCCATCAATGTTGTACGCGAATGCCACAGGTCAAACACGGTCGCGCCAAGAATAGTTGGAATACCCAAAAAAAAGGAAAACTCCGTCGCCGCTTTTCGCGACAGTCCTAAAAGCAGGCCGCCCACAATCGTTGAGCCAGAGCGGCTCGTGCCTGGGATCATAGCAAAACACTGGGCAATGCCAACGCCAAGCGCCTCACGCCAAGTCATATCCTGCATCCGTTCGATTCGCGCAGGACGCGCTCCGCAGGAGGACGTACGCTTTTCAATCCAGAGCAACACCACCCCACCCGCAATCAACGTCGTCACAACCGTCACGATGTTGAAGCAATGCGCTTTGATAAAGTCCGCTACAACAAGGCCAACGAGCACAGCAGGCAAAAACGCAATGATGGTATTCAGTGCTAAACGTTGCTCAGGGCCACGCTTAAAAAGGTTGCGCAGAATGCCAAAAATCAACCCTCGATAATACCAACAAACTGCCAGAATGGCGCCTGCCTGAATGGCCACAAGGAAGGTATTAGCAAAAGGGTGCTTAGAAAAGCCTATCCAATCCGCCGCAATGATCAGATGCCCTGTGGAGCTGATCGGCAAAAATTCGGTCAACCCCTCGACCACCCCAAGCACAGCAGCTTGGAGTGCCTCAATGAACGACATGTTCTCCTCCCAATGTCTATGGCGACTGTATGCGGACGCCCCACAGAGACAAAGTACTCTCAAAAAGAAATCTCTCTGTGGAGGCTTTTGGTATTATGCAGGCAGCCAAAGCCCTTCGTGGGTACAGCAAAAATTCTCTTACAAAAGGAGTGGTACCCGAACGTGGGTCAACATTATGGCAAACAGCTCTAACGATTTGGATTTCGTCGAAGAATTACAGGAGCGCATCGAAGCCCTGAATAGTGAAAACGCCATGGATAGTGGCGTTCTTGATGGCTTTTTCACAGGCATGCTCTTAAACCCTGAACAGCCCTCGTTTGAGGCCGTCATGCCATACGTGTTTGACGACGAGGGTGATCCAGCCAAAGTTCCTGCAGACGATCGGCTCATTGAACTGTTAGAGCTACGCTTCAACCAAATCTTGGCAGCCCTCACGGCAGGCAATGGACTTGATCCCATTATCTTCCCAGTGGTCGACGACGAGGGCAATGTCATTGAAAAGGGACCTGATGTTCACGATACCATTGAGCCTTGGAGCGTTGGCTTTCTCGAAGCCCTTTCGCATTGGGATGCTGATGCGCTCGAAGAAAAAATGGATGAGTCTCTTTATGCATCACTGCACCGCATTCTCTGCCACATTCCTGCTGAAGCCTATAAGGATTGTTTCGGTGAGGATACGGCACTTTATGAGCGGCTCCGTCCAATGGAGGAAAACCTCCAAGATGCGCTCTATGACGTCGTAGAAACGGTTTTCATGCTGAAAAAGGTCTACGTACCCAACCAGCCTGTGAAAACCACTAATAAAATTGGCCGCAATGATCCATGCCCTTGCGGGAGCGGTAAAAAATACAAACAATGTTGCGGCAAAAAATAACCTGCTAGGTTAGCGCCCAACAAACCGCCTCCGAGCCGATGGGGAGCATAGCCCGCATCGGCTCTTTTGTTAAGAACGCACAAGGCTCTTTCGCAAGAAACGTGCAGGATGCAGTAGCCGCAAGAGTGAGCGCTCCATCAACAGCGGTGTTCCCATCATCAAACCTACGAGCGCTTCGGCGGCTGCAACACCCCAAGTCAGGCCACGTGACCCCATCGCAGTGCAAAGCCAAAGCCCTTCTGGCGTAGGTACTCGGTCGGATTCTGGCAAACCCTTGAAAGTCGTACCCGCTATGGATGCGGCCGTCGGCGCAGCGCCGACAAAAGGTAGCCGATCCTGCGCAACGGCACGAACGCCCTGATAAAACGCCCCTGTAGCAAGCTGCTCTGCAGCTGAGCCTGGCAAAAGCTCCTCCAAGAGCGCCATGTTATGCGCCTCCGCCTCTCTAGCAGTCAGCGCCCCCTCTGCACGCTCGTAAGTTGCTCCCACAAGCGACAAGGCGTCTCCCACTTTGGCAAAATATCCGCGCCCTGTTAGGGCAACATTCTCCGCCGCCACCCGAGAGAGCTCAGCGGGTGCTCTGCTCAGTAGACTAATGCGCCCCGCTAACGCGCTGATACCGAGACGTTGTTCGCTCAGTCCCAAAAGCGCAGGCGTTCCCATCGCTGTGCAAAGCACAACCGCATCTGCATCAGCCAGCACTTCTCCATATCTACCGCGTACGCACCAGCCCTGAGGCGTTTGCTCTAGCTTCGTCACCCTACAGTTCGTGCGCAGCAACGCACCAGAGCGTGCTAGGAGGTGTCGCGCGAAAGCCCCCGCGTTGAGTAGCCCTGCGCATGGATACCACCAACCACCCGCTGGCACCGACCAGCCCATCTGTTGAGCAAATTCCTCAGCGCTCAGCAGGCTTGCAAACTCCACGGGCAGGCGCATTGGAAGCGCTCGATCCGTAGCGTCTTGCCACTTTGCCCATTCTTCAGCATTCTGCGCAACATCCAACACCCCGCAGGGAGAAAACAGCTCTGCAGCCTCAGCTAAAAGCGGCAATAGTCGGCGAAAACCCAACCGAGTGAGACGAAAAAGCGGATTGTCATGCAACTGCCAGTGTGGATGTACGAGCCCCGCAGCCAGTGCTGACGCGCCCGCTCCTGCCACGGGAGCCGCATCAATGACCTGCGTTTTTACGCCACGCTCTTGTAACTGAGCTGCTACGAGTGCGCCTGCGATACCAGCACCAATGACTACAACACGCTGAGGCGGCTCAATGCGGGCATGTGTCCCCGCAGCCATTCTCAAACGCAAAGCGCCATCGACATCTCTCGACAAAAAACGAGGCACATCACACTCAGGTAGCGCTTCCAGCCCACGAACTAGCGTTTTTGCATTAATAAGATGACGAACGGCATCAAGGCTTTCACGCTGATCGGTCCATATGACATCGGCGGCTCCTGAGACGAGCTCCCGTTCGCCCAACTTGAGACCCTGTACCCAATAGCATGTGATACGCCGTGCATCAAGCGTGCCTTGAACGCAGTGAATTCCGTCCATGCTCGGAAAGGCATCGCCGAGAAGCGCATCCGCTGTCAACCACCCTCGCTCGGCGGCAAGTTGTCGAGCGTTTGCATCACGTACTGAGAGTATCCAGTGCTCACCGCGAGTATCGGTCGCATCGTTTGCTCTGGGTACGGCAGTTTCACGCCTTGCGCGTTGCCACAGTGCCTCGCTCTGCGAGGCTAATACGTATATAGGCATTTCTGAGCCAAGAATCAAAGCGCACGAGGGCTTTTAGCAGTCAGCTCCCCAAGCAACGCGCTCGAGAGCCACTAGCCGCCTCGTTGATGCGTGAAACTAAGGTGAGCGGCGCTACGCATTGCGCAACGCCGCTTTGCAGAGTGCATTACTTGCCTTTAGTGCTTAAGAGGCTTAAAGCGAAGCCGCTTCGGTTGGGCCGCTTCATCGCCCAGACGGCGACGTTTGTCAGCTTCGTACTCGTTGTAATTGCCATCAAAGAACACAACACGGCTATCACCCTCGAAGGCCAAAATATGCGTGGCTATGCGGTCGAGGAACCAACGGTCGTGCGAGGTAACAAGCGCACAGCCAGCGAACTCCAGTAACGCCTCTTCGAGGGCGCGCAGAGTTTCCACATCAAGGTCATTGGAGGGTTCGTCAAGCAGCAGAACATTACCCCCAGCAAGCAACGTCTTGGCTAAGTGCAGGCGGCCACGCTCACCGCCCGACAATGTGCCCACCAACTTTTGCTGATCACCGCCCTTGAAGTTGAAACGCCCAAGATAGGCTCGACTACTCATCGTAAACTTTCCGACTTGTAGCATATCTTGACCATCAGCTACGGCATCAAAGGCTGTTTTGTCGTTCGGCAGCGAGTCACGCATCTGATCAACGGCGGCCAAACGCACGGTAGATCCAATCTTGATCTCCCCGCTATCCGGCTTTTCTTGCCCCATGATCATCTTAAAGAGGGTTGACTTACCCGCACCGTTTGGACCAATCACCCCAACAATGGCCCCTGCTGGGATTGTAAAGGAGAGATTATCAATGAGAAGGCGATCTCCAAAACCCTTACTGACGTCCTTAAACTCGATGACATCCTTACCTAAGCGTTCCGCCACTGGGATGAAGATTTCATTGGTTTCATTGCGCTGTTGGTACTCCACGCTCGAGAGCTCTTCAAAACGAGATAGACGCGCTTTGGATTTAGCTTGGCGCCCCTTTGGATTTTGACGAACCCATTCCAATTCATGCTTGATTGCCTTCATACGAGCGTCTTCTTGGCGCTTCTCCATCTCGAGACGCTTTTCCTTTTGGTCAAGCCAAGAAGAGTAGTTACCGTGCCAAGGAATCCCCTCGCCGCGATCCAACTCCAGAATCCACTCTGCTGCATTGTCCAAGAAATAACGGTCATGGGTCACCGCCACCACCGTTCCTGGGAAGCGATGCAAAAACTGCTCGAGCCACTCGACGGACTCCGCGTCAAGATGGTTGGTTGGTTCGTCAAGCAGTAACATGTCCGGACGGGACAACAGGAGACGGCAGAGCGCAACGCGTCGTTTTTCTCCCCCAGAGAGGTGCCCAATCTTTGCTTCCCAAGGGGGCAAGCGAAGCGCATCCGCAGCAATTTCCATCTGCGTCTGCACATTGGCACCTGCCGTAGCAATGATCGCTTCTAATCGAGCTTGTTCAGCCGCCAAGGCATCAAAATCGGCATCAGGTTCAGCATAGGCCGCATACACTTGATCCAGCTTAGCCTGCGCCTGAATCACTTCGCCCATGCCTTCTTCGACCGTTTCTCGCACGGTTTTTTCCGCATCCAATACAGGCTCCTGAGGGAGATAGCCGATATTGAGGCCAGGCATTGGGAGAGCTTCCCCTTCGATGTCTTTATCGACACCAGCCATGATCTTCAGTAGCGTCGACTTACCCGCGCCATTCAACCCGAGGACGCCAATTTTGGCGCCAGGGAAAAACGAAAGACTAATATCCTTGAGGATCTGACGTTTCGGGGGGACGATCTTCCCGACCCGATTCATCGTAAATACATATTGAGCCATACTTCAAAAAACAGGTATGAGGCCTGCTCAAAAGGCTGAGATCGTTGCACAAAACGATTCCGCCAAACCTTGCAAGCCATATTGTTCAATGGAGTTCGGGAACTTCTCTCCAACTCGAGAGGCACCCGTGTGGTGAAACGCACCGCAGTTCTGATACTCCCAAACGCGTGGAGATTACGCCTGCCTGCAGTAGCTAAAGTGAGAGGGCCTGCACCGAGCAATAGGTAAATCCGTCTTAGCCAAGCCCGTAAACTGCGCACAGTTTAGCGAAAAGTCTAGCTAAGGGCAGATTTTCTCCGCAATTTTCACGCCGCAAAAGAAAAAGCGCAGATGACTGCATCCACGCTTTTGCATAAGGCCGAACTTGGCGCTTTGGGTTGCGCCATTGGCCAAGTCCAACTCTAAATACCCATTAGGGCATCGCAATCCCGCTACCCGCAGGAGGCGCCTGAAAACCAGGCATCCCTGGGGTCACAATTTGGTTTGCCTGCTCACGGCGTAACGCCTGCAGACGCTCAATCGTGTCGCGGATACCCTGTTTGGCCGCCTCTCCATAGCCCGCAACCGCTTCAGCGACGTTTGCGGCGGGGATTTCAAACGAAATCGGCAACGGCCCCATCTGCGTCATGAGATTCGTTTCACCCAAAAAAATGGTAGGGCGAGACGCGTCACGCCCGCCTTCCGGAGTGATCGGGGTAAGCACGTGGATCGTTCCAACCTTACGGTCAGTGATAATTTCTTCGTTGTAAAGATTGGCGAGATCCATCTGCGGATTGATATCGTCAAGCGTCTGTTCGGCCATTTATAGCTCCGTAGAAAAGAGGGTAGAGTGGTGGTCTTTTAGCGATAGACCATCACAGGAATACGTGAATGAGTGAGGATTTTCTGCGCCTCGCTACCAAGCAAGACGGCAGCGAGTCCCTTGCGCCCGTGACTCGCCATATAAACCATGTCGCAGCCGGTTTTATCAACCTGCTCAATGATGGCTTCGGCTGGAGAAAAGCTCTTGACCGAAAGACTCGAACAGACAACACCAGCCTCATCACAGATGCCCTTAGCGCGTTCAAGGCGTTTTTGAGCTTCTTGTGACACACGGTCGTCATACTGCTCTATGGACTCAGGGCGATACTCAGACAAATTGGTGTAAGAGTAAGGTTCTACCACCGTCAATAACACAATCGTTGCACCCAGTGGCTTAGCGAATCGAGCTGCACCACCGACCGCCTTGAAACTTTGCTCCGAGCCATCCACTGGCACAAGAATTCTCTTAAACATTGTCATCTCTCCCAACGCTTCATCGTGGTCCCACCATCGAGCGCGCTAGAGAACTCAAGCGTCACGTCCATTGCGCACTAGTGTCAAGCGTTGGTGTCTGTGTGTAGCCCTAAGCTCCAATCAAACACCTCAGATCGACCATAGACGGGGGTGTAGAACACTTAGGGTCAGAGGGGGAACTTCTAACCCACATGTCCTCATGAGGTCATTATAGACGCCAACCGATATCCTCGTTTCCTAGGATATCGTTGACCGCAATGGCTGCAAGGCGTAACCCTACCGAGCCCGTCACCATCACAGCAGAACCAAAACCGATGCGAACATCAGGGCTGACGCCAATCGCCGCACAATTTTCTGCCTTCGGCTGATGAAGAGGCTCGTCACTATAGATGGCCGGAATATTAAACTTTGCCGATCGGTTAGCCTCCATCTTGCCACGTGGGAAGCCATGCTCCTTGCGCAGATTCGTGCGCAACTTCGCAAGCAAAGGGTCCCCCTTGACGCGTGCGAGGTCAGCACAGCGAAGTCGGAATGGATCTCGACGCGCGGCAGCACCACCCGAAACAGCAATATTTACCCCAGCACGCCGTGCGGCAGCGACCAAAGCCGTTTTCGCATTAACATCATCGATGCAGTCCAAAACCCAATTTACATTTTTCGGAATGAAGCTATCGACATTCTCTTTTGTGATGAACTCAGTTCGAATGTTTATATCGACATCGGGGTTAATCAGCAAAGCACGTTCACGCAAAACTTCTGCCTTGTAGCGTCCATAGTTACCTTCAAGTGCCGGTAATTGACGGTTCGTATTAGAAAGAGCAACAGTGTCGCCATCGACGAGCGTAACATGTCCAATCCCAGATCGCACAAGCGCTTCAGCTGCCCAACTTCCCACGCCACCTAGCCCGACTACCATCACATGGGCGTCGGACAAACGGCGTGCGCCCTCTTCGGAATACAAGCGTGCCAGCCCTCCAAATCTACGAGGATCTGATGTACTTGCCATAAAAATCTCCTGAATAAATTTTTAACTTTCGATCACGACAGCACAAAATTCACAAATTCTATTTTTCAATTTTTAACCATCTCCTTACAAAAATTGAAAAATAGAAAGTTCGATTTTTGTTTGCCCTACCTCAAAAAAGCGTTAGTTTTTCGGTCGAATTTCGTGCAAACCGTGCACTCAAAAATGCCACCTCAACCCAAGGAGAGTACATTGTACTTAACGGGATCTCATTATTAGTGAACGAACTTTCGACATTCTTAATGAGTCCCCTATTTCTCAAAGCCAAACCATCATGGGCGTTATCACCCTGCCCATCAAGGAGACCACATGCGTATTCTCATTCCCGTTGACGGAAGCGACAACAGCCTACACGCCATTGAATTCCTCACGAGTCGCGCTACGCTACTTGGGAGCAATCCCGAAATTGAACTTCTCAACGTACAACTGCCCCTCCCCGCACGTGCCTGCCGTCTTGTAGGTCAAGATGCCCTTGCCCGCTATTACGAAGATGAGGCTGAGAAGGTACTTGAACCCATTCGTCGCAAGCTCGGTCAAGTCTCCTTCAAGGCCAATGAAACCTTCGTCGTTGGCGAGGCAAGCGAATCCATCGCTCAAGAGGCCGAAAAGACCAAGGCCGATCTGATCGTCATGGGTTCCCGCGGGCAAAGCGCCCTGCGCGGTCTCTTCTTTGGCTCGGTTTCGAACGGCGTATTGGCCAAGACCACGACGCCAGTGCTAATGCTTCGAGACAAGCCCGCACCTGAGTCCGACGCGCTGAAGGTTGGCATTGCTGTTGACGGCTCCAAGTACGGACGAGCCGCCGTTCGCTACGCGCTCAAGCATGTCTCGCTCTTTGGGACGGGGGCTCAGTTCTACCTCATCAATGTGGTGAGTGACTACGCTGGCGCCGTGATGCCCGATATGTCGGGTATGGCGTTGCCTGCACTCTCCGAAGAAGAAGTGCTAGAACTACAAAAGGATGAATTTAATGAAGCGGTTGAACCGCTCCGTCCGCTCTTTGCCAAGGCCGCCATCTCACCCAAAGAAGTCTGCTTAGTTGGCAATGCTGGTGACGAAATCTCAGCCTACGCTAAGCGCAAGAAGCTCGACCTCGTAGTGATGGGCTCGCATGGCTACGGGCGCTTTAAGAGCGCCGTGATGGGCTCAACGGCTACACGTATTGCTGCCACTAGCAATGTGCCGCTTCTTATCATCCGTAATGCCTGATCGCCTGAGTCGCGCCGCACTCACTTGAGCGCAGCACCATAAGCGCTTTGCAGGGCGTCCAACATCACCAAGTTGGGCGCCCTATTTTGTTCACGGCTATGGGGCGGCTCACTATCGCTTGCCTGATATTTTGTGAGCTCGCATTTGAGTCATTCGCGTTTTTTTTGATATCTTTCTGCCCTTCTCTGTCGTTTCGTCCCTAAAATAGGGTATCCTTACCATCCACTGATGCCGCTCTTTGGCATTAGGGTTAGCCAGATATACACAGCAAATGAGCGAACCGAAAACTTTCTTGGATCCCTCCGACATCGTCATCCCAAAGTCCGTTTCACATCCCAACGACGCACCCGCTAGCGGCAAAGAAGAGCCTAACGACGGTAAGATTCGTGTCTATTTGGCCGGCAATTCGCTTACGGAGCTACGCCGCCGCGCTGCACTCCTCAGTAGTGCCGACGACATTACCGTTATTGGTTACTCGACGACGCTAAGCGAGTTGGAAACCGCTCTCTACGTGCGGTACGATGTCCATGTGTTGATCACAGATGTCACCCTCGCAGATACCGATTCGAGCAAATTCATCCTCGTACTGAAGAATCAGTTACCCGCGCTCAACGTGCTCTGCCTCACAGACAATGACAACGAGCTCGACGTATTCAGTGCCATTCAGCATGGGGCCACAGGCTATGTACTGCGTCAATCGGGTGAAGATCTTGCTAGCTGTGTCCGTCTTATCCACGGTGGTGGTTCGCCCGTCTCTCCAACCATTGTGCGTAGCGTGTTGCGTACACTCTACATCCGTGCCAACGGACGCCAACTCGAGAAAAAGCGTCACGATTACAATCCACTGCTCTCAGATCGAGAACTCGAAGTGTTGCAACTGCTTAGCAAAGGTATCTCCTTTGCTGAAATTGGTGACGTGCTCAACATCTCCACGCATACTGTCACCGCCCACATCAAGAAGATCTACCGAAAGCTACAAGTACACTCTCGCGGCGAAGCGGTCTACGAGGCAAAATGTCTTGGACTCTTGCCAGACCTGTAACACATATCATCATGAACGAGGCTCGCCATTTCGCCACGATGCGAGCCTTGCTACAGAAGGAAAGCGCGTACAAAGAGCCTAATCAGCCACCCAGTGGCCCGACTTGCCACCGTCTTTTTCCAAGAGACGAATGTCATACATGACCATGCCACGATCGACAGCTTTGCACATGTCATACACCGTCAATAGCCCTACCTGCACAGCAGTCAAGGCTTCCATCTCCACACCTGTTTTACCATAGCACTCACAGGTGGCAGTACAAACCACACTGCTAGTTGCATCGTCGAGAGAAAAGTCCACAGCGACTCGTGTCAACCCAAGCGGATGACAGAGGGGGATCAAATCTGCTGTTCGCTTGCTAGCCATAATGGCGGCAATACGGGCAATGCCAATCACATCACCTTTTTTTGCAGAGCCAGACTTAATGATGGCGAACGTAGAAGGCAGCATCGAAATGCGGCCACGCGCAGTTGCTACACGATGCGTTTCATCTTTGGCGCCCACATCAACCATATGCGCCTGACCGTGCTCGTTGAAATGTGTCAGTTCTTTCATCTTGAAATGCCCTTGCCAATGGTCCCAAGCACGCTAGTCAGATTGCCAGCTAGCACTACAACGCAACGTACGCTCGTTGAGTCGACCAGAGAAGTGTTAGGTAGGTTGGTGCTCAGTATGAGTCTGCATCACCAATGCTTACACATCGGCACAGTCCTTGCTCTTAGCACCTTTTGGGATATTGTACACTTCAGCAGTAGCGCCACGGCACGAGGCCGCCCTAGCAAGTTGCCCGTTGGGCTCCCGCGCCTCGGCATTGAATAATGCTTGCACGCCGCCTCATCCGAAGTAGCCCCTAGAGATACCGCGCCCGCTCATCAGAGTGGTGCTCATTCAAAAGAAGAGGACGCCGTGCTCGTCTGCCCTGCTTAAACGTACAGGTTGCTGTGGACACGCTGTCCACGCCTTTTTACCGCTGGGCTCACTGCATAGGCCTGCACTGTATGACACCGAAAAAATGGATCGCCCTTGTTGCTGCATGGAGCATTACCACTAGCAGCGTCGCCGCCCCCCTTGCCGCCACGAACCCCGTGACTCAAGCACATCAGGCCAACGCCCCGTTGGATTTAAACCTTCCCTCGTTGGGCACGACGGCAGATTCCTCCTTGAGTCCCAGCCAAGAACGAGCGCTTGGCGCAAAAATCATGACACAGGTGCGCAACGATCCAACCTTTATGACGGATCCCGTCATTAGCGAGTACCTCAATACGCTCGGTTATCGGCTTGTGAGCGCTGCGAAAACCTATACCTATCAGTTTTTCTTTTTCCCAATCCGCGACCCAAGCCTCAATGCTTTTGCGTTGCCTGGTGGCTACATTTCGATGCACACAGGTACCATCATCGCCGCTCGCAATGAGAGTGAGCTTGCCGCCGTACTGAGCCATGAAATCGGCCACGTGGCACAACGTCACATCGCCCGAATGATTGAGAGCCAACGCTCAAACCTGCCGCTCACCATCGGCTCACTATTGCTGGCCATCCTCGCCGCTCGTGCAGGCGGGAACTCTGGCGGACACGCGGCTGCCGCTATTGCGATGGGCTCACAGGCCGCTATGGTGCAGTCCTATCTCAATTTCTCACAAGACGCAGAGCGTGAAGCGGACCGCATCGGGCTCCAAACACTCTATAACGCGGGCTTTGACCCAAAAGGTATGTCTGGATTCTTCGAGCGTCTTCAAGCGAGCAATCGCCTCTACGAGAGTGCAGCCCCCGCCTACCTCTCAACGCACCCACTTACCATCACACGTCTGTCGGAAATGGGCGAGCGCGCAAAACAGTTGCCCTCGCAAATTCATCATGACAGCCTTGAGTTCAAGCTCGTACAAATGAGGGCCCGAATTCTGCAACTCACTACCCATGACGCATGGCTTAAAGAAAGTGCGCAAATCGAGCGAGAGTTGGCGACAAGCAACAATAGTCAGCAAAGCGCTATCGCGCACTATGGACTCTCGGTGGCCTACATCTCGCTTAATCGTCCCAAAGACGCCTACAAAGAAGCACAACTGGCCATGTCCGCAGGGCAAAGCCCCATTCTTTCGCAAAATCTGACGCTCACTAGGTATCTTGCCGCTGATAACGACGCCGCGCGCGAAGGTGCACTCGAACAAGCGTTACGTGACACCACGCGTTGGCCACTATCTAGCGCCGTTGCCGAAAACTACGTTGATCTGCTCTACCGCAGAGGTCGGCACCAAGAGCTCATCCACTATCTAGAGAACAACAGCATTCTCGCTGGCAGTAGCAACTTCCACGCGCTACTGGCGCGCTCCTATGAAAAGCTCGGAAAAAAGAGTGAGCAGTACCGTCACACTGGCGAGATGTACGCCATGATGGGTGATACAGAGGCGGCCGAGTACCAATACACTCGCGCTCAACAAGCTAATGATGGAGACTTTTATACGATGAGCGAAATTGACGCACGTCTGCGTGAGTTGCGTGCGCAAATTCTGCAAGAAAAGAAAGAGCGCTAAGAGAATTCACTAAAAAGGATCCGCAATCCCGAGCACTCAACTCGACAATAGGCTGTACAATACCCATCCACAGGAAGGGAGGGCATCGGTTTTGGTGCGCCTCCCTTCTGCCGACAGATCCGCCCATGTGCGGCACGCCCTCAACTAAGCCACTGCTCAAGTTAGCGTAATCTCTTAACGAGGGCTTTACTGAGGGTTCCGCCTCTTAAGAGGCTTGAGTGGGGCGGCTCCCTTGAGCTGTCTAGCAAAGAAATCCCCAAGTCGAAAACCACCATTACGCTTGTGAGACAAACATGGCAATTGAAGACTACCTGACGCTTGCAGAACCTACCGACCAACTCATTGAAACCGACGCCGTCATCGTGGGCGCTGGTCCTGTTGGGCTCTTTCAGGTTTTTGAGCTCGGACTGCTAGAAATTAAGGCGCACGTGGTCGATTCTCTGCGCAACGTGGGCGGTCAGTGCATGGAACTCTACCCCACAAAGCCCATCTACGACATTCCTGCCGTACCCGTCTGCAGTTCGTACGAACTCACTGAAAATCTACTGAAGCAAATTCATCCCTTCAAGCCAGTTTTTCACCTCAATCAAGAGGTAACCCGTGTTGAAAAACAGGCAGATGGGCGTCTCTATGTGGAAACAAGTGCGGGCACCCGCTTTATGGCCAAGGTCGTTATCATCGCCGCTGGTGTCGGCTCCTTCCAAGCGCGTCCGCTTAAAGTCAAAGGAATCGAAAAATTTGAAGGCACGCAGTTGCACTATAAGTGCACGGATCCCTCGCTTTTCGAAGGCAAGAACGTGGTCATTTTGGGGGGCGGTGACTCTGCGCTCGATTGGACACTGAACTTAGTAGGTAAGGCCGAGAGCGTTGTACTTGTGCACCGTCGTGATGGCTTCCGTGCCGCCGCTGCGAGCGTTGCCAAAATGAAAGAGCTGTGCGAAAACTGGGAGATGCAGTTTGAAGTCGGCCAAGTGACGGGTTTCAGCGAAGCTGATGGACGCCTCACTGAAGTGGCCGTGGCTGGTGCCGATGGGGTAACTCGCCGCATCCCACTCGATCACTTGCTAGTGTTCTTCGGTCTGCAGCCCAAGTTGGGCCCCATCGAAACGTGGGGACTCAATCTCGAGCGTAAGCAGATCGTGGTCGATACCGCCCGCTTTGAAACCAATATTCCAGGCGTCTTCGCCGTGGGTGACATCAACACGTATCCAGGCAAGAAGAAACTGATCCTTTCTGGTTTCCACGAATGTGCTCTGGCCGCATTCGCCGCCTGCGACTATGTGTTCCCAGAAAAACGCGTGCTACTGCAGTACACCACCACATCACCTAAACTGCATAAGGTGCTTGGCGTACCGACCCCCACCTTCGACGACTAATCGAAAAGAGACTACTGGGCGTTTCGCGTGGCATACACGCAAGACTTGCGCTCGTTTGATCCCACCTCAATATCGGAGAGCCGCACCAGAACACTGGCGCGGCTCTCCTGCGCTAAAAAGCTTGCTTGCGAACGAACTTAGTCGTTGAGGACTTTAATAGCGGGCATCTTCGAGGAGTAGTCCTTACCAAGGCGAGCCACAGCGCCTGCAACTTGCATAGCCATGTCACGATAGATCTTTGCTTCGGGCGACTCGGGATCCGCAGCAACCGTGGGTAGCCCCTGATCGGCCTGTTCGCGAATCTTGGCCGACAGCGGCAATTCACCTAGTAGCGCCGTGCCGTACTTCTCACACATCTTCTTTGCGCCGCCCTCGCCGAAGATATGCTCCACCTCTCCGCAATGCGGGCAAATAAAGACCGACATATTTTCGATGACACCAAGAATGGGCACATTGACCTTCTGGAACATCCGTAAGCCCTTCTTCGCATCGATCAGAGCAATGTCCTGCGGCGTTGTCACCACAACCGCCCCAGTCAAGGGAACCTGCTGCGAAAGCGTCAACTGAATATCCCCCGTCCCAGGAGGCATGTCAACAATCAAGTAGTCCAAATCACACCAGTTCGTCTGATTGATCAGCTGTTGCAATGCTCCCGAAGCCATCGGACCACGCCAAATCATCGGCTCATCGTCGCCCACCATGAACCCAATGGAGTTGATTTGTAAGCCCAACGACTCAATCGGCTCCATGGTCTTACCATCCGTGCTCACTGGCGTACCACCTTCTGCCCCCAACATCGTAGGCTGGCTAGGGCCGTAAATGTCCGCATCGAGCACCCCTACCGTCGCCCCTTCATAGGCGAGCGCCAGCGCTAGATTCGCCGAGACAGTCGACTTACCTACCCCACCTTTGCCCGAGCTCACGGCGATAATATTTTTGACGTTCGGCAGCACACGCAGCGCCCCCTGAACCTTATGAGCAATAATGTTCTGCGTGATATTGACGTTGACGCTATTTGCACCAGTGGCCTCCTTGACCGCTCGACCAATCGCCTCACCCACGTCGTTAGCACGCGTGCGTGCGGGATAGCCCAGATCAATGTTCACCGTCACATTGCCTGCCTCGTCGGTCTCTGCGCTCTTGAACATTTTGCCCGAGACATAATCCACGCCAACAATGGGGTCGACGAGCTGCCCAAGCGCAGCCTTGATCGCTTCAGTGGTAATCGCCATATTTATCTCCAGTCGTGCTGCGCGATGCCCCAAAGAGCAGCGGCACACATATTTTCAGTCTGCCTAGATTTTAGCCCGTTAGCTAACTTTTCAACACCCTTCTTTGGCTTAGTCGAACACACTCTTTAGTAGTGGGAAAATGGTGCCAGTTTGCTTAACCAATTCCAAAGACAGCAACAATCTGCTCGGGTACAATAATGAGTTTGCTGACATCCTCCAGCGCCTTTTTGCACACATTTCCCATAAGAGATATTTACGACATGAGTCAGAGAAATATTTTTGTTACGACGGCGTTGCCCTACGCCAACGGCCCTTTCCACATCGGCCATATCATGGAGTACATTCAGGCCGACATTTGGGTGCGTCACGAGCGCATGATGGGCAATACCGTGCACTTTGTGGGCGCGGACGACGTGCATGGGGCGCCGATTATGATTGCCGCGCAAAAGCGTGGCGTCACACCACAAGAATTTGTTGCAGAGATTGCCGCAGGCCGCAAGCAGTACCTCGACGGCTTTCACATCAGCCATGACCATTGGCACAGCACGGATGCGCCAGAAAATCACCTCCTCAGTCAGGACATCTATCGCCGACTGAAAGAGGCGGGACTCATCTATACCAAAGAAATCGAGCAGTATTACGACACGGTCAAAGGCATGTTCCTTGCTGACCGCTTCATCAAAGGGACTTGCCCACGGTGCGGTGCACAAAACCAATACGGCGACAATTGCGAGGTCTGCTCCGCAGTCTATTCGCCCATGGAAGTGATTAACCCGTACTCCACGCTGTCGGGTTCTCGTCCTGAAATTCGCAAGTCCACACACTATTTCTTCCGCCTCTCCGATCCTAAGTGCGTTGAATTCCTACGTGCCTGGTCGACAGGCAATGGGCTTGATGGCACACCTCGTGTGCAGGCTGAAGTGTTAGCCAAAGACAATGAATGGCTCGGCGTGGATGGCAACCTCTCCGACTGGGACATCAGCCGTGATGAACCCTATTTCGGCATTGCAATCCCTGACGCTCCAGGCAAGTACTTCTACGTCTGGTTGGATGCCCCTGTGGGTTATCTTGCCTCGCTGAAAGCCTACTGCGAAAAGAAAGGACTCGATTTTGAAGCCCTTCTCAAGGATGAGAAAACCGAGCAGATCCACTTTATCGGCAAAGACATTATTTACTTCCATACGCTCTTTTGGCCTGCGATGTTGCACTTCTCAGGCGCGCCCTATCGCGTCCCCGACCACATCTATGCGCACGGCTTCATGACGGTCAATGGTGAAAAGATGTCCAAGAGCCGTGGCACGGGTATTTCTCCGCTGCAGTACTTAGAGCTCGGCATGAACGCCGAATGGCTCCGCTACTACCTCGCGGCGAAGATGAACTCACGCGTCGAAGACGTCGATTTCACCAAATCCGACTTCGCTCAACGCGTCAATTCCGACCTCATTGGTAAATACGTCAATATTGCGAGCCGTGCAGCCGGCTTTATCGTGAAGCGCTTCAACGGCCGCGTCGACGCCTCGGTCATGAACGACCCACTCTTGGTCGGCATTCGCAATCGCGCCGCCGACATTCAGGCCTATTACGAAGGGCGCGAATTCGCCCGAGCTACGCGCCTTGTGATGGAGCTCGCTGACCAGATCAATGAGTTTGTGGACCGAGAAAAGCCTTGGGAGTTGGCCAAGGACGACAGTCAATTGACACGTCTGCAACAAGTTTCCTCAATCGCGCTTGAAGGGTTCCGATTGTTGACGCTTTACCTCAAGCCCGTGCTGCCAGCCACCGCCGAGCGCGTGGAGCAGTTCCTATCGATCACGCCGCTTACGTGGAATGATGTTAACACCAGCCTCAGCGCTGACAATGTCATCCAGCCCTTCAAGCACCTCATGCAACGTGTGGACATGGAAAAGCAGCTCAACGTGCTGGTGCCAGAAGTCACCGAAGAAGCGCCAACGTCGATTCCTGGCGGCGAACCCATTGCGGCAGAATGCACCATTGACGATTTTTCCAAGATCGACCTGCGCATCGCCAAAATTGTGAAGTGCAACGCTGTTGAAGGTAGTGACAAGCTGTTGCAGCTGACGCTCGATCTCGGCGAAGGTCGTACCCGTAATGTCTTCTCGGGTATCAAGTCTGCCTACTCGCCAGCAGATCTTGAAGGGCGTCTCACGGTTGTCATTGCCAACCTTGCGCCGCGCAAAATGCGCTTTGGCGTCTCGGAAGGCATGGTTCTTGCCGCCAGTGATGCCAAAGATAAGAGCCTTGGGCTCTTCCTGCTCGAACCACACTCGGGCGCGATCCCAGGCATGCGCATCCGCTAATGCCTAGCACTGCGGCATCTACCGCAGTATGCGGTTAGTCTCTCGCAGTATCCCCCTATGAGGGCGTGCGGACCCCCGCCGCCCCCGACTTGCTCGAGAGGCTATCCACTTTGTCCAAGCACTCTGCTGCGATCCCCAGCGGCAGATCTCATCCCTTTCTCTGTGCTATGAACCTCGTCGCTCTCGCCAAGGATTTTTTCCAACACCAAGCCTTGGCAAAGTTCCATCCTGTCCTCTGGGACACGATACCTCAGTATTCCCGCCACAAATTTGTGCGCGACATCTCATCAGGCCTCACCGTGGGCATGGTTGCTCTGCCACTGGCAATGGCCTTTGGTATCGCGAGTGGGGTGCCCCCTGAAGCGGGTCTATACACGGCAATCATTGCAGGGTTTCTGATTTCGCTCTTTGGCGGTTGCCGCGTACAAATCGGCGGCCCCGCGGGCGCCTTTGTGGTCATCATCTACGGCATCATCGCGCAGTACGGCGTTCAGAATCTTCTGCTCGCAACGCTTGGTTCAGGCGTCATCCTCTTTCTCATGGGGCTATTTAAGCTCGGCGCCTTAGTGAAGTTCATTCCTGTGTCTATCGTTGTGGGCTTCACCAATGGTATTGCCGTCATGATTGGGCTACAGCAGGTCAAGGAATTCTTGGGGCTTACCGTAGCAAAAATGCCAGCCGACTTTTTCGGTCAGATCCACGCGATTTTCACCCATCTCTCAACGGTGAATCCTTGGGCAGTGAGCATCGGGCTCTGTGGTGTACTCATATTGAAATTCTGGCCCAAGGGCTATCAGATGAACGGCCCACAATGGAAGCGTTGGCTAGCGAGGCTCCCTGGCAGCGTTGTTGTACTCGTGCTTGCAACGCTCTTTGTGAGCATCGGTGGGCTTCCTGTAGAGACGATTGGCTCCAAATTTGGAGGCATCCCGCAGTCTTTGCCGAGCTTTGCATTGCCAAGTCTTGAATGGGAAAGCGCCAAGCGGCTCGTGGGACCGATGCTAACGCTCGCGGTGCTCGGCTCCATTGAAAGTCTGCTCTGTGCACGCGTGGCGGATACCATGACCGACGACCGCCACAACCCCAACCAAGAGCTGATGGCGCAAGGTATTGCTAACATGGTCACACCATTTTTTGGTGGGATTCCTGCCACTGGCACCATTGCGCGTACCGTCACAAACATCAAATCAGGCGCCTTCTCCCCAGTGGCGGGAATGGTGCACGCGGCGACACTACTCGCTGTCATCCTTGTGGCTGCGCCATTGGCATCCAACATTCCTCTTGCTGCATTGGCTGCCATTTTGGTTTTCGTCGCTTGGAACATGGGTAATTGGCGCGAGTTCACGCAACTCAATCACCGCTCCTTCTCTCATGGTCTCACTTTTGTCATCACGTTTCTCTTGACCGTGATTTTCGACCTCACAGTCGCTGTCCAAGTCGGACTCGTCGTGGCATGTATCTCATTTTTGGTGCGCATGAATACCCTGACGGCACTTGATCAGGTGACGTTACCTTTTGACATGCCAGAGACGGTTGAAGCGTGGCATATCCGCGGTGCGCTTTTCTTCGGCTCCATCTCGAAGCTCGAAGGACTCACTAACCCT
Organism: uncultured Sutterella sp.; assembly: GCA_902463725.1. GTDB lineage: Bacteria > Pseudomonadota > Gammaproteobacteria > Burkholderiales > Burkholderiaceae_F > Sutterella. The sequence goes on along the minus strand of CABQGK010000006.1, from coordinate 1,394 downwards.
ATTCGCTTAGCTGCGCCCGACGCAGCTCGTATCGTCATCCTCGACTTTACGGACCTTCTCAACATCGACAACTCGGCACTTGATCAGATCGAATTGTTTGAACGCACACTCAACCGCTATCAACATCAGCTGATCATCGCGGGCGCAAGTGGCTATACACTCAAACAGCTGACGCGTGTCGGTTTGGTTGAAAAGCTCAGCGCCAATATTGTGCCCGATATGGAGTTTGCTCTCGCTCGGGCTAAAACCCTCTTAGCGAATACAGAGTCAAGCACCCTGTAGTACAAGCACTGCGTGGCACGTCACGCTAGCGCGCAACGCCCTGAGAGCAAGTTGCCAATCAGGGCGTTACGCGAGGAGCGCTCGATGTGACGCACAATAGCCAGAGTGCTACGTTGCAGAGACGCCATCGGCGCTCTCCAATAATGCCCTCTGCTCCTATGAGACGCTCGGCAAAAGCAGTGCCGCAGGCTCGATATAGATCGGCGCAAAGGGCTCGGCTTGCGTGATCGTAATGAGGCCATCTTTTCCCAATTCAAGCAAAGCAAGAAACCAGACCGTACGCTGTGCCTTGCTCGCGCCCTCTGGCCAAAGCGAAGAGAGTGTAATACGCCCAGCTTCGGAAATCGCCTTAAGAATCGCTGTCATATGTTCGCGCACAGATAACTCTTCACGCGAAACGCGGTGATGCGCAACGAGCGCAAGCCGTTCGCTCACGCCCCGCCAGACCTCAGAAAGCTCCTCTGCGCTGAGCGCAGGATAGACCACCTGCACCTCAGGGACGTCAACATCCGAGACCCAAAAATCACGCCCTTCACAAGGCAAAGCGCCCAGCTTGCGAGCGACATCACGAATACGCTCGTATTCAAGCAGGCGACGCATCAATTCGGCACGCGGATCCTCGGGCTCCGTACCATCCTCACTCACGGGCGCAGGCAACATCAAGCGGCTCTTAATCTGCATGAGCGTTGCACTCATCACGAGATAGGCCGCCGCTAATTCCAAATTACTCGATCTGACCAGTTCTACATAGCGCATATACTGATCAGTGAGCGTGGCCATTGGAATATCGAGCACATCAAATTTTTGCCGTCTGATCAGCCAAAGTAGCAGATCTAGCGGCCCCTCAAAGCTTTTCAGAAAGACCCGTAGCGCCTCAGGGGGAATGTAGAGTTCGTTTGGGCACTCAACCATGGGTTCGCCATAGAGACGAGCGAAAATCACCTCCTCATGTGAGGCGGGGCGCTCGAGCACTGGTTGAGTCATACTGTCCATTGTTGAAGCCCAAGTGGAAGGAACTGTGCGCTCATTGTAGCGCTAGTAAGAGAAAGCACACCAAAATCGGATAGGGGTAGCAGGATGTCCTGCCAGCCCCTTCCACACCACCCACCGTA
>CABQGK010000005.1 GCA_902463725.1 uncultured Sutterella sp. | reverse complement strand
TCGATGATGGAAGCCACCACGCCAGCGCCGACGGTGTGACCGCCTTCACGAATAGCGAAGCGAAGACCCTGTTCCATAGCGATCGGGCAGATGAGCTTGACAGTCATCTGAATGTTGTCGCCAGGCATCACCATGTCAACGCCTTCCGGCAGTTCGATCGTACCCGTAACGTCCGTCGTACGGAAGTAGAACTGCGGACGATAGCCCTTGAAGAACGGGGTGTGACGACCACCTTCTTCCTTCGTCAGAACGTAAACTTCGCCCTTGAAGTGGGTGTGCGGGGTGATCGTGCCGGGCTTGGCAAGAACCTGACCACGTTCGACTTCTTCACGCTTCGTGCCGCGCAGAAGAATACCGACGTTGTCACCAGCTTCACCCTGATCGAGCAGCTTACGGAACATTTCAACGCCCGTGCAGGTCGTCTTGCTCGTCGGCTTGATACCGACGATTTCGATTTCGTCACCAACCTTGATCACGCCACGTTCAACACGGCCCGTGACCACCGTACCACGACCAGAGATCGAGAACACGTCTTCGATCGGCATGAGGAACGGCTGGTCAACAGCACGTTCCGGCGTCGGAATGTAGGAGTCGAGCGTGTCGGCAAGCTGCAGAATGGCCGGTTCGCCGAGCGGGCCCTTGTCGCCTTCGAGAGCGAGCTTCGCGGAACCCTTGACGATCGGGAGATCATCACCCGGGAAGTCGTAGTTCGAGAGCAGTTCGCGAACTTCCATTTCCACGAGTTCGAGCAGCTCTTCGTCGTCGACCATGTCGCACTTGTTCAAGAACACGATGATGTAGGGCACGCCAACCTGACGGGCGAGCAGGATGTGTTCACGGGTCTGGGGCATCGGGCCGTCAGCAGCGGACACAACCAGAATGGCGCCGTCCATCTGAGCGGCACCGGTAATCATGTTCTTAACGTAGTCAGCGTGACCCGGGCAGTCAACGTGAGCATAGTGGCGATGAGCCGTTTCGTACTCAACGTGAGCGGTATTAATGGTAATACCACGAGCCTTTTCTTCAGGAGCCGCGTCGATCTGGTCGTAAGCCTTGGCTTCACCGCCGAAGTGCTGCGAAAGAATCGTCGTAATAGCGGCCGTCAGCGTGGTCTTACCATGGTCCACGTGACCGATCGTGCCCACGTTAACGTGGGGCTTGGTACGTTCAAATTTACCCTTGGCCATTTTAGGTCCTTGTGTGTAATTCAACAAAAATCAAAGATTTTCAAGACGATTATTTCGCCTTGTCAGCAATCACGGCTTCAGCGACGTTACGCGGAGCTTCAGCGTAGTGCTTGAACTCCATCGTATACGTTGCACGACCCTGCGTCAACGAACGCAGCTGCGTGGCATAGCCGAACATTTCCGCAAGCGGAACTTCCGCCTTGATGCTCTTGCCGCCGCCAGCAGGAAGATCGTCCATGCCCTGAATCATGCCGCGACGGGAGGAAAGGTCGCCCATAACGTCGCCCATCTTTTCTTCAGGCGTTTCGACTTCCACAGCCATGATCGGCTCGAGGAGCACAGGGCTGGCCTGACGCATACCGTCCTTGAAGGCCATGGAGGCGGCCATCTTAAACGCGTTTTCGTTCGAGTCCACTTCGTGGTACGAACCAAAGTGCAGCGTCACCTTAACGTCAACGACAGGGTAGCCAGCGAGCACACCTGCCTTGAGCGTGTCTTCGACACCCTTCTGAACGGCCGGGATGTATTCACGGGGAACCACACCGCCCTTAATGGCGTCGACGAACTCAAAGCCCTTGCCCGGGGGCAGCGGTTCAAGCTTGAGAACCACGTGACCGTACTGACCACGACCACCGGACTGCTTGGCAAACTTGCATTCAGCATTTTCAACCGTCGAGCGGATCGTTTCACGGTAAGCCACCTGGGGCTTGCCAACGGTTGCTTCAACGTTGAATTCACGCTTCATACGATCAACCAGAATCTCGAGGTGCAACTCACCCATACCAGAGATAATGGTCTGGCCCGATTCTTCATCAGTACGAACGCGGAAGGACGGGTCTTCCTGAGCCAGGCGGTTGAGGGCAAGCGCCATCTTTTCCTGGTCGGCCTTGGTCTTCGGTTCCACAGCCTGAGAAATCACTGGTTCCGGGAATTCCATGCGTTCAAGGATGATCGGCGCATCCACAGCGCAGAGCGTATCACCCGTGCTGACGTCCTTCAAGCCCACCGCAGCGGCGATGTCACCAGCTTCGACGAACTTGATTTCCTTACGGTCGTTAGCATGCATCTGGAGCAGACGGCCGATGCGTTCCTTGCGGTTCTTCACCGAATTGAGCACCGTGTCACCACTATTGAGCAGGCCAGAGTACACACGCAAGAACGTGAGCTGACCGACATAGGGGTCCGTCATGATCTTGAAGGCAAGCGCGGAGAACGGCGCATCGTCGCTCGCTTCGCGATGCACTTCCTTCTCATCGAGGTCGAAACCAGCAACCGGGGGGATATCCACCGGCGAGGGCAGGAACTGCACAACCGCGTCAAGCATGCGCTGCACGCCCTTGTTCTTGAAGGCGGAACCGCAAAGCATCGGCTGGATTTCGCAAGCGATCGTACGAGCACGAAGCCCCTCAACAATGTCCTCTTCAGAGAGTTCACCGTTTTCGAGGTACTTGTTCATCAGATCTTCATTGGCTTCAGCAGCCGCTTCGACCATGTTGGAGCGCCACTGCTCAGCGCTTTCCTGCAATTCAGCTGGAATGTCCTTGTAGTCGAACTTCATACCCTGGCTGGCTTCGTCCCAAATGATGGCCTTCATCTTGAGAAGGTCAACAACGCCGACGAAGGAGTCTTCAGCACCGATAGGAATGACCACAGGAACAGGGTTGCCCTGTAGGCGCTTCTTCATCTGGTCGTAGACCTTGAAGAAGTTTGCGCCCGTACGGTCCATCTTGTTGACGAACGCAAGACGGGGCACCTTGTACTTATTAGCCTGACGCCACACCGTTTCGGACTGCGGCTGCACACCACCCACGGCGCAGTAGACCATGCAAGCGCCGTCGAGCACACGCATGGAACGTTCCACTTCAACCGTGAAGTCCACGTGCCCCGGGGTATCGATGATGTTGAAGCGATACGGTTCGTACTGCATTTCCATGCCGCGCCAGAAGGCGGTCGTGGCAGCAGACGTAATCGTAATGCCACGTTCCTGTTCCTGTTCCATCCAGTCCATGGTGGCCGCGCCGTCGTGAACTTCACCAATCTTGTGGTTCACGCCGGTGTAGAACAGAATACGTTCCGTGGTCGTGGTTTTACCCGCGTCAATGTGCGCGGAAATACCGATATTGCGATAACGCGAGATCGGGGTTTGACGAGCCATTTAAGGTTCCTCACAATCTTTGCTACACAATGGGGCGGGTAGCTCTGCACCCGCCCGTTTGGGCAGCGAGTTTTCAATAATTAGAAACGGAAGTGCGAGAAGGCCTTGTTGGCTTCAGCCATACGGTGGACTTCGTCACGCTTCTTCATCGCGCCACCACGGCCTTCGGCCGCTTCCAGCAATTCGCCGGCGAGACGCTGCGGCATGGACTTTTCAGAACGCTTCTTGGCGGATTCGCGCAACCAGCGCATGGCCAGAGCCATACGGCGGACGGGGCGGACTTCGACCGGCACCTGATAGTTCGCACCACCGACGCGGCGGGACTTGACTTCCACCACGGGACGGACGTTATTGAGGGCGGTGGTGAACACCTCGAGAGCGTTCTTACCGGTCTTTTCTTCGATCTGCTCAAGGGCACCGTAAACGATGCGCTCAGCGACAGCCTTCTTGCCATCGAGCATGATCACGTTGATGAATTTCGTGATTTCGACGCTGCCGAACTTAGGATCAGGCAGCACTTCGCGTTTCGGAACTTCGCGACGACGGGGCATAATTTTCCTCTTTCGTGTCTTCAGTCTTTCTCTCGTCCCCAATTAATTCACATGTATCTGGGGCGGAGATGTTATTTGAATGTGATCCCAAGGATCACGACTTACTCGGCCGGAGCATCCGACCGTTTGTCCACGGCGTAGCCGCCGCGAAATTAGCTGTTCTTCGGGCGCTTGGCACCGTACTTCGAACGAGCCTGCTTACGATCCTTGACGCCCTGCGTATCGAGGGAGCCGCGGACGATGTGGTAACGCACACCAGGCAAGTCCTTCACACGACCGCCACGGATAAGGACGACCGAGTGTTCCTGCAGGTTGTGGCCTTCACCACCGATGTAAGAAATGACCTCGAAGCCGTTGGTCAAACGCACCTTAGCGACCTTTCGCAGAGCCGAGTTCGGCTTCTTCGGGGTCGTGGTGTACACACGCGTGCAAACGCCACGCTTCTGCGGGCAGTTCTTCAGCGCGGGGCTCTTGCTTTTGTCGCGAGTCAACTCGCGGGGCTTGCGAACAAGCTGGTTAATAGTAGGCATAAACGTCCGTCTAAGTGTTAATGGGCAGGACAGCCTTGCGTCCGCCCGACTTGATGAATTGCTCCGGGAAACCCTTCCCGAAACTTCGCACGCTCCCGTCTCTGTCACGATCCACGAAGGGGTGGATCAGGTGCACGGGAACCCAGCCGAAGGGTTGAGCCGGCACAGGAGCTTAGTGGTAGTAACCCTGTAAAAGATCGGGCTACACCGGATGCATGGTCTTTCAAGACCATTTCGGCTGATAAAAACCGGAATTGATAGATTCTGCTTGCGCGTAGCACTGTCTAGCGTGGTCGCTTCCAAGGCTGTGCGCGAGCAAAACGTCTCACTCGCCCCCTGCCCTCAGTCAGAGTAAGCCCGACTTTAGGATAAGGAACCTCCGAAAAATACTAGATTCTCAATCAATTGCCACGCCTTGTCAAGTGAGAAAAAGCTTTTTCCTCCCTTATCACGCGCGTCCTCGGCGTCTTGAAGCATGAAAAAAGGCTGAAGAAACGCTCGTCTCCTCAGCCTTTAAGCTCGGGCATCTGTCTCAGAGAGGCGCGCGGCATTTCGCAACGCCCCCCTAGAGTACATGCACTCAATTAGCGCTTCTTCGGATCATCCGGCTCAAGCGTATCGAGCGTCGTCGTCAGCGACTGACTCAATGCAGCAAAGGGATCCGCCACGGCAGGTTCGCTATAGAACGGATCTGCAGCTTGTGCTTCAATACGCGCGGCTTCTTCTGCCTCAAGACGCTCAGCAACTTCGCGTTCCTTATGCGCCTTATGGTAGGCCAAGCCCGTACCGGCAGGAATCAAACGGCCGACAATCACGTTTTCCTTCAGACCACGCAGATCGTCGCGCTTGCCCATAATGGCCGCTTCTGTCAGCACGCGAGTCGTTTCCTGGAAGGACGCCGCGGAGATGAAGCTATCCGTCGACAAGCTAGCCTTCGTGATACCAAGCAACACATTTTCATAGGTCGCCGGACGCAGTCCTTCAGCAATGACGCGATCGTTTTCGTCGAGCATTTCGCTACGTTCGACCTGTTCACCCTGAATGAAGTTCGTATCACCCGGATCGGTAATCTGCACGCGGCGCAACATCTGACGAACAATCACTTCAATGTGCTTGTCGTTAATCTTCACACCCTGCAGACGGTAGACGTCCTGAACTTCGTCAACGATATAACGCGCCAGCTCTTCGATACCGAGCAGGCGGAGGATGTCGTGCGGATCCACCGGACCATCCACGATTTCTTCACCCTTCTGAACCACTTGGCCATCGTGCACGAGCACAGTCTTATCCTTGCTCACGAGCGTCTCATGCGAAACGCCGTCGCTACCCGTGATCACTAGGCGCTGCTTACCCTTGGTTTCCTTACCAAAGGTCACGGTACCCGTCACTTCGGCCAGCATACCAGCGTCTTTCGGGCTACGGGCTTCAAAGAGCTCAGCCACACGCGGCAGACCGCCAGTAATATCGCGGGTCTTCTGAGATTCTGTCGGAATACGAGCGAGCACTTCACCCATACCAACTTCCTGACCGTCACGCACAACGATCAGAGCGCCCACCGGCAACTGAATCGTCACCGCGTGATCCGTTCCCGGAATCTTAACCTCGTGACCCTGTGCGTCAAGCAAGTGCACCAAAGGACGAACGACGCCCGCGGAGTTGCTCTTGCCTTTGACAGCCTTCGTGCTGCGTTTGGGGTCAATCACAACTAGACTCGAGAGCCCCGTGACTTCGTCGACCTGATTCATCACGGTCACGTTTTCAATCACGTTTTCAAAACGGATCTGCCCAGCGTATTCCGTGATAATTGGGCGCGTCATCGGATCCCAGTTAGCGAGCATCTGACCCGCCTTGATTTCCTGCTCAGGACGAACGAGCAAGTTGGCACCATAGGGAACCTTGTGACGTTCGCGTTCGCGACCATTTTCCGTAATGATGATTTCACCAGAGCGGGAAATCACCACCAAGTCACCCTTGGCAGACTTCACGTAGCGCATCGCGCTAGAGTAGCCCACCACACCAGCGCTCTTGGCTTCAACGCTCGAAGCAACCGCTGCACGAGAAGCCGCACCACCAATGTGGAACGTACGCATCGTCAGCTGTGTACCCGGTTCACCAATCGACTGGGCGGCAATCACACCCACGGACTCACCCGAGTTAACGAGCGTACCACGACCCAAGTCACGACCATAACACTTAGCGCAGAGGCCGTAGCGCGTTTCACACGTCAGCGGCGTACGCACCTTGATCATGTCGATACCAAGTTCATCGATGAGGTCGCAATAATCTTCATCGAGTAGCGTCCCAGCAGGGATCACCACTTCATGCGTGTCCGGATTTTCCACGGCAACCGCCGTCACACGACCGAGCACGCGGTCGCGCAAGGCCTGAATGACTTCACCGCCTTCGACGAGCGCACGCATTTCAACGCCATGATCGGTGCCGCAATCATCTTCAACCACCACGAGATCCTGCGTCACATCGACCAGACGACGTGTAAGGTAACCCGAGTTCGCGGTCTTCAAGGCCGTGTCAGCCAGACCCTTACGAGCACCGTGGGTTGAAATGAAGTACTGCAGAACGTTCAAACCTTCGCGGAAGTTCGCGGTAATCGGCGTTTCAATAATGGAGCCGTCTGGCTTGGCCATCAGACCACGCATACCAGCGAGCTGACGAATCTGCGCAGCAGAACCACGAGCACCCGAGTCAGCCATCATGTAGACGCTGTTAAAGGACTCTTGGCGAACTTTCTTACCGTGACGATCAATCGTCGGCTCGGTGGAAAGCTCCTGCATCATGACCTTACCGACCTGGTCAGCCGTACGACCCCAGATGTCGACCACCTTGTTATAGCGTTCACCCTGCGTCACAAGACCAGAGGTGTACTGTGCCTCGATTTCCTTGACTTCCTGCTCGGCAGCACGCACGAGTTGTTCTTTCTGGGCAGGCACCGTCATATCGCCCACACAAATCGAAATACCCGCGCGAGTAGAGAGTCGGTAACCATTGTTCTTGAGGCTATCGGCAAAGAGCACCGTCGCACGCAGTCCGCACTTACGGAAGCAGCGGTTAATGAGGCGAGCAATTTCCTTTTTCTTGAGCGTGACATTGAGTTCAGAGAAGCTCATGCCCTTAGGCAGAATTTCAGAGAGCAACGCACGGCCAACCGTCGTTTCATAGCGAACGATCTTCGGTGTGAGTTCCCCCGTGGCCTTGTTGAGGTCGTATTCACGAATACGGACGGTACAACGCGTCTGCAATTCAACAACCTTGTTGTCCCAGGCACGCTGCACTTCGGCAACGTCAGAGAAGAACATCCCTTCGCCCTTGCCATTGATCTTTTCGCGAGTGGCGTAGTAAAGACCCAACACCATGTCCTGCGAGGGCACAATCGACGGATCACCGTTAGCCGGGAACAACACGTTGTTCGAGGCCATCATGAGGCCACGCGCTTCGAGCTGCGCCTCAAGCGAGAGCGGCACGTGAACAGCCATCTGGTCACCGTCGAAGTCAGCGTTGAAGGCCGCGCAAACGAGCGGATGCAACTGCAAGGCCTTACCTTCAATGAGCTTCGGCTCAAAAGCCTGAATACCCAAGCGGTGCAACGTCGGCGCACGGTTCAGCATCACGGGATGCTCGTAGATCACCTCTTCGAGGATGTCCCACACCACCGGATCCTGATTGTCCACCATCTTCTTGGCGGCCTTGGGCGTCGTAGCGAGCCCACGCATCACCAACTTATTGAAGATAAAGGGCTTGAAGAGTTCGAGCGCCATCAGTTTCGGCAGACCGCACTGATGCAAACGCAGCTCAGGACCCACGGTAATCACCGAACGACCCGAGTAGTCCACACGCTTACCGAGCAAATTCTGACGGAAGCGACCGCTCTTACCCTTGATCATATCGGCCAAGCTCTTGAGCGGACGCTTGTTGGCACCCGTCATGGCCTTGCCGCGACGACCGTTATCAAGCAGCGAATCCACAGCCTCCTGAAGCATGCGCTTTTCATTGCGGATGATGATGTCAGGAGCCTTGATCTCAAGTAGACGCTTCAAGCGGTTGTTGCGGTTGATCACGCGACGGTACAGATCGTTCAGATCCGAGGTCGCAAAACGGCCGCCGTCAAGCGCTACAAGCGGACGCAAATCCGGCGGCAACACGGGCAACACCGTCATGATCATCCACTCGGGCTTGATGCCAGAGCGCTGGAAGCCTTCCAACACCTTAAGGCGCTTGGCGTACTTCTTGATCTTAGCTTCGGAGTTCGTCCCACGCAGTTCTTCACGCAGGTTGCTCACTTCGGCATCGATATCGATCGTCGAAAGCAGCGCGGCAATAGCTTCCGCACCCATCTTCGCTTCGAACTCGTCACCATATTCAGCCGTGGCCGTCACAAAATCCTCTTCCGAGAGGAGCTGACCGCGTTGTAGATCCGTCAGTCCGGGATCCACCACGATATAGGCTTCAAAATAGAGCACACGTTCGATATCGCGTAACGGAATATCGAGCACCATACCCATACGGCTCGGCAGGCTCTTGAGGAACCAGATGTGCGCCACAGGGCTTGCCAAATCGATGTGCCCCATGCGTTCACGACGCACCTTGGCCACCGTTACCTCAACACCGCACTTTTCGCAAATCACGCCGCGGTTCTTGAGTCGCTTGTACTTGCCGCACAAGCATTCGTAGTCCTTCACAGGTCCAAAGATCTTGGCACAGAAGAGACCGTCACGCTCCGGCTTCTGAGTACGGTAGTTGATGGTTTCAGGCTTTTTGACCTCGCCGTAAGACCAGGAGTGGATCTTTTCCGGGCTGGCCAATCCGATTCGGATAGCATCAAAGTGCTCTTCCGACTGGACCTGATTGAAAATATCGTTAAGCGCCATTTTCATATCGCTTAATTCCTCTTAGTTCTTGACGAGGTCGATGTCAATGCCCAACGACCGGATTTCCTTGACCAACACATTGAACGATTCCGGCATACCGGCTTCGATCTTGTGATCACCCTTGACGATGTTTTCATAAACCTTCGTGCGGCCGTTGACGTCGTCAGACTTGACCGTCAACATTTCCTGAAGCACATAGGAGGCACCGTACGCTTCCAGAGCCCACACTTCCATTTCACCGAAGCGCTGGCCACCGAACTGCGCCTTACCACCAAGCGGCTGCTGCGTCACGAGCGAGTACGGCCCCGTCGAGCGAGCGTGCATCTTGTCGTCAACCAAGTGGTGCAGCTTGAGGTAGTGCATGTAACCCACCGTCACAGGGCGCTCAAACGCTTCACCCGTACGGCCGTCATAGAGACGAGCCTGCGTCTTAGCCGGGGTAAGTTCAAGGCGCTTAGCTTCTTCGTCGGGGAAGGCCAGATCGAGCATCATGCGGATTTGATCTTCCGTCGCACCATCAAAGACAGGCGTTGCAAACGGCACACCGTTGGCGAGGTTACGAGCCATTGCCATGAGTTCATCATCCGTCAGGCCGTCGAGATCTTCGATCTTACCCGTACGGTTATAAACCTCATTGAGGAACGCACGAATCTGACGCACCTGCTCGGTCTTGAGCATTTCAGCAATACGCCAACCAATACCCTTGGCAGCCCAGCCGAGATGCACTTCCAAGACCTGGCCGATGTTCATACGAGACGGCACGCCAAGCGGGTTAAGAACAATATCGGCGGGACGACCGTCAGCCATGTACGGCATGTCTTCCACCGGGCAGATCTTCGAGACCACGCCCTTGTTACCGTGACGGCCAGCCATCTTGTCACCTGGCTGCAGACGACGGCGTTCAGCGATGTAAACCTTGACCATCTTGAGAACGCCCGGCGGCAGTTCATCACCGCGGGTCATCTTCTCACGCTTGGTCTCGTACTTGCGGAGGTTTTCTTCGCGCGTAATCTCGATGGCCTGCTTGGTGAGATCGATGAAGTGCTGAGCCTTCTCATCTTCCATGCGTAGCTCAAAGAGGCTGTAACCATTGAGCTCAGCGAGCATCTCTGCCGTAAGCTTGACACCAGCGGCAATCTGCGAGGGGCCACCCACGGCCTTATAGCCAGTGAGCTGACGGCGCAGACGATCGAACGCGTCGCGTTCAACGATGCGAAGCTGGTCATCCAAGTCACGCTTGTAGCGAGAAAGCGCCGAATCAATAATGCTCTTAGCACGTTTGTCAAGCGGCACACCATCGCGGGTGAAGACCTGAACGTCAATGACCGTACCCGTCATACCACTCGGCACACGAAGGCTCGTATCCTTGACGTCGCTAGCTTTCTCACCGAAGATCACACGCAGCAGCTTTTCTTCAGGCGTGAGCTGGGTTTCGCCCTTCGGAGTCACCTTACCCACCAAGACATCACCCGCCTTGACTTCCGCTCCGATCATCACAATGCCGCTCTCGTCGAGGCGAGCAAGCTGATTTTCAGAGAGATTCGAGATGTCTCGCGTGATTTCTTCCGCACCGAGCTTGGTGTCACGAGCCACCACCGAAAGTTCTTCGATGTGAATGGAGGTGTAGCGATCATCCGCAACCACACGCTCAGAGATAAGCACCGAGTCTTCGTAGTTGTAGCCATTCCAAGGCATGAACGCAATCAGCATATTCTGACCGAGAGCGAGTTCGCCAATATCGGTCGACGCACCGTCAGCGAGCACGTCGCCCTTGGCCACATGGTCACCCTTCATCACGATCGGGCGCTGATTGATGTTCGTCGACTGGTTGGAACGGGTGAACTTCTGCAGCGTGTAAATATCCACACCCGTTTCACCAGCAATACTCTCTTCGTCGTTGACACGGACCACCACACGGTTGGCGTCCACATAGTCAACCACGCCACCGCGGCGGGCCTGAACCGTGGTCTTCGAGTCGACGGCTACCGTACGTTCGACACCCGTACCTACCACAGGCTTTTCTGGACGCAAGCAGGGCACGCCCTGACGTTGCATGTTCGAACCCATCAAAGCGCGGTTCGCGTCATCGTGTTCCAAGAACGGAATGAGCGCAGCAGCGCAGGAGACAATCTGCGACGGTGCCACGTCCATGTACTGGATACGATCAGGCGAGGCGAGAACGAATTCACCATTGTCACGCGCCGAAACAAGCTCCTGCGTGAGACGACCGGTTTCATCCATTTCAGCATTAGCCTGCGCAATGATGTAGCGGCCTTCTTCAATCGCAGAGAGGTAAACAATTTCCTGCGTCGCCACACCATCAACGACCTTACGGTACGGCGTTTCAAGGAAGCCGTACTCGTTGAGGCGAGCATAGAGCGCGAGCGAATTAATCAGACCAATGTTCGGCCCTTCAGGCGTTTCAATCGGGCAAACGCGACCATAATGGGTCGGATGCACGTCACGCACTTCAAAGCCAGCGCGTTCACGCGTCAAACCACCAGGCCCCAAGGCCGAAATACGGCGCTTGTGCGTGATTTCCGAAAGCGGATTCGTCTGATCCATAAACTGCGAGAGCTGGCTCGAGCCAAAGAATTCACGGATCGCAGCACTGATCGGCTTACTGTTGATCAAATCCTGAGGCGTCAACCCATCGCTTTCGGCTTGATTGAGGCGCTCTTTGACAGCGCGTTCAACACGAACGAGACCAGAGCGGAACTGATTCTCCGTCAACTCACCCACACAGCGAACACGACGATTGCCCAAATGGTCAATGTCGTCAACGCCATTGACGGGGCAAGTACGCACGTTGCCGTCGGCATCAATCAAGTCCACGTTATCCTGACCGTTGCGCAACGCCACCAACATGGCCATCGTATCAATGATGTCTTCACGCGTGAGCGTCATCGCGCCCGTGGCGCCTTCACGGCCGAAACGGGCATTCACTTTCATGCGGCCAACGCGCGAGAGATCGTACGCATCTTCGTCAAAGAAGAGGCGATTAAAGAGCCCCTCAACAGCATCTTCCGTAGGCGGCTCACCAGGGCGCATCATGCGATAGATCGCCACACGAGCAGCGAGCTGATCGGGCGTATCATCGAGACGCAACGTCGCGGAGACATAAGCACCGTGATCGAGCTCATTGGTAAAGATCGTATCAACGTGCTTGATCTTGGCTGCACGAAGTGCGGTCAAGGTATCCGTCGTGATTTCGTCATTGGCACGCGCGAGCACCTCACCCGTTTCCTTGTCGAAAATCGTCTTTGCGAGTACGCGACCGACAAGGTAGTCATCTGGAACGAGAATCTCGGTGAGGCCACTCTTTTTGAGTTCACGGATATGCTTGGCGGTAATACGCTTATCAGCAGGCACTACTTCAACGCCATTGGCGTCAAGAATCGGGAAAGATGCCGTCTGCCCCTTCAAGCGTTCCTCCACAAACGGCAGGTAAGCACCTTTAGCCGTGAGCGTGAAGGTATCAAACTTGAAGAAGCGGGCGAGAATGTCTTCCGGCGTCAGGCCAATGGCCTTCAGCAGAATCGTGCCCGGCATCTTGCGACGGCGGTCGACACGGAAGTACAGAATATCTTTGGCATCAAACTCGAAGTCGAGCCAAGAGCCGCGGTAAGGAATCACGCGTGCCGAAAAGAGCAACTTCCCAGAGCTGTGAGTCTTACCCTTGTCGTGCTCAAAGAAAATCCCTGGCGAGCGATGCAGCTGGCTCACGATCACGCGTTCGGTACCGTTCACAATGAACGATCCTTTTTCCGTCATCAAGGGGATTTCACCCATGTAGACGTCATTTTGGCGGATTTCTTTGACAGTACCAGGGACGCTGCTTTCACGATCGAAGATCTCGAGCTGAATCTTGGCGCGAAGACGGCTGTTATAAGTCAAGCCGCGCAACTGGCATTCAGCAACATCAAATTCCGGCTCTTCGAGGCGGTATTCGATGAAGTTAAGGCGGGCGTAACCATTGTGGCTGACGATCGGGAAGATGGAAGTAAAGGCCGCTTGAAGACCAACTTCATTATTGCGGTCTTTTGGGGCGACATCCGCCTGCAAAAACTCTTCGTAGGATCGAAGCTGAGTTTCAAGCAAGGAAGGCACTTCAAGGACGCTCGGACGTGAGGCAAAGCTCTTCCGAATACGCTTCTTTTCAGTGAACGAGTACGACATGGAGACTCCGTTCGACAGTAGGGATAAATCAAAGATGGAACGATATTGACGCCAAAAGCCGCTGAAGGCGGACGAGTTTCCTCATCAGCCTGCGCGGCAGCATAGTGAAGGGTTACAGCAATCGATCCATCAAGAAGAAAGACTTTGAACTATGTTCACTCATCAGCGAAAGTAAACAGGGTTCAAAGTCTCCCAGCCATTAGGGCGGAAGACTTTGAAACTGAAGGGGACGACAGCTTTTATTATCGCCCCCATCTCAAAGCGTCTGCAAGCAAAATTACTTGAGAGCAACCTTGGCGCCGGCTTCTTCGAGCTTCTTGGCAGCAGCTTCGGCGTCAGCCTTCGGCAGACCTTCCTTAACAGCCTTCGGGGCACCTTCGACGAGGTCCTTGGCTTCCTTGAGGCCGAGGCCGGTCATTTCGCGAACGACCTTGATCACGGCGATCTTGTTGGCGCCAGCTTCTTCGAGCACGACGTCAAATTCGGTCTTTTCTTCAGCAGGGGCAGCACCAGCGGCAGCACCCGGGGCAGCCACGGCCACAGCGGCAGCAGCAGCGGAAACACCGAACTTCTCTTCCATCATCTTGATGAGTTCAGAGATTTCGAGAACGGTCTTGGAAGCGATCGCTTCGAGGATTTCTTCATTGGTAAGGGCCATTTTTATAGCTCCGTATTACGTAGTGTTTGATTGAATTAAAAAAGATAAATTAGGCAGCAGCCTTTTCCTTGGCATCGCGCACGGCAGCCACGGTACGCACGAAGCGCGCCGGGACTTCGTTGATGGTACGGACGAACTTCGCGATCGGCTCGTTCATCGTGGCCATCAACTTGGCAAGGAGTTCTTCGCGGCTCGGCATCGAGGCGAGGTTCTTAACGGCTTCAACGTCCATGACGTAGTTAGCCATCGCACCACCCTTGAGAACGAGCTTCTCATTGTCCTTGGCGAAGTTGACGAGAACCTTGGCAGCAGCAACAGGGTCGGCCGAGAAGCCATAGACCAACGGACCAGAGCACTGGTCAGCAAGTCCGGCAAAACCCGTACCTTCGATGGCGCGGCGAACCAACGTGTTCTTAACAACTCGCAACGTCACACCATTCTTGCGTGCATCAGCACGAAGCTTGGTGACGGCCTCAACGCTCAGCCCACGGTATTCGGCGATGATAATTGCAGAAGCGTTGGCAACGTAGCCACTCACTTCTTCAATAACAGCAGCCTTGTCTTGACGATTAAGACCCATGGTCTGGCTCCACTCAGAGGTGTTCAGCGAACTGAACACCGGTTTCTAACTAACCGGCATACTTCTGAGAGTTTTGGCTGATTTTTAACGCCCAACTCCAAGAACCTGAAGTTGAAACGGTTAGAAAACACAACGCAATATCTCTCTTCGGTTTACCGTCTGCGCTGGACATCTTGTCTAACCAAGATGATTAAAGCGCCGCGCGGCAGCTTTGGCTGTCGCCCTTGGCTTCCAGCGGTCTTTGACAGCGGTTGCATGAGCCCCTCATAAAGAGAAGGGTTACATGCACCACCCAAAGCCCTCGAGACCTCACGGTCTCTAAAATCTTGACTCTATTTTTACTCAAGTGCGCCGCGACGCAAAGCGTATGCGGCGCTCCAAGCAACTCCGGAGTCAACGGAGTAGACGCGCTTTATTAGGCGTTGATCGTGCTAACGTCGACACGGACACCCACACCCATCGTCGAGGAGACAGCCACCTTACGAAGGTACTGACCCTTGGCGGAAGCGGGCTTGAGCTTGTTGACCTGATCGATCAGGGCAGCAAGGTTCTTCTGCAGACGTTCGGCTTCGAAAGAAGCACGACCGATCGGGGCGTGAATGATACCAGCCTTGTCAACACGGAACTGAACCTGACCAGCCTTAGCGTTCTTGACAGCTTCAGCAACATTCGGCGTCACGGTACCGACCTTGGGGTTCGGCATGAGGCCGCGCGGGCCAAGGATCTGACCGAGCTGACCGACAACACGCATGGCATCGGGCGAAGCGATCACAACGTCGAAGTTGATTTCACCAGCCTTAACCTGAGCGGCGAGGTCATCGAAACCGACGATGTCAGCACCAGCAGCGCGAGCTTCATCAGCCTTCGCACCCTGGGTGAAGACAGCCACACGGACAGTCTTGCCAGTGCCTTCCGGCATCACAACAGCACCGCGGACGGCCTGATCGCTCTTACGAGGATCAATGCCGAGCTGAATGGCCACGTCAACAGATTCGTCGAACTTGGCGATTGCGCATTCCTTGACCAGCTTCAGAGCGTCAAGAGCAGCGTAAACCTTATTGGCTTCAACCTTCTCGGAGAGAGCCTTCATGCGCTTGGTAAGCTTAGCCATTACAGACCCTCCACAATGATGCCCATCGAGCGAGCAGAACCAGCGATCGTACGCACGGCGGCGTCGAGGTCGGCAGCGGTAAGGTCAGGCTCCTTCATCTTGGCGATTTCTTCAGCCTGAGCACGCGTGATCTTGCCCACCTTGTCGGTGTGCGGACGCGAAGAGCCCTTCTGAATCTTGGCCGCCTTCTTGATAAGGATGGTAGCCGGAGGCGTCTTCATGATGAAGGTGAAGCTCTTGTCGGCATAGGCGGTGATGACGACCGGGATCGGCAGACCAGCTTCCATGCCCTGGGTCTTCGCGTTGAAGGCCTTGCAGAACTCCATGATGTTCAGGCCGCGCTGACCGAGCGCCGGGCCGATAGGAGGCGAGGGGTTGGCTTTACCAGCAGGAACCTGCAGCTTGATAAAGCCGATAATCTTCTTTGCCATTTGATGGTTTCCTTATTGGGTGCAAATGCAGCACGCAAGCGCGTGCTGCTCCCCAAAATTGGGTGAGAAAGTCGGGCACTATAGCACCCTTTTTTATCAGATGCAACTGAAAGTGCCGAACTTTTTTAGATTTTCTCGACTTCTTTGAAGTCGAGGTTAACCGAGGTTTCGCGACTGAAGATCGACACGAAAACCTGAAGACGGTTTTTGTCGTAGTCCACTTCTTCGATACGACCATTGAAGTCTTTGAAAGGACCGCTCTTGATACGGACTTCTTCGCCAACTTCGAATTCGACGCGGGGCTTCGGCTTTTCTGCGCCCGTCTCCACAATCTGCTGGATATTGGCAACTTCCGCTTCCGAGAGCACCACGGGGTTGTTGTTACCAAGGAACTCAATGACGCGCGGCGTGGAATTAACGAGGTGCCACGTTGCGTCATTCATCTCCATCTCGATGAACACATAACCTGGATAGAGGCGGCGTTCCGTCGTCACCTTACGTCCATTGCGGATTTCGCTTACTTTTTCAATGGGCAACAGCACCGTACCGAAACTGTCAGCGAGTTCACTGCGAGCAATGCGTTCCTCAAGCGCCTTCTTGACGCTCTTTTCCATAGCAGAGTACACGTGGATGGTGTACCACTTTTTTGTATTTTCACTCATGGGCTTTCACCTTCGCTCAGGCAAGACGCAACAGTACGTCGTAAAGACCCCATTCAATGAGCTTATCGCAGATGAACAGGAAGAATGCAATCACAAAAACAAAGGCCATCACCAGCCCCGTCATGTTGAGCGTTTCTTTCTTGGTGGGCCATACCACGCGGCGCAGTTCATCCCAGCTCTGACGACCATAAGCAAGCAGTCGCTTGCCAGAGGGGCTCAACCAAGCGAGGATCACACCGAGAATCAACCCGCCAGCCAACACGCCAAGACGCAGGCTGAGGGATTCTTCGGACAAGAGAGCAAACGCGATCACGCCCGCAAGCGCGCTCAGCACGGCCAGCGTCACCAGAGCAATGTCGGACTTGCTTGTCACGGTTTCAACGTTTTGGGTATTCATAGAGACAGAATTCCAGATTGAAGCGGGCTCCTCGGAGAGCGCACGCTCGGCATCCAATAAAAAAGACTGATTATTTTAGTGCAGATGCCCGAGACTTGAGGCAAAAAACCAGTGTTTTTTTACGTCACTTGTTTTCGCCATACTAAAAAGCCAAGCTGCAATGTCTGCAGCTTGGCTCTCTTAAATTTTGGCAGGGGCAGAAGGAATCGAACCCTCAACCTACGGTTTTGGAGACCGTCGCTCTGCCAATTGAGCTATACCCCTACTGAAGCCCAGTGATTATACAGAATCGCTGGGCTCTTTGCAAAATTATTCGATGATGGAAGCCACCACGCCAGCGCCGACGGTGTGACCGCCTTCACGAATAGCGAAGCGAAGACCCTGTTCCATAGCGATCGGGCAGATGAGCTTGACAGTCATCTGAATGTTGTCGCCAGGCATCACCATGTCAACGCCTTCCGGCAGTTCGATCGTACCCGTAACGTCCGTCGTACGGAAGTAGAACTGCGGACGATAGCCCTTGAAGAACGGGGTGTGACGACCACCTTCTTCCTTCGTCAGAACGTAAACTTCGCCCTTGAAGTGGGTGTGCGGGGTGATCGTGCCGGGCTTGGCAAGAACCTGACCACGTTCGACTTCTTCACGCTTCGTGCCGCGCAGAAGAATACCGACGTTGTCACCAGCTTCACCCTGATCGAGCAGCTTACGGAACATTTCAACGCCCGTGCAGGTCGTCTTGCTCGTCGGCTTGATACCGACGATTTCGATTTCGTCACCAACCTTGATCACGCCACGTTCAACACGGCCCGTGACCACCGTACCACGACCAGAGATCGAGAACACGTCTTCGATCGGCATGAGGAACGGCTGGTCAACAGCACGTTCCGGCGTCGGAATGTAGGAGTCGAGCGTGTCGGCAAGCTGCAGAATGGCCGGTTCGCCGAGCGGGCCCTTGTCGCCTTCGAGAGCGAGCTTCGCGGAACCCTTGACGATCGGGAGATCATCACCCGGGAAGTCGTAGTTCGAGAGCAGTTCGCGAACTTCCATTTCCACGAGTTCGAGCAGCTCTTCGTCGTCGACCATGTCGCACTTGTTCAAGAACACGATGATGTAGGGCACGCCAACCTGACGGGCGAGCAGGATGTGTTCACGGGTCTGGGGCATCGGGCCGTCAGCAGCGGACACAACCAGAATGGCGCCGTCCATCTGAGCGGCACCGGTAATCATGTTCTTAACGTAGTCAGCGTGACCCGGGCAGTCAACGTGAGCATAGTGGCGATGAGCCGTTTCGTACTCAACGTGAGCGGTATTAATGGTAATACCACGAGCCTTTTCTTCAGGAGCCGCGTCGATCTGGTCGTAAGCCTTGGCTTCACCGCCGAAGTGCTGCGAAAGAATCGTCGTAATAGCGGCCGTCAGCGTGGTCTTACCATGGTCCACGTGACCAATCGTGCCCACGTTAACGTGGGGCTTTGTACGTTCAAACTTACCCTTGGCCATCTTTGGCTCCTGAACAAGTGAGTTCCAGCCCCAACAACGAGGAGAAGAACTGGAAGTGATTAAAGAAAAAGGAAGGAAAATTTGTGGTGCCCATGATGCGGATCGAACGCATGACCTCTCCCTTACCAAGGGAGTGCTCTACCACTGAGCCACATGGGCGCGCTTCATGAGCGGGTGACGCGAGCTGTCGCAGGCACTTGCACTTGCGGACAACTGGATGTCCTTCCGCTCGGCTGTATTCGCTTAAGCGAAAGTTTCGCTGGTGGAGAGGGATGGATTCGAACCATCGTAGGCGTAAGCCAACAGATTTACAGTCTGCCCCCTTTAGCCACTCGGGCACCTCTCCGTAGCGAGAGAGACTGAATTATGCACAATCGAAATGCATGCGTCAAGGGTGTGATTCAAAAAAAACTCAAATTACGTATAAATACTTATTTTTTGGAAAGTTTTGGCTCTGACTGACGCGCTAGACTGAGTCTCAAACGCTTCTCTCTGCTTATTTTTCTACCGATGATAGAAACTGCCACACTGCATGCGTTTACGCTTTGGAGTCTCGTCGCAGCGCTACTGCAGCTCACGATTGTGCTCGGCGTCACCCTGCGCGTCATGCTCACACGTCATCCGCCTGGCTCCGCCTTTGCTTGGATTCTGATTACTGCGGTCATCCCCTACGCAGGCTTTCTCCTTTATCTGATGTTTGGAGAGCGGCCACTCGGGCGGCATCGAGCCAAACTCTACCGCACGCTACATCTCGAGCGCGCTTTCGCGCCCTGTCATCATCCACTCTTGCCCGCTGGCCCTCTGCCGCGTTCGCTCGCTGAGCACGAAGGACTATTGACCCTCGCTACGACCGTGTCAAACTTTCCGCTCACCACAGGTAACCGTATCGAACTCCTCACAGAAAGCGACGCTGTACTGAAAGCGCTGCAGCATGACATCGAGCATGCAAAAGAAAGCATCGACATGGAGTTTTATATCTGTGAAGACACGGGCCGAGTGCGGCAAATTACCGATGCGCTTTTAGCTGCCGTCAAACGCGGCGTCCACGTCCGGCTGCTCTTAGACGACTTTGGATCACGTACCTTTCTTAGTAGCGACCGCGCCAAGGCGCTCCTCGCCGCAGGGGTGGAAATCCTCCCCGCTATGCCCATGCGACTTCTGGGGCTCTTTGGGCTACAACGAGCTGACTTGCGGCTACATCGCAAAAGCGTGATTATCGATACAACCCTTGCCTACACCGGCAGTCTTAATCTCATTGATCCCATGGCGTATGCGGATGCCCCGCGCGTCGGTGCTTGGGTTGACGCCATGGCTCGCATTGAGGGACCTGCGGTCGAGAGTCAGTGGCGCATCTTTCAAACAGACTGGTGTCTTGCACCCGAGATGCGTCGCATGATTGAGCACGAGTGCCCGCCCCAAGAGCATGCGCAACCCGGTAAGGCAAGCATTGTCGTCGTGCCATCTGGCCCTTACGGTGTGCACGACCCTAATCTGCACCTACTTTTAGCCAGTATTGCCGCTGCGCGCCACTCACTCACGATAACGACCCCCTACTTTGTCCCCAACGACGCCCTCATGACGGGGCTAGAGAATGCAGCACTACGCGGGGTACAGGTCACGCTCATTTTGCCTGAGGTAGGCAACAACCGAGCAGTTGTCTGGGCGGGACGACGTCATTTTGATGCGTTGCTCGACGCTGGCGTCAAAATTGCCCTCTACCAAGGAGGGCTCCTGCACACGAAATCCGTGAGTATTGATGGAGAGCTTGCGCTCTTTGGAACGGTGAATTTAGATAACCGAAGCCTGCACCTTAATTTTGAAACGACACTATTGGTTTTCGATGAATCGTTCTTAGCGGCGCTCAGGCGCTTACACGGACAATATCTCGAGCAGAGTCACGTGCTCGATGCCACACACTGGCAGCGCCGCCCCTTCCTTAGCCGCATCAAAGAAGGCTTGGCCTATCTCATTTCCCCGCTTCTTTAGTCTCGTGCGGATCTAAGACCTCAATGTCGTCGACGCTGCTGAGAGAGTCGCGACTTCGTTTGAGCGCCGCAGCCTCCTCGGCGCTCATCTGAGAGGTTGAGCGCTCTGTGCTCGACGCAGCATGAGACGTCTTCGATGATGCTGGCCCAACATCCTGTAGCACTTCTACATCCTCGATACGAAGTTGACTCGCTGTGGTAGCGCGTTCAGGGTCTCGCACAAAGCCTGACGTTTCCTGCACGCGTTCACCGTTACGCCACTGCTGATAGTGATAGGTTCCATCAGAGCGCTGTTCATAGGAGAAGCCCGTACGGTGTTTTTTCGCCGCATAGCTAAACCAGGCCGCTGCAATGAGACCAAGCACCACCATCACTGCAATGACGCCGAAAATCACGGGTAGTAGGAGAACCACCAACGCGACGGCGGCTCCTATCACAGCAAGTGAAACGACAAAACGCACCACAGGGTGCATCTGCGACAAATCAATGATGGTTTTAGACATAGCGCTGACTGCCTTTTCTTTGATTTCTGATATGATTGAAAATCTTTGATTTTGCTGGTGTTTCCCTGAGATTGGTCTAGCGACAGGCGTCGCAACAGACCCACTCAGCCCTTTATTCCCCAGCGCTCTTAAAGGAAATTGTAACTTGCAGGATTGGCTTTTTCGATATCGTTACAGCCTTTTTACCCCGAAACCTGCAAGCTTTTTGTAAGATATTGTCCACATTGAAGGAGTGGTCTAGTAAACCGTCTTTTTATGTCTGACACACTGTCAGCAAACGCTAGACCCGCCCACTTGTAGTGCAACATCTTCAACTACCCTATTGATATCCCGCGCTAACTGCCTCGGCCACTGAACGGGCCTCTGAGGCGCGCGGTACAAGTAAGTTATGCAGAACAACACCAAAATCAATCTGCCTGACGTGCAGTCCTCGCACGACATGCGTAACATCGCCATTACCCGTGTTGGCGTAAGAAACATTACCTTGCCCGTTGTGATTGCCTCCCCCAATGGTCCACAGCATACGGTTGCTACGGTTTCTATGACGGTGTCGCTACCTGCCGATCAAAAAGGCACCCACATGTCCCGCTTCATCGCTCTGATGGAAGCGCATACCGAACCGCTCGATGCGGCTCGTATCGAAGTGTTGATGAGCGAAATGCTCGATCAACTTGGCGCGCAGAGCGGCACCATCGAGATCCGTTTCCCCTTCTTTGTGAAGAAGGTAGCACCAGTGAGCAAACTGACGAGCCTCATGAATTATGAAGCGGCTTGGATTGCTAACGCCAACGATGGAAAACTTGAAGTGCGCCAAGAGACACTTGTTCCCGTGACGAGCCTCTGTCCTTGCTCCAAGGAAATCTCTAAATATGGTGCACATAACCAGCGCTCGCACTTAACGAGTTCGCTCATTCTCAAGAGTGCACTCACACTTGAGGAGCAAATTGCGATGAGCGAGCAGAGTGCCTCGTGTGAACTCTGGGCACGGCTTAAGCGAGCCGATGAAAAATACGTTACGGAATACGCCTACGAACATCCTAAGTTCGTCGAAGACATCCTCCGTGATATGGCCAGCGCCCTGAACGCGGAAGAACGTGTGCTCGCCTACCGTGTGCAGGCGGAAAACTTCGAAAGTATTCACAATCATTCCGCCTATGGCTGGATCGAGCACGATAAGCGTGCTTAAGCACCGTACTTTGTGCCAGAGATCTTCTGGCTAGTGACTCGACCCGTTAACCCATGTGGTCAACGGGTCGAAACATTTTTTTATTGAAATTACGCTTGGTCTCTTCCCCCTCGAAACGAGGTGAAAAGGTACACTGTTGCAAAAACCGCTCCAGAATATAGAGACCCATCTGCAAAACCTATGCTAGCTCAACAACAAGAGACTATTGCCGCCTTGATCAAAGCGGCGCTTACCACTCTCAACGTCACCGAAGAAGTCAATATCGTCCTTGAGCGCCCAAAGAGTGCCGAGCACGGTGACATCGCCTGCACGATTGCCATGCAACTCGCTCGGCAACTTAAGCGTAAGCCACGTGATATCGCCGAGGCGTTAGTTGCGGCCCTCGAGGCTCGCCCCGAGGCGGCAACGCTCTTTAAGCGCATCGAGATCGCGGGACCTGGCTTTATAAATTTCACCCTCGCCGACAACGCACGCTACGACGTCATTCGTCAAATCCTCACACAAGGGTGCGCTTACGGCACTAATACTTCCCACACGGGAGAATCCGTTCTGCTCGAGTTCGTATCCGCAAATCCCACTGGACCCTTGCACCTCGGCCATGCTCGTCAAGGCGCACTAGGCGATACGCTCGCCAATATTCTTGGCACGCAGGGCTGGAATGTTACGCGAGAGTTCTACTACAACGACGCAGGTGTGCAGATCGGCAATCTCGCAGAATCGATCCGCTTGCGCGCCTTAGAGCTCCTGGGCGAAAGCATTGAGCTACCAGAAGGCGCCTACCACGGCGAATACATCATCTCCATTGCTCGCGACTATCTGGATAAAAAACCAGTTGTCACGCACGCTGGTGTCACCGTCGAAAGTCAGGGTGATGTCAACGACCTAGACGCCATGCGACGCTATGGTGTTGCGTACCTGCGCAATGAGCAAGACGACGACCTCCAGGCGCTTGGAGTGAAGTTTGACAACTTCTACCTAGAAAGCTCGCTGTACACCGACGGTCGCGTTGAACGCGCAGTCGCCGCGATGAAAGAGAGTGGCTTTACCTACGAAAAGGATGGGGCTCTTTGGCTCAGAACAACCGCTTGTGATGTCTTTGGCATTCATGACGACAAGGATCGCGTGATGCAAAAGGCCGATGGAACCTTCACGTATTTTGTCCCTGACGTCGCCTACCATCTCGCCAAGTTTGAACGCGGCTTTACGAAGGCCGTCAATATCCAGGGCAGTGACCACCACGGCACGATCGCACGAGTTCGCGCCGGTCTGCAGTGCTGTGCAAAGGTGCTCGGCCGTTCTATTCCTGCCTCTTTCCCAGAGTACATTCTGCACAAGATGCTCTCTGTGGTGAAAGATGGCGAACCCGTCAAGATGAGCAAGCGCTCGGGCAACTATGTCACATTGCGCGACCTCGTGGACATGGCGGGTCGCGATGCTGCGCGCTTCTTCTTGGTGAACCGCAAGGCTGATGCTGAGTTTGTCTTTGACATCAACCTTGCACAAGAAAAGAGTGACGAAAACCCCGTCTACTATCTGCAGTACGCACATGCCCGCATTTGCTCGGTCTTTGCAAATGCCGAAAAAACTTGGACGCAGCCCTCGCGCGAAGAAATGTTGTCGCTTGACCTAACGCCACTCTCAGGAGAGGCCGCGCAGCTACTCATCAATAAGCTCGCCGAGTACCCTGCGTTGCTTACCCAAGCGGCCAACGATCACGCCCCCCACTCCCTCTGCTACTATCTGAAGGAGTTGGCGGCCGCGTTCCACTCGTTCTATAACGCAGAGCGCATCCTGGCCGATGACGCCGCAGAACGCAATGCGCGCCTTACGCTCTTGGCGGCTACCCGTCAAGTGCTCGGTAATGGGTTAGCACTACTCGGCGTCTCCGCGCCTGAGTACATGGCCAAGCGCGAGGAAGCGTAAAGCGCTTCAATGCTTTAGGAGTTCACTGTGTCACAATCTCGCTTTTCCGTAGGTTTCGGCGGTTTCCTTTTCGGAATCGTCTTCGGCTTGGCGGTCGCCGCCGCAGTGGCCGTCTTTACGCTTAATTCGCCCGTTCCCTTCGTTGAGAAGGTGCAGAAGGTGACTGCAGACGTGGACCCCGCCAAGGCACTAGAGGGCAACGTTGATCCCAATAAAGCGCTCAACGCGGCCTCAAGTCCCGATGCGAGTGCCGCAGCGCCCGCGGGCACCGTTGCAACCGTCACAGCACCCAACGCGCCAGTGAGCAACTCTGTCACCCCCGCCGAGCAGCAAGCTGCTCCCGCTGAGCTACAGCCTGTGCGTGATGGACAGGGCAAAGCCGCTCAACCAGGTACGGTCACGCCAGTGACCTACTGGGTGCAAGCGGGCGCCTTCAAAAGTGCCAAGCAGGCTGAGGAACGTCAAGCACAACTGGCCATGTTGGCCGTCGAAGCGCAAGTCCAGCAAGCTGGCAACATCTGGCGTGTCCGTGTTGGTCCATTTGACGATCGCAATAGTGCCAATGAAATTCAAAATATGCTGAACGATCAAAGCATTCAAGCTACGATTGTGAAACAGCAAAATTAGTCTCTGCCCCGACGATCGGGCTCATTTTGGCATCAATCGTTTTTTAAGGAAGTAAATCATGATTTCCCGTCGTGCTCTTCTCGGCGCAAGCGCCATCATGGCCTGCACCTCCCCCGCTTTTGGCAGTCAGACCTACAGCGCAGGCAAGGACTATCTTGTTCTTCAACCCGCCGTGCAGAGCGATGCCGATAAAATCGAGGTTATCGAATTTTTTGCTTACACCTGCCCGCATTGCTTGCAGTTCGAACCGATCCTTGAGAGCTGGGCAAAGACCCTGCCCGCTGACGTCGTTCTACGCCGTGTTCCTGTGGCCTGGCAGCCTAAGTATTTCCCATTTACGGAAACCTACTACGCTCTCGAAGCGCTAGGGCTCTTGGATAAGCTCTCGCTTCCGTTCTTTGAAAGCGTGATCTACCAAACGCACAGCTACGACTTCAACAATGCCGAAGCTGACATCGCCGACTTCATGGTGAAGTCTGGCGTGGATGCCGACAAGTGGAAAGCAACCATCCGTAGTTTCGGTGTTAAGAACAAAAATCGTGTAGCCTTCCAGACGTGGCAGACCTACCAAATCGACAGCACCCCAATGCTTGGCATCGGTGGTCGCTTCATCACAGGACCGCACATGGTCGGTTCGCGTCAAGCGATGCCTGATGCTCTCAACTGGATGATCGATCAGATCCGCGCTGAACGTAAGAAGGGCTAAGGCACACGCGCTTGTGCGCATGATGCCCATCGCATACCCGCCTAGAGGCGAGCGTGTTCAGCACGCCCGCCTCGTTCATTTCTACTTCTGCACATTTGCTATGCTCAATGTCTTCATCACCGGCGCCTCGAGTGGTATTGGTCTTGCTATGGCGCGTGAATTTGCCGCACGCGGCGCGACGCTCGGCTTAGTTGCGCGCGATCTCACTAAACTTGAACGGGCGGCCGCCACACTCGCCCTTGACCCCAAACGGCTTCATCTCTATAGCGCAGACGTCACCGATCGTGAGGCCATGCGTGAGGTTGGAAAGGCCTTTGAGGCCGCCACGGGTGGCGCCGATATTGTGATCGCCAACGCTGGCATCTCTCACGGCGTCAAAACCGAATATTTTGAAGATTTAGAGGTACTCGAACGCATCTACCGCACGAACGTGTTTGCCATGGCCTACACGTTCCATCCGTTTATTGCCCCCATGAAGAAGAGAGGCGCTGGGCAGCTTGTCGGTATTGGCTCCGTTGCGGGCATTCGAGGCCTCCCTGGCTCTGAGGCTTACTGTGCAAGTAAATCCGCTGTGATCACGTACTGCGAGAGCCTACGTGTTGAGCTCAAAAAAGCTGGTGTCCTCGTACAGACCATCTGCCCGGGCTTTGTGCGTACGGAGCTCACGGCTCAGAATCCCTATAAAATGCCTTTCCTTCAGAGCCCTGAAGAATTTGCTCGGGAGGCGGTCCCTGCGATTCTTTCTCGCACCACTTACCGCGTGATTCCTTGGCAGATGGGGGTGCTCGCCAAGATTTTGCGACTCCTACCAAACTGGCTCTTTGATAAAGTCACAGCGAACCGTAAACAGAAACCCCGCGTCACGCCACCAGCCTAAGGTAAAGACGGCTTAGCCATTTTCAAGCGATGTACTAACGATGGTGAGTACATCGCTACCGTAACGATCGGCTTTGCGCTGCCCAACGCCCGAGATCTCGAGTAACGCCGCTTCGGTGCTTGGGCGGCTGTGTGCAATATTGAGAAGCGTCGCGTCATTGAAAATGACATAAGGGGGCTTGTTGAGCTCGCGTGCTAACGTCGAGCGCCAAGTCTTCAATGCTTCAAAGCAGACTTTTTCTCGAGGTGATAGAGCAGCATAAAGCTCACGGTTGCGATTTGATGCATTGCTTTCCGTGTAGCCACGACGCGAGTGTTGGCGTTTCCTCACGAGTATCTGCATTCCCCCGCGCAAAAGCGTATTCGCCTCATCGCCAAGCCGTAGTAAGTTTGTAGCAGAGTGAATCCACACCACATGGCGCGCGATAAGTTGCCGAAGAATCACGCGCCATTCCGCATCCGAGAGTTCTGCCCCAATGCCCCAAGTAGAAAGCTTCTGGTCTTCTGCTGCCTTCGTCCGATCCCCCTCGATGCCGCGCAGAATATTAATCACGTGCTGAGCCCCGCAGCTCACACCACGCGCCTGCTGCACTCGATAGATACAGGAGACGAGCATCATTGCTTCTCGCGTACGGTCAACCGTCTCTGGCGGGTTGACACAGTTATCGCACTTGCCACAGGGCGTGCTTTTTTCGCCAAAATACGCTAAGAGGCGCACGCGACGGCAATCCGTCGCTTCTGCAAGCCCTAGCATCGCATCAAGCTTTTGTGTGCAAAGCGTCTTATAAAAAGGCTCTGCGTCACTTTGATCGATGAAGTAGCGCTGATTGACCACATCCTTGAGGCCAAAAGCCATCCACGCATCCGCAGGCAACCCGTCACGTCCTGCTCGGCCCGTTTCTTGAAAGTAGTTTTCAATTGAGCGAGGCATGTCCACATGGGCAATAAACCTTACATTGGGCTTATCAACCCCCATACCAAAGGCGACCGTGGCCACCATGACAACGCCGTCCTCACGCAGAAAAAGCGCTTGATTATGCGCTCGCTCCTGTGCACTCAGCCCCGCATGGTAGGGGAGTGCACGGATACCGTTCTGATTTAGGAGTAAAGCAATCTCTTCGGTTTTCGAGCGTGAGAGGCAATACACAATGCCACTGTCGCCCGTGTGCTCATAGCGAATAAATGAGAGAAGCTGCTCTTCAAGTCGGCGCTTCTCAACCACTTGATAAAAAATGTTGGGGCGATCAAAGCTCGCCACAAACCGTTTAGGATTTTTGAGCAGTAGCGAGACGATCTCCTCACGGGTACGTTCGTCAGCTGTCGCCGTCAGTGCGATACGTGGCACAGTCGGGAACTCTTCGCGCAAAAAATCGAGTGCGCGGTAGTCTGGGCGAAAATCATGCCCCCAAATACTGACGCAGTGCGCCTCATCAATAGCAAAGAGCGAAACACGAATCTGCGACAACAACTGGCGAAAGGCCCCTTTGGTTGCCCTCTCTGGCGAAACGTAAAGCAGGTCAAGTTCACCCGAAAACAGCCGTGCGCGGACTGCCGCTGCCTGCTCCTCGGATTGCGAGGAATTCATAAAAGCGGCCTGAACGCCTGCCTCTTCGAGCGCATCCACCTGATCTTGCATCAGCGCAATCAAAGGGGAAATGACGATCGTCACACCGTCAAGAAGTAAGGCGGGAATTTGATAACAGAGGCTCTTACCGCCCCCTGTAGGCATCAGAACAAGAGCGTCTTCACCTGCGAGCACCGTTGAGATTGCCTGCTCCTGAAATCCTCGAAAGGCATCATAGCCGAAGACTGTTTTCAAGGCTTCACGAGGAGAGTGGTAACGACGCATACGTTGAGGGAAAAAAGGAAAATGTCGGGTGGTGTCAATATTAAACGATTGTCACGCCTAGGGGAGAACACAACACCTTGGGTCAGGCGTCGCCCCCAAAAAAAACGGCCTCCCAGTTAGCAATAAAGCTATAACACGGGAGGCAAACTCAACCTCTCTTTGAGAGCTACACACCCGTTGTGCGTCACAACGAGCGCAAGCCCTCTTGGTGGTCAGTGACGCGAGAAATTAAGCTTTCTTTGCAAGCTTTTCCGCACGGCGGCAAGCAGCAATTGTGAACAGAGCGTCACTAGAGGAGTTCAAAGCTGTTTCGGCGGAGTCCTGAAGTACACCGATGATGAACCCAACAGCAACGACCTGCATAGCGGTGTCCTGATCAATGCCAAACAGACCGCAAGCGAGCGGAATAAGCATGAGGGAGCCGCCAGGAACGCCAGAGGCGCCGCAAGCACAGATAGCAGCAACAAACGAAAGGAAGATGGCCGTCCAGATATCCACGGACACACCCAACGTATATGCCGCGGAAAGCGTCAGCACAGTAATCGTGATTGCCGCACCGGCCATGTTGATCGTGGCTCCCACAGGAATCGAAATCGAATAGGTCGACTCCGGCAGATTGAGGCGACGGCAGATCGAAAGATTAACAGGAATATTCGCAGCGCTCGAGCGAGTGAAGAAGGCCGAAACTCCCGACTCACGGAGCGTCATGAACGTGACTGGGAAGGGATTTTCATGCGTGGTAAGCCACACCAGCAGCGGATTGACGATGAAGGCAACGAAAGCCATCGAGCCCAGCAACACAGCCAGCAACTTCACATAGCCTTCAAAGACGCCAATACCCGTCGTTGCAAACGTTTCTGCGACCAAGCCAAAAATACCGATCGGAGCAAAACGAATCACAAGACGGACAACAAATTCCACACCCTTCGCGGCGTCGTTGAGCACTTCACGGGTTGAATCCGTGCCATGGCGCAACACAATGCCCATGGCAATGGCCCAAGCCAAAATACCGATGTAGTTACCATTGGCAATGGCCTTAACGGGATTGTCCACCACATTGAGAATCAAATTTCCCAACACGTCAGAAATAGCACCTGGCGCCGCGACCGACTGCCCCGCCGTCATAATGAGTTTTGTCGGGAACATGAAACTCGCGATCACAGCCACCACAGCTGCTGCAAACGTCCCAACAAGGTAAAGAACAATAATGGGCTTAATGTGCGCGCTCTCACCTTCAAGATCCTGATTGGCGATAGAGCTCATTACCAGCACGAAGACCAAAACGGGCGCGACGGCCTTAAGAGCCGTCACGAAAACCTTACCGAGAAAACCTGCACTCACTGCCGCGCTTGGGGCGGCAAAAGCCACAATAATGCCCAAAATTAGGGCAACGAGAATCTGTTTGACTAGCGATGCCTGTAGAAACGGCATCGCAAACTTAAAAACGTTTTTCATAGTAGGACTCCTGGCATGAACATTCGACGAATGTACAATTTGTCACGACCACGCAAATACATTAACAAAATCCCTCTCCATTCGTGAGCTCGAATTCTCTGAAAACCCGCTCCGTTTCGCCTGTTGTGTCAATTCGCTAACTTACTCTTGACGTATCTCAACCCCCCTAGGGGAGGTGTTTGAGGGGGTTTATCCTAGCCTCAGCAAAACTGAACAAGCCGCAACAAAGCCCTTCTTCTTACCTCTCGAACCGATGATTCGCTTCTCATCAAGACTCGAGCAAGCGGCCATTTTGATAAGATAACCCCCGCACCCATCGTGGAAAATGTTCACACGCGCTGTTCTCAAAAACAGACGCGTGCAAGTCGGCTCAAACCTATGAAACGAAATCCTGCCATCGGCTTCGTGCTGACCTGCGTCTTTCTTGACGCACTTGGCATCGGCCTCATCATTCCTGTGCTACCTAGGCTCATCGGCAGCCTAGCCGCAGGGGCTGATGCGCAGACAATTTGGTATGGTTGCATTATGATCAGCTATGGTCTGATGCAGTTCTTCTTTGCCCCCATTCTCGGAGCACTCTCAGATCGAGTGGGGCGACGTCCCGTCTTGTTAACGGGTATCGCGGGTTTGGCCATCATGATGCTCGTCCCCGCAATAACCTCCTCACTATGGGCCATTCTGCTCTCGCGAATCGCCGGCGGCATGATGAGTTCCAATATTGTCGTAGCACAGGCTTATATTGCGGACGTCACCACTGAGAATTCGCGCATTTCTTCGTTTGGCAAGATTGGCGCGATTTTTGGCATTGCCTTCGTGCTCGGACCTGCACTAGGCGGGGTTCTCGGTGAAGTCGATCCTCGGCTCCCCTTTGTGGTTGCCGCAAGTATCTGTGCACTCAACTTTCTCTATGGGCTCATAATTCTTCCTGAAAGCCTACGCGCTCCAAATACTATGCCGTTGCGTTGGCAGCAACTTAACCCATTTCATGCCATTCTCAACCTCACTGCGCTCGAAGGGATCCGTCCATTTCTTCTCATCATCACGTTGTTTACGCTCGCGCAAAGCTTGATGCAAGTGACTTGGGCGCTCTATGTTGAATATCGCTATGGGTGGTCCACCTTTATGATTGGCATGAGCATCTTTGCGCTAGGCATCTCGATTTCGCTCACCCAAGGGTTGCTACTGCCTAGACTGACCCAAAAACTCTCAGCACAAAGCATTGTGCGCCTTGGCCTTACGCTCGGGCTCTGCGCCATGCTTACCATTGGATTGTCGCCTTGGGGCTGGCTATCGCTTATGCTCATTTGCGTCTTTGCGCTCATGGGTATTGTCGGCCCCACCATTCAGGGAGAGATCAGCCGACAATGCGAACATACCCAGCAAGGTGTCAACATGGGAGCGGTCAGCTCACTCAATAGCTTTACTGGAGCGATCTCTCCTACCATCGGCACACCACTATTGATGGTAACGTCACGGCACACCGATAATCTCTTCCTTGCAGGGACGCCCTACTTTGTGTGCGCTGTGCTACTAGCGGTCGCACTCGGTATTGCGGCAGCAACAGACGCAAGTAAGTCATAATTCCGCGAGCTCAAGATGAGCTCTAACGCGCGCTCTCAGAAACTTCGCCCCGAGTGCGCCAGTAGGAACGCTCGGGGCGATATGGACAACCGTGCTGTGGGCAGCGGACAATTAGATCTTTTCTGCCACCATGTCAATCGCACCACAGGGGCATTCTTGGGCACAAATTCCGCAGCCCTTGCAGTACTCATAGTTGATTTTGAATTTCAACCCAGGGCCAAGCTTGATAATGGCATTGTCGGGGCAAACACCATAGCAGTTATCACACTCAAAGCAGTTACCGCAGCTCATACAACGGCGTGCTTCGAAGAGCGCGCTCTCCTCCGTGAGTCCCTGTTGCACTTCATCAAACGTGGTTTGACGCCGAATCAAGTCAAGTTGAGGACGTATCGTCTTGGGCGCATCTGCGTAGTACCACGTATTCAAGCGATCAAAGCTTGCTGGACCATCGGTTTGGGTCAATTCAACCGCCCGCCCCATCAAGAACTCATGAATAGCGCGAGCAGCCTTCTTCCCGTGGCCAATGGCCACGGTGACGTTTCTCTCACCCTTGACCATGTCGCCACCCGCAAAGACACCGGGGCAGCCTGTCATCATATTGTTGTCGACCTGCACAACGCCGTCTTCAAGCACCAGTCCTTCTGTCGTCTTCAGAAGCGTTAAATTCGTTTCCTGCCCGAGCGCGAGCACAACACTGTCAGCCCCAACCGTCTCATACTCACCAGTGGGCTGAGGACGGCCGTTTTCATCGAGCACCATCTTCTCGATACGCACTTCGCCCTCATCGGCTTCCTTGATCGTGGAGAGCCACTTCATGGAAACACCTTCCTCAATGGCTTCCTCAATTTCAAACTGGTGCGCTGGCGCTTTATCCCGCGTGCGGCGATAGACCACAAGAGGCTCCGCGCCCATACGCTTCATGGAGCGTGCAACGTCAATCGCGGTATTTCCACCGCCGTAGACCACCACGCGGCGTCCAAGCATAGGTTTATCTTCACCTTCCATCGAACGCAACACAGAGACAGCATCAACCACATGCGCTGCATCCCCCGCTGGAATATATGCACGGCGAGCCATACTAGCGCCAACGCCCAAAAAGACTGCATCGTACTTGCCCTGGGCCATCTCAGCCTTGAGGTCTGTGATTTCTCGATTGAGCTCAAGCGTCACGCCCAAATCGAGAATGCGTTGAACCTCTTGGTCAAGAATGTCACGCGGAAGGCGGTATTTCGGGATGCCGTAGCGCATCATGCCTCCAGCTTGTTCACTACTGTCGACAACATGCACCGTATGGCCAAGGCGAGCGAGGTGGTAGGCTGCTGAAAGCCCCGCAGGTCCCGCCCCCACCACGAGGACGCGTTTACCCGTGAGCACTTCTGGCTTAGCAAAGGCCCAACCCTTCTCTAAGGCATTGTCTCCCAAGAAACGCTCCACCGCGTTAATACCGACTGCAGCGTCAAGCTCCGCACGATTGCAGGCGATTTCACAGGTGTGATAACAAACACGCCCCATGATGGCAGGGAAGGGATTGTCTTCGACAATCTTTTCCCAGGCTGCACGGTAGTCACCCCCTTCGGCGTGGAAAAGCCAAGCTTGACACTGCTCACCCGCTGGGCACTTAGCATTACAGGGCGGCAACCGGTTGACATAAACTGGCCGTAGCGTACGCCACGTACCTGTACGGTTCGCAAGCGACGAACCCACATCAAGAGTAATTGCAAAAGGCTTATTCATGACTTGTCCCTTTAGATGATGCCGGCGCGTTCATCAGCCTGCACAGCAACGGGCGAAACCTCAGCCTCGTCATCTTCTTGCAGCAGACCGTACTCCTCGATATTGCGGTCACAAAGCGCCTGCATACGCTTGAGGATGGTCGGATCACTATTTTTGCCAAACAGATGCGCAAAGCGCTTCTGGGGCTTAAGGTACTCAGCAACGGGTACAGGGCGCCGAATCTTGTTGACGCGAGTAACCTTCCCATACTCGGCCTCAAACACGGGATAAAGCCCCGACTGATAGGCCAGACGGGCAAGCGTCACGGTCACGCCACTGGCGCTACCCCAACCAAGCGGGCACGGCACAAGGATATGAATGTAACGGGCGCCGTGAAAGCTCATCGCACGCGTGACCTTTCTTTCAAGGTCTCGCAAGTCCGCCACCGTCGCAGTAGCGACATAAGGAATACCGTGAGCCATTGCGATCAACGGAACGTTTTTCCCCTGCCCCCATTCGGCACCAGGTTCCGCGCCAAGCGGCATCGTCGTGGCGGTGCGTGCTGTGGGCGGCGTCGCTGAACTTCGCTGCACCCCCGTATTCATATAGGCCTCATTGTCGTAACAGATATAGAGCACGTCATCGTTACGCTCAAACATCCCCGAAAGGCACCCAAAGCCAATGTCCGTCGTACCGCCGTCACCGCCCATTGCAATGACACGCGTCGGCTCTACACCTGCTTTTTTTGCACGCATTCTGTACGCGGCCGCCATTCCGGTTGCAACTGCCGCCGTATTTCCAAAAAGCGAATGAAACCACGGCAACTGCCAGCTGGTTTCCGGGTATGGTGTCGAAAACACCTCAAGACAGCCCGTCGCATTGGCTGCAGCCAAATTACCGTTGACCGCTTTGATGGCCGCGTCGACAGCATAACGAGCGCCCAGTGCTTCACCGCACCCCTGACAGGCACGGTGCCCTGAATTCAGCGAGTTAGTACGATCCATACTCGCTTGGATAGAGCGCTCCTCGGCACCGAGTAAACGGTTGCCGATCGTAAACGTCCCAGTTTGGTAGAAGTGAACGATTTCAGTCATCAGAGTTCCTCCCCGGCAGCGAGTTTTCGCATATGTACATCGCGATTCATCGCTTCAGCCACAGGCCCCGTGTGACGGGCAGCCGCTTCGCGATCAAGCTGTTGTTGAACGAGCTCTCGGTCAAGGTCTAAGAAATACGGATCCTCGGGCAGTCCCTGCTCATAAGCCATTCGGAAAGCTTCCGAAAATGACTGACGGCTCACGGCGCGACCACCTAAGCCTGCAATAAGAGAGTACTGTTCAATCGGCAGTCCTTTAAGCGCTTTCATCACATCGAGTGCCACCGCGCCACCATCGCCCGCGCCGATCATTCTGTCGATCACCACGACTTTCTTGACCCCCTTGAGCGCCTCACGCACTGCTTCAAAGGGGAATGGGCGGAAGCAAGTCAACCCCACAACCCCCACTTTGAGTCCCGTCTCTCGCAGATCATCCACGGTGTCCTTGATCGTACCAAGAAGCGAACCCATGGCAAAAATACAGAGTTGTGCATCGTCCATACGGTAAGTTGACAGCAACCCACCGGAGGCGCGGCCAAAGCGCGCCTTAAACTCTTCAGCAACACGCTCAATCACAGCCCGAGACTCTGTCAGCTTTCGGTGCGCCAGATAGCGCACCTCCGTAAAGGCCTCTGGACCAACCATTGCACCAATTGAATAAGGATTCTTTGGATCCATAACTTGGCGCGGCTCGTAGGGCGGCAGGAAAGCGTCAACTTCTTCTTGCGTGGGGACATCCATCCGCTCAAATGCATGCGTCAACACAAACCCATCCATGCAAACCATGACTGGAATGGAGACTTCTTCAGCGATCTTAAACGCCTGGATATGCAAATCGAGTGCCTCTTGGTTGGTCTCAGCAAAGAGCTGAATCCAACCGCAGTCTCTCTGACTCATGGAGTCAGAGTGATCATTCCAAATGTTGATCGGTGCGCCGATGGCACGGTTGGCCACCGTCATGACCACGGGTAGCCCAAGGCCGCCCGCGTTATAGACCGCTTCCACCATAAAAAGCAGGCCTTGCGAAGCCGTGGCCGTATAGGCACGACCGCCAGCGACGGATGCGCCTATTGCAACGCTCATCGCAGCAAACTCGCTCTCAACATTAATGTACTCGCAGTTTTCCAATTTTCCTTGACGGCACATGGCGCCAAGCGCCTCCACAATGTGAGTCTGCGGAGAAATTGGATAAGCACAAACGACATCAGGGCGACAAAGCGCCACGGCTTGCGCAACCCCCTGACTACCTTCAAGCTGCTTGAGCATGGTCTTCCCCTCCCTTAATAAATTCATAGGCAAGACGCGCGACTTCAGCATTAGCCTCGGCAATGCGTCCTTTGAACTTTTCGTTATACGCGGCAATCACACTTTCAAGCTTCATCATGCCCGTCATCGCCGCCATACCGGCCAGCATGCCCGCCCCAGGTAGCGGGCGACCAATTTTCTCTAGGGCATAGCGCGTCGCAGGCACCGTTCGCAAGTGCCCAGGGGGCAACGTCTTTGCAAACTCCGCTAAGCCAAGTTGCTCCACGGTTTTATCGGTATTAATCAACACATACCCATCCTTTTGCAACCCTTCAAAGACGTTGACGCTATCAAGGAGCGTTCTATCCTGCACCAGCACCACGTTAGGCTCCAACACAGGTTCGCGAACGCGGATTTCTTTTGGTCCTAGGCGCGCAAAAGCCACCACGGGCGCCCCCGTGCGCTCCGAGCCAAAGCTCGGGAACGCTTGCGCGTGGTGTTTTTCCATAAATCCGGCTAGAGCGAGCATTTCGGCGGCTGTCACGACCCCCTGGCCTCCACGGCCATGAATTCTTATCTGTAACACTCGTATCCCCTAATGTGTCGTAGTCCGAGCTGAGCAGCGTGTGCTCGGTCTTTTGGTTCATGCGCATGGATCAAGGTCGTTGCGCTGCAGCGCGCATGATTTGTATTTGTGGGTTCTGCTCTTTATATTAATAAGGATCAGAGGCTATGTTTGATCCCATTCTTCACGCTTTCGGACGATTTGACTAGCCCACCTGTGTAACTAGTTCTTAATCGGAAGGGCAACAAAATAGGTTGCCCCCTAAAAGAGAAGTTTCGCCTCAGGCCTCTGTTTTGGAGCCTAGCTATGATACTCGAGAGAAAGACTGTTCTACGAACCTTTTTCACCGCTACAAGCACCCTACTGGTTGCTGCCTGTAGCACACTCCCTGGAGGCGAGGGAAGTGGCAACTCGGAAGAGGCCGCGCTCTTACCGCTAAAAGGCAAAACCGCTATCCATCAGTGGCGCATTGATGGCGTCAATCTCTTCGTTTGTTCTCGAGATAAAAAAGGGTTTTACTGGCGCTTCATCAACACGAGCGGCAAGCTCACCAATGAAAAAGCCGAGCCTATTGCAGAACTCCTTCCGCGTAGCCGTCTCGTCACGAAAAGCGGCACACACATTGAATTACGTTCGCCAACACTGATCGAAAGACGAGGTTCCACAAACCTGCCTGACGTCCTTTTTGAAGCGCAAACCTACACCAATGAGCCTGCTTACAAGGGGGTGCTTTATATTACGCGACGTGCGGCCGAAGGCGGGATTCCTGCCGATGGCTGTAGCGCTGGCCAAGCGGGGCAACAGCTTCGCGTCCGCTACCAGGCCCGTATGACACTGTGGCGCTAAGAAGAGCTGAACGGCTCAACATTACTACGCTCGCCCAGAGCCCAATCTGCTCCCGCCTAAAGCGGCACATATGGATGACCACCGTCTTCTTGGAGGATCTCGTGAAGTCGTCTCCCACTGGGCATTGCGGCGCTCACGAAAAACGAGGCAACCACGCTGCCATACACTGACTCACCTAGCGGTTGAAGCCTCACCAACGCTCCTTCGAACGATTAATCTCCGCATTCAACTAGGAATAGACGACAAGTTTTGATAAAATTAAAGGTCTGTATTTCGTCATTACGGAGAAGCAACACATGGTACCTGCCGCTACGACGGTCGGAGGCTACCTTCAGAGCCTTCCAAACGATCGACGCGTTGCTATGGCGCGAGTCTGCAGCATGATCCGACGCTCAGCTCGCGGTGTACGCGAAAGCATGCGTTTCGGATTGGCCTTTTATGAACTGGACGGGCCCCTCTTTGCGGTGGAGTCTCAGGACAAGGCACTGACGCTTTACGTTGCTGAAAAAAACGTCATCGAAGAATTCAAGGACACATACGACGTCATTAACCCCGCTCGTTGCGCTATCGAATTTACCGATCTGAATTGTCTACCGCTCGAAATTGTTGAAAAAGTCGTACGTGCTGCCCTACTAGCGCGGCGTGCACGTAAAGGGGAAGGTATTCCTTCCCAAGCAGAACTTCTGCAGCTCTGGGGGTTGAGCGAAGAAGATGCTGCAGTTGCACCACCCATCGTACGTATTGTTCTCAATCGTGAAGATGAAGAGTCTCAGCCAGAAGCTCCGTCTTCTGCGCCTGCAGCCGCTGCACAGTAACTGAAAGCACGATTGCCTTGAACCGAGACCTGTTGGCCGTTGAGCCTGCAGGTCTCTTTTTTTGTCGCTTGCCTCTTCACGCCCCTGCTGCGTAGCTCGCTCACATCGTCGGGACCCACGCATCAAGCTTCGTGGCGCGCAACACAGGCGCGTGAAATCCAATCCTGCACGATACGACTAATCTCCTCTGGGCACTCGGTAAAAGGCCAATGCACACAGTTCACCGTAGCCATCTCCCCCGCTGCTAGCGTGCTCGTCCAAGAGCGCATCTTCTCTGGATACGTAATTCTCCCTGAGCTCGATGCCACAACCAATACAGGGCCTTGAAAACCGTCGATGCTTGGAGAGATACGACTGATTTCCAATAGGTCGCGTGTATAGTCTGCGACATGAATATGCCCGAGATCCTTAAAGGGCGAAGAATACTCCTTGATGAACGCTTCAAGCGCGCCGCCACCCTGCGCTAGCATCTCACGCGCCTTTTCGTCGTGTGCACGTAGGCTGTAAAAGGGCATGCGGCGACGAATACCCAAGCACCCGGCCACACGGGCGACGCACTCAATGGCGCGCAGTAACGGGCGCCACGCGCGCTTTTTCTTGGCTGCAGGCGTAAGCGCGTCTTCAATGAGGGGATCCACTAGCACAAGCGCCTGTACGCGTTGCGGGTACCGTTGGGCAACTGTGAGTGCGATATGCGCTCCAAGACTATGTCCCATGAAAACAGCCTTTTGTAACCCTAACGCATCAAGAATCGCCACTGCGTCTTCTGCATGGTTCTCTAGTGTACCTGGCGCTTTCGTCTCACTACTACCGTGACCCCGCAAATCCATGCGAATCAGTTGCCAGTGCTGTTTGAGCGGCGTGCGCTCAACAAACTCCTCCCAACGACTCGCATTGGAACCCACACCATGAAAGAGCACGATCGAGCCATACGGCTCACCCTGAGCAGACATCGTGCTGTAGACGACACGAGAGCGAAGACGCGCAATATAGGCGCGATCCTCCCCAGGCAACAGACGGAACTTCAGACGGTCAAGGTCGCCGCCAATTTTCATGTCATGCCTCATGGTTATCCTGTCCTAATTTTCGGATCTGTCGGTACAGTGTGCGCACACTGATACCAAGCTCACGGGCAAGCTCCTGACGAGACCCTTGCCAGCTGTCAAGTAAATTTCTCAGGTACTGATCGTCATTGAGACGCTCGCTACGTGAGACCTCTGGGGAGCCTCGACGCGCATTGACATAGCCAAGCTCGCTCAAAACGTCCTCTCGGTTAATGGCCTCCCCTTTTGAAAAGATGGATACACGGTGCAGTACCGCCTGCAATTCTGCCACATTCCCTGGCCATTCTCGGCTCATCAGTTCAGCTAAGGCATCGTCCGTGAGCGCGCGCTCTCGCCCGCCAGGCGCCTCCTGCAAAATGAGCCGGCAGAGCTCAGGGATGTCCTCGCGTCTTTCGTGGAGTCGAGGAATGTTCAGCCGCCCCACAGCAAGTCGATAAAAAAGCTCTTCATTGAAGCGACCGCGTTCAACCAAGTTACGCAGATCAAACTGCGTACCAAACACGAGTCGTATGTCAGCCTTTTCTCCCGTGCCTCCTTCACTTGTGATGTAGCGTCCGCTCTTAAGGAGTTGCAAGACCCCAGTCTGCATCTCAGGTGTCAATTCTGCCACGTCTGAGAGGTACAACGTTCCACCAGCAAGCCCTTCCCCAAAGGTTTCATTAAGCTCTCGGCCAAGCTTTTCTTCAGTAAGCGTCAAACACTCCAAGTGTAAAAATGGCTGCGAAGCACGACGGGAATTCTCATGGATGACCCTCGCATAGACTTCCTTGCCCGTGCCCGTTTCCCCCGATAGCAACACAGGTACATCGAGCGGAACGAGAGCCGCTATTTTCGGCAACAGACGCTTGACGGCCAAAGACTTTGTCACCAGCCCAGCGCGACGTAGCTGTCCGCCCATGGCTTCAGTATCTCGAACCGTCTCCATATAAAAGACAGGGGCGCCGTCAGCTTTAACAATAGGCGTGACAGAGAGTTCAACAAATCGCGTGCCAGAAAGGGTTACCTGACGGCGGTAGACATCCTCTGTCTGACGCGAAACCATGCTCTGCTCAAGCGGGCAAACCTCTCCGCAAGCCGAACAGCGCCGACCTGAGTGGAATACCACCTCATGGCAAGGCCGTCCCTCATAGTCGCGCTGCCCATAACGGTGCACAAAAGCCACATTCGCATAAGCAACGGAGAAGTCCTCACGAATAAGAAGTCTGGGCTCTGCGAGGGAATCCATTAAGGCTTTTATCTCAGATTGAACCGCCATATGTGCCACCTTGTTGTCACTATGGCAGTTATAGTGTCACATCATCTGATCAAAAGTCAAATTTACGTCGGGTTACATCTACTCGTACTTCAAAATAAGTCAGGAATATCCCTTACTATGAGGGAGTTGGAAACGTCGACAACTGTCCACAAGAAGAAAAATGAACGATAACCTCAAGAAATATCGAAACTCCAAGCTGCTACTTGAAATAGCAGTCGTTATTGCCTTGAAGCTGCTGTTCATCTTTGGGCTCTGGTACTTTTTCTTTAGTCCAGAGTATCGCCCTTCGGTGACGCCCACTAGCGTCAGCGATAACTTTCTGGGGCATGAGACAGCAGCAGACCGCTCCCCCAAATAAAAACATCATTCTCAACTACATCTGGAGTCCTCAATGATCCCATCTGATCTTGTTGACCTGTCACGCCTGCAGTTTGCAGCCACCGCGATGTATCACTTCCTCTTTGTCCCGCTGACCCTGGGACTGTCCTTTATGTTGGTTGCTATGGAAGTGGCCTACGTCGTGACCGGCAAGCAAGTCTACAAAGACATGACCCGATTCTGGGGCAAGCTTTTCGGCATTAACTTTGCCCTTGGTGTGGCCACTGGCATTACCATGGAGTTCCAGTTCGGTACGAACTGGGCCTACTACTCCCACTACGTGGGCGACATCTTCGGTGCGCCGCTCGCTATTGAAGGGCTTATGGCCTTCTTCCTTGAGTCGACCTTTGTCGGTCTCTTCTTCTTTGGTTGGGATCGCCTCAGCAAAGGTAAGCACCTCTTTGCTACTGTCATGATGGCCTTGGGTACGAACCTCTCGGCCATGTGGATTCTCATCGCCAATGCTTGGATGATGAACCCGGTCGGTAGTGAATTCAACTTCACCACGATGCGTATGGAGATGACGAACTTCTGGGCCGTCATTACCAATGAATGGGCTCAGGCTAAGTTCGCGCATACGGTTGCTGGTGGCTACATGACGGGTGCTGTCTTTGTCATGAGCATTTCAGCGTTCTACCTCTTGCGTCGCCGTGACGTTGAGTTTGCTAAGTCCTCCTTCCGTCTTGCTGCCGCGTTCGGCATTATCGCTTCGTTCCTCACCCTGCACATGGGTGACGAATCCGCTTACCTTGTGACGCGCGATCAGCCCTCGAAGATTGCTGCTATGGAAGCGCTTTGGGAAACGCATCCTGCCCCTGCACCCGTGACGCTCTTTGCCATCCCTGATGACAAGACGCAGAGCAATGTTGCGGAAATTAACTTCCCGTACCTGCTTGGTATTCTCGGCACGCGCTCGCTCTCGACCGATATTCCTGGCATCAAGAGCATCATCGCAGAAAGTGAAGCCCGCATCGTCAACGGTCAAAAGGCTGTTGAACTGCTAGCTCAGCTACGTAAGGATCCGAGCAACGAAACCATCAAGAACGATTTCATCAAAGTTCAGAAGGATCTTGGCTTTGGCTTGTTGCTCAAGAAGTACACCGACGATGTCACGAAGGCCACGCCTGAAATGATCAAGCAGGCCGCTCGCGATACGGTTCCGTCCGTCGCGCCGATGTTTTTCGCGTTCCGCTTGATGGTGACTTGTGGTCTGGTGACAGCCCTCGTCTTCCTGCTCGGCTTGATCTTCTCCATGAAGAACTCCCTCGCCAACAAACCTTGGTTCCTGCGTATTGCGCTTCTCGTGATGCCGCTTCCTTGGTTGGCAAATGAAGCCGGCTGGTTTGTTGCCGAATTTGGCCGTCAGCCTTGGACCATCTTCAACACGTTGCCGACGCACCTCTCGGTCTCTTCGCTCTCTGCAGCGGAAGTGGCTGGCTCCCTGCTCGGCTTCTGCGTGCTTTACTCCGCGCTTATCGTCGTGGAAATGTGGCTCATGATCCGCTTCGGCTCCAAGGGTCCGAGCACCCTTGGTACCGGCCGCTATCACTTTGAACAGAAGTAAGCCACTGGAGGATTAAACATGATCGATTATGAAATTCTCAAGGTCATCTGGTGGCTCTTTATCGGCGTACTACTCGTCGGTTTTGCCATCATGGACGGCCAGGACATGGGTGTTGGCGCTCTGCTGCCGTTCTTGGGCAAGAACGACAATGAACGCCGTGTGATGATCAACTCCGTGGCTCCGCACTGGGACGGTAACCAAGTGTGGCTGCTGACAGGCGGTGGCGCCATGTTTGCTGCGTGGCCACTCATGTACGCAACGGCATTCTCTGGTTTTTACTGGGCAATGCTCGTTGTGTTGATGGTTCTCATCTTCCGTCCGGTTGCCTTTGACTACCGCTCCAAGGTTGCTGCCACAAGCTGGCGCAACTCTTGGGATTGGCTGCTCTTTTTGGGCTCTGCCGTTCCCCCGATTATCTTCGGCGTGGCCTTCGGCAACCTCCTACAGGGCGTGCCTTTCCATATCGTCGAAGAGACGATGCGTCCGGTCTACACGGGTAACTTCTTCGGCTTGCTGAACCCGCTCGGCTTGGTCTGCGGTGTCGTCTCGCTCTGCATGTTCCTCTTCCACGGTGCAAACTACCTCGTGCTTCGCACCGAAGGTGACTTGCAGGCTCGTGCGCGCGCCGTCTCGACGGTCGCTGGCTTGCTCACTGCCGT
Organism: uncultured Sutterella sp.; assembly: GCA_902463725.1. Taxonomy (GTDB): domain Bacteria; phylum Pseudomonadota; class Gammaproteobacteria; order Burkholderiales; family Burkholderiaceae_F; genus Sutterella. The sequence continues at coordinate 136,734 of CABQGK010000005.1, read as the reverse complement.
TCTCTTCGTGCTCGCGGGCATCTGGGTTTATGTTGGTGTCGACGGGTATGTGGCGGTTTCGGGTCTTGACCCAGCCGGCCCTGCCAATCCGCTCGCCAAGACGGTGGAGCTGCAGCAGGGGGCTTGGTTCTCGAACTTCTCGGCCTACCCTGTTCTTTGGCTTGTGCCAGCTGTGGCCATCCTTGGTTGCTTTGGCGGCGTGGTGATGGCTCGCAGTCTTGCTGGCGGCAAAGCAATCATCTGCTCCTCGCTCACGCTTTTGGGCGTCATCCTCACCCCGCTTGTTGGCATGTTCCCCTTCATCATGCCGAGCTCAAGCTCGCCCAACAGCTCCTTGACGATTTGGGACTGCACGAGCTCGCAACTCACGCTGGAAGTCATGCTTCTCGTGACGCTCATCTTCCTGCCGCTCGTTGTGATCTACACGGGCTGGGCTTACAAGGTGATGAGCGGTAAGCTCAACGAGCATTACATTGAAAAGAACTCCCACACCCTCTACTAATTGGGTGTTCTGTCCAAACGGTTTCCGTCTCCACTAGCGCCTCGGCGCTGGTGGAGCGGGACACAGAACAAAAGGAAACCTTCAATGACTTATTTCTACTGGGCTTTTGCCGTTGCCTTCGCACTGCTTTTCGCCGTGACCATGGAATTGATCGCGACGCGCAACGATGACTAAGACTGCTTCCCAACAAACAAACACCAAGCCGACCAATGGACTGCTGCGAGTGCTTTCTCTCGCAGCAGCTGCCACCGTGATGGTGCTGATCGTACTTTATCCACGCGCCATTGCGCCAGATAGCGCCTCAGTACCCCACGGCTGGCTGGAACTCATGCTCTACGGTATGAGCTTACTTTGGCTTTACGGCTTCGGTTTTACGCCCGAGCACCGAGTGCTGCGCATTCTGCTACATCCACTTGTTGGCTGGGTTGCGCTCGCTCTAGGGGCTTGGAAGATCTTTCTCTAAGGACGAACCTACCGTGCCGGAATCTCTGTACCAGTTAATCGGCGGAGAGGCAGGGCTGAGGAAACTTGTTAAGGCGTATATCGAAGCGCTTAGAACCCGTCCTGAAGTCCAAAGACTACGCAGCCTCTATCCTGAGAGTCTCGATTACTACGAGCAACGCATGATCGAATTTCTCTCTGGTTGGATGGGCGGCCCTGCACTCTATCTCGAACGGCATGGCATGCCCATGCTGCGGGAAAAACACCAAAGCATCCCGATTAGCGGCGTAGCCCGTGATGAATGGATGCACTGCATGCGTATTGCGCTAGACGATACGATCGCCGACCCCAAGTTGCGCCTCATGCTTGAGGGGGCTTTTTGGCGCATGGCCGACAGCCTGCGTCACTAAGAACACCACAGCAAAAGCGCCGCGTGGGCGCGACTCTAGATCTGGAGTCTCGTCCACGTGGCGCCTGCCTTTTCTACCAGTTGAGACCTTACCAACGACTATTCGTCTCTTTAAGCACCTTAAAGGTGACTTCGACCGAGCGCGCATCATCACTCACCCAGGCCACGCCGTCCTGTATGGTCACCGCAAGTCGCATGTTTCTGTCAGCCATCGCTGCGAGCGCTGCAACAAAGGCATCGTCCACAGCGATCACGCAGAGTTTGTCGATCTTACTGAACTCTCCTGCATTCTGTTCCCACCAAAGCACATAACGTGCTTCATCGTAAGTAAAGATCGTCACTGCAGCACTACGCCCTGCAGCCCTTCTCACCTGCTTCACATCAGGCCAGCCCACATCAACCCATTCCGCAATCGCCCCCGTATCGTCCAACTCCCAAAGCGCAGGCTCACCTTCAGTCGACAGCCCGCGTCCAAACTCCGTACGCTCACCGGCATGTCGACAAAAGGCGAGCACCCGTAACATCAACCGTTCCTCGGTCTCAGAAGGATGTCTCGCAACAGTCAGCACATGCTTTGCGTAATAGGAACGATCTAAATCTGAAATATCCACCGTGGCCTTATACACGGTTGCGCCTAATGCCATGATCTTTTTTCCTTGAGGGTAAGGTGAGCTACGTCTACTTCAGCAACAGCCCCTCGTGGTTAAAGAGTTTGATCCAACCGTAGATAATACGGTAGGCGACCCAAATACCAAGCACAAAGAACCCTACCCAATAAATAATCAAGCCGATACCGACGAGTAGCAAAAGTGCCCCCAAAAGGAAAACCAGCACAATCCACCAAAAGGCACCCCAAAAAGTCTTGATCTGCCAGAGATAGTGTGTGTAGACATATGTGTTTTTTGCATCAGCGCGGAAGATATAGTTGAGAATGACCGCGATCACACTTGGCCATGAAAACACAAATGCTCCTGCTATGCTCGCGCCCGTTAGCACGCCAAGCGCTATCGAGCAAAGGTGCAATGCATAGACAACATGTGTGACAAACAGCGCTCCACTTGGGGGTTCATATAATTGCGGAAGATTGTTTTCACTCATGATGGATCCCTCGTGATGACTTGGTTCTATGACATTTGGCCGCTAGGTCTGCTGCTCGTGGGCGTGCTCGACGCAGAGGCCGCACTTCTGACGAGCATTCTACTCGTTGCCGCAGGGTTTACTAGCCCTCTCCCTGCTGCAAGCTGTAGCGCCGCTGGAGTACTGTTAGCACGCTGGCTCCTCTTAGCCATGCTAAGCGGTCACACACAGAAAAGAAAACCGCAAAACCAGCCCAACCCTTATACAATAACAGGACAGGGACACGAGGTAGACTGGCGCAGAGAAGTGCGAGCTTGGCTGATAGCACAGATTCCCACCGATAACCGCGTTGCCGCCTTTAAAGGACTTTTGCCGGATATGTCACAAAGCATGCGGGGGATGGTCATTTCAGCGGCAATAACGCTTAGCTGGTTGCTACTATGGATCTACCCGCTGAGTGCTGGCCTTGCGACGTTACTCAGCACGACAAACCAGTTAATTGCCGTTCGCCTGCATCTTCCTGGCTGGGTATTGCTCAGCCTCATCTGCGGGACCGTCCTGCGTATGATCGTTCATCGCTTTCGTGTCCGACTGCAACGCGCTAAAGACTAACTGTCTTAGTTTTTAGTCTTAGACGCGTTGTCGCTAACGCTTTTCCGCTTAGGAGTACTGCACTATGAGAATTCTGGTCGTAGAAGACGATGACATGATCGGTGAAGGTGTCGTCAGCTTCCTGCAAATGGAGGGTTACGCCGTCGACTGGGTCAGCGATGGGAACTCAGCGCTTCTTGCTCTTAAGACTACTCCCTTCAATCTCGTCATTCTCGACTTAGGCTTGCCTGGTAAAGACGGCCTTCAAGTGCTGAAGGAGGCACGTAGCGAGCACATTTCTACACCTGTGCTCGTGACGACGGCACGCGATACGGTCGACGACCGTATCAAGGGACTCGACAGCGGAGCCGACGACTACCTGGTCAAGCCCTATGACCTCGATGAACTGGTGGCTCGTGTTCGCGCCTTGGTGCGACGTAGTGCTGGACGCTCTGACCCGATCATCGAGCGCGGCGAACTCAGAATCGCCCCAGCCACTCGTGAAGTGACCTACAAAGGGGAGTCGGTGCTTTTGTCCTCGAAGGAGTATGCATTGCTTGTCGCGCTCGCGGAGCGTGAAGGAGTAGTTTGGAGTCGCTCTCAACTGGAGGATCGCCTCTACAACTGGGACACCTCTGTGGGATCCAACGCCATCGAAGTACATATCCACCATCTCAGAAAGAAGCTCTCTGAAAGCGCCATCAAAACAGTGCGTGGCGTCGGGTACGTGCTTGAAACCTAAGTGAGCCCAAAACACAATTATGCGTTCCATTCGCAAGAAGCTTCTGCTCACCCTCATCGGCGCGATGATTGTTGCTGGATCCATGACAGTGGCTGCGACCTTTTTCTCTGCGCAAGCAGAGTTCAGCCACTTTCTCGATACCCATCTTAAGGAGACTGCAGAGTCGCTCCGAGAGTCCGTCTTAACAGCAATCGCGGGTGGTACTCGCCCTGACCATCTCACGATCGTGGGCGACGCACAGAGCTACCACATCATCGTGCAGGTTTATGACTCCATGACCAATTCGGTCTGGGTTCGCGAAGGTAATCAGCATCTACCGCTTGCGGATAGTCCAGGCTTTTCCACGAGTAAACTTGACGGAACCACATGGCGCTCCTATAGCGTAGCGGCCGGCCCACTCATTATCACCGTCGGGCAAGACACTGCAGTCAGAACGGAGTTAGCCGTCGCGAGTGCGTTCCGAATTTTGCAACCGCTCTGCTTCTTGCTCCCCTTCATCTGCATCGCTGTTTGGGTCGTCGTGGGCGACGGGCTAGCGCCGCTCGAGCGCACAGCGCGCTCTGTGGCACGTCGTTCTCCCACATCGCTTGAGCCCATCTCGACCAAAGGCCTCCCCACAGAACTTGCTGGCCTTGTCAAGGCCATCAACGATCTGTTAGAGCGCCTCAAAGAAAGCCTCTCTGCTCAGCAACGCTTTGCAAGCGACGCAGCACACGAGTTGCGCACGCCGCTCACTGGGCTCAAGATTCAAGTCGCACTCGCACAGCGAGCTAAAACACCTGAAGCACAGGAAAAAAGCTTTGCCAAAATCAACGAAGGGATTAACCGCGCCACGCGCCTTGTTCAGCAACTACTGACGCTCGCAAGGCTCGATCCAGAGTCCTGCGCTAAATCTCTCACAACCGTTCGACTAGAGAGTCTCGCTGCAAGCGTAGCAGAAGAGATGGCCTCGATTGCAGCCGAGAAAAGCATCGATGTGCGCGCCGTGGCGGAGCCTGCCGCCACAGAAGGGATGGAAGATGCTGTCCGACTGATGATGGCTAACCTCACCGACAATGCCATCCGCTACACGCCTACTGGCGGCCGCATTGAAATCCGCACGCGGACAGAGACGGGGTCAAATGCAGTGATTGAAATTGCTGACAACGGCCCAGGTATCGCAGAAAATGAGCGCCAACGCGTCTTTGACCGTTTTTATCGTGCACTGGGCACACAAACGTCTGGCACGGGATTGGGGCTTGCTATCGTCAAACGCATTGTGGACATCCATCATGGTCACATTGAAATAGCCGACGGTTTAGATGGGCGCGGCACAACTTTCCGCATCACACTGCCTAAGCTCGGCGCAGCTCAGAAAGACACGTAATCGAGAACGCTCACTGACACCTTGCTCTGCTCACGGCGCTAGTCAATATGCTGTACTGTCCTTCCACCGTTTTGGAAGCCTAACAGCCTCACCGAAGAGCAAGCGTAGTGGGCGGAATCAGCGAAGAACACACTCCTAGTGCTTGCCGATCGCCCAGCTACTTATTACGCTAGTGTGGTTGCAGATAGCATTATCCATTCATCTACTGTGTGATATTTGGCATTCGCTTTGGTGACTCTTACTTTTGACAGTCCCGATTGTGATTTGCTTGTTGCCTCTCTATCTCTGCTGTGCACCGAGTGCCGAAGGCAAAGCACAAAGGCGCAACGAAAGTTGCAAACCAGACTCTCAACACAAACCTCACATACTCCGCTTCCTACTGTTGAAGCAGAGACGCGCGACTCACTGCCCTCCATGCCACGCGTGAGCGACGTTAAGCACCATCGAACAAAATACGCCCACCAGAGCAACAATCTTCTAGGACGCTAGACAGTCGCTCACGGAAAAAGTGTCAGTCGATTTTCAAGACGTAATCAACCCGACCTGTAAAACTACCAGCAGGAACATAATCGCTCGTCTGACAGAGTGCCCAGTTAATTTTCCCTGTGCCGTAAAAGTCATCCGAACGAGCTGTCATATCCGAGAGGCGGTGCTCCACGTTGTAAGAGAGAGCCGCACTACGCGTGCAAACGGCAGCTGCATTATTGAGCGTATACCGTACGCCAAGCCCCTCTTTGCCCACCAATGCTAACGTCGAATCTGAGGCATCCTGACTCTGCGGTTTGAGCGTGATAAACACTCCACTTGCACCATCAGGCATCACGCGACACCCAGCTGTCACCCGCGTGGAGGCGCTCGCGAGCATCGAGCCACTACTCTGTCGGCTCACCGCTCCAAAATTGATGCGCGTCGGCGAGATATCCATAGAACAATCAGACTGTAGTCGTAATGTGCTGCCATTAATCAATTTGGGCGCAGGGAAATAGACACCATTCTCTACGATGGCAAAGGTTAGTGTAATGTCAGGCACCCGAATCGTTGCGCTATACATACACGGCACCTGCTGGCAAATCAGCACGGGACGCACGGATCCCATGACAGACACATTCTGAGCTCCGCTCATCAATGTTTTGAGACTTGATAACACCTGAACCACTTGGCTACCCGCTCGCAAAGCGGTTGTACTCGTTGATAGCGGCTCATCCGAGTGCCAGCTATACTCCTGCCCCGACGTTAAATTCCTAAACGTCAGATCCCCCACGAGCGTGAAGTAGAACTGCCCTAGGTTAATGGGGAGCGACTGAGCCTTCACCGTATTGGTCGAGACGACTACCGCAATCGTTTTGTTAGGGGCCATCTGGCCACTGAGCGACACCTCAATCATATCCCCTTGCCAAAGGATGCCGTCCTGCGAGTTATAGCTCCACGTGCTGGGGTCTGGAATGGTTACTGCTGCCTTAACCAAAGCCGCACTCCCAAGTCCGAGCACCATTACAACCATGGCAAAGGCCACTCTTGCGACAGCATGCTTGAATTTTGTCATCAACATCATAAAATCAACGTCCACAGTCCTTCGCGCACCGAGTCCCACTATGCCCACGAAAACACATCCCTTATTTGGTCAAAACTTTCACGGCGGCAAGCGCTCGTGAGAAACCATAATCATCAATTTCTCGCCCCACGAGTGGAGCTTGGCACGGTGCAACTGTCGATAACTCTTGACGGCTCTGTGGTGCCAACGTCGGAGCAGGCGATTGAGGATCAATCAATTCACTCGTAGTCGACTTGAGTGAACGCAAAGTAATCCAATAAGGCGTCAGATTGAGCGCACTCAGCCTACTGCTACCTTCGCAGTCCACCTCGATCGTGCGTGGACTTTCATCCGTGGCCAACATCTTGGGACGTAAAAACACTTTGATCCACAGTTCAGCAGCCAATTGCATATCAACCTTATCGGTTTGCTCTGAAGTGCCACCGTCTTTGGCTGGTAGCAGTTTTAAACGTAACCGCTCCAACCGCTCCACTGGCAGCTGCCATGAGGCGTTATCCCCCACCCAAACCAATTTCACAGCGAAACGTTTGCCTGGGAAGACGGTGGCCGAGGGTGGATCCGCTAGCAATGAGTCGGATTTGGTCAGACTTGCCTCTGCCTTGCTGTCCGTTTGGAAAACGGCAGCCGATACCAACCATGGTCTGTCACTTGTATTAGTCAGCCACAGCGTCTCCGACGGAGAACCTTCTACATAGATCACCCGAGAGGCGCTTAGCTTCCAAGTTGGGCCGCTCGATGAATCCTGTGCAAAAGCCACAGAGAGCCCAAAAATAGTAGCAAAAGGGGCTACTATCAAGCCATTGAAAAATGAATTCATGATCTGCATCTTTCGCAATTTGATTGCGGAGAAGGGGGAAACAAAAGGTGAATTCAATTGACCTATTTTGCCAAAATACCTCAAAGCACACTCAAAAAGATAGAGTTTTTTGTGATAGGCCAATCGAGTTAGAGCCACTCAAACAGCCCCTTCACAGCCCAATGAAAACCGCCGTTACAAGAGCGCATTGGGACCATTTTGTTACAAACTTAACGTCTTTACGGCAAGGGTTACGCGCCTCAGAAAACCTTCTAAGAGCAAGATGTACTAGAGTATTCTCATTGCAAAAACCACAACTTACTAACACATTTAACTCTGGTGGAGTTCACTACAATGCTGTCGAAAATTTCTGCTCGTACGTCCATTGCTTTGGCTGTGATGGCTGTGCTGGGGCTCTCCTCCCTTACAAACGTTGCGCCTGCAGAGGCGGCCATCATCAGTAGCGTCGAGACACAGTCGCAGGGACAACTCCCCGATTTTGTCAGTCTTGTTGAAAAAAATGGACCGGCTGTTGTCAATATTCAAACAATCCGAAAGGCTCGCAAGGTTCAAGGGAATGGGTTACCGCCGGGTTTTGATGAACGCGGTGCAGAAATCTTTCGCCACTTTGGCATTCCCTTCGACTTTGGTGGCTTTGGCGGACAGCAGGTCATCCCAGAACAACGCGGAACGGGGTCTGGCTTTATCCTCTCGTCGGATGGCATCATTATGACGAATGCCCACGTCGTCGAGGACTCTGACGAATTGATCGTTCGCCTCACAGACAAGCGTGAATTCAAAGGCAAAGTGCTTGGCTCCGACACGAAAACCGATATTGCCATCGTGAAAATCGATGCCAAAGATCTCCCCGTTGTACAGATAGGGGACTCCTCCAAGGTGAAGGTCGGCGAATGGGTGGCCGCCATTGGGAGCCCCTTTGGGCTAGACAATACCGTCACCGCAGGTATCGTGTCTGCTGTATCACGCGATCTCCCAAGCGACCAATATGTTCCGTTTATTCAGACTGACGTTGCTGTAAATCCTGGAAACTCTGGCGGTCCGCTCTTTAACATGAAAGGAGAGGTTGTAGGGATCAACTCTCAGATCTTCTCCACATCTGGCGGCTTTATGGGTTTGTCGTTCGCTATCCCGATCGACTTGGCTATGCAGATCAAAGATCAGCTCGTCAAAGACGGTAAAGTCACCCGCGGCTACATCGGCGTCTACATTCAAGAGATGAATCAGGAACTCGCCAAGAGTTTCGGACTTGAAAAGCCCCAAGGGGCACTGGTCACGAAGGTGGAAAAGGGAAGCCCAGCTGAAAAAGCCGGCCTCAAGAGTGGGGATATCATCATCGCGCTCAATGGGCAAAAGGTCGACTCTTCGATCACGTTACCCCGCCTAGTCAGTGTCATTCCGCCCGGTAAGAAAGTTGAACTCACGGTCATCCGTGACCAAAAGAACGTCAAAATCGATGTGACCATCGGCGTCAATAAGGACACCAAAGCGCAGGGACGTCAGAGCGCGGACAATGACGTTAGACTGGGTGTCACCACGCGCGAACTCACTGATCAAGAAGTTGAAAAATATGATACGCATGGGTTGCTTGTTACTAAGGTCGAAGGCCTCGCTGCTTCGGCAGGTATCCGCCCAGGCGACATCATTGTGACAGCCAACGGCAAGAATATTGAAACTGCTGACGACCTCAGAGCTCAACTCAAGGGCGAGAAGGTTTTGCTGTTGGTTCAGCGCGATGGCGGGCGTATCTTCCTCTCTGTAAAGCTACAGGCAAAGAAGGGAGGTGCTGATACCGAATAGGTTTGCCTAACGCTTCACCAGTAAGGGAGGCTCGATATGATGAGCCTCCCTTATTCTTATTAGTCAATCCAAATGGTATAACTGACGCGGCCAGAAAAATTACCACTCTCTATGTGATCTGCAGTCTGGCAGAGCGCCCAATTGATCGTCCCCGACCCTGTGTAGCGCTCCCCCAAGAACGGTCGCGTCAAATTGCTAACCGTTTTCGCTACTCTGTAAGATTCAGCTTGACTACGTGAACACGTAGCTGGCGTATCGTTCACCGTGTAACGCACACCTAGCCCCTCCCTACTCATCAGAGCGAGTGTGTCATCGCTCTGATCACTGTCTTCTGGCACAAGCCAAACCTTCAATACGTACCCACCCCAATACGACCAAAAAGTGGAACGACAGGTAGCCTTTACGGTACTAGAGGCTGTTGCTAGCAAACTCCCCTTGCTCTTCGCCTTCAAATTGTTGCCAAATTGAATGTTCCCGGGCGAGAGGTCAATAGCACAGGTGGTTCCTATGCTTATCGTTGATTTGTTGATCACCGTGTACATACTGATCGGCTCTGCATTGTACAAATTCACGATTTTGAGGTTCGTGAGTGCAAACGACAGATTCACAGAGTCACCTGCGGTGGCACACGGCTGAGATAAACACATGAGTACGGGGCGAATGTTGCCTGAGATTCTCAGCTTGTGAGTCCGTGCCAGACTGCGATCCAGACGCAAATAGGTCATCGCGTTGACGGTGGCTCTATTTTGCGTAACCGTCTGCGTCGAGAAAGCATTGGGATCATTGGACTCCCACGTTGCACTCTCTCCCGTAGTCTCATCCGTCAGCGTCAAACGCCCCGTGAAGCCCATTTTGAAGACTGAATTGTTTCCCAGCGGAAGCGTCGTACTCTCGTTACCATAAAACATGGATAACGCATAAATCTGTGAGGCGGTATTGCTCTCAAGCGTCACCGCTTTTGAGACATCGACAGCCTGAAAATCTCCTTGCCAAAGGATGCCATCCATGCTACCCGCCGTATCCCAGTCACTCATATCTGGGATGGTCACTGCTGCATGAGCCGTTCCGAGCAACAAAACCAGGGAAAGCACTAGCGCTCTCAATCTCTCCATCACATGACAACTTCTACCCATCCAAGCCATTTTTCTCTCCTCACTCTTCCTTGCAAACCAGCGACTGCCTGATAATACCAGCCTGCTTACTCGCCCCCTCGAGATTCAGTACATAGGGAGCAACACAGCGATGGCTACGACCGTTTTCCGACCATGACGTCACCAGCTCTCCTTTTTCTGGCGCCGCACTGAAATACACTTTTCCATCCTCATCAAAAACACCCTCGGGAAGGTCTTCTCGATCGGTAGCTTCGATAAGAGCAGGCGACGCAAACGGTACAGCCTCGCCAGCTGCGGACTTCACCGTAAAGAGCACTTGATGCCCTGAGACACTCTTAAAGCTCAAGTCTAAAATTGCGCCATCCGCAGGAATGGCTGTTTCAATAAACTTACTTACCGACACATTCGCAGGGATAGTATCGGGGTTGAGGCGCACCTCATTGCGGCGATAATCCGACAAATCTGTCACCAGTACCGAGTCAGAGAAAAGGCCGCGTACATTTCGATGCGAATCGACCTCGAAACCCTCAGCATCCGAAAGAGAAACCACTACGGCACTGTTAGTAATATCTCTTGCGAAGAAAATGCCCCGCCGCATCGCCAACACCCCCCCCATCGCCGAGAAATTAACCGTAGTACGCTCGTCGGTCTTCGTCGCATTGAGGCCAAGTCGGCCATGGTCACTGTCCAATGTCATCCCTGCCGTATACGTCTCCGTGCCAGAAGATGCACTGTTAACACCCACGCTGTAATAAAGGCTACTATCCTTCCCAACTGAGCCAGAAATATTCACATACTTATCCCAGCCACTATCGCTGTGCATCATTTGTGTCTGTAGCTGCGTAAAGGGCGGTACTCGGTCACCAAAGAGGCGATCAAGCGGGATGGTGTACATAAGGGTCACATAGGTACTCGCTTCAGTATCTGCCCCAGCGCGGTATCCTCCTCGTGTATGTTGCACGCTCAAAGACAAGGTGCTGCCGTTGCTAAAGGGAACCATGTAGCTCGCGTTCAAACTCTGTCGCGTTCCCCCCGTGGCATACTCCTCACGTAAATAAGTGCCCACTAGGGAGCTGTTACTGAGCGACTTAAACAGTTGATTCATCGAGATCGAAAGACGCGACTTCAGGTCAGCATATAGGTAGGGGTCCACAGTGCTCGTCGCACCGACAACCTTGGTGAGGGTGGTAGGAGCGCCCGATAAAGTACGACCATAACTCACTGAAACCTGAGAATTCGTTTCAGAAAATACCTTGCGCCACGACAGATCAACCGTCTCACCTGTCTGCTGATAAGCTGGGTAGGTGGAATCCGAGTACCCCAGAGACAGGGAGAGCGCACCAGCCCAACTGAGATCCTTAGAGACCCCCGTTTGGGCATACCAATATTTTTCAGACGCCAAGGCACTGCCGAATAGTGTGAACCCAAGTGGTAATCCATAACCCACGCCAAACGTTGCCAAGTAAGGTTTGTCACCATTACCCTCGTCCAAACGCCCCGAGGCGAGATTCCAACTCCAACGTCCCGTATTAAGTTGCTTGAGCCCAGACATAAATGGCACATAGTAAGTACGAACAGAGCCGTCTGAAGCGCGAACACTCACCTCAACTGTACCGCCAAACCCCAAGCCTTCCAAATTGGTAAAGCGGTAGGGACCAGCAGGCACTTCTCGAACCAAAAGCGTACGACCACCTTGACGAATCGTCACGATCGAAGGCGTATCCGCGACACCGGTAATTTCAGGTATATAGGCCTGCTCCGAGGGTTCGTGCTGATTGTCATCATCACGCAACTCCACCCCCACGATCTGCAGAGAATCGTCAAAGAGGCTGATGGTAGAGAGGTTGCCTGCCGTAAACCGAGCTTGCCACTCTGGCAAAAGTCTCGTTAGATAAGTTGACGCATGCTCAAAGCGCGTGCTCCGCTGCGCAGTCGAGTCATAGGTAAGATTAGAGTGGTTAACTAAACGCCACGCACCCAAGTTCAGTTGGGTACCAATCATCCCATAGCCTCGACTGCCGTACTCCTCTCCAAAACCCTGCGTATAGTCGCCAGAGTAGTTGAGAATAAGCGCGGGCTCACCCCAATCCCATTGGGTAGGATTCGCCAATTGCAACCGATAATCCGCCTGCCATGCTTGAGGCACCACGATCTGAACGGTCTGCATATTGACGTCCACTTTCATAGTGCTCCCTGGTAGCAATTTTGCAGGGTCTGTAAAAGTCGCCCCATTAGGTAAGTCGGCGATAATCTTTTGTGCTTCTTTGCGCAGATTGGCTTCAAAGAGCACCTCCGCAGGAATCTGCGCTTTGTATTCTCCATCCTCTTTGAGGATGTTGATACGCATCGTTTTCTTAACCGTACGATTGATGGTGATGTCGTAGATTTGCATGCCGACACGGCCTTGCTCCTCAAGACGATCCAGATCCTCTTGGGTAAGGGGACGCCCAAGATCTTTGCTCACTGCATCAAGGTCGAAAGTAAACTCTTGAGCGAGCATTTGACTGCACACCATCAGACCTGCACAAAAAAGCGCAGTCCCTACCGCAACATGCCGCTGGATCACGGCGCCCTCCTTTCCGAGAGCGGCAATGGGACTGGGAAACCAGCATCATTGATCTCGATTGCTTGGAAGGGGGGCTCGCAGGTTTGCACAGGGAACTCTAAACTCTTAAGCGGCGGCACCATCGGTGCTGGTTGATCGGCAGAGATCAGCTCAACACCATGACTCTGTAAAGAGCGCAAGGTCACCCAATAGGCCGATCGATTCTTAGCTGTCAGCGTACCGCTACCACAAGCAAGTTCTATGCGATGGGGCACCGTACGACCGTCTGGTGCGACCAGTGCTTTGGGACGCAAAAACACCTTAAGATAAACAACGGCATCCGTCTGCAGAGAGCTATCTGGATTTTTTGTGGCTACTTTTGCGGGCAACAAACGCAGACGAAGGCGTTCCATGACCTCTGTCTTAAAAGGCCATGGCTCAGACGTACCCACCCAAACAAGTCGCACAGGATGGCGTTTTCCTGGCGCAACAGTAGCCGCTGGCGGGTTGACCAAAAGACGCTCGGAAGTCTTTTCAAGCATATCGCCCGAATCTTTGGTCTGCAGAACTGCCCCCGTCACCATCCAAGGTCTGTCACTCGTGTTGGTGATCCATAGGGTTGCTGAAGTGCTTCCCTCATCAAAAATCAAGCGTGAGGCGCCGAGCCGCCACCCGTTAGAAGGGATGTCTGCCCAACTGTTCCCAGCAAAAAGCAGGGCAGCAATTAAGCCCACAAATTGTTGCACTACAGCACTTCTGGTCGTCATTAGTCCGCACTTCTCCATAAAACGGGCAGTAATGTCAATGCGCGCTGATTTTGCCCTTAGCGCTCACTAGCGCTCCATTTTCGTCTAGTGCCTCCCACTCAACGTCCACAGCCCCCTCTGGCAATGTGACCTTCTTAGAAAGCAAAGTCGAAAACGGTTGCACCACCTCAGATGTATCCACCAACTTACCATTAATGCGGTAAGAACTCATGGAAATCACAAAGGGAGAATCATTTTGCAAGGAAAGCTGAGTGCCCGTACGTCCCACCTTCAGTGACGAAACGGCTTGAGCATAGTTACCCGAAAGGCCACTAGGCCGATAAAACACTTTGATGCGGTTAACAAAATTTATCTGCATTACCGCGTCTTTTGCCACTTGGGCGGGAATAGCGGTTCCCACGTACCAAAGCATGGTCTCACGATCAGTAGGGAATCGCGTTGGATCGGTAATCACTATGCGGATACGTTGCGAGCTCTCTGGTAAAGCCTTGGTCACCACGGGCGTCACCAAGACCCCCAACGCCTTTGTACCATCAGCGTCTTCAATAGAGGACTTCAACAAATAGCCCCAATTGGACTCATTTTTAAAGATAAACGAGCTTTCATTACGTCCTGGCTGAATGACGGCTCTTGTTTTATCAAAGGCAATGCCCCCCTCAGCCTGCACAGCAAGCACCATAGTCGCCAAAATTCCACACAGGAGAGTTTTCATCCAATGAGAAAACATTCCATACTCCTCTCTTTCGGTTGCGCTTAAAAAAAATCAGACCGGCGATAGACCGATCTGATCTTTTTTCTACGATGCTCGGTCTAAGCCGATATTTCTTACTTGTAGGTGACCGAGTAGTTGAGCTTGGCTACCACGCTACCCGCAGCAACCGTATCACCCGTCGGAACCATCTGACCATTGATATAGGTATTCAGACTGGTGCCGAAGGTGGCGCCGCCATTCAGAGCAACCGTCACAGCACCATGAGAAAAGTCAAGAGCCGTTGCCTGAGCGTTAGAGCTACCGTCCTTGTAGTAAACCTTCACACCGACGCCAGTAGCCGTACCCGTGCTCTTAATGTAAGAAGTAGCAGTGCCACCAGCGTTCACATCCGTGAAGGTGATATCACCCAAGACTGTATTGGAGCAGGCCGTCAGGGCAATATTCGCCTCAGTGCCCATCGGGGTATCGTTGTTACGGATACGGCCACTCTCTACGGTACCGAGATCAACCGTAGCATTCACGCCCGTCGTAATAGAGCAAGCAGAGGCTGTCACCGTACCGTTGAAGGTAACAGTGCCTTGGGTGACTGGAGTGTTAGTTGCAGAAGCGGTGCCAGCAATGCAAAGGGTAGCAGCAACGGCAAGAGCAATACGGTTGAACATTGTTCAGTAATCCTTAGAAGAGAGAATTAAAGCCGCTTGCATGCACACGAGAGAAAGAAAAAACAGCAGGCAGCTTAAGTTGCGAAAAAGAGCACTCAATTTAGGGAAAGCAGTACTCTCAAATTCAACTGGTGATTGGTCATATTTCACACAGTGGTGCGCAGTCTATCAAAGCAAATCTGACTGCGCAAGAGTCAAAACACAAGATAAATTCTTCTCAATTGACATACAAATCATCGGAGTATTTGGATGTTAGGTATATTCTTTTTAAAATCATAACTTTGTAGATAAGTTTTGTTCATATATGACCATTCGTTTTGACCAGAACTACTACTAAAAAATTTTTTTATTCTTCTCACAGCAAGGGATAGCGCGCCCATTCAAGGAGAAGAAAAATCTTTAGCTCACAATGCAAGAAATGTTTTGTTACGATCACCTCTCCCATCTGGGAGAGGCCGGAGCTGGCTTAGCGTAAGCTTGTGACTTACCTCTACGCGTGGGGAGCACCTAGACCTAGCTATAGCGTAAACACGAAATTGGAAAAAAGGTCAGCAATAAGCAAGGAAGAATAAGGGACAAAAAAAAGAGACCCATGCGGATCTCTTTTATCGGAGTTTGCTGTAGTGCTTCTTCATGATTACTTGTAAGTGACCTCCAGATTGATGCGCGACTGCGCTAATTTTGTAGTAGGGGTTGTCTTTCCCACAACTCGTGAACCTAACTGCACAATGTAGTCCTCGGTTCCTAAACTACTTGTGACCGTGGCGGCGCTACGCCGGTTTTGGTCGAACGTCACGGCCCGTCCGCCAGAGCTGAGCTCAACAAGGCTATCGTCTATTGCTATCAAACCCTCTGCTGTTGCCGACGTTGTGACTGCCACTGTTGCCCTCGGAGCCCCCCCTGTCTGGAATCTGCAGGTCTTGATACCGACACTTATCGCTTGTCCTATGGAGGCAGCAGGAATCCCATTGTCAACCTCAAGACTGCAAGCAGATTCAACCACTTGCCCTGTGAAGGCAACCGAACCGCTACTATGCGCTGCAGCCGACACGCCGTTGACCAAAGCGAGAGTTGCTGCAACAGCGATAAAGACGCTGTTTCTAAGTTGGGGACCATTCATGGTGGACCTCCTGTTTTTTCTTTCTCTATGGTCAGTATAACACCCCTACCCCTATTGCGACATAGCAAAAACCCCTATCCCAACGCGCATGGCGCTAAGTCATTGTTTTTAATGACATTTTTCCCAATCTATTGAGTTTGTTTGCATAAATCCACCCCTATCGGCTACACATCTAACTTGTGAATTTCACAAATTAAAGATAACAAGAGGTTGGAAAATAACTCGTAAACGCCTAGTTATCAGGCATTTTTTCAATTCGGAAGGTTTTGATGCCGATCTGTGCAAAAAAAGGTTATCTTGCAAATTTCACATATAAAATGCATCTTTAGTCTGCCCTGTTGCATAGGGCATTAGCGGGTGATGAGTACTTCGTCACCGTCGCGCTCGTGGTCTGGCTTTAACAACACCGTAAACCGCGAACCACCTGGGACATTTTCGTGGCGAATCTGCCAATCACAGCGGCGGCATACACGCAATACGATCGAGAGTCCAAGGCCATAACCACGCTCCTTGGCGAGGATCGAGACCTTACCACGGTAGAAGGGGGTAAAAATTCTCATGACTTCTTCACTGGGAATACCACCGGCTGTATCGATAATCGACACCCCCTCCGCGGTCTCCTCAAGTGACACACACCCCCCTTTTGGCGTGTAGTGAACAGCATTACGAATGAGGTTGTTCATCACGCTACCGAGTAGCACCATGGAGTAAACGCCACCGCAGCTCTCAATATTACGGGCCGTAAACGTAATGCCACGACGCCTCGCCTCTGGTTCCCAAATCTCTCGCATCCTGTCAAACATGACAGGAATGGTATCGGCCGTAGAGGCGCCAAAACTGCGTGCATCACGCGCAAATGAGAGAAAATCATCCACCATCAACTTTATATCGAGCGCGCCTTTTTGTGCGCGCTCAACCTGCCGCCGCTGTAAATCGGTAAGTTTGGAGTCCCCGAGTAGCTCGAGACTACCTTGGATGACATTGAGAGGGTTGCGAATCTCATGGCTGACGTCACCGCTAAAGGTTTGTTCGCGCTCCAGGGCCTGATGCAGTCGGTAGAGCGCTTGGTCGCAGCAGTGAGCAAGGATAGAGATGTCATCACGCATGGGCAGTGGCGAAGTAGGGCGTATGTAGTGATCCGCTTCATTCGCAATAAGCACTTGTCTTGTCAACTTGCGAACGGGGTCCATAACCACTCGGAAGAAAAATGCGCCCCACATAACGCCCGCAACAGTGATCAGCAAAGCAACAATAAGTACAAGTTGACGGAAAAGGAACTCCATGTCCTCGAACAGGTTCTGGTCCTTGACGAGCATGAAATCAAAGCCAGATTTTTTTTCTCGATAGATGAAGAAAGCAGGATCCCCTCTAGGCGTTTCAGAAAATCCCATGGGTGCATCCTTGAACTTTTCTGGAATAGGCTGAGTCCAAGGGTGATCCCCATAGAGCCACACACCAGGATTGACTTGAGGCGCCACACCCTGTAGTAGCGCCTGCTCTTTTGCGTGGAGCTGATCGGCCATGTGCTCGCCAGAGAGGGTGAGTTCTACCCACTTGAAGTTGTAATAGAGAGCGACAGAATAAAAAAGGCTCACTGCCGTCACCATGACAGCAAAGGCAAAAGCCACCCGCTGCCCGAGCGTAGCATTGGCCTCAATGGTGGCTAGTTTTTCGGACCATTTCTCAAACATGTGAACCTGCTCCTCAGATAAGCCGCCCCTCTTACAATCTGCACCTCAGCACGAGTGTGCTATTGCGGTTCATCGTTCTCCAATACACTCAACGACCAGCCGATCCCTGGATGGGTATGAATAAGCTTTTGGGCAAACGGCTTATCCACAGCCTGACGTAGCAAATAGAGATTGGCACGCAGGCTATCTGAATCAGGCAACTCTGAACCATAGATAGTACTCTCGAGTGTTTCACGCCGCACAATCCCGGGGCTACTGCGCATCAACTCGTTGAGGATCTTAAGCGCGATGGGCTTTAGTTGGATTTCTTGGTTGCCACGAGTAACCTTCAAGAGTTTGAGATCCAATACGAGATCACCCACTTCTAGACGGTCAGGTCCCAGTCGACGCAAGATGGCCTCAATACGTGAGCCTAATTCACGTAGTGCAAAGGGCTTTGTAATGTAATCATCCGCCCCACTATCAAGGCCTTCGACTTTATCGTCAAGAGTTGAATTAGCGGTGCATAGCAGAATCGGCAACTTGATGCCGCGTTTACGCAACTCACGGCAGTACTGAATACCGTTACGTCCAGGCATGATGACGTCTAGCAAAATAAGATCAAACTGCCCATGAGCCAACAACTTATCGGCTTCTGTTGCATCTTTAGCGCCATACGCGACCCAGCCGCGTGTCTCACAAAAATCCTGAATATTTTCTACATGGCCAGGATCGTCATCGATGACCAAAATTTTGTATTGCAACATAGTTCACTCCTGAGGCAGTACGACACCCCTATATGCCAAAAGGGGCCGAGCGTACCACATCATATTTCCTTTAAGGCTATCACAGAGATTCTCCAAGGAAAAATATTTTATGTGAGAAATCTCCGTCAATTATTCCTGCGACCAATCAGGAATTGACATATTTTTTACACCATTGAAAAACAAGAACTTTTCGCAATATCTTTTCATGAAGAGATACTGGAATTTAACAAATATTTCACATGATTAAGTAAAAAACAAATTGCTTTGATTTGACCAGAATGGTAAATCATTTGATAAATGTCATACGACTATTAAATTGGCTTAATACTGGTGAAAACCCTAACCTCCCCCTAGAAAACCAACGGAAATCAGCCTATTACATCGAACGCTCAACTGTCAATTATTACTTAACCGTCGTTAGCCTAGTGCTTGTAAAAAGCCTTTGACGCCCCAACCTTAAGACTTACTTAAACTCGAAATCGTTGACAGCGGGCTTTAGAGAAGCCGTCGGAACTTCCCCAAAAAGCGCCTTACCAAGAGGCTAAGCCCATCAAAACAACTCTAATGCTGCCACGCTTCCCCAAAACTTTAGGAGAACAACATGTCTGCCACAAAACGATTCGTCGTTACGGTCATGCTCAGTCTGGGCGTTCTCGCGTCTTCTGCCTTTGCTGCCGACGCTCCAGCAGCAAGCACCTCGGAAGTCAAGAGCCCCTGCTTTGCCTGTCACACTGACATTGCGAAGAGCTATGTACATTCTCGTCATGCCGTCAAAGACGGCCGCGCCCCTGGCGATAACTGCGCCACTTGCCACGGCGAAGTGCTCCGCCACATGAGCAATCCGGCTAAGGAAAAGCCCCAGTTCACGTTTAAGAAAGATGCCAAAGGCTTCATGACCGAAGAAGAACTGAAGGCATCGAACAAGGTTTGCACGTCTTGCCACAATGCCTCTACGCAAATGCATTGGATGGGCAGCACGCATGAGCGCAACAATGTTGCTTGCGTAACCTGCCACAGCAGCCACAAGGCCGACATCGCCACCAATACGAAGACCTCCACGGCGCTTTGCATCTCCTGCCACGCCTCGCAAAAGGCTGACATGTTCAAGGTCTCGAGCCATCCTCTGCTCTCTGGTCAGATGAACTGCGTCTCCTGCCATAACCCGCACGGCACCAAGGCTGGCGGCAATGCGTTGCTAAAGAAAGACAACACGAACGATACGTGCTACACCTGCCACCCTGGCAAGCGTGGTCCTTTCCTGCATGCTCACCAGCCCGTTACGGAAGACTGCAGCAACTGCCACAACCCGCATGGCTCAAACAAAATCAGCATGCTCAAGATGCGCGATGAAGCGCTCTGCCGTAGCTGCCATAACGACCACCATAACTTGTCCACTGGTCAGAACACGGGTTGCACCACTTGCCACAACAAGATCCATGGCTCCAACAACGTTGGCGGCAAGGCTTTGACGAAGTAAGCAAGGAGAGCATCATGACAAAATCATTTCGCATTTCGAAGCTTGTGGCTACGATGCTGTCTGCATTGACAGCCTGCTCTGCCTATGCAGTTGTTGACTCCATCCCTCTGACGCTTGACGAGGCACGCGCTGTAGCTGAACAAGATAGTCAGAACTCCATTAGTGTCGGCGCCTACTACACTCAGGCGAATGGTGCTTCGACTTCTGCTGCAAAATCTTGGAATGGCGCAGCCAAGCAAAAAGGCGGCGCAGATGTTGATCTGCACTACGCTGGGGGAACCCAAGCTCAGGGATGGGATCTTAATGTTGAAGACTTCGGCTCTCCGATCCCCTCCTTGTCTGCCAGCTATAGCAAAGCATCTGCCTTTGATGTGAGTCTAAATTATCAACGCATCCGCCATCTAAAAGGTGAAGATGTACTCATCAAACCTGCCTACTCAACCGCAACGCTGACCTCTGGTAGCAATTCAGGTCTTGAACCAGTCGAATTGGGCGTTACTCGGGATATTTATGGCTTGAATGGGCGAGTATTTTTGCAAAACAACTTGATGCTCAACGCCGACTACACACTGCAACACAGAAATGGTAGTAGCTCATTGACCGACTATCGGTGGACGCGTGCTCTTGGTCGAGAATATGTCACAAGTATTGATGACAACCATCACCAATTCGAAACAGGTTTGACATTTAAGGGCGACCAGTTTGTCACCAATGTTAAGTACTACTTATCAAAGTATGACAATGACGAGTACCTCGTTGATGTGTTTGGATATGTGCCAGCAGTTCGCAACTCGCACGACATTTTCAATGGTTACCTACATTCTTTCGGTGCGGAGCCGTCAAACGTAATGCATCAAATCAGCATGGACACTGTCCTTACACTGAGCGAACGTAGCTCGCTCAGCCTGGCAGCTGGGTATACCTGGAGCAAGAACAGCAGCGATAGCGTCTATGGCGATCAGAATCCTGCTCAGTTTCTTTTGATTGATGCACAAACAGAAACTAAGATACCCACTTTCAGTGCTCGCTATACTGCCGCACCTATTGATCAGCTGTCCGTTAACGTAGATTACTCCTACAAGAAAATCGATACCTCCTCAGATTGGCTCTC
This sequence comes from uncultured Sutterella sp., assembly GCA_902463725.1. Classification (GTDB taxonomy): domain Bacteria; phylum Pseudomonadota; class Gammaproteobacteria; order Burkholderiales; family Burkholderiaceae_F; genus Sutterella. The sequence continues at coordinate 115,497 of CABQGK010000005.1, read as the reverse complement.
CTCTCAGATCCAAACCCTAGAAGGAAGTAGTTCGCGCTTCAATCCCAGCGATTACAGCGAGCACAAGCTAAGTGGTGATGCAATCTACAGTTTAGGTAGCGGATATTCCATTAAAGCCTACGGCTCTTACATGCGCCGTAATTATGATGACAATATCGGCTACGAAAATGAGGACTATGTCATAGTCGAGCATACCAATACTTACAAAGTCGGTGCACAACTCCGTAAACGTATGGGGAGCCTCGCATCAGGAACTATCGGTTACGAGTTTTCTGGCAGATCAGCTCAAAACTGGGGAACAGTGCTTGAATCCTATCCAACACTGAACAATCCTTGGAACTTTGCTGGTTATACACAGAACCAAGTTAAGGGCACATTGGTTTTGACACCTGCAGAACGACTTACGCTTTCTGCAAATGGTAGTGTCTACCTTCGCGACTACAAGAACCACGAGCACTCTGATGATCACCATGGTGTTAATCTCACCTTTGATGACCTACAGGAATCTAATGGCTTCACTTTAGGATTAGACGCCGATCTTGCTGTCACTCGGGACCTTAGTCTGTTTGCGTTTTACGACTTTGACTTCCAAAAATTGGACGTTATTGGCAAAGGCGGGCACGAAGTTGGCCAAAGCCGAGGTGTTTTGTTTGACCATGGCTTTGAGTCTAAGGACATGACCCATACCATCGGTTTGGGCTTCAACCTCCACCCTGTAGCCCAGCCGTGGAAACTGTCGATTCAATATGTCTACAGCTTCGACCAAACCAAATGGAACGCATATGAAGGTTATGTGTCAGCTACTAACGCGATTAGCATCCCAGACTACCCCGCGGTTTCCACTAAGACTATTCCAACGGACAAATGGCATTCACACTACCTGCAAGCCAAAGGTTCGTATGAGTTGAACAAGAACTGGACGCTGAAAGGAGTGGCTGTCTATGGGCGCGCCTCCTCAACTGACTCTCGCCAAACGGGGGTCTATATGGGAACGGCAGCAGATATCACTTACAGTCCTAACTATAACTTCGGCGCCTTCTTCGTCGGTGCCACCTACAAGTTCTGAGCCCACGAACTTGCATAGTTAGCCCTTTACCCCGCGGCACAGATTTCGTGTCGCGGGGTTTTTGCTACTGTGTGGCGTAAGTCTCCTATCGTGAGGGAGCCTACGAAAAAGGATCTGTGGTCTTAAGAAAGACCTCGACCCCATTCAGCAACTTGACGAAGATCTGTTGCGCAACGGGCTCTACGGGGCGGATCGTCGCCAATAGCTTATTTGGTGAGCTCTTTTGCGTAACCCGCTGGATTGGCTCTGCTGTGAGAGTCACGACACTGACTTGGGTCATGGCTCGGTTCTTGGCTTTCACCAGCACAATGATGAGCTGGTGCCGTCTGTCGAAAACTTTCTCAGCTCAGTGGCATAAAAGCTCTTCAACTAAACCCTATCGAACCAGAGCGCCTCGTAGGCCTTCTCCCAATTGATGGTGTATCTGCGATAGGGCATGTGAACTTCCAGGATGGTGGGAAGTTGCAGATTTTTTTAGGGAGGCCTTGATGACGATAGGAAACTTATCGCTCCAAACTTCTGTCCGCCAGCCTTCCTCTCATCACGCGACAAATCCTTTTCGACAACTCCACAGAACGCTAGCTACTACGCCTGAGACGATACACGGCCCACAACCAAAGCACCGACGATTGCCAAGAGGCCATCTGCCTAGTAGTATGAGCAAGTTTTCCCATACAGGGTCGCTCTGCAGGAGCTCTAGAGCCTGCGAAAGCAGACTATAGCCGATTGGGCGCCTTGCTCGTGCTCTCAAAAAAAGGAACACCCCCAGCAAGTGATGTTCCTTTTCTTTCGATGCGCGTCTAGCGAGCTTCGCTCAGTTTCAACGAGATGCGCAGCCTTTTTAGCTGTGCGCATCAGGAGACTGCAGCTCTTTGGGGAGGCTCTGCAGCATACTGTGCATCTTGGTGTTATCCACCTCCTTACACCAATGGCCCACCACCACGCAAGCGATACCGTTGCCGATCATATTGGTAATGGCACGCGCCTCACTCATAAAGCGATCGATACCGAGAATCAGGGCAAGCCCTGCAATGGGCACATGCCCCACAGCCGACAGAGTCGCCGCCAAAACGATAAAGCCTGAACCCGTCACACCTGCCGCGCCTTTCGATGTCAGCAGTAACACGGCCAAAAGCGTGAGCTGCTGCGTAAGCGTCATGTCCACATCACACGCTTGCGCAATAAAAACGGAAGCCATGGTCAAATAAATCGCCGTGCCGTCAAGGTTGAAGGAGTAACCCGTTGGGATCACCAGTCCAACCACCGAACGAGAAACGCCTGCCATCTCCATCTTAGTCATCATGCGTGGTAGCACCGATTCCGAGGAGGACGTACCGAGCACAATCAGCAACTCCTCCTTGATATAGGAGATGTACTTGAGTAGCGAAAAGCCGTGCATACGACAAATCGATCCAAGCACGAGGAAGATGAATAAGAGACACGTGAGATAAAACGTCCCCATCAACTTCGCCAACGGCAGCAACGAGGCAATACCATACTTGCCGATCGTAAAGGCCATCGCGCCAAAGGCACCCACCGGTGCCACACGCATAATCATCCCAACTATCTGAAAGAGCACGTGCGAGGTCTTCTCAATAACGTCAAAAATCAGCGTGCCACGGCCGCCGAACTTATGAAGCGCAAAACCAAACAGCACCGAGAAGAAGAGCACTTGCAGAATCTCGCCCTCAGCAAACGCCCCTACAATCGTGTGCGGGATGATGTTCATGATGAATTCCGTGGTCGTGTGCATCTTTCCTGGACCGGAGTACGCTTCGACAGCTTTCGTATCGAGCGTAGACACATCGACATGCATCCCCGCGCCAGGTTGGAGCGTGTTCACAACAACAAGACCAATGATCAGGGCGATCGTGGAAACGACTTCAAAATAAAGAAGCGCAAGTCCCCCAGTCTTCCCCACTTTCTTCATGTCTTCCATACCGGCGATACCCGTTACCACCGTGCAGAAAATCACGGGAGCAATGACCATCTTGATCAAGCGGATGAACCCATCGCCGAAAGGCTTCATCTGCGTGCCGATATCAGGAAAGAAATTGCCAAGCAACACCCCGAGGATGATGGCGCAAATCACTTGAAAGTACAACACCTTGTAGATTGGCGTCTTTTGATTTGCCTTACCAGACATGATCACTCCCTTTAGTTGGATTGGATAACTCGAGAACGGCGCTGTGGTCTCCGGGTAGCCGTCCCCCTAGTGCCCCGCGTTTGGCAAAGAGGCTCTAAATCATACTGTGTTTGAACCTCTTTGCAAAGAGCGAGTTTGAAAAAAGCGGAGGCGATGACCTCCGCTTTCAGAAAGAACTAGCTCAGGATGCTACGCACGCCTAGTTAGAGCCCTCTTCAGAGGACTTTTCCTGCGAGAGCGCTCTCGCCTCACATACCATTTTTTCCGTTTCTGCAGCGTCAGCTGCCACCCACTGCATCAAGCGTTCAAGCGCAACCTGCTTGAGCAATGCTCGGTTGTATTGCGGATAAAAAAGCATCGTGAAACGCAACCCTTGAAAGACAGAGATCATGAACATGATCCTTGCACGTAGGAGATCTCGATCAACAGGGAACTCGCGCTCACAGACTTCGAGAATCTCATCGCGAAAGCCTTTGAGCAGATCTGCCATCAACGCATGAATCTTAGGGTTGGTAAGAGCCTCATGCATAAATGAAACCACAAGCGACGCACTCTCCGAATCCAGCATCAAATCAAGCATGCGACTGAAGTATCGCTCTGGGCTACCGCGCTCACCCGCTTCATTTGCACGCGTCTCATCAATCAGCAGTTGACTAAAGGTTTTGGCCTGCTCACGTGCCATAGCCTCCACAATCTCCTCCTTACTACCAAAGGAGTTGTAGATGTGGCCAACACTCATGCCAGCTTCCTCGGCTATGTTGCGAATCGTCGTCTGTCGTAGTCCAAGCTTAGAAAAACACTTCTTGGCCGCATCAAGGATCTGTTGGCGTCGAACGTCAAGGCCACCCTCCTCGATACGGGAGCGCCGCCGCCTCTGGGGCGCCCGCGCAGGGGTACTCTGCGCGGCCACCTTACTTCACCTCCGGCTTATCAAGCACTGTGCTTGCCTCCGCTGGCGCAGCATTGAGGCTCGGCTCGGCAAGCGGATCCGTGCCGCCTCCTAACGCTTGATAGAGCGTAATGAGACCAGAGAGTTTCGAGAGTTTCGTGTTGATGAGCGTTTGATGCGCGCTTACCATGGTGCGCTGTGCAACCAACACATCACTGTAAGAAACTGCGCCTGCCTTGTAGCTCGCGTCAGAGAGCTTGTACGCATTATCAGCCGCCGCGGTATAGGCCTCACGAGCGGAAAGTTCTCGATCAACCGTACCTACAAGCGCGAGTGAATTCGACACTTCTTTAAACGCGCTCTGAATAGCCTTTTCGTAAGCCGTCACTGCCAAGCGTTGCTGAACCTCTGCAACCTCAAGGTTTGCACGATTGAGCCCACCGTTGAAGATCGGCAACGTGATCGACGGGGTAAATGTCCACATGCCCGAATGCGGATCAAATAGATCGCTCAGATGCAACCCTGCCGTTCCTGCTCCTGCCACAAGGGTGACGCGCGGGAAAAACGCCGCACGAGCCACGCCGATATTGGCATCCGCAGCACGTAGCGCACGCTCGGCCGCGAGAATATCAGGACGCTTAAGGAGCACGTCCCCTGGCAACCCAACAGGCAGCGTCGTACGCATCGCGCCAACAGGTAACCCAGTGGGTAGCAAAGAATCCTCTAGGGTTCCCCCCACTAAGAGCTCAAGCGCATTTTTGTCCTGCGCAACAGCTCTCACATAGCTCACAATCGCAGCACGCGCCGCCTCGACCGTTGTCTTAGCCTGCTCAAGTTCAAGCTGACTGACGGAGCCGATGCGGTAGCTACTCTCGATCAAGCGGTAGGTTTCTTCTTGGCTCTTCAATAGTGAGCGTTGCAGTGAGAGCTGTTCTTGATCAGCTCCAAGCTGATGCCACGCCATGGCAGTCTGCGCGATGAGCGCACTTTGAGCGCTTCTCTGTGCGTCTTCCGTGGCCAAATAGCTCTGTAGTGCCGCTTCCGACAAATTCTTCACGCGGCTAAAAAAGTCCAGTTCATAACTCGCCATGGCGAGTTGTGCGGTGTAGTTATGGGCGGTTTTCCCTTCACCTGTGAGCGCATTGAGAGTCCCAGCGGTATGCTGAGCAACGTTGGAGGCCGCTGCATTGATAGTTGGGAATTCCGATGCGCGAGTCACCCCGTAAGCTGCACGCGCTTTCTCAACATTGAGGGCAGCAGTGCGCAAATCGCGATTGTTTTCAAGTGCGCGCTCGATTACCGCCACCAACTTGGGATCCGTAAAGACCTCACGCCATACAGGCAATGCTTCAGCTGTCTTAGGCAGCGCGGCATAAGCTTCACCCGTAGGCCACTGTGCAGGCGTTGGCGCCGCTGGCGTGCCATTATTGGGCGCAAGATTTACACAGCCCGTAAGCGCTAGGGCTACCGCTGCAGGGATAAGCAAAAGTCCTTTAGTCATTTTTTCTTGCCTCTGTCTGAGCACGGAGTCCGAGCATGTGGGCGCACAGCGCACCGCAGGCTCAAGACTCCGAGAGCCCTTAAATCAATTGGACGACTTCGGGCGGCCAAACACACGACCGATCATCACGTAGAACACTGGAACAAAAGCCACACACAAAACCGTGCCGGCTAAGATCCCGCCAAGAACGCCTACACCAATCGCATTCTGTGCACCAGCGCCCGCACCATGCGCCATCGCAAGGGGCAGTACACCGAGCCCAAACGCAAGCGACGTCATCACAATCGGACGCAAACGCACTCGAACCGCCTCTTCGGCCGCGTGAATCGCATCGATGCCGCGCTCCATGTACTCCTTGGCGAACTCAACAATCAGAATAGCGTTTTTACTGACCAAACCGATCGTCGTCAAGAGCCCCACCTGGAAGTAAATGTCATTGGTCATGCCTAACGCCCAAGTTAGGCCAAAGGCGCCTACGACGCCGCAAGGCACAATGAGCAACACGGCCACAGGGATGCTCCAGCTCTCATAGAGGGCTGCCAAGCAAAGGAACACGACCAACAGCGAAATCGCATAGAGCGCAGGGCCCTGCGCGCCCGCAGCACGTTCCTGATAAGACACACCATTCCAAGCGATCTGGTAACCCGCGGGGAACACTTCATGCATGATGCTCTCCACCGCATCCATCGCTTCACCCGAAGAGACGCCCTGAGCGGGGCTACCTTGAATGTTGAGCGAAGGAATACCGTTAAAGCGCTCCAAGCGAGGGCTACCGTAGGCCCACTCAAAGTGCGCAAAGCTCGAGAGCTTCACCATCTCACCGTCACTATTACGAACCTCCCACTTGAGCACGTCCTCGGGTTGCATACGCGAGTTTGTCTCACCCTGCACCCAGACTTGCTTAATGCGGCCACGGTCCATGTAGTCATTGACATACGTACCAGACATCGCTGTGGTAATAGTACTGTTGACATCAGCGACGCTCACTTTCATCATCGTGAGCTTCTGATGGTCGATGACGAGCTTCAGCTGTGTGCTGTCGCCCATACCATTATGTCGGACCATCGTCAGACGTTTGTCAGCATTGGCCTTGGCAAGGAACTGCCCCAGGTATTGCATGAACTGCTCGTGCGTACCGCCCGTATTGTCCTGAATGTAGAAGTCGAAGCCATCGGCAACGCCCAACTCAGGCACCGCAGGAAGCGGGAACATCATCGTCGTTGCGCCACGGAAATCTGGTCCGAAAAGCAAAGCTCCCATCAGGCGGCCTTGAACCGCTACGTCAGCCTGCGCTGGCGACTTACGCTCCGACCAGTCTTTGAGCTTCACAAAGCCCATCGCCATGTTCTGGCCAGTACCCGCAAAGGAGAACCCACGCACGGTAAAGAGCCCGTCGATGTTCTGCGCCTCGGTGGCCTGCACAAGGCCATTGACCTTCTTGAGTTCCGCGTCCGTACGCTCCATCGTTGCCCCATCGGGCAGCTGCATCATCATAAGGAGCACGCCTTGGTCTTCACTTGGCATGAAGGAGGAAGGCAACTTCACAAAGCCCAGCACTACCAAGCCCACAATACCTGCATAAACGAGCAACACGAGTTTAATCGAGTGGGTAAAGCGACCAATCATGCGCTTGACACTCTCCGTCATGGCTTCAAAACCTCGGTTAAACCAACCGAAGAAGCCACTCTTGGCCTCATGGTGATCTTTGTCGATGGGCTTTAGCATCGTGGCACAAAGCGATGGTGTCAACGTCAAAGCCACAATCACTGAGAGCACCATGGCCGACACAATCGTGATGGAGAACTGACGGTAAATCACACCAGCCGAACCGCCGAAAAACGCCATCGGGATGAACACCGCCGAAAGCACCATGGCAATACCGATCAACGCGGACTGAATTTCCCCCATCGACTTAATTGTCGCCGTTTTGGGATCTGTGCCGTCCTCACGCATCACGCGCTCTACGTTTTCTACCACCACAATGGCGTCGTCAACGAGAAGGCCGATCGCAAGCACCATCGCAAACATGGTGAGCATATTGATCGAAAAGCCAGCCGCAGCGAGCGCACCAAATGTCCCAAGTAACACCACAGGCACTGCGATGGTTGGAATAAGCGTTGCGCGGAAATTTTGCAAGAAGAGGAACATCACGAACACGACGAGCACAATGGCCTCAACCAGTGTCTTGACCACTTCTTCCAGTGCGGCAATCACGAACGGCGTCGTGTCAAACGGATAGATGATTTCCACCCCTTGAGGGAAACTCGCCTTTAGCTCGTCCATCTTGGCACGCACAGCATCTGCCGTCGCAATGGCATTAGCGCCAGAGGCGAGTTTGATAGCCATGGCCGCTGACGGCTCACCATTGTAGGTACCAAACGCCATGTAGCTCTGCTGGCCAACGTCAACTCGCGCCACGTCACGAAGGCGCACGCTCGACCCATCCTCTTTGACCTTTAAGAGGATATTGCGGAACTCCTCAGGCGTCTGCAACATCGTCGAGGAGGTGATCGTCGCCGTGAACTGCTGCTTACCGTCGGTTGGCTGCTGCGCCACACCACCCGAAGAAAGCTGGGCATTCTGAGCACTGATCTGTGCGGTGACATCACTTGGGGTCAAACTGTACTGAGCGAGCTTCTTAGGATCGAGCCAAACACGCATAGCGTATTTCGCACCGAAAACCTGAATCTCACCCACGCCGCTCACACGAGCGAGTGGCTCCTTGACGTAGCTTGCCAAGTAGTCACCCAAGTCCGCCGACTTCATCGTCCCGTCTTTGTTGATGATGCCCACGACCATCAGGAAGTTAGCGCTCGTTTTCTGAACGCTCACACCCAAATTCTGCACGATCGTTGGCAACGTCGTAATAGCGGTCTGAATCTTGTTTTGGACCTGAACCTGCGCAATATCAGGGTTCGTACCGGCCTTGAAAGTCACCGTAATGGACGCAGTGCCCGACGCATCTGACGTGCTCGACATGTAGAGAAAACCATCAAGCCCCGTCAAATTCTGTTCAATAACCTGCGTAACCGAATTGGCAATCGTTTCTGCTGAGGCGCCTGGATAGGTTGCAGAAATCACAATCTGCGGTGGCGCAATCTGCGGAAACTGACTCACTGGCAGAGTGCGGATCGAAAGCAGCCCAGCCAACATGATCACGATGGCGATCACCCAAGAAAAGACTGGTCTTTCAATGAAGAATTTCGAAAACATCTCGTTATCCCCACTGAATTAGAAAAGCGGCTGACCGTTCTTAGAGATCGTGTCAGGGTTGCCTTCTTTGGGAGCCACGACCTTACCCGGCGCAATGCGAGAGAAGCCGTCAACAACGAGTTTCTCGCCCGATTGAAGGCCAGAGGTCACCAACCAATTTGAGCCAACAGAACCCTGCGTCGTGATATTGCGGCGCTCAATCTTGTTTTCAGCACCAATCAGGTAGACATAGGCCTGGCCCTTGGCATCATGCATCACTGCTTGCATCGGGACAAGCGTGCTATTGGGAATGCCACCAGTCGCAAGGCTCGCCTTCACATAAAGCCCAGGCATCAGCAGACGTTCAGGATTCGGGAACTCCATGCGCAACTTCACCGCCCCCGTGGACTCATCGACAGAAACGCCGCGGAAGGTGAGCTTGCCCTCGTGCGCATACACGCTCCCATCAGAGAGTTTGAGCGTGACCTTTGCATCGCCATTGGCATCTGTTTTCAAGAGGCCCTGCGCGATCTGGCTCTTGAGCGCAAGCACATTGTCCGCCGTCTGAACCACGTCGACATACATCGGGTCGAGCTGCTGCACTGTGGTCAATTCACTCGCTTGGTACGCAGTCATGAGGGCACCCTCGGTGAATTCTGAGCGCCCTGCAACGCCATCAATCGGTGAGGTAACTCGAGTGTAATTAAGGTTGATGCGCGCACTCGAAACCGCTGCTTCAGCAGCCTTCATAGAAGCTTGTGCCTGTAGGTATGCAGCCTGCGCAGCGTCGTTGGCTTGCTTAGAGACCGCATTAATCTTGACGAGCTGGGCCGAGCGATCGGCATCTGCCTTAGCCTTGGTAAGCGTAGCCTTTGCCTGAGCGAGCGTAGCCTGCGCTGAAGCCAAGGCGGCTTCAAACGGAGCTGGATCTATTTGAAAAAGGACATCACCCTTTTTTACGTCAGCCCCTTCTGTATAAACTCGCTTCAAGAGCAGACCATTAACCTGCGGACGCACCTCCGCTTCACGCAGAGCATGTGCTCGACCTGTCAACTCCAGATCAAGCTGGTGCTCCCCAAGCGCTACAGGTACAAACGAAACCTCAGTTGGCGGCACCTGTCGAGGCGCAGCCGCCTGCTTTTCACCACAACCCGTGAGCGCCACGACCATCCCAAGGGCGCAAACAGTGCTGAGAACGACTTTTGATCGCTTTGCGGAGAACATATCCATTCACCTATTCGTTGTTCTTTTTTATTTAATTACCACACCACTGAACGTACGTTCAGTTGAAAATGGAACATTTATATCACAGTCCCTGAACAAATGTTCAGGGAAAACCCCGATTTTTTTAGCTTTTTTACCATGCAAAGAAGGGCACCTGCTTGCAGTTGTATCCACCCACTTCAAAAGCTGTCTCTGCACTTGCGCCGCTCCCTCTAATGGCTTAATCTCTTGGGCAATTCAGCGGGGCGCGACCTCCGCTGGGGTTCAAACCGCGTTGAGTCTCCTCATGTTGGAAGCCATCCATTTTCAATACTTTCTGGGCGCTCTAGTCTCGCTACTCGTCATTACAAACCCGCTCTCCAAACTACCGCTGTTCATCAGTCTGACACAGGGCATGTCGGATGAGCGACGTTTTCAACAAGCCAATCGTGCCGCGATCTACGCTGGTCTCATCATGTTTGTGAGCCTGATCGGCGGCAACATGTTGCTGGCCTTTTTCGGCATCTCCTACGGTGCAATGCGTATCGCTGGCGGTCTCGTTGTAGCGGCGATCGGCTATCAGATGCTCTTTGGAGGGACCTCCCCGAACAAAGCGCCTATCGTTCGCCGCGACAAAGACGATTATTCATTTTTTCCTATCGCTATGCCGGGCATTGCTGGTCCAGGGACCATCGCTGTGGTAATTGGCTTTTCTACAGAGATTGCTGAAATCGCCGACTATGCCTCGCTTGCCATTGCGCTCGCTTGGATCGTTCTCGCCATTATTCTCACAGCCATGGCCAGCTGGGCAGTCATGCGTTTTTCGGATCTGCTGACTCGCCGCTTGGGGCCTTCTGGGACGCAAGTCCTCAGCAAACTCATGGGCTTTCTGCTGATCTGCATTGGCGTGCAGTTCGTGGGCTCAGGGATTCGTACCTTCATCGCTGGTAGCTAGGAGGGCGACGGGCCGCGCCCAAACGCTGCGCCACTTAAATCAAACGGGTCTGACAATTTCTCTCATCAGACCCGCTTCTCATGGTTTAAGTTGTGTGCGAAAGCTCATCACTCCACGGTGACGCTCTTAGCAAGGTTGCGCGGCTTATCGACATCGGTGCCACGTGCCAAGGCCGTGTGATAAGCAAGTAGCTGCAGAGGTAGCACATGGAGAATCGGTGAAAGTCGTCCGTAATTCTCTGGCAGCGTAATCACATGAATGTTGTCGGAGCTTTCAATGTGAGAGTCGCCATCGGCACAGACGTAGAGCTCCCCACCACGCGCGCGCACCTCTTGCATGTTGCTCTTGAGCTTTTCCAAGAGCCGGTCATTCGGCGCAACCGTCACCACAGGCATGTTGCGATCCACGAGCGCGAGTGGTCCATGCTTGAGTTCCCCTGCTGGGTAAGCCTCGGCATGGATGTAGCTAATTTCTTTGAGCTTGAGGGCGCCTTCCAACGCGATCGGGTAATGTACACCGCGCCCAAGAAAGAGAGCGTGCTCTTTTTGAGCAAACTGCTCAGCCCAAGCAATAATCTGTGGCTCGAGTGCGAGCACCGCACTTAACGCCTGCGGCAGGTGCCGCAACTGCTTGAGCTCAACCTGCTCCTGCTCCGCACTCAATCGACCATGGATCTTCCCGAGTGTAAGCGCCAACAAGTAGAGCGCGGCGAGCTGCGTCGTAAAGGCCTTGGTCGAGGCGACACCAATTTCAACGCCCGCACGCGTGATATAGACTAGGCGGCTTTCACGCACCATAGCGCTTGTGGCGCTGTTGCAGATCGTTAGCGTCTTGTCCATCCCAAGATCGTGATGGGCGTGCGCTAGCGCGGCCAAAGTATCGGCCGTCTCGCCACTCTGCGAAATTGTCACAACCAAGGTGTTTTTGTTGGGCACAGAGGCTCGATAGCGATATTCACTCGCAATTTCAACATCAACAGGAATGGCAGCGATCTCTTCAATCCAGTACTTCGCTGTCAGCGCGGCGTAATAGGACGTTCCACAGGCAAGGAAGAGCACACGTTCGACCTGAGCAAAAATCTGCTCAGCGCCTTCACCAAAAAGCGTCGGCGTAATGGCGGCTACCCCTTCGAGCGTATCGCCTATGGCACGTGGCTGCTCAAAAATTTCCTTCTGCATATAGTGGCGATAGGGGCCTAGTTCAGCCGCACCCGTATAAGCTTGCACAACGCGCACTTCACGATGAACCTCTTCATACTCGCTCGGTGCTGTGCGACCAAAGACAGACCACGTTTCTGGCGTAATATCAACGAGATCACCCTCTTGCAGATAGACGATATGATCCGTCACGGTTGCAAGCGCCATCGCATCAGAAGCAACGAAATTTTCCCCTTCGCCCAAACCCAGCACTAAAGGCGAGCCTTGACGCGCCGCAACCACACGGTGCGGTTCACGCGTGCTGATCGCTGCAATAGCAAAACTGCCATGCACGCGCTTGAGCGCCATCATGACGGCTTCGCGCAGATCGCCATGGTAGTAGTAGTGGATGAGATGAGCTAGAGCTTCCGTGTCCGTTTGGCTAGTAAATTCGTAGCCCGCTGCACGCATGGCTGTGCGGATTTCCTCGAAGTTTTCAATGATGCCATTGTGCACAAGCGCAATTTCATCTCGACTCACAATAGGATGGGCATTGCAAACGTCTGGAGCGCCATGCGTAGCCCATCGCGTATGGGCAATCCCTGTGAAACCCGCAATATGGTTTTCATTGACCTGAGAGGTCAGTTCCTTGACACGACCCACAGAACGGGCTCGTTCGATACTGCTACCGGTAATCACGGCCACCCCACAAGAGTCGTAGCCTCGGTACTCCAATTTCTGCAGTCCATCCAACAGGGTTGGAACCACGTCACGGTGCGCAGCTGCTGCCACAATGCCACACATAAAATTACTCCTCAAAGAAATTATGAGCGCCGCTTCGTCGGACGCGTCCAACCTTCAATTGTTGTCTGTTTCGCACGACCGAGAGTGAGTTTTCCCGCTGGGGCCTCTCGCGTTAATGTGGTACCCGCGCCAATCGTCGCCCCAGCCCCCACCGTAACGGGTGCCACCAACTCCGTACCCGACCCGATAAAAGCATCGTCACCAATGACGGTTTTAAACTTATTGACACCATCGTAGTTGCAAGTGATGGTTCCTGCGCCAATATTGACACGTGCTCCGATGTCGCTGTCACCAATATAGGTCAGGTGATTAATCTTGGTCCCCAAGCCCACTGTGGATTTTTTGACCTCCACAAAGTTACCAATGTGGTTGCCGCCCACTAGCTCTGCACCGGGACGCAACCGAGAATAGGGGCCGATACGAGAGTCTGCTCCAACTCGAGCGCCATCGAGATGACTAAAGGGCAGAACCTCTACCCCATCATCGACTTCCGTGTCTTTGAGCACACAGTATGCGCCAATACGCACACCGTTCCCTAGGCGAACACGTCCTTCAAAGATGACACCTACATCGATTTCGACATCCTGTCCAACCGTGAGCTCGCCTCGAATATCTAGACGCGCGGGATCTAGTAGCGTCACCCCGCTAGCGAGCAACTGAGTGGCCAAATGTTGTTGCCATGTGCGCTCAAGCGCCGCCAGCTGCCCTTTACTATTGACGCCCTCTACCTCAAATGCATGGGTGGGTTGCACGGTCTTGATGGCCACGCCCTCACGCACCGCGGTCGCAATGACGTCCGTCAAATAGTACTCACCTTGAGCATTGCTATTGTCAAGCGCCCCCAGCCAATCCTTCAGCCGAGCCGTTGGCAAAAGCATGATGCCCGTGTTGACCTCACGGATCTCACGCTCTGCCGCCATGGCATCTTTTTCTTCAACAATGCGCTCCACCGCACCAGCTGGGTTACGCACAATGCGACCATAGCCAGTCGGATTGTCAAGCGTCACTGTCAGTAGCCCCATATCGGCTGGGCCCACTGCGGCGGCAAGCCGAGAGAGCGTATCTGCCGACAGTAGTGGCACATCCCCCAAACAAACAAGCGTGTGGCTTTGCTGAGTATCGAGCGCGGGAAGCGCCATCATCAGAGCGTGGCCCGTGCCCTTTTGTTCACGTTGCAAGGCAAAGGCTATGTCGTCACGGCTTTCATAGCGCGCACGCACTAGCTCTGCGCCATGCCCCACTACAAGCACAACCGCCCCCGACGCGAGTGAGCTAACCCGATCGAGCACCCAATCAAGCATTGGACGGCCAGCTAAGGGCTGAAGAACCTTCGGCAGCTTAGAGTGCATGCGTTTGCCCATGCCTGCGGCGAGAATCACGATGTTCATAATGAGATGTCCTGAAAATACGCGGCCTGTTAACACGGCAAGGCCGTCTCTCTTCGCGAGAAGACGGCCTTCCATTAAAGAAGCTTCTGTGAAATTCTATCAGGCAGGGGTAGAAGCAGGCACTGAGGAGCTCTTCGGAAGCAAAGTCTCGTTAATGAGATTGTTTCGATTCTTTTCGTTCCACTCCTGCAGATATTCGCGGTTGCCGCGAGTCGGCAGAAGGCTTCCTACCACCATCCCAAAGCCCGCAGCCAAGAAGCCACCGAGCACATTCGGGAAGATTTCACCCCAACTCGACCACGTCAGCACACCCCAAACCACAGCGCCGAGTAGCATCGAGAGGTAAACCCCTTGACGCGTCGTGTTCTTCCAATAAAGTCCACAGACGAGCGGCCAGAAGGCGCCAACGACGGGGAACTGATAGGCCATAGCCACCATATCGTAGATGGCCGTCCCTTCCACAAAGAGCGAGTACGAGAGCACCATCAGCGTAAAGACGAACACAGTCCAGCGCATGGCGCGCAACATGTTATGGTCGTCAAGTTTGACGAAAGCCGTGAGAATATTGCTCACAAATGCTGTCGAAGGCGCCAAAATCGTTGCGCTCGCCGTAGACATGACCGCAGAAAGCACCGCACCAAAGAAGAGCACACGCAACCACATAGGCATGTAGTCCTTCACAAGTGTCGGGAGCAAACGTTGCGGATCATCCGCCAATAGATGCTGTGCCTGCTCTGGCATCACCAAAATAGCAGCCACCACGATAAACATCGGGACAAACGCGAACAGAATGTAGACGCAACCACCGATAATCGGACCCGCAACAGCAGTGGCCGTATTCTTCGCGCTCATAACACGCTGGAAGACGTCCTGCTGAGGAATAGAGCCAATCATCATCGTCATGGCAGCGGAAATCCAGAAGAGCCACCCTGTCGGCGTAGGTTCAGGTAGCGCATGGAACAAATCTTTCTCACGCGCATAACCAATGATATTGCCAAAGCCACCAGCCAAATCCGAGGCGAAAAAGAGGATGATCAGCAGACCGCAGATGATAATGATCATCTGGAAGAAGTCCGTGATGGCCACTGACCACATACCGCCGAACATCGTGTAAATCAACACAACAAGCGTACCAATCGCCATACCCGCACTGACGCTCACCATACCTTCCGTGATCAAATTGATCACCAAGCCAAGGGCTGCCACCTGCGCGCCAACCCAACCAAGGTAGGAGAGAACGATGAAAATCGTGCAGAGGATTTCGATGCCACGACCGTAGCGCTGACGGTAATAGTCGCCAATCGTGAGGATATTGAGCTTATAGAGCTTCTGGGCAAAGAACATGCCCACCAAAATGAGCGCCATCCCCGAGCCAAAGGGCTCTTCGATCACGCCGTCGATGCCGCTTTCGATGAAACGCCCAGGCAGCCCAAGAATAGTCTCACTGCCGAACCACGTCGCAAATGTCGCGGTAATGACCATGGGCAGCGGAAGGCTGCGGCCGGCCAAAGCATAGTCATTCGTACTGTTTACACGGAGTGCTGCATAAATGCCGATGGCAATCGTTAGCAGCATGTAAAGCATTACAAAACCAATCAGCGTCATCCTAGCATTCCTTATTAAAACGACGTTGAACGGAAAACCCTTGTTTATTTGCGCGAATTGTAGGGATAAATCACCCCTTCATGGGGGGTATCAGAAAAAAAATCTCCCTTTTAGCGACTCAATCGGGCATTGTTTCATCTATATCAAAAAAAACGCCACCTGCATCGTACTCTTGCAGATGGCGGCCTCAAAATGATGTCGACTAAAGGGACTAGAGTGTCGATCCCTCCAATTGTTTAATCCCAGCAAGCTGCCATCCCGTGTTGCCCGCCTTACGTTTGACGAGCGTCCAAATCTCAGCGATATCTTCCGCGTCGCCGTCAATCAAAATCTTGCCCGTAAATTTCACCGCGGCCACATATTCATCACCCTCTTCGGTGATACCAAGCAATTCGTTAGAGAGTTCTTTGACTTCCGAGGTGTAGAGTACGTTGCCACGTTCACGTAGCTGATGCGTAATCGCAATGAACACATCATCCGTGGTGAACTCCGAAATCTGCGTCACATTGCCCGTATCCCAAGCTTTCTGCAACAGGCGATAGTTCTCAAGGGCAACTTTCAAGAAACCCTCACGGTCAAAATCCGCAGGGGTGATATCTTGGGCCACTCCCTGCTCAGCAACCGTTGAGCTAGCCGCGCCACGCATAAAACGATCCATGACGCTACCTTCGCGCACCCCTGCTTGCCCCATCGGCATAGCAGAGGGAATCGGCTCTTCGGCTCGGCTAGCGTCTGGCGCATCATATCCACCCTGAGCAGAGGATTCCCTAGAAAATGGATCGGGCGAACTCGTACGGTTTGAACTCGTTGAGGTCGCGGGCTGCGCGGCACCGTTACGGCTACGCATTAGCATAAAGAGTCCACCGACCACCACGAGCAACAGAATGAGCCCCATGGAGCCTCCACCCAAGCCCAAGAACGAAAAAAGTGAAGCAAGTCCAAGCGCCATACCAATACGACCGAGCCACCCCATCGCTGTGCTCTGAGGTTTAGGTGCTGTCGTGCCTGCAGCATTCGGTTGCTGCGTCTGCGCAGGACGCGGCGCCGCAGCGGGCGAGGGAGCAGGAGCAATCGAGGGCGCAGGCGTAGCCGCAGGCGCTTTCTGCGTAAAAGAGGGAGCGGGACGACCGAAGCTCGAGCCACCTCCGATACGCTTCGCGGCATTGGCATCTAGCGCCGTCGCGGCCATAGCTAGGCAGATCATCAGACTTACGGTGAGCTTCTTCATGTTCATCGTTTATTTCGTCGACCGGTGTCGCAGTGCTGCCACACCGAATCACGCTCCTTATCAGTGATTCAAACAACAAACGCCCATCTTCAACCAAGCGAAGACGAGCGTCTCATGGAAAGTGCCTTGTTCTCTTGAAAAGAGACTGCCGCACATTGGGGGAGTGCATGCGTAGCGCTTCTATTACCACTTGCCAAAAGGCAAGCACCAACTAAGCGGCGCTCACGCCTGACGCTCGAAAACTATTGTAGCGGACTTTTCTTGAAGCCTTCATGCATCGCACAGATGCCAAAGGTTAAGTTTGTCCAACGCACCTCGTCAAAACCCGCCTCTTTCATCAATGAGGCAAAAGTGGGTTGGTCGGGGTGCATACGGATGGACTCTGCCAAATAGCGGTAAGAATGGGCATCTCCTGCGATGACACCACCCATCCAAGGCATGAACTTGAAAGAATAAAAGTCGTAGACAGGGCGGAACCATGCGCTACATTTTGAAAACTCTAAAACAATTAATTTTCCATTCGGCTTCAGCACACGATACATCTCACGTAGCGCGCGATCCTTATGCGTCATATTGCGGATACCGAACGAAACCGTAATTACGTCAAATGCGTTATCGGGGAAAGGTAGACTCTCTGCATCCGCCTCCACCGCGTAGGCATGGCATCCTTCGAGTTCCATGCGCTGTTTGCCAATGGCAAGCATCTCGTGATTAATATCGCTAGCGACCACGTTACCGTCGCCTGCGCGCTTAGCAAAGCGGATTGCTAAATCACAGGTTCCGCTAGCAATGTCCAGCACTTTTTTGCCCTGCGTCACCGCCGCCGCACGCACACAAGTGCGCTTCCAGAGGCGATGCAAACCCAAGCTGAGGATATCGTTCAGAAGATCGTACTTAGATGCGACGCTGTCGAAGACCTCGCGCACATGCTGAACCTTCTTATCTTCATCGATCGTGATGTAACCAAAGTCGGTTTTTTTGTCGACACCGTTAGTCGTTTGCATGACGGTTTTCGCCTCGTTTAGTGTTTGCAACCACAAGTATTTCCCCCGTGTCCACCGCCGCAGCCACCTTTTTTCGCGACAGCAGCTTTGGGATCGGGTTCACGGGATGCGCCAGCCTGCTCTAGCTTTTTGAGGTAATCCTCCCAAAGCGTCTCACGGTTCTCCACTAAGTGCTCAAGGTAATCCCAGCTGTAGATGCCAGAGTCATGACCGTCTGAGAACGCAAGCTTAATCGCATAGTTCCCCATCGGCTCGACAAGCGTTAGCTCGACACCCTTCTTGCCCACCTGCAAAATCTCTTGCCCTGGGGCGTGCCCTTTGACCTCTGCCGAAGGAGAAAAGACTCGCAGAAACTCCACGGGCAATCGCACACTGCGACCATCGTCATAGGTGAGTTCGAGCTCCTGACTTTTCGTATGAAGGGCAATGCCTGTTGGAACCTTCATAGTAACCTCCTTGACCCAAAAGGCGGGCCGCCAATTTTTCTCTATGGAGTGTTTAGATGGGCACGGTCGGGCGACTCAACATACGAAAAGCATGGGGAAGAGCCTTTCAGAACTGAGCCGCGCGCGGGGTGATTTGAGTCGAAAAGCCCGCACAGTCTTGGATTGTACGGGCAAAAATCTGGTCCCCACGACAGGAATCGAACCTGTACCTTGGCCTTCGGAGGGCCAAATGATATCCATTTCACCACGTGGAGGATCTGAGGGATTATACCTTACTCTTTCACTAAATTATGCTTGGATCCACTTCAATTGACCAATCAACCGTCGTTTCGGGAAGTGCTGCACGCCATTGCCAGAGGAATCGATTTAATGTCAACTTATCATCGGCCTCCACAAGCAATTGGGCGCGCTCTACATCCTTGAGACGCATCAACGACATCGGCACAGGGTCATAAACGCGAATATCCGTACCAGCAAACGCCACTCCTTGCTTCATAGCCTCGGTGAGAAACCGCATGGCACGCTCAAGCTCTGTAGCGCGTGCGACCAGCAACGCTTGGGCACAATAGGGAACATACACATCACGCTCGCGCTCTGCCAAGGCGCTCTCGGCAAACTCTCGATAATCCTGATGCAGTAGCGCCTCAAAGAACGGATCCGTCGGGTGATTAGTCTGTAATAGCACCACCCCTCGGCGCGTAGCACGACCTGCGCGGCCGCTCACCTGCATCAGTGTTACAAAGAGATGCTCTTTGGCTCGTACATCAGGGTGTGTTAAGAGCGCATCACTTTCCAACACCACCACGAGGTCGATATTTTGGAAATCATGTCCCTTGGCAACCATCTGTGTACCCACTAGCACATCTACCTCACCAGCATGTACACGGCGGAACGCACGCTCAGCTTCATGCTTACGTGAAACCGTATCTCGGTCAATTCGCTCTAATCGGGCCGCAGGCAGAGCGCGTTGAATCTCCTCCTCAAGTCGTTCCGTGCCAATGCCGCGCGGAAGGATATCGACGTTACCGCATTCGGGACAAGCTCTCGGGATGAGTTGACGACTGCCGCAATGGTGGCAAATCATTGCTCGCTCCGCCTTGTGGTAAACCATAAAGCTCGAGCAATGCTCACACTGTGCACGCCACCCACACGATGGGCAGTACAGCACTGGGGAATAACCTCGCCGATTAAGAAAGACGAGCACCTGCTTGCCACGATCAAGCGCGTCGGTCATATATTCGATCGCGCTATCACTCAAAGAGCGCTCGCCTCCTTTCGGCGCATCGATCAGCTTGAGTTCAGGCAATAACCCCGCCCCAGTCGCTCTCTTCTTTAACTCGAGGAGCCTATACGCGCCACTTTTCGCTTTGTGCCAACTCTCCAAAGAGGGCGTAGCACTACCAAGCACAATCGGGATGCGATTTTTATACGCACGCCAAACTGCAAGATCTCGCGCACTATACTGCACACCTTCATGCGCCTTAAAGGAACTGTCGTGTTCCTCATCAACAATGATGAGTGCGAGGTTCCTAAAGCTTGCAAATACCGAGAGCCGTGTGCCAATCAAAATTCGGCATCGCCCTTCATGCGCCGAAAGCCAAACCTGCGCACGTTCCAAATCTGTGCACTCAGAGTGCATGGACTGTACGCACTCTAAGGGGAAGCGAGTCTGGACCCGTTGCTCGAGTTGCGGCGTGAGATTGATCTCTGGCACAAGTAGTAGCACTTGTGCTTCGGGGTCACGCTTGAGCACTTCGTCGATCATCCTGAGATAGACCTCAGTCTTGCCAGAGCCCGTCACCCCAAAGAGAAGCGCTGGCGCGTAGCCGCTTGTCAAGTTTGCTTTAAAGTCCTCGAGCGCAGCGAGCTGCTCTTCGTTAAGCGCAGGGCGCTCTACCTGCGCAGTAGCAGAGAAATCCACCACCGACTCTTGGCGAAAATCCTCCATCTTTTTGAGGTGACCACGCCGAGGAGCACGCCGGAAAAATTTGGGCAATGCGGGTATCGCCGTCTCGCCCCACGTACGTACATAGTACTTAGCCGCAAACTGCGTGAGCGCTAGCCACTCTTCTCGCAAAGGCGGAGCATCATTGAGAACTTGTCGAATACTCTTCAGCCGACTTCCCTGATAGTCGCTCGAGTTAGTGAGTGAAACGACTACACCAGGTACAGTCCGACTGTTCACTGGCACCAAGACGCGGTCGCCCACAGCAACCAACATCTCATCAGGCACTCGATAATCAAGTGCGCCAAGATTTGGAATGTCGACAATCACTTTGGCAAACACAGCGTCTCCTTCATACAAAAGTCAATCTGCTGCCGAAAAATCGTTATCCCCTAAGCTCAATTCCTGTGGATAACTTTGTGGATTACTTCTCTGCCGCTGAGCGCTAGACCCTGCCGCATAAGGCGTTGGTCAAAATCGTTCTTTAGGCGATCTTGAAGAAAAATCCATAAATTTCAACACTTTACAGATTTGTCAAGAGGTTCTGAAATGAAATATTGGCTAGCATCAAGCTCCATAGCGATTTCTCGTCGGCTTGTGCATAACCCTCTTGACATTTTCAGAAATTTATTGTTCTTTTATCGGCTTACAAAGTCGTGACTCTCTTCAAACACCCCATTGAACCGCCCAAAAACGAGAAGTCCCCAAACGGCATGCGCATGGAGACTCCTTTCCTAGGGGCAATTGCGGTTTGGTAGCCGCAAAGAGAGCGGGCGCTTAGACATGATAGCGACGGCTGTATTCATGCACTTCATCAACCAAAATTTGCACGCTTTCCACAGGTGTGAACTGGTTGATGCCATGGCCGAGATTGAAAACATGCCCACCCGAGCCCACGGGACCAAACTTATCAAGCACATTACGCGCTTGCGCTCGAATCATGTCTTCCGAACCAAAAAGCACAAACGGATCCATATTGCCCTGCAACGCTACGCGATCCCCAGCACGTTCTCGAGCACGTGCCATATCGGTTGACCAGTCAAGTCCCACTGCAGAGGCGCCACTTTCGGCAAGCGCTTCAATCCACTCGCCCCCCCCCTTAGTAAAGAGAATCGTTGGGATTTTTTCCCCATCATGCTCAGGCTTTAAGCGCTCAAGCACACGTTTCATCGAAGCAAGGGAGTAACGCAAGTAGTCGTCGTTAGCAAGCATTCCGCCCCAAGTATCGAAGATTTGCACAGCCTGTGCACCCGCCTCAATCTGGGCATTGAGGTAGTCCGCCACGGCAAGTGCATTGATCTCTAGCACACGCTCAAAAAGGTCAGGGCGCTGGTACATCATCGTCTTAACTAGGCGGAAATCACGACTGCCGCGCCCTTCAATCATGTAGCAAGCTAAGGTAAAGGGGCTACCAGAAAAACCAATGAGCGGCACACGTCCATTGAGCGCACGGCGAATCTGACTGACGGCATCAGTGACATACTTCAGTGACGTGCTGACATCAGGAACGTGAAGTGCCTTAACCGCTTCTTCACTCTGCACGGGACGCGCAAACATTGGCCCTTCACCCGCCACAAACGAGAGTCCCAACCCCATCGCATCAGGCACTGTCAAAATATCGGAGAAAAGAATCGCCGCATCGAGTCCATAGCGATCAATCGGCTGCAGCGTCACCTCTGTTGCGTAGTCAGGGTTTTGAGCAAGCCCCATGAAACTGCCGGCTTTGGCGCGAGTTTCACAGTACTCAGGCAGGTAGCGACCAGCCTGACGCATCAGCCACACTGGGGTAAAGTCTGTTTTCTCTCGCTTGAGCGATCGCAAAAAAGTGTCGTTCATACTTGACTTACGGCAGGAAGCGGCTGCGCTTCACGCCTTCTCCTTTATTTGTAGTTGCTCTGAAACCGACGCACGGCTCGCACTTGATGGGGTCTCTGTCCGAGATCAAACCCGTACTTAGCGTCAAGTTTGGCGCATGTCATCAGCAGAAGGAATGGTTGCTGTGAGGCTTAGGGTGGCGCGCCTGCCCTGTGCGATCCACTGGAGAACGCCATCCACAGTTCTTTGATTGTAGAGGATGACGCCACAGCCATAAAGCCCCTCCCCACAAAGGGAGAGGCTCAAGCCAAAGTTGGTAAACCAACGAGGCAGTAAGGGCGGCTTATCGCACGACAAGCACAGGGCGGTCAGCTTGGTGCAGAACCTTTTGTGTCTCACTACCAAGTAGCAGTGCGCCAATCGTACCGAGACCGCGGCTAGCCATAACAATAAAGGCAACATCATTACGGCGAGCGCATTCGAGTACCCCCGCGGAAATACTGTCACTGTGCTCAGCAACAATATCGCACGCAACGCCTTTTTGCGACGCTTTGCGGGAGACAGCTTCGAGACGATCCTTCACGATTTGCTCCTCACCCTCGAACCCCTTCAAGGGAGCAGGCGAGGTCACACTGGTCATGCCAATCAGGTCAGCGCCGAGCTGTCTAGCAAGTTCCACTGCAGTATCTACAGCCTTATCGCTGAGGCTAGAACCGTCTGTGGTCACGAGAATCTTTACTCCGCTCATCTTATCCTCTTTGCTCGTCAATCTATTGACTCTGTCGGTGCAAGCACCCCCTTGCCTAGCGATGTCCTTCGCAAGTTGCCGCTATGCAGTGAAGAGCAAGACGTCCCGACCAAATTATCTGCCTACCAATTGTAGAACCTTGCAGCAAAATGCGTGGGCAGGGATTTCCCACCCCTCAGACATAGCAATAAAAAAGCGCCGCTCCAAATTGCCCATGGAGTGGCGCCTTTGATGTCGAAACAACGACTTTTAGTGCTGCTGACGAATCTTTCGGATCGCGGCGATCTGGGCGCTCAAGGCGGCCATTTCGGCTTCGAGCTTCGCGATTTCGATTTCACCCTTGGCGTTCTGGCGCAGAGCCTTCGCTTCCTCAAGCGCAAGCTTGGCCTTCGCTTCATCAAGATCCTTGCTGCGGACGGCGGTATCCGCCAAGACCGTAACACGGTCAGGTTGAACTTCCAGCACGCCACCAGCCACAAACACCTTCTCAACCTCCGACTTGCCCGGAACATGAATCCGAACGAAGCCAGGGCGGATCAGCGTAATCAGCGGTTCGTGCCCAGGCAAAATACCCAATTCGCCAGACGTACCGGGCAGGGAAACAAGCTCGGCGTCACCGGAAAAGATGCTCTCTTCGGCACTAACGACGTCGATTTTAATAGTTGCCATTTTACTGTGCTCCGTAAGTCAGGCGCTCTGGGGCTCGGAGCGGCTAGCGCTAGAGCCCCATGAGGCATTACTTGAGGGTCTTAGCCTTTTCGAAGGCTTCGTCAATCGTGCCGACCATGTAGAACGCCTGTTCGGGCAGTTCATCACATTCGCCGTCAACGATCATCTTAAAGCCGCGAATCGTTTCCTTGAGAGGAACGTACTTGCCAGGCGACCCAGTAAAGACTTCAGCCACGTGGAACGGTTGGCTCAAGAAGTTTTGGATCTTACGAGCACGCATAACCGTCATCTTGTCCTCGGGGGCGAGTTCGTCCATACCGAGAATGGCGATAATGTCGCGCAGTTCCTTGTAGCGCTGAAGCGTTTCCTGAACGCGGCGGCAAACCGTATAGTGTTCTTCGCCGATGACGTTCGGGTCAACCTGACGGGACGTCGAGTCGAGCGGGTCCACAGCCGGATAGATACCAAGCGCAGCGATATCACGCGACAGAACAATCGTGGCATCCAAGTGGCCGAACGTCGTTGCAGGCGACGGGTCGGTCAAGTCGTCAGCAGGCACGTACACGGCCTGAATCGACGTAATGGAGCCCGTCTTCGTAGAAGCAATACGTTCCTGCAGACGACCCATTTCTTCTGCCAGCGTCGGCTGGTAGCCCACGGCAGACGGCATACGACCAAGCAGAGCGGAAACTTCCGTACCAGCAAGGGTATAACGGTAGATGTTGTCAATAAAGAGCAGGATGTCACGGCCTTCATCGCGGAAAGCTTCCGCCATCGTCAGGCCAGTCAGCGCCACACGCAGACGGTTTCCCGGAGGTTCGTTCATCTGACCGAACACCATGGCCACCTTGTCCAGAACGTGGGACTCTTCCATTTCGTGGTAGAAGTCGTTACCTTCACGGGTACGTTCACCCACGCCAGCAAAGACGGAGTAACCACCGTATGCCTTCGCGATGTTGTTGATGAGCTCCATCATGTTAACGGTCTTGCCCACACCGGCACCACCGAACAGACCCACCTTACCGCCCTTAGCGAACGGACAAATCAAGTCAATAACCTTGATGCCCGTTTCAAGCAGTTCGATGGACGAGGAGAGTTCGTCGAACTTCGGAGCTTCGCGGTGAATTTCACGCTTTTCTTCAGCTTCAATTTCACCCGCATCATCAATAGGACGGCCAAGCACGTCCATAATACGGCCGAGGGTCTTGGGACCAACCGGCACGGAAATACCGCGACCAGTGCTCTTGACCTTCATACCGCGCTGCAGACCTTCAGAAGAGCCCATGGCAATGGTACGAACCACGCCGTCGCCCAACTGTTGCTGCACTTCAAATGTCAGGCCGGCCTCGGCCAGGGTGTTGCTTTCATCCTTCTCGAGGGTGAGAGCTTCGTAAACCTTAGGCATAGCATCACGCGGGAACTCAATGTCCACCACGGCGCCAATGACCTGAACGATCTGTCCGATACTCATGGGTTTTCCTCAGTTATCGAATACTTAATTCAGTTAAGACACAGCCGCAGCACCACCAACGATTTCCGTAATTTCCTTGGTAATGCCAGCTTGGCGAGTCTTGTTATAAACGAGCTGCAAATCATCAATGAGCTTCTTAGCGTTGTCCGAGGCAGCCTTCATAGCCACCATACGGGCGCTCTGCTCAGAAGCCATGTTTTCCACAACAGCCTGATAAATCAGAGCCTCAACATAGCGCTTGAGAAGCTCTTCGAGAACAGCTTCGGCGCTCGGCTCGTAGACATAGTCCCACGAGTAGGCGCGCTCTTCTTCAACACCCGACAAGAACTTGTCTGTGAGCGGAAGAAGCTGTTCAATGACTGGCTGCTGCTTCATTGCATTAATAAAGCGAGAATAGGCCAGATGCACAGCATCCACCTTGCCGTCCATATAGTCTTGGATCTGTACGCGGATAGCGCCAATCAGACGATCCAAGTTCGGACGATCGCCAAGCTGAACAACCTGGCTAACAAGAGGAACGTTGAGGTGCTGCAGGAATGCAAGACCCTTATTACCAATGGCTGTTGCTTGAACGCCAAGACCTTCAGCGGTCCAATCCTTCACTTGTTGAAGCACAAGACGCTGAATGTTGGTATTAAGAGGCCCTGCCAAACCCTTGTCGGTCGTCACAACAATCAGACCGACCTTCTTGGCACCTTCCTGCTTGACGAGGAACGGATGCTTGTACTCGGTGTTCGCACGGGACAAATGCGAGGCGATCACACGAATCTTGTCGCCATACGGGCGAGCGGCGAGCATCCGGTCCTGCGTCTTGCGCATCTTCGAGGCCGCAACCATTTCCATCGCTTTGGTGATCTTGCGCGTGTTCTGCACGCTCTTGATCTTACCGCGAATTTCCTTTGTACTGGGCATGGGATTTCGGTCCTCTACGATTAATGCTTATTAGTAGGCACCAGCTTTCTTGAAGTCGGCAATCGCTTCCTTGAGCTTGGCTTCGATATCTTTATCGAGCGCCTTCTTGGATTCGATTTCGTCCACAAGAGCGGCGTGATGAGTCTTGAGGTAGTCACGCATACCACGTTCAACACGTAGCGCATCAGCCACCTTGACATCGTCATAAGCGCCTTCATTGACGGCGAACAGCACAAGCGCTTCTTCCCAAACCTGCAAAGGCTGATACTGAGGCTGCTTCATGAGTTCGGTAACCAAACGACCGCGGTCGAGCTGCTTGCGGGTGACCTTATCGAGGTCAGAGGCAAACTGCGCAAAAGCCGCGAGTTCACGGTACTGAGCGAGGGCAAGACGCACACCGCCACCGAGCTTCTTAACGATCTTCGTCTGAGCGGCACCACCCACGCGGGACACCGAAATACCCGGGTTGATAGCCGGACGGATACCTGCGTTAAAGAGGTCGGTTTCCAAGAAGATCTGACCGTCGGTAATGGAAATCACGTTCGTCGGAACGAATGCGGTCACGTCACCAGCCTGGGTTTCAATGATCGGCAATGCGGTCATGGAGCCCGTCTTACCCTTGACTTCACCCTTGGTGAAGCGTTCGACGTACGTCGCATTAACACGAGCGGCACGTTCGAGCAGGCGGCTGTGCAGGTAGAACACGTCGCCAGGATAGGCTTCACGTCCCGGCGGACGGCGCAGCAGCAACGAAATCTGACGGTAGGCCCAAGCCTGCTTCGTCAAGTCGTCATAAACGATCAAGGAATCCTGACCACGGTCGCGGAAGTACTCGCCCATCGTCGCACCAGCATAAGGTGCGATGTACTGCATTGCAGCCGATTCAGAAGCTGTCGCCGCCACAACAATGGTGTACTCCATCGCGCCGTGCTGTTCGAGCTTACGAACAACGTTAGCGATTGTGGAGGCCTTCTGACCAATGGCCACATAAACGCAGATGAGGTCTTTACCCTTCTGGTTGATGATCGTGTCAATGGCAACAGCAGTCTTACCCGTCTGGCGGTCACCAATGATGAGCTCACGCTGACCACGTCCGATCGGAACCATCGAGTCAATAGACTTCAGACCCGTCTGAACAGGCTGAGACACGGACTGACGGTCGATAACACCAGGAGCGACCTTTTCGACCACGTCATAGGTCTTGGCTTCAATCGGCCCCTTGCCATCGATCGGTTGACCGAGAGCGTTGACCACTCGGCCAATCAGTTCAGGACCAACAGGCACGGAAAGAATGCGGCCGGTCGTCTTAACCGTGTCGCCTTCGGAAATATGTTCGTAGGAACCCAAAATAACGGCACCGACGGAATCGCGCTCAAGGTTGAGTGCGAGGCCGTAGGTGTTGTTGGGAAATTCCAACATTTCGCCCTGCATCACGTCACTAAGACCGTGAACACGGCAAATACCGTCGGTCACAGAGACCACGGTACCTTGCGTGCGAAGATCAGCGGAAACGCCGAGATCTTCGATACGCTTCTTCAGCAAGTCGCTGATTTCACTGGGATTGAGTTGCATCTTACAGCTCCGATAATTTTATGCGGTGAGCGCTGATTTCATCTGAGAGAGACGAGCGCGGATCGAACCATCCAAAAGCTTGTCGCCAACACGAACCCGTACACCACCAATAAGCGCGGGATTAACCACGACAACGGGGTGTAGTGTCAAGCCAGAAAACTTCTTCGCAAGCGACTCAAGCAGGCCATTGACTTCGGCCTCGGTGAGTTCAAAGGCGGTCTCGATATAGGCATCAGCCACGCCTTCGGAGAGAAGCTTCAGCTCACGGAACTGAGTGGCGATCTCCGGCAAAGCTTCCACACGACCGTTTTCGATGATCACACGCAGGAGGTTCAGGGCAGCTTGCGAGGCAGGCTTGCCACAAACCCCAGTAATCAGGTCGAACAGTTGACCGTCGGTGAGTTTCGGATCACCGACCATGGAGGCCGCCTGAGGATCACGAGCGAACAAAGCAAATGCTTCAACCGCTTCTAGAGCCTGAGCCATTTCTTCTGCGCCAGCATTACGGTCTCTCAAGGCGTCCATGAGAGCCTGAGCGTAGGGGCGCGCAATCGTCGAAAGTTCAGCCATAGTTAGAGCTTCGCCTTCAACTGTTCAAGCAACTGGGCGTGAACAGTTTTATCAACTTCGCGATTCAAGATCTGTTCTGCACCGGCAACTGCCAAGGCAGCCACTTCATCACGGAGAGTATCTCGAGCACGCTGCATTTCCTGAGCGGCTTCAGCACGGGCATTTTCGATGATGCGGTCAGCTTCAACCTGAGCTTGAGCCTTGGCTTCATCAATAATGGTCTGGGCGCGTTTTTCGCCGTCGGAAACAATAGTAGAAGCGCGAGAACGAGCGTCGGCTTCGATCGCCTTGCCCTGTTCTGTCGCCACCGCCAACGCCTGTTCGCTCTTATCAGCTGCAGCCAGGCCATCGGCGATTTTCTTCTGCCGTTCTTCGATCGCATGGATCAAAGGCGGCCAAATGTACTTCATGGTGATCCAAGCACCGATGAAGAACACAATCATCTGAATAAACAGAGAGGCATTAATGTTCATTGTTGAACCCCGTTCACGTTAACTACACTCCCAGGCCTTCCGAAGAGCGTAGTTAACGGCGTCATTAAAAAAGAAGACGTTTTTTGTTTGCTTATGGATTAGCCAACAAACGGGTTAGCAAAGGCGAACATCATAGCGATACCGACACCAATCAGGAAGGCAGCGTCGATAAGACCAGCCAAGAGGAACATCTTGGTCTGGAGGGGTTCCATGAGCTCGGGCTGGCGAGCGGAGGCTTCAAGGTACTTCGAACCCATGATAGCGATACCAAGGCAAGCACCAATAGCGCCAAGACTAATAATCATGCCACAAGCAAGAGCCACGAAAGCGACGGTATTCATTTAAAAACTCCTAAATCTTTAAAAGGGAGCAAATTAAAAGTAAAGAAAAAATTGATTGTTAATGGCTGCTGTGAGCCTGGCCGATGTAGACCAGTGTCAACATCATGAAGATGAAGGCCTGCAGGAAAACAATCAAAACATGGAAAAGCCACCAACCCAAACCGGCAATGGCCTGTCCGACACCAGCACCTACCATCCCTAGTGGAGAAAGTTCAAGAGCGAACCCACCAAGAAGGGCAAGAAGGAAAAAGAGAAGTTCACCGGCATACATGTTGCCGAAAAGTCGCATCCCGAGGGAGACAAACTTGGCAAGGTATTCGATGATATTGATCAAGAGGTTGAAGATCCAGAGGGCAGGGTGAGAGCCAAAGGGGGCCGTAAAGAGTTCCTTAACAAAGCCGCCAAAACCTTTGACCTTGATGCCGTAGTAAATCATGAGCAACACAACACCGAGCGACATCCCAAGCGTGCCGTTCAAGTCTGCAGTAGGCAGGGGACGCAGGTGATCAAGCCCCATCGGATGTGCAATGGCCGGTAAAAGGTCCACAGGAATCAAGTCGATGGCGTTCATCAACGAGACCCAGCAGAAAACCGTTAGGGCCAGTGGCGCAATAAAAGTACGATCGCCGTGAACAATGCTCTTGGCTTGGTTATTCACCATTTCAACCAGCATCTCGACAGCGCACTGCATCTTACCGGGAACACCGGAGGTTGCTTTTTTTGCACCAGCACGAAGCAGGAAAAATACGCACGCCATCGTCAGCAATGAAAAGAAGATGGTGTCGTAGTTTACAACGGAAAAATCAACAATCGTCTGCTTGGCAGAAGCCAAGTGAGCCATGTGGTGTTGAATATATTCAGTAGCGGTAAGGCCGTGTGCCATGGATACCGATCCTTAGTGTTTTTTGAACAGTACAACAAAGTAGCTGTTCACCACCGCAATAATCGAAAAGATAAAAGCGGGCCAATGAAGATCTTCGTAGTACCTGACAATTAGCACCCAAAGGGCGATCACCATCAGGATCTTGAAAAACTCCCCCAGAAACACTTTATAAGCGCTCACCTTGGCGCTTCTTTTTATCATCCTCGGCAGTATCAGTGATACGGCCAACGCCGATGAGGGCAAAGCATAGCTAAGCCCACCGAGCAGTGCGGATACCCCTGCATCTTGCCCCACGAAGAAAACAAAACCAAGGGAAACCAACATGATAACGACATACTGCGTTAAGGAAACGCGAATAAGATCAGAACCGTAGAGCATCCTTAACACAATATCGGGGGAATAATGTCCGTTGCATTCTAAGTTTTGCGGTCTTTAGATACAACTGACCTTTTGTGTTACAGAAAATACCTATATCAAGGTATTTCCTGTACCTGTGGCTCTTGTCAGAAGGCGTCCATACGGCAAACAACCTAGCTGGAAAAAGCACGTGTGGCATGATAACACAAGAGCGGACACATTTTGTATCGAAGTAATGGAAGATTTGCTTAATGCTGAATTTTGTCCACAATGCCTTGCAACTGTTCAAGATTTGCGAACTCAATAATAATTTTTCCCTTGCCTTTTTTATTTGCCGATAGACTGACTTTAGTCCCAAGGACATCGGCCAAGGCCTCTTCAAGTCGCAGGTCATCGCGCGTCTTGATCACAACTTTTTGACGTCCTCGTTGCCCAGCCTTCTTTGCTTGTTCTGCGACAAGCCGCTCGGTCTGACGCACCGACAACGCACGAGCCACGATCTCCTTAGCTAAAAGAACCTGCTCAGCGCCGTCAAGTCCCACGAGTGCGCGGGCGTGCCCCATACTTAACTCACCGGCTCGCACCATAGACTGCACTTCTTGGGCGAGCGTCAACAAGCGCAACGCGTTTGTGGTCGCTGCACGCGAGCGACCAATTGCCTCACTCGCGGCCTCGTGGGTGTAGTCAAACTCTTCAATCAGTCGAGCAATCCCTTCAGCTTCTTCAATAGGATTGAGGTCCTCACGCTGCAAATTCTCAATAAGTGCAAGCGCAAGCGTACGCTTGTCATCGAGTTCTCGCACGATGACTGGAACCTCTTTGAGCCCTGCGCGTTGTGCAGCGATGAAGCGTCGCTCCCCTGCAACAATTTCGTAGTGTCCTGGCGTTTTTGTGGCACGGACAATGATTGGACTAAGCAGGCCTTGTTCACGAATAGAAGCCGCTAGCGCATCTAGCGACTCCTCGTCAAAGCTCTGACGAGGTTGATACGAGCCGCGCACAATTTTCTCTACCGCCATACGCTCAAGGCGGTAGTCACTTGGCGCGTCCGACGGTAACATCATCTCTGAAGACGATCCAAAGAGCGCGTCCAGTCCACGGCCTAGTCCCCGATTTTTTTTGTCTGCCACTTTGTGCTCCACCCTAAAACTATTGTTGCTCGATACGCTCAATCAACTCCTGTGCGCAGGCCACATAGGCTTTGGCCCCCTTACTGCTACGGTCATAGATAACCCCAGGCTGACCGTAACTTGGTGCCTCAGCTAAGCGTACATTGCGCGGAATAATGGTCTTGAACACTTTGTCGCCAAAGTGCTGGTCAAGTTGCGCGCTCACTTGCGACTGCAACGTGACACGCGGATCAAACATCACGCGCAGTAGTGTCACTATTCTGAGTTTGCGGTTTTTCTCGTTATAAATACGCCGAATAGTACCGATGAGATCCGACAGCCCCTCGAGTGCGTAATACTCACACTGCATGGGAATCAGTACACCGTCTGCACAGCAAAATGCATTCAATGTCAGCATTGAAAGTGATGGTGGACAATCGATCAACACATAGTCGTAGCGATCAAGCACAGGTTCCAACGCTCGTTTGAGACGTTCGTCACGATGCGAAAGCCCAACGAGCTCCACCTCTGCCCCAGATAACTCTCGATTCGCGGGCAACACATCAAAGCCGCCAGAGGCCGAGTGCTCGACCACGTCGTCAAACGAAAGAGTCCCCAGCAGCAATTCGTACACGGTTTTCTTGAGTTCTCGTTTATTGACGCCGCTACCCATCGTGCCATTGCCTTGCGGATCCAAGTCAATAAGAAGAACTCGTCGTTTCTTCTGTACGAGCGCCGCCGCGAGATTGAGTGCTGTTGTTGTTTTTCCCACGCCACCCTTCTGGTTGGCAATGCAAAGAATGTGAGTCATAAAGAAACTGCTGCTATTGATATCGTCTCGGGCACAGCGAATGCTCGACGCATAAGCCATTGGCCTTCATATTATTTTGCCTGATTGAGCGCTAACCACAATTCCGAGAATCCCTGCCAGAAGATCGCCACACCAAGGCAAATCAGAATAAAGGCAAAGATTCGAGCCAGCGCATCAGCTCCCGCAACCCCTACGGCCTTATTGACGCGGTCGCTATAGCGATAGCTCGCCCAAATAACAACGACCGTTGCCAATGTCCCTAAAAAAGTCCCCGTAATGTGAATCGCGTCACGCGGCAGACTCGTACCCAGTGCCACGGAAACGGCAATCCCGCCTGGACCCGTTGTCAACGGCAGGGTAAAGGGATAAAACGCCATACTCTTAAGTTTGACGCGAGAGAGCTCCTTACCGCCTTGATTCTGCTCCTCCGACGTGGGGGCGTTAAGCGCGTTCCAGCCTGCCGCAAAGAGTACACAGCCGCCAGCCATGCGAAGTGCCCCAACGCTGATACCGAAAAACGAGAGGATCAAATGTCCACAAGTCAAGCACACCAACAGAATAATGAGCGAATAGAGCGAAATGCGATTCGCAACAAACGCTCGATCGCGGTCCGTGAGTGATGTTGTCATCGTACTAAAGAACATCGCCCCGCTGAACGGGTTGATCACAGGCAAGAACGTTGAGAACGTCAGCACAAAAGTACTGACTAGCGTACTGAACATAAGTGAACCTCTCCAACAAAAGCCGCACCCTCCTACTGCTAGAGGGATTGGCGGTCTGCTTAGGGAACTTCTTCCTTGCCAAGGACCACAAGGTGGCGCTCTTCAGAAAGCCCTGGCACCTGTAACGGCACCACGTCGATTAGCCGTATTCCCGCGGGTAATTCAAGGATTTCCGCTTCGGGTCTTACCCCTTTCATGGCGAGCCAACGACCACCAGGGTTAAGTAGGTGCGATGTCCAAGCCGTGAAATCTTTCAGAGACGCAAACGCGCGAGAACTAATCACATCATAACCACCAACTAGTCGTTCGACACGTGCATGATGCGCTCTAAAGTTACGTAACTTCAGCTCAATGCCTACTTGAGTAAGAAACGCTGTCTTTTTTGCCACCGCATCCACGGCCTCTATCCGCAGGTCAGCACGCAAAATAGCTAGGGGGATGACCGGCAGGCCTCCACCCGATCCCACATCAAGCACCGTCTTTGCTTCAGGTGCAAAACGCTTGAGCATTGGCAGGAAAGCCGCGCTATCAAGAAGGTGATGGGTAAGAATTTCTTCATCGCCAAGTAGCGTGGTGAGGTTGTACACCTTTCCCCATTTTTTCAGCATGCCAGCAAAGCTCAGCAATTTGGCACAAACCTCCTCGTCATGCGCCACACCAAGTGTTGCCAGTCCAGCAGAGAGCCTCACTAAATCCATCGCGTTATTCCTTCTGCGTGCAGACGCCGTCACTTTCCAAACGTGTCTGCGCTGTCTCGAGTCCCGTCACGCTAGCCTGCTCAGCGCTCTGAACCGTTTTCTTTTTCCAGTAGTAACGACGCTTCAAGTACACCAGCAAAAGTGAAACCGCTGCAGGGGTTACTCCTGAAATGCGAGAAGCTTGTCCGATCGTCTCAGGACGCACCGCTGTCAGTTTCTGTCGCACTTCAAACGAAAGTCCAGGGACAGACTGATAGTCGAGCTCGGGAGGAATTCGCAACGTCTCGTTGGCTAAAGTCTTTTCAATTTCGTTTTTCTGCCGAACGACATAGCCTTCGTACTTCGTATCGATCTCAATCTGTTCGAGTTCTGCGGCGCTCATCCCAGCAAGTTCAATCACTGCAGTCCCGTCAACGGTCTGGAGTTCTCCAAGTTTTTCGATCGTTACTGCAGGGCGGCAGAGTAGGGACTTCAGGTTGTACTCCCGCTCAATCGACGCACCAAGCACCGCCTGGGTACTCTGGGGTGAGAGCATCGATGGCGTAACCCACGTGTCTTTCAGTTGCTCTTTCATGCGAGCAATATTTTCTGCCTTCCGGCAGAAAAAGGCCCAATGTGCCTCATCAATCAGACCGAGCTTGTGTGCTTGCTCGGTAAGACGCATGTCGGCATTATCTTCACGCAAACTCAAGCGGTATTCGGCACGGCTTGTAAACATACGGTAGGGTTCCGTCACACCGCGCGTCGTCAAATCCTCCACCATCACGCCCAAATAGGCTTGATCGCGTCTCGGTGTCCACCCTTCCTTGTCCTGCGCAAGAAGCGCTGCATTAAGCCCTGCGAGGAGCCCCTGTGCAGCAGCCTCTTCATAGCCTGTCGTGCCGTTAATCTGCCCAGCAAAAAATAGCCCTGACAATGTCAACGTCTCCAGCGTCGTTTTGAGTTTTCTTGGATCATAGAAGTCGTACTCGATCGCATAGCCAGGACGCAGAAGATGTGCGTTTTCCAGCCCTTCAATGGCGTGGATCATGTCTAGTTGCACATCAAAGGGCAAACTCGTCGAGATCCCATTCGGATAGTACTCATTAACCGAGAGACCTTCAGGCTCTAGGAAAATCTGGTGGCTATCCTTGTCCGCAAATCGCTTGACTTTGTCTTCGATGGATGGACAGTAGCGAGGCCCAACGCCGTGAATCACCCCCGTGTACATAGGAGAGCGATCTAAATTCGCCAGAATGATGTCGTGGACTTTCTGATTGGTGCGTGTAATCCAGCAGGGCACCTGCTCAGGATGTTCGATCTGCTGAGAAAGCGAGAAAGCTGGCGTTGGATCCAAGTCTCCCCATTGCTGCTGGCACTTTGAAAAATCAATGCTTCGACCATCAATACGTGCTGGCGTCCCCGTCTTCAAACGCCCTTGTGGCATTCCAAGCTCCTTGAGGCGCTCAGCCAACGCTACGCTTGCGGGATCTCCAACACGTCCCGCTTGATAGTGCTCCAGTCCAATGTGCACCAAACCATTGAGGAAGGTACCAGCAGAGAGCACCACCGCTTTAGCACTAAAACGGATGTTTGTCTGGGTCACCACACCCGTGACCCGATTATTCTCAACAATTAAATCGTCTGCCGACTGTTGAAAAAGCCATAAGTGTGGCTGATTTTCAACTCGGCGCCGCATAGCACGTCGATAAAGTTGTCGGTCAATCTGTGCGCGCGTAGCGCGTACTGCGGGTCCCTTGGAGCTATTGAGGATACGGAACTGTATACCCGCCTCATCCGTCACTGCGCCCATCGCGCCCCCCATAGCATCGAGTTCCTTAACTAAGTGACCTTTACCGATACCGCCAATTGAGGGGTTACATGAAAGCTGGCCGATTGTATCGAGGTTATGCGTCAACAGAAGCGTCTCCGCGCCCATGCGTGCCGCAGCAAGCGCTGCCTCAATACCAGCGTGCCCACTGCCCACTACGATCACATCGAATTTCTTTGGATAGTTCATTTGTCGATTTTGACCTGATGACGATTATTTGCCAATACAGAATTTGCTAAAGATGAGACCAAGAATGTCATCAGAAACGGTCTCACCGAGAATCTCACCTAAACTGCGACCAGCCAAACGGAGCTCTTCCGCGACCAATTCTAGGCCGAGGTTACCTGAGAGCCCTGCTAGGGCCTGCGCAACATGGCTACGTGTTTCTTCGAGCGCCTTGAGTTGTCGACCGCGAGCCATGAAGACCCCCTCAGAAGAGCCCTCTACTCCAGCAAGCGCTACGAGAGCGGCGCGTAGTCCATCAAGCCCCTCAGAGGTTTTCGCTGAAATACTCAGTTCGCGCTCACCTGTGGTCTCACGTCGAACAAGGTCGCTTTTATTCCAGACGGTCAGCAGCGGTACACCGATACCCACCTCATCGAGCACCTTAGCAATAAGTGCTTGGTCTTCACCCACTTGCCCCGAAGCATCGCGCAAATGCAACACGACGTCAGCCGATCGAACTGCAGCAAGTGCTCGTTCAATGCCTTTATTTTCTACCACATCGTCGGTGGTTCGGATACCTGCCGTATCCACAATACGTATCGGAATTCCTGAGAGCGTGATCCAACACTCGATCTTGTCACGTGTGGTGCCTGGAATGTCTGTCACAATAGCCACTTCTTCCTCGGCTAAGGCATTCAAGAGACTAGACTTACCCACATTAGGGCTACCAACAATGGCGACCGTAATCCCTTCGCGCAACACATTGCCTTGTTGAGCCTTTCGGAAGGTGTTCTCAAGGTCTTCCAATATTGCGAGCAAGCGCTCTTCAATGTGCCCTCGCTGTAGATGTTCAATTTCCTCTTCTGGAAAATCCAACGTGGCTTCAATAAAGGCTCGTAGTTCATCGAGACGTAGTCCTAACGCACTCACTACGGCTGAGAACTCTCCCGATAGAGAACGCGCCGCCGCTTTAGCCGCAGCACCGCTTACAGCGTCAATCATGTCAGCAACAGCTTCGGCCTGCGCTAAATCGATACGCCCATTGAGATAGGCACGTTCCGTAAACTCGCCTGGCCCAGCCATTCTGAGGCCGAGCGGCGCTAGTCGCTTTAGAGCATCCTCAATAATGAGTCGCAAGGAGGCACTACCACCATGTGCCTGTAGTTCAATGACCGACTCTCCGGTATAGCTATGTGGTGCAACAAAGAAGAGGGCAAGCACTTGGTCAAGTATCTCACCTGCGATACTGTGATAGTTCAGTAGCGTCGCGTAGCGAGGCTGAAGGTGACGACCATCTAACAGGGACGTCATCACTTTCTCATTTAACTCAGCAGAAAAAGACAGACGAATGACGCCGATGCCTCCTCGGCCTGAAGCTGTAGCAACAGCAATGATCGGATCTCGGTCGGATTTCATCATAGAGAAGCTCCCAGACGAGTAATATGCGGAGCGTGGCGATTACGCCTTAAAACACGAATTCTAAAGGGCTTTCCGATAAAATTAGCTCATGCTGCCCTTCTCTCTCTGTAGTTTTCACCAATTGCTACGACATGAGCCTACGAAACAAACCACCCGTATTTCCCCCCGTTTGGATCGGGGTCTGTCTCGGAATGATTCTCTCTGTTCCCTTTGCAGCCTTCCTAGCACGTCTTGCGGCTGACAACTACGATATGCGCGTACTCATCTACGCCCTCACCTTGTTATGGTGCATCATCGGGGTCTTCACTGTGTTGCGAGTTTCCAAACACGTCGACATTGAACCCAAGCTCAGCATCTCTCGTGTATTACGCTACGTACTTATGCTGTGGCTATGGCCAGCGCTGTGGCTATTTACTTTTTAATGAGTCCGTCTCTTATCGCCGTTTACTACGAGGATCTATAACGGTAGGCTAACAGCTAGTATCGTTAATCGCAGTTGTAGTCCCTTGTTTAGCAAGCGGAGAAGATCAATTTTTGGCAAAAAAGCACCGCCTAGAGAACATGGGCGGTGCTTTCTTCTTTATAGGTGAGCGTCAGGCGCTACTCAGCTGACCGCACGCTTCTGGCGTTCAGCCTCAATGGTCTTATTAATCCACCACTGCTGAGCAATCGAGAGCACGTTGTTCGTGAGCCAGTAGAGCACAAGACCCGAGGCAAACACGAAGAACATCACTGAAAAGACTAACGGCATGATGTAGGTGACTTTCGCCATCGCAGGATCTGCAGGCTTCGGGTTAAGGAAGATCTGCAGGAACATCGTGCCAGCCATCACGAGCGGCAAAATAAACCAAGGATCAGGCATTCCCAAGTCCTGAATCCAAAGTAGCCATGGGGCACCACGGAGCTCAACGCTACCAAGCAACACCCAATAGAGCGAAAGGAACACAGGAATCTGAAGGAAAATCGGTAAACAGCCAGAAACTGGGTTGATACGCTCTGTACGATAGAGCTCCGCCATGGCTTGATTGAGCGACTGCTTGTCATACTTGTACTTTTCCTGCAAAGCCTTCATGCGAGGCGCTACCTCTTTCATACGAGCCATCGAGCGGTAGCTTGCTGCCGAGATAGGATACAGGATGAGCTTGACAATGCAGGTAAGCAACACAATCGACCAACCCCAGTTACCCACTACTCCGTGCAACACAGACAGCAACCAATAGATGGGCTTGGCGAGGAACGTAAGCCATCCATAGTCCACCACCAAATCTAAGCCAGGTGCAATCTGCTCAAGACGCTTCTGGTTCTGCGGGCCAGAGTAGAAAGTCGCCGTATCAGAGGTAGTCATGCCAGGCGCGAGCTCTTTGAGTGCAACCAACGAACCCACACGGTAGAGATCATCCCCCACTGGCTCAGCATAGTTGGTGCGCGCTTCTCCCTCTTTGGGAACCCACGCACTCACAAAATGGTGCTGTACCATGGCAATCCAACCATTATCTGCCTGCTTTTTAAAGGTAGCAGAATGATCTTTGATGTCATCAAACTTGAGCTTCTGGAACTTATCCTCGCTCGTATAGACTGCTGGCCCAGTAAAGGTGGAGTACATGGAGTTGGCATCCGCAGGCTTACCACCATCACGAACGATCTGGTAGTAAATCGAGGGGGTTACCGCCTTGTCAGAAATATTAGTGACCTCAGTTTTGAGACTCACACCATACTCACCACGGTGGAAAGTATAGGTTTTACGAACTTTGAGGGCGCCTTTGTCAGCTTCAAAAACCACTTCAAGGCTCTTGTCATCACCCATATCGGTTTTCTGACTCACCAGCTTGAAGAGATCCTTGTGATTGGGAGCATCGCCACCAACCACGCCGCTCTGAGCGAGATAAGTGCGGTTTTTGTTGAGTTCAAGAAGTTCAACGTTACCAAGTTCATGCGCCTTGCGGCCAAGAACCAACCCCGCAAGACCAACGTCTTTCCAGTCAGCCTGCTTGGGAATCGTCGTAAATTCGTTCTGAACCAAACTTGCGCCGAGCAGATCGAACGTCACGTTCATCAAATCGGTCTTCACAAGCACAGGAGAGTTCGGTGCCACTGTCGCAGCGCCAGGAACCGATTCAGCATTCTGCGTACTCTGAGCGCCAGGAACAGCCTCGGTTGAATTTTGTACTGCTTCTTGTTGAGTGCCCTGGAAAAAGGACTGACCACCCTTGTAGACCTGATAGTTGTCCCAGAGCATGAAGCATGAGGTAAATAGAATCACCCAAAGAAGGGCGCGTTGTAGGTCTTTTCCCATAACTCAACTACTTTTTCAGTTTAAAAATATGGCAACGGCATTTTATTTGCGAGCAGTTCAACGGCGTCTCGGAAGGGCGGGTCTGGCTTGCTCGCACAGGCAACCAAGAAAAGGTTTCGGGCACAGGATCATAGCCGCTACCCCCCCAAGGGTGACAACGCAGTAGCCTAGTGACAATCAGCCAGCTACCTCGCAACGCGCCGAACCGCTCAACCGCCTCGAGTCCATAATTAGAACACGTAGGAATAAAGCGGCAACCACGTCCAACCCATGGAGAAAGTGTCCATTGGTAAAGTCGAATCAGCTTACGGAGCAACCACCTTGCCATTGCTCACTCCTTTGCCTCAGCTTGACGCATCTGCTCGAGGTGTTCAGTAATCTGCGCAAATAGCGACAAAAGATCCCTGCGCATTGCCGAGCGGAAATCGCGATGTGCTCCGCTATACGGCGCACGAAAGGACTCGATCGATTTTATCAACCGTAAAGAAACATCAAGCCCCACTCCTGTTTCGCACAGAAGTGCGATGAGATATGGGGCTTGGTGGCGTGCTGTCTCTCGGAGTGCTCTCTTCACCACCACACGTGCCGTTGCATGTGGGGCGAATTTCTTGCCGACCGTTATCCCAAACCGCAAGCTTCCGCCTTCAGACGGTCGCTTGAGGCAAGTTGCAGAAAAGTAGCCGGACTTCAGTCGGAAGACGTCCCTGCCCTTCGCCGTCAAAACCGCCGCAAAATCAGAGGATTTAATAATCCTCATGCTTCGGGGGAAGCCATACGAAGCGCGTGAGGCCGTGGTTCCAACACTCATCTAAGAACTAAACCTGGCGATTTAGAGGGCGAGAGTGTGACGACCCTTGGCACGACGGCGCGCGAGAACGCGGCGACCGCCTTTCGTGCGGCTGCGAACCAAGAAACCATGCGTACGAGCACGCTTGACCTTGGAAGGCTGATAAGTACGTTTTGTTGCCATGATTAATCCTCAAAAGGCATAAAAACCGGCTTGCCCCTCCCGCTCGAGATCGGGTGCCGGGTGGACAGTAAAAACAAGGGGATTTTGTCCATGCCGCTGCTCTGGGGAGCACGCTCACGACCACAGGCCGAGGGGCGGCGATTGACAAAATCACAAAAACAGGCCTCTTGCCACTCCTAATCAAAAGTGACTTGACCAAGGAGAGGGAAGAAGGGCTTCCGCAAGAGTGCGAAAAGTCTAATATTACACAGCAAAACAAGGGAGTTTGTCAATCTGAGGCATCTTTTTTATTTCCGCCCTCTATCAAGACATAGATATTGATTTCCAAGCCTTCTACATCACATTAGGTTGTGTATATCTATGAATTTCTCGCGCAAGGCAGATATAACTCTTTGATTGCACTCACGTTTTTTATCCACAGTGTTGTGTGGATAATTCACCTTTTCTCCACAAGGTTGTCCCCATGACGGGCGTACAACCGCTACAATATAAGATCAATTCAACGACAGCGACCCTAGTGATACTCCCCTCAGGGAGAATTCACCTCATTAGACATAACCTCGTCATGACAAATTTTTGGCAAGACTGTTTGGCTTCGATTCGTGCGATGAATCTGCCACAAACCGTTCTCTCGAACTGGTTCGAGCCCCTTGAAATGGTGAGCTGGGACAAGGAAAGCGGTGAACTGGTTCTTAGCGCACCGGCCAGCAAAGTTGATACGATCAAGCTGACCTATTCGAAAACGATCAATATCGTGGCCTCCAATTTGGTCGGAGCACCAGTGAGCCTGCGCATCATTTCTGCTGATCCGCTTCCTGAAGCCAATCCGTTCGGGCGCGATGTGGCCATCTCCGATACGGCTGACAAAAATCGACGCCGTGAGGAGACGGGTCTACTGCCCGGGCTCACCTTCGAAAACTACGTCAATGGTAACGCCAATCAACTTGCTGTCGCTGCTGCAGAACATGTTGCGACGACCATGGGC
This sequence comes from uncultured Sutterella sp., assembly GCA_902463725.1. Classification (GTDB taxonomy): domain Bacteria; phylum Pseudomonadota; class Gammaproteobacteria; order Burkholderiales; family Burkholderiaceae_F; genus Sutterella. Next base: position 74,196 of record CABQGK010000005.1, on the reverse strand, counting down.
ATGCAGTACAACCCGCTCTATATCTACGGGGGTGTGGGGCTAGGAAAAACGCATCTCATGCAAGCAATTGGACACCGTTACCTTGATCTGCATCCAAAGGCCAAGGTGCGTTGTGTCTCTGCGCAGGACTTCATTAGCGAATACACCACTGCCACACGCGACAGTTCAAACTCTCGACGCGCGCTACAGCTCTTTGATGAACGTTACCGTAGCCTCGACTTACTGCTCATTGATGATGTGCAATCATTCTCAGGTGCTAAGGGCTCGCAGGCGCAGTTCTACCGCGCCTTCGAAGCGCTGGTTCCACACAATAAGCAGGTCGTGCTGACTGCGGATACGTACACAAGGGGTTTGAAGGACATCGAGCAACGACTCATCTCTCGCTTCTCTCAAGGGCTCTCAGTGGCTATCGAGCCGCCAGAGCTTGAGATGCGCATTGCGATTCTGCTCAACAAAGCCAAGGCTCTCAACACTGATCTCCCCGAAGAGGTAGCCATGTTCATCGCAAAACGACTGAAGTCAAATGTGCGAGAACTCGAGGGAGCGCTACAGCAGGTTATTGCTTACCAACAATTCCAGCCGTCTGCGCGTGAAATTACCATCGACGTCGTGCGTCTAGTGCTACGAGATCAGTTCTCCGTCTCCAATAACTTGGTGACGATTGAAAGTATCCAAAAACACGTGGCCGAGTACTACAACATCAAGGTGGCAGAGATGCACTCCAAGCGTCGACCTGCCAACATTGCATTACCGCGCCAGATCGCTATGTACTTAGCCAAAGAGCTAACGCAGCACAGTCTCCCAGAAATCGGCGCTAATTTTGGCGGTCGAGATCACACGACGGTCATGCATGCCGTGCGTAAGATCACTCAGGACAGGCAAAACAATGCGGAGCTCAACCATACACTGCACGTGCTAGAACAGATGATCAAGGGCTAGCGCCCAAAAGCGTGACGCCACATTGCCTAAATTTCGAGCAATCGTGAACGAGGGTGAGGTAGCGCCACAGGTGTGAAACCTTTAATGAGTATTGTGTAGCAGGCGATAAACCCCGCTCACATTTCCTTCAACATTCAGAGAGGCAGCGCGTTCCGCTTCCTTGTCGCACAAGATCGGACGCCCAGACAATTCCATGAAAACCATTCGTAGTAACTGTGAAGAAATCAACAAGCCGGTCAAAATTGTTGAAGGCATCGTTGAAAAACGCCAGACCCTTCCGATTTTGAGCAACATTCTCATTGAACAGGACGGTGTGAACGTCAAGTTCTCCACGACTGACCTGGATATTCAGATCAGTACCGAAGCTGCTGTGGGTGTCGCCGATACCAAATGCCGATTCACTGTCAATGCCGCCAAGGTCACCAGCATTCTGAATGCTGTTTCTGGCAAGGATATTCTCGACTTTGATGTCACTGATGGAAAACTCCTCATCCAGACCCCGAGTGGCCAATTCAATCTTCAGACGTTACCCGCTGATGACTATCCCGTCATTGCAGAAGGGCGCTGGGCAAGTAGTCTAGAAATGCCGTGCCGTCAGCTACGCTACCTCTTGACGATGACGAGCTTTGCAATGGCAAATCAAGATGTTCGCTTCTTCCTCAACGGTATGCTTTTTGTGATGGACGGCAACATTGTCCGCACGGTTGCTACCGACACACATCGCCTTGCTTGTTGCGATACGCTGGTTGATGCAAACTTTGAACCTTTCCAAGCCATCATTCCTCGCAAGAGCGTGCGGGAACTCATCCGTTTACTTCCTGAGGATGACACGCCAGTACGAGTTGAGTTTACAGACACTCAGGTGAAGTTCACCTTCGGTAGTGTGACCTTTATGAGTAAGCTGATTGAAGGGAAGTTCCCTGATTACAACCGCGTGCTCCCCACTGCTGAAAGCAATCCGAAGTCTGTGCTCCTTGATCGTGAACAGCTCTCTAACTCATTGCGTTTAGTTGGCATCATGACTACCGAAAAATTCCATGGGGTGCGCTGGATTCTCACAAAGAACCAGTTGCAAGTTCAGAGCGTCAACACGGACCATGAAGATGCTACAGAAACCCTCCCTGTGACTTGGAGCTATGAAGATATGGACATGGGTTTCAATATCACGTATCTCGTCGAAGTGCTCAGTATTCTCAAGACGAAGGATGTCAAATTTAGCTTCTCATCAGCGCAAGGCAGTGTGCTTATTACCATGCCTGACTCGCCTGACCGCTTCCGTTATGTTGTGATGCCGATGCGAATCTAACGCTCGCAAGCATCGCCCCTCTGACGGTGTTGCACTCCTGAGAGCACCCTTTTCCGGAACCGATCGACCTCAGGCCGGTCGGTTCTGCTGTTGACAAGAGCAGGGCGATGTACCGTCCGACAGACGAGTCACTTGAAAGGCTCATGCACGAAAAATCATTAGGAACTTTTGTTTTATGACTGAATTGGATCAAGTGAAGGAAACTGCTGAAAAACCTGCGCATGCCTACGATGAAAGCAGCATCCAAATTCTCGAAGGCTTGGAAGCTGTTCGCAAGCGTCCAGGTATGTACATTGGGGACACAGCCGACGGCTCTGGGTTGCACCATCTGGTCTACGAAGTCGTGGACAACTCGATCGATGAAGCGCTTGCCGGCTATGCAACCAAGATTCAAGTCACCATCCATACCGACAACTCGGTCTCCGTCGTAGACGATGGACGCGGAATTCCCTCCTCGATCAAATGGGACGACAAGCACGATCCGAAACGTAGTGCTGCGGAAATTGCGCTTACCGAACTACATGCAGGGGGAAAGTTCGACGACAATGGCTACAAAATCTCTGGTGGGTTGCACGGCGTTGGTGTCTCCTGCGTCAATGCACTCTCCACATGGTTACGTCTTACCGTCCGACGCGATGGCCTGACGAAAACCCTCGAATTTGAGCGCGGAAAAGTCGTTAATCGACTGCTTGAAGAAGAGGTTAATCCTCACACGGGTGAGGCTGAGATCGTCTCTCCGATGAAGACTGTAGGACCAACGCAACGCCGCGGCACTGAAGTGCACTTTTTGCCTGATACGGAAATTTTCGAGCAAGTCACGACGTTCAGCTACGACACACTACTTTCCCGTCTGCGGGAGCTCTCATTTCTGAATTCTGGCGTCTCCATCACGCTCACCGATCAACGTACAGCACATGAGGCCAAACTGCAGACAGATAAGGGGCTTGTTGCTTACGTCGAATTCAAGAATCAGAGTCGTAATGTCATCCACCCGACCATCTTCCATGCACGGGAAACCGTCATGAGCAATGGAGTACCTGTCGATGTGGAAATTGCTATGCAGTGGCAGGACGGCTACAACGAAGTGCTCTCAGCCTATACCAACAACATTCCGCAGCGCGATGGTGGCACGCATGTCACGGGGTTGAGAGCAGCAATGACCCGTGTACTGAAAGCCTATATTGCTCAAAATGAAATTGGCAAGAAAGGCAAGAGCGTGATTGATCCCGAAGGCGACGACTTGCGTGAAGGGCTCACTTGTGTGCTATCCGTAAAGGTGCCACAGCCAAAATTCAGCTCCCAAACTAAGGACAAACTTGTCTCAAGCGAGGTTCGACCTGCGGTTGAAGAAGTGGTGGCCCGTGAGTTGGAGCTTTTCCTTGAGCGCAACCCCAACGATGCGAAAGTCATCTGTGAAAAGATCATTGCTGCAGCCCGTGCGCGTGAAGCCGCCCGAAAGGCACGCGACATTACGCGCCAATCTTTCTCTGGCGGTGGCCTACCAGGGAAGCTCGCCGATTGCCGAGAAAAGAACCCAGCTAAGAGCGAACTCTTCCTCGTGGAGGGAGACTCCGCAGGCGGCTCCGCCAAGATGGGTCGCAACTCTCAGTTCCAAGCGATTCTGCCTTTGCGCGGTAAAGTGCTCAACGTCGAAAAAGCTGCACAAGATAAGCTTCTTGACTCTGAGCAGATTCGCATGCTCACATTGGCACTCGGAACCAATATCGGCAAAGACTTTGATCTATCCCGTCTGCGCTATCACCGCATCATCATCATGACCGATGCGGACGTGGACGGTGCGCATATCCGTACGCTACTGCTGACACTGTTCTACCGACAGATGCCACAGTTAATTGAAGAGGGACATGTGTATATTGCACAGCCGCCCCTCTACAAGGTACAGAAAAACCAAAAAGACAAAGGCGTATTCCTTAAAGATGAAAAGGAGATGAACGACTATCTCCTGAAGTTGGCTATGGAAGACGCACGTCTCTACAAAAACCGCGAGGCTTTTGACAACGAACAGCCGATCCGTGGCACGGAACTGGAAACGCTAGTTAACGAATACCTGCAAAGTTCTGGGGTGATTGCCCGTCTCTCAGGGGTTATCGACAACGCAGCCTTGGTTGCCATCACCGCTGGGGTTGAAATCAACCTCTCCAACCAGTTCGAAGCTGACCGTTCAGCAACCCTTCTGCAGTCCGAAATGCGGGACCCCGATGTTAAGTGTGAAGCGATCTATGACGAAGCAAACGAGAAGTTTTTGCTAAAAATTCATCGTCTTAAGCACGGCAACTACAAGACAACAACGATCACACCGGAATTCACGCTTTCCTCGGATTATCGAAAACTCAAGGAAAGCGCTGATATGTTGCGCGGGCTGATTGGTGATGGTGCCTATGTGGCTCGCGGCAAAGATAATGCGCCAATCAAAAACTTTAGCGAAGCCGTCAACTGGTTGCTGTCTCAAGCTGAAAAAGGCATCATTCGCCAACGATACAAAGGACTTGGCGAAATGACTGCCGAACAGCTCAACTCCACCACCATGGATCCTAAGGTTCGCCGTATGTTGCGTGTGCGCATTGAAGATGCCGCTAGCGCAGATGCCATCTTCTCGATGTTGATGGGGGATGTCGTTGAACCGCGCCGTGATTTTATTGAGACGAATGCGCTATTTGCTAGCAACATCGACGCCTAACTGAGCGAGAAACGTCGCTAGCAATGCAACCGAAGGCGGATGGACGCGTCCCACACGCTTGGTTGTGCACGGCGCATAAACGCCGTGCACAACCTCGAGCACTGAGGAGACGGCTACCGACCAAGTAGGCAACGCTTATTGAGGGGAACACCCATGGCTGAACGAAAAAAACTCGTTGTCGCCGTTTCTTCACGGGCACTCTTTGACCTTGAACAAGAGCACAAACTCTTTGAGGAAGAAGGCTACCGCGCTTTTCGTGACTATCAAGTCACACACAAGAAGGATATTCTCAACCCTGGAGTAGCCTTCCACTTTGTACGCCGCCTTCTTGCCATCAATGAGCGCTTTGGAGAGCTCTCTCCGTTTGATGTCGTAGCCTTTTCACGTAACTCCCCTGAAACGGCACAGCGATTCTTTAATTCCTGTCGTGCCCATAATCTCCGGCTCTCCTCGGGGTGCTTTACCTCTGGGCACTCCACTTTCCCCTACCTCAAGGCATTTGATGTTTCTCTTTTCTTGTCGGCAAATCTTGAAAACGTCAACAAGGCCATCAATGACGGCGTTCCCGCCGGACTCGTTCTTCCGAGTGACAAGAGCAGTAGGGAACTTGCCGCAGAACTCGACAACGAAGAAAATCCAACGCTACGCATCGCCTTTGACTTTGACGGTGTGATCGCAGACGATGAAAGCGAGCGTGAGTACCAAAAGGAAGGCATACAGGCGTTTCACAAGTTTGAGCAACAAAAGGCACTCACGCCTCACGCACCAGGCCCTCTGCAACCGCTCTTTGAGTCCTTAAGTAATTTTCAGCGCCTCGACTACGAACTTCATGGACGAGAAAATCCATATTTCAGCCCAGCGATCCGCATCTCAGTGGTCACGGCTCGCGGCGCTCCAAGCGAAGAGCGTTTGATCACCACACTCAAAAGCTTCGGTATGAGTGCGACGGAACTCTTTTTGCTCGACGGGCGGGATAAAACCCCAATTCTGCAAGCTATTCGGCCGCATATTTTCTTCGATGATCAACAACGTCATCTAGAAAAGAGCTACAACAGTATTCCCAGTGTGCTCGTGCCTTTTGGTATTCATAATCCCAAATCTAAGCCGTGATGACAAAATACCCCGACCTCTTCTCCACGCTTAAAGTAGGCGCGCACACACTCAAAAACCGTATGATCATGAGCCCTGTCAAAACTGGGCTCGAGACGCATGCCGACTTTACAAACGAATGGGTTGCGTTCTATCAATCTCGCTGCACGGATCACGGGCCTGCTTTATTTACTATCCAGCATGGGGCAATCAGCTTTTCTGGTAAATCGCAGCTCGATGCGCCTAGCTTAGACGCAGCCTTCTACAACAAAGCGTTTCGCCTGACAAGCTTTCTTCGCTCTCGCGGCTCAGAAGTCATCCTTCAACTCATGCACCACGGCCTAGATGCTGCACACTTCGGTGCAGTGTCTGCGTCAGCACTACTTAATGCCGAAACGCATTACCGTAGCCGAGGAATCCCGCGCTTCATGGTCGAGCACTTCATTAAAAACTATGCGCTACAGGCTGCTACTGCGGTTAGCAAAGGCGGCTTCAGCGGGGTAGAAGTCTACGCAGGCAAACTCTCCCTTCCCAACACCTTCTCTTCACCCGTACTCAACAAGCGCACGGATTTCTGGGGTGGAGAGAAGCGCATGCAGTTTGCAACACAGGTCGTACGGCGTATTCGCGACTATATTGGTCCAACGCCGATACTCTCCTATCGACTCACCCTTATGGACCTTGTACCCTCTGGTAATTCGTGGGAAACACTCGTCAGCTTTGCTGAACAGCTCGCTTACGAAGGCGTGGACATGCTCACCTTTGATGTGGGGTTACTCGCAGACGCAGTTCCCCTCTACAATGACCTCACCCCAGCGGGGATTTGGTACCCATTCATTGAGCGTTTCTCGCAAGAAACCAAGCTCCCCGTAGCGCTACTGCCTCCAGAAGCGAGCCCCGATGTCATACAAGATAGTTTGAGCCGAGATCCTAAAGCGCTCGTGGAACTCAACCATGCACTTATAGCGGATCCAGAGTGGGGAGAAAAACTCTATTATCGCAGCGCCGATGAGATCACTCCTTGCGTGGGCTGCGCCAATCATTGCATTACCACGACGCGCTCTCATGAGGAAATTCCCCTCTGTTGTATTGCCAATCCCTATGTTGTCTTTCCGCTAACACCTAAGAAAAAGGCTCCTAAAGCGGGCGGAAAATGTCTCATCATCGGAGCTGGACCTGCCGGACTCGCCGCTGCAGAGCATGCAGCTCGTCGTGGACTGAAAACAGTCCTCGTTGAGGAAAGGCCACAACTCGGAGGGCTCCTAGCCCTAGCGGCCAAGATTCCTGGGAAAGAGCAGCTCACCGTGCTCATCGCGAAAAAAGAAGAAAACCTTCTCAAGCTTGGCGTGGAAATTATCCGCGGCGTCCGCGCTTCAGGAAATTGGATTCGTGAAAATTACCCCGACTACAAAGTCTTCCTAGCTACAGGCACCGTGCCTGCCATCGCCGACATTGCCGGCGTAGATAGCCTCAATGTACTCACATTCGAAGATGTTTTACTGAGAAATGCCTCCGTCGGGCATCGCGTTGCCATTCTAGGCGACTCTCGCATTGCCCTTGATATGGCTCGCTACCTTGTTAATGAGCACATGCCTTCCAGTCAACAATGGCTACAGGCGTGGGGTATAGGCGACCCTAAAGTACATCGTGCCGGTTGCCAAGGGGTTATTCCATTTATCGATACGCTCGATCGATCCACCTATTTGGTGATGGAAAAAGATCTGCGGCAACTCAAAGAAAGCCTCAAAAGTGACCAGAAGCTCGACGAGCTGCAATGGATACGAATGAATGGGGTTCAAACCGTTTCCGAGAGTGTCGTAGAAAGTATTGATACCGTCAGTATCCGCGTTCGGTCTCTGACAGATCACCTACCTACAACGTACCGTGTTGATCACGTCATTATTGCTGGAGATCTCGAGCCTCGTGATGAGCTACAGAAAGCTTTGGAAGAAGAGGGGAAAGATTTCATGATGATTGGCAGTCTCAAAGATCCAGCTAAGTATTTTGGTGGCGCTATTACCGCAAAACACGGTATTAACACGGTAGAAAAGGCTTTCTTTGGCTAATAATCCACAAGAAACACACAGCCTACACACAAAGAAATCCACAGGTTAATTCATGGAAAGTGCATGAATTTTAAGCTCCTCTTTGTTCTGTAGGCACATCTATTTCTCACTAAAGGAATGAAAATTCGCTAGGGTGTAGAGGGTTTTCTTCTGTGCAGTTCAATAAAGGATAAAGATATTTTTATAAAGATAGTAGTAGTATGTAGTAGGTCTGCGCTTTTCTGTGGATAACTCTTAATTTGCTAGCTAGATTAAGGGAAGCGCACAGGGACAACTGGGTGGATAACTAAATCCGAGGGCTGTGGATAGTTGTTGAGCAGATGTGAACAAAAACGTGAAAAATAGCCTCACAAAAAAGTTATCCACAATAAAGAAGAGTTGATTTCTGAGTTGCTAACAAAATTATCCACAAAAATAACAACTTTTTTGTTTATATGAATACTTTGATCCGACCTTGGCTTTCGCCGAAGATGTCCCAGTCCATGATCGGCGTGATGAATGGGCTAGGGCACAGTGTGCGCTATACGCGTGGAGAGGAGATCTATTCATCGCCGAATATCTTTGAACGTCTGATGTTCGTACGTTCTGGGATTGTCGCGAAGGCTTTGAAGGATCCTGTTCGCGAAGAGCCGCTGATGTTGTCACTGAGTTGCGCAGGCGCTATGTGCGGCAGTTTCGAGAATCTCTATGTGCGCGATCGATTACCCCGCTCGCACTACTGCATAACCAATGCTGATGTCTTGGTTATCAATCAGGAACTACTGCTCAAGATTGCTGACCAGAACGCCCTTTGGCAGCGTGAACTGATGAATTACTCAACGTACTGTGCGCTCTGTGACCGAATGGGCATGGTCGCTAATCGATACGGGACCATTGAGGAGCGTCTCGGTGCGTTGATGATGCTGATTCTCATCGAGTCAACGCCAAGTATGGAGCGGGTGCTACAGTCTCGCGGTGCAGATTGGCTGGGCTTTACGACATTTCCTATGTTAGTGACGGTGGCTCAGTTACTTGGTACTGATGTTTCTACCCTCCATACGGCAGTGCGTGCATGGATTGATGCAGGCAAGTTACGTAAGCGCTCAGGAAAGTTTTGGTTTCACCGTGCGACTTTTGAAGGGTATTGGTCTTGGTTACAAAATATCGTCCGTCAAAACGCTTGAGCGCGGTAAGCTAAAAGATATGAACTCGGCGATATGAAGAAATTTTCCAATGTGGAGTGTTCAATGAAAGTGAAGTCAGTTTCTCTGCTCGTAGGCGCTTTGGCGGGAATACAACTCTTGGTAGGGTGCGCTCCGTTGCTCGTTGGCGGTGCAGCTGCAACAACCGCGACAGTGGTGACAGATCGTCGTTCAACAGGTGCCATTGTCAATGACGAAGTGCTGGAGAAGCGCATATATCTTGATATCACTGAGGCAATTAAAGCCACGCCGAACCACATTACCGTGACGAGCTATGACCGTAAGGTACTCCTGACGGGCGAAGTGGCTACGGAGGCTGCTAAAGAGAAGGCTGCACAGATTGCCGCAGGAACACTCGATGTGGATGGGGTGATTAACGAGTTGGCAGTCCGCCAGCCTGTTTCTGCAGCACAGCGAATGAGCGATTCGTATTTAGCGACGAAGGTACGTGGAAATATCGTGGCGACCAAGAAGATCTCGCTCAACCAAATGAAGGTTGTCGTGGAGCGCAATATTGTGTACCTCATGGGGATTCTCTCACCGACTGAGGCTGCGATCACGAAAAAAGTTGTCGCAGGGGTTGATGGGGTTCAGCAGGTTGTGACGCTTTTTAGTGTGGAAAGTGAAGAGATGATCAAGCTACGTATGAATAGTAACAAGCAAAAGAGCACGACGCAGCAGAATACTCAGCAGAGCAATGAGTGGGGTTCAAACAACTAGTTCTAACGAAAGAAGGGGGTGGCGGCAACCACCCCCTTTGCCATATTGTGCTCTGGGCTTGCTTTCTTTTGTTTGGGATCACCTGCTGAGTCCTTTTCTCTGAGATGGTGGCATCCATCTAACCCAAAATTCATTAGAGTTAGGGAAAGTCCCTATATCTCGCGCCATGCACGTTGATAGTGGCTTTGAGAGGAAAACTATTGTTTTTATTAGGGTTTTTCCTATCACCCATAATAGCTATAAAACCGACTAATGAGTCGGTTTTACCACTACAATCCTCGGCGAATCGATGAATTTTCGATCACAACGAGGACAACATGAAAAAGACCCTTTTAGTTTCTGCCGCTATGCTCGCGGTAGCTACCTTCTCTCATCCACTTTTTGCTTCTTCTCTCGTAACAACGCAGGGCACGGGTATCGGCAAGCACGGCGATATTACGGTGGCAGTGACCTTTGATGCGGGTAGGATCAAAACGATCAAAGTACTCAAGGATCAGGAAAACCCAGTACTTAGTAAAGAGGTTTACACCACGCTCAAGGATCATGTAATTGCTGCCAATGCGACGGATGTCGACGTGATTTCCGGTGCAACCTTTTCATCCAAGGGATTTTTGGATGCAGTCAATGATGCTGCGAACAAAGCTGGCGTCAAACTCGTTAAGGCTGACAAGAAACTCATCAAGCAGGTGAGTGCTAAGTTGCCCAAGGATAGTCGTTATGACGTTGTGGTCATTGGCGCAGGGGGAGCGGGTTTTTCCGCTGCAATTACTGCCAAGAATGCGGGTGCTAAGGTTGTGCTCCTCGAAAAGATGCCATCCGTGGGAGGAAACTCACTGATTTCTGGAGCAGAAATGAATGTTGCCCAGAACTGGGTTCAACCAAAACTCGGCATCACGGATGACTCGCCAGAGTTGCACGCAGAGGATACCTTTAAGGGTGGTGATGGCAAAGGTGACATGAAGGTGATTAATGTCATGACGCATCAGGCTTTGGATGCAGCGAAATGGTGTCGTGACTATCTAGGGGTGCGCTTTGAACCTGACAATCTCTTTTTCTTTGGGGGACATAGTCGCAAGCGTGCATTGATCCCCTTTGGTCACACAGGAACGGAATTCATCTCGAAATTTCAGGCTAAGGCCGATGCGTTGGGCATTCCCGTTATCCGCAACATGAAGGCCGAAGAACTCATCAAGGATGCACATGGTCGCGTGGTGGGGGTGAAGGCCAGCATGGATGGAGAAACCTACACATTCCATGCCAAGGGTGGCGTTGTGCTAGCCACGGGCGGATTTGGGGCTAATCCTGAAATGGTGAAAAAGTACAATCCCAAGATCGATGAACGCTTCAAAACGACCGATGCGCCAGGAACCACTGGCGAAGCGCTTTATATGGCCGAGCGAGCTGGGGCTGAACTTGTCAATATGGGCTACATACAGACCTACCCAATCTGTGACCCCATCTCTGGAGTTATTGAGCTGATCGCGGATGCGCGTTTCGATGGAGCCATTATGCTTAATCAAGAGGGTAAGCGCTTTGTTGAGGAACTACAGCGCCGTGACGTGCTCTCTGAGGCTATTCTCAAGCAAACAGGGGGATACACCTGGGTGCTTTGGAACGACAAGATCGGTGCTATTAGCAACACCGTGAAAGAGCATCCCACCGAGTATGATGCCTTTACGAAGCAGGGCATTATGAAGACCTGTGAGGATCTGCAGTGCATTGCTGAGTTTACGAAGATGCCACTGAATCAGCTTGAAGCTACGGTCAAGCGTGTTTCTGCCATGGCTGGCAAGGGCAACGACCAAGATTTCCACCATCGTGCAGGTCTTGTTGATATGAGCCACGGCAAGTACTACGTTATTAAGGCCGTTCCATCGACGCATCATACGATGGGCGGTGTGCGCATCAACGAAAAGGCTGAAGTCCTGACGAAGGAAGGTAAAGTAATTCCTGGTCTCTGGGCTGCCGGTGAGGTAACGGGGGTGACGCACGGTACTAACCGCTTGGGTGGTAACGCCTATACAGATATCATTGTATTTGGCCGTATTGCGGGCGCAGAAGCTGCTCACGCGGCTAAGTAAAGCGCTTAGTCAATAGCTTATCCGCTCCATCACTCTTGTCTCATCAAAGGTGGTGGAGCGTCGCTTTATGAGCGCGCTAGCGGTGCAGTCTTTCTTGGGGTTGCTTTGATATACTTCGAGCGCTCGCATTAATTTATCCCACGCATTGAGGATGTCCATCTATGCTCACCACCAAAGCGCTGCGAACGCGACAGCATCTCATTGAGGCTGCCTATGCTGTGCTCCTTGAAGGCGGCGTTGAGAGTTTGACACTTGACCGTGTGGCAGCGCGTGCTTCAGTGAGCAAAGGGGCATTGACCTATCACTTCCGTAGTAAGCGAGATTTACACAAAGCGCTGATAGAGTCCTATATCGCTCACATGAACGAGGAGATGGATAAGTACACGTCTGCGTTTGAAGGTGCGGAGCCCGATTGTTTGCTTGCTGGCTATATCGAGTGGTTTAAGGGCTTTGAGCGGAACAATCGAGGTTGGGCGCAGGTAGGGCTTGTGTTGCTTTCCTATTTTGTGCACGACGACGAGATGATGGCCCCGGTTAAAGAATGGTATCGGGCGCTATTTGCGCGAATTGAAGCACTTCCTTCTCAGCGCCGTAATTCTGCGCTACTTTGTATCATGGCCATGGAAGGGTTCTTCTATGCGCATAAATTTGGGCTTGATTACATCAGCGCTCGCAGTAAACGTGCCCTGTGGCCCTACATGCTCGATGAAGTGGGGGATGTGCACGTCAAGCGTGTCAAGACCCATGTCGATTATTAAGAGCGTTCGTGATGTTGAAATTATTGCGTTAAGAGCCGAGCGCAAGTTCTAGGCCTACACCAGCAGTAAAAAGGGTGGCATAGAGAAGTCCTAGTTTGACACAGGCAAACATCACCGTATTTAAATCATAGCCGCTTAGCGTTGTAAAGCGCCGCAATAGGTCAGGAAGGCGAATTAGTAGCACGAGGGGGAGCAAAACCCAAAAGCTCTGAAGCTGCCAACTCATCACCAGTAGCACGATAAAGGGAAGCAGCAGCATCGCAGCAAAGATGAACTGAAAGCCACGATCGCTAGCAACGACGGCTAGCGTGCGTCGGGCGATCGAAGCATCGTGCTCGCGATCTCGCCAATTGTTGACGGCCAGGACGGAGGCTGCTGTCGATCCGAGTGCGCAGCCGAGTAGCACGGCATTTGTGCTCACTGACATTGCTTGGAGATAATAGGTCCCACAGACTGCCATCAGACCAAAGAAGATGAGTACCATCACTTCCCCAAAGGGCGTGTACGCGATCGGAATTGGTCCGCCCATATAACAGTAGGCAGCGATCATTGACGTGCAACCAATGAGAAGGAACCCCCAGCCCCCGACATATACCAAATAGACCGTGTTCAGTAGGCCGAGTGCCACCATCAATAGGATGGCACGACGCGCTGCTGTGATGGAAATCCAGCCATTGGCCGTCGCACGCGGAAGCCCTTTGCGGTTGCTCTTCTCGGCTTTTCTCTGCGTGTAGCCGAGGTCGTTCTCCATATTAGTGATGATTTGCATCGTGATGGAGAGCGTGAGTGTTAGCAGGGCAACGATGGGCGAGAAGGTTCTGTGCTCTAAAAAGACCAGTGCAAGTGCCGCCACGACAGGAGCAATCGCAACGCCCCAGGTTTTTGGACGGATAAAGGAGAGCCAAGCACGAACGAGGCCAGGGTAGGGGAGTGAGGTAATCATTAAAGCACTACCTTAACCTTTGGGTGTGAGGTGAGCGCACGATAAAAGTTGTCGAGCTGCTCTTTGCTGGTTGCATGCACCACAATGCCGAGCGCTAGATAGTTGCCTTTTTTGGAGGGGGTCTCAGTGGTTTTTTTATCGTCGAAGTCCTCAAAATGCTCGCGAGCCAGTGCACTAATGATTTGGCGGAAATCGGGCTCATTGAGACCCATGACTTTCATAGGAAAGTCCACGGGGAATTGCAGCAGTTCCTGAGTCGTTGAATCTTGATCAGCCATAATAGTTCTTTCGTTCTTCTCGTAAGAGGGCGTTGTGACATCCAAAAGGATGCTGGAGACGCCAAGATATTTTCAGCTAAAACCGAAGGGGAGACGGGGGCATTTTAGCGTAGGATGCGTACTAGGCGTGCAAGGGGCTTGGCCTTTTTCACCAGCCTTCGCATGAGCTTAGGAACCAACATGAACGAAGAAAATATCGTGCGCTTGAGCGCAGAAGCACCTCTTACATTTGAGCGTGCTGGGATGAGCTTAGCAGTGGTCGAAGAAACGGGCTCAACCAACGATGACTGCAAGAGCTTTATTAAAGAGGGTGTTATACAGCAGTGCCCTTTCTTACTGATTGCTCAACGTCAGCGAGCAGGGCGTGGAACGCGTGGCCACAAGTGGCGTAGCGTTGTGGATGCGCTCACGTTCAGTATGGCATTTCAAGGGGTAAAGCTAGCAGGAGGGCTCACGATTGGCATTGGGATGGCTGTCGCTGCGCTAGTACGTGAGCAATTAGGCATAGAACTTTCGGTCAAGTGGCCTAATGATCTTTGGCTTCAAGATGCTAAGGTCGGTGGCATTCTCTCTGAGGTGGTCAGTGCTGCTGATGGAAGGCAAGGGCTTGTAGTGGGCGTAGGGCTTAATGTCGTGGCGCCCTATGAGCAGCTCGACAAGTGGGCGATGCGAGGACTCTACCTAGACCGCGGTGAAGTACTAGGCATTGATTGGGATCACCTTTTGTTAGGGTTAGCCGAGCAAATCCGTATGGTGGTTCAAAGTCCTGCGCCTATCGATGTCACATGTTGGCGGCGCTATGATGCGCTACTTGGCGCCTCACTCAAAGTCGAGATGCCAGACGGTCAACACCTGTTCGGAGAGAACGCTGGCATTAGCCCTGATGGGGCGCTCTTAATAAAAACCGAGGCTGGTACAGTGGCTGTGACAAACGGATCGATTATAGAAAAGAAGAATGCAAGATAAATTCATCCTTATTGATGTCGGAAATACGGCGCTGAAGTGGGCAACGCTTGACAACCCTGACAATCCTGAGACCATTGTGCATAACGGTCAAGGACATTTCAAGCGAGAGCTTTTTGAGCGTTGGAAGCAAATTAATCCAACGCATGTGCTAGGGTGCACGGTTGCTGCGCCAGAAATCGCCTTCTCACTCACAAAATTCTTTAACGAACATCGCATTCATTGGGATTGGGTTCGAGCGACTGAGCGTTTTGAGGGTAAGGGATTTGTGTTGCATAACGATTATTCTCGGACAAAACAGCTTGGCGCAGATCGTTGGTATGCTGCGATTGGAGCGCTTGCCCACTTGTCAGGGGAGTCGCTGTTGGTGGTTCACATGGGAACTGCGACGACAGTGGATTCCATTCTTCGCGAAAGTGAGACAAGCTATCGCTTTCTAGGTGGGCGCATTGCTCCAGGTCCTTCTCTCATGCACACGAGCCTGCTTGCGACCATTCCTACCTTGACTGCTGAGCTAGGGGTATACAGTGCCATGCCGAGCAGTTCGCAAGAGGCTATTGCCACAGGGATTATTGATGCTCAAGTGGGACTTGTGATGCGGGCCATCGAAGCGATGCACGCAAAAGGCGTGCAACCGCATGTATTGCTTGCAGGAGGTGCGGCACAATTCATTGGTCCCCATTTGTTGGCAGAAATTCCCGATTTGATAATCAGGCATAATCTAGTGTTAGGAGGGCTCGCTAGTCGAGCACTCCAAACAATAGGAGAGTCGTAGTATGTCCAAAATCCTTGCTGTGCTGCTAACGATTGCTGCCGTGGCAATGTTTGTGCCCCTAACGGGAACAGATTCAGCCTATGATGTACAGTCACTGCAAGGATCTGCGTCGATTACAGGATTATCTATGAGTGCTTCTATCGACCCTACGAATGAGGCAGCGGCAGCGTCGAGCAGTCAGAGCAAGGTAGCTGTAGCGGCGAGTTCTCCGTCAAGTCCCATAACGCCAGGTGTCAATATGGAGGTAGAAAGCCAAAAGAAGCCCCAAGGGGAGGCGTCTACTGGTACGGCACCCGCTTTACCGGAATTAGATGCATTGGTCATGACCGAAGAGAAAGAGCCTACAGAGGCTTGCGCACTCTATGGCCCTTTCCAGGAAACGAAACTCAAAGGCTACTATGCAGAGATTCAGCGTTTAGGGGTCAAATCTCGCATGCTGATTGAACCTGCTCTAGCTACCTCTAAAATTAGTATTGTCGTGGGCTCTCTCAATGAGGAGAGTATGAAGAAAACGCGTGCCGTCTTGGATAAGGCTGGTGTACGCTACCAAGCGCCGGCAGCCAATGCTAAAAAGCTACTCATTGCCTCGTTTACCGATATTGTAAAGGCAGAAACCTTTCTCAATCGTGTGCAATCACGCTTGCCTGGAGTCAAGCTACAGGTCGAGCGTGAGGCGCCGGAAGTTGGGACTCTTGTGCAACTCGTCTTCTTAGAGATGAGCGCTGAGGACTTTGGGCGCGTTCAGAGTTTTGTTGCTAAGCAGGGCGGCCGCTTGCGCGGCTGCCCCTACTAATCATTCGCCAGAGAGTGCAGCATCGAGTTTTGCTGGGAGCTCAACTAGAAGCGCAGTAAGCGCAGCACGACGTGCTTGTGTTTCTTCTGGAAGCGCCTCTCGTTGGCGTTTTCCCCAAGGAGATTCAGGAAAATACACGTCATCTTGCCAGCGGGCAATCACGTGCCAATGTACGTGCGGCACCATATTGCCGAATTGAGCAAGGTTGATTTTGTGTGGCTTGAGAGCCGCACGAATTTCGAGTTCTATGACATTGAGTAGCTTCCAAACTTCTTTGCGTTCTTGCTCAGAGAGATCTGACATCTCTGCAACGTGACGCGTGCTGACCAGTCTCAAAAAGCAGGGAAACTCGCCACTACTAGCGTCAAGCAGATAGAAGTGTTCAGAGCGCCAGCGCTCTTGCGGGTGAGGCTGACAGCAGAGTTCGCATTTTTGCATCATATGCTCTCCCACTCAAATCATTGTCCCTGACGTGGCACACTCGCTACCATGTCAGCAACCCAAGCCGTGAGTCGTTCGACATAGTTGAGGTCAAGCCATTCGTCTGGGGCATGCGCATTGCTGCCGGGACCAAGAGCGCCCGTATTGATAAAGGGCGCATTGGGGAAGGCGGCTTGGAAGGCTGGTAGCGTCCCGATGGAGGCGCCGCAGAGCACGTTTCCAAGCCCCTCATTGAAGTAGCGCAGCGAGCTCTTTTGCCCTTGTTCAAGTAGCCATGTTGGCCACTGTGGTGCGCAGAAGCCAGCGCTTGCAGCGGTTTCGCTGATTTCTACACTAGCACCGTACGGGACATTGGTGGTTAATAGCGAGATGGTCTCTTTGAGCGCTGCTTGTGCATCTACCCCAGGCGGGATACGGAACGAAAGTTTCAGCGCGGTAGCACTACGAACGAGGCCACTCGCGGTATGGGTGGCGGGAAGGCCATCTGCCCCGAGCACAGAGAGTGTGGGGCGCCAAGTCCCAGCAATCAGCGCATCAAGAGCAGACGTCTCAGCGGCTTCAGTGTTGCCATGAAATTTAAAGGAGCGGCGTGGGTCATAGTCCTTAGCAATGTCGCTCGCCATCTTGCGGATGTAGTCAGGGATGACACTGTGCATACTCTTGACTAAAACTTCACCATTCTCGGCGTTTTCGATTCGATCGAGTAACGAGCGCATGATTCGGAAACTGCTCGGGACAATGCCACTTGCGACGCCAGAGTGTGCGGGTGTTTGCAGTACGCTTACTTTCACCACGAGGCTAACGATGCCTCGAAGAGACTGCGTGATCCAAACGCGGTTGAAGTCAGTCGCAAATAGGTCGAGGATGCAGATGAAGGCTGGCTTGCCAATACGTGTTTCAACGAGTTTGAGATAGGAAGCAAGGTCGGTTGAGCCCGATTCTTCATCGGTTTCAAAAAGGCCGCAGATACGTGGGTGGGCAATATGGTTAGCTTGTAGCGCTGCCACGGCTGTTAGTGCACTGTAGAAGCAGTAGCCATCATCAACAGCGCCGCGACCATAGAGGCGAGCGTCTCGTACAACTGGAGTCCAAGGACCGAGCCCTTCACTCCAACCCTCTGTTTCGGGCTGCTTGTCAAAGTGCCCATAAAAGAGCACGGGATCGCCGTCATGTCCCTCTGTTGCTGCAATATCAAAGAAGAGAGCTGGAGGGATACCAGGTAGCGAAAGAATCTCAAACGTTGCATTTGGAAAGTGTTTCAGTGCCCAGGTGCGGCCTTCAACCAGCGCACGCATGAGCTCCCCATGCTCCGCCCAAGCTTTGTCAAAGTCTTTGCTTTTTGCTGGAATGCTTACAAAGCGGCTCAATGCTTCAAGCGTATCGCCTGACCAAGCGTCTTTAATGTATTGTTGCATACGTTTACCTCTGAATAGGGAAGGCGGAAATACCAAGATTACTACTGACTGCTTGAGCGGCACTGCGTGCTGTGGAGGCATTCGCATACCGACCGAGAATCACCCGCCAACCATTGTTGTCACGCACGATACGCGAGCTCAAATCCCCTCGACCCATACTGCCGAGTGTAGCTTGGGCGTGCGCAAGAAAGGCTTGGGCGTTGTCCTGTGTGCTAAAGAAACCAATCTGCACGCCCCAGTTACCTGTTGGAGCATCGGCCGTGATGGGTTCTGCTGCAGGACTACTAACAACTGGCGTTGATGCTGGTTCCCCCCGCCCTAATGGCGTAATTGGATTCACGCGCGGGGTTTCCGATGGGGCACTATCACTTGAAGCACTAGCAGAGAGTGTTGGGGTAGCAAGCGGGGTTTCGTTGCTACCATTCAAGCTATTACCAGCAGCGTAGCGACCACTGCGGATTTCTGCGAAAGTCAGACGCCGCACACGCACGCGTCCCGTACCTTTGCCCGCGTATCCAATGCGTTTCGCAGCGGCGTACGAGAGATCGATGACGCGGCTTTGCAGAAACGGACCACGGTCGTTGACACGAACAATGACGCTTTTTCCGTTGTCAAGATTCGTGACTTCCGCGTAGCTCGGTAGGGGCATGGTGGGATGTGCGGCACTCATAGAAAACATGTTGTAGGTTTCCCCTGTCGCCGTACGTTTGCCGTGAAACTGTTTTCCGTACCAAGAGCCGACGCCTGTCTGAGTCATCGGCAAGTCTTCCGTGATCGGGACATATGTCTTTCCAAGCACTTGATAGGGTTTGAGCGTACCCGCCTTGAAAGGTTCGACGCGTGGAATGGCGTCCTCACCAACCTCTTCACTGGTAGGGGGACCGTCGTTTTCAAAATATTTTCCGCCACCACGTGACGGGGAGTGCGTCGACGAACAGGCTGATAGCAGTAGGGCGGCAGCAAGAATAAGGGGCAGAAATGGGCGCATCAATAAACCTCGGGCGCTTTGGGCTTGGTGAGTCGCATTTGCACCGAAAACTGCTCTAGCAACACGCCTAACGGTGCGCGCTTTGTTGAGTCTCAGCGGAAATAGAAAGCAGTATTCCTGAGCAGATTCCAAGAATCATGAGTGCTGTACCGCCATAGCTCATAAAGGGTAGTGGTACGCCTACGACAGGGAGAATACCGCTCACCATGCCCATATTGACGAAGGTGTAGGTGAAAAATATAGTCCCAATGGCACCTGCGAGCAATCGAGAAAAGCGATTCGTGGCATAAGCTGCGATATAGAAACTGCGGCCAATCAGGATGGCATAGAGAATGAGGAGAATGATGTTACCAACAAAGCCAAACTCTTCGCTGTAGACCGCGAAAAGAAAGTCGCTGGTCCGCTCTGGAATAAAGTCGAGGTGCGCTTGAGTACCTTCCATCCAACCTTTTCCTGAAAAGCCGCCAGAGCCAATGGCAATGAGCGCTTGATTGATATGGAAGCCTTTACCGAGTGGATCGCGTGAGGGATCGAGTAGCGTGAGAATGCGCTCTTGTTGGTAATCATGCAACATGGTCCAGATAAAGGGCAGAGACAGTAAGAAGCCGAAGACTGCAGTTGCAATAACGCGCACATGTAATCCAGCAAAGAAGATCACGGCGAGTCCAGAGATCGCTACCAGAATCGCAGTACCGAGGTCGGGTTGTTTCAAAATGAAGGCAACAGGGATTAGCAGAAGCACAAAAGCCAAGACATGATCCCAAAGGCATGTGGCCTCGCCGCGCTTTTGGTAGTACCAAGCAAGCATAAGTGGCGTGGTGAGCTTCATGAGTTCCGAGGGCTGTATGCGAATACCGACATTAAGCCAACGTGTAGCGCCTTTGACGGTAACCCCAAAGAGTTGCGTCATGAGCAGTAACAGGCAGCCGATAATAAAAAGCGGGACGGCGACACGGCTCAGTGCTTTAATCGGGATATTCATAACGACAAACATCACCACTGCAGCAACGGCGAGATTGCGAATCTGATCTTCCATTCGCCAAGGCATGCTGTAGCTAGCGGAAAAGAGCGCAATAAAGCCGATGGTGCTGACAAGCACGACCACAGAGAGGATCACCAGATCTACTTGGGCAAGGCGGTGAAAGAGGCGCTTGAGGGAGCGCCCTAGAAGAAATGAGACATGATCAATCATTTTTTCTTCCTTGCTTTAGGTTCCCGTGCTGCAGATTCGGTAGAGGCTGCCTGAGCAGCACGAGCTTGTTCGGCGGCAACATGGGCTGGCGGCGGTAAACCTAACTCATTGTGCCCAGTGAGCCAATAGTCAAGCGCAGCACGTGCTATCGGTGCTGCTGCGCTAGCACCAAAGCCCCCGTTTTCAACCAGTACAGCCAAAGCAATCGTTGGGTTTTTCGCAGGCGCAAAGGTGATAAAGAGCGCGTGGTCTTGCTGGCGCTTTTTAAGCCGTTTGGTCTTAAAGCTCTCATCTTGTGCCACAGTGACGACTTGCGCTGTTCCGGTTTTACCTGCTACGTCGAAGGGAAAGTTGGCAAAGACCCTTCGAGCTGTACCGATTTTTGTGACATCAACCATGCCATTGATAACTGTTTCTAGGTGTGCGGGCTTGATGTCGATGACATCGGTAGGTTTCGCATCAACAACCGTACTTTCCCGGTTAACAGGATCTTCAATCGTCTTGACAAGATGTGGTGTCATAACCACGCCGCGATTGGCGAGTGTTGCGACCGCATGTGCCAGTTGCAGCAAGGTAAAGCTGTTGTACCCTTGACCAATCCCGATAGAGGGGGTATCGCCTAAAACCCACGGACGTTTGAAGCGTTTTTCTTTCCACTCGCGATTAGGCAGAATGCCAGTTTGTTCGCCGACAAGGTCGATCCCTGTGCGTTGACCAAATCCCCAAGGCTGCATAAAGTCATGGATGGCGTCTACCCCCATCTTGGTGGCAAGCCAGTAGTAATAAACGTCCGAAGAAAGTGCGATAGAACGACGTAGATTCAGCGGCCCCTTTGGTACGCCACTAGCATCGCGGAATTTGTGGTTACCGAGCATAAAGATGCCAGTATCGTTGAGAATGTAATCCGCGGTGGTCGCCCCTGTAGAGAGGCCAGCAAGTGCCATGAAGGGTTTGTAGGTGGAGCCAATAGGATAAACTCCACGCATCGCACGATTGAATAAGGGACGGTCTTCGCTCGTGTTGAGTTCATTCCAGCTTTCTGGGTCAATGCCTCCAGGGAAGAGATTGGGATCGTACGTGGGGTTTGATACAAAAGCAAGAATATCCCCAGTCTTCGGTTCAATAGCAATGAGTGCGCCGCGCTCCTTACCAAATTGAGCTTCGACCACACGTTGCAAGTTCATGTCTACAGAGAGGTGTAGATTTTTTCCCGCGGCAGCAGGGGTGAGAGACAAGGATCTTACGGCATGACCGCCAGCTGTAATTTCGAGCGTCTCATGGCCTGGACGTCCGTGCAGCACTTGCTCATAGCTTCGCTCGAGACCAACTTTCCCAATGTTTCGTTCTCCATCGTAGTCATCGAAAAGGCCTTCAGCCTTGAGTCGCTTTTGGTCATTCTGTGAGAGCGAGCCAATGTAGCCAACAAAATGGCTGCCCGTGCTGCCTTGAGGATAGTAACGGTACTGCCGTTGGTTAATTTCTACCCCCGGGAAACGCCAGCTTTGTGCCAAAAAGAGGGCAACCTCCTGCTCAGTGAGTTCCTGTTTGAGTGGGATGGAGTCGTAGCGCTGGAAGTCTTCCCGCAAGCGGTTAAACCGTCGAATATCTGCAGGGGTGATATCGATCACCTCTGCGAGTGCTTTCAGCGTGGCGGCTAAATCAGGGGTTTTGTCTGGCGTTATTTCCAGCGAGTAAACCATCTTGTTCTGGGCTAGCACTTCGCCATTGCGGTCGACAATAAGTCCACGAGCGCCTTGAATGGTCACCGTTACAGTACGGTTACGCTCTGCTTTTTCGACATAGGAATTCTGATTAATGATTTGCAACCAAGCAAACCGACACACGAGCAGGCCAAAGAAAAAGAGGACGAGCCCGTAGAGAAAGAGCAATCGCTTTCTGAAGGGCTTTACGTCAAAGTCGTCTTTTTGAAAGTCAAGGGCCATGGCGAGTGTGAACGGTTGATGCCCTTAGAGCGTGTTATCGGAAGGACGACGGCGTTCAGGCCAGCTGAGTGCTACGCCGACAATAGGCCAAAGTAAACCGCCTGTGAGACTTGAGAGAAACCAGATAGGGTCAGGCAGTAAACCGTCGAGCCACAGGCGAACGGCGAGTACAACGAGCTGAGCAATGAAAAGAAACGGCACAATGTGCAGAATCTGTCCAAGGCTAGCAAACCACGGTAAACGACGATGAAAAGCAAAAGCTAGGTAGGAGAGAACCACGTAGCCAAGCGCTTGTTGACCAAGAACGCTACCGTTGTGTACATCCATAAAGAGGCCACAAATAAAGGCGATAGTCATGCCGACATGGCGAGGAAAGCGTATCGTCCAATAGAGTAGCGTGAGTGCAAGAAAATCGGGCATCCAAAGCGCGTTGATGGCTGAACCGATGATATTGAGGCAGTATGCAACAATAAAACTCGCCACAACCCAAAGCGGACTCACCTGCTTTTGAATGCGTCCGTTGAAAGGGTGCTCAGTATCGATGGAGTGGTAAGACATTATCGGCCCGCCCTGCGCTTTATGTTGTTGAGTTGCTGTTTAGCGGCCTCATCGAGTTCCTGAGTGGGGTCAGGGTTGGTGAGAACCACGACTGCAAACTGCATGGTGTCATCCGTATAGGTGGGACTTACTGATACGGTTTTGTACATTTCTCCGCTCTGATAATGCAGATCGTGCACAATACCGACCAGAATTTCTTTGGGGTAAACATGATCCAGCCCTGATGTCACGAGTCGATCACCAATTTGAATGTCCGCTGCAGGCGGCACAAATCTCAGGTCCATGAGTGTATCGCCGCTACCATGTAGCACAAAAAACTGCCCCGTGCGCTCATTGCGCACGGACAGCTGTTGAACATGGTCCGTTAGTAGGGTGACTTCGGCCTGATGAGCTACCACACGTGACACCAACCCAAGCACGCCTTGTGAGCCCAACACAGGCATGCCCATCTGAACCCCGTCGATCTCACCGACGTTGATCTTGATGCGACGCGTGAACTGATCGGCTACCTTACCAACAACTTCTGCAGTGACCGTTTTACCTGCGCTGCGGGGTACGGCATTGAGAAGTTGGCGAAGTTGGGCGTTTTCTTTCTCAAGTTCTTTGATACGGACGTTTTCGAGTGCAAGAGTCTTGTTAGCCAGCGTGAGTTCGTTGACTGCAGCGGTCAGTTTGACCTTGCTGGTAAAGTACCCCTCGCTACTCTCAAGCCACTCTCCAGGAATGGACATAAGTGAAACTACAGGGGTAGTCACCGCCAAAATAGAACTGCGAAAGCCGTCCAACGACTTTAGTCGCCCATCCACCAAAATCAGCACCACACAGATGAAGACAAAGAAGATGAAGCGGATTCTTGCAGAAACGCCTTGCCGAAAAAGCGGCGGAGGACCGTAATCCATGCTTGACTAACTAGCCCGAAGTAAAGGCAGTACGCAACTTATCCATATTTTCCAGCGCAATACCGCAGCCTTTCACGACGCAGTTGAGAGGCTCTTCAGCGATATGCACAGGTAGCCCGGTCTCTTCCTTGAGTAGCTGGTCGAGGTCGCGCAAGAGGGCGCCACCACCGGTGATCATGAGGCCGTGTTCAGCAATGTCGGCACCGAGTTCTGGCGGTGTTTTTTCCAGAGCGTTCTTGACAGCGACAACAATTTGATTAAGGGGCTCCTGGAGCGCTTCAAGGATTTCGTTAGAGTGGACGGTAAACGTACGGGGAACGCCTTCGGCAATGTGACGCCCCTTCACTTCAATTTCCTTGACTTCGCTTCCAGGGAAGGCGCTACCGATTTCTTTCTTAATCATTTCGGCTGTTGGCTCGCCGATGAGCATCCCAAAGTTACGGCGGATGTAGTTGATGATGGATTGATCAAACTTATCTCCACCGACGCGGACGCTACCTGCGTAGACCATGCCACCCAAGCTGATGAGACCGACTTCGGTGGTGCCCCCGCCAATATCGACGACGAGAGAACCCGCAGCCTCATTGACTGGCAACCCTGCACCGATCGCAGCTGCCATCGGTTCTTCAATAAGGAAAACCTCCGAGGCACCCGCAGCAAGCGCCGACTCTTTAATGGCACGGCGTTCAACCTGAGTAGATCCGCATGGCACACAAATGATGATGCGGGGAGAGGGAGCAAAAAGGCGAGATGGGCTGGCCATGCGGATGAACTGCTTGAGCATCTGCTCGGTGACGGTAAAGTCCGCAATCACGCCGTCCTTCATGGGGCGGATGGCATTGATATTACCTGGTACGCGACCAAGCATCTGCTTTGCTGCCTTGCCTACGGCATGGATCGTGGTCTTGCCGTTAGGGCCGCCCTCTTGGCGGATAGCAACGACGCTAGGCTCGTTGAGGACGATACCTTTACCACGCACATAGATGAGCGTGTTGGCAGTACCCAAGTCGATGGCAAGGTCGTTGGAGAAGTAATTGCGGAAGAAGCCGAACATTTTGTGGTTACCGTCTACTACAGTATGTGGGAGAGGGGCGTCACGGACAGAAAGAAGATGCGCGCCCAAGATGTCTCAGAAGGCCGTTATTTTGCCCGCGCCAAAGGGACATTCGCAACCTCGAAACAATCTTTAATGATAAACTAACTAATCGCCTGATGCTGATGAGAAGCCTTTCTCGACATAATTCTCTTGTGTGGGAGTGTTTCAAACCCGTCTCAGCTCATCCATATCTCCCGTCTACTTTCTATCCAAACAGAAAAGCGCTATGTCTTTAACAATGGACGACATCCACCGTATCGCTGATTTGGGCTGTATCGATATCTCCGATGAACAGGCCAAGGTGATTCAGGGGGAACTCAATGACATCTTTCAAATGATTGAACGTATTGCCAGCGTTGACACTGAGGGCGTTGCACCGATGCCAAATCCGCATGACGGCGTACAGCGTCTGCGCGAAGATGTGGTGACAGAGGCCAATCAACGCGAGGCTAATATGCAAAATGCTCCCGAAAAGCAGGATGGCTGCTTTTTGGTGCCGCGTGTCATCGAGTGATTTACCTGCTACCGCTTCTTACCGATTGCCCGGTTTTGTTCGGTGCGCCCCTTTCGCGAAGCGTGAGGTTGCTGGCGGGCTAGCCTAGGGCATCTGAGAAATAAAGATGAAAGATTTGACTTTTGCTTCGATTAGTGAGTTGTCTGCCCTACTGCAGTCCAAGGAAATTTCCTCGGTTGAGTTGGCGCAACACTTTCTCTCCCGTATTGAACAGCATGCGGGGCTCAATGCTTTTTTGGACGTTCGAGCTGATGCGACACTTGAGCAGGCTCGTGCGGCCGATGCGCGTATCGCGCGTGGTGAGGCGGGTCCGCTGACAGGTATTCCTATTGCTCACAAAGATATTTTCGTCACGAAAGAGTGGGCTTCTACGGCGGGCAGTCGGATGCTTGAAGGGTATATGAGCCCTTTTGATGCAACGGTTGTAGAAGGACTGAAAGCTGCTGGCATGGTGTGCTTAGGCAAACTCAACTGTGACGAATTTGCTATGGGTAGCGGTAATGAGAACTCTGCCTATGGCAAGGTGTACAACCCATGGGATAGTCAAGCTGTCCCTGGCGGCTCTTCGGGTGGCTCTTCTGCCGCCGTGGCTGCGGGTCTCGCCCCGATTGCAACGGGTACAGATACGGGGGGCTCGATTCGCGAGCCCGCGTGCTTTACCGGTGTCACGGGCATGAAACCTACCTATGGTCGTCCTTCGCGTTGGGGCATGATTGCCTTTGCTTCGTCGCTTGATACGGCTGGGTTGCTCGGACATTCGGCTGAAGATTGTGCTCGTGTGCTGGGCAGCATGGTGGGCTTTGACCGTAAGGACTCTACGTCGGTTGATAAACCGGTCGAGGATTTCACGCGACTGATTGGTGAGCCGCTAAAAGGCTTGCGTCTTGGTGTGCCTCGCAAATGGCTGGCAGACGGATTGGACGAAGAGCTGCGTCAGTCGATTCTCGAGGCGATCGAGTTTTATCGCCGCCAAGGGGCTGAGATCGTCGATGTGGCGTTGCCGATGGCTGAGTTGGGTGTGCCGGTGTACTACGTTGTGGCTTGCGCAGAGGCGAGCTCAAACCTCTCGCGCTTTGATGGCGTTCGTTACGGGCACCGTGCTAAGGACTATAGCGATATTGTTGACATGATGAAGAAGTCGCGCAACGAGGGCTTTGGTCCTGAGCCGAAGCGTCGCATCATGATTGGCACCTATGTCCTTTCTCATGGCTACTACGATGCTTACTATCTCAAAGCTCAACGTGTTCGTCGCCTCATCAGCGAAGAATTCCGTCGTACCTTTGAACAGGTGGATGCGCTCATTAGCCCCGTGACGACTGGGACTGCCTATGATTTTGGCGCTAATGCTGATCCTGTATCCGCGTATCTGAGCGATTTGTACACGATTCCAGCATCGTTGGCGGGTCTGCCTGGGTTAGCTTTACCGAGTGGCGTACACACCAACGGCCGCCCACTGGGCTTTCAGTTGATAGGCCCGACGTTCTCGGAAGCTCGCCTTTTGCAATTGGGCGCAGCCTGGCAGCGTGAGACGGATTGGCATACGAAGCATCCGTCTGGATATTGATGATTGTGGGCTCAGGAGAAATAAAGAATGCAATGGGAAGTTGTTATTGGGCTTGAGACCCACGTTCAGCTTTCGACAAAGTCGAAGATCTTTTCAGGCGCAGCGCGTCACTTTGGTGATGAAGCTAATGTGAATGCTTGCGCAGTGGATTTGGCGCTACCAGGGTGTCTTCCTGTCCTCAATATGGGGGCTGTTGATAAGGCTATCCGATTTGGCTTGGCGATTGATGCTGAGGTGGCTAAGCATTCGGTTTTTGACAGAAAGAACTATTTTTATCCCGACCTGCCCAAGGGCTATCAGATCAGTCAGTTTGAAGAGCCTATTGTCAAGGGTGGACGCGTGAGTTTCCTTGTGGAACCGAAAAATGGTGACGCCTACATCAAGACGATCAACCTGACACGCGCGCATCTCGAAGAGGATGCTGGTAAGAGTATCCACGGCCTTGTGCAGGGGTGCTCAGGCATTGACCTGAATCGTGCCGGTACACCATTGCTTGAAATTGTGACGGAGCCGGAATTGCGAAGTTCCGCTGAAGCGGTCGGCTACGCCAAGACACTTCATGCTTTGGTGGTTTGGCTTGGCATCTCTGACGGCAATATGCAGGAGGGTAACTTCCGCTGTGACGCAAACGTTTCGGTGCGCCCTGTGGGTCAAAAGGAATTTGGCACACGTTGTGAGATCAAAAACCTGAATTCGTTCAAGTTCCTACAGGAAGCAATCGACTACGAAGTTCGCCGACAGATTGAGCTGATTGAAGAGGGGGGACGTGTGGTTCAGGCTACTCGTTTGTTTGACCCCGATAAGGGGGAGACGCGCCAGATGCGTTCCAAGGAAGACAGCATGGACTATCGCTACTTCCCTGATCCGGATCTGTTGCCACTCGTGGTAAGCGAAGAGTGGATTGAGCGCGTTCGAGCCGATATGCCAGAGTTGCCTCAGTCGCTTAGAAAGCGTTTCACCCAAGAATTTGGCCTCTCTGACTATGATGCCTCAGTGCTCACGGCGTCCAAGGAGATTGCTGAGTACTACAGCGAATTGGCTACGTTGACGAGCGAGAAAAAACTTGCGGCAAATTGGGTCACGGGCGAACTTTCCGCTGCGATGAAGGCCGACGAGAACATGACCTTTGCTACCGCACCAGTTCGTCCTGCTGATATCGCTACCATTATTGCTCGTATTCAAAGTGGTGTGATCAATCAGAAGGGAGCCCGTCAGATTTTCCAAGAAATTTGGACTCATGGATCGATGGACATCGATCAGTTGATTGATCGCCTTGGCCTCAAGCAGATCAGCGATACGGGTGCCTTGGAAGCTATCGTAGATGAAGTGATTGCGAAGAATCCGAAATCTGTCGAAGAGTTCCGTGCGGGTAAGGAAAAAGCGCTCAACGCCCTCGTCGGTCAGTGTATGAAGGCCACACGTGGTAAGGGAAATCCTGGGCAGTTGAATGAACTGCTTCGCAAGAAGCTTGCGTAACGCTTTGTGGGGTAGTGCATGAAACTCTCCCCACTATTCGCAGCAGGGCGCCGCTTATAGAAGCACCCGCAATAAGACCCCGAAAGGGGTCTTATTTTGTCGTCTAGTGTTGCTTGGAGAGGTGAGTCTAAGTACGCATGGCAAACTTAGCCGAGTACTTCTCAACCACAAGGTAAGCGCAGGTTGGCTCTGCGTGGGCAATGTAGCTCATCACGCGTGATGGGCTGTGCGACGGTTACGCACCGTATTTTGCTCGATAGGCAGCGACCGCATCGGCATACTGCGCAATGGAGCGTGCTGTGTCACTTTCTTCTTTCATAAAAGAAAGCAGATCGAGCAGAGAAATAATAGAAACGACCTTAAAGCCAAAAGTTTCTTCGACGTTTTGCACGGCCGAGGTCGCGGTTAGGTTGGTTGCATCGCCACCTTTTTCCATACGATCGAGCGCGATCAAAACACCCGCTGTGGTGGCGCCTGCGCGTTCAATAATCCCAACGGATTCACGAACGGAGGTGCCCGCACTGATGACGTCATCAATGATGACGACGCGGCCTGCAAGTGGGGCGCCGACGATGATGCCGCCCTCACCATGGTCTTTGGCTTCTTTACGGTTAAAAGCCCAAGGGATATCAAGGCCAAGGCGTGATAAATTGATGGCAACGCTTGCAGCAAGTGGAATCCCTTTATAGGCGGGGCCAAAGATCATGTCGAACTCAATTTGCCCCGCTTCTTTTGCTGCTAAGAGCGTTTTGGCGTAGAAATAGCCGAGGCGATCAAGTAGGGCGCCAGTGTTGAAAAGACCTGCATTGAAGAAATAGGGAGAAAGACGACCCGCCTTGGTCTTGAACTCACCAAAGCGCAGTACTTTCGCTTCGAGTGCAAACGCGATGAAGTCGTGCTGAAGATTGGACATAATGAATACTCCAGAGGGGGTTGAGTGCCGAGCATTCTACTCTTAAGGCGTGAAAAATATGGATGAATGGACGTTGAAAATATGACACAACATCTTAGAGTCGTGACTTTTAACGCCAATGGCGTGCGTAGTGCAGCGAAAAAAGGCTTCTTCGAATGGTTCTTGAAGCAGGATGCCGATGTGCTCTGTATACAAGAACTTAAGGCTCAGCAAGAGGACATTCCCGAGAGCATTCAGGCGCTTGATGGCTACAGTGCCTATTTCCATTGTGCACAAAAAAAGGGCTATTCTGGCGTCGGCATTTGGACACGTTGCAAGCCTGTTTCCGTTCAGCAAGGGCTGGGCGTTGAAGAGTTTGACAGTGAAGGGCGCTACATTGAGGCAGATCTAGGAGCACTCAAGATCGCAAGCATCTACTTCCCGAGCGGGACCTCTGGCGATGAACGACAAGCAGTGAAATATCGCTTTCTCGATTTGATGAAACAGCGTCTGGATGCGTTGCGCGAGCAACCTATCCCTTTTCTCTTTTGTGCCGATGTTAACATCGCTCACAAGGAGCTCGACATCAAGAATTGGAAAGGCAATCTAGATCACACAGGCTTTCTACCCGAAGAGCGTCAGTGGATGACGGATCTCTTTGCTTCGGGTTGGGTTGATGTTTACCGCTATCGTTATCCTGATAAAGAGCAGTACACCTGGTGGAGTCAACGTGGGCAGGCACGAGCCAAAAATTTGGGTTGGCGTATTGACTATCAGATTGCAACGCCAGCTATTGGGACAACGATCTGCGAAGCGTCGGTCTACAATGACGAAAAGTTTTCCGATCATGCCCCGCTAGTGATTGACTATGATTTTGCACTTTGATGCGACCAAGGAGAGTGAACGGTGAAGTTGGCAGATATTCTTTTTTCCCAAGGCTTTGGTACACGTTATGATTGCGTGCAGCTTGCGGCATCGGGTAACGTGAGTATTGGGGGAGAACCTGTCGATGATCCTGATCGGGAATTTTCTACGGAGGAACTGAGCTTCTCTGTAAATGGTGTTGAGTGGCCTTATTGCGAGCATGCCATCATTGCACTACATAAACCTGAAGGCTATGAGTGTTCCCTCAAGCCGTCTGCACACCCATCGGTCATGTCGCTAATACCTAGCCCATTACGTCGACGCGGCGTTCAGCCGGTGGGGAGACTTGATGTTGATACAACGGGACTTTTGCTACTGACCGATGACGGTCCGCTCCTACACCGCTTGATCCATCCTAAGCGCCATGTTTCCAAGCGTTATGTGGTCACACTCAAGCACGCTATTGTGCCAACCATGATTCAAATGTTAGAGCAAGGCGTTGTGCTAGCCGATGACCCTAAGCCTGTTGCTGCGGTGGCAGCCCGTGCTATGGACTCTCATACGCTAGAGTTGGTGTTGACCTCAGGAAAATACCATCAGGTAAAGCGGATGGTGGCGGCTTGTAGCAATCGAGTGCAAGCATTGCATCGAGTCGCTTTTGGCAAGTTGGAGCTCCCTGAGGGGCTGGCACCCGGTGAGTGGTGCTGGGTGCGCAAAGAAGACATTCTTTGAGTGAGTTTTCCCAAGTTGGGCAAAAGGGGTAAGGTCATGAAGAGTTGGGCGGTATATCTGAGAGCAGAGACGCTCAGAATGTTTTTTTTGGGTTTTAGTGCAGGCTTGCCGCCGTTGCTCATTCTTGGAACGCTGAGCTTTTGGTTGCGTGAGGCTCAGGTTAATTTGGCTACGATTGGTTTTTTCTCTTGGGCTGGGCTTGTTTACGCGTTCAAGTGGGTATGGGCACCTATTGTTGACTATGGCAAATTTCCTCTTTTGGAGGAACTATTCGGGCATCGTCGCAGTTGGCTCTTAATTTCTCAGCTCGGGGTCACTGTAGCGCTTTTGGCCATGGCAATGAACAATCCTGCTGACAGCCTCATGTTGACGCTTATGCCAGCGCTAGCAACAGCGTTTTTCTCCGCGACACAGGATATTTCATTGGACGCTTATCGTATTGAGAGTTCTAGCCCTGAGCTACAAGGTGCGCTCTCTGCGATGTATCAGGCAGGCTATAGACTGGCGATGATTTGGGCTGGTGCTGGTGCGTTGGCGCTAGCCGCTTGGTTCTCGGAGGGGGCGACAGGTTATGCTTATAGCGCTTGGCGCTTGTCTTACATGGTCATGGCAGTTTCTATGGCGGTGGGGATGATCACTGTCTGTTTATCGCCCGAGCCCGATGTTAGGCGCGAGCCACACAAACCCGAGCAAGGACGTCTAGCTCGTGCAGTTACGGGATTTGTGGCACCTGTGAAAGATTTTTTCAAGCGCTATGGTTCATTGGCTCTTGTGATTTTATTGCTGATTGCCTGCTACCGTATCTCCGATGTGGTTATGGGCGTGATGGCCAATCCGTTCTATCACGATATGGGTTTTAGCAAAGAAGAGGTCGCTTGGGTAAGCAAGGTCTTTGGCGTGATCATGACGCTACTAGGCGCCTTTGTGGGCGGGGTGCTCACGATGAGACTTGGGATTTTGCGCACGTTACTACTCGGGGCTGGGCTTTCTGCTGCGACCAATTTGCTTTTTTCGCTCTTAGCGGGGATTGGGCACAACCTTGCCTTCTTGATGATGACGGTATCGGCTGATAATTTGGCGGCAGGTATCGCAAGCGCGGCATTTGTCGCTTTCCTCTCTAGCCTGACTAATCTTTCGTTTTCTGCTACTCAATACGCACTCTTTTCTTCCCTGATGGTATTGCTCCCGAAAGGTCTCGCAGGCTTTTCGGGTGTATTGGTTGAGGAAATGGGGTTTGTCGCGTTTTTTATGCTGACCGCTGCGCTCGGCGTTCCTGTGATGCTTCTTATCGTCTGGCTGATGCGCCGTATGCCTGAGGAGCGAGAACCTCAGGCATAAATAGCACAATGGCGTTAGTCTATCTTTTTGTGAAAAAGATATCGTTTGGGGGCATTAGTTTTTTCTGTGGCCAGTATGGACGTGGCGCCCCATGCGAGCGTGGCCCTTTCGAGAAGCGCTTGTACGGCGCCTCTCTGCGTGTCTTCCTTCGGTCGTGTTCTTGTGGTTTCGTGCACCATGTTGAGCCTTCTTCTCAGCTGACTCAGCGACGGGGAAGCCTCGCGTGACGGAGGTGATTTCCGCTACGCTCATTGCGATATCTTCGAGTGCTTGATCAAGATTTTCTAGTGGGCTTTCAAGTTCGAGCTCTTCTTTGATTTCAGCAATATCTCCAGCTATTTCATCGGGTAAGTGCCGAAGAATACCTAGCAAAGCACTACTGATGGTCGGATCGTCAGAGTCTTTTAATCCTGTCCAACGATCGATGACTTCAAGGAAACCAAGTGAAAAAGGAATGACTGCTGCAATGCTGTCGTAGCCGCGCACGGGACGCCCCTTTTCATCCTCGATCTCGTAGATGATGGGATCCAATGGCTGAGCGCGAGCCAGCGTGCGGTCGATTTGTCGGTATCGGCGGTAGATGAGTTCTTCAAGCCGATCCTGCGCATCTTCATCGGTGAGTGCTGCCCCATGTTGCCCGTTTCGGTCGAAGAGAAATGGCATCCATTCAGCAGGCGCTGGCTCTTGTGGCAGACAAAGTAGCGCGGTGAGAAAACCGTCAAGATAGTCTGCTTCCACAGGATCATAGGCCTCGGGAAAGGATGCGAGCAACTCGCCGAGTTCGACGAATTCGTCATCAGAGAGTGGGCGTTCAAGAGAGGAGTTGGCCATGGGTGTACACGCGTTTTGTCGGGTTCATCGAGTGCCACCATTGTATACGAGCTCACCTCTGATGATATGATCAACCGAAAGAGCAAACTGATTGTCTTGCTGTTGCGTTTGTTGCAAGGCAACGACGCCGTGGTATGTATGTCGTAGGAGATGGATTTATGGCGCTTATCGTGTTTTCATGCCGAGAAACGGGGCCTTTCCTCATGTTTGAGGAGACGGTAAAACAGATATTCAAGACGCTCGATCGTCCATGGAAGTCAACGGGTGCGTTCGCGCCAGAAGACCTACCACAGTTGCTTGCGTTACTTGATGAGGCTGAGCAACGTGATAAGGCTCGTATTGCAGAGATGGAAGCAGAACGAGAACGTAAGTTTCGTGAGTGCACCTACGATGAAGAGCTCACTTTGCGTGAAAAAGAGGAGGAGCAAAAGAAGGAAACTCGTGAGCGAATCAATTTCTATCAGCGCATTGTCCCGCTACAGAACATGATGCGGCGTGCGATCAAAAAAGAAGAGCCTATCATGTGGGAGCCTGCTTAATTCGGTTCTCCTATACAGAAATAGATCAGATGCGCCAGAAATTTTTTGTAAAGAGCACAAACACCGTAAAGATTTCTAGACGTCCGATTAACATCAAAAAGGAGCAGATCCAGAGTTGTGTATCGGAGAGGTAGGAGAAGTTACCAATAGGTCCTACATTGCCTAAGCCAGGCCCAAGGTTGGAGAGCATAGCAAGGGGAGCACTCAGGGCTTCTGTCGTATCGAGCCCAGAAATGAGAAGAAGGATCATGCCAACAATGGCCGTTAGGATCCAGACCATCACGTAAACAAGCACTGCGAAGCTAATCTTGTTATCGATGATTGTTTGCCCAACTCGAAGCGGTACCGAGGCTTTAGGGTAGAGCAGTAGCATTAACTCTCGCTTGAGCGTTCGAGCCAAAATCAGCAGGCGTAGCGCTTTGATCCCGCCACCCGTGGAGCCTCCACAGGTGGAGTAGGCGGAGGCGATCAGTATCAGTACAGGTAGGCCGAGTGGCCAACTGGAGTAATCGGTATCGGAAAACCCAGTGGTTGAGGCAACACTGACGACCGAAAAAAGAGCAAAGCGCAAATTATCTTCCCAATTACTGTAGACGCTTTGCTGCCAGAGAACAACGAAGGTAATGACACAAAGCAGGATCAGCATCAGAATCCAAGTGAGGGCTTCAGGATCCTTGAAATAAAGGAAAATATTACGGCGATTCCATGCCAAAAAATGTAGCGAGAAGTTGAACCCACATAGCGCCATAAAGAAAACCGCTACATAGTCCACGCGGGCGGAGTTGAAAAAAGCATAGCTGCTGTCGTGCGTGGAAATACCAGAGAGACTCACGGTGGTCATCATATGCATGATGGCATCACTCCACTCCATGCCACTCATATGGTAGGCAATAGCGCAAGCAACTGAGATCCCAAAATAAATCATCCATAGCGCTTTGGCGGTATCTGCGATACGCGGCGTAAGCTTTTGCTCTTTAAGGGGACCGCTGGTTTCTGCTTTGATGACTTGTGCGCCACCGATGCCTAACAGCGGGAGAATGGCCACAGACAGAACGATCAAGCCCATGCCACCAAGCCAAGAAAGAAAACAGCGCCAGCCATTTAATGAAAGCGGCAGGTGGTCTAGCCCTGTCATGACCGTTGCCCCCGTCGTGGTCAGGCAGGACATCATCTCGAAGTAGAGCTGCGAAAATGACATCGAAGGCATGACGATGAGAAAGGGAATGGTTGACAGAAGCGGAACGCAAGTCCAAATGAGCGTCACAAGAAGAAATCCGTGCCGTGCAGTCAGTTCTCGACGCTGTGCTCGCGTCGAGAGCGTGAGAAAGAGCCCGATCAGGAACGTAATCAGAGTGCTTACGACAAAACTCTGCACGACGTCGGGATCGTAGGCTATTGCCACGCCAAGTGGCACGAGCATCATGCCTGCAAACCACATGAAAACAGGGCCAGCGGCATTTAGCACTGGCAGAATCAGGTAGCGCATGGTATTGAGCATGGTGACGCGACTCCTTGAGGACTCAGAAGAAGCCAACGTCTACGGTAAAGAGACGCTCGATCTTGGGCAGTAGGCGCTTGGAAGCAACGAAGATGATGACATGGTCTTCGGCTTCAATGACCGTGTCTTTTTCCCCCATGAGTACTTGCGGTTTGTCAGTACTCATGCGGATGATGGCGCCAATGTTGCAACCTTCAGGTAGAGGGATGTCTCCAATTCGACGTCCCACCACTTTGGAGCTGTGGCGGTCACCGTGTGCAATGATTTCTAGCGCTTCGGCAGCTCCTCGCCGAAGACTAAAGGCACTGACGACGTCGCCACGTCGAACGTGACGGATGAGTTCACCGAGTGCTGCAGTGGTCGTCGAGACGGTGATGTCGATCTGATCTCCTTGCATGAGATCGCTATAGGCTTTGCGGTTAACGAGTGCAATCGTGCGAGCTGCACCAAGCTTTTTTGCAAGTAAGGCACCCATGATGTTGTTTTCGTCATCATCGGTGAGTGAGAGGAAAAGATCACATGTGGATATGCCGCTCGACTCGAGGGCATCTTCACTCGTAAAGTCGCCCTCGATGATAACCGCAAAATCCCCAAGTTTACGTGAGAGGCGCTTTGCACTCTCTTTGCTTTCTTCAAGAATACGGATGTTGTAGTGGCGGTCACTTTTCAGTAGCAACTTAGCGAGTTGATACGTCATGTTGGGTTTCCCCGCCATGATGATGTTCTTGACAGCAGGCTCACGGTGACGGAATTCTGCCATCACTTGGCGAGCATGATCACTGTCGCAGAGGCAGATCACTTCATCATTGGCCTCAATGACTGTTGAGGCATTGAGTTCGAGACGGCGGTTACGACGAAAGAGTGCAATAACGCGCGCTGGGACTTTGGGAAGGTGTGTAAATAGTTCCCGTACGGGTCTACCAACAAGTGGAGAGCCAGCCTTGGTTCTGACAGCGAGTAAGCTTGCCAAGCCTTCACCAAACTCTTGTACTTGAAGGGCTTCAGGAAAGCTAATGAGTTTGGCAAGGTAGTTAACAACAGTTAGCTCTGGCCAAATGATGGATGTGGCTTCGAATCCCTCTTCGCCGAGAATACGAGGATAGCTCCGAAGCTCATTGTTTCTCACGCGTGCAATACGGGTGGGAATATTGAACATCTGAGCGCAAAGAAGCGTCACCACCAAATTCGTCTCATCGCTGGAGGTGACAGAAATAAGCATG
The DNA here is from genome assembly GCA_902463725.1 of uncultured Sutterella sp. GTDB lineage: Bacteria > Pseudomonadota > Gammaproteobacteria > Burkholderiales > Burkholderiaceae_F > Sutterella. The sequence goes on along the minus strand of CABQGK010000005.1, from coordinate 37,606 downwards.
TCTGTGTCAGCGGCGCCAGCGTCGGTGAGCACTTGCGGACTCGTGGCATTACCGACGATGCCACGCAGGTCAAATCGGCTTTGCAGATAGGCGATGTGCTCTGGGTTGGTATCGACGATAGTAATGTCGTTTGCCTCTGAAACAAGACTTTCGGCAATGGAGCTACCGATTCGGCCTGCTCCGACGATGAGGATCTTCATGTTGCGCTACCTCAGGGGATCAATGTTGCATGTAGTCTGCTTCGGTTGGCAGACCATAGACAGGCAACGAATCCTCTGTGAGGTCTTGTTTGGTGAACTCTACCGTATCGATACCAAGGGATTTTAGTTTTCGATAGAGGTGAGTGCGCTCCATTTGTGCGTGTTGTGCGAGTTCGGCGACACTACCTTGGCAGGCGTATAGCATGCGCGTTAGGTAGGCGCGTTCAAAGTCTTCGCGCATTTCTCGGAAGCTGCGGTTGAAGTCAAGTACGAGACCGAGACGGCGCACTTCGATAATCGGTAACGGTGTAAAGGATTCAGATTGACCTACTCGCCGAGTCCCGCTCGGGACTTCCTCAAGGAGGTAGCAGTTAGTGCAAGGCGTCCGATGGAAAATACGCTTACGGGTGATTTCCCCAGTTGTCCCAATTGCTAGGGAGACGTAGCTGTCTCGCCCCTGCTCTTTCCATTCGGTGATGACGCGGTCGCAGGTCGACAGTAGTCGTTTCAAAGAGATGGGTTTTTCCAAAAAGTCCATGGCGCCGTGTCGTGTGGCTTCCATGGCGGTGTCGATCGTGCCATGGCCCGACATCATAACGACCGGGGAGTCGATGACTTTGCCTGAAACCCATTCTTTAAGCAAGCTGACCCCGTCAATATCTGGCATCCAAATGTCGAGCAGAATCAGGTCGAACTTCTCCGCTCGCACAAGACGTTGTGCCTCTGCGCCATTTTCTGCGGTCGTGACAGCGTAGCCTTCTTCGGTCAGAATCTCCGACAGTAGAGAGCGTATGCCGAGTTCATCATCAACTACCAAGACGTGGGTCATTTGCAAATTCCAGAAGAAAAATTAGCGGTAATCGGTTCTGGGCTCTACCGAGCTACACGGAAAACCATTTCGACTAAGGCGCCTGTCACAGCCTGAGATTTGGGGTCTCGGCGGTTTTTGAGGGCGATCGTAGCACCATGTTCGTCCAAGATCTTTTTGACCATGGGCAACCCGAGGCCGGTGCCAGTTGGTTTTGTTGTGACGTAGGGCTCAAATGCGGCCTGTAGGATGGCATCCTCAAACCCATTGCCATTATCTTCAACCGACAGTTTAACAGCATAGGAAGCATTATTCTGTTTGGGAGAGGTAAGTCCCTGTGTGCGAATAGTGATCTCTGCTTTTCGCCCCTCGCTTGCCGCTTCGACGCTGTTGCTCACGAGATTGTGCACTACCTGGTGTAGTTGAGCCGCGTCTGCCATGATCGGTGGCAGGTTGGGAGCAAGATCAAGTTTTACATCGATCCCTGCGTCGTGGTAAAGCGAGATCGCTTCTTTTAGAAAATCATTAAGGTCAACAGGGTTGAGTGCTGCAGAGGGAAGGCGCGCATAGTCACGGAAATCGTTAACCATCTGTTTGAGTGCGTCAACTTGCGTGACGATTGTGGAGATTGTCTTATGCAAGAGCGCGAGATCCTTCTCATCGGTCAGGCGGTTTTCCAGTTTGAATTCCAGCCGTTCCGCAGAAAGACGGATAGGCGTCAGCGGATTCTTGATCTCGTGCGCGAGTCTTCGAGCAACTTCACCCCAAGCAGTGGCGCGTTGTGCGAGCACAAGTTGCGTGATGTCGTCGAAGACTAAAACGAGCCCTTCGTGTAGACCAACATTGATAGGGGAGCCGCGCAAATAGAGATGTACGGTCTTGTGTTCACTCACGAACTTGTACTCGAAGCTGAAGGCATCATCGCTTGTAGCTTGAGAGCGTTCGCGCTCAATGGTCTCCGCCAAATTTGGAAAACTCGAGCGAAGGGTGACTCCTGTGCTGATGACCGAGTCTCCTAAGATTTGCCGTGCCGAGGGATTGATCGTGACTACAGTAAAGCCCGCATCGAGTACGACGACCCCAGAGGAGATGTTGTTGAGTACGCGCTCTAGAAACTCCTGAGCTAATTGGGCATTTTTGCGTTGTAGTTCTAGGCTGTGACGAGTCTCACTTACCTCTTTGATCATGGCATTAAAGGATTGCGTGAGTTCGTTGATCTCGTCGCCAGCAGGGAACTCCTTGATGAGCTCATATTTACCTGCGCTAACGCTCTTGGTGCCTTCAGCGAGTTGTAGCAAAGGCGCCGCCGCGCGACGACCGAAACTGAGTGCGGCGACAATGCTAGTGAAGACCGCGAGCAGCAGGGCTAACGTGAGGGTGAGTCCATAAATGGTCCGTAGGCTTTCTTTGCTCAGCGCAAGTTCTTGATACTCTCGGTAGCCATCGACCAATTCTGCCGCCTTTTTTGAGATGCTCTCAGGGACGGGCTGTGTAATTTGCAAAAAGAGAGTCTGCTTTTCCTGCTGTGCTGGCATCAGTATGGAAAAGCGCACTTCGTTTGTGCTGACACTTGCGGTATGTAGGGCGGGGATCGGAACGATGACACGGATTCTGAGCTCATTAGTTTTGCTTTGCGGTTCAAATGCGTCACCGTCGATGACACTGTATTGCCCTGACGTTGCCGCACTTTGTAGCTGAAAAGCGTTAGGCATGTCAGGGATGAGCACATTGATTTTGCTACCTGTTGCAGCGATGGCGACCCCAGTGTTGGTGACAACCAACGCTTCTGTGCGAGGCTGATTGGCCAAGTGCTTCATGAGGTCTTGCATGATTTGGGATGGCGGGGTCGTAGCCAATGACTCAGCGAGTTTTTTGGCGTCATCCTCAGCGTTGTGTTGAAGCTGCGTGAGGATGTTGCGGGTGATGGCCACCCCAGAATCTAGTGCTGTTTCCACGCGTACGTCGAACCAAGAGTCGATAGATCGGTTGATGTAGGCATGAGAAACAAAATAAATGACGATTGTTGGAACGACTGCGATGACCCCGGTAATGAGCGTAATGCGGGCTGTCATGCGAGCACCGAAACGCTTCTGTACGTAGGAGCGTCCGAGCCGAATGACCATAAAAGTCACCGTGGCAAAGAGTGAGACAGCAATAAGACCATTGATGATGAGTAGTGCGGGGAAGTACTTGTCATATAGACGATTTCCAGCACTGGAGATCACGAGGCCGCCGAACGCAATAAGCCCGAACGTGATGCCGACGATTGAACTGTATCTGAACCAACGTGGCATAGCTCGTCTGTCCCTTAGCGTCCTGCCTCAATGAGGTCATACGGAATGGTGACGTTGGACCAAGAGCTACCAATTGTCCAGTCTCCAAAGCTCGTATTGGTCACCTGCATGGCTTTGGGCAATTTACTGGTGTCTAGATAGAAACGGATGGCCGCTTCGTAGTCGCTATTTTTGACAGCGCTGATATCGGCCACACGCCACCGTCGAACCGACTTGATATAAGGCATGATTTGCTCGAGCGTGTCGTAGTCCTGACTGAAGCCGTTATAGGAAAGACGGTAGCGCTGCGTGAGCGGATTAAAGGCCACCCGCAGCAAGAATTTTTCGTCAACAACTGCCTTATCAAACCAGTACCAACGGTTTTTGCTTAACGTGAATTCGTGTGCAAAATAAAGCGCAATGCCTCGATGCAGGGCTTCGTAAAGCGTATGGGGAAGGTCAAATTCATAGGATGCACTCAAGAAAAGCCCTGGCTTTTGTCCAGGCTCATCAAGCGTGATTTCAGCCTGCATGAGTGTGGCTTCCGAGGCAGATGCAGGGCTTGACCACGCATACGTTGCGCTCAGTGCCATGAGTGCGCTGAGCTTGAGGAAGTGTCTACGCTGAAGCATTGTCAATGCACTGCCGTCCCTTTGGTGAGTAAGGTGTAGAAGAAGCCATCGTTGACAGAGGGCATCTGCGCGCCTAGTTCGTGAGGCTCATCACGAGGCAACAGTATCATCATACCGTGATTGTCTTGGCAGAGTGGCACTAGACTTGCATCCTTATGGCGAGCCAAGAATGCACGCATCTGCTCCAAGCCCTCCTCGGGGAAGATCGAGCAGGTGATATAGAGGAGGTGCCCGCCCTGTCGCAAAAGCGGCCACAGTGCTTCAAGGAGTTTTTTCTGCTGTGCAGCTAGCAGTGCAATGTCATTTTCTCTGCGCAGCCACGGTGTATCAGGTTGCCGGCGTACTACGCCGCTTGCGGTGCAAGGGGCATCTAGGACGATGGCATCAAACGGCTTGCCGTCCCACCAGCGATTAATGTCTAGGGCGTCAGCAGTGAGCACGCGTGCGGAGAGTCCCAAACGATCGAGATTCTCATGAATGCGTCGCGTTCGTTGAGTATCAATTTCAAGTGCCGTCATGTCAAGACGGAAGCGCTCGAGCAGATGAGCTGTCTTCCCGCCAGGGGCTGCACAAGCATCGAGCACTCGGTCACCGTCCTTGACAGGTAGAAGATGCGCGGCGAGTTGTGCGCCCGCATCTTGTACTGAGCAGAGGCCATCTGCAAACCCCGGAACCGCATCGACGGGTTTAGGTTCAAGGAGCTGGATCGCTTCAGCGCCCACCACGCGGTTGGCGATTTTTTGCTCGTCGAGTAACGTTCTAAACGCAGCAACGGTTGTGCGAGCAGTATTGACTCGCAATGTCATGGGAGGCGGCTCTTGGGCGAGAGCTAGGATTTGATCGGCTGTTTCGGGGTGAGCACGACGTATGACTTTTATCCACCAAGCGGGTGCATTAAGCCGACAATCCTCACGATTGTCGGCACGTTTTTGTAGCTCCTCGCTTTGACGAAGGAAATTACGCAGTATTGCGTTTACAAAACCTGTGGCAGAGCGCGTGGACGCCTCGAGTTTTGCGGCATTGACGGCCTCTGCGACGACAGTATAGCTTTTGAAATTTCCGAGTTCTAACGCGGCGAGTGCCACTTCTAAAAGCGCGGTCACGGCAGCAGTGGGACGCCGGTTACAGAGGCGCGAGAGCACAAACCGTAGCCTGCCTGTACGTCGAATGCTACGGTAGAGGATCGCCTGAGCAATAGCGCGATCCTGAGCCTCAAGGTGAGCGAAGCCCTGAGGTAGTAGGGAGTTGACGGAGTACCCCTCATTAATCTTGGCGCGGATGGGGGCAAGGGTACAGAGGAGTTCTGAGAGTTTCTTCTGCATGATTCACAATCGTGGTTTTAGTGCAGCTAAGCTTTGGTGTCGGTGCTACGTACCCTACGCTCAGTCAAGGCAGATATGGGGGGTGCAGCACGATGACGTTTGAGAGAACAACTTAAAGGTCTGTGTTACGAGTTCTTATTTTCTGGCGCTGTACCGAGTACCTCGCCCACAGCAATGGGGAGGCTCTGCAAAAATGCACTGTAGGGCATCTTGGGTTTGCCAGGCCTCTGCAACACGGTTAAGACCAATGCTCCGTTGCCGCAGGAGACGGTGAGTCCGCTAGACGTACTGATCACCGTTCCTGGTGTTGCGTCAACCGAGATTTTTTCTTGGTAGAGGTGAGCTTGGCCAACTTTGATAACGAGATCTCCGTAAGGGAACTGAGATCCAGGAAACGGGGTATGGGCACGTATCTTCCTCTCAAGAGCCTCTGCGCTTTTCGACCAATCGAGCCAAGCCTCCGATTTTTGAAGTTTTTCGGCATAAAGCACACCTTCCTCAGGTTGGACATGCCAATCGAGTTCATCGGGGTGTTGTAGCGAGTCGACGAGAAGATCCGCGCCAAGATCGGCAAGTCGATTCATAAGTCGATCGGCCGTATCTTCTGCGGTGATTGAGGTACGTGCTGTGGCAATGATAGGCCCTGTGTCAAGGCCCTGCTCCATTTTCATGAGCATAACCCCTGTTTCTTCGTCCCCAGCCTCAATAGCTCGTGCAACGGGTGCTGCACCTCGCCAGCGTGGCAATAGGCTACCGTGAATATTGATGGCAGTAATGTCTTTATGAACGCCAATGCCTTTTGCGCAGGTAAGCACAGGTAGCGGTAAGATCAGACCATAGGCTGCGACCACAAGGACATCTGCTTCAAGCGCTTTGAGTTTTTCAAAAATCTCTCTACTTTCCTGTGGTGCCTTTTTAACACTGAGTGTGAGAGGGGTAATGACCTCGATACCATGGTTTTGTGCGCAGGCCTTGACAGGGCTCGGCGTGAGCTTCATGCCTCGACCTGCAGGACGATCGGGTTGGGAGAGAACTAAAGCTATTTCGTGCCCTGCGGCGATGAGCTTTTCAAGAGCGGTAGCTGCAAATTCTGGGGTGCCAGCGAAGATGATTTTCATGGTGTGTCGGTGTGTGCAAGGTTTTTAGGAAAAAGGTACGGCCAAGCGGACGCACAGTGCTGACCAACTGTTGGAGACAAGAATAATGCAATTCTTTCGTGAGCAGGGGCAAACCACTGCGTTCTCTCGTTGGGGAGCGGAGCAGAATCCTGCTGTTGTCCTTTTGATGGGACTAGGGTTGCCAGGGGGATGCTGGCCGCCGGTGCTCATTGAGCATCTTGTGGTTCAGGGATTTCAAGTGATTGTCCCTGATAATCGGGATGCGGGTGCTTCTATGCATCTATCTGAGGAGCCTGTCGACCAAGGTGACGTGCTCAATGGGATTCTCAATGCAGTGATTGGCCGAAACGTGACACAAGCAAAATACGCCTTGACCGATATGGCTGTGGATGTTGTTCGGCTACTTGATTATCTAGCGCTTGAACGTGTGCACGTGGTGGGTTTTTCGATGGGCGGCATGATCGCACAGGTGCTTGCAGCGCATTGGCCTGAGCGAGTGAGTACACTGACGTCAATCTCTTCTGCAAGTGGGCATGTTAGGACGGGTTTAGGAAAATTCTCTGCCATTTGGTCACTGATTCGAGAGCCGAAGGATGGTGGATTTGAAGATTATTTTGTACGGGTAGTGAAAAAGCTAGCAGGGCCTCTTTATCAACCTTCTGAAGCGGAACTCACGTTTATGAAAACGTGCCTAAGCACCGAGACGTTTGATCGGCAAGCGATGTATCGGCAACTTCTTGCAATCCTAGCATCGGGAGATAGAAGCTCGGAGCTTTCGCTCATTGAGGCGCCGACGCTCATTATCCATGGACGCAATGATCCCTTGTTGCCTCTTTCTGCAGGACAAGAGTGTGCTCGACTTATACGAGGAGCCCGCCTATGGAGCATCGAAGGAATGGGGCATCAACTTCCTGTGAAGTTAATGCCCCGATTTGCCTCGCAGATTGCAACACACTGCCAAGGTAATCTCTAAGGATGCTTAGCGGTGAGGCAAAGACGCAAAGTTGCTCTCTCAAGCCTTTTCGCGCTCGGCCTTGAGCTTGCGCAGTTTGACTTTTGCGCGATCTTTTTTGAGACGGCTTAGATGGTCAATAAAGACGATGCCATGCAGATGATCGATTTCATGCTGCAGACAGATTGCGAGAAGGCCTTCGGCTTCGAGTTCAAAAGGCTCTCCGTCTAGATCCTGTGCGCGAACAGTCACACGCTCTGGGCGTTTGACGGTTTCATACAGGCCCTTTAGAGAAAGACAGCCTTCTTCAAACTCTTCGATTTCCTCGCTCTGAGCAATGATCTCAGGGTTAACAAAAACGCGTAGGTCGTTGTGCTCCTCAGAGACGTCAATGACGATGATACGTTTGAGTACGCCGACCTGATTGGCAGCGAGACCAATGCCAGGGGCTTCATACATGGTTTGCGCCATGTTCTGAGCGAGCTCCTTGAGCTCGTCGTCGAACTCTGTTACGGGTTCAGCTTTGGCTGCGAGCGTGGGATGAGGATACTGAAGAATAGGCAGTAGTGCCACAGAACACTCCTTGAGTACAAGCGAGAGGCGGAGCGCCTCTCATGCGTATTGCAAAATTATAGGGTCAGTGATTTTGCGGTGTGCAGACTCTAGTGGAAATCTTCTTGATGATGCTGATTGATCGGTGTTTGAGGTAGCAGAGCCAGGTTAGTAAGTCGCTCTAAAAAGCGACGCTTACGCTCGATAGTGCTTGGAAAAGTTAGGCTTTATGACGCCGAGACTTAGGCAAAACCCTAAGGCCGAGGCGTGCGCTTTTTCTGTTCACGACAGCCAAAAGCAGGTAATATGGCAGGATTAACGCCGTCTCAAATGAAATTTATCATGAGTATTGGCGTCGCCGGCCGAGACGGAAGAACGCACCAAAGATGGCTCTTGAAGCTTGTTATGGACGCGGAGCAAGGGCTCCTCATCAGACGACAGGGTACGCGTGTTCTGAGAAGCCGGCGTCCACAGATTCTATGGGCTGCCGTGTGGAGATGTCTTTCTGCCGGAGCCGATGTCGGACAAAAGGTTTCAGGGATGTCAGTATCTTTAGTTATTGCAGAAAAGCCCTCCGTGGCCAGTGATATTGCCAAAGCGCTAGGTGGTTTCACGCGTGATGGAGACTTCTGGGTTCGAGACGATATGGTTGTCGGCAGTGCGGTCGGGCATTTGCTCGAAATTGAAGCACCAGAAGAGTTTGAGGTCAAACGTGGTCGTTGGACTTTCAATGCATTGCCAGTCTTGCCGCCGTATTTCGCCCTTAAACCGATTAAAAAGAGTGAAGAAAAACTCAAGTCTCTGCAAAAACGTATCCGTAGTCGTGATGTCTCGGACATCATCAATGCCTGTGATGCGGGACGAGAAGGTGAGTTGATTTTCAAGTACATCATGCAGGCTTGTGGAAATAAAAAGCCAGTGCGTCGACTTTGGCTGCAGTCCATGACCAAACAGGCAATTCAACAAGGCTTTTCGCAGCTCCGTGATGATGCGGACATGAAATCTCTGGAGGCCGCAGCTCGTTGTCGCTCGGAAGCTGACTGGCTAGTAGGCATCAATGGAACGCGTGCCATGACGGCCTTCAACTCCAAGGAAGGGGGATTTTTCCTCACGACGGTTGGCCGTGTGCAGACGCCTACGCTTGCATTGGTTGTGCGCCGTGAATGGGAAATTCGCAGTTTTATTCCTAAACCCTATTGGATGCTGCGCACGCAGTTTGGCGTAGAGGCAGGAGAGTATGAGGGTGTTTGGTTTGATCCTGATTTCAAAAAGGATAAGGACAACCCAGAGCATAAGCAGGATCGCATTTGGGATGAGCAAACGGCTCGTCGCATTCTGGATGAATGCCGTGGGAAAAAAGGTGTGGCGGAAGAGACCTCAAAGCGTACACGCCAGGGTGCACCACAGCTCTTCGATTTGACGAGTCTTCAACGTGAGGCGAATTCTCGCTTTGGCTTCTCCGCCAAGACGACACTTTCGATTGCCCAAGCGCTCTATGAAAAGCACAAAGTGCTCACGTATCCACGTACCGATGCACGCGCGCTACCTGAGGACTACCTTGCCGTGGTCCATCAGACAGTTAATGCCCTTTCGGCTTTAGATGCCTATCAGCTCTACAGTCAGAAGATCCTCTCGCGCTCTTGGATTGTGCCTGACAAGCGCGTGTTTAACAATGCTGCAATCAGTGACCACTTTGCCATCATTCCAACGGGACAACTGCCGAAGACATTGACCGAGGCTGAAGAGAAAATCTTCGATTTGGTTGTTCGGCGTTTCTTGGCACAATTTTTCCCTGCTGCGGAGTATGACGTGACCACGCGCATCACGACGGTTGGCGCTCATAAATTCCGCACCGAAGGGAAGGTGCTTGCTGTCGCGGGTTGGCTTGAAGTGGCGGGCAAGTCGCTACGCGCCCAGAAGGAAGAGCTCACGCCGCTTAAGCATCAGGGTGAAGTGGCGGATGTGGCGGATATTGCACTCGAAGCCTTAGAGACGCGACCACCTGCTCGCTATACGGAAGCCACGTTGCTGACTGCCATGGAAACGGCAGGTAAGAAGATCGAAGATGATGAGCTTCGTGATGCGATGGCAGATAAGGGCTTGGGGACACCAGCGACCCGCGCTGCGACCATCGAAGGGTTGATCGACCAAAAATATATGCGTCGAGAAGAGCGTGATTTGCTCCCGACACCCAAGGCTTTTCAACTCTTTCAGTTGCTCGATGGGCTGAATATTCGCGCGCTTTCTGAGCCAACGTTGACGGCGGAGTGGGAACATAAGCTCAAACTGATTGAGGAAGGCAAAGAGTCTAGCGATCAGTTCATGCGCGAAATCCGCTCTCTCACTGAGAATATCGTTGATGCAGCCAAGCGTTATGAGGGCAACAGCGTACCCATTGTCAACCCTATTCAAATCGACACACCGTGCCCGCAATGTGGCGGGCAGATAGAGGAGACATACCGGCACTACACTTGTGCGCGGTGTGGCTTTGCAGTGCCCAAACAGGCAAGTGGCCGTATTCTGGTCCCAGAAGAGGTTGAAAAGCTCATTAGCGAGAAGCGAGTGGGGCCGCTGACAGGCTTTATCAGTCGCCGTGGGTTCCCCTTTGAAGCGGAGCTTGTGCTTGCCAAGGGGGAGGATGACCGCTGGCATGTGCAGTTTGATTTCGGCGAGGATGACCGTCCTGAGGATATGAGCGATGAGGAACTTAACAACCTCGAGCTTGTAGGGACCTGCCCTATGTGTGGTGGCCGAGTCCTCAATACGGGGTCGGGCTATGCATGCGAACGAAATATTCGTCCCGCTGCTAAGAAATGTGACTTCCGTATTGGGGGGAAGATTCTCTCACGCAATATGACCACTGAAGAGGTTAGAGAGTTGCTTGAAAGGCATCGTACCCCTTTGCTCAATGGCTTTGTTTCTAAGCGCAACAAGCGAACCTTTAGCGCATTTTTGGTGTTGGATTCGACGGGTAAGGTTGGCTTCGAATTTCAGCAGCGTGAGGAAAAGCCTGCCGCAAAACGCACAACGTCGCGTCCTCGCTCGACCAAGAGTGGGTCTTAAGGGCATGAAAAACACCAGAGCGGTTTCAAGACTGTTTGTTCACCGCTCTGGGTGAAAGGATGCCGTAAAGCGGGGGAAGTCCCCACGCCTAGTGGGGTCTAGTCAAGCAATGGCCGACAGAAGAATTCCGTCGGCCATTACTTATTGCGATGCTGTTTGCGCTGTGGTGCTTAACTCTCAGAGGACTTTTCCTCGGTTGAGGAGGGAGTCGTGTTCTCTGCGCTGTTTGAGGATTCTTGCGTCGTTGGGTTACGCGTCACAAAGATCTGGTCAATACGGTTATTGTCGACGTCGATCACCTCAAACGTGAAGCCAGCCCAAGTCACTTTGTCTGTGCGTTTCGGGATCTTGCGCAGCATATACATCATGAAGCCCGCAACAGTTTCATAGGTGGAGTCTTCAGGAAACTCATCAACATCGAGTGCATGCTCTAAATCATCAATAGGCGTGGACCCATCGACGAGCCAAGAACCATCACCACGATCGATGATTTGCATTTCATCTTGGGTAGCTACTAAGTCACCCATCACGGTACTCATGACGTCATTGAGTGTGATGACCCCGACAACGAGTGCGTATTCGTTGATGATGACCGCAAAATCAGCGCCTTGCCTCTGAAAGACATCGAGTACTTCAGAGAGCGTCAGACTGTCTGGAATAAAGGGGCAGGTTTGTACAACGCCCTGCTCTTTTAGTGAGATCTGACGCCCCTCCAAAACTTGAGTCAGGATGTGCTTGGAGTCGACATAGCCGATAACGTGATCAAGATCCTTGTCGCAGACAACAAAGCGGTTGTAAGGAACTTCTGTGATCTTGGTTCGGATGTTTTCCTCGGATTCATCGAGCGTGAAAAACATAATACTTTCACGCGGTGTCATGGCGGACGTGACGAGGCGGCTCTCAAGATCAAAGACGTTCTGAATCACAGCCTCTTCCTGTGGTGCAATGACACCTGCGGCGGCACCAGCGCCAACGCTTGCCAAAATGTCTTCGCTGGTAATAGTGTCCTGACGTTTGGTCGGAAAGCCAATCGAGCGCATGAGCGAATCCGATAGGTGCTCGAGTACGTATACAAGCGGCCTCAGACCTGCGATGATGAAACGCATCGGGCGGGCAACCGCCATGGCAGCAGCCTCAGGACGCGCAATGGCTAGGCGCTTTGGGAGCAGATCCGAGAAAATGACAAACAATAGCGTCGCCAGAGAAAATGACAACATGAAGCTCACTTTGTCCAAAATCTCTGCAGGCAAAATTTGCTCGAGACACCAAGCGAAGAACGGAGAAAAAGTCGCGTCCCCGACAATACCGCCAAGAAGTGCGACGGCATTAATTCCGAGCTGTAGCGCCGAGAAAAATTGTCCTGGCTGCTCTTGCAGATCCATCACCAGTTTCGCCCGACGATCACCTTCCTCTGCCAAAGTCTGCAGGCGCGGTCGACGAGCCGCGGCCAAAGAAATTTCGGCACAACTCAAGAAGGCGCTCAGGAAAATCAGGATAAAAAGTGTGATCAGTTGAGAGTATGAGGTCATGGCCCTTACCAAATGTTATAAGGATCATATTTTATCACGAGGGGGTTAGGCGTTTGTTTTTTTCGGGGTTTTTTGCAGAATTGGTCTTGGTAGAAAAGCCAAGGTATTTTGCTTTGAATGGGAGAATTTCAAAAAACTTTTTTCAGCTTGTTGCAGTGTCTTTACAGACTCCTAAGGTGCGCGTAATGTTTAAGCTCTGTGACCGCACTCTCCTTTAGCATGCGATTGCAGTGAACTGCAGAACAACCAAAACACCATAGGATTAAAAAAATGGGAAATTCAAAGCTGTTAGCTACCATGGCCGTTTTAGCCGCGGGTACCGTGGCGTTGCCGGCATTCGCCGGTTCGACGCTAGATGCGGTGAAAAAACGCGACTACTTGGTCTGTGGGGTCAATACCTCTGCCCCTGGATTTGGCAGCGCTGACAGCCAAGGCAATTGGGAAGGTTTGGATGTGAATATTTGCCGTAGCGTGGCAGCGGCCGTGCTAGGTGACGCCAAGAAGGTTAAGTTCATCCCGCTGACCTCCTCTCAGCGTTTTACGGCGTTGCAGTCGGGTGAGATCGATATGCTCGCTCGTAACACCACGTGGACGATGACGCGCGATACGACGCAGGGTGCCATGTTTGTGACTACTTCCTACTATGATGGTCAGGGCTTCATTGTGCCAAAGGAATTTGGCATTAAGAGTATCAAAGAGCTGGATGGTGCTTCTATCTGTATTCAGTCGGGAACCTCTACTGAAAAGACGCTGGCAGATTACTTCCGCACGAACAAACTCAAGTACAAAGCTGTTGTCTTTGATGCTGCCGAGGCTGTGCAGGCGGCATTCCTCTCAGGTCGTTGCCAAGCCTATACGACGGATCAGTCCGACCTTGCTGGTATGCTCACGCACGCTTCGGATCCTTCCAAGTACGATATTCTCTCGGAAGTTATTTCCAAAGAACCGCTCGGACCAGCCGTTCGTCAGGGTGACGATCAGTGGTTCCAGATTGTTCGTTGGTCCTTTAACACCATGGTCGAAGCTGAAGAGCTTGGTATCACAAAGGCCAATGCTGATGAACTCAAAAAGACCAGCACTAACCCGAACGTTCAGCGCTTGTTAGGTGCCGCTGACGATATGGGTCGAGGAATTGGTCTTGACAAAGATTGGTCCTACCGTATCATCAAGCAGGTGGGTAATTACGGCGAATCTTGGGAAAAGTTCTTCGGGCCTAACTCCCAGATGAAGTTGCCGCGTGGTCTGAACAAACTCTGGACGCAGGGCGGTCTGATGTACGCTCAGCCGATCCGTTGATCAGCCTAGCACCGTACTGAAAAAGGCTCCCGCAGACACTCTCGGGAGCCTTTCTGATAATCAACGAAACCTAATTGTTAGGGCAGCTAGGTCGCTCTCTAGGCCTTTTGTCACAACGAATTTCATCCTCGACGCTTGAGTTTTAACTATGTTATCGAAGAACTCTTTTGGTATTGAAGGTGACGAAGCCTGGAGGGAGCGCCAGGCCGCCCGTCGCCGCCGTGATTACACCATACAAGCCGTCCTGCTGCTCGTATTGGTTGCGCTACTCGCGGCAGCAACGATGAATGTCTCCGAGAACTTGGCTGCTCGCCACATTCGAAGTGGCTTTGCTTTCATCTTCAACCCAGCAGGTTTTGATATTGGTGAGTCTCCTCTAGCCTTTACGAGTGCAGATCCCGCTTGGATGGGATTTGTCGTTGGTGTGCTCAACACGGTAAAAGTTTCTTTTTTTGCCATTATTTCAGCGACCCTACTTGGCATTGTCGTAGGGTTGATGCGCCTCTCAAAGCATCCCATGCTGAAGCTACTCGGGGCAGCACATGTTGAGGTGTATCGCAATATTCCGCTTTTGGTTTTGCTGCTTGCTGTGTACTTAACTGTTACCGAATTATTGCCAGGGGCGCGTAGTGCTTTACATATCGGAAACTGGGTTTATCTTTCCAAGTCTGGATTGCAGTTTGCTGAGCCTATTGAGGTCATGAAAGCTATTGCGGCAGGGGTAGTGGCTGGTGCGCTCTGTGCGGCGGTTGTCTATCGTCTGCTCCTTGGGCGCCTTACGCATCTAATGGCTGGTGTTTGGGCTTTTGTTGCTTTTGCTTTGATGGGCGCTGTGGTCTGGGTTGGGTTTGGTGCTGTGCTCGGTTGGTCGCATCCTGAACAAACACGCTTTGCCTTGACGGGCGGAGGGCAGCTGACACCTGAGTTTCTCTCGATTTGGCTTGGCCTAACCCTGTTTACGAGTGCGTCCATTGCGGAAATAATCCGCGCGGGTGTGCTAGCTGTGCGTCCTCAGCAATGGGATGCTGGGCTAGCGCTTGGCTTGACACGTGCTGAGACCGTGAGCTACGTGATTTTCCCGCAATCCATGAGGCTCGTCATTCCTCCATTGGCCAGTCAATACATGAACCTCACTAAAAATTCTTCCTTGGCTGTGGTGGTCGGGTATCCCGATTTGGTCAATATTGGTAATACCACCATTAATGTGAGTGCACAAGCCATCGAAGTGATTTGCATCATCATGATGGTCTATCTCACGCTCAATCTCATAACGTCGATGGCAATGAATGCGCTCAATGCCCGCGTTATGAAGGCACCTCAGTAAAGAAGGAGAGTCATCATGCAGATTGTGTCGCAATCCTCCTTCAGAGGTTCGCTTGCCCATCGTATTCGCCAGCAATTTTTCTATTCTGTGCCCGCGAGTATTGTTACGATTGTCGCGCTCGCCGTTATTGTGCTCGTTGTGGTTCGTCTCTTTAGTTGGGGCGTTCTTCATGCGGTTACTGCTCCTGATGCCGAAGCGTGCCGTGCCGCAGGCGGAGCATGTTGGGGATTTGTTACGGAGAAGTGGCGTCTGATTTTATTTGGACGCTATCCCTATGAGCAGCAGTGGCGCGCTGGACTAGCGACCTTACTTGTCATCATGTTGCTCATTGCATCAGCGTTTCCAGCAACATGGAGAAAACCATACTCAAAGTACTTGCTTTGGGCTTGGGGTGTTGGATTGGTTGCATTCTTTTCGCTGATGCAAGGTGGGGTCTTCGGACTTAGCCATGTTACGACGGACTTGTGGGGCGGGTTTCCATTGACGGTTCTCTTGACACTTTTTGGTATGGGTGTCTCCATACCAATTGGTATTGTGCTAGCGATAGGCCGCCGCAGTTCCATGCCGATTGTGTCGGGGGTAGCAACTGGCTACATAGAGCTTGTGCGTGGTGTACCGTTGATTACGGTACTCTTCATGTCAACGTTTATTTTCCCGTTGCTTTTGCCTGCAGGAGTACGGTTGGATGCGTTTTGGCGAGTGACGGTTGGCATCATTCTCTTTCAGGCTGCCTATATTGCCGAGACGGTTCGCGGCGGGATTCAGACGATCCCAGCGGGGCAGTTTAATGCTGCAGCTTCACTCGGGCTCACGAAACCCCAGGTATATGCTTATGTGATTTTGCCGCAAGCGTTAGTAGCGGTGATTCCTGCCTTCATCAATAGTCTGCTGTCCTGCTTTATGGATACATCCCTTGTGACGGTTGTTTCGATGACGGACTTGACGGGCGGTCTCAAACTCGCTTTGGGGGATGCCCGTTGGCGTAGCTTCTTTGTTGAGGGTTATGTCTTTATTGCTGTGATCTATTTTGTCTGTAGCTTTATCATCTCACGCTACAGTCTTTGGCTTGAGGGTTATCTTGGCGGGAACAAACGGCGTTAACATTGACGCTACTATTTCAAGTCAATATTTAGGTGTGAAGTCATCATGTTTACCACTTTTCACGAACACATTATTCGTGTGTCTCACGGTCCGCAAGACGGCATCAGCGCTTCGGACTTTTGGGATGCGCTTATGGAGTATGTCCATAAACCTCAGGAGTTCGTTGAACACTTGAGCGCTAGCGAAATTCTTGAGCGCAACGAAAGTGAAAACGGTCTGCGGTTGCGGCGTCAGCTACATTTTTCTAATGTCGTGGTGACGGATACAGTTGACGTGCACACGGCAACTCGAGAAATTGTGACGATGGTCGACGGAACGGCTGATTTTCCACCATCTAGTTTCGTGATCAAGCTTGAGGAGCCCGAAGCGGATAATCTCTTTGTACGTTTCCTCTACGAGGAGGAGGCGCGCAATGAGAATCCTATGTTTGAGGATGTGCGAAAGCAGGCTTATCAAGATAAGGATGAGTTTCTCGTGCGAGAGCTCCTGCAACGCATTTTTCAAAAGCACGCCAATTAACGTTTGTCGCCTTTCTTCACAAAGCGTCCTGTTGCTCAATATTCCTTGGGCGCAGGCGCTTTTGTCTCTAATCCATTTCTATGAATTCTGATCGCAACACTCGCATCATCCAATATATTGCCCGTGATATTTCCATTCAGCCTTGGCAGGTTCAAGCCGTCATTGAGCTTTTTGCTGAAAATGCCACGGTCCCCTTTATTGCACGCTACCGCAAGGAGCGTACGGGAAGTCTTGACGACACACAATTACGCTTGCTCGAGGAGCGCTATCTCTATTACACAGCACTGGAAGATCGGAGAGAGACGGTACTCAAGAGCATTTCTGAACAGGGCAAACTTTCTGCGGATCTCGAGCGTGAAATCATGGTGGCTGACAACCGCCAGCAACTAGAGGACTTGTACCTTCCTTATCGGCCTAAGCGTCACAACGCCGCGATGGCGGCCAAGGAGGCGGGATTAGAACCGTTGTTAGAGGCAGTGATTGCAGAGCAAGGGGCAGCAGAGGATTTGGCACAGGCCTATGTGCAGGCTGAATCGCCCTACGATAGCGTTGATGCTGTCTTGAAGGGAATCCGCGCAATCCTTGCAGAACGCATCACTGACAACTCTGTTTTGGTGCCAGCCATGCGCGAAGCGCTGTGGCGTGAAGGCATGTTGGTCTCCAAATTGGTGGATGAGTCTGTCGAGGGAGCGGCTACGTTTAAAGATTACTTCGATTATTCCGAAGCGATTGATCGCATTCCTTCACACCGTGCGCTTGCGCTCTTACGTGGTTTTCGACTTGGCGTGCTACGCATTGGCCTCGAAAATACGCCCGAGCTAACGGAGCGCTACCGTCTGCAGCTCGAGCGCGCCTTGTTGCCAATGCTCGCTACGCGAGCCAAGGATGATTGGCTGTCGCTAGCTGCGGATTGGACTTGGCGTATTAAGCTTTTACCATCGTTGGAGACGGAATTGCTGGGACGCCTTAAAGAAATCGCAGACTCCAAGGCGATCGATGTCTTTGGTACAAATCTCAAGGCCTTACTGATGGCAGCTCCGGCTGGTAGTCGAGTGGTGATGGGACTTGATCCAGGGTATCGCAACGGCTGCAAGATTGCTGTGGTGAACGCTCAGGGAGCATTGCTCAAGACTTTTGTGGTCTTTCCTCAACGAGATGAGAAGGCCGCGATGGAGATGATTCGTGTGGCGTGCGCTGAGCATAAGGTGGAATTCTTGGCAATTGGTAATGGTACCGCGAGCCGAGAAACGGATGTGTTGGTCGGTAAGCTACTACGCCAACATCCAGAGCTCAATGCACATAAAGTTGTGGTGAGTGAAGCTGGGGCGTCTGTCTATTCAGCCTCCGAAGCTGCTGCGGCTGAATTTCCAGATGTGGATGTTAGCTTCCGTGGGGCGATTTCCATTGCGCGCCGTTTGCAGGATCCGCTGGCAGAACTAGTCAAGATTGATCCACAGGCCATTGGTGTTGGTCAGTACCAGCATGACGTCAATCAGACCCAACTCGCAGAGCGGCTCGACCATGTGGTAGAAGACTGCGTGAATGCTGTAGGTGTCGACGTCAACACGGCTAGCGTCGAAATTTTGCGTCGCATTTCTGGTCTTGGACTGACGAAAGCAAAGAACATTGTGGAGTTGCGAACGAGCCTGGGCGGCTTCAAAAATCGATCGGAGCTGACAAAAGTCAAGATGATGGGTCCCAAGACCTATACGCAGTGCATTGGTTTTCTGCGAATCAATGGCGGCGATAACCCGCTTGACTGCACGTCGGTGCATCCTGAGAGCTATCCGATCGTAGAGCGCATGCTTGCGACACTCGGGCGCCCTCTCGAGGAAGTCATGGGACAGGGGGCGCTGTTGCGTACGCTCAAATTGTCGAACTTTGTGACCGAAACTACGGGTCTACCAACGCTTGAGGATATTGTTCGAGAGCTTGAGAAGCCTGCTAGAGACCCTCGCGAGCAGTTCACCTATGCCAATTTCTCTGAAGAAGTTCAGACCATGGCAGACCTTCGTGTTGGTATGCAGCTCGAGGGGGTGGTGACCAACGTTGCTGCGTTTGGTGCGTTTGTCGATATTGGTGTGCATCAAGATGGGCTTGTGCATATTTCACAACTCTCTGATCGCTTTGTCTCTGACCCACATGACATCGTGAAAGTGGGCGATATTGTGAAGGTCTCGGTTCTCGAAGTAGACGAGGCGCGTCACCGTATCTCGCTGACCATGAAGAAAACTGGGGCAAACGCTCAAGCGCGTGGTGCCCGCCGCGCTGATGCTGAGCGTATGCCGCGTACGCGTCGTGACAATCCAGCGCAGAGCGCTATGGCAGCTGCTTTTGGGAAACTTAACCTGAAGCGCTAATTGTCGAGCCTAGCGCTTGAGCGACAGAAGTTCAGGCTGTCTGCTTCTGTCGCTCTGGCGCGATGATTTCAGCGAAGGTCTTCGGTGTCGCCTGTAGCACAAGTTGTTAGAATAATGGACTTTTCTTTCGGTATACCTGCCTCGGCACGATATGTGCTAATAGCGAGAGCCTGTATTAACCCCCTTTTTTTCTAAATGCGCTATGACCAGTCCAAATCCTGCATTGGTGCATGACGTTGAAGATCGTCGTACCTTTGCCATTATTTCCCACCCTGACGCCGGTAAGACAACGCTTACTGAGAAGCTACTGCTTTTCGGAGGTGCTATTCAACTTGCTGGCGCGGTTAAGGGCCGAAAGGCTGCCCGCCATGCTACCTCCGACTGGATGGAGGTTGAGAAGGAGCGTGGGATTTCGGTGACAAGTTCGGTCATGCAGTTCAAGTATGACGATCATGTGATCAATCTGCTTGATACGCCGGGGCACGAGGACTTTTCTGAAGATACCTACCGTGTGCTAACTGCGGTCGATGCTGCCATCATGGTTATCGATGCGGCTAAAGGTGTTGAAGCGCAGACCATCAAGTTGCTTGAGGTCTGCCGCATGCGCAACACTCCGATCATTACCTTCATTAATAAGCTTGACCGTGAAGTGCGTTCTCCACTCGATTTGTTAAGCGAGATCGAAAGCGTACTGAAACTGCAGTGTGTTCCAATCACTTGGCCAATTGGAATGGGAAAAACTTTCCGTGGAGTATTTTCTCTTCTTAAAAACCATATGGTTAAATTCACGGCAGGGGAAGAGCGTCTTTCTGGAGAAAAGGAAATTATTGAAGGGCTGGATAATCCAGAATTAGATCGATTATTCCCTATGGAAATGTCCATAGCTAGAGAAGGTATTGAATTAGTACAAGGTGCAACAGAGCCATTTGATCTGCAGAAATTTTTAAATGCAGAACAAAGCCCTGTATTTTTCGGTTCTGGTGTCAATAACTTTGGTGTTCAAGATCTCTTGGATGCGTTGGTGAATTGGGCGCCATCTCCTCGCGAGCGCAATGCTGGTAGCCGTATGGTGCAGCCGACCGAGGAGCCTTTTACTGGGTTTGTTTTCAAGATTCAGGCAAATATGGATCCGCGTCATCGAGATCGTATTGCTTTCTTCCGAGTCTGCTCTGGGCGTTATACGCCAGGCATGAAGGTGTTTCATACACGCGAAGGACGTGAAATGAAATTGGCCAATGCGCTCACCTTTATGGCTCAGGATCGTGTGATCATGACAGATGCGGTTGCTGGTGACATTATCGGTATCTACAACCACGGACAGCTCCATATTGGCGATACCCTCACCGAAGGAGAACAGCTAGCCTTTACTGGGATCCCCAATTTTGCACCAGAGCTTTTCCGTGCAGCACGTAGCAAAGATCCCTTTAAGGCGAAACAACTTCAGAAGGGGTTGCAGGAGCTCGGTGAAGAGGGGGCCATTCAGGTGTTTACAAACGATATTGGCAATATCATGCTCGGTGCTGTGGGCCAGCTGCAGTTCGAAATCGTTGCACAACGCCTTGCTACTGAATACAAAGTCGATGCCATTTATGAGCATACCGATGTTTCTACAGCGCGCTGGCTTTCCTTTCCTGACGAGCAAACTCGAAAGGATTTTGAGCGGGAGCAGGGTGCTCGCTTAGCGACCGATGTCAATGGAAATATTGTGTATTTAGCGACGTCGATCTACAACCTAGAGACAACAATGAAGCATTGGCCTCAGGTTAAATTCCATGCGACCCGCGAGATGAATGAGAAAATTGAGTGAGTACTCACTCTCTTGTGGAGTAGCTTTGTTCAGGTGTTTTTGCGAGAGTGAGTAACCGCTCGCGTATAAAAGGAGGCTACGCCAACCTCCTTTTTATCTCTGGGTTTTGCGTTCTTGCCACCGTAGTGCATTGCCACTTTTCCCAAGCGCAATCCGTAGCCCCGTTTGTGACTCAATTTGTGCAAAAAGCAAATCGTTGGCTCTCGCATCACTATCGATGCCTGGTTTGTTGTCGTAGAGTTGGTAGGTGCTACGGGGTGAAGTGGGTGTGAGGTTAGGCATGAGTACGTTGGCGCCATACAGGAAAGCTGCAATTCTCCCGCCAGGCAATAGGCTCTCCAAAGCGGTGGTTGCTGCGATGTTGGTTTTTGGCAAGGCGAGGCGCGTGACAGCGATCATATTCAGGGAGCGTTGCAGTAGCGCAGACCGCTCCATCATGCCCTCAGCACACATATCGGCACCTTCACTAACGAGATAAGGACCCATACCAATCATGTCGACGTCGAGACATTGATACATACGGATATCGGCGACAAGATCATCAAGTGTTTGTCCTGGTAGCCCAATCATGACACCAGTGCCAACTTGGTAGCCGGTCTCTCGTAGGTTTCGCAATGCAGCATAGCGATGTGTGAGTTGTTTCTCATATCTGCCATCGGAGGGGTGTAGATGTGCAAAAAGCGTGGGGTTGCTTGTCTCAAATCTGAGTAAGTATCGCAACGTGTTCGGATTTTTCCAAGCACGCGCCCAAGCCGCGTAGACATCGATACTCTGTTCGCCGAGGCTGAGCGTAAGACCGAACGTCTCAGTTACCCCATAACGGATGGTCAAGCCTCGAAGAGCGGTTAATAGAGACGAAATTTCATCTATCCAAGCTTTATTCCTTCTTTCTCCAGCTTGAAGGGCAAGTGATCCATAGCCTTTTTGAATAGCATATTCCGCACATTTTAGAATATCTTCTCTGGAGAGAGTATATCGTTGGAGTTTTTTTCTCCCTTTTCTAATTCCACAATATCGACAATTTGCGTCGCATATATTACTTAATTCTATTAATCCTCTTAGGTAAATATCATTGCCATGTATTTCTCTTGTTAAGTTATATGCTTGTAACTGTAATTGCTGACAATCTGCGAAACTTTGATGTGCTAACATCGTTTTGAGTTCGTCATCGCTGTATGGTTTGCTTCTTGCCTGTTCATTGGTCGTCGTCATGCGCTTCTCCATTGGTGAGCAACGCCGTGTGATAGGCGGCAAGAGCCTCTGGATGTGCTGATAGCACGCGTTCAATGAGGCCACCAAAGGCGGAAATGGCCATACCATAGTTGGTCATCGGTACCCCCTGCGCCAGTGCTTGCGCGAGCCGCGCTAGCATATGTCGGCGCGTGACGACGCAGCCTCCGCATTGAATGAGTAACTGGTAGGGACGGAAGTCTGATGGAATTTCGCGTCCAGCTGCTACCGTTATGTCAAGGTTTTTAGCGGTGTATTCACGAAGCCAGCGGGGAATCTTTACGCGTCCAATGTCATCCTTCTGCGGATGATGACTACAGGTTTCCATAATCAACACTTTGTCTCCGTCTCGCAGGCGCTCAATTGCGGCAGCGCCTTGTGCGAGGGGTATCATGTCGCATTTTGCAGCAGACATGAGAATGGAAAATGTGGTGAGTGGGATTTCTGCAGGGGCGATGCGTGCAACGTCGTGTACGACTTGTGAGTCGGTGATGATCAGCGCGGGCGGGTGTTTGAGCTCATTGAGCATGGCGCTGAGCGCATCCACTTGGATGACGATGATCCGAGCATGTACATCTAGAAGCTCGCGTAGCGTCTGCACCTGCGGCAGAATGAGCCGCCCTTTGGGGGCACCAATATCCATTGGGGTGACGAGAAGTACTGTGTCGCAGGCTTTTACAAGCCCTTGAGTGAGGGGGTGGTCTGGTTCTCTCTTAGAGGCCATATGACTAATGGCGGCGCGTAGGACATCCATACCAGTGCTTTTATGTGCACTCGTGCTGATGATGGGGGTTTCTGGGGGCAGCGCGCGCTTTAGCGATGCCAATAGCTCTTCTGACGGGGCTCCTAAGTCGCACTGTGTTAACGCAATTAGGATCGGTGTGGCACGTGTGCGGCAGTCGTTAAGTAAGTTAGCTGTAGCGGGATTGAGCGCGTTACATTGGCCGTTGATGGCAACAATTGCGATATCGATCCAACTCAATACACTCAGTGAACGCGCTACCCGTGCGGCGCCGAGCGCTCCAACATCGTCTATGCCTGCTGTGTCAATAAAGACGACGGGACCTACAGGGAAGAGTTCAGTAGCTTTTTCAACGGGATCCGTTGTGGTTCCCGCAATCTCAGAGACGATAGAGAGCTTTTGATTGGTGAGTGCGTTGAGCAGAGAGCTTTTTCCTGCGTTTCGTTCGCCAAAGATGCCGATATGTAAGCGCAGACCCTTTGGGGCGTCGAGCATGACGGTCTCCTTTGCTCAGTGTTGGTCCGTAGTTAAGGGCAGGGGCGGCGTCCTATCTGAGGGGTAGCCATCCCTGCCCTAGAGGCTGTGGATGCGATTTTTGGCTTTCAGGAAAGAGCTGGACTCTTACATATCCTCTTCTTTGAGTGGCTTACGCAGTTCCGCACGAACATTGTCCATAGCGGAGTAGAAAGCCTTCATCATCACAAGACCCAAGAATTTTCCTGTATCCGTGACAATCAAGCGGTCGGGGTCATTCGGATCATCCTTAATAGCGCCGAGCAAACGAAGCCCCATCATTTCCTTGAAGAGCGCACGATCAAGATTCACACCGTGCACTTCGCGGAAATAGCGACGTGAGAGTCGGTGTGAAAAGAGATTAAGCATGAGGCGATATTGCAAGATCGAGTGCTTATTGAATTGCCGACGGCGTTCCACCCCCGTATGTCCCTCAGCGATGCGTTCGCCATAGCGGCGCAGGCTAAAGGTGTTGACGTAGAGACTATCTCCGAGGAAGCTAAATGCGCCCGAGCCGACACCCAAGTACTCGTCATGGTCAACAACGTACTCGTCAAAGCCTTCGTCATTTGTGCGTCCAAATGTCCAACTCGTGAGCTGACGGTAGTGCGCGCCGAGTGTGTCCATGATGACTTTATATTGCTCAGCAAGCTGATTGCCTTCCGCAGCAATGACATTTTTGACACTCTTTCGGGTCTGCGATGTCACCATGAGCGGATAGGTGGTCACTTGACGTGGATTGAGTTGGCGAATCTTGTCCATATCGTCTTGTAGCATGTCGAGCGTCTGTCCGCGGAACCCAAAGATCATATCGACATTGCAGGTTGGAAAGAGTTCTTGTGCGTACTGCAAGCGCTCAAAAATCTGCTCGCCAGAGCCAAATTTTTCATAGCGCTCTGCAAGCTTCAGAATGTCATCGTTGAAGCTCTGCACGCCGATGGACATACGGTCGACAAGCCCTTTGAGATTTCGGAACTGCGGAGTCATGATGATCTGAGGATCTGTTTCACACGAAATTTCCTTAATCGAGGGGAAGAGCTTTTTTGCATGCTCAAGTGTTTTGATGAGCTCGCTCTCGATGATGGTCGTTGTTCCACCACCCACGTACATGGATTGGAAGTCATAGCCGAGTGCTTTGACGTAGTCCATTTCTTTGCGCAGGTTCTCGAAATAGGCGCGCGCAGTGTGCTCCTTAAATAGGAAACGGTGGAAGGTGCAGTACGAACAAAGCGTGTGGCAGAACGGAATATGGGCGTAGAGAAGGTACTGATGGCCTTCTTGAGGCGGAGGTGGGTTATTCAGTATGACAGGATCGCAACGCAGATACTTGGACGTATAGTAGTCCATGATCTTGTCGGTCATGTGAATGGCCCACTCGGGCATCAGGTCTTGATGAAATTTTTCGGGGGTGGAGCTCATAAAAATTTGAGTCGATTTGAGGACTGTAGGATGAGAAATTTTAGCCTAGCCCTAGGCCTGAGGGCTGAAAAATTTAGCTATAGCATCATTCGGCCTGCTTGACCATCAGAGCTCCTTCTTCAGGGGCTCTGACGAATCAAATGTGACACGATGCTTTAGCCGTGTGTGGCGTATAGCTTCTGAATTGTGTCTCGGAACTTCGTGGACAATGGACCGCGTTTGAGCTTGAGGGTAGGCGTTAAAAGCCCATTTTCGATCGTCCAAGGCTCTTTCGTAAGCACTATTGCGCGCGGCAAGGCATAGTGAGGAAAGTCTCGTGCTGCGATTTTGGCTCGCTTAAGCGCATCACTCTTTAAGGCAGGGGCGTTAAGCGCGCTTTCATCATCAGGATTGAGGCCGTGCTCTTGCGCCAGTCGTTTCCACTCTTCTTCACCAACGACAGCAATGAGCGAGAGATAAGGACGATTTTCACCGATGATATATGCTTGTGCAAAGAGAGGATCTGTTTCAATGGCACTTTCAAGGTCTGCTGGCGGGACTTTCTCGCCAGTGCTGGTGACAATGATTTCCTTGATGCGTCCTTTGATTTGCAAGAGACCAGCCTCATTGAAGGCACCAACATCCCCGGTACATAGCCAGCCGTCAGGCGTGAAGGCTCGAGCACTATCTTCTGGGCGATTCCAGTAACCCTTCATAACGGTTGGCCCCTTGATTTGAATCTCTTGCCCTTCACCTAGGCGGAGCTCAACGTTACAGAAAGGACGTCCGACGGTAGCGGGTTGGTTAAGCGACTGGTTGTTGCCAGCGATGATTGGGCTAGCTTCGGTCATGCCATAGCCTTGAATAATTGGTAAGCCTAACCCGCAGAAGGTACGGGCAACCTTGGCGTTCAAGGCGGCGCCTCCAGAAATCGCAATGCGTAGACGGCCACCGAACTGCGCTAATAGCGTAGAGGAAACCTTTTTCAGCAAGAGTGCACGCACGATGGGGTCAAGGAAGCTACGCCAACTCTTTTCTACTGGCATGAGATTTTTGCGGCAAAAGTCTCGCCAACCGATTTCAACAGCCCAGTTAAACACCATTCGCGCCAAGGCATTCGATTTTTTGAGCTTGTCTTCTACTCTTGCAAAAATTCGCTCATAGACGCGTGGTACGGAGATGACAACATCTGGTTTGATCGTCTTGAGGTCATCGGCAAGCAACAAAATGGAGCGGTTGTAGGCGATACGGCAGCCCGTTGCTAATGCAAGATAGTAACCCGCAGTACGTTCAAAGGTGTGTGAGAGCGGTAGGAAGGAAAGGAAGGTGTCCCCAACATTAGGGGAGACGCACTTCAACGTCGCTTTGACGTTGCTGACGATATTGTTATGCGTAAGCATGACGCCCTTGGGTCGCCCAGTTGTCCCTGAGGTATAAATGATGCCTGCTAGGTCATCTTTACTGGGTAAGGGCGGTAGTTCACCAGGAAATGCTTCCCCCTTCTGGAGAAATTTGGTAGCACCCGTGATGTCGAAATGCTCATCCGTAAATTGCTCTGATACTTCTCCCTCATCCGTCACAATCACATGAGTGAGGTCTGGCATTTCTACCCCAGTCGCGCGAATTTGATTCCAGCGATTGAGTTTATTGGTGACGAGGGCAACGGCTTGGCTGTCAATGATGATGAACGCACAGGCACCAGGTGTATCAATAGCGTGCAAAGGCACAGGTACCAAGCCGTTAGCAAGGGCGGCTTGGTCAGCACAAACATGGTCGACCGAGTTGGGCATGAGAATTGCAATGCGTGAACCGCGTGCAAGCCCCATCTGTGCAAAAGCTCGACGCCAGGCTGTAATTCGCTTTCCCAATTCGCTATAGCTGTAGCTGATCCACTGATTGGTCGAACGATCGAACTGACGAAGGGCTTCTTGGGCGGAGTACAGCTTTAGACTATTTTCGAATAAACCAGGCAACGTATCGACATGGTCGAGATCGTAGTGGTTCGTTTCTGTTGTGCTAGCTGTCACGGGATTTTCCTTTTCTTTCTTCAAACTCTGACAAGGGCTGCTACGGCAGTCCAATCTGTTTCAACATACTCAACTAGAGACGGAAAACATGTCTATAAATATAGGGGTTTACCCTAATTCAAAGGCAGTTTTCTTTTGTTCTAATGTTTCCCAGCGTTGGTAGGCTTGCGCAATCTGTTGCTCGAGGGACACGGCTCGGTCTTTGTCTGCCTTGATGCGCTCAACGGGAAGGCTGTGGTAGTCTGCAGCACTCATGCTTTCGATGAGAGCGGCTTGCTCCTCTTCGAGGGCCATGATTTGCGCAGGCAGCTCTTCAAGTTCTTTGGTTTCCTTATAGGAGAGCCGTTTCTGCTCTCGCTTGGTTACACGAACTGGTGATGGGTCTTTGATGGCAGTAGGGTTATTTTTTGGCGCATCGGTGTGCACGCTTGTTCTCGTGCTCTGGAGTTGCCAGTCACTATAACCGCCGATATAACTTTGCCAGTGGCCATCGCCTTGTGGTGCCAACACTCGCGTGACCACATTATCTAAGAAGCGCCGGTCGTGTGATACGACAATGATGGTGCCAGGATAGTTACTGAGCGTTTGTTCGAGCACGTCCAAGCCGTCGATATCTAAATCGTTGGTTGGTTCGTCTAGAATGAGCAGATTAGCCGGTAGGGCGAATAAGCGTGCAAGCAAAAGTCGATTGCGTTCACCTCCAGAGAGCGAGCTCACTGGTACATTGATTCGTCTTGGCGGGAACAAAAAATCCCCCATGTAGGCGATAACGTGTTTTTTCTGTCCGCCTATTTCTACCCATTCAGAGCCAGGGGAGATGGTTTCAGCAACTGTTTTGTTGAGGTCAAGTTGCTCACGTAACTGATCGAAATAGGCCACCTTCAGATTGGTGCCTAGCTTGACAGTGCCGGCATCAGGGGACAGCTGCCCCAAAATGAGTTTGATGAGCGTACTTTTCCCAATTCCATTGGGACCGATGAGCCCCAACTTTTCCCCGCGCAGCAAGACGAGGTCGAAGTCGCGAACGACATGATGCTCGCCAAAAGATTTTGAGAGTCCTGCTATTTCTGCAACGATTTTTCCGCTTTTGTCACCAGCGTCAATCGTCAGTTGTATGCTACCGACCAATTCCCGTCGTTGCTCACGTTCACGTCTCAGTTGTTCAAGACGGCGAACACGCCCTTCATTTCTTGTGCGTCGTGCTTCGATACCTTTGCGAATCCATACCTCTTCTTGCTTCCAGAATTTATCAAAGCGCTGATTAGCAAGGGTTTCGCTATTTAGCTCGTATTCTTTTTTGTCTTGATAGGCGGCAAAGCTGCCAGGATATGAACGGAGCTGTCCTCGGTCGAGTTCGATAATGCGTGTAACAACATTATCGAGAAACTGTCGATCATGCGTGATAACGACCAGAGATCTTGAATTTTTGTATTCTGTATTACAGATATTTTCTAGCAGTTTGATGGCTTCAATATCGAGGTGATTGGTTGGCTCGTCGAGTAGTAGCACATCCGGTAGCAACGCAAAGGCGAGTGCGAGGGCTGCGCGCTTGCGTTCGCCACCACTCGCTTGAGCAGGAGCACGACCTTTGTGTACACCAAACCGATCGATGTATTCATCGAGTTTGGCTAGCACACGCCATTTGTCACGTTCATCGGCCATGTTCATGATGGCACCGCGAGCAATGAGACTTTCTCGAATAGTGGACGCGGCGGGCAGAATAGGTTCTTGCTCTACATACTCAATACGAAGGCCGTCTTGCGCTATACGCTCCCCATGGTCGGGGATTTGTTGCGCGGCGAGGATGGATAGCAGGGTGCTTTTGCCTGTACCATTTCGGCCGATGACGCCAATGCGTTCACCTGACTCCAACGAGAAGTTGGCGCCATCAAGTAAAGGCAGATCCCCCCAAGCGGCATCGACATTCTGAAGTGTGATCAATGGCATGGGACAACGTTTTCCTAGAAAGACAAAGCAGTGACGTTTTGAGTGGTCACTGCTTATAGATGGTTGTGTGTGTAGCTAAAAGCTTTACTGCGTGGCTTTTGCTGGAGCTGGTTCGATCGTTAGCAACTGTAGCGCACCATCTTGGATGAGTACAGTAGCGGGTTTTCTAGTCAGGATGGCGCTCGAAGCGACATCTCCTGACCACTGACCGGCTTCACCAGCTAGTTTGATATTTGGTACTTGATGCGCCCATTGTTCCGCGATACTGAGTGCGTCCAATCCAAGCGCGAAGAGGCGCTTAGCTGGTAAAGAATAGGGCATCGGTGTTTGGAATTTCGCTTCAAAGCCCTGAGCATCGTACTTAATCAGCAAAGGCGCATCCACAAAGACAGCATTGTTGAGGTCGTAGACCAATGAGCTCGCCGTAGGATTGGTTTCAGGATCGCCAGGGTTGAGTAGCGATACACCCATGATTTGCGTCTTGCGTGGCAGACGGCCAACGACAAGCCCTGCTTCAGTCGCTCCCATAGAAAGGAGGGCAACAGGGAATTCTGGTGTTCCTTGCACTTCGGCGATACGTTGCGCATCCTTCAGTTCTTTGAGACGCTGCAGGTTTTCGTCTGTTTTTGGCAGGCGAGAGAGTTCTGCGATTTCATGTGCATACTGTGCCTTGAGGTCAGCGTTCATCTCCTCAGAGAAGAGTTTTCTCTGTGCGTTAATCGTAGTCAGATCAATCGGCAGGATTTGATAGGGAATGTGGCGAGCTTGTAGTGCAGCCTCATAGCCAGCCGTAACGCGGTAATCGTTTTTGGTGGCGTCTCGGATAATAACGACGCGAGCCATTGGGTTTTTGAGGCTCTCGATAGTATCAGCTGCCTCGTTGGCTATGTAACTTGCTTCAAGTTCATTGCTCAACGACATCATAAGGAGCTGCGTATCGGCTTCACCCTGTAGCGTTGTCGGCGTGTTAAGGGCAACCACGGGAAGTGGTAGCTCGGGCATCTTTAAGAGTTCATCAACACGGTCGCGCGACAGGGGGCCAATGGCGACATCAGCACCAGCAAGGACAGCGGCTTTAAGCTGGTTTTCGAGGTTGTTATCCAAGGACGTTTCGACCATCAGAAGCCGTATGTTTGGCTTGAACATGTTGGCAGAAGTGAGTCCATTGAGAACGATCTTATTGGCGGCAAGCACAGGAGAGTTGTCGCTTGGCATGAGATAAGCGACCGTGATTGGGCGCTCTTCTGCCACGACAACACTGCTTGTTGTGCTTGACTGTTGTGGCGTATTGGGAGAATCCGTCTCGGCGGTAGCCCATGCGACCAGCGGAATTGCTAGACTGAGCGAGCCGCAGAGCGCAATACGAAGCGAGTTAAGGTGAGACACAATGAGTTCCCCAAATGAGAAATTAATTTCAGATTCTTTGTTCCAGATTTCAGGACTTCCTATGCAGGAGTGCCCTAGTGGCAGTTTGTATATGGTTGGACTGCCGATAGGAAATCTAGGCGACATTACGTTGCGTGCTCTTTGGATTTTAAGCAAAGTTGATTGTATTGCGGCGGAGGACACGAGAGAAACTAAGAAATTACTAGAAAAGTACGGCATCAGTAGCAAGCTTCTTTCTGTGCGTGAACATAATGAACACGAGGGCGCTGAGAAGCTGATCGCTATGCTGGCGCAGGGGCAAAGAATTGCACTGGTTACTGATGCTGGAACGCCATCGGTTTCAGATCCTGGTGCCAAAGTGGCGAAACTGGTTGCGGCAGCTGGGTATCGTGTGATACCCGTGCCGGGAGCTTCGGCGGTGATCACAGCGCTCTCGGCATCTGGCCTTGAAAGCGCTGGGTTTTCTTTCGTCGGGTTCGTCCCGCCTCAAACTAAGGCTAGAGGTGAAGCGCTGCAAAAATGGCTAGGGCGTGGTGAAGCCTTTGTTCTTTATGAGGCCCCTCATCGTGTCCGTGAACTGTTGTTGGATCTTGCTACGTATATTCAACCAGACCGAGAGGTTGTCATTGCTCGAGAACTTACCAAGAAGTTTGAGGAGTTCTCTTATCTGAAAGGCGCCGAGCTTGCCGCATGGGCGGCAGAAATGCTTCCAAAGGGGGAATATGCTGTACTTGTTGGTGCCAGCACTCAGCCAGCGACAGGCATCGAGTTGACGGAGGAGCAGAGAGCTTGGTTGATTGGTCTCATGCCACTTGTGCCTGCCTCGAAACTTGCTGCGGTCGCAGCAAAGGTGACCGGTTTGCCTCGAAGTGATGTCTACGAATGGATCATGAGTCAGAAGGAATCATAGTGGCGAGCAAACAGATGGCACTGACCGCATGGGTGAATGTTTCACGTGAAACACAGCATACAAGGTCAAGGAAGGTCACCTTACAAGGTGCGCAGAGAGAGGAATGTTGTGTTGATGATGGTGAGGGACGGCTTCGTGGAAAAGTAGCGAATTTTGCCGTCCCTTAAGCATAAAGAATAACGGCCTTAATCTGAACGCAATGCCACCTCTCTCGCTTTGGAGGAGTGAATGTTGCGCACAAGCCCTTCGAGAAGTGATGACAACTCTTCGACGAGATTGGAGTTAGAAATCACGCCGACGAGTTTATTTTCTTCGTCAACAATAGGAAGCCGGCGTATACCAAACTCACGCATACGAGCCAGTGCGACAACCATACTCTCATTGATTTTGGCTGTGACAACGGGTTTTGTCATGACGTCGCCAACCGTAACCGTATCTGGATTCAGGTGGCGGGCGACCACCTGAATGGTAATGTCACGATCAGTGATCATTCCAATTGGCGTTTTCGCATCATCAATGATGACCAAACTACCGACGTGTTCTGCGCGCATTTGCGTAGCACATTCGGTGATGGTCTTGTCCGCAGTAATCGTGGCGACGTCGTGCACCGCCATGTCGATAACTTTCATGGAGCGAGTTCGCATGGTTTTCCTTTCAAACAAATCGGTGATCACCAAGCGGAGTCTCTCATAGAGTACTCCGCTCCAAAGAGGGTCGCTAGCAGAAACTGCCGCATTATTCTCTTTGTGTTGTTGTGGTTAGACTAGCAAAATTTGCTCGGGCTTGCGTGTCAGACGATAACAGAAAGCGCATCCTAAAGCGTCTTCATTCTTCATCGCCATCCGCAGTCAGGGCAGTGGGTAAAAGGTGTGTAAACGTCCGAAAATCATAGAGGCTCTTATCCATGAGGTGTGATGGTGCGACACGTTGCATACTCATGAACAGGTTGTAGATGCGACCTGGAAACTCACGATCCCATTGACGAATCAGTGCTTTGATTTCTTGCCGTTTCAGGTTTTCCCCTTTACCACAGATGCCTTTGGCCGTTGTTGGATAGCCTCGGATTTTGGATAGGCGTTCGGTTTCATACTCGCGAACATAGGTTAGCGGTCGGATAACAGTGTTGCGTCCGTCGTCGCTACGAAGGATGGGAGGCATGCCTTTCATGCGTCCACCATAGAAAAGATTGAGAAGTAGCGTGCCGACAATATCGTCCATGTGGTGGCCTAGTGCGATTTTTGTACAACCGTGCTCACGCGCCACCCGGTAGAGTATGCCGCGCCGCAGGCGGGCGCATAGTGAGCAGATATTGCGGCCGTCAGGAATAACACGTTCGACGATCTTAAATGTGTCTTGATCTTCTATATGGTAGGGCACGCCTGTGCTTTGAAGGTAGGAAGCTAGGACCTCTCTAGGGAAATTCGGAATGTGCTGATCAATGTTGACGGCAAGTAGCTCAAAGTGAATGGGTGCTCGAGCAGCGAGTGTTTTGAGTGTATCAAGCAATACAAAACTATCTTTCCCACCGCTCATAGCGACCAATACCTTATCACCGTCCTCAATCATGTTGAAGTCCGTGATTGCTTGAGCGGTAAGGCGTACAACACGCTTCTCAAGCTTTTTGACGGAAACGCTTTTCTTTTCTTTTTTGGGTTTGTTGGTTTGGTTGCCGTCTTGGGTGGCATCAAGGTCAGACTCCGAATGCGGAACCAGCTCGGCAGTGGCCTCGTCACTCTGGAGGCTCTTGGGTACGACAGGAATATCAATAGTCATAGCAAAACAGCGGGTTAGGGGAGACGATTAAAGGCGAGGCCCTCGCGCCAAATTTCGACACCTATGCCCCTAGCTTCTTCGTAGGCGTGAGGTTTTTCGGTGCTAAGGCGGAGCATAACAATTTGGGGATAACTCAGTAGCTTCGTGGCGATGTTGTCAACGAGGGTTTCCTGTAGTTCGGTATGACCAGCGAGTGCCTGAGTTTTAATGGTTTGTACAAGGAGTGTATAGTCGAGGACGTCATCTAGGCTGTCATCTACACTTTGCTGTGTGTGGGTAAGAATCCAAACGTCACAGTTGAGAAGAACGGGCTGTAGTGCCTTGTGTTCGTGTTCATAAACACCGATGGAACAGTGGATGTTTAAATCACGAATGAAGAGCCGTCGGCAATGTGTACGTAGGCGCCAAAGAAGAGAGTCGGACATGATGTATTTATTAAACGTTCAACTGCGGTAAAGTATCACAAATGCTTGTGCATTGCGGGAGATTGCCCTAGAGGAGAATGCGCCCATGCGTTGGTTTCTTGCCATCTTTGTCTTGCTCATTGTTGTACTGAGCTTCATCCCCACGCTGAGACGTTGGGGATTAGGGCGCTTACCTGGGGATATTCATTTCTCCATACGGGGTCATGAGATTGAAATTCCTCTCATGAGTACCGTGCTATTAGCTGCCATTGTCATGATTGTTGGACGTCTGTTTTAGCGATCTTCTGAAGCGCTTCGGATAGAGCCGCTTTTCGTGTGGCCAGAATAGCGCTAGCAATGAGTTTAGGGTTCGTTTGAGCGCTTGCCACCGATCGAGCATCAATGTCGCGCCACGCGGCGAAAAGCTGTTGGCATTTCCATTGCTCGGATGCGGTGACGTGAGTCATCAGGCTACATAGCTGCTCAAAGCGTTTTGGGCGTCGTAGCGCATCGGTCTGCATAAAGAGTGTACAGAGATGCTCTACATTGCTGAAATCAACCGTTTTCCGCAGTACCTCGTGGAAGAGTTCTGCAAATTGTGTCACCAGCACTGGAGCGCGTAGCGCATGGAGCATGTTGGAAACGTCGCTACGTTTTGGTGCATCAGCGAGTAGCAGCGCCACGCGCTCTTCTAGTCCAAGGGTTTGCCAGTAGGGTTGTGATTGGGCACGAGCCAGTTGTTGCACGCTAGGAAGGTTTGGAAAGAGCTTTTCCCAGAGTCCGCAGTTTTTTAGCACTTCAACCATACGTAGAGGTGCCGTTGAGAGCAGCCCTTTACTAAACTCGGCCCAAATGCGTTCTGCGACGAGTGCATCAGCTTCTCCCGAGGAGACCATCTCTTTCATCAAAAGTGCGGTCTGAGGGGCAATAGAGAAAGTCGGGTAACGCGCTGAAAAACGGGCAACTCGTAGGATACGCACGGGGTCTTCAGCGAAAGCGTTGCTGACATGTCTTAGAATTCCTGCCGTTAAATCCGCCACGCCCCCATAAGGATCAATAAGCTTGCCGTTTTGATCTTCCGCGATGGCATTGATGGTGAGATCCCGACGGCGCAAATCCTCCTCAAGGGTGACATCAGGGGCAGCATAAAAGGCAAAGCCATGGTAGCCTCGTCCCGTCTTTCTTTCGGTGCGAGCTAGTGCATACTCTTCGTGCGTCTTGGGGTGTAGAAAGACAGGAAAATCTTTGCCAACTGGCAGAAACTTAGCGGCAATCATCTCTGCTGGCGTGCTACCGACAACAACCCAATCACGATCACTAGGTTCCACAGGGAAACCAGCTGCTTTGAGCAGTTTGTCGCGGACATATCCCCCCACCAAATAGATTTGCATGTCTGTGCATCTCCTGGAACTACGGTAAATCGGTATTGAGATCCGCGTTGGGCTCAATGCTGCTGATCAGCTGTGTGAAGTTGGTCTTGCTGTGGCCATCGAGCAAGAAAAATGTATGCGTATTGGCCATGACATTTTTGACATAGTCGCGTGTTTCATTGAAGGGAATGCACTCGATGAAAATCGCCCCTTCAATTGGGTTAGCGAGCATGGAACGCCACTTGCGGGCTCTTCCTGGTCCCGCATTGTAAGCCGCAGTTGCGAGTACGTAGCTGTCAGCAAGATCGCTACGCAACATATTAAGAAAGGCGCTACCAAGCATGACGTTAGTATTCAAATCGTGAAGATCCGCTGTTGAGGACAATGCTGGTAGTGATAGCTTTCGGGTGAGCCACCGTGCGGTTTTTGGCATGATCTGCATGAGTCCTTGTGCTCCTGCCGACGAGGTAACACTTGGCATGAAGCGGGATTCTTGGCGAATGACGCCGTAAACCCATGCTAGCGGTGTGCCTTGCTGCTCAGCGATGGGTTCAAATTGCTGGCGATGAGGCATAGGGAAAAGGTGCTCAAGTCGTTGCTCACTAGGATTGACGCGCTGCGCAGTGTTAATCATGCGGTGTAAGAGCGCACGGGATTTTGCATACTCTGCCAGCTGATTCAGCTCAGGGCTACTGAGATCTCGCATAGCCCAGTTCCATTCGCGGTGTCCCATGAAGTAAAGCTCGAGTCGGTAGAAGGTTTCGGCACGAGCGATGGAGGGCGTTTGCTGCCAGCGCTGTTCTGTGACTGCAGGCAGTACGACCGTACCAGCTTGCGGCAGAAAATAAGCAACGTTGAGCATGTCTGCCGCCAGTTTCCCGTAGAAGGACGTCGATGAGGCGATGCTACGATAGAGAGGCTGAGCACGTTCCGGTTGATTGAGGGCACTGAGAGCACGAGCACGCCAGTAGATCCAAGTTTCATCCGACTGCATACTCTCAGGGAGTTTTCTAGTTAGACGCTCGACTTCTTCCCACTTTTGTGACCAAAGCGCTGCACGAATCGCCCAGCTGAGTTTTATGTCACTTTGGACCAAGAGCGCATTGTCGTCAATATTGCCCGTGACATGACTGAACCATGCCGAGGCGTTTGCCGATAGGTCTGTGGCGCCGTGATAGCCGATCGTTGCCCACACCATATTACGTTCGTCGCGAGGAAGTTTATCGGAAACCACGGATATCACTTCGGCTGCTCCTTCACTATTGGCAGGGGCTATTCTGAGGGCATAGAGCAAGGCGAGCCTAGGATTGTTGCTCAACTTTGCTTCATTCTTTTTTACCCAACCAGCCGGGTTTTTGAGCATCGTCGTTAAGTCTTTAGCGCTTGTTGGTAGCGTCTTCTTGTCCACGTTCTTGAGGGTGGCGGTCGCGTCTTGCCAACGTTGCTTCTGTAGCGCGATTAACAGTTTGGTCCAAGGCCAGTTTTTCGTACTGGCACCGATCGAGTTGCCGAGGGGCTCTAGGAATTCTCCTCGGTAGTTGGTGTCTCTATAAAAGGCGAACCGTTGAGATAAGTTTTGACGGCTGGCGTTAAAGATGAACCACGCAGCAAGGATGGGAGGCTCTTCTTTATTCCATGCAAGCGTTTTGTAGAGGCGGTTGAACTGCCCTTGTGTCATAGCGCGAGCGGCGATCATGAGCAGGTCGCTTGTGGCGCGTTCAGCGAGATAGTCGCCCTTGTGAGCAGCAATAAAGCGTTCGTAATCTTGTTGAAGGGCATTGTCCGACGGTGTACGTTTGAGCGCTCCGTTCATGCTTGCAAGCTTCAAATAGTCAAGTAGCGGGTACCCTTCAAGCGTTGAGATTTGTGCATTCAGTTTGTCCCATTGACCTTTCTGGGCTAGCTTCCATGCGTCAAGAAAGCGGTCATCCTCAGCAGAGCGTACAGGGGGAAGTAGGGCACGTTCAAGAATATCATCGTTGTCACCTTGGGTTCGTGTTTCAAGTACAACGCCAGTAGGAGCCGTTGCACCGTTATTTAGCGTTGCAATGGGGGGGGGTCCGACAACGGATGTCGTTGCCGTGACAGAGGGTTGTACATCGAGAGTTTGTACTGAGCAGAGAACCTTTGTCGAGATCAAGGCCAGTACGCTAGCAACTGCAGTGGATAGAAATTTGGTGTTGTGCATACCGTGAGAGCGGATGGTGTTTTGTGTCAATGCCGTGTGCCACAAAAATTTTAAACCGTGAACACGTCTTTGACGCACAATATCGATTAGAGATCATGGTGAAGACCCATAGAATCGTGTGCTGGTGACTTATGGAGAGGTTCGTAGCGGCGATAGAAAGCCTTGCGTAATAAAACTATTGATGATGAATGATAAGAAACACTGGCGGCAATACTGCCGGCAAGAGCGACTTCGATTAGTGCAGGAGCGAGGTCGCTCCGAGCAGATGATTGAACGTCTATGCACGCTGCTCGTCGAGATTAATCCTCGTAGCGTAGGACTTTATTCGGCGATGCGGGGAGAGGTTGATGTGGCGCCAGCGCTACTGCAGTGGGCAGAGAGGCGTGGCGTGCAACTTGCGCTTCCTTTTGTCTATAAAGAAACTCGCTCGATGTGTTACAGGCTTTGGTCAAGTGAAAGCCCCTTAGTGAAGGATACTGCGGGTATTACGGCGTCAATAGGGGAAGAATGCGTGCCTGAGGTCGTGGTTGCGCCTTGTGTGGGGTACTCCACTGAGGGTTGGCGTCTAGGTAACGGGGGTGGTTACTTTGATCGCTGGATGTCTGATCATCCCAACATCCGCGCCATTGGATTGGCGTTTGAAGAGCTCGTTGTGCCTGCGACGCTTTTTGAGCCATTCGATCTGCCGATGCACTGGATTGTGACCGAGTCAAGAGTGCGCTATTTTTGATGGGTAGGAGTAGCAACACAAGTACAGCGCTTCGCACAGAAGAAAGGCCTGCGCCAATGTGGTGCAGGCCTCACTGATTGTGTGCTCGGCATGAGCATGTTCTAACGGGTGAAAGTCCCGAGAGGAGCCGGC